>NZ_QQAW01000031.1 GCF_003350405.1 Gluconacetobacter liquefaciens | reverse complement strand
GGCTGGTAGGTCACGGCGTAGTTCGCCAGGCCGCTGCCCTGCGCGGCGGAGGCCGTGATGTCATAGTTGCCGACAGCACTCCTGCCGGTCGCCGCCGTTGCCAGCGTCACTCCGGAAAGCGTATCGCCATTGACCAGACCGGTAACGCTGTAGGCCGAACCATCGAGGCTGGGCGCCTGCCCGTAGGTGCTGGACTGGTTCAGCGCCGTTACCGTCAGTGCGGCCGGGTCGATGGTCAGCGTTCCCGGCTGGTAGGTCACGGCGTAGTTTGACAGCCCGCTGCCCTGCGCGGCGGAGGCTGTGATGTCATAGTTGCCGACGGCACTCTTGCCGGTCGCCGCCGTTGCCAGCGTCACTCCGGAAACCGTATCGCCATTCACCAGGCCGCTGGTGCTGTAAGCCGAGGTGCCAAGGTCGGGCGCCTGCCCGTAGGTGCTGGACTGGTTCAGCGCCGTTACCGTCAGTGCGGCCGGGTCGATGGTCAGCGTTCCCGGCTGGTAGGTCACGGCGTAGTTTGACAGCCCGCTGCCCTGCGCGGCGGAGGCTGTGATGTCATAGTTGCCGACGGCACTCTTGCCGGTCGCCGCCGTTGCCAGCGTCACTCCGGAAACCGTATCGCCATTCACCAGGCCGCTGGTGCTGTAAGCCGAGGTGCCAAGGTCGGGCGCCTGCCCGTAGGTGCTAGACTGGTTCAGCGCCGTTACCGTCAGTGCGGCCGGGTCGATGGTCAGCGTTCCCGGCTGGTAGGTCACGGCGTAGTTGGACAGCCCGCTGCCCTGCGCGGCGGAGGCTGTGATGTCATAGTTGCCGACAGCACTCTTGCCGGTCGCCGCCGTTGCCAGCGTCACTCCGGAAACCGTATCGCCATTCACCAAGCCGCTGGTGCTGTAAGCCGAGGTGCCAAGGTCGGGCACCTGCCCGTAGGTGCTGGTCTGGTTCAGCGCCGTTACCGTCAGTGCGGCCGGATCGATGGTCAGGGTGCCGGGCTGGTAGGCGATGGTATAGTTTGCCGGGGCGGAACTGGCCGCACCGGAAGC
>NZ_QQAW01000030.1 GCF_003350405.1 Gluconacetobacter liquefaciens | reverse complement strand
TCGTAATTGCCGCCGATCGCCCGATCCACCAGCCGGTCGAGTTCCGCATCGTTGAAGCGGTGCCACCAATCCTTCAGTTCGGCATTGGTGCGTGCGATCTCGGCATCGGTCGCCGGATGCTCGTCCTCGGTAAAGTGCTCGGGCACCTTCATCCGGTCCGGCTGGTAGCGCGGGCCGACCGTGCACCCCGCCATCACCAGCGCCGAGGTCAGGACCAGGCCGGCCCGTCGGGTCTTCGTCATCATGGTCATGCTCGCGCCGGGGGCCTTACAGATGGTCTTGCAGCCAGGTGGTCAGATGCCCCTTCTGGCTGCGCGATTGCGGGCCGACGGTCACCGTGCAGGTCATGCCCGCCGCCAGCGTCACGCTGTCGGGCACATGGTCCAGATGAATGCGCACCGGAATACGCTGCGCCAGCCGCACCCACGTGAAGATCGGGTTGACGTCCTGCAGCCCCAGCCGGTCCGGATTGCCGTTCTGGTCGTTGATGCCGCGCGCGATCGAGACGACATGGCCGGGGATGATCTGCTTGTAGCCCATCAGCTTGACCCGGGCCACGTCGCCGACATGCACGCCCCACATCTTGGTTTCTTCGAAATACCCGTTCACCCAGTAGGAATCGGCGTCGATCACCGCCAGGCGTGGCTGGCCCGCCGTCAGGTAGTCACCCACCCGCAGGTTCAGGTTGGTCACGTAGCCGTTGACCGGCGAATACAGCACCGAGCGCTGCAGGTTCAGCTTCGCGAGGTCCAGCGACGCCCGCGCCGCATCCACCGCCGCCACCTGCGTCGCCACGTTCGAGTTGAACACTTCCTGTTCTTCGGCCGACACGATGCCGCCCAGCCCCATGCGGCGCTTCGCGTCGTTGCGCTTCAGCTTCAGGTCTTCCTCGGCCCCGTCCAGCCGCGCCTGTGCCTCGCGGATCGCCAGGCGGAAGCGCACCGGGTCCAGCACGAACAGCGGCTCGCCCTTGTGCACGAACTGGTTGTCCACCACCGGAACCTGCACCACCGTGCCCGGAACTTCAGGCGCCACATCCACCACATACACCCGCACGCGCCCGTCGCGCGTCCAGGGGGCAATCATATACGTGTCCCACAGGGTCACCCCCAGAACGATCGCCAGCACAACGACGCTCAGGGTCAGAACCACGCGGATCAG
>NZ_QQAW01000029.1 GCF_003350405.1 Gluconacetobacter liquefaciens | reverse complement strand
CCGGCCTGCCGTTGCTGGACGATGCGGCCTTCGGGCGTGAGATGGCGGCGCGGCTGGGCCGGCCGTTGAGCTTCGCCGACCTGAATGCCATCGCCCAGCGGGTCAGCCAGCTTTATCAGCAGCAGGGGCATCCGTTCGTCTATGTCACCATTCCGCCGCAGAATGTCAGTGGAGGCACGGTGCAGATCGTGGTGACGGAATACCGGCTGGGCAGCGTGCGGCCGCAGGGCAATCGCTGGTTTTCCGACCGGCTGCTGCGGCAGGAGAGCGGACTGGTGCCGGGCAGCACCCTGGACCTGGGCGATGTGCAGGCCGGGCTGGACCGGCTGAACGGCAACCCGTTCCGCAGCGTCGATGCGCTGTTCGCGCCCGGCCACGCGCAGGGCACCACCGACGTGGTGCTACAGACGAAGGACCGGCTGCCGCTGCATGTCTATGGCTCCTACGACAATGCGGGGGTGCCGATCCTGGGCCATTCGGAATGGGCGGTCGGGGGGACCTGGGGCAACGTGGCGGGGCTGGGGCAGACGCTGTCCTACCAGTTCACCCATGCGGTCAGCGACCGGTACAGCGGCCATGCGCTGACCTGGACGGCGCCGTTGCCGTGGCACGACCGGCTCCAGGTCTTCGGGTCCTATGCGTGGGAAAAGCCGGATTTCAAATCGGACAATGTCTCGCTGGGGCAGACCGGGCACAGCGGGCAGGCGAGCCTGCGCTATATCCACGACCTGCCGACGCTGCGCTTGGGGCCGCATGTGCGGCTGACCGAGGACATCCAGGTGGGGTTCGATTTCAAGACCACCAACAATACGCTGGAATTCGGCGGCGTGCGGGTGTTCGACAGCCATGCCGAGGTGGACCAGTTCCCGATCCTGTATAACGCGGCGATGACCGACCCGTATGGGCAGACGACATTCCAGAACCAGTTGGTTCTCAGCCCCGGCGGGTTGAGCGGGGCCAACCGCAAGAGCGATTTCCAGGTGCTGGTGCCCGGATCGACGGACCAGTATGTCTACGACACCATGAGCCTGACGCGCACGACGTGGCTGCCGGGCGGGCTGTCGTGGATCCTGCAGGCGACGGGGCAGGTTTCGAGCAGCAACCTGATGTACAGCAACCAGGTGGCGCTGGGTGGGCTGTATAACGGGCGCGGCTATTTCACTGATACCGCGCTGGGCAGCGAGGGGGTGAGCGTGACCAACGATCTGCGCTCGCCCGCCTTCAGCATCACGCGGCTGATGGGGCTGCATCCGGACACGCCCGATACGGAGCAGGTGGGGGTGTTCTACGATTACGGGCATGTCTCGCAGGTACGCGACATTCCGCGTGCCAAGAACGAGACCGATCTGTCGAGCATCGGGCTGGACCTGCACAGTTCGGTCGGCCGCTATGCCAGCCTGACCTTCAATGTCGGCTGGCGCCTGCGCGGCCTGCCCGCCGACCTCGACCAGAACGGGTTCGGCAACAAGGGCGCTTTCGGCA
>NZ_QQAW01000028.1 GCF_003350405.1 Gluconacetobacter liquefaciens | reverse complement strand
GGCGGCCATCTGGGCGCCTCGCTGGGCGTGGTGGAACTGACGGTGGCGCTGCACGCGGTGTTCGACACGCCCGACGACCGCATCATCTGGGATGTCGGCCACCAGGCCTACCCGCACAAGATCCTGACGGGCCGGCGCGAGGGCATCCGCACCCTGCGCCAGCCCGGCGGCCTGTCGGGCTTCACCCGCCGCAGCGAGAGCGCATACGACCCGTTCGGCGCCGCCCATTCCTCCACCTCGATCTCCGCCGGCCTGGGCATGGCGGTGGCGCACCACCTGCGCGCCGAGCATGACCCGTCCTACCGCGAGCGCAACGTGGTGGCGGTGATCGGCGACGGCTCGATCTCGGCCGGCATGGCCTACGAGGCGATGAACAACGCCGCGGTCGCCGGCCCCGGCGCCGGGCGGCTGATCGTGGTGCTGAACGACAACGAGATGTCGATCGCCCCCCCGGTCGGCGCCATGTCCAACTACCTGTCGCGGCTGATGTCCTCGCGCCAGTTCCTCGGCCTGCGCGACCTCGCCGGCAAGGTGGCCCGCCGCCTGCCCGAGCGGCTGGAACGCACCGCCAAGAAGGCCGACGAATATGCCCGCGGCATGATCACCGGCGGCACGCTGTTCGAGGAACTGGGCTTCTATTATGTCGGCCCGGTCGACGGCCACGACCTCAACCAGCTGGTGCCGATCCTGCGCAACCTACGCGACGCCGACGACAAGGGCCCGATCCTGCTGCACATCCTCACCGAGAAGGGTCGCGGCTACCGCCCGGCCGAATCGGCGGGCGACAAATATCACGCGGTGGCCAAGTTCAACGTCGTCACCGGCGTGCAGACCAAGGCGCCCCCCGGCCCGCCCAGCTACACCTCGGTCTTCAGCCGCGAGCTGACGCGCCGGGCGAAGCAGGACGACAGCATCGTCGCCATCACCGCCGCCATGCCGTCGGGCACGGGGCTCGATGCCTTCGCCCGCGCCTATCCCGACCGCTTCTTCGATGTCGGCATCGCCGAGCAGCATGCCGTCACCTTCGCCGCCGGCATGGCTACCGAGGGGCTGCGGCCGTTCTGCGCCATCTATTCCACCTTCCTGCAACGCGCCTATGATCAGGTGATGCATGACGTGGTGCTGCAGAACCTGCCGGTGCGTTTCGCCATCGACCGTGCCGGCCTGGTCGGTGCCGACGGCGCCACCCACGCGGGTTCGTTTGACATCAATTACCTGGGCTGCCTGCCCGGCATGACCATCATGGCCCCCAGCGACGAGCTGGAACTGTTGCACATGACGGCCACCGCCTGCGCCTTCGACGACGGCCCGATCGCGCTGCGCTACCCGCGCGGCAACGGCCTGGGCCTGGCCCTGCCCGAGGAAGGCACGGTGCTGGACATCGGCCGTGGCCGCATCGTCCGCGAAATGGGCCGCCAGGCAGGGCGCGAAAAGGGCGGCATCGCCATCCTGTCGCTGGGCACCCGCCTGGCCGAGGTGCTGAAGGCCGCCGACATGCTGGCCACCCAGGGCCTGCCCCCCACGGTGGCGGACGCCCGCTTCGCCAAGCCGCTCGACACCGCGCTGATCGAAAACCTCGCCCGCAACCACGCGGTGCTGATCACCATCGAGGAAGGCGCCGAGGGCGGGTTCGGGGCCTATGTCATGCATCATCTGGCGCGCACCGGCCTGCTCGACAGCGTCCGCTTCCGCCCGATGACGCTCCCCGACCGCTTCATCGACCACAACACGCAGGACGCCCAGTATCGCGAGGCAGGCCTCGACGCCACCGCCATCGCAGC
>NZ_QQAW01000027.1 GCF_003350405.1 Gluconacetobacter liquefaciens | reverse complement strand
CCGGTATCGGTATTGATCGTGCTGGTCGTGGGGATCGTTGCCGGGATCTATCCCGCGCTGGTGCTGTCGTCGTTTCGTCCGGCGGCGGTGCTGGCGGCGAGCCGGATGCCGACGGGCGGGCGGGTCGAGAGCATGTTGCGCAGCGTGCTGGTGGTGCTGCAATTCGGATTTGCCATCGTGCTGGCGGTCTGCACGATCGTGATGACCGACCAGGCGGCGTTCGTTCGGGTGCTGGATCGGGGAATCAGCAAGGAAGGCGTGATCGTCATTAATGCGCTGGCGGATGCCAGCCTGACGGCGCGGCAGGAGGAGATCGTGCGCCGGCTGGGCGAGGTGCCGGGGGTGCGGATCGCCACGCGATCGGACATGTATCCTCACCACACCGACGACAGTGACGATTATCGTCGTCCGGGCGGCGGCAGTCTGGTCCCTGTCTGGTGGGGCTACGCCACGCCGGGATATTTCGAGGCGATCGGGGCGAGGCTGGTCGCGGGGCGCCTGTTCGACGTCCATCAGGGCAGCGATTATCAGGCTGGGCGGGGGCAGGAAGGGGCGGGAAGCAGCATCATCATTTCGCGCCTGACGGCCGAACGGTTCGGCTTTGCGTCGCCGGAGGCGGCGGTGGGGCAGGAATTGCGAGAGGATTTGGCTGCGCGGACCTATCGCATCATCGGGGTGATCGACGACATCCGGTTTGGTGGCGCGCATGAGCCGATGCGTCCGCTGCTATATTCCGGCCGCTCGGGTTCGTTTGACGAGGCTGGTGCGATCATCCGTTACGAGGGGGCGTCACAGGCCGAGGAAATGGCGCGTCTGCGCTCGGCGTGGGCGAACATTGCCCCGGATGTCCCGTTCTCGGCCCAGGGGGTGAACGATATATTCGCCGACGATTTTCGCAGCGACCAGAATTACGGTGTTTTGTTCGGCATTGGTTCCGCTGTGGCGATCGGGATTGCCTGCCTGGGGCTGTTCGGCCTGTCGTCGTTCAACGTGTCGCGTCGCCGGCATGAGATCGGGGTGCGCAAGGTGCTGGGCGCGGATCGTCGGCAGGTCCTGACCTTGCTGGTGGGCCAGTTTCTGCGGCCGGTCTTTATCGCGAACGTGATCGCCTGGCCGGTCGCCTGGGTGTTCATGAGCCGGTGGCTGTCGGGGTTCGATCAGCGGATTGCGCTGACGCCGTGGCCTTTCGTGATCGCGGCCGGTGGGGCGGGATTGATCGCGCTGCTGACCGTGCTTGGGCAGTCGGCCAGGGCTGCGGCCAATCCGCCGGCTGCTTCGCTGAGGGCAGGGTAGGAACGGCATATACGGGAGGGCGAGTGATGTTTGCGTCCGGTTTTAGAAACCTGCCCCGGCACGGGCTCTATGGCGCGATCAATCTGCTGGGATTGGGGTTGGGGGTCGCTGTCTTTCTGACGATGATGCTGATCGTGCGATACGAATATGGCTACGATAGCTATGTGCCTGGTGCATCGCACATCTATCAGGTCGATGACGATTTTCGTCCCGCGGGGCGGGCACCTTATCAGTCGAGTTATGTCAGTTTTGTGCCGGTTCCTTTCATGGAAAAGGATTTTCCCGAGATCAGCCAGGCGGTCCGCGTGGTCGAAAAGCCGGCGCCCGTCCGGGTGGGGGACGTGCTGGTGCGGGATAGGGTGGTGTTCACCGACAGGAATTTCCTGTCCGTCTTTGCGTTGCCTTTGCTGGAGGGAGACAGGGCGACGGCACTCGACGGCCCCGGCAAGGTGGTGCTGTCGGCGAGCATGGCGCGGAAATATTTCGGCACTGTCCACGCGGTCGGCCGGCGGATGCGCATCGACAACAGCGGTGATGAGAGTGTGGTGTCGGCGATCATGGCGGAACCACCGCCCAATGCCACCAGCGATTTCAGAATCGTTACGGTTTTTCCAAGTTCCTGGCTGAAGGAATGGCCTTTCAACAATTGGGGTAGTCAGTGGGGACATGTGTGGCTGCGCATCGACGATGCGGCGGCGGTGCCGCGCATTGCCGCCGGGTTGCACGAATACCCATATCGGCACCCTGGAAACTGGAAGGAGAGCCTGGTCCGTTTTACCTATGGCGAGGGCGGGTTGGTGCTGGTGCCACTGCGCGCGGTGCATTTTCATAATGCGTCGATCGGGGAGGGTGGGGCCAGCCGGCGGCTGATCGATATCCTGGGGTTGGTCGGCGTGGCGGCGCTG
>NZ_QQAW01000026.1 GCF_003350405.1 Gluconacetobacter liquefaciens | reverse complement strand
AAGTGACTGTTTGAAAAGTCATAGAACGGTCTGAAACCCTGAGGCGGCGTATGCCGACTTGGGCAGGTTTACCTATATGAGGGTAATTTCTGCCCTTTGGGTAAAAATGGGTAGGGCTAATTGTGCCCAATTTGTTCCTAATGGAGAACGGAAAATTGATTAAGAGCCTCAAATATCTTGGTTGGCGACGCTATGCCTTACATCTTGTCGCAAAAGCATTGCTCCTACATGCTAAAATAGAGAATGGCCAACCCATTGGTGTAAGAAAATCATTAAATAATTCAGAACTCGGCGCAGATCATTTTTTTGACCCCTCCCACGATGGTAAAGATCAGGACCAATAAAATTATTTATCCCAAGTTCTGGAATCGTCATTAAACCATTTGGCCAAAATAGGGGTGCGGAAAGTCGCCCATCCACTTTTCTTTTGTCGAATAACAATTAGTCTATCATTTTCAGGATAAGGTAATATAGATTCCATTTCATCCCTAATTTCCTTGGGGGATTTTAACGTGTCGATAAACCACACCGATTCTACCGGATGCCGATGTTCATATCCTTTTATGTATTCATAAATCGCATTGTATCCGCTATCACCCGGTTTATGTAAATCATAAGTAATCATGATTACTGACATATCTACCTCGACTTTTCACTACACGGACACTAGCCTTCTCAGCATCAATCTGATGAAGGCTAGTCTCACCATGGCACAACTATGCGCCATGAGGCGTTCTCTATCAATGGATAGGCGCCAATAATCGCCCAACCAAGCGAAGCCACGTTCCACCAGCCATCTCTTCTCGTCGGGCACGAAACCGTTGGCGGTGCTGGTGTGGTTCTGGCCTATGGCTACTACGGCTTTGAACGCTTTGCGAACGAAGCCTTTCAGCATTTCGCCACGGTATCCCTTGTCCCCGATGACCTTCCTCACGCGGGGTTGTTTCACCCGTTTCTGATACTTTTTGAGGACCTTCACGGCGCCTTTGGTATCATGCACGTTAGCCGGGGTAACGGCCACGTCCACCAACAAGCCCATGCTATCGACCAGGACGTGGCGCTTGCGCCCTTTGACGCGCTTGCCGCCATCATAGCCCTTGGTAGGAGCCTCGGCACATTTGCCGGTTTTCACGCTTTGGCTGTCGATAATCAGCAAGGTAGTGTCTGGCGATCTACCTGCTTCATCACGCACCATCTCATACAGGGCGTAGTGGATACGTCGCCACCGGCCCCGGCTTTGTAGGTCGGAAAAATAGCCGTACACCGTGCGCCACGGCGGGAAGTCCTTGGGCAACCCGCGCCATTTGCACCCATGCGTCACCACATACATGATGGCGTCAATAACCCGCCTCATGCTGGTTTCGCGCGGCCTGCCGCCCTTTTTGGCGCGTGGGATGTGACGCCTGATTAACCTCCACTGGTCGTCAGTGAGGTCTGTGTCGTAACCCATCGCTATAGGCACAACGCAAATATCATTCCATAATGATAATGAAATGGGCGAGAAAATCAATTAAAATTTTTGTAATATTGTTATATATCAGTCTACTAGCATGCGCTGTAGCCCCCTGATCGGTCATGTGCTAGGCTGCCGTTGCGCTTGGCAGCGCGATTGAAACGAGGCGGCCCCTATGTCGGGTGGCCTGCCGAATACAACACCCGGACCTATGGTCCAGCGGTGAACGGTGAAAGCTGTTCACTATCTGGGAAATAGGCAGGGCGTGCGTTCACCTTGTTTCACACGCTGCCAACCGCCCGACGCCAGGAGGTGTCGGTGGCGTAGCTGTGCCCTTGGCAGGGCAATGAAACACGGTGACAAAGATGGCTGAGAGACTCTTTAAAGCGAAAATTTTCCTGAAAAACGGTATTGTTCAGGAGGTTGTTGTAACTGCAAGTAATATGTTCAATGCAAAAGAACTCATAAAAATGCAGTACGGAAATCCCCGGTTCTTCAGTGACCCTCAGGAAGTTCGTCGTTAATTTCTGCATTTTTGGTAAAAAGTGGGTGGCGGCTCAACCGCCACCCACTGGTTATTATTTCAGAATATTTTTCAAAATGCGAGAAGCTACCATTTGCATATCCTCGCGTTTGGCTGCCTGTATTATGCTAGTATCGGGTACGGTAATTTGTCCTGTAGCGTAAAATATGGCAGCGCACCTTTCGATTTCCGCTTGGGCTAGGTCTCTAGCGGCCATGAGGTTGGGTTCCTGTGCTTGAGTTGGGTGGAATCCATCAGGGGAGAGGTCTCTCCCCTAACGAGGCCGGGTGCTGATACACCCGGCCTCGTTGCTATGTTGGTCCAACAATGGCACTCGATTCAAGAGTGAACAAAATAAGAACATTATAGATATATCAATGCAAGATACATTTGGTTACATGAAAAAATCTGACCAAATGGCCTTGGTATAACTCATGATTTCAAGCTAATTTCTGACTTTCCAAACAGTCACTAAG
>NZ_QQAW01000025.1 GCF_003350405.1 Gluconacetobacter liquefaciens | reverse complement strand
CTGCTCGTAGCTGCTGACGGTGTGCGCCTGTTCCTTCACCATGCTGCCTTTCCCCCTGCCCGCCGAACTCAGCCGAACCGGCCGGTGATGTAATCCTGGGTGCGCCGCTCGCGCGGGGCGGTGAACATGCGGTCGGCACTGTCCACCTCGACCAGTTCGCCCATGTAGAAGAACGCCACCCGATCCGCGCAGCGCGCCGCCTGCTGCATGTTATGCGTCACGATCGCGATCGTGAACTCGCCCTTCAGCTCGTCCAGCAGTTCCTCGATCCGCGCCGTCGAGATCGGGTCCAGCGCGCTGGTCGGCTCGTCCAGCAGGATCACCTCCGGCCGCGTCGCGATCGTCCGCGCGATGCACAGCCGCTGCTGCTGCCCGCCCGACAGCGCCGCCGCCGACGCCCCCAGCCGGTCCTTCACCTCGCCCCACAGCGCCACCCGCCGCAGCACGTCCTCCACCCGCCCGTCCATCTCGGCACGCGACAGCCGCTCGTGCAGCCGCACCCCGAACGCAATGTTCTCGTAGATCGACATCGGGAACGGCGTCGGCTTCTGGAACACCATCCCCACCCGCGCCCGCAGCACGTTCAGGTCGAGGTCCGACGACAGGATGTTGCGCCCGTCGAACAGCACCTCCCCCGTCGCCCGCTGGCCCGGATAGAGGTCATACATCCGGTTCAGCACCCGCAGCAGCGTCGATTTCCCGCAGCCCGACGGCCCGATCATTCCCGTCACCCGCCGTGCCGGGAAATCCATCGTGATGCCCTTCAGCGCGTGGTTCGCCCCATACCAGAAATCCAGCCCCCGCACCGCCAGCGCCGCCGCATCCTGCATCACCGTCCCATCCATAAATCGTATTCCCAACCTGTCAGGTTCAGTGTCAGCGTCCGGAACCGGCCTGCCGGCTCCACAGCCGCACCAGCACGTTCAGCGCCAGCACCCCCGCCGTGATCAGCAGCGCCCCCGTCCAGGCCAGTTGTACCCAGTCGTCATAGGCCGAGCCCGCATATTGATAGATCGCCACCGGCAGGCTCGCCATCGGCGCACCGGGGTCCAGCGACCAGTTCATGTTCCCCAGCGACGTGAACAGCAGCGGCGCCGTCTCGCCCGACACCCGCGCCACCGCCAGCAGGATGCCCGTCAGCACGCCACCGCGCGCCGCCCGCAGGCACACCTGCAACACCACCCGCCATTTCGGCGCCCCCAGCGCATAGGCCGCCTCGCGCATCGTCAGCGGCACCAGCCGCAGCATGTCCTCCGTCGTCCGCACCACCACCGGCACGAACAGCACCGCCAGCGCGATCGCCCCGGAAATCCCCGAGAAATGCCCGAACGGCATCACCAGCAGCATATACACGAACAACCCGACCAGGATCGACGGCGCCGACAGCATCATGTCCGACACGAAGCGCACGATATCCACAACCCGCCCGTCGCGCGCATATTCCGACAGATAGATCCCCGTCAGCAGCCCCACCGGCGTGCCGATCGCCGCCGCGAAGCCGGTCTGCACCAGGCTGCCCACGATCGCGTTCGCCAGCCCGCCATTGCTCCCCGGCGGCGCCATCACATGCACCAGCGTGCCCCATGACAGGCCCGGCAGCCCCCGCACCAGCAGCGTCAGCAGGATCGACCCCAGCGCCAGCAGCACGATCGCCGTCGCCGCGATGCTCAGCCCCGTCGCCACCCGGTCCACCAGCCGCCGCCGCAGCGCCAGCCCGCCGGGGCGGTTCCACCCCGCCCCCACGGCCGCACCCGTGCCGGCCGCACCGGCCTCCATCACCGCACGCTCCATCTCAGGCCCCTCCACGCCGCAGCAGCAGCCGCGAACAGGCCAGCGTCAGGAACGAGATCACCATCAGGATGAACCCCAGCGCCAGCAGCGACGCCAGTTTCAGGCTCCCTGCCGGGCTCTCGGGAAATTCCAGTGCGATCAGCGAGGCGATCGTGTTGCCCGGCGAGAACAGCGACCAGCCGATCCGGTTGGTGTTGCCGATCACGAACGTCACCGCCATCGTCTCGCCCAGCGCCCGGCCCATCCCCAGCATGATCCCGCCGATCAGCGCCGGCCGCGACCAGGGCAGCGTCACGCTGCGCATCACCTCCCACCGCGTCGCACCCAGCCCATACGCGCTCTCGCGGATCTGCGCCGGCATCGCCACGAACACGTCGCGCATCACCGCGCACACGAACGGCGTCACCATCACCGCCAGCACCAGCCCCGCCGTCAGCATTCCGGTCCCGTAGGGCGCCCCCTGGAAGAACATGCCCACCCCGGGAATATGCCCCAGATGCAGCCGCGCCCACGGCTGCACGTAATGCGCCATCACCGGCACGATCACGAAGAAGCCCCACATCCCGAAGATGATCGACGGCACCGCAGCCAGAAGCTGCACCGCCATCCCGATCGGCCCCGCCACCATCGCGGGCGCCATCTCCACCAGCCAGAACGCAATCCCGAACGCCAGCGGCACCGCAAACACCAGCGCCAGCAGCGTCGTCATCACCGAGCCGAACACCGG
>NZ_QQAW01000024.1:0-2500 GCF_003350405.1 Gluconacetobacter liquefaciens | reverse complement strand
TTTGCAGCGAGCTTAAGCCGTTAGGTGTAGGCGAAGCGAAAGCGAGTCTGAATAGGGCGACGAGTTGCTGGCAGAAGACCCGAAACCGAGTGATCTAGCCATGGCCAGGCTGAAGGTGCGGTAACACGCACTGGAGGGCCGAACCCACGCCTGTTGAAAAAGTCGGGGATGAGCTGTGGCTAGGGGTGAAAGGCCAATCAAACTCGGAGATAGCTGGTTCTCCGCGAAATCTATTGAGGTAGATCGTCAGGTGTTGACCCCGGGGGGTAGAGCACTGGATGGGCTAGGGGGGCCCAAAGCCTTACCAAACCTAACCAAACTCCGAATACCCGGAAGTTTAGCCTGGCAGACAGACGGTGGGTGCTAAGGTCCATCGTCGAGAGGGAAACAGCCCAGACCACCAGCTAAGGCCCCCAAATCGTGGCTAAGTGGGAAAGGATGTGGGGATTCCAAAACAACCAGGAGGTTGGCTTAGAAGCAGCCATCCTTTAAAGAAAGCGTAATAGCTCACTGGTCTATTAGAAACCCTGCGCCGAAAATGTAACGGGGCTCAAGCCACGTGCCGAAGCTGTGGGTGCATTCTTTGAATGCGCGGTAGCGGAGCGTTCCGTAAGTCTGTGAAGGAGACGGGGTGACCCTCTCTGGAGATATCGGAAGTGCGAATGCTGACATGAGTAGCGACAAACAGTGCGAGAAACACTGTCGCCGAAAGTCCAAGGGTTCCTGCGCAAGGTTAATCCGCGCAGGGTGAGCCGGCCCCTAAGGCGAGGGCGAAAGCCGTAGTCGATGGAAACCAGGTGAATATTCCTGGGCCTGCCAGAAGTGACGAATGCAAGATGTTGTCAGTCCTTATCGGATTGGGCTGGCTTTTTGCGCATTCCAGGAAATAGCTCTGGCATATAGACCGTACCCGAAACCGACACAGGTGGACTGGTAGAGAATACCAAGGCGCTTGAGAGAACGATGCTGAAGGAACTAGGCAAATTACTCGCGTAACTTCGGGATAAGCGAGACCCGTCAGTGGGCAACCATCGGCGGGTGGCACAAACCAGGGGGTAGCGACTGTTTAGTAAAAACACAGGGCTGTGCGAAGTCGAGAGACGACGTATACGGCCTGACGCCTGCCCGGTGCCGGAAGGTTAAGAGGAGGTGTGCAAGCACTGAATTGAAGCCCCGGTAAACGGCGGCCGTAACTATAACGGTCCTAAGGTAGCGAAATTCCTTGTCGGGTAAGTTCCGACCTGCACGAATGGCGTAACGACTTCCCCGCTGTCTCCAGCATCGGCTCAGCGAAATTGAATTCCCCGTGAAGATGCGGGGTACCCGCGGTCAGACGGAAAGACCCTATGAACCTTTACTGCAGCTTTGCAGTGGCATCAGAGACATTCTGTGTAGGATAGGTGGGAGGCTTTGAAACCGGGGCGCCAGTTCCGGTGGAGCCATCCTTGAAATACCACCCTGACTGTTTCTGATGTCTAACCGAGACCAGTAAGCCTGGTCCGGGACCCTGCATGGTGGGCAGTTTGACTGGGGCGGTCGCCTCCCAAAGTGTAACGGAGGCGCGCGATGGTGGGCTCAGGTCGGTCGGACATCGACTGTTGAGTGCAATGGCATAAGCCCGCCTGACTGTGAGAGTGACAGCTCGATCAGAGACGAAAGTCGGCCATAGTGATCCGGTGGTCCCGCGTGGAAGGGCCATCGCTCAACGGATAAAAGGTACTCTAGGGATAACAGGCTGATCTCCCCCAAGAGTCCACATCGACGGGGAGGTTTGGCACCTCGATGTCGGCTCATCACATCCTGGGGCTGGAGCAGGTCCCAAGGGTTCGGCTGTTCGCCGATTAAAGTGGTACGTGAGCTGGGTTTAGAACGTCGTGAGACAGTTCGGTCCCTATCTGCCGTGGGTGTTGGAGACTTGAGAGGATTTGTCCCTAGTACGAGAGGACCGGGATGAACAGACCTCTGGTGTACCGGTTGTCGCGCCAGCGGCACAGCCGGGTAGCTAAGTTTGGACGGGATAATCGCTGAAAGCATCTAAGCGAGAAACCCACCTCAAAACTAGGTCTCCCTGAGGGCCGTGATAGACCATCACGTCGATAGGCCAGATGTGGAAGCGCAGTAATGCGTGCAGCTAACTGGTCCTAATCGCCCAATAGGCTCACTCACACCGCCTGGTCAAACCAGGCAAACACACATGCACAGAAATCATCCACGCACACTCACACTCACAAAAAAAACACCAACCTCACACGCCCTTTAACACCCCTCTCAGGGTGGACTGGACGACCTGGTGGCTATGGCGGGGAAAGATCCACCCGATCCCATCCCGAACTCGGCCGTGAAATGCCCCTGCGCCTATGATACTGCGTCTTAAGACGCGGGAAAGTCGGTCGCCGCCAGGTCTTCCAGTCTACCTACACCACCGCGGGGTGGAGCAGCCCGGTAGCTCGTCAGGCTCATAACCTGAAGGCCGCAGGTTCAAATCCTGCCCCCGCAACCA
>NZ_QQAW01000023.1:4636-6374 GCF_003350405.1 Gluconacetobacter liquefaciens | reverse complement strand
GGCGATGGCATTCAGGTCGGCGAAGCTCAACGGCCGGCCCAGCCGCGCCGCCATCTCACGCCCGAAGGCCGCATCGTCCAGCAACGGCAGGCCGGTATGCCGCACGCCCGCCGTCCCGGCCGGCAGGCCCGTGGCCCGCACCGCCTGGACACCGGGCACGAACACCAGCCCCTTGAGCGCCGGCACCACCACGGCGGCCGATTGCGGCAGCGGCGGCGCCTCCCGGCCCGGCGCCTTCAGCGCATCGGGTGCCGGCGCCGACGGAAGCTGCCGGGGCGCCAGCCGGTCATAGGCCTGCGCATGCGCAAGCTTTGGTGCGAGGACGAGCGAGAAAACAGCGAGCGCGCAGCCCGACAGCAGGGGTGAACGCATCAGAGTGTTTTCTCAAGCTGGTTGGAGACCGAGGAAGATGGCAGCACGATCCGGTAGCCCTGCGCGCCGCCATTCCCCAGCGTCGGGTCGGCGGAAACGGAAACACGCGGTCGCGTCAGCAGGAGCGTGTCGTGTGTGCGGTTGCCATTGGCGGCATCTGCTGTGGCATCGGCAACCGGGACAATCATGGGCGTGGTAGGCGCTTGGACCGACTGGGCCTGAGCTACACCGACGCTGCTCCCCATCGCCATGACAGGCCAGAAAATGGGGGACACACCAGCCGTCGGATCGACCTGATGCGGCGCGGGCTGAATGGTATAGACGCCCGCCTGATAGGAAACGGTATAATTGCCCAGCCCGCTGCCCTGCGCACCAGAGATTGCGATGGCATAGGTGCCAGCCTCGCTCTGGGTAGTCGCCGCTGTTGCCAGTGTTACCCCGGAGATACTGTCGCCGTTGACCAGACCGGTGGTGCTGTAAGCCGAGGTGCCAAGGTTGGGTGTCTGCCCATAGGTGCCGGTCTGGTTTAGCGCCGTTACCGTCAGTGCGGCCGGATCGATGGTCAGGGTGCCGGGCTGGTAGGCGATGGTATAGTTTGCCGGGGCGGAACCGGCTGCACCGGAAGCGGTGATGGCATAGGTTCCGGCGCCGCTTTTGTTCGTGGCGAGCGTCGCGAGCGTGACACCAGAGATGGTATCGCCATTGACCAGACCGCTAACGCTATAGGCCGAACCATCAAGGCTGGGCGCCTGTCCATAGGTGCTGGCTTGGTTCAGCGCGGTCACCGTCAATGCTGCCGGATCGATGGTCAGCGTTCCCGGCTGGTAGGTCACGGTGTAGTTCGCCAGGCCGCTGCCCTGTGCCGCCGAGGCCGTGATGTCATAGTTGCCGACAGCACTCCTACCGGTCGCCGCTGTTGCCAGCGTCACTCCGGAAACCGTATCGCCATTCACCAAGCCGCTGGTGCTGTAAGCCGAGGTACCCAGGGTTGGCGCCTGTCCATAGGTGCTGGTCTGGTTCAGCGCGGTCACCGTCAGTGCGGCCGGATCGATGGTCAGGGTGCCGGGCTGGTAGGCGATGGTATAGTTTGCCGGGGCGGAACTGGCTGCACCGGAAGCGGTGATGGCATAGGTTCCGGCACCGCTTTTATTCGTGGCGACCGTCGCGAGCGTGACACCAGAGATGGTATCGCCATTGACCAGACCGCTAACGCTGTAGGCCGAACCATCGAGGCTGGGCGTCTGCCCGTAGGTGCTGGACTGGTTCAGTGCCGTTACCGTCAGTGCGGCCGGATCGATGGTCAGGGTGCCGGGCTGGTAGGCGATGGTATAGTTTGCCGGGGCGGAACTGGCCGCACCGGAAGCGG
>NZ_QQAW01000023.1:0-4200 GCF_003350405.1 Gluconacetobacter liquefaciens | reverse complement strand
CGGCTGGTAGGTCACGGCGTAGTTCGCCAGGCCGCTGCCCTGCGCGGCGGAGGCCGTGATGTCATAGTTGCCGACAGCACTCCTGCCGGTCGCCGCTGTTGCCAGCGTTACCCCGGAGATGCTGTCGCCGTTGACCAGACCGGTGGTGCTGTAAGCCGAGGTGCCAAGGTTGGGCGCCTGCCCGTAGGTGCTGGACTGGTTCAGTGCCGTTACCGTCAGTGCGGCCGGATCGATGGTCAGCGTTCCCGGTTGGTAGGTCACGGCGTAGTTTGACAGCCCGCTGCCCTGCGCGGCGGAGGCTGTGATGTCATAGTTGCCGACAGCACTCCTGCCGGTTGCCGCCGTTGCCAGCGTTACCCCGGAGATGCTGTCGCCGTTGACCAGACCGCTAACGCTGTAGGCCGAACCATCGAGGCTGGGCGCTTGCCCGTAGGTGCTGGTCTGGTTCAGTGCCGTTACCGTCAGTGCGGCCGGATCGATGGTCAGGGTGCCGGGCTGGTAGGCGATGGTATAGTTTGCCGGGGCGGAACTGGCTGCGCCGGAAGCGGTGATGGCATAGGTTCCGGCACCGCTTTTGTTCGTGGCGACCGTCGCGAGCGTGACACCGGAGATGGTATCGCCATTGACCAGGCCGCTAACGCTATAGGCCGAACCATCGAGGCTGGGTGCCTGCCCGTAGGTGCTGGACTGGTTTAGTGCGGTCACCGTCAATGCTGCCGGATCGATGGTCAGCGTTCCCGGTTGGTAGGTCACGGCGTAGTTCGCTAGGCCGCTGCCCTGCGCGGCGGAAGCGGTGATGCCATAGTTGCCGACAGCACTCCTGCCGGTCGCCGCTGTTGCCAGCGTCACTCCGGAAACCGTATCGCCATTCACCAGGCCGCTGGTGCTGTAAGCCGAGGTACCAAGGGTTGGCGCCTGCCCATAGGTGCCGGTCTGGTTCAGCGCGGTGACGGTAAGGGGGGCTCTGACGACGGTATCGATAGCGTAATAGGTGATCTGGGAACCCGCCGCTGTGGCGCCGGTCCCGTACATGGCGCCGGTCGATCCGGCGGCGCTCGTCGTCGAGAGAAGCGGGCTGTGCCATGTGAGGTTGCTCGCATCCATAAGCATCACCGCACCAGTGCCCGAAAAGGCAAGAACTGTAGCGGATAGATTGCTCTGACCATAGGTCTGCGATCCTGCGGCGCTGACCACGATGAAAGGCAGCGCGGATAGCACCGGATACGGTGAGCCCGAGAACCAGGCGCCGGAATTGACGAAGCCGTATGAACTTCCGCCCACCATCGGCCCTTCGGTCAGCCATTGCTCGGTCGTCAGCCCGGTAACGTTGCCTGCACCTGAGTTCACACCCATTCCAGTGGGCCGACCGCTGGCGGTGGTATCCCAATAGCCGTCGGTGATCTTCCCGCTGTTGTAGCCCACCAGTCCGCCGACATTGCTGCTGGTGTTTGTAGGGTTGACGGCACCTATAGCGTAAACGTCGGTGACCATGCTGCTGCCGTTCCGACCTATCAGCCCGCCGACATCGCTGCCGGCACCCGTAGCGTTGACGGCCCCTGTGGCGTAGGCGTCGGTGATTATGCTGCCGTTCCAACCTACCAGCCCGCCGACATAGCTGTAGGTGCCCGTAGCGTTGACGGCCCCTGTGGCGTAGGCGTCAGTGATCTGCCCGTATAAGCCATTGTTCAAGCCCACCAGTCCGCCGACATTGCTGTAGTTGCCCGTAGCGTTGACGGGACCTGTAGCGTAGGCGTCAGTGATCTGCCCGGAGCTGTCGTTCAAGCCCACCAGTCCGCCGACATTACTGCCGACATTACTGCGGGTGCCCGTAGCGTTGACGGGACCTGTAGCGTAGGCGTCGGTGATCTTCCCGTTGTTGTAGCCCACCAGCCCGCCTACGTAGTTTGTGCCAGTAACAGTTCCGCCAACCAGGCCCACATGGCTGACGCCCCCTGTGGAACTGACATAACCAAACAGACCCCCATACGGGTCTGTGGTGTCGTTGATGGTGAGGTTGTTGATGGTATGGCCCAACCCATCGAACTTCCCGGAGAAAGCCGAACTGGAGGATCTGCCGATAGGCGTGAAGTTGCTCACGCCACTGGCGTCGATGGTTCCCCCGAGCACGTAATGTCCACCCAGATTGTCCTGCATGGCCTGAAGCTGGGCGGTGTCGAGGATCACGGTATAGAGCGTAGAGGCGCTGTCGTTCACCTCGAACACCTGGTTGCCCGCCAGGCTGCGAAGGTAAGGCGTGGTCTGGTTGCCGGCGTTCCCCCAGACGGAGGTGGAAAATCCGCTCGGCAGCGCCGCTTCCAGCGCCGCCGTATTCAGCCCGGTGATGCCGCCGGATGCACCGCCGCCGACCCCGTTCGCCTGGCCCGACGTCGTGCTGCCGAAATAACCGCCACTGACAGAGAAATCGTTCTGGCCGACCAGGGCACCGACAGTGCCCACACCCGACACGCCCCCGGTTTCATAGGCATTCTCGATGATGCCTTCGTTTTTTCCCGTCAGCCCCCCGATATAGCCCAGACCGGAGCCAGACCCGACACCCGAACCCCACACGCTCCCGGTTGCGTAGGCATTGCTGATCGTATTGCCGTTTTCTCCGACCAGGCCCCCAACGGAGCCTCGGCCCGACACGGCCCCGGTCGCATAGGCGTTACTGATCGTGCTGCCATTATACCCAACCAGGCCGCCGACATCATTCGATCCCGTGCCCGTCACCGCTCCGGTTGCGTAGACATTGCTCATCGCGCCGTCATTTTCTCCGACCAGACCGCCAACGCTGCTCCAACCGGAACCGGAGCCCGAAACGGTCCCGGTTGCGTAGGCATTCGTGATCGTACCCGGGGTAAAGTTAACCCCGACCAGACCGCCGATATCGTTCGGAGATGAACCACCCCCCGAGACCGAGGCGGTCGTGTAGACGTTCCTGAGCGTGCCGTCGTTCCATCCGACCAGTGCGCCGACATAAGTCGAGTACGGAGCGGTAATGCTGCCCCCCACCAGCCCGACATTCTGCACCACGCCGAGCCCCTTGCCGGAGACATCACCGACCTGCCCGAACAGCCCCACATATGTGTTCCACCCGCCGTTGATGGTCAGGTTGGCGATGGTATTGCCCAACCCATCGAACGTGCCGAGAAATGGCGTGGTGCTGTAGAGCCCGATCGGCGTAAAATTGCCGAACCCGCCCATGTCGATCGGCCTGGCCAGGGCGTAATAACCCGAGAGACCGACGGCATTCTGCAATTCGGTGGGGGTAGTGATCAGCGTATAGCCGTTGCCGTTGATGGTCAGCGGGCTGTTGGTGGCGGTGTTCGCGGCGGTCACGTTTGAACTGGTGAACTGGATGGCGGAACTGCCGAAATTCACCGCCCCGTCGCCGGTGCCGCCGATAGTGTTGTTGGTCGTCAACGTCAGCCTGCCCGTGCCGCTGACGGTAATCCCCGCATTCAGCGTGATGGAATGATACGCGGTCAGCGTCAGCGTCCCGGTTCCGCTCCACGAGAGCGGTGCATTCACCACGATATCACCGTTCCCGGAGGACGAGACGCCCGCGCCGGAAACGACGCTGGCCGAAGTCTGTTCGGTGACATTGGTGCCGATATCGAGCGCGCTGTCGATCGTCCCGGCGGCGGCATTATCGATGGTCAGGTCGTCGGGGTCCAGCAGCCAGCTTCCCCCGGCCCCGGCAGTCACCGACGCCTTGCCCAGCGCCAGCGCATGGGCCGAGGTTTCGATCGTCCCACCCCTGCCACCGCCCTTGCCGGCGGCGGCCAGCGTCGCCCCGTCGGCAATCGTGGTCTTCCGGGCGAGATTGACGCCTCCCATGGCGTCGGTGCCCACCAGAATCCGCCCGCCTGCCGCACCCGCCTTCCGCGCCGAGGCCGACAGCACGGCCGTGCCGCCGACCGTCACCGTGCCGCCATTGGCACGGATCGTCCCTCCCGCACCATCGGCGCTGGTCGCGGCCACCGTGGTGCCGTCGACAGCCACCGACCCGTTGGGCGCGGTCAGCCACACCTGGCCATCGACCGTCTTCGTACCCGTGGCCTGGATCAGCCCCTGCCGGTTGCCGGCCAGCGCATAGACATTCCCCCCCGCCGAAGCCAGCGTCGCCGCCGCCGCCTGGATGCGCCCGGTATTGGTGACGTTCCCCTTCGCCTTGCTGTCGGCCACCACATAGATGCC
>NZ_QQAW01000022.1 GCF_003350405.1 Gluconacetobacter liquefaciens | reverse complement strand
GGCATCTATGTGGTGGCCGACAGCAAGGCGAAGGGGAACGTCACCAATACCGGGCGCATCCAGGCGGCGGCGGCGACGCTGGCTTCGGCGGGGGGAAATGTCTATGCGCTGGCCGGCAACCGGCAGGGGCTGATCCAGGCCACGGGCACGAAGACGGTCGATGGCCAGGTGTGGCTGACCGCGCCGAACGGGTCGGTGGCTGTCGACGGCACCACGGTGGCCGCGACCCGCGCCGATGGTGCGGGAGGGACGATCCGCGCCAATGGCGGCACGGTGACGGTCGGCGGCACGGCCGTGCTGTCGGCCTCGGCGCGCAGGGCGGGTGCGGCAGGCGGGCGGATTCTGGTGGGCACCGACGCCATGGGCGGCGTCAATCTCGCCCGGAAGACCACGATTGCCGACGGGGCGACGCTGGCCGCCGCCGGCAAGGGCGGTGGCAGGGGTGGGGCGATCGAAACCTCGGCCCATGTGCTGGCGCTGGGCAAGGCGTCGGTGACTGCCGGGGCCGGAGGAAGCTGGCTGCTGGACCCCGACGACCTGACCATCGACAGTGCCGCCGCCGGGACGATCGACAGCGCGCTCGATGCCGGCACCAATGTCACCGAACAGACTTCGGCCAGCGTCGTTTCCGGCGCGGGCGTCTCGTCCTCCGGGAACGGTGATATCGTGGTGAATGCACCGCTCTCGTGGAGCGGAACCGGGACGCTGACGCTGACCGCGTACCATTCCATCACGCTGAATGCGGGCATGACCATCAGCGGCGCGGGCAGGCTGACGCTGACGGCCAACAACAATGTCGGCGGCACCAGCACCGGCGACGGGGCGGTGAATTTCGGCGGTTCCGCCATCCAGTTCACCAGTGCGGGCCTGACCGCGGCGAATACCGCGACCAACAGCCCGCTGACCATCAACGGCAACGGCTATACGCTGATCACCACCCCCACCGAATTGCAGAATGCCGTCGGCACGACGGGCTATTACGCCCTGGCCAGGCCGCTCGACATGGGCAGTTTCGGTAATTTCACGCCTTTGGCGAAAAACGGGTTTACCGGAACGTTCGATGGGCTGGGTAATACCATCGCCAATCTGACCATCAATGATACGACCAACGATTTTGTCGGCCTGTTTGCTCGGATCGGCGAAGGCACCGGCAAGGGGGTGGTGGAGAATGTAGGCCTGATCAACAGCCGCGTGACCGGCAGTGCGGACTATGCTGAAATCGGGCCGCTGGCCGGCGTCAGTTACGGCACGATCGCCAATGTCTACACGACCGGAAGCGTTTCGGGCGGAAATGAGACTCTGGCGGTCGGTGGACTGGTGGGGGCGAATTTCGGGACGATCAACAACGCCTATTCCACCGCTGCCGTCTCGGGCTCGGGACTCTATGGTTATATTGGCGGACTGGTCGGCGGAAATAGCGGCACGATCACCAGCGCTTTCGCAACGGGTGCCGTTTCGAGTGGAAGCGAAGGCATCACCATCGGCGGCCTGGTCGGTGGCAATGACGGTACGATCAGTACTGTCCATGCCACTGGTGACGTCTCCAGCCAGGGGGCGTCCGCCAAAGTGGGTGGTCTGGTCGGATGGAACGTGTCCGATGACAGCATGATCAGCAATGCTTATGCATCGGGCACGGTTTCCGGAACCGGTGGCATGATTGGCGGTCTTGTTGGTGCCAGTGGCGGCCCGCTAACGAATGTCTATGCGACGGGGGCCGTCTTTGGTGGCAATGGCGCCAAGGTCGGCGGTCTGGTCGGTGTCAATTACGGAACGGTCGGCAACAGCTATGCCACTGGTGCCGTCTCGGGCGGAGACGGTGCCACGGTCGGTGGTCTGGTCGGGCAGAATCTGGCCTCTACCGATGAGGGTGCGGTCGTCGTCGGTAAGATCGGGAATGCCTATGCCACCGGTTCCGTCACTGGTGGGAATGGTGCGACTGCCGGTGGTCTGGTCGGGCAGAATGATGGCGCGATCGGCAATGCTTATTTCGACGTGTCCACGTCTGCGGTGGCGGGCGGGGTGGGTTCCGGTTCGTCTGCCGGCGTTCAGGGGCTGACGACTGCGCAACTGGCGGGGGGCCTGCCGGGTGGATTCGATGCTGGTGTCTGGGGGAATCTGAACAACCAGACGACGCCTTATCTGCTGACGGTTGCGGCCAACCAGCAGGTGCTCTCGGGCAGCGATACGGTGTTCGGCGCTGCGGCGGGTGTGCCTGTGACGGCCATTCTTTCCGCTGCCGGCCTTCGGGCTGTCGACGGCAACCTGGCCGGCAATTATGGCCTTGGTGCCGATATCGATGCGTCGTCCCTGGGCAATTTCGCGCCGCTGGCGGAAAATGCCGCGTTCACCGGCATTTTCTATGGTGCTGACCATACCATCGCCAACCTCACCATCAATGACACGACCAACGATTATGTCGGCCTGTTCGTTCGGATCGGCGACCGCGCCGGCAAGGGTGTGGTGGAGAATGTCGGCCTGATCAACAGCCGCGTGACGGGCAGTGCGGCCGAGGCCGAAATCGGGCCGCTGGCGGGCGTCAATCTGGGCACGATCGCCAATGTCTACACGACCGGAAGCGTTTCGGGCGGAAATGAGACTCTGGCGGTCGGTGGGCTGGTGGGGGCGAATTTCGGGACGATCAACAACGCCTATTCCACCGCTGCCGTCTCGGGCTCGGGACTCTATGGTTATATTGGCGGACTGGTCGGCGGAAATAGCGGCACGATCACCAGCGCTTTCGCAACGGGTGCCGTTTCGAGTGGAAGCGAAGGCATTATCATCGGTGGCCTGGTCGGTGGCAATGAGGGTACGATCAGTACTGTCCATGCCACTGGTGATGTCTCCAGCCAGGGAGAGTCCGCTGCAGTCGGCGGCCTGGTCGGATGGAATTTGTCCGGTGACAGCACAATCAGCAATGCTTACGCATCGGGTACGGTTTCCGGAACCGATGGCGAGATTGGCGGCCTTGTTGGTTCCAGTGGCGGCCGCCTGATGAATGTCTATGCGACGGGGGCGGTCTTCGGTGGCAATGGCACCAGCGTCGGCGGTCTGGTCGGTATGAATTACGGAACGGTCGGCAACAGTTATGCCACCGGTGCCGTCTTGGGCGGAGATGGTGCCTGGCTTGGTGGTCTGGTCGGTATCAATGGCGGAACAGTCGGCAATAGCTATGCCACTGGTGCTGTCTCGGGCGGAGATGGTGCCACGGTAGGGGGGCTGGTCGGACAGAATCTGACTACCACTACCGGTGAGGGTACGGCCTTCGTTGGCAAGATCGGGAGCGCCTATGCCACCGGTTCTGTCACCGGTGGGAAGGGTGCGGCTGCCGGTGGTCTGGTCGGGGAGAATGATAGCGAGATCGGCAATGCCTATTTCGACGCGTCCACGTCCGCGGTGGCGGACGGGGTGGGTTCCGGTTCGTCTGCCGGCGTTCAGGGGTTGACGACTGCGCAACTGGCGGGGGGCCTGCCGGGTGGATTCGATGCCGGTGTCTGGGGGAATCTGAACAACCAGACGACGCCTTATCTGCTGACGGTTGCGGCCAACCAGCAGGTGCTTTCGGGCAGCGATACGGTGTACGGCGTCGTGGCGGGTGCGCCTGTGACGGCCATTCTCTCCGCTGCGGGGCTGCGGGCCATCGACGGCGATCCAGCCGGCAATTATGGCCTCGGTGCCGATATCGATGCGTCGTCCCTGGGCAATTTTGCGCCGCTGGCGGAAAATGCCGCGTTCACCGGCATTTTCTATGGTGCTGGCCATACCATCGCCAACCTCACCATCAATGACACGACCAACGATTATGTCGGCCTGTTCGGTCAGGTTGGTGACGGCACTGGCAACGGTGTGGTGGAGAATGTCGGGCTGATCGGCAGCAGCGTGACGGGCAGCGCGTCCGATGCGGAAATCGGCGCGCTGGCCGGCATCAATCGCGGCACGGTCGCCGATGCCTATGCAGCCGGTTCCGTATCGGGCCATGACGATGCCATTGCCACCGGCGGTCTGGTGGGGGCGAATTTCGGGACGATCAGCAACGCTTATTCCACTGCCGTTGTCTCGGGAGATTATGGTTATATTGGCGGACTGGTCGGGGGGAATAGCGGCACGATTGTCAATGCCTTCGCAACGGGTGTCGTCTCGGGTGGCGGCGATGTCTTCGCCGTCGGTGGCCTTGCCGGAGGGAATGAAGGCACGATCAGCGATGTTTATGCAACCGGCGCGATCTTCAGCCGGGCTGCTTATGGCAGCGTTGGTGGCTTGGTCGGATGGAACATGTCCGGTTGGGGTGTGTCCAGTGACGGCACGATCAGCAATGCTTACGCCACCGGCACGGTCTCGGGATCTGATGACGACGTGATTGGCGGGTTGGTCGGCGACAATGAGAGCCTGCTGATGAATAGCTATGCGACAGGGGCGGTCTTTGGTGGCAATCGCGCCGAGGTCGGCGGTCTGGTCGGTGTCAATTACGGAACGGTCGGCAACAGCTATGCCACGGGTGCCGTCTCGGGCGGAGACGGTGCCACGGTCGGTGGCCTGGTCGGGCAGAATCTGGCCTCTGCCGATGAGGGTGCGGTCGCCGTCGGTAAGATCGGGAATGCCTATGCCACCGGTTCCGTCACTGGTGGGAATGGTGCGACCGCCGGTGGTCTGGTCGGGCAGAATGATAGCGCGATCGGCAATGCTTATTTCGACGAGTCCACGTCTGCGGTGGCGGACGGGGTGGGTTCCGGCCCGTCTGCCGGCGTTCAGGGGCTGACGACTGCGCAACTGGCGGGGGGGCTGCCGGGTGGATTCGATGCTGGTGTCTGGGGGAATCTGAACAACCAGACGACGCCTTATCTGCTGACGGTTGTGGCCAACCAGCAGGTGCTTTCGGGCAGCGATACGGTGTTTGGCGCTGCGGCGGGTGTGCCTGTGACGGCCATTCTTTCCGCTGCCGGCCTTCGGGCTGTCGACGGCAACCTGGCCGGCAATTATGGCCTTGGTGCCGATATCGATGCGTCGTCCCTGGGCAATTTTGCGCCGCTGGCGGAAAGCTCCGCGTTTACCGGTATCTTCTATGGTGCTGGCCACACCATCGCCAACCTCACCATCAATGACACGACCAGCGGTTATGTCGGCCTGTTCGGTCAGGTCGGTGACGGCAGTGGCAATGGCGTGGTGGAGAATGTCCGGCTGGCCGACGCCAATGTGACGGGGCATGCCGACGACCTCGAAATCGGCGCGTTGGCGGGCGTCAATCAGGGTACGATTGCCAATGTATATGTGACCGGAAGTGTTTGGGGCGGAGACGGAACACTGGCCGTTGGCGGCCTGGCAGGGAAGAATTTCGGGGCGATCGTCAACGCTTCTTCCGCCGCGCTCGTCTCGAACTCGGGCGAGTACGGTTATCTCGGCGGGCTGGTCGGAGGGAATTACGGCACGATTTCCGGCGCCGTCGCAACGGGCGCCGTTTCGAGTAAAAATGATGGTATGGCCGTTGGTGGCCTGGTCGGGGCGAACTTAGGGACGATCGTCAATGCTTCTTCCGCCGCCGCCGTATCGGACTCGGGAGCGTATGGTTATCTCGGCGGCCTGGTCGGGGGGAATAGCGGCACGATTTCCAACGCCTTCGCAACGGGCGCGGTTTCGAGTGAAGGGAATGGTACGACCATCGGCGGTCTGGTTGGCGGGAATGACGGCCTGATCAGCGATGTCTACGCAACCGGTGCCGTTTCCATGCGGGGTGATTCTGGCTTTGTTGGCGGGTTGGTGGGGTGGAACCTGTCCGGATGGGGCGAAGATGCGGATGGCGTGATCAGGAATGCTTACGCCACCGGCACGGTCTCGGGATCTGATGACCTGATTGGCGGGTTGGTCGGCGACAATGAGAGCCTGCTCACGAATAGCTATGCTACAGGAGCGGTTTCCGGTGGCAATGGAAGCAGGGTCGGAGGGCTGGTTGGCGGGAATGTCGGCACGGTCAGCAACAGTTATGCTGTGGGTGTCGTCTCGGGCGGAGACGGTGCCAGGGTCGGCGGCCTGGTGGGGGAGAATGCGGGCACTACCGATGAGGCCGGGGTCGTCTTCGGCAAGATCGCGAATGCCTATGCCACCGGTGCCCTTACGGGTGGGAGTGGTGCGGCCATAGGCGGTCTGGTCGGGAAGAACGAGGGTACGATCAGCAGCGCCTATTTCAACAGTTCGACGGCAGGTACCACGACGGGTGTCGGTGACGGTGCAGCGGATGGCACGTATGGGCTGACGACGGGGCAATGGATCGATGGCGCGGCCAGCAACGGCTTTGCCGATGCGGCGGTCTGGGTTGCCGGCGCGCCCTATCCGGTTCTGAAGGCGCTTCCCTACATTACGGTCTCTGCTGACGGAACCCAGACATACGGGCAGAACGCGCCGCCTGCGGTCGGCAATGTGACTTATACGGCCTCCAACGGCGTGGATGCTTCCGGGCTTGTCGATGGCAGCCATTTGACATGGCTGGACACGTCTCTGACGGCCACGAGCAATGCTGGCAGCACGGTGGCCATGGGCGGCCAGGGGGTGACGGCGGCCGGCTATCAGGTCGTCTATGTTGCGACCGATCGGGTTACGCCCGCTGCACTGACCGTTACGGCAGGGAGCCAGTCCAGTATCTACGGTCAGACGCCGACGCTCGACGGTTCCGCCTACAGTACCGTCGGCCTGGTGAATGGCGATACGGTTTCCGGTGTTGCGCTGGCAACCGCCGCGACCAGCCGAAGCCCCGCCGGGACCTATGCCATCGCAATCTCCGATGCGCAGGGAAGTGGATTGAGTAATTACGTCATGACCTACCAGGCGGGTGTCTATACCGTTCAGCCCAATCCGGCGGTGGGAATCACACCCATCTTCTGGCCGCTCGTCATGTCGGGCGGCAATGGCCAGGC
Organism: Gluconacetobacter liquefaciens; assembly: GCF_003350405.1. Classification (GTDB taxonomy): domain Bacteria; phylum Pseudomonadota; class Alphaproteobacteria; order Acetobacterales; family Acetobacteraceae; genus Gluconacetobacter; species Gluconacetobacter liquefaciens. The sequence goes on along the minus strand of NZ_QQAW01000022.1, from coordinate 579 downwards.
CCAGGCGAGGATGGCGACGGGCATGGTGGTGCGGACTCCCGCTGCGAATACAGCCGACGGCGGCAGTGTGCATGACACGCTCCTGCTGACGCGACCGCGTGTTTCCGTTTCCGCCGACCCGACGCTGGGGAATGGCGGTGCGCAGGGCTACCGGATCGTGCTGCCATCTTCCTCGGTCTCCAACCAACTCGACAAGAAGACACTCTGATGCGTTCCCCCCTGCTGTCGGGCTGCGCGCTCGCTGTTTTCTCGCTCGTCCTCGCACCAAAGCTGGTGCATGCGCAGGCATACGACCGGCTGGCGCCCCGGCAGCTTCCCTCGGCGCCGGCGCCCGATGCGCTGAAGGCGCCGGGCCGGGAAGCACCGCCGCTGCCGCAATCGGCCGCCGTGGTGGTACCGGCGCTCAAGGGGCTGGTGTTCGTGCCCGGTGTCCAGGCGGTGCGGGCTACGGGCCTGCCGGCCGGGACGGCGGGGGTGCTGCATGCCGGCCTGCCGTTGCTGGACGATGCGGCCTTCGGGCGTGAGATGGCGGCGCGGCTGGGCCGGCCGTTGAGCTTCGCCGACCTGAATGCCATCGCC
>NZ_QQAW01000021.1 GCF_003350405.1 Gluconacetobacter liquefaciens | reverse complement strand
CCAGTCTACCTACACCACCGCGGGGTGGAGCAGCCCGGTAGCTCGTCAGGCTCATAACCTGAAGGCCGCAGGTTCAAATCCTGCCCCCGCAACCATGAATCCCATTTAAAAACAAACGCTTAGGCCGCCTCATGGGCGGCCTTTGGCGTTTCTATACCCACAACTGGAATCATATAGGAATCATTCGGCGGAGAATTCACGCGTAGTTTCGGGACGCAGAAGGCGCGCCGCCAGAGGGCCGGAAAGGGCAGGAATCGGTCTAGGCTGCACAACGCGGAGCCGATCCGCCAACCTTCTCCTTGCCTTCCAGATTGTCCTGACATAAGCAGAAATGCGAACCGTTCTTAAAAGCAGAATCCTGCCACACAAAAGAACGTCTATCGTTTTGGGCGGTGATCGGAATGACAGAGGGCAAAAAGCGAGGACGGCTGCTTAACAGCTTTGAACGGCATTATCAGGATTTGCTGCGCTTTCTGTTTCGCCGAACCGGGGATGTCGAGGAAGCCGCTGATCTTGCGCACGATACGTATGTCCGGCTAACCAATGTGGCGGACAGCGTTGTCGAAAATGACAAGGCTTATATTTTCCGTGTTGCAGGGAATCTTGCGCTCGACATGCACCGCAGGTCAGGGCGAAGGGCTGTATGGCTGTCCGACGAAGAACCGGGAGAGGACATCGCTGATCTGCAACCGTCCCAAGAACAGCATGTTATTGACCAGGATCGACTGGCTTCTATGGATGCGGCGCTGAGTAGTCTGCCTCCAAAGGCTCGTCTTGCGCTTCTGATGGTTCGAGTGGACGGTCTTCGATACGTCGAGATAGCGGAGCGTTTAAATATCAGTGTCAGTATGGTTTCGAAATACGTTACGCAGGCTGTACAGCACTGCCGTGATCATGTCAGGCAGAACGACGAATAAAGTTTCTTTTCGGCACTGCCGGTTTCGCTGTGCCATATCGTCTCTAATTATGGGGCCGCTAGAGAATCGGCTCCTTGAAGGGGGCGGCATGAGGCCACGAACATATAACGGCAGATGGGTCTGCATTCAGGATGGTTGATGGTTCGGGTGATCGTTTACCGCGACGAACGCCACGTAGCGTTACCCTGAGCGATGAAGCAATTGAATGGCTGGTCCTGTTGCACTCAGGCTCAGCCAGCGATTCTGATCGGCAGGGTTATGCGGCTTGGAGGCAGCGTTCCCCTGCTCACGAAGAAGCAGCCACGGAAGCTGAAGCTTTATTTGGGGACATTGGCCGCACCCAGACTGCCGAGGAATACAGGCTGACGGAAACAGCCCTTGCGCCTCCCGCTTATCGTCAACGGGCGCGGCGGTTTGGTCGCCGTATTTTTCTCGGTTCTGCTGTCGCTGCGGGAGTGACATGGGGTATCGGCCCAGCCTTAGTCGCAACGGTGACGTCGTTCCTGGCAACCTATCACACGGCAGTGGGAGAACGGCGCAATATCAGACTGAGTGACGGTTCGACAGTCTGGTTGAACACGGCCAGCGCGCTGTCGGTTCATTTCAGCCCTCATTTCCGCAGGCTTACGCTGCATGCTGGGGAGGCTCTGTTCGATGTTACGGAGGATCAGAGCCGTCCATTTATCGTCCGTTCCGGCGCGGGTGAGGCTGAAGCTGTTGGAACAGTTTATGCTGTCAGGAAGGATGACAGCACGACGCAGGTGAGCGTTCAGGATGGGACTGTTCTGGTTCGTGCCGGTGATGGTCGGCAGCAAGTTACCGCAGGTCAGGCGGTAAAATACCGAGATGGGATTATCAGTTCACCGCAAGCGGTCGCAGTGGCGGACCTGTTTTCATGGACGCGCGGCAAACTGATCTTTAACCGGAAGCCACTCGCTCAGATTGCAACGGAAATTGAACGGTACCGGCACGGTCGCGTCGTCGTCGTAAGTGATGACCTTAAGGCGATGGAGGTCTCGGGGGTTTTCGATATAGACGATAACGAAGCCCTTCTTGCTGCATTGGGCACGGCGACAGGCGCGCGCATTACCCATTTACCATTTTTGATCGTCATCCGGCCAAGTGTTTGAAAAATCACCCTTCAGCAAAATTTTCAAAATTATTTTCGCGGACTTACTGCCTGATCTCATTGCTAAATCGTCCTTGAAATTGAGAGGCAATCTTAACAACTGACGCTTTCGTCGCGGCGGTATTGATTTCGAGGATGGCAGAGGATGATCATATTGGAGGCGGCCCGGCGCGCCCTGCGGCGTGGAGCGCTGTTGGGTTCTGTTAGCCTAACCTTGATGACGGCAGGAGAAGCGAGGGCGGAAACCCCGATGGACCGTCCCGTAGAATTTCACGTTTCAGGCGGTGACCTTGATCACGCCTTAACACAAGCTGCCGATCAAAGTGGCGTTCATATCTTTTTTCCATCAGCATCTGTGGCGGGGAAAAAATCGGTAGGGTTATCGGGGAAACTGACGGTCAATCAGGCATTGGCGCGGCTTTTAAGTGGAAGTGGTTTGTCTTGGCATCTTCAGGGCGGAAAAACGATTATTGTATCGGCAAGTTCTAACATCACGCTTGGCCCTGTGCGGGTAGGCGGGATGGTCACGCATCAGGATCCAACAGGTCCGGGTGTGGGTTATGTTGCTGAAAATACTATGGCCGGCACTAAAACCAACACACCGATAACAGAGATTCCGAACTCGATATATGTTGTGACAAAACAGCAGATGATCGACCAGCAGGCGCAAAGCGTTCAGGACGCGTTAAAATATACCGCCGGGATATATTCTGGAACACTGGGAACAAATGCTTCTGGAGCTGCAGCCGATAGCAATGGCGCAATTTATCAGCGAGGGTTCACGACCACGCAATTTGTTGATGGCTTGCTGAGTAACTCTGTCAGTGCAGGCGAAACAAATTTCCTCGAACGAGTCGAAGCTATCAACGGTCCGGCCTCTGTCATGTATGGCCAAACAGCTCCTGGCGGTATGATCGCAATGAGTCTTAAAAAGCCGACAGAAACACCATTGCATCAGGTATCTGTAGGTTTTGGCAATTGGGGACGCTACGAAGCCACGGTAGATGTGAGCGACAAGATTACAAAATCGGGCAGTGTGCGCTATCGTCTTGCAGCTATTGGCGTCACTCAGGGAACTCAAACAAACAATGTGGACTATAAACGGGTCGGAGTTTTACCTTCGATAACATGGGATATTGATAAGAAGACATCATTAACTATTCTTGGATCTTATATGTATACGCCAGGAACTGGCGTAACAACGGCTGCACATTATCCTGTCGTAGGAACGCTTATTGACGGTCCTAATGGAAGAATAGCGCGAAGCACGTTTTTATCTACACCGAATTGGAATACCAATTCAGCAACTGATGCCATGTTTGAGTATCAGTTCAACCACAATTTCAATAAATTTGTGAATTTTAATCAGACTTTCAGGTGGGAAAAAAGTGACTTTAATGGAAAAGAGACCTTTTGGGACGGTCAGAAAGTGCCCGGCCAAGTTTATATTCGACCAGAGTGGATACAGGATACTTGGGAGACTATAACTCTGGATACACGTCTTTTTGGGAAATTTAACACTGGTCCAGTCAGCCATACATGGGTGGTGGGCTCAGATTTTCAAAATTATCATGATAACTGGTCTTACAAAAGAGACAACGCCTCTCCCGAGATGGTCGTGGATATTTACAATCCCCGCACCAATTATACCCCATGCTTCAGCTCAGCATCTTCTGCCGGCTGCAACGGGTGGGATACAGCGTCTCATTATGATTATTTTCAGGAAGGTGTTTATTTTCAAGATCAGATCAAATGGCATAAATTATCAATACTTCTCGGCGGCAGAGAAGATTGGGTTAATTATAAAGGTCATTACTCGACATACACGTATAATAATTCCACGGGTCAAAATACGAGTGGCATGACTTATGGTAATGATGCCCCTGAACCTGCGCATGCTTTCACCTGGAGGGGGGGGGATAATCTATAATTTTGATTTCGGATTAACGCCATATTTTAGTTATTCAACGTCATTTGTGCCTCAGACGGGTCAAACTGATTATTTGGGACGTCCTTTTGCACCGCTTACAGGAAAGCAACTTGAGGCTGGGTTGAAGTATAAGGTTCCCAACCGGGATATCCTATTGACTGCAGCAGCCTTCCACATCGAAGAAAATCACTATCTTATCGCGGATTCAGTTCATACTGATTACAGTGCTGATGCAGGACGGGTCAAATCTCAAGGATTCGAGGTTGCGGCCAATGCAAATATCACTAAGGATTTGAGAGTGATTGCATCTTACAGCTTTACAGATGTCAGGTTCGCAAATTCCAATAATACTAATACGGTATTTTGCCCTGAAACTGGAAAGGCTTGTTCACCAACAGTGACACGCTCTGAGCAGGGAAAGTTTGTCCCCTATGTCCCTCGGAATATGTTTTCAGTATTTGCTGATTATAAGTTGCCTAAAAAACTTGTCCGAGGTCTCGGTATCAACTGGGGTATGAGATATATAGGTTTTACCTATGCAGATGATGTTGAATCATACAAAGTCCCATCTTATGTTCTATTCGATGTCGGAGCGCATTATGATTTTGGAGATCAATTTCCTATTTTGAGGGGGCTTCGCGCTCAATTGGCGATGTCTAATATTACTAACAAATATTATGAAACTAGTTGTTCACGGGGAGGTTGCTATTTGGGGCAAGGAAGGCGCGTTTACGGCAACTTGACTTATAATTGGTAAAATTTCGCCATCCCGAGCTACGGCATCTTTTCCCTATTAGTTTCAGCATCTTGCCTCTCGTCTCTATGCCAAAGTCGTGGGGCAGTCTCGCCGCAAGGCATGAGAACTCAATGTAACCAGAAACTTGGGGCTGCCTGACTGGCGCGGCATGGTTTGCCGTACCCGGTCGGTAGCTCCTCAGGTGAGAGGACCGTCCCCATGCCATTGGATATCTGGCATTCCGAGGCCGATCTGGCCATCCTCAGAACCCTCCCGGCCTCCGCCCTTGCCGGGGCCTTCATGCGGCGCTGGTCCCTCTATGTCAGCGATTATCGTGACATTCTGCTGCGGGCGGGTGCCAGCGCCAGTCCCTCGCTCCTGTGGGCGGCGTTCCGGGACCGATGGAGGTTACAGTTTTGTCCATAATCCGGACATTCCCATAACCCGAAAACCCGTGATCTGGCGCAGGCAGGACACAACCCGGATCATCAGCCTGACGGATGCGCCACGCGGTTTCACTGACCTGCGTTCTCTGGATTTCGAAGCAATGGGCCGTATCCTGTTCGACAGCGAGGATGATGCCGGTCGGTCTGTGACAGTGACCGGCTTCTTCGGGACATTTTCCTTTCTGCTGGATGATCCTGCCGCTCAGAAGCGGCCTGCCGTGGTCATCCCGATGGACCCCCATTACCGAAGCCGCTGGTATGAGGCTGGGCGTTTCGTGGCCCATCATCTCGGTTTCAGACTGCCTGCCCGTGTGCCCCCGGTCATTACGCCCTTTCGGTCCCTGCATCTGATCCGCTGCCTGCATGCCTATGACCTGCATCGGGCGGGTGCCGATGAACGCCGGATCGCTGCTGTGCTGCTTGATCCTCGCGCCCTGACCATGTCCTGGAACGAATGGCGCGACCATACATGGCGCAGGACTGCCAAGGACTGGCGCGACGAAGGCATCGCCCTGGTTGAGGGCGGCTATCTCAAGCTGTTGCTTGAAGGATGATCGTTATCGTTTGGCTCATGATCGGGACGGCGTATCGTCGGTCCTGTCAGCGGGCCTCTGACGCATGGCGGGAATATCGAGCGGGATGTCATCCCGGAAGGACCGTCCCTGAGACAGTCGTCGCCCCAGCGTGTCCAGAAACCGCGCAAACCGTTCCTGCCCCAGCGCATTGGCGGCGGCCTGGGCTTCGGCAGGGAGGGGCGGCATCTGTCCCAGCCAGAAGCGGATGAACAGGGCATGGGTTTCCAGCGCGATCATCAGGTCGCGCTCCTGGCGCTGCATCTGCCGCGTCAGCCGGTCCAGCCGCCGTGTGAGGGCCGCTTCGGTTTTCTCCGCGCTGTCGGGTGACAGGAGCGAGGCGATCGCCGCTTCCACCACGGCGGAGCGTGTCATCTTCCGGCGTGCGGCAAGATCGCCGATTTGCGAGATCATGGCGACAGGCAGGGAGACGTTCAGGCGGTCACGCATGGGAAATCTCCTTGAAAACCCACGATATGGTCGAGATGTTTTCCATGAAACAAGAGCGGAGATGCATCCGGCGTACCGCGGCGAACGACAGCGTGGAAATAGGATGGGCGGATCACATGCTGATCCCGAGATCGCGTTTGCGGTCATGTCGCCAGTCGACGCCCCCGTCATTGCGGGCGACACCATCGACATAGCGGTCGTGCTGCTTCTCCAGAGAGGGCGCCCAGGGCACAAGCTGGAAGCCGAGGCCATTGTCGATCATGGCGAAGCGCCCCGAGGACAGGCTGAGGCGTTTCACATACTGGCCGGTGACAAAGTTGCCCGGAATGCTGCGTTCATAAGCCAGCCCGCTTTCCTTCGCGAGTTTCGCGCCCACCTGATCGAGTTCCTGCTGTCGCAGCGTTACCAGAAGGTTTTTCTGATAGCGCACGGACCCATCCTGCTGGAACGACGCCAGCCCGCGATCTACGAGGTGCCGCGTGCGTTCCTGCATGGCCTGACGCACCTCTGCCCCGAAACCTGCGCGGGCGAGGTCCATGGGCTGGCGCTCCACCAGCCGATGATCCAGCCATGTCGCACCCGCCGCTTTGGCCTGGGTGGCAAGGTCCAGATCGGAGCGGGCGGACAGTACGAGATAATCCCTGCCGCTCGTCTTGCTCGTGACAGTTCGCACCTCAACGATGCCGCCATCGGGTGGGGCATCGCGAAACGCCTCGACGCCGGGGAAGCGGACATGATGCACGCGCCCGTCCGTGGCGTCGATCACGGCATAGGCTTCGCCTGTCAGTTCGTTGTGCAACCCGCGCTCCAGCAATCGGCCCGTCAGGGCGATGGGCTGATCGCGTCCGGAGATCACGTAATCACCGGAAGACATCACCCGATCCCGGCTTCGTTCCGTCATGGCGCGGTGCATGGTTTGGATGATGTCGCCCCGCACGCCCATCTCGCGCAGCGTGTCCGCCATGCCGGGCGTGAGCGACCAGCGTCCCGGTCCTGCCGATGTCGCCAGCCCCATGCGCTCAAGTGTCTGCGCCCTGCCGGCCAGCAACGCGCGATGCGTCGCGTCCTGGCCGAAGCCGGTAGTGGCGTCAGCCCGCAGGTCCACGATCCCCAGATCGTCGGCATGACGCTGCAATTCGGCATCAAGGCGTGTCCAGCGTTCCGCCGTCACGTCCTGACGGAGAGCCATTTCGATTTCATGTTCGGCGCGCGGGCCAAGCTCCAGCGACACCAGATCCTCCGCCCGTGAGCGCAGCCCGTGGCTGATATAGTCGCGGGCGATGACCAGATCGGCCCCAGCCTGATCCACACCGCGCACGATGAGATGCACATGCGGATTGTCGGTGTTCCAGTGCGACACGGCGGCCCAGTCCAGCCGCGTGCCGAGATCGGCTTCCATCTGCGTCACGAGGTCGCGGGTGAAGCCGTCGAGGTCCGCCATCTCCGGGGCATCCTCGGGCGAGACGATAAAGCGGAAATGATGCCGGTCGTCTTTGCAGCGTGCGGCAAAATCCTGTGCATCTACGTCCTGACCATCCGGCCCGAACAGATGCGCTTTCTCGCCGGCGCGGGTGACGCCGTCCCGACGCAGATAGGCGAGATGATCGGCCAGTGATCCGGGCCGTGCGCCGCGCCCGGCCTGTCGCACCACGCGGGTCTTGACGGTGACGCGGCGATGGGCGTCGAACAGGCGGCTTCTGCCAAACCGGGAATGGCCCCGGCCAAAGGTCGAAGGGCCGGAGCGCGGACCGTAATTTTTTCCCTTTCCGGGGCTGCCGCTACTGCCTCCGCCCGCGCGGCGGGAGGCATGGAGCACCTGCGCCAGAAAGGTCCGGGGCCGGGCGCTGCTTCCCTTGCTCCGGATGCGGCCCGGACGGACCCGGAAATCCTCGTCGTGGGCCATCAGAACCTCCCTGTGCAGGAAAACCCCGCAGGAAAGCGGAGCAAAACCTGAAACCCTGCACACGACCGACCCGATATGCACACAAGAAGACGAAGCGCGACAGCGCTTTGTCGGCCGACGTGGCAGGCCGTTTTATCTTGCCCTCTTAATTCTTCATGTTTCCCGATCCCCCCAACTTCCGACACACATCCGAACCGCTCCCGATAGGATGACAGGCTTTCCCGCTCATGCCGTAAATCCTTCGTCACGGCGCGCTCCTTTGCGAAACCGAGACGAACAGGCCATGAGGTGGGGCCACAAATCGCATCACGTGATCAGAAACAGGCATCACCTCTGGCGCGTTCTGGACGACGGTTTGGGATGCAAACGGACCGACAAAAAGCTGATTTCCAGACGGCATTTCGGCGTGCGATTGATTGACAAAACCCGCGTCAGAAATCGTGCTGCCAATCGACTCTCCACGCAGTAACCGGATGACTCTGGAGACGTATTTTTTCGTCTCGTCGGGCAGCGTTTTCCTTGCTGTCAGAAACTGCTCATACCGCCCCGGCCCGGCATTATAGGCAGCAAGGAAACCCGCATCGCCGTAGCGGTCATGCAACCGGCGAAGATACGCCGCGCCTGCGACAATGTTGTCGTGCGGATCATAGGGATCGGCCCCCAGATTCAGCGCCGCGCGAAGCTCCCGCCATGTATCGGGCATGATCTGCATGAGGCCCATAGCGCCCCTGGGTGATACCGCAGAAGTATCACCCTGACTCTCCGCGCGCATCACCGCCGTGATCCATGCGGACGGGATATTCGCCCGCGTGGCCGCCTCGATGACATAGACATCGAACGGCGCGGCGCTGGCTGTCTGCATAGGGAGAACAAACCCGCCGCAGATCACCAGCAGACAGAGCGCTATTCTAACTCGGATCATGACGGCGTTCGGGGACGGTTCCAGACCAGATGGAACATGTCGTGTTCGTCCCGGTCAGGCAGCAACCGGGCACGCAGGGGACGGGCGAAAAGCGGGTCATCAATCATCACCGCCAGCCACAGCCCGATGCGTTCCCCCTGACGCGCCCAGGCGCAGCCCACCTGTATGGCGTCATTCTCCAGACCACGCAGGACGCGATAATCCGGGGTGTTCTCGGTGGCGGGGTCTTCGATGGGAAGGATCGATAGATCATCCTCCATCAGAAAAGTGGTGATCTGGCCGAAAAAGCCGTTTGTGGTGCGCGTGAACGTGCCAAGACGGATCATGATACGTCTCTCCTGATCTGCGGATCGCAGGACAAAAAATTGAAAACTGGGGCAGGGCTATGCCGCGTTACTGAAGTGGAGGCAGCAGCAGGTGCGGTCTTTCGTCATGGCCCGGCGCAGTCCGCCCGGTCGTGACCCAGATCGGGATTGCGCGGCCCATCACCGTGCTGGCGGGGAACGGTCCGAAATAGCGTCCGTCCAGACTGCGCGGTTCTGCCGGGTTCATGACGAAAATCTCGCCCGGCGAGAGGCGATGACAGCCACGCCAGACGGGCAGCGGACGGCCCCGATGATCATTGGTCAGCGTGTCGCCGACGGGCCTACCATCAATCGTGATACTGCCGTTTGCCCGGCATACGGTCTGTCCCGGCAAGGCCGCGACGGGTTTGAGCAAGGGCACACCGAATGGCAGATAGCCGCGCTGTGACAGCAATAAAGCCAGCCGGTCGGGCAGACGCAGGGCGGCAAGATCCCCGACATGCAAGCCACCTTCAGCACGTAGCCGATACAGCCCCATCGGGACGCTGGACGTGCTGTTCCATAGCAAGCGGGGGGCAACGGGTAAGGCGGCGGACACACCTACCGCCAGCACGACGAAATAGGTGCCGAAGAACCAGGCTCGCCGGGTCATGATAGCAGCCTCGCACGTTTCAGCCATGCCGCGTGCAGGGTCTGCGTGTAGGGCCGTGGTTCCTGCCCGGCGATGATACGGTTATGGACATGCCGCCAGTGATCGGGGGAGACCGCGCAGGGATCGAAGCCAAAGCGTTCGATCTGGTCGATCACCTCCAAAACATGCTTCACCTGCGACCATCCTGATACGTCGAGCAGCAGGTCGCCACCGGGCCAGACAAAAGGCACGCTCTGAAAGGCGGTACCCCGTTCCACGGTGCGCACCATGGCGAGGCAGGAGACGACCGTGCCGTAATCATTGGCGGCCCAGCGGATAAAACCGAATGTGCTGCCGGGGATGAAACTCAGCAGGCGGCGGCGCTTGTCGAGCACGCGGTCGGAGACCGGCCTGCCGAACCTGATCCAGTGTTCGATACGCTTTTCGATGAAGGTCAGTTCGACCGTGGTCAGATTGGGATCGTCCGGCCTCATGGTCTGTTCCTCCGCGAGGGTATTTCACGCAGGGCGGCGGCATAGTTGTCGTCGGAAGTGTTGCGGCAGCGATGGCGCTGGAGCCATGCTTCCACGTCCTCGCGGAGATAGAGGACGCGCGAGCCAACCTTCAGGAACGGCGGGCCTCCACCGATGCTACGGTATTTCTCCAGCGTGCGAATGGAAACCCCGATCAGTTCGGCGGCCTCGCCCCCGCGTAGATAGGGGCGCAGAATACGAGCCGGGGACGTTGGCGGGCGTGCGGGTACAGCGACCTCGGGCGAAAGCGGCACGGATGCGCCCGTTTTGGGTTTCGGGATGTTGGTCATGAAAACCTCCCTGTCGATGCGGCGTGCTTCAGGAGTGAAGCGGGGCCGGTAAGGGGAGGCTGACGGGAAGGAGGCGGTCTGGGAGTGGAGGAAATGATGTGCGCGAATTCCTCCACCCCAAAAGCGTAATGGAGCGCAGAAGAAGGTAGGAACAAGTGTGTAGGCTTAGTCGTGGAAAGTGTCGCTATTGCTAACGGATGTGCTTTCCAGAGAGGGGGCTACCTCGAATAGGGTGTTAGCGATTGTCAAGGAACTGTATGAACTGACGTAGACGCGACTTAGCATCACGGGATCGTATGACCTGTTTGGGACACTGTAAGATTCACTCTTTTGCTTTCCTGATATAATTGTGACAGCTAACGAAATTGTGTGTAGAGAATATGAGTGATGAATTACGTTTTATGCGTTGCATGTGGGGGTATTTCTTGGTGAACTGATTGGGGATTTTGAATTTTTAATCAATATTTATGATAATTTATTTCTATTCTAGGGAGGTGTGCAATGTTAAACAATTTGTTTCGAGTTATGTTGTCATTGACCTCTGTCTGTCCAATATTTCTTTCTCTAGCTTATGTTGAGTATTTTAGAGAATGTCATGTTTATATGTCTATATTTTTCATAGTATTGTTTTTTGTTATTGTTGTGGTCGCGAGAACTATTATAAATTTATCAAAAAAGAAGTTGGAAATCATACCGATTTCTATAAAAAAAGCAAAAAGTACAGATAAAGAAGTTATTAGTTTCTGTGCGTCATACGCTCTTCCAGTGATATTTCGATCAAATTCAGTATCAGACTTGCAGTCGTGGCTCGTTGCCGCCTCAATTTTGTTTTTTGTTCTCCTGATGACGAATGCTATGCCTGCAAATCCGGTTTTGGGAGTTCTAGGATATCATTTTTATGAGGTGGATTCCGATGCCGGTATGGGATATGTACTTATAACGAAAAAGCAAATTACCCATATTCGACAGATCACACGAGTGGTTCAAATAGGGGAATATGGTATTTTAGAAGCGTAAGACTCAAATAGAGGGTGGAATGAACTTATTCGCGTTGACGCATTCGTCTAAGGATAACATTTTTCGTTTTCCACTGAGTCAGCCATTGCAAACCCAGTTGAGAGCCGAATTCGATAAGCAAGAAGCTGTTTTCTTTCAAAATATTGAGGAAGAAGTCAGCTTTAATGGCTATTATCATCCTGAGAGTGATGAAATATTAGTTATCGATAATTTTTCTGATCCATATAATTTGGCGGCAGCAATTGCTGATCCAATGTCTGTGCCGCGCTATGATGCAAAAAATACTGATTTATCTAACATAAAAGCTATATTTTGCGGGAGCGATAAACATCCAGGTAGAATTTTAATTCAAAGATTTCAACAATCGAATGTGATTTCTGTTAACAAGTTTGCCATATTTTTTTCAGGGGATAGTTTTGTAAAATTTTCTGATGATGGAATTTCGATAGACCAGAAAATTTGTTCCGTAATTGAGGCTGATGGAGTTTTAAAATTTCCTAGCTTTCATTTTGTAAGGCAAATATTTGAAATGACTTCGTATTTTAATGAAGCTACAGATGAGGATATTTTAGAATTCTCGAAGTGCTCAGCGCTTAGTATTTCTGATTCAAAGAAGTTTATGGGTAATGCCAACCAATTTATCAGAAAAAAGATCATTTCAATTTTAAAATCAAACCTTCTTGATAATATAGATTGTAATTCTCTTAAAATTCAGGCGCAGAGATTTAAGGTTTCTATAGACTTATCTTCTGATGGGAAAATAGTTATACCAGAAAACAAGAAGTATTTAAGGAATCTTTTGAAATTTCTTGATGAAGATTTTTTCGAATCTACAATAAAAAAGACACCATATGTTTCAAGTTCTAAGAGGGCAGTTCAATAACCAATTGAATTTAATTATTAAATTAGTTATTTTTCTCGTTTGTCAGGGAAAAATCAATGGTGGATGCAATCTTGTTGATCATTTCGTGAATGGAAGTAGTCTTGAGGTGTGCATACCGCGCAGTGGTCTGCACCTGCGTATGCCCCAATAACCGTCCGATCATGGTCAGGTCCGCGCCAAGCTGGAGCGCGTCCGATGCAAAGGAATGGCGGAGATCATGGATGCGCAGGGTGTCTAACCCGGCCCGCGCGCGTATCCGCCGCCATGGTTTCTGGATGTCCGTCATATATTGCCCCTCCATCTTTCCGGTGATGACATAGGGATTGCCTTCGATCCGGGGAATGTCTGCCAGCACGTCCAGCGCCGCCTTGCCGATAGGTACGACCTTTGCCCCGGTCTTGGAATCCGGCAAGCGCAGGACGCCCGCTCGGGCGTCCACATACTCCCATTTCAGGGTCTGGATTTCCCCGAGACGACAACCGGTCAGGAGCAGCAGGCGGACGCAGTATGCTGCTTCCGGCTCGCCCTCGGCCTCGCGGAGCACCTTGCCCAGCCGGGCTAGTTCTTCTGGCGTCAGGTAACGCTCCCGCTTCACCTCCTTGTAGCGTTTGACCTTCCAGCATGGATTGATCCCGTCCGATCGTACGCCCCACGTATCGGCCAGGGTGAACATGATGGACAGCACGCCCAGCACCCTGTTGGCCTGATAGGGCGTTTCCTTCAACCCCTGGTGCAGTTCGACGACATCGGCGCGGGTCACGTCGATGATTTTGAGTGTTCCCAGCTTCGGGGTGATGAACAGGTCCACGCAGCGGCGATATTCATATTGAGTCGAAGGCTTGCAATGAGAGGCGACGTGTTCGTCGAGGAACCGCTTGCCGAACTCTTTCATGGTCGCGGCGGCGCGCAGCCGGTCGCGTTGCGCGCCGGGATCGCTGCCGAGCCGGACATCTGAGAGATGCTTCATGGCCTCGGTACGGGCCTGGTCCGGGGTGATCGGGCCATGCGGGCCGATATTGACCCGGCGGATGCGTCCGCCTGCGCGGAACTGGGCGAGGTAGATTTTCCGCCCTGAGGGATGGACCCTGAGGCCGAAGCCGCGAAGCTCGTCGTCCCAGAGAAAATACTCCTTGCCGGTTCTGGCGGCGGTCTCGACTGAACGTTTCGTGATCTTGACCATGCTCTTGTCTCCAGCGCCGGAATCACTGGAATCAAATAGGAATCATTTGAGAGCGAAATCAGGCGATCCCGGTCGAGGGAGAGTGTATCGTGATCTGAGATAAAACTTCAATAAAACAGTGTGTTATCGTGGAAAAATCGGTGTGATGCGGCTCTGGCGAAGCTTGAAAAATGGAACTCATAACCTGAAGGCCGCAGGTTCAAATCCTGCCCCCGCAACCATCTGAACTAAGTCCTTGATAGAACACGATAAACCCGCCCTCATCAGGCGGTTTTTTTGTGCCCAATTCCCCGCGCAGGAAACACATAGGATGCAAATGGGAGTTGACCCTGCTCCGAACATGCCCACGGATTTAAGTTAGGGTCTGTGCGTTGCTATATGCCTTGGTGGCGTGTTGAGCGAAAGCCTCTGGGGTCATGCTATTGAGGCTGGTGTGAGGCCTGACGGCGTTGTAGTCGGCCCGCCAGTCCTCGATGACCGTCCGAGCGTGGGTGATGTTATGGAACAGATGCTCATTGAGGCATTCATCGCGGAACCGGCCGTTGAAGCTCTCGACGAACCCGTTCTGCTGCGGCTTGCCCGGTGCGATATAGTGCCACAGCACCGATCGCTTCTGCTGCC
>NZ_QQAW01000020.1 GCF_003350405.1 Gluconacetobacter liquefaciens | reverse complement strand
GCGGTCAATCTCTACACCGCCATGGGGGCGGGCTGGCAGGGTGTGGCCGTTACCGCCACCGCGCTGCCCGTCTCGCTGGAAAAGCAGAATATCCTTGCCCGCGCCTTCAAGGAGTAGCACTGGGCCGTGCTTTCCTCATGATTCCGGGGTTGCAATCAGGGATTTCCAGATAAAGGCGCCGAGCAGGGCGCCGATGAGCGGGGCCGTCCAGAACAGCCAGAGCTGCCCGATCGCCGCCGTCTGCGCGAAGAACGCGACCGCCGTGGACCGGGCCGGATTGACCGAGGTGTTCGTGACGGGGATCGAGACGAGATGGATCAGGGTCAGGGCGAGCCCGATCGGGAGCGGCCCGAACCCGGCCGGTGCGGTTCGGGAGGTTGCGCCCAGAATGACGACGAGGAACCCCGCCGTCAGGATCGTCTCGATCAGGAAGCCGGAGAGAAGCCCGTAATGTCCGGGGGAGAGGGCGCCATAGCCGTTGGAGGCGAAGGCGCCGGCCACGAAATCCGGTTTGCCGGAGGCGATAAGGTATAACAGGCTGGCTGCCAGAAGACCGCCGAGTACCTGGGCGGCCCAATAGGGACCGAGCGCGTTCCACGGCAGGCGGCCGGCGGCGGCGGCGCCGAGCGAAACGGCCGGGTTGAAATGGCCGCCGGAGATGCCGCCGACGGCAAAGGCCATGGTGAGGACGGTGAGACCGAAGGCGAGTGCGACGCCTCCGAAACCGATCCCGAGTTGCGGGAAGGCCGCATCGAGGACGGCGGCGCCGCAGCCGCCGAAGACGAGCCAGAATGTGCCGAAGAATTCTGCGCCGAGCTTTTTTATCATTTTTCGAGCGTCCTTCGTCTGCGGCGTAGGCCCGCCGCGCGCGACCCGGTGTCGCAGGCGAAATTATCGCTTCATCGGGTGCGGAAAGGGCGTGAAATCATCCGGATATTACCGTCATCTTCCAGAGGGATGGCGTTACTGGAGGGCAGTTGCCTTCGGTCCGGGCAGTACGCGCATGGTGTGAGATGCGGGAAACGCGCGTTGGACCGTTGCCGGTGCCTGACTGGCCTTGCGGCACGGTTTGTGGCCGAGCCCGCCGCCAGTTGGGCTTTTCCAGCTTTTTACCAGTCTGCGCTATGGCCGAGCTGGGTCAGGATGTTCTTGCGCAGATCGAGCAGGCGGGGGTCGTCGCGGTGGCGGTGAGGAGGCAGGTCGATCGGCAGGTCGGCGATGATGCGGGCGGGGCGGGGGCTGAAGACGACGATCCGCGTGGCCAGCAGCAGGGCTTCCTCGACATCGTGGGTGACCATGATGGCTGTGAAGCCGCGGTCGCGCCACAGGCGGTGCAGTTCGGTCTGCATCGTCAGGCGTGTCAGACTGTCCAGCTTGCCCAGCGGTTCGTCCAGGATCAGCACGCGCGGGTCGTTGACCAGGGCGCGGGCGAGGGCCGCGCGCTGGGCCATGCCGCCGGACAATTGGTGTGGCCAGGCGCGTTCGAAACCCTTCAGCCCCACCAGTTCGATGGCGGCATCGACCGATGCCTGGTCCTTGCGGCCGGCGATGTCGTGGCCAAGGGCGACGTTGCCGCGCACGGTGCGCCAGGGATAGAGCGTCGGGTCCTGGAACATCACGATTCGGTCGGGGCCCGGGCCGCTGATGGGGGTGTCTTCGGCCAGGATCGTGCCCCCATGCGGGGGCTCCAGCCCTGCGATCAGGCGCAGCAGGGTGGATTTGCCGCAGCCCGACGGGCCGAGCAGGGCAACGAATTCGCCCGGCGCGATGCTGAGGCTGATATCGTCGAGAACCGGCGTGAACACGCCGCCGATCGTGTAGCCGTGGTCGATATGATCGAGTTCCAGCCCCAGAGGATGGGCGATGCGGGTGGAGGTGGTTACCATTTCAGGCCGTCCTTCTGCCAGGAGAGGACGCGGTCGCGCAGCTTGAACAGCAGCGTGACCAGCCCCGTGCACATCAGCGACATGACCAGCAGCGCCGCATACATATTGGGATAGGCCGCCCAGCCCTGGGCCCATTGCATGTAGAAGCCCAGGCCGGATTTCACGCCCAGCATCTCGGCCACCACCAGGGTTGCGAAGGAGACGCCCAGACCCATGAACAGGCCGACGAAGATCTGCGGCATCGCGGCCGGCAGGGCCACGCGCAGGACCAGGAAGCGGTTGCGTGCGCCCATGGTGCGGGCGACGTCGTAATAGGCCGGATCGACGGCGACGACGCCGGACCATGTCAGGATGGTGGTGGGAAAGCCGGCTGCCAGCGCCAGCAGCGCCTCGCTGGCCAGCCGGCTGGAGGGGATGATGATGAAGGCCAGCGGCAGCAATGCGACGGGGGGCAGCGGGCCGATCAGGCGGATCAGGGGCCGCACCCAGTAGCGGAACCGCAGCGAGCGGCCCAGCCCGACACCGATGGCGACCCCAAGTGCTGCGCCGATGCCGTAGCCGACCGCCAGCAGGCCGAGCGAATGCAGCAGGCTGTCGCCCAGCCGCCTCCAGTCGGTCAGGAATACATCCAGAAGGTCCTGCGGCGTGCCGAAGAAGGGGCGGGGCAGCCAGAGCAGTTTGGCCTGTATGATTTCCCATGCCGTGAAGCCCAGACCCAGTGCGATGGCCCATGGCGCGCGCGCGGACAGGCGGCGCAGGACCGCCGCCACCGTCAGCGCGAGGCCGATGGCGCAGAACTGGGTCGCGAGTTGGTTGGTGTCGGGGAAATCGTCGGCGTCCGGCCAGCGCCAGGTGACGAGGGCCGCCAGGAACCATGCGGGCCCGGCGACCCAGGGCAGCAGGGGGCGTCGGGAGGACGTGCCGGGTTTTGTCGCTGTCTGCCCTGATGGGGTGTCCGCGGTCTGGTTCGGTGACGGCGTATTCGGTGAACTCATGTGGCGAACAGATCCTGCGTCACCTTGCCGGCATAGCGCGCGGAATCGAGCGAGGGACGGAAGACGCCGATCTGTTTCAGGGCATCGGCGTAGCGCACGACCTCGTCATGCAGCGACGGACCGAGAGTCTGGTGATGGTGGCCCTGAAGGCGCAGCATTTCCGCGATATCCTCGGCGCTGGCGCGGGCGGCGAAGGGTTTGAAGATGCGCCCGGCTTCGTCGGGGTTGCAGGCGACCCAGGCGCCGGCTTCCAGGATCGCGCGCGTGACGGCCGCTGCCACGGCGGGGTCGTTACGGATCAGGCTGCCGCGCAGGCCGATGACGCAGCAGGCAATCTGCGCCCAACTGCCGTTCATGTTGCTGTCGATTTCCACCAGGTCGAACTGGCGCTTGTAGAGGTATGAGAAGGGATCTGTGCCGGTGATGGCCTGCACGTCGCCGCGTTTCAGGGCCACCGACAGCAGGTCGGCCGGGTATTGGCGCCATTGGACGTCGGATTCCGGGTCGATTCCGACTTCTTTGAGACGAATGCTGAAGAAATTTTTGTCGGGGCCGCCGATATCGGTTACGCCGATGGTCTTGCCGCGCATGTCTTCCAGCTTCGCCGGGCCGCCCTTGGGGGCAAGCATGTGCATGCAGCCCGCGTGCAGGCCCGCGACGAGCTTGACGTCGAACCCCTGCTGGAGCGGCTTCAGCCAGCGCAGGGCCATGCCGGGCGCGCCGTCGGCCTTGCCGGTGGCCAGAGCTTCCAGCAACTGGTCGGTGGAGCCGGCGAAATTGACGTAATCGACGTCGAGATTATAGCGCGCGAAGAAGCCCTTCTCTTTGGCGACCGGAATCGCGGCGGTGCAGGTGGAATTCTGGTTCCACGCGATGGTCAGCTTGCGGGCGGGGCCGGGGACAGGGGGAACGTTGGCCGTGCCGGCCGGGCTGCAATGGGCGGCTTCGTCCGCCATGGCGTCGAGCGGTGCAAAGGGGAGCGCCGTGGCGCCGGCCAGCAATGCGCGGCGGGAGAGGCTGGTCGTGTCGGGCATGGGCTTGGCCTTGGAGGATTCGGGCGGCGGGTCGGTCTGGATGTCCCCGGTCGGCCTGTATCGCGGTCGGGCCGCGAGGGGGTGGGACATTGCGGGACTCTGCACTCCGACAGGCTGCGATATTAACGATATAAAATCGTTGTTGGGTATTCTTGTCTCACGATCGGGGGGAGTGCAAGCGTAAAACGGCGGGCAGCTGGTGGAGAATGGGGTGCCGCGTTGCGGGATATTGTGGAATATCGCGGTTCGGCTGGAGGCGAGCACGGTCCGATGCCGCGCGGGCGGTGATCGTGTCGGCGCATGTTTTGACTGGGGACGTCTTGTTCTTTCTGGGGGCAAAAGAACTGAAAAATTCTGACCCGTTCAGGGGGGGCTCGGTGTGAGCGGCCTGGGATTGGCTTGAACGGGTCAGAGTCTCTCGGCTTCTTTTTCTGCTGAAAAAGAAGCCTTCAATCTTTGAGGGGGATCAGGCGTAGAGATCGACGCTGCCCGGATCGGCCGAGGCGTTCTGGCTGCCGGTGGTGGTTTCGGAGATGATGTTGCCCTGCGCGTCCTTGGTCACGATGGTGATGGAACCGTCGCTGTTGGCGATTTCGGTCGTGGTCGTGGTGGAAGAGGAGGAGGACGACGACGACGAGGCTGTGTCGCTGCTGCTCGTGCTGCTGGTGCCATACAGACTGTCGAGCGCGCTGCTGCCGAGACTGGAGATGGACGAAGACATGTGACGATTTCCCGTGACTGGCGGCGGCTGCGTGGTGTCGGCACGTCCGTGGACGAACCGGCGCGACCTTCCGCGCGGTGGAGTAACTGACCCGGCCA
This sequence comes from Gluconacetobacter liquefaciens, assembly GCF_003350405.1. GTDB lineage: Bacteria > Pseudomonadota > Alphaproteobacteria > Acetobacterales > Acetobacteraceae > Gluconacetobacter > Gluconacetobacter liquefaciens. The sequence goes on along the minus strand of NZ_QQAW01000020.1, from coordinate 10,535 downwards.
GGAGTCCGCGACCGCATCAACGGCAGAGTAGGGTTGCGCTAACCTGTCGGAAAGGCAGCTTTTTCTCTCGATTTGCAACAGAACGTTGCTGTGCGGGGACGTCTTATCGGGTACCGGCGCGCAGGTGGGGGCGGCTGCGGTCCCACAGGCGCATGCCGCGCAGGGCGAGGTCGGCCATGGCGGGCAACAGGCGGGGCTGCATCAGGTCGGGGTCGAATTCCTGCATCCGGCGCGCGTTCTCGCGGTAGCAATCCTCGACGAACTGGCGAAACGAGAAACGGTCGAGGAAAACATTGGCCTGGGTGACCGCGAAATCGCGCCCGTCATTGGGGTGGCGGCCGCGCCGGACCATGGCCAGCAGGCGCTTCAGTGCGCGGCTGTAATAACGGGTGGATTTCAGGGCCCGGCGCATCGGGCCCAGGCCGCGCCGGTGCTCGCGCCACGCCATGTAGTTGATGAAGAAGACGATGTGCCGCGTTTCCTCGAACATCAGCAGATCGAAGATCTCGAACAGCTTTTCGGGCAGGAACTGCGACTGGCGGGCGTTCTTGAAGGCCCCGAAGCCCAGGAAGGCGTCGAGGCATTCGCCGAAGCCGAAATCGATGAACGCGGTTTCCAGGTCGGTGGGAAATCGCTCCAGCGGCTGTTCGGTCGCGTCGATGCCGTAGCGGTCGATCATCGTGCGGATCAGCTTTGCGTGGCGTGCTTCCTCCAGGCCTTGGAGGACCACCGCCTCGCGCACCACCGGGTCGGTGATCTGGGGAGCGAAGGCATCCACGATTGCGCCCGCCCGGCGTTCGGTGTGGTACACCTCCTGCCAGAACGGGATGGTGCGCAGGCGACCCAGTTCTTCCGCCGTCAGTTCCGGCCACGGCAGGGTCTCGGGGTCGAAGACCTGATGCGTGGCGATGAACTGGCGGCAGAACAGGGTCTTGTGGGTTTCCGATCCGGCTTCGATTCGGTTCAAGCAGTCTTCTCCAGCGCCCTGGCGCCGGAAGGACGGCGGAGGAACAGGCGCAGGAAACGCGCGAGGTTCGGTGCCAGTTTCGGACGCAGCAGGCGCGGATCGTAGCCGGAGAAGCGGCGTTCGTTCTCTTCCAGGCACAGATCGATCATGTCGCGCAGGCTGACATCCATGTTCGTCATGTCCTTGGCGCCGCTGACGGTGAAGTTGTTATCCTGTTCCTGCACGTTGCCGTCGGCGTCGATGCTGGTGGCCAGGCCGATCCGCTCGTAGACCAGGAACACCCAGACCGCGAGGACGCGCAGTTCGAACCACGGACGCTGCCACAGGGGCATGGTCGCGCGGTGCCAGGCCAGCCAGTTGGCGAACAGCAGGATGTGACGGCATTCCTCCTGCATCACCGGCTCGAACGTCTCGATCAGCTCGGCGGGGAAGAAACCGGAGCGCTGGGCGAGGGCGAACAGGCCGAAGGCGAAGAAGCTGTCCACGCATTCCGAGAAGCCGGTGACGAGATAGGCCCATTCGGTGTCGCGCGGCTCGATATAGGGCGGCTCGGGCGCCATCTTGATGTCGTAGGCCTCGACCAGCTTCGACAGGACTTCCTTGTGGCGGTTTTCCTCCCACGCATTGCGTGACAGGGCGTCCTTCATGTCCGGGTCGTCGATCATGCGGGCGTAGGCGGCCATGCGCAGGCGGGCCTTGCCCTCGGTCTGCACCGCGATGTCCCAGATCGGCAGGGAGGTGACGCGCCGCAGCGTTTCCGGGTCCAGCTTCGGCCATGCGATGACCGAGGGCTTGTACGGGTTGAACGTGTCGCGGAACATTTCCGCCACCGCGCGCTTGTGCTCGGCCGAGCCGGGCTTGAGCGGGCCGGGTACCGGGCTGGACCAGTGGCGGGCGTTGAAATCGGCCTCGGCGACCGTTTTCGTATCGGCGCCCTTGGGGTCGATCGCCTCGGGGAGGGAGGAATAGATATCGGAGAGAGAGGTCATGCTTCGCAAGCTCGCACAATGAGTACAGACGCCGTTCCGGCCTGACTGCATCAGGCCGGAACGGACGTCACCTTGCGGCCCCCCCCTGCGATGGGGGGGATGAGGGGGCCAGCGATCAGTGGATGTCGGAGATCGTGGAAATGATCCGTGTCACCAGGCCGTAGGCGATCGCCTCTTCGGCCGACATCCAGTAATTCCGGTCGGTATCGCGGCAGATCTTTTCGTATTCCTGCCCGGTTTCGCGCGCGAACAGGCGGTTCAGCCGCTCGCGCATCTTCACGATTTCCCGCGCCTCGATGTCGATATCGGTGGCGGGGCCGCGCACGCCGCCCATCGGCTGGTGCAGCAGGAAGCGGGTGTTGGGCAGGCAGTAGCGGCGCTGGGGATTGCCGGCGGCGAAGATCAGCGCGCCGGCCGAGGCGACCCAGCCGGTGCCGATCACGTTTACCGGGGCGACCGAATCGACGAAGCGGATCATGTCGTGGATCGTGTCGCCGCTCTCGACGTGGCCGCCGGGCGAGTTGACGTACACGTCGATCGGCTTGTCGGACGCGCCGGCCAGCGCCAGCAGGCGGCCGGTGACGTCGCGCGCCAGCTTGTCGTTGATCGCGCCGAACACCAGCACCTTGCGCTGGTCGAACAGGCGGCTTTCAAGCTCGTTGACCGGGGAGGACAGGGTCTTGTTGTCGTCGGGCTCTTTCGGCTCGGGACCCTGGGGCTCGGGGATGTCTGGACCGTTGGGGTCTTCGTCATCCATCCGGATACGGTGGTTCGGCTGCATGCCGTTCAGCATCATAATCTCCCTGTATCCAGGACTGGTCTGCGTCATCACTCTATCCTGCGCCGCCTTCGGCCCGGTGCCAAGACCCGTCCTTGTCCGCCTCTCTCGCTAAAGGCCCAGGGGCGGGTTAGTAAGGGGGGTAGCCGTGCCCCGAGTGGAATACGGCCGCCAGACGCTGGTCATGGAGAGAAGATGGGTATGAAAGCGCCGCTGCCAAGAGACCGCGTGGCTTTGGCCGGCCCGGCGGGCCGCCGGGGGGCGGCCGTGGGGGCGGCGCTGGCGGGGATGCTGGCCGGCCTGCTGCCCCTGGGCGGCTGCGCCCATCGCGATGCCGTGGATACCACGCTGGACTGGTGGCATCAGTATCAGGGCGGGGTGATCGCCCAGCAGCGGCCGCCGCCGCCGGGGGCGCATGATCCCTATCCCGCCGTGGGCCTGACCCCGACCACGCCACCTGTGCTGCCCTCGGCCGAGCGGCGGCAGGATGTGACCGAAGCCCTGATCGAACAGCGCAACCTGGCGCACCGAATGGCGGCGGAGGTCGGGCCGCTGACGAATACGGCCGTTCCGGCACCGGCGCGACCGGCCGCTCCGGCGGTGGCCGATGCCGCATCTTCAGCGACGCTGGAGGCGGCGGAGGCGCCGCCGGCCGCGCCGGTTGTTGCGCCGAAACCGGTCGAAACGGCGTCTTCGGCCTCTGCTGACGACAGCGCGGGACCGCTGGTGGCGATGCCCGAGGTCGGGGAGGATGTTGGCGGGGTGGGGGGCAAGGCGCAGGCGGTGGCGGCGCCTCTGCCCGCGATTCCGGCCGGGCCGCCGACGGCGCCGCAATTTCCCGGCTTCGCCGTGCCGGCCGATGCCGCCGTCGCGGTGAGCCGTCCGGATTATGCGCTCTCCGACCCTGGCGGCACGCGCATTCTCTTTCCTGTGGGCAACGATCATCCGCTGGCGGGGCAGGAGAAGGAGATCGATAGCGTGGCGCGCCATACACCCGGCGGCCCGTTGTTCGTCCATGGCTATGGCGAGGCCGCGTCGACCGATTCGGCGGAGCAGGCGCGGGCGATGGCGCTTGCGCTGCTGCGGGCTCGTGTGGTGGCCGATCGCCTGGTGACCGATGGCGTGCCGGCGAAGGCGATCCATCTGCGCGCCCACCCCTTCGGCGATGGCGTGCGTCTTCGCACGGCGGAGTAGAGCGTGGCGCGGTTGCCTGTCGGGCCTGGGCGTCGCTAATATCCGCGATTGGTGGGGAACCAGCCCGCCAGTCGCGACATGCCGCCGGAAGAGCGGCGCGAAACGGCCATCCTGAACCTTGTCGGGGGCGCTGGGTCCCCGGCAGACAGTCTCAACGAGCCAACCCATGACCGAAGAATTCCATCGCATCCGCCGCCTGCCGCCCTATGTGTTCGCCGAGGTGAACAAGGCCAAGGCCGCGGCCCGAGCTAGGGGCGAGGACATCATCGATCTGGGCATGGGCAATCCCGACAGCCCCACGCCGCCGCATATCGTGCAGAAGCTGGTGGAGACCGTTTCCAACCCACGTGCGCATGGCTATTCGGTGAGCAAGGGCATTCCCGGTCTGCGCCGGGCGCTGGCGGCTTATTATGAGCGCCGTTTCGAGGTGAAGCTGGACCCTGAGACGGAGGTGATCGCCACCCTGGGGTCTAAGGAGGGGTTGGCCAATCTGGCTGCCGCGATTACTAGCCCCGGTGACACCATCCTGGTGCCGAATCCGTCTTATCCGATCCATCAGTTCGGCTTCATCATCGCCGGGGCTTCGGTGCGCTCGATTCCCGCGACGCCGGATGAAGAGATGCTGCGGGCGCTGGACCGCGCGGTGCGCCATTCGGTGCCGAAGCCGACGGCGCTGATCGTGAACTTTCCCTCCAACCCCACGGCTTATGTCGCGGACCTGGATTTCTATCGCGAACTGGTGGCCTTTGCCCGACGGCACGAGATCTGGATCATGTCCGACCTGGCCTATGCCGAGATCTATTTCGGCGACAGGGTGCCGCCTTCGATCCTGCAGGTGCCGGGAGCGAAGGAGATCGCGGTGGAATTCACCTCGCTGTCCAAGACCTATTCCATGGCCGGCTGGCGAATGGGGTTCGCGGCCGGCAATCCGCGGCTGATCAATGCGCTGACGCGGATCAAATCCTATCTGGATTATGGCGCGTTCACGCCGATTCAGGTGGCTGCGGTGGCGGCGTTGAGTGGCCCGCAGGATTGCGTGGCGGAGATGCGCACGCTGTATCGCGACCGGCGCGACGTGCTGATCCGTGGCCTGCATGCTGCCGGGTGGGATGTGCCGTCGCCCGAGGGGTCGATGTTTGCCTGGGCGCCGCTGCCGCCGGCATTCCGCGAAATGGGGAGCGTCGATTTCTCCAAGCTGCTGCTGAAGGAAGCCGGGGTGGCGGTGGCGCCGGGGCTGGGCTTCGGCGAGTATGGCGAGGGCTTCGTGCGGATCGGGCTGGTGGAGAACACGCAGCGCCTGCGTCAGGCGACCCGCGCGATCCGGCAGTTCATGGGCCGGCATGGCGTCAATCTGCCTGACCTGGCGGGGAGTGGCCGCCGGGTGGGGAAGGAGGCGGATCAGGCAGCCGATGCGGCGTCGGTGATCTGAACCGTACAGGCCGGCGAGCCGGCTGTTTTTTGACCCGGACGTGGCGCGGTGGGCGCTGCGTCCGGCTGTTTGCTGAATTCAGGAACGACGACAGGATATCAGGTGACCGGACGGATGATGGCTACGGGTGGTGCGGGCGGACAGGCGGACGGAACGGGGCCGGCGCCATTGCGGATCGGCATCGCCGGGCTGGGGACGGTGGGAGCCGGGCTGGTCAAGCTGCTGCGGAGCAATGCGGCGATCGTCAGCGCCCGGGCCGGGCGGCCGGTGGTGGTGACGTCCGTGGCCGCGCGCGACCGCACCCGTGACCGGGGCATCGATCTGGACGGCGTGACCTGGCACGACGATGCGGCGGCGCTGGCGCACGATCCTGACGTGGATGTGGTGGTCGAACTGATCGGCGGGGCCGAAGGCATTGCCCGCCGGCTGGTGACCGAGGCATTGCGGGCCGGCCGGCCGGTGGTGACGGCCAACAAGGCGCTGATCGCAGTGCATGGGGCCGAACTGGCGGCGCTGGCCGAGCAGGCGGGTGTGCCGCTGATGTTCGAGGCTGCGGTGGCCGGAGGAATCCCCGCCATCAAGACCGTGCGCGAGGGGCTGGCCGCCGACCGGTTGAACCGGGTGGGCGGTATTCTGAACGGCACCTGCAACTATATCATGACCGCGATGCGCGAGAGCGGCCGGGCTTTTGCCGATGTGCTGGCCGAGGCGCAGGCGCTGGGTTATGCCGAGGCCGATCCCTCGACCGACGTGGACGGCATCGACGCGGCGCACAAGCTGGCGATTCTGGCCGGGTTGGCGTTCGGGCGGCCGGTGGCGTTCTCCTCGGTCCATGTCGAGGGGATTCGTGGCATCGATGCGCTGGACCTGACCTTCGCCCAGGCGCTGGGTTATCGCATCAAGCTGCTGGGGCTGGCCCGCCGGCGCGAGGATGGGGTGGAGGCGCGCGTGCATCCCTGCCTGGTGCCGGAGAAGATGCCGATCGCGCAGGTGGATGGCGTGTTCAATGCCGTGCTGGTGGAGGGCGCGTTCGTCGGCCGGCTGATGCTGGAGGGGCGCGGCGCGGGCGAGGGGCCGACGGCTACCGCCGTTGCCGCCGACCTGATCGACATTGCCCGCGGCAATGCGGTGCCGGTCTGGGGCCGCAGCACCGATGGGCTGACGCAGGTGGAGGCGCTGCCGCGCACGGCCTTCCACGAGGAATATTATCTGCGTCTGCAGGTGCAGGACCGGCCCGGCGTGATCGCCGATGTGACGGCCGTTCTGCGCGATCATGGCGTGTCTTTGCGCAGCATGCTGCAACATGGGCGCGCCGCCGACGATATTGGTGGAGCGGACGAACCGTCCGTGCCGCTGGTGCTGGTCACACATCGGACACAGGAATCCGCCATGATGGCGGCGTTGGCCCGGATTGCGGAACTGCCGGCCGTGATCGGCGAGCCGGCGATGATCCGTATCGAGGCCGGCTGACTACGCCTGCGGGCCCGCTCATCAGGCCGGCGGTGAGAACCGGCCCAGACAGTCAAGGAACAGAGTGATGACGTCCAGACCCACTACCGCCTATCAGGTTACCGACCGCAATCTTGCCCTGGAGTTGGTCCGTGTGACCGAGGCGGCGGCGATGGCGGCATCGCACTGGACCGGTCGCGGCCAGAAGAACGATGCCGATGGTGCCGCCGTGGAGGCGATGCGCCTGGCGTTCGATACCGTGGCGATCGACGGCACGGTGGTGATCGGCGAGGGCGAGATGGACGAGGCGCCGATGCTGTTCATTGGCGAAAAGGTAGGTGCCGGCGGCCCGGCAATGGATATCGCCGTGGACCCGCTGGAAGGCACCAACCTGTGTGCCAAGAATATGCCCAATGCCCTGACGGTGGTGGCGCTGGCCGAGGCGGGCAATTTCCTGCATGCGCCCGACGTGTATATGGACAAGATCGTGGTCGGGCCGGATCTGCCGGAAGGCGTGGTGGATCTGGATGCCAGCATTGGTGCCAATCTGCGCGAACTGGCGCGGGCCAAGCGCAAGGATATCACCGAACTGACGTTGTGTGCGCTGGAGCGCGAGCGCCATGAGGAACTGATTGCCAAGACACGTGAGGCCGGGGCGCGGGTGATGCTGTTGAGCGACGGCGACGTGGCTGCCGCCATTGCCGCCTGTCTGCCGGATGGCCAGGTGGATATCTATGCGGGTTCGGGGGGGGCGCCGGAAGGCGTGCTGGCTGCCGCTGCCGTGCGTTGCGTGCGTGGCCAGATGCAGGGCCGGCTGCTGTTCGAGGATGATGAGCAGATCCGTCGTGCGCGGGAGATGGATCCGGGTAAGGACCCGTCGCGCAAGTTGAGCCTGTTCGACATGGCCAAGGGGGATGTTCTGTTCTCGGCCACCGGCGTGACGACCGGCCCGCTCCTGCGGGGTATCCGTCGCGATGGCCGCCGTGCCGTCACGCATTCGATCGTCATGCGTTCGAAATCCGGCACGGTGCGCTTTGTCGAGGGGCATCACGATTTCAGCACCAAAACCTGGCCGGCCTACTGACGGCCGATGTCGCTTGCGACCATGGCGGACGGGACTCTGATGGACGCGGCGCCTTCCGATCCGGCTGAGGGGGCGGTCGTGCTGGGGGTGCGGTCCAGTCTGGGGGGCCGGCGTTGGCTTTGGCGGGATTCCCGCCTGGCCGATGCCGGCGGGCGGATCGGGCTGATGATCGCGCAGCAGGCGGGGGTGTCCGAACTGGTCGGGCAGATGCTGGCGGCGCGCGGGCTGGATGGGAACACCGCCGCGACCTTCCTCGACCCGACCCTGCGGGCGTTGATGCCTGATCCTTCCGCGTTGCAGGACATGGACGTAGCGGCTGATCGGCTGGCCGAGGCGGTACGCCGGGGCGAGACGGTGGCCGTATTCGGCGATTATGACGTGGATGGGGCCTGCGCCGCCGCGCTGGTGACCGGGCTGCTGCGTCAGTTGGGCTGCCCGGTGATGACCCATGTGCCGGACCGGATGACCGAGGGTTATGGCCCCAATGCCCCGGCGCTTGACGCGCTGGTGGCGCGGGGGGCGACGCTGGTGGTCTGTGTCGATTGCGGCACGGCGGCGGGCGATGTGCTGGCGACGCTGGCCGGGCGGGCTGATATCGTGGTGCTGGATCACCACAAGGCCGAGGGGCCTCCGCCCTCAGTGCTGGCGACCGTCAATCCCAACCGTCCTGATTGTATGTCTGGCCAGCGCGGGCTGTGTGCGGCGGGCGTGGCGTTTCTGACGGCGGTGGCGACGATACGGGCGTTGCGGCGGGCGGGGTGGTTTGCCGGACGGCCGGAGCCGGACCTGATGGCGTTTCTCGATATCGTGGCGCTGGCGACGGTGTGCGACGTGATGCCGCTGACCGGGCTGAACCGGGCGCTGGTGACGCAGGGACTGAAGATTCTGGCGCGGCGGCGGCGGCTTGGGCTGGATGCGCTGATGGAGGTGGCGGGCGCGCGCGATCCGCTTTCGGCCTTTACCTGCGGTTTTGCGCTGGGGCCGCGCATCAATGCCGGAGGGCGGATTGCCGAATCCGGGTTAGGGTTGGAACTGCTGCTGTGTGATGACGCAGCCGAGGCCCGGCGTCTGGCCGAGCGGCTGGATGCGGTGAACCGGCGTCGACAGACGGTGGAGAGCACGATCCTGGACCGGGCGATGGAAGAGGCTGCCGCCCAGCGCGCGGCCGGGCATGCGGTGCTGGTACTGTCGGGGCGGGACTGGCACCCAGGCGTGGTGGGCATCGTTGCCGGGCGGATCAAGGAGAGGTTCAATCGCCCGGTGCTGGTGGGCGCGGAACTGGAGGACGGCACCGTCAAGGGCTCGGGCCGGTCGGTTGCCGATATCGATCTGGGAGCGGCCATCATCGCGGCGCGGCAGATGGGACTGCTGACGACGGGTGGCGGGCACGCCATGGCTGCCGGGTTCTCGCTGCCGGGCGATGGTGTGCCGGCGCTGCATGATTTCCTGAACGAGCGGTTGCGCGATGCGGCGGCGTTGCCGGATGCGGTCGATGTGCTGATCGAGGGCGTGGTGCATGTGGCCGGGGCGACGGTGGCGCTGGCGACCGATATCGGCCGGATGGCGCCCTTTGGGGCGGGCAATGACGAGCCGGTGCTGGCTATTCCGCGCGTGCGCGTGGTGCGGGCCGACCGGATCGGCCGCGAGGGCAGCACGTTGCGGGTGCTGGTGGAAGGCGAGGGTGGCGGGCCGCGGCTGAAGGCGCTGCTGTTTCGTGCCGATGAGCATCCTGCCACCGCGATGCTGGAAGACCGCAACGCCCCGCCGCTGCATCTGGCAGGCTGGCTGCGTGCGGAAAGCTGGAATGGCCGTATCGACGCCAGTTTCTTCATCCGCGACGCGGCAGTGGCGACCTGAGGGCCCGCTTTCGCAAAGAAAATGTCATCATCCGGCTTTGAGGGCTTGACCGCCCCGCACCATCGGGATACGAACCCGGCCAAGCCAGATGTCCCATTCGTCTAGAGGCCTAGGACGCCGCCCTCTCACGGCGGCAACAGGGGTTCGAATCCCCTATGGGACGCCATTGATTTTATTGGGTTTTTCGGAAAAACCCTCCCATAAATTCCCGGTTTTTGCACCATTTTTGTACCACCGCGAGGAACGTGCCATCCTGCCTCCATGGCGGTTGAGGCTGCGATTCCCGGCAGGCAAGCGGTGAGCGGGCGTATAGACCCGGCGACCGGGGAGCCGCTGCCCAAAGGGGTTTCCTATCGAGGCCCCAAGCAGTATATGGCGCGCAAGAAGGTGTCGATCACGGTCAGGATCCTGATCTTGCGGCCCGTCGCAAGCTGGTCGTGAACAAAATCCATCGCCCAGCTGTCATTGGAGTGTGTCGCCGGACGACGGTCCTCGCGCACTTTCGCCTTGACCCGGCGCCTGGGCACCTTGTTGCGCAGTTGTATGCCCAACTCCTTGTAAAGACGATAGATCCACTTCGGGTTCACCGCCCAGCCATCCCGCTGCAGCAGGATATGAACGCGGCGGTAGCCATAGCACACACGGGTTGCGCAGATCTCCCGGATCCGCTGGGTCAGTTCGGCCTGCGTGCCACGCTTCGACTTGTAGACATACAGGGAACGATCGATCTGCAGCACCGCACAGGCGCGCCGTGTCGAGATCTTCCACTCCCCCTGAAGCCTGTCCAC
>NZ_QQAW01000019.1 GCF_003350405.1 Gluconacetobacter liquefaciens | reverse complement strand
GTGGACAGGCTTCAGGGGGAGTGGAAGATCTCGACACGGCGCGCCTGTGCGGTGCTGCAGATCGATCGTTCCCTGTATGTCTACAAGTCGAAGCGCGGCACGTAGGCCGAACTGACGCAGCGGATCCGGGAGATCTGCGCAACCCGTATGCGCTATGGCTATCGCCGCGTTCATATCCTGCTGCAGCGGGATGGCTGGGCGGTGAACCCGAAGCGGATCTATCGTCTTTACAAGGAGTTGGGCATGCAACTGCGCAACAAGGTGCCCAGGCGCCGGGTCAAGGCGAAAGTGCGCGAGGACCGTCGTCCGGCGACACATACCAATGATAGCTGGGCGATGGATTTTGTTCACGACCAGCTTGCGACGGGGCGCAAGATCAGGATCCTGACCGTGATCGACACCTTCTCCCGTTTCTCGCCGGCCACCGATCCCCGGTTCAGTTACCGCGGCGAGGATGTCGTCCAGACCCTGGAGCGGATCTGCGGGCAGATGGGTTATCCCAGGAGCATCCGGGTCGACCAGGGCTCGGAGTTTGTCAGCCGGGATCTGGATCTATGGGCGTATCAGAAGGGTGTCGTGCTCGACTTTTCTCGCCCGGGCAAGCCGACCGACAACAGCTTCATCGAGTCCTTCAACGGCAAATTCCGGGCCGAGTGCCTGAACACGCACTGGTTCATGAGCCTTGACGACGCCCGGGCAAAAATGGAGGCTTGGCGTCAGGACTACAACGAGGTCCGCCCACACAGTGCCATCGGTAACAAACCCCCGATATCGCTGCTGAACGGCTCTCCGGCGGATCTGCTAGTGGAGCCTTGAACCCGGAAGTTTCCAGTTCACGCTGGCCCAAAGTCGGGGAGCACTTCAAAACCCCACAGACCCTAACTCAAAACTGAGGGCACGTTCGGGGCAGGGTCAGAGAAGGTCGTGCTGACGCCCGGCCCGAACCGGGGCGAGATCGACGCGATGCTGTATGGAGAACTGGAGACGATGCTGACCTGGATCGAACGGCAAGTCATTGGAAAGTCTGAAAAAAGAAACACCCCCGGAGCGAGGCTCACGGGAGTGCCGGAATCGTTGGTTGCGGGGGCCTGCAAGCACCGATACCGACAATCACTAGCATTTTCTATTTAGGCGAATAAGCAAGTATCTTTATCAAAAATAAAATATGACCCTTAAGATCTCTATGTAAAAAATGACTGCAAGGAGGCGTTATCCTATATATAATTCTCAGTTATTATTACTTTGAAAGCTCGTTCGGAGCCTTTGATTTGCAATATTCACTTGCCCCCACAAGCAGACTCATAGTGGATGATACGGAATAAATGTATCGGCAGGTTTATCAAAAAAATGCCGTCGAAGTTCAGGAAGCTTCTCACGCGCTTCCACAACTGCGCGATTCTTCATTTCAGCAATACGACCAGCATTATCTAATGTGTAACGACCTGACGGGGCTATCTGGTCTACACGCCAGATAGCTTGGTGGCCGTGACCATCTCCTGTAAGTATTTTTGCAGCGCCGAGCGCACTATGAGATTGACCTGCCATGAACAGCCGAGTGACATGAGCAGCCATCGGCAATTTTCCAGTCCATCGAGGCGGGGCATTAACTTCTTCGATCGTCCCGATACTAAGCACCTTCAGGCTCTTGGCGGGCCATCCCAGCGTTCCGACCGCCTCGACCACCGCTGCGCCAATCGGATTATTGGCCCAAACACCACCGTCAATAAGCTCGACTTGATCAGACGTATTATGTGCAGGCAGAAATGTTGGAGCCGCAGCAGTAGCCATCGCTGCATCTACTGCCAACTGCCCAAAATCAGTTTCCAGTCGCGGATGGTGGGCCGTCTTATAGATGTAAACGCGTTCCAATATCGGGTGCCACGCAGGGATAAGCAGTCGAGTTGCGCTTTCCCCAAGACGCCGTTCTCCGAGAATGCCGTCGAGAGCAGCGCGGAGTTCTGTCGCTTCATATTTACTGCCAACCCAGTGCCGCGCGCTTCTCCAGCGCTGACGGAGCCAATTACGAATAATGCCGTGCTGCTGATCGAAGATTGCGGGTCCACGCTCCTCATAAAGTTTTAGAATCTCGTTTGCAGAAAGCCCCAAACCCAAGCCAACAGCTATAATGCCACCGGTCGACGTGCCTGCGATCAAATCAAAGTATCGACCGATCGGATGCTCGAGATGCTCTTCAAGCCGGGCAAGAAAAGCTGCGGGAAACACTCCTCGAATTCCCCCTCCATCTAAACACAAAATACGGTAGAATTTATCCTGATCATCCAACTTGATCATATCCGTTTTGTAATTGGTGTCAGAAGCTTACGCTTCGGTTTATGACTATCGGATCGCTCTCGCACTCTAGGATGTAATCCACCACCTGACCATTCATCGGACAGCAGCCATGCCTCGAAATAGAACAACCAGAGTGCCGTCCATGGTACGATCGTCTGATCTAGCCACATCCAATTTCCCCACTCGCCCGAGTTTGGAAGATAAAGACAAAGCCGTGTTGGGAATTGTTCATATACGTGAGGTAGTTTTCTTCCCTCAGCCAAGATCGTAAGATCAGGCTGGTCAATGTAGACTGCCGGTGCCTTCCCTTGCCGATATTCTATCCGAGCATGATACAACCTGCTTAAGGGCGTAGGCGTTACCGGAAAACTCCACGTAAGAATGTTACCGCGCAGTTTTCCGTGACCTTCACAGATCGGGTTAGACCGTAAGGCGATATACTGTTGGGAAGGCGTCAGCGGCCGAGGAAGATAGAAGCGCATTGGAAACTATGGCGCCCCATAAAACGTATTACTACGGACTGATGTCGTCCGCGCCACAGGCATTTTTGCAGTTGTCAAGCCAATCCCAGGCGCAAAGGCCAGCATACGGGCGGATCGCACGGCCGACATGCTATCAAGCATCTCCTGGATAATTTCTCGCGCAGGAGCCTGTCCAAACGATGACGCAAGGGTTCTACCCAAACCATCAAGCCCTTCAGCAGCACTCAGTCGCTCCAAATCCAGCATCATTACAGCGTGCCACTCGAAAAATTCCTCTGCCTTAACTGGCTCCTCATTCCAACGTTCAGCGAAATTTTCGCCCTCAGTTGTTTCGTTCCAGATAGCCCAATAGATGCGTCCGCTTACCATATTTCTGCGGATAAAAGCAGGCATGTGACGAATCACTGCATGCAAGACATCCAACTCGCTGTCGAACACCATCGTCTGGACACAGTGTTCGTAACTCCACGCAGCAAGCGTAGTTATAATTACTGAAATCGGCGCTAAAGACATATCACGTTCGAGAAAATAACTGTCGCGATGTCTCTTCGCAATTTGCACAATCCGGCACAAAAGTCCTTTAAAGCGAGGACGCTCCGGGAACGGTTCAATATCCGCATCCGCGCGTGCTCGGTCTTCCGCATAACTCATCAGAAGACGCATCTGCGGAACCAACTCGGCCCGACGCTTGAATGCATCTCGGTATCCTTTGGGATTGCTCGCCTTCCATTCGCAAAGGGTTTTATCAGGTACCAATTCTCCGCTGTTGGCACAATCCGCGTTTGGAATAGACGGCGTTATATCCAAATGGAATTCATCTGCATAATTTAGTCGCCAGCAACGCGGCTTTTCCTGAAGAATATTATTATAACGCTGATTGGCCTTCAGTCGGTCACCAACTATCTGCTTGCACAGGGCTGGCGGCAGCCACTGACCGAAAGCCGGAAGATGGCAAACCAAGTCTACATCGTACTCAGTCTGGCCAATCGGCTTTACGGTGGTTCCGAGCGCAATCGACCCTTGCAAGTAAATACTACTGGAGGCAAGCCGGCTATCGCCGGCGGCAGCCAACCATTGACCCACCGCTTCATAACTGGATTTGGCACGACTAGCTTGAGTCTCGCTTGGTTCCAATCGCTCGCAGAGCCGCTCCAAGAGTCCGAAAAGTTCTACCTTCCTGAGCGCAGGGCGCCGTTCAATGTACATTGCAACCTCTGATCAGATGGACTGAACCCATTCACTCGAATGCCAAAGCACCCATTCAATTCGAAAAATACAAAATTCCAACTCCAACAGTTCCTATGTTCGAATTGGCAGAGTTACTTTTGGCTGAATTGGTACGAGTGCTTTTGTATAACTGCGCAAAATATCATTATAGAGATCAGGATGTTTAGAAGCCTCTACTGTGATGATTAGCGCATAACGAATTTTTTCAGCGCTTGTCGTAGCATGTCCTGCTTCACGTGCATTGTAATGGATGTCGAACACTGGGCTATCGAGACTACGACCGAGCATACGTTTATCGCCATGTAGAATCGTTTCCCATTTCCCCATGTCCGAACGACGCTCCTCTTCAGTTGCGTACTTTTTCATATCGAAAAAGCCTTTTGTATCGGCGTTCGCTTTACCTTCTTTTACCTTCTTATCACTGGGACGGAAGACAATATCCAAACCAGCTCGAGTATAGGTAACAGCATCCTGTGGATCTGTTGGTGATGCGTAACAAAAGGTTGCCTTCAGGCGTATTTTCCCTTGTAGACCACCAGCTGGTATTGGAAGCGGTGCGCGCAAATATTTTCCGGGTTTTAATTCGCCTTGATAGACAACCCGCGCCACTCCAGATGGACAAGTAATAACTTCCATCAAATCTTCTGGAACTTTACCCCAACCCACTTCAATTTTATCGTGTTCAGAGGAATCAGCACTATGAACAAGCAACGCTTTAATAGCGAGCGGTGATAAATCCGAACCAAGAACTGCATGAACTCCAACAGCATTGCGCAATAAATATGGTGATGCAAAACTTGTTCCCAATTGAGGCACTAAGGATGGTTTGGCTCCTGATGCCAGAACATGAAAATATTTAGAATTTTCTGCGGCCCCTCCGAAAGCCATAAGATCAGGTTTTACTACGCCTGGACTACGACCGGGTCCAACGGCGCTGTAAGCGGCCCGACCCCAAGTTTTATCAACATTGTCAGCAGCCCCTACGGACAACGCATTCACGCAATCCGATGGCACCTGAACACGTGCGTTACCTGTGGCGCGATCCATAGCTCCGTTATTTCCAACGGCTATGGTCATCAATGTATCGCCATCGCTCAATAAATCATCAATCACAGAAGTCCACGCGTGTACATCCATATCTTCAATTGGGAGATCCGGTCCCAAGCTCAAATTGATGAACTGATAATAACGAGACAGAAGAACTTCTTCCACAAACCCCAGCGTACGATATAATTCCAGTGGATCTTCTGATTCAGTTTCACGATCCAGGACACGGAGATGATCAACATAAGAATAAGGCCGAGACGGAGTGCTATTGGGTGTGATCGGTCCAAAAAGGAATGCCGACGTGACTGCAAGGCCATGCTCCACGCCGCCCGGATCATCTTCGGCATGCTCATCCATGACGCGATAAGTATTTACCCATGGAGCAACGCTACTCTTCTCGGGCAATCCACCATCCAGAATGGCAACTTTAGGCTCTGACGACAGCGGCTGCTCTGTGGGCAGGCTACACGGCACAGTCACCCCAGAAGCTCGTTGTATCGGACGCATACCACGCAACTTGGGCATGGAACGAATTACACGTACAAAAGAGAACTCCGCTAGGTCCCTGATGCTCTCGCTATCGCCCTCGGCAGGAAGAAACCACAAATTCCCTGCGCTAAATGCCAGATCGAGATGCAGCTTTACGCCAACGTCGGTCGCATATTTGGCAAATGCACGTTGTACAAATTGAGAGTTATCTCCAGGTAACAGATGAACACCCACTTCAAAAAAACGATCGTGGGATTTTTCGAATGACACAATGCGATCTGTTGACTCAAAAGCAGAAAAATTCTCAATATGAGAAAGATCTTTAGCTTCACTGGATCCTTCTTCAACTTCTCCAGCCCAATCTGCCAACTGACGAAACGCTTTTCGCCGTCCCACCACAAAAAGCTCCGTGGTTGTTGACTCGCGCGGAGAACCCTTTTTTGACCAGGCCTCCGGGGTCAGCTTTACAGCTCTACTCCCAACCGACTCAAGACCAGCACTACGCAACATTGCGACTGGATAAAAAGAACGCGCGATGTAACTGGGATTCAAGGCGAGACGAGCCACACTCAAGTCGCCCGGACAGGCTTTGGAGGGCAACCTATCGAGATTTGTCGATGTCTCGATAAATTGCGGCACCAAGCGTGTTTTCGCCTGCTGCAACGTATAAACTTCAGTTTTCGTTATGCTTCGTCGGGGCCCCTTGATATCGTAAGTAAGGAGTTCACCCCGTCCTATCAGAAAATTAGTCTGACTCATCCTTCACGTCTCCGCTTTTTAGGAACGACGGCAGGACCGTCAGTCGTGTATTTTCTAATAGTATCTCGGCTTACACCTGTAATATCTGAAATACTATGCTGAGACAGGCGTGTTTGTTTAGCTAGTAAAACAGCCATATCGATACGCCCCTGCCGATCCAACGATAGAGCACGAGCTTTAATGAATTCCTCAATTAAATCGACATCTGGAGCCGTTCCCAATGCTACTGCTCGTCGAAAGCGCTGTATTTCTCTTCCTATATCGCTAAAGGACTGTCCACGAAATGCGAAGGTCAGAATATCTACCCACCGAGCAAACAATGCGAAATCAGGTCCCAAGAAGCGTTTAATAGCTTCTTTGACCGCTACAGGCTCAGGTGTCTTAAATTCGACAACCAAATCAAACCGTCGCCACAACGCAGGATCAATCAGCTCTGGATGATTAGTTGCGGCCAACAACATTCCGGCAGCAGGCCACTCATCAACTTCCTGCAAAATCACTGTCACAAGGCGCTTGAGTTCACCCACATCGGAATCATCGCTACGTCGCTTGGCAATTGCATCAATTTCATCAAGCAACAAAACACAAGGGCGTTGTTTAGCAAAATCAAGAGCTGTGCGTAGGTTGCTGCCGCTGCGCCCTAACAGACTACTCATAACAGCAGTAAGGTCGAGTACATACAACGGTACGCCTAACTGAGCCGCCAACCAACGTGCCGTGAGAGTTTTACCCACCCCCGGTTGCCCAACAAATATTGCAGAACGTGTAGGCACCAGACCCGCCGCCACAAGACGCTCAGCTTGCTTACGCTCTAAGATCAATTGTCCAAGCGTTTCCTCCAAATCGGGAGACAATAGCGGCGCCTCCTGATCAGGAAGGTCCCTGAACTCTTTAAGCAATGATAAGCGCGATTCGTCGTCCACCGGCAAAGCCTGTTCCAGAGAAGATGGAGCAACTGCCTTGCGTAAAGGCGCTCCGGTGCGATGCGGTTTGGTGCGAAGGAACAGATCTACCTGCTGTGCCAGCTCTGGTTCAGTTCCTCGATATTTTCTAACTAGCCGCGCGGCGAACAAGCGCACGTCCTCCGTTTGCTCGGCCAAGGCAAGCCGAACAATCTGGGCTAAATCAGACTTCAATCCACTAGAATCGTCCATAAACACGATAACCCATTCATATAAACCACTTTTTTTCAGTCAAAAATGGACTAAAATTATTCTCTCATATTTTCAGCCTGCTGGAAAGATATTCCGAGCAGTCATTGCCAAGCGCCCCCTCACATTCATGGCTCCCTCATAATCAACTCTATGGCCATGTATGGGACCCGGCGCATCAAGGCAGGAAACCTGTAATCAGATAGGATTTCTCTTCCTCAACCTTCACAGCCGTTTCCTGACCGTTCTCTCCGCGCTTTCGCGAACCCCCGATCCGTGGCGATGAACCTCTCGAGCATAGGCACGATGAGGCGCACCGGTTCAGGAGCTGCCTGCCCGCTCCCTCGACCAAGGATCTCGGCATAGGCGACAAGATCGCGGTGAAGCGCGGCGGGCAACTCCAGCGTGACCTTCACAGGCTTATCATCCTTGATCGGATCAAGCTTCAGCTTCGTCATGGATAGGTTTCCTTCTCTTTCCAAGGCTTGAGAACCAGATCGCGATTCAGAATAAGCGTGAATGGCAGGCCCGGCCGGTCGGTCAGCGTCGGCTGAACATTCAGGCTACGGTCGATCAGCCTGTTGCCGACCATGGAGAACCCGTTGGACGTGCCGCTGCGGATCGCCTGCATCAGATTGTTTTCGTTCCATGACGTCCCGGCTTCGGAGCCCACGCTCAGCAGGGTCGTGACCAGCGCCGCCCTGAAGAGCTGGCCCCAGTGATTGTTGACCTCATCGGACAGGCCTGACTGGCCGATTGCGTCGCCACCGGGTAGTTTTTCGAGCATCAGGCTCTCCCCGTTCGGGTAGATCAGCCGGTTCCAGATGATCTGGGTCCGCTGCTGCCCGAAGGAGACGCTGCTGTTATAGGCCCCGAACAGTGTGCTGCCCTGCGGGATCAGGAGATAACGACCTGTCGGGCTGTCATAGACGTTCTGGGTCACATGCCCGACGATCTGGCCCGGCAGGCCGGAGCTGATTTTCGTGTTCAGCGCGCCAGCGATCACCGTACCCGTCTGAAGGACGTAGGGGGATGCGGGTGGCGTAATCCGGTCTGGGCTGACCGTCGCACGATCGGGCAGGCCTGCCAGAAAGGCGCGATTGCCGGTCTGTTGGTCGGTCCCAGTCGGTGATGCCTGTACTCCGGAAGTGGTAGTCATGACTGGAACCGCCTGCGCACCCTGCTCCTCGCGCGCCTCGATCTGCGCAAACAGCCGACTGGTCCGCGCTGCTTCGATCTCCTGCTCGCCGCGACGATCCCCCATGCCGGGAACCGGCCCCACGCGGCCCTGCCGCTGCGCATTGAGGATCGGCCTGCCCAGATCGCCGGGCAGAGGCTGCCCCAGCTTCGGCACGCCGCTTCCGACATAATCGGACGGCAGTCCGGCCAGCCCGTCGGCCGAGGGACGGACATCGGTATCCTGCGCGGCAGGCGGCGATGGCGCACGATGGCTGTCCTGAAGGGCATACCCCAGCGCGAAGGCCACCGCGACCATGCAGACCCCGCCCAGCGACCAGACCACGGTGCGCGACAGACGGACCACGCGCGGTCGATCGGCCCGCAGACGCAGATCGGGCGGTAACGCTGGCGCAGCACCTTCGGTGCTTCCCGCTGCCAAGTCCTGCCCGGTCATGACGGCCGCCCGTCCGTGCGCACGATCCGCACGCGCTGCTCGGAGTGCTTGTCACCCAGGCGCAATTCGGCGGCGGCAAACAGGCGGTCGACGATCATCCAGTTCTGCCGCACCCGGTAATTGACCAGTTCCGGGCCACCATCCACCCCCAGGACAAAGAGCGGCGGCAGTTCCCCCTGCCCGATCCCCGACGGGAAGGCGATATAGACCTTCCGCCCGTCATCGAAGGCCCGGCTGGGAAGCCAGGGCGGTGTCCCGCCTTTCACCGGCTGGATGGCATAACGGAAATTCAGCGCATTCAGGTCCAGCCCCGCATCCACGGGAGCAGCGTCATCGGCCGCATCGTCCTGACGGTGCAGGGCAATCAGATCGTCCTCGGGGTAGTCCCAGGACACCGACGCCATGTAGGTGGCTGGTGTGGAGCGCAGTTCGGCCAGATACGTCCGGCGATCGGTATTGACGATCAGGTTGGTGGTCAGGTCGGGGCGCGTCGGCTTGAGCAGAATGTGGATGCGTTTTGTCGCCCCTGCCCCGCTCTCGGTATCCCCGATGATCCAGCGCACCGTGTCACCTGCCGCCACGGGACCGGTGCCGACCAGCTTTTCGCCCTGCTGGAGCATGATGTCGGTAATCTCGCCCGGCGAGGCATAGACCTGATAGAGCGCGCCAGCAGAATAGGGATAGACCTGCACCGCGTTGATGAACCCGGCTCGCGTGGGCTGGATGCGGGCCGCCAGATTGGCCTGTGTCACCCGCGCTGCGGGATCGGCGACTTCGGGTGCGGGATGGACCGTGCGTCGTGAGGGCAGCGGCTTGAGCTGGCCCGGCAGGGGAAGTGGCTTCGGGACTTCGACCACCTGAACGGGCTTCGGCGGGTCCGGCAGGCGCACGGCCTGAACAGCGTCATCGTAGCGGATGACGGGCGGATGATACTGCCCCGCGCAGGCGGACAGGGCGAGCAGCGCCAGTGGAACGGCGCGCATGACCATGCGGATCATTGTCCGAGTTCCTTCGACCAGTTGATGGCGGAGACGTAAATTCCGAGCGGGTTTTTCCGCAGATGATCGGCGTCACGCGGCGTGCGCAGCACGATGGACACGATGGCAGTCCAGCGTTCAGTGCCGGTAAACGCTCCATCGCGGTAATGGCGCTCGGTCCAGGCCACGCGGAAACTTCCGGGAGAAGCCCGGATGACCGAGGCGATGTCCACCTCGACCTGCTCCCGTCCGATCCGCGAGAACGGATCATTCAGGCGGGCATAATCGTTCAGCGCCTGCGCGCCCGAAATGGTGGCGAAGTCGTAGGCGCGCAGCCAGTTATGGCGAACCACCACCGCATCCGATGACAGGCCACGGACGTCGCCAATAAACTGCGCCAGATACCAGGCAATCTGCGGATCGGTCGGTGTGTAACCCGCTGTGGCAGGCATCACGACCTGCGCCTGACCGGATCTATCGACCTGCACGACCCAGGGCACGACGGTGCCGCGCGCGGACTGCCAGACCAGACCGGCACCAAGGCCAGCGGACAGAAACAGTGACCCAAACGCCATCAGACGCCAGTTGCGGGCCTGCACACGGGCGGAGCCGATGCGCTCGTCCCAGATCTGCGCGGCTTTCTGATAGGGCGTAACCGGTTCGGGCGTGATCCCGTAGCGGCTGGTGGAGCGACGAAACATCGTCCTCATTCCTTTTCCGAGAGATCAATGCTGGAACTTCCGCTGCCGCCATCGGCCGAGCGGATGACATGAGCCGCCTCGCCGGCATGGGTCGCGGCGTTGCGGCGCTTCATGCTCCGCGCCCAGCGGGGTGGCGTGCCTTCGGGGTCAGAGCCGCCGCCGGCAACACCCCCTCCGCCATTACCTGACGGGCTGTCGGCCGACCCGGCACCCGCATCAGACCCTCCCGTGAAGCGTCCGCCTGTCGCGGTAAAAGCGCCTCGCGCGCCCTCGTCGTAACTCTGCTTCATGGCGTTCGCCGCAGACGACATTTTGCTCTTCACGGCATTCGCGGCAGCGCGACCGGGCGCTCGGGCGACACCGCCCAGCCCGGCTGTCATGCGGGCACCGGCACTTTCGCCAGCAGCATTCATGGCGCCCATCGAATAAGCCGTATTGGCCGCACCCGCGATCGTGGCTCCGCCCCGCGCGGCGGCAGCGGTGGCACCCACGGCCGCCGCTCCGCCAGAGGCAACCGCTCCGACACCAGCGACAGCCGCCGCCCCCATGGCGCCGACAGCCATACCCGTGCCGACAGCTGCGCCCGCGCCAAGCTGTGGCGCGCCGGAGATCAGCCCGTTGGCGATGCTGCCGCCATAAATGGACAGGCCCACGATCGATACCGAAGCCAGCACGACAGAGACCGCCTGGCCGATGGTCGGCACGGCATCGCCATACGAGGTGTTGAACTGCCGGAAGAGCACCGAGGCGATGCCGGAGATCACCGCCAGAACCATCACCTTCGCGCCCGATGACACGACATTGCCCAGTACCTTCTCCGCCAGGAAGGCTGTGCGGTTGAACAGGGCAAAGGGGATCAGCACGAAACCGGCGAGGCTGGTCAGCTTGAACTCGATCAGCGCCACGAAAAGCTGCACGGCCAGAATGAAGAACGCCGCCAGCACGATCAGCCAGGACAGGCACAGCACGAAGATCTGGATGAAGTTTTTGAAAAACGCGACAGGGCCAAGAAGATTATGAACGGACTCCAGCAGCGGCTGGGCCGCATCAAACCCGGTCGCGGCCAGTCGGCCGGGACGGAGAAAATCAGACAATGTCAGATTGCCGCCCCCAGCCTTCAGGCCCATGGCGGCGAAACTGTCAAACACCACCTTCGCAAGATGGTCGAAATTGTTGATCAGGAACGCGAAGAAGCCGATATAGAGCGTCTTCTTCACCAGACGCTGGATGATGTCCTCATCCGCCGCCCAGGCCCAGAACAGGCCGGCAAGAGCAATGTCCAGCACCGACAGCGTACCCGCCAGCGAGATCACATTCCCCTTCACCAGACCGAAGCCGCTGTCGATAGTGGTGGTGAAGGTATTCAGGAAGGTGTCGATAACGCCCACATCGTTGGTGGCCATGACCGTCAGTTCCCGCTGCTGCCGAATATCGACACCGTGCCCGGCACATAGGCGTCATGCTGGGAAAAATGCTGATACTGGGCTTCACTTTCTGCTTCCGTCGCCGCATCGCGCGCCTGTTGCAGGGCTGTGGCGCGGCCATTGGCGGCAAGTTCGGCCTGAATATCGGACAATTGGCGAGACTGTAGCGCCAGAAGCTGGTTTCCCGCCTGCGCGGCCTGCAACGCTCCGGTCGATGTCTGGCTGGCCGAAACCAGTTGCGTCATGGCCGAACTGTCGCTGGGGATGTTTCCGACCACGCGGGCCTGCAATTTCAGGGCATCCTCAAACCCGCCCACGGAATTCTGCCAGCGTGTCCGGGCCTGCGAAAACAGGGCGCTGTCGGACATGCCAGAGGACACGGACGAATACGCCTGCTGGTATTGCTGCTCGACCGACTGGACGCTGTAGGCGATGTTCTGCGCCTGAGCGAGGAGTGCCGTCGTCTGGGACATCGTCGATTGCAGCGTCGACAATGTCGACAGGGGTAGGGTCGCCAGATTGCGCCCCTGATTGACCAGCATCTGCGCCTGATTGGCGAGAGACGTCATCTGGTTGTCGATCTGCTGCAATTCCCGCGCCGCGATCAGCACGGTCTGGACATGCGCAGCCCCATCATAGACCGCCCATTGCGCGTGGGCGGATTGCACCGAACTGCCGCCGGCACCAACAGCCAGGGCCATGACGGATGCCAACAGGTTTGCGCGACGGAAAAGTTTTTCCGTCATGACACGCCCCCTTCCCGCAGAAGGTCCGCCGCCCATATGACACCCCGCGCTTCGAACCAGGCTGGGAGAAAACCGTCCCGCCCATGTTCCGCCAGCACACTGTCCATCAGCCGGTGATCGTCCTTGCCAGATGCCGCGCACAGCGCCAGGGCAACAGGCCCGAGCCCCAGTTCGAACAGGCGATTGCCGCGTTGCGTCTGGCAGTAATACTCCCGCTTCGAGGCCGCACGGGCGATGATCGCGATCTGCCGATCGTTCAGGCCGAAGTCCCGATAAAGCGCCATGATCTGTGGCTCGATTGCTCGTTCGTTGGGCAGGAAGATCCGCGTGGGGCAGCTTTCAACCACCGCTGGCGCAATACGGGAGTTGGCGATGTCCGACAGGGACTGTGTAGCAAAAATCACTGACGCATTCTTCTTGCGTAAGGTTTTCAGCCATTCACGAAGCTGCCCCGCGAAGTCGCCGTCATCCAGGACCAGCCAGCCCTCATCGATGACCAGCAGCGTCGGGCGACCGTCCAGCCTCCCCTCAATGCGATGGAACAGATACGAGAGAACCGATGACGCCGCCCCGGACCCGATCAGGCCCTCGGTTTCGAACACCACGACGTCGGCGTCGCCTACACGCTCGCTATCAGCGTCGAGCAGGCGGCCATAAGGACCACCGAGACAGTAGGGCGCCAGCGCCTGCTTCAGGGCATTAGACTGGAGGAGCGCTACCAGCCCGGACATCGTTCGCTCCGGCAAGGGAGACGACGCAAGCGAATTCAGGGCCGACCAGAGATGAGCTTTGACGTCCGACGTCAGCGCCACGCCCTCGCCGACAAGGATCTGGCCGAGCCATTCACTGGCCCATTTGCGCTCATCAGGATCATCAATCTGCGCCAGAGGCTGGAGCGATACACTGCCACCCTGTTCTCCAGACAGATCGGCGTCTGTCAGCCCACCGCCGAGATCGTGCCAGTCACCGCCCATCGCCAGCGTCGCGACCCGTATCGACCCACCAAAATCGAAGGCGAAAACCTGTGCGCCCTGATATCGCCGGAACTGCAACGCCATAAGGGCCAGCAACACTGACTTTCCGGCCCCTGTCGGGCCGGCAATCAGGGTATGACCCACATCGCCGACATGCAGGGAAAACCGGAACGGTGTGGCACCCGCCGTCCTGCCGTAGAACAGTGGCGGGGCCTTGAAATGACCGTCCTGCTCAGGACCGGCCCATACGGCGGAGAGCGGGATCATATGTGCCAGATTCAGTGTCGAGACCGGGGGCTGACGCACATTGGCGTAGACATGCCCCGGTAGAGATCCCAGCCATGCCTCCACCGCGTTGAGGGTTTCCGTCATGCAGGTGAAATCGCGGCCCTGGATGATCTTCTCGACCAGCCGGAGCTTCTCGGCCGCGATGGAGGCTGACCCATCCCAGACCGTGACGGTCGCCGTGAGATAGGCTTGCCCGACATCATCCGCTCCGAGGGATTGCAGGGCGAGATCGGCATCGGCAGCCTTGTTGGCGGCGTCGTTGTCCACGAGGACCGACGCTTCGTTGGTCATCACCTCCCGGACGATGGCCGCAATACTCTTGCGCTTTGCAAACCATTGACGCCTGATCTTGGCCAGCACCTTGGTGGCGTCGGTCTTGTCGAGCAGGATGGCGCGCGTCGACCAGCGATAGGGCATGGCAAGTCGGTTCAGATCATCCAGGATTCCGGGAAAGGTGCGGCTGGGGAAACCCGTGATAGTCAGGGTTTTCAGGAAGGCATCGCCCAGCTTTGGCTCCAGACCACCCGAAAGCGGCTGGTCCACCAGCAGGGCGTCCAGATGCATCGGAATTTCCGGCACGCGCACGCGCTGGCTCCGCGTCGAAATGGTCGAATGCAGATAGGTCAGGGTCTCCCCGTCATCCAGCCACGCCGCTTCGGGCATGAAACCGTCCAGCAGGGCCAGCAGCCGATCGCTGCGATCGATGAAGGCGTTCAGGAGACCGTGCGGGTCCGGCCCGTCGCGCTCCCTGCCCTCATAGAGAAAGCGCGACGCCCGGTCGGACGATTCCGCAGGTGGTAGCCAGACCAGGGTCAGGAAATACCGGCTCTCGAAATGCGCCCCCTCGTCCTCGAACTGCTCCCGGCGTTCCAGATCGACCATCTGGCTGGCCGCATCGGGGAAATCGCTCTCGGGATACACCGTTGCCGGCACGCGCTGCGCTTCCACGAACACGGCCCAGCCGGAGCCAAGACGGCGCAGGGCATTGTTCAGCCGTCCGGTCACGCCGACCAGTTCGGCTGGCGTGGCGCTGTCCAGATCGGGACCACGGATGCGTGCCGTGCGCTGGAAGGAACCGTCCTTGTTCAGGACCACGCCCTTTTCGACCAGAGCGGCCCAGGGCAGGAAATCAGACAGGAGGGCAGCGCGATTGCGATATTCGCCAAGGGACATCATCACCCTGCCCTCCCTATGCCCGCAGCCAGGCGGGATAGCGGAGATGCCGCCGTCCCACCTCGACGAACAGCGGATCGCGCTTCGCGCCCCAGACCGCGAGGCTATGCCCCACGATCCAGAACACCGCCCCGACCAGCCACAGGCGCAGACCCAGAGAAATCGCGGCCCCAAGCGTGCCGTTGGCGATTGCCAGCGTACGGGGTGCGCCACCCAGCAGGATCGGATCGGTCAGGGAGCGATGCACCGGGACATGAAAACCCGGCACCGCATCATCGTCATATCCGGCGGCCATCAGATCAGTGCTCCCCCGGAGAAGGAGAAGAACGACAGGAAGAAGCTGGACGCCGCAAAAGCGATGGACAGGCCGAAAACAATCTGGATCAGGCGACGGAACCCGCCCGAGGTTTCGCCAAAGGCCAGGGTCAGGCCGGTCACGGTGATGATGATCACCGACACGATGCGCGCCACCGGTCCCTGCACGGATTCCAGGATCTGGTTGAGCGGTTCCTCCCACGGCATGTCCGAACCCGAGGCAAGAGCCGAGGAGCACCATGCGATGGACAACAGCAGCATGGCAGATAGGACAGGCGCGTGCCGACGCACGCGCAACAGCGTGAGGTTCATGGGGAATCTCCATCGGTATCAATTGAATGAATGCGATAGGCGCCTGTGGCGGGGTCGAGCCCGTCCACCGTGGCGAGTTCGGACAGTCGGCGCTGCGTGCCCCGGCCGGAGAGGACCACGATCACGTCGATCGTCTCGGCGATCAACGCGCGCGGCACGGTGACGACGATCTCCTGGATCAGCTGCTCCATGCGGTTCAGCGCACCGATGGCGGTGCCGGCATGCAACGTGCCGATGCCGCCGGGATGACCCGTGCCCCAGGCCTTGAGCAGATCCAGCGCCTCGGGACCGCGCACCTCGCCGATCGGGATGCGGTCAGGTCGCAGACGCAGGGCCGAGCGGACCAGCTCGGACAGCGTGACGATGCCGTCCCTTGTGCGGAGCGACACGAGATTGGGGGCCGCGCATTGCAGTTCGCGCGTATCCTCGATCAGCACGACACGGTCGTCGGTTTTCGCAACCTCGGCCAACAGGGCGTTGACAAGTGTGGTCTTGCCAGTCGAGGTTCCGCCCGCGACCAGGACGTTCTTCCGCTCGGCAACGGCCTGGCGCAGAAACACCGCCTGCCCTTCTGTCATGATCCCGGCAGCGACATAATCGTCGAGCGTGAACACCGCCACGGCAGGTTTGCGGATCGCGAAACTCGGGGCCGTCACCACGGGCGGGAGCAATCCCTCGAACCGCTCCCCGGTTGGCAGTTCCGCCGAGACGCGCGGTGCTGCTTCATGCACCTCCGCCCCGACATGGTGCGCGACCAGGCGCACGATGCGCTCGGCATCGGCTGGCGCGATCTTCTCATCCGTGTCGGAGAGGCCTTCGGACAGCCGGTCGATCCAGAGCCGGCCGTCGGGGTTGAGCATCACCTCGACCACAGCGGGGTCAGTAAGGTGCCCCGCGATCGCCGCTCCCATGGCCGTGCGCAGCATCGAGATGCCGCGTGCCTGACTTTCCGAATTATGCTGAGAAACCGCCATCTCATCCCCGCTCGAACGGGACCGGAACAGATGGTCCCCACACGGGGATGATTAAAAGAGGGCCATTTCGGCTCGATTCAACAACTATCACGCACCGTGCGGTGATCGCGTGGAAACGGCGGGGATCGGCTGAGGTGAAAGGTCAGAAACACATCCTATACACACCTGAGCACTGGTACCCGGACCATCTTCGCGACATAACGCTATGTTCATACGATCGAGTCTATGCGATATTTGGCGACAGTGACGCTCATGCTTCAAATACGGGCTTGTCAGCAGTCAATCAATCTGCCAAAATGATGCCTATGATACCCATTTTTGAAACGACATTGGGCCGTGCATACCAAGGCGATTGCCTAGAATTCCTCCAATCCGTGGAGAGTGAGGTCGTCGACCTTGCTTTTGCTGATCCGCCATTCAATCTTGGCAAGAAATATTCCTCAGGTTTTCATGATAAGCATGAGGAAGAAGATTACATATCTTGGTGCAAGGCGTGGATAGATGAAATGATCCGCACCCTAAAGCCTGGCGGCTCCCTGTTTCTGTGGAACCTTCCAAAGTGGAATCTCCCTTTGGGAGCATATGTCGGCGAAAAATTGACTTTTCGCCACTGGATTAGCGTAGATATTAAATACTCCCTTCCTATTAGGGGACGCCTTTACCCCTCACATTATTCATTATTGTATTTTGTAAAAGGTACCAAACCCACAACTTTTCATCCCGACCGCATACCGACGCCATGTTGCCGTCATTGCGGCGGTGAATTACGTGATTATGGTGGATATAAAGACAAGATGAATCCCAACGGAGTGAATCTGTCAGATGTTTGGACAGATATTCCCCCGGTTCGCCATGCAAAATATAAAAAACGAGACGCTAATGCGCTTTCTTTAAAACTTATGGATCGCATTATCTGTATGGCATCCGATGCAGGAGACCTAATATTGGACCCTTTTGGTGGTTCAGGGACGACCTTTGTTGCCGCTGAGCTCAATGGACGGCGTTGGATTGGATCTGAATTAGATTGCAGTACAATAGTCGAACGCTTTTCGGATCTGAAAGGAGACAAAGAACATTTAATAGATATTCATTCGTCTAAAAACACCCTATTCACAAAAACAGACCTTGAGCGTCGCCGTAAAAACGGGAAACCTCTTCCAAAAGCATATAGATTGAAAGAGGATATCGCTTCATGTGACTGCTCACCTAAAAACGAAGAGCAAATGAAAATATCTTTTTAAATCTCACCTCGACCTTCTGCCGCTCGTCCGTCGTTGCCAACCTTAAAATAAGGGATATTATTTGAATCAGTTAGTTCGTCATGCTCAACAACCGTAATAGCCAGCAATCCACGCTGAACGGTGCTTTTAAGACCCTCCCACATAGAAAGATATCCCGACAGTTCACCAATATTGCCAACTCTGTCTGTCAGATGTTCATAAAGAGCTCTACTTGGAACAATAAGAACGCCTACCTCTACGATACCCGCCCCTAAAGCGATGGCCAACTTGTTCATGCTACGATGAGAGGATGAAATATTTCCTGTTTCCCATTCAATAGCAATACGTGTGCCTCCATCGCCTATTGTCGCCAAATCAAAACCCCCAAAATCGGAAGTAATAGGCTCCCGGTAGTCATCTAATGAAGGATATAACTTGATAGATGGCTGCTCTCGATTTCGAGCAAGATTGACACTTCCCTCCGGTTCCCAACCTTCTACATCACGCATATGCTCAAGAAAGCCATGCCGAAGATAGCCGACGCCGTTCCGTGCCCATTTTCCGTCTGGTTTACGTTCTTTTCGTCTAACTATCAGACGCCCTGAACCTTTTGGATACTCAATACTCTGAATCGATCTAACATAACTTTCGTGTAATTCTCTCCAATCTCGTGAGGAAATAACGTTTCCTTGGTCAAAAAGAATAAGAGTCCGTAGCCACTTCATATATATTCTTTCGGTATATTTTGGGTAAGTGTGGCAACATCGCAATTGAGAGCCTGACATATCTGACAAAGTACTAAGAAAGTCAGGTTTCGTTCACCACGCTCCACGCCACCAATATAGGATCGATCAATTCCCGCACGTTCGGCCAACTCTTCTTGAGTCCATCCGATATTCTTTCGAAGGTCCCTGATGCGTTGCCCAAGGGCTTTGAGATGTTCTGTGTTCACCGTCCTAGAATTCACAAAAAGGCGACTATAAGTCCACGGACTAAGATACCCATTTCATCACTCATAAATGCTCTGTCTAACCTCCCCCTCCATTGCGCCGCGTGTCGATGTCCCGCGACAGTTCCCTGAGAAAGCGATCTCCCGTCGCCAGCTTCCGCCCGAGCGATTGCAGGAAACCCTCGAACCGCTCGACGCCTTTCGCCCTGGCCGATGCCTGGGCACTATCAGGCAGCGGTGGGGTGACGATCAGCCAGAAGCGGATGAACAGTGCCAGCGTCTCACCCATAATGGCGAGGTCTTCGTCCATCCCGGCGATCTGGCGGTCGATCCTGTCCATACGGCGTGCGAACACCGCCTCCAGTCGCTCCGAGGCGTCGGCAGAAAGGAAGGAAGCGACGGCCGCCTCAATCACCGCCGATTTCGAGACATTGCGCCGCAACGCCAGCGCCTCGACCTGCTTCAGAAGCTCCGGCTCGAAATACACATTCATACGGGTCTTGCTCGACATGGGCATCCTCACAGATCGAGACCATCGGCCGGGTCCATCGTCGCCTGACGCGCAACGGAGCGGGCCTGCTGGCGTATAGTGCGCGCTTTGGCAGCATCGACATCCGGCTCGTCGTCGAGCACGTCGAACTCCTGCACGCCCGGACGCTCGGGGCGCGCGACGTCCTCATGCTCTGGCAATTCCGGTTCGCGGCGAATACCGGCATTGGCCGGATCGTCATCAGCCCCATTACTGCCATCCGGTGCTGGCCCTCCTGATGGAACCCCTACCTCCAGCGCCGACCAGTCGTCGGACGGGGGCGCGGACGGGCGCTGCGTTCCGGTAGTCGGGGGCGGCAGGACACGCTCCGTGAACCGCGCGTCCTCGTAATAGCGCGCCTTCTTCGCGCGAACGGGGGCCACACCCGCGACCAGCAACAGTTCATCGGTTGGGGGAAGCTGCATCACCTCGCCGGGCGTGAGTAGAGGGCGTGCCGTTTCCTGCCGTGACACCATGAGATGCCCGAGCCAGGGTGACAGGCGATGGCCGGCATAATTGGTGGAATCACGCATTTCGGTCGCGGTGCCGAGGGCATCCGACACACGCCGGGCGGTGCGTTCGTCGTTGGTGGCGAAGGCAACACGGACATGGCAGTTGTCGAGAATGCTGTTGTTCGCACCATAGGCTTTCTCGATCTGGTTGAGGCTCTGCGCGATCAGAAAGGATTTGATCCCATACCCCGCCATGAAGGCCAGCGCACTCTCGAAGAAATCGAGCCGGCCAAGGGCGGGAAACTCATCGAGCATCAGCAGCAACCGGTGCCGATGGGCGGAGACATGGAGATCCTCCGTCAACCGCCGACCGATCTGGTTCAGGATCAGGCGGATCAGCGGCTTGGTGCGGGCGATATCGGATGGCGGCACAACAAGGTAGAGACTGGCGGGCTGGCGGCCGGATACCAGATCCGCGATGCGCCAGTCGCATCGTGCCGTCACCTTCGCCACCACGGGGTCGCGATAGAGGCCCAGGAACGACATGGCGGTGGACAATACACCTGACCGTTCGTTGTCACTCTTGTTCAGCAGTTCGCGCGCCGACGAGGCGATGACGGGATGCACGCCCGCCTTGCCGAGATGCGGCGTGGACATCATGGCGCGTAGCGTCGCTTCCACCGGCCGCTTCGGGTCGGAGAGGAAATTGGCGACACCGGCCAGCGTCTTGTCCGGTTCCGCATAGAGGACATGCAGGATCGCGCCGACCAGCAGGGAATGCGAGGTCTTCTCCCAATGGTTGCGCCGGTCCAAAGCACCTTCGGGATCGACGAGAATATCGGCGATGTTCTGGACGTCGCGCACCTCTTTGTCACCACGCCGGACCTCCAGCAGCGGGTTATAGGGCGAGGATGCCGGATCTGTCGGGTCGAACAGCAGCACGCGCCCGTGCCGGGCACGAAATCCGGCGGTCAGCCCCCAGTTCTCGCCCTTGATGTCGTGGACGATGGCCGAACCCGGCCAGGTCAGCAGCGTTGGCACGACCAGCCCGACGCCTTTGCCCGAACGGGTCGGCGCAAAGCACAGGACGTGCTCGGGGCCGTTATGCCGCAGATAGTCCTGATCCCACCGGCCCAGCACCACGCCATCGGGATCGAGCAGCCCGGCTTCCGTCACCTCACCAACGTCCGCCCACCTGGCCGAGCCGTATGTAGCGACGTTGCGGGCTTCCCGCGCCCGGAGGATGGACAGGGCGATGGCAACGACGCTGCCGATGAGGCCACCGGATGAGGCGATGTATCCGCCCGTCACGAAGATCGACGGCGCATAGGCATCATAGAAATACCACCACCAGAAGAAGGCCGGCGGATCGTAGAAGGGCCAGCCCGCCACCGTGAACCAAGGAGCGCCAAGCTGGGGCTGAAAGCCGAGACGCCAGGCCGTCCATTCCGTGGCACTCCAGAGGGCGACGAAGACGATCAGCAGGACGAGGGCGACCTGCCCCCACAGGACACGGCTTCCGGACATCGGGGCTCCAATCGGCTTGGGAAATGAAACCGATCAGAGAAGGGGCGACCCAGCGGCAGGCAATATATAATGAGTCGCGATCGTACCGTCGGATACCATGGCGTAGAAAAAGGACGGTCAGTGCCTGGTTGCGCGGGCGTCGATCGCGGCCTGTTCGAGAATCTTCCGGTAACCGATCTTCGTCATCCATTGCGCACGGGCAAGATGACTTTCCCAGCAGGTGCGCGTGCGCTCGGCGTCCGCCGGATCGCGATGCAGCACGATCCGCGCCACCTCCGCCCAGTCGGCCCGATCCGCCTCGGCGTCAAGCAGGCGGAGATAGGTGATGAAATGCACTTCGTCATAGGTCGTGATCTCCGGCACGGTCGGCGCCAGGTCATCGACATCGGGGTCCAGTTCGGGTCTTGCTGTCATCCGACAGCCCTCCAGCAGGATTGCAGTCAACCATATCCCAAAATGGGATAATCCCAAATCAGGATTATCGGAACGGCTCCCCTTGCCCGTCGGAGAGCCGTTCCGCGTGAAGAAATCCCTGCGCACACCCCGGCAGCTTTTGCTGCAATCGCTTCTTGTCGAGGCACGCAAGACCGGGGGTATGACGCAGGCGGAACTGGCGGCCGCACTCGGCAAGCCACAATCCTTCGTCGCCAAATATGAGAATGGAGAGCGACGAATCGATGTCATCGAGTTCGTGGACATAACAGCCGCGCTTGGCGTTTCCAGCGCGGATCTTCTCATCCGTCTCGCACATGGCACGGAAAAGTCCCCTCCGGACGGGGACAATACCACGGGCCAGAACGAATAGGAACGATCATTCCTGGAACGATCGTTCCGACACAGGTCTCGATGATCGCATGGACCTCAAGGAGGTCATGGCGGTCAACCTGCGTCGGATGCGTCATGACAGGGACATGACGCAAGAAGAGCTGGCCGATCGCGCCGGCCTGAGCACCCGCTATGTCGGGGCGATCGAACGCGCGGACGTGTCGGCAAGCGTTACGATCCTGGGAAAGATTGCAGAGGCACTGGACGTGGAACCGGGCGCGTTATTGCAAGCTGTCCCGGCCAGTCCGCGCTGACCGGCTGAGGGGAAAAGACACCCTCATTCCTTCCACGCGGTGCTGTCCTTTACGATGACGGCGAACATATCCGCCAGTTCGGCCAGGGCGACGCGACGCACGGTTTCGGCAGCGATCGTTCCACCCAGCGGATCAGCGACATCACGTGCGGCAATGGCGTCCGCCACAAGGGTCACGCGCAGGCCGTATTCCTCCGCCGCCGCGCGGGCGGTGGTGGATACGCAGACACCAACCGTATCACCAGCGATGATGACCTCGTTCCGACCCGTCTCCTTGATCCGATCCACCAGCCCGGTGCCGATAAACGCATTGGCGTGAGTCTTGAACAGAACCGTCTCCCCTTCGCGGGGCATCACCTGGGGCAGGAAATCACGATACGGACCATCGCTGGCAAAGGCGGGAGCGCCTGGTCCGGCGTCATGGGCGATATGGATGACCGGCACGCCCTTGCACCGCGCGAGATCTAGCAGCCGTCCGGCCTCATCTGCCGCCACATCGACATTGGCGAGCGGTACTCGCCCGTCGCGATATTCGCGCTGGATGTCGATCAGGATCAATACCGACTGATCAAGCGGCGACGGGTTGTCATCGAGCCCATATATCTCGCGGAAAGTTTCTAGGGTCATTGGGATTTTCCTCCTGGTAACAGGCTATTTTGACAGCGCCGACGCTTCATAAACGCGCG
Organism: Gluconacetobacter liquefaciens; assembly: GCF_003350405.1. Taxonomy (GTDB): domain Bacteria; phylum Pseudomonadota; class Alphaproteobacteria; order Acetobacterales; family Acetobacteraceae; genus Gluconacetobacter; species Gluconacetobacter liquefaciens. The sequence continues at coordinate 19,214 of NZ_QQAW01000019.1, read as the reverse complement.
CCGCCCGTTTCGTGATGTCCCGGTATCTTGACTAGCAACGATGATGACATGGTTTGACCCCGCATGGTCAAACCATCCAGGCGACTCATATGTGTGGCGAGATCCAGAAGATTACGCAGCGCGGGGCTGCGGTTCTGAGGCGACCAGACAGCGCTGAACCGGGCGTGTTCCTTTTCGTCGTCGATCGGACGGAAGACGACGCCGGGGAATGGCACATGGCTCCCTGCCTCATGGGTCAGCGTGATCCCCTCCCCTGCCGCGACCATATGCATCAGAGTGTCCCGCCCGACATCGCGCCGCTGGAGGCGCGGCGATCGCCCATGCTCGGCCACGCGCCGGACGATATGTTCAAAAACCTGCGGCCCGGCGCCACCCTGCCGGACGAGAAAGGTCTCCGCGAGGAGGTCAGCCCAAGCAAGGGATTCTAAAGTCGCAAGCGGATGCGCGGAAGGAAGAGCGATCACCAGCGCCTCGTTCCAGAGATGCCTACTATGGCAATCCGGCACATCGGCAACATTGACGATGAAAGCCACGTCGAGTTTGCCCTCGCGGATCATGGCAAGGGTATGTGATGACGGTCCTTCGATGATGCTCTGCTCGATTGCCGGGTGGGCTGCGCGATAGCGCCTGCGCAAATCGGCGAGAAATCCTGTCGCGATCGAACCGTGCAGTCCAATCGCGAGGCGCCCGACCATGCCGTCGGCAATCGCGCCTGCCGTCCTGACAGCATGGTCGATCTGCTCGATACCAGCCGAAACCTCCGCAACGAAGCGGCGCCCGGCCTCAGTCAACCGGACCCCGCGATGACGCCGCTCAAACAGGGTAAGACCCAACGTCTCTTCCAGCGCCTTGATTCGGGTGCTGACGCTCGATTGAGCAACACCGAGTGCGTTTGCGGCGTGATGGAAGTTCAGATGCTCAGCAAGCACCAGCATCTGGACAAGTGAAATCAACGGTATCCTACCGCCTGCAACTCCCCTGATCTCCGGAACGTGCCGCGTTCGACGCATGTCACAACGGTCTCCTTGGAAATCAGATCTATCTATTCAAATCCAGTAACAGGATGCGGCAAGTAATCCCTCTCCAATGCCGCAACCTCGTCAATGCTCAACATGATCTCCAAGGCGGCTATAGCATCGTCGAGATGAGGTGATTTAGAGGCACCAACGATTGGAGCTGACACCTCTTGCTTGGCCAGAACCCAAGCAAGAGACACCTGTGCCATCGATATGCTACGCGCAGCAGCGACACGTTCGACGGCGCTGATTACTGCGTTATCTGCCTCTTCCGTCGCGGCGAAAAGCGTCTGGCCGAAAGCATCGCTTTCGCTCCGCTTCGTCTGCTCGCCAACGGGGCGTGCCAACCGCCCACGCGCCAAGGGACTCCACGGCAGGATTCCCACGCCCTGATCCGCACACAGCGGAATCATTTCGCGTTCTTCTTCCCGATAGAGCAAATTAAGATAATTCTGCATGGTGACGAAGCGCGTCCATCCGTTGAGGCGCGCCGTCTCCTGCGCTTTAGCGAATTGCCATGCGAACATTGATGAAGCACCGATGTATCGGGCCTTGCCGGCCTTTACGATATCATGAAGCGCCTCCATCGTCTCTTCGATCGGCGTTCCATAATCCCAACGGTGGATCTGATAGAGATCGACATAATCGGTTCCAAGGCGCGTCAGGCTGGCATCGATCTCGGTCATGATCGCTTTGCGCGAGAGACCCTTGCGATTAGGAGCAGCATTCCCTTCCAGCATCCGTTCAGGAAAAAAGACCTTTGTGGCGATAACTACTTCGTCTCGACGGGTATATTCCTTAAGGAGCTTACCAACGATCACTTCAGAGGTGCCGGCTGAGTAGCTATTCGCAGTATCGAAAAAATTGATCCCACACTCGACTGCTCGCCTGATAATCTGCCGACTATCAGCTTCGCCAATCGTCCAATTATGAACGCCGGCACCCGGTTCTCCGAAAGTCATACACCCCAAGCAGAGACGCGAAATATCAAGGCCAGTGGAGCCGAGCTTTGAGAACAACATTTACCTTTTCCTTCTTTTATTTATCCTCATAGACAAGGCTGTAACTCTGACCTCTTCGCTCAATGTGTCCAAAACCACGTTCGCGAAGATGCATTCCAGCAATCAGCAACCGTTCAGAACTCACGAGGTCAAGCAGTCGTGTCCGTGTCTCGGCTGCGAGAATTGGGTCCAGGTCGAAAGCGATCGACACATCCGGACGTGGAATCTGAATCTCTGGGAAATGAACGATGTCTCCCCAGATCAGAAGGTTTCGACCGCCGGATTCAAGGCGATAGCCAGTATGCCCCGCCGTATGTCCCGGAAGCGGCGCAGCGGTCAGGCCGGGGGACACCTCGCCTCCTTCAAAAAGACTTAACCTGTCTCGATAATTCTCGAATATTTGACGCGCCATGAGAAAATTCCCACGCGCCCGCTCGCTTGCGCGGCTCAGATTGCCGTCATCCTGCCAGAACTCGATTTCTCGCTTATGGACGACCAGCTCGGCATTCGGAAAGACGGCCTCCCCGTTTTTATCCAAAAGCCCAGCAACATGATCTGGATGAGCATGCGTCAGCAGAATCGTGTCGATCCCGGAAGGCTGCACTCCGGCCTGTGGAAGATTGGATGCCAAAAGGCCTCCCCACTGCTTGAAACCACCAGCGCCAGCGTCAATCAGGACCGTGCGACCACCCCCGCGTACCAGATAGCAGTTTATATGAATGGCGGAGGTGTCCTTCACCCCCGCTTCCTCTTCCATCCGCGCAGCATCCGGGGGATCGATATTCGAGAGGAGATCCAGGCTGGCGCTCAGATTGCCATCGCTGATTACCGTGATCGTGAAATCTCCGACTTGCTGGAAGGGGAATTGTGTAGCTGACATTATTCTCTCCTGAGTTCTCCGCCTGGCAGTCATTCAGTTGCGGGCGTGAATGTTTTCGGTCGGATATCCAAAGCAGCGAATACGGGCGGAAAGGTCCGTATTGCGCTTTATGCTGTCGCCGATTTCCTCCATGAACTTTTCCATGACAGAAGCTGTTCGAAACACTTCCAGCCGAAATTGAATTTCGGCAAAAACCGGATGTCCACGACCGGGCCGGACGGCGACGTAGATGATATGCACCTTGTCCAATGCTGCCCCAAGGAGGTCCGTGCAAAGCGCTGTGCATTCCTGAGTGAGCGTCGTAAGTGTCTCTTCCGACGGCATCTTGGCCTGCGATATAAAAAGCGTGACGTTAGGCATCGCTGGCCTGCCGAGGCTTTCTGGAAACAGTATCTTCGGAATTGACCAACTGTGCGGTCATCGGCTCATAGAGATGAATATCCGTCGGCAGAGCCTCGAACGTCTGGGAGCGCTTCAACCTGGCGAGCCATCGATATTCTGGGAATTTTTCCAACGCGACCGCGTGCAGTTCGTTGAAGGCTAAGCCCAAGCGGATCAAGGATTCCGGGCCTTTCTCGCTCATCGCCAGAATCTCGTCAGGCCCCACGGAGGAAGCGCGATCAAGACCAGCGTAAAGATTGCGATGCCAGTCGGTAATGTGGGGCTGCCACCGCGCGAAATTGCCACCGCCCTTCTGACGATACTCTTCACTTGTCAGGACATCGAGGCCGTCAACCGAGTGCATGGCAAGATAGACAGGGCAACCTTCGCGCAACGCCTTGAAACGCTGGGACGTATGAAAGCCGCTGACCGAAACCAAAGCCGGTAACTTGTCCAAGCTGTAGAAGTCGTTCCATTCCGCTTCGCTGCGCGGATCGGCAAAACTGCATTCCACCGTGTAGATCATCTGATATCCCTTGACCGGAACCGTTAACATGGCCTGACCACATCTCTGGTTGATTGTTTGTCATGGTAATCGGACAATCTCAGCACATATATCGATATTGGATCATCCTTCAGTGACCTAATGTCACGGCGGGATTGACCAAAGAAATGAGTCGGGAACCGCTCATGCGCCGCAAGATACCAAGTAACTCCGCGCTCATGGCCTTCGAATCTGCCGCTCGTCATGGCAGTTTTGCCCGTGCAGCGGATGAACTAGCCCTGACCGAAGGAGCGATCAGCCGTCAGATCGCCCGGCTCGAGGCCTTCCTCGACGTCATACTATTCGAGCGCATCGGAAATCGTGTTCGGCTTTTACCGAACGGAGAGCGCTATGCCGCTCAAGTTCGCGAGACACTCGACCGCTTGGAACGAGACAGTCAGGTGCTGATGGGGCAACCCAGCGATGGCGCGAGCCTCGATATCGCCACCATCCCGACTTTCGCAACGCGGTGGCTCATTCCTCGATTGGGACGGTTTCAAGAACTACATCCAAACGTCACGGTACATCTCGCAGAGCGGATGGAACCCTTTGTCCTTGCCGGCAGCGGTTTCGACGCCGCGATCCATTTCGACCATCCGGCCTGGACGGGAATGCGGACACACCACCTGCTGAATGAAGTGCTGGTGCCCGTTTGCCATCCCACGCTTTTGGACAGGGATGGGGCGACGACACTGGATGATTTGCCGCGCCTGCATCGACGGCAAAACCCGGACGCCTGGCAACGATATGCACGGGAAACCGGGATCACACTGACGAACCCCGCGATCGGTGCTCGTTACGATTTACATATAATGCTGATCGAGGCTGCATTGGCCGGCCTTGGCGTTGCACTCGTGCCGCGCCTCTATGTCGAGAGAGAACTGACGGACGGTCGTCTGATCGCGCCTTGGCCTGAGGGAAATTTGGTTTCCAAGACATTCTGTCTCATCCTGCCAGAACCGATCAGATTAAGTGGTGGTTCAACTCAGATTTTTGCGAATTGGCTTATTAAAGAGGCACAATCGTCAAATCCAACTTTTAATACCCCCGGCTGAATCCGTTACAATTCAAGCCCTTTAGTTCGCCCCAACTGCCACGATACCGATCCGCCCTGCACTACGCCCATCACTTCCTGCCCAAGTCGACGCTCGATCACAGGCCGCCACGGGACCAGCGTGAACTCATGGGACTTCTCAACGATGGCGAATTTCCCGCTCGATAGCTGAGCGGTGCCGGTGAACATCCCACTGACCGTCTCGCCGTCAGCGACCGCCCGAAACGGCACGGATTTCGTTGCCGCCAGCTCTGCCCCGACACGGGCAACCTCCCGATCCTGAAGTGTGGCGATCAGGTTACGCCGATAGCTCACGCGTCCATCCGGTCGCCGGGTCGCGTCTCCCTGCTCGATCAACCGCTCCCGCCGCCGCTCCATCGCCTCGCACACCTGTTCTCCGAAGCCGGCGGGCACCAGATCGGACACAACACCTCCTACCAGTCGCCGGTCGAGCCAAGTCGCGCCATACGCGCTGATCTGCCTGTCGAGCTCGATCGACGACAGGATGCGGACACTGGCCCGTCCGCCCCTCCCCGCATCATGAGCCGCAGCACGAGCCGCGAAATCATCAGGGATGCGCCACTGGTCGGCGTCGATCCGTTCGACGATACCGGCCCGGCGCAGGGCCTCCAGCCGCCGGACATGGGAGGCGACAAAACCGTCATAATCACCGCCCGGCACCCGCCCCTCGAACCGGGCCTGTTCCAGATGACGGCTCGGCCGATAGATACCTCCTTCGGCCATACCGGCAATCGCCCGATCGGAGGGACGGCCTGCACTGTCAGGCGGGCCAATTTCGACAATGCTGCCGATCCGTGCCTCCGTGACACGGGCCGCGTCCATGCCCGCGACATGATGCGTGCGGCCATCGATCCCATCGACCACCAGTGTCAGTTCCTCGCCCAGTTCGTCCGACAGATGCTTATCGATGACGCGACCGACGATCGGCGTCGCTGGTGCTGCATCATGGATCGCAAAGCTCATCGGGTCGCGCTCGACGCCCTCCGCCCGGAGCGCCTTCTGCATCGTGCGGATGATGTCGCCGCGCTCACCCATCTCGCGTAGCGTCGGCTCCAGCAGCTCGCTCAGTTCCCACACGCCGGGCGCATGTTCCGTGGCGAGCCCCATATCGCCCAGCTTGCCAAGACGGCGCAGGCGTAGCGTTCGATCCGCCTGCCCGCGCGGATCATCAGGCTCGTGGCGCACATCGAGAAACCGGCCATCGGCCTCCGCGAACATCGCCCGGTCGATGCGGGTAAAACGATCCTGGTCGATTTCGGCGACCAGCTTGCGGCGCTGCTCGACCTCTGTGACAGGGCCGAGTTCCAGCGTGACAAGTTCGCTCGCCCGTTCGCGGATGCCGTTGGCAAGATAGTCGCCGTTGATGACCAGATCCTCACCCAGCTCGTCACGGCCGTTGACGACGACATGCACATGCGGATGGCCGGTATTATGGTGGTTGACGGCCACCCAATCGAGCTTCGTGCCGAGATCGGCTTCGACCTGCGCCATCAGGTCGCGGGTATAGTCCGTCAGATCGGCAAGATCCCCAGTATCCTCCGGTGAGACGATGAACCGAAACTGATGGCGGTCGTCACGCCCACGATCGAGAAAAGCATCGCCATCGGCACGGTCTTCCGTCCCCGAATAGAGCCGACCACGCTCACCGTCGCGGGCGGTGCCGTCGCGCTGGATATAGCGAAGATGGGCGGCGGCCTTGCCATTCCGCCTGGCAGCGCGGACGGAGCGGGATTTGACGACGACACGGCGACTGCCTGGTCGCCGATGGCTCCAGCCATTCGAGAGGTTCCGGGCACGCACGAACGTTGCCCCCCGACCGCGCCGCACGCCACGCCCGGACGCGATGCTTCCCTTCCCCTTCGGCGTACGGCTGGGACCACCTCCTCGGGGACGTCCGCTCCCGCCGCTCGCCGCCTGCTGCTGGCGCGTGACCGTCCGCACCCTGGTCAGGAAACTCCTGGCGCGACCAGCCTTCGCCGTGTCGGCGCGAATGTGACCCAGCCTCGGGCGGAACCGGTTGTCGTCACCCGCGCTCACGGCCGCCGATCCGCCCGAAACTGCCACAAACAGAGAGGAGTGCCGCGAAAAACGGGGCGGAAACCGACTTCGCCGCCTGTCGCGGCACCATACCCCCTCAAAGGGGGTGCCACCCAAAACAATGTGCAGACAAGGGCTTGCCCTGCGGATCGGACCCATGGGGTGCCGTCCGCTTTAATCTTGCGCTCCCTCTTCTCCCCTCTTTCCGCCCCTTCACCCCCTGCCCTGCACACTGTCATCATGGCCGCGATCCCATGCTGCCTGGGGCCACGAACAGACCCTCCGATCGCGGGATGATCCCCGATATATCGCGCACTGACGCACCCGCCGCATTGCGATCCGACTGCACGATGAAGAGCGGCGCACGGGTCCAGGCAAACCGATCGACCGTCGTGATCATGACGGGAGCATCGCCGCCACCTGCGATGATCGGCGCAACGGCAGCGACATAGGCGCGTGTTTCCAGCGGCAGCGGACGCCCTGCCAGAGACGCCTCGTAGCGATCGGGACCGGCGTTATAGGCGGCGAGAAAACCCGGCGAACCGTAACGGTCATGCAGTTCGCGGAGATAGGCCGCGCCCGCCAGAATGTTATCGCGCGGGTCGTAGGGATCGCGGCCAAGATGATGCCGGAGGCGCAGATCAGCCCATGTACCGGGCATGATCTGCATCAGCCCCATCGCCCCCGCTGATGAAACGACGCCCGGATCGCCTGCACTCTCGGCGCCCATGACGGCCCTGATCCATGTCGCCGGAATGTCGAAACGCCGCGCAGCCTCAGCGACCTCGGCGGCATACGGGACGGCGATTGTCTGCGCCGATACAGCGACCGGCGCCATGGAAACGAGACACCCCGCTGCCAGCAGACACGTAATCCGGGTCTGATTGCGCATGGTATCAGTCCCGTCCATCGCGCTTGTGGGGGCGGCTCCAGTGCAACGACCAGAGACCGCCATTGCTGCCGTCACAAAACAGATTGGCGCGTAACGGTTGCGGCAGGAGCGGATCGTCGATCAGCAGAGCAACGTAGTCGCCGGCCCGCTCGCCCGTGCGTTTCCAGCCGGCACCGATCTCCGGGCCATCCTCGTCATCGCAATGGACGCGATAATCCGGGGCGTTGTCGGAGTCCGATTTCTCGGCCGACACGATGACGATCTCATGAGAGCCGAGGAAGGTCTGAATGCGTCCGACAAAGCCGGTCTTGTCGCGCGTGAAGCTACCGATCTGCGGCATGGGAAGTCTCCATAGCGATGTTGGGAAAGGACGGCATCGGCCTGTCAGCAAACAGGCCGTGCCAGACGAAATGACCGTCGCCGTGCGCGTCGGTGTAGAGCGGCGTCGCCCGGCCAATCACGGCGGCGCACGGGAGCGGGCCGAAATAGCGGCCGTCCAGACTGTCGCGAACGGACGGGTTCATGAGAAAAATCTGATCGGGTTCAATGCGGCGACAGCCCTGCCAGACCAGCAACGCGCGCCCGCGCCGGTCACGGTCCTGCGCCTCGCCCAGCCGCACACCATCCACTGTGACGGTACGGCCGACACGGCACACCTGTTGCCCCGGAAGGGCTGCAACAGGCTTGAGCAGTGGCACACCCCGCCCGATATAGCCGCGCCTGACCATGAAATCGGCCAGCGGTTTCGGTGGCCTGACGGCGACCAGATCACCGACCTTCAGCCCATTCTGCGCTGTAAGGTCGTAGAGGCCGAGGGGCGTGCTGGCGGAGGCGTTCCAGAGCAGCTTCACCGGCACGGGGACGATGGACGCGACGGCGACGCCCATCACCGCAAAACACGTCGCCATGAGATAGCCGAAACGGGTCATGGCCTGATCTCCTGCCGTCTGAGCCAGGCCCGATGACGTGCCGTCGTGTAGGCGCGCGGTTGCTCACCCGCGTTCAGCCGGTTACCGACATGCCGCCAGTGATCGGGCGCGACCGTGCAGGCGTCGATGCCGGCCTCTTCAACCGCATCGATATGACGGAGCACCTGTTCGACCTTCGGCCAGCCCGCAACCCGTAGCAGGATTTCACCACCCGGACGAACGAACGGCACGGTCTGACAGGCTTCTCCCGGAGCCACGGCGCGCAGGATGTCGATGTGCGATGCGATCGTGCCGAAATCGTTGGCCGCCCAGCGGACAAAGGCAAAGATGCTGCCGGGACGGAAGGAAAAGATACGGCGCCGACGGTCGAGGATCTGTTCCTGAGCCTCATGGCCGAACCTGACCCAGTTCTCGACCCGCTTCTCGATGTGGGTCAGTTCGACATGGGTCAATGCGTCGCATGCGAACGGCAGGGCGTTGCCCCGCGCACGGGCCGTTGTGGCGCTGCTCATGGCCCGTCTCCCGGCATGGGAGAAAGACCACACGCGTGAGGATCATGCGACCTGTCAGCGGCACCGGTACCACGGTCGGTATCCGGCCGCCCCAACATCAAAAAGTTAGATTCTAAGTTAGACTCTAAGTTAGGAGCGCGATTCCGCGTTTCAGGCCAAAGACTTAACTGGGGTTCGTGCGCCTGAAATCCCGATAGTAATGCGCCCGAAGTCCCGATAGTCCCTGCGCCCGAAATCCCGTGTCCGTCCACACCGTCATCCACAGGCACTGTGGATAAGGTGACGGGACGAATATGCAGTAGGTTCCGCCGCCCTTCGCGCCGGATCGCCAGGCGATAACCGGGGAGCGACTGGCGGGCGGCGATGCGCCGCAGATCGAGCGCGAAATCGGAGACACGCGCCAGGCTGCCGGATTTTTCATGGAGATGGGCGATCTCGAACAGCCAGCCCTGCGGTTGGTGCCCGGCATGTTTACGGGCGACACGGTAGAGCCAGCGTTCGATGCCACCGGTCAGGCGGAAATAGGCCGGATCGATGGTCAGGACCAGCGAGCGGTCGATGACGCCGCGATAGAACCAGTCCGGCAGAACGCACTCCATGCCCTCAACACGGCCGTCGCAGGTCGTCCGTTCCTCCCATTCGTTGATCCAGGAGAACTGATGCCGGCGCCAATGCTCGCCGTTACGGATGGTGGTACGGATCACGGTCGATTGCAGCCGGGCGAATGCGGCCTTGAGCAGGCGATAATCCCGTGCGCCCGTGGCACGACCCACGGCCATCAGAAGCTGGTATGGGGTGAAACGCAGGAAGCGCGACGTCCTGAGACCGCCATTCTCGGCCTCGACAATCTGCGAAGCGGCCCAGATCAGCACGTCGGCGTCCCATATCGTCGCCATGCCGTGTTCGGCCAAGCCATGTATCTCGACCCTCTGGCCGCCGGCCTCGTAGAGGATCGGGGCAACGCGCTTTGCCTTGGAAAGCGAGAAGAACGGCCGCTCCATCAGGTCACGCTGGTCGCGGGGGCTGGCATCGCCACCCGCGATCACGAAGGGGTCGAGGCGCAGACGCTCGCTCTCCCGCCTCTGCTGGCCGCGCTGCGGCATGCCGCCGGCCATTCAAAGGGTCGCCTTTTCGGCCGGGGTCAGCGGACGGGCCGGAAAAACGCGGCAGGGTGTCACATCGGTCGTAGAGCGACGGACGCCATTCTCGACCCACCCCTGAAGATCTGGGAGAGCATAGACGATGCGGCCCCCGATCTTGCGATAGGTCGGGCCGGTGCCGTAGGTGCGGTGCTTTTCCAGTGTACGGATGGAAATACCGAGAAAGCGCGCAGCATCGGGCGTGCGCAGGAAACGGGGCGGCAACCCCGTCTTGGGATCGAGCATGATCGGGCCTCCGGTTGGGTTCGGCGGCTGTCGGTCACGACAGCAGGCCATGGCGAACCGTGGCGGAGGATCGGCGGTCTGGAGAGTGCCGGAATCAGGTGGGATCGATTCCGGCACCTCGATAGGAAATGCTTATTGAGAAGGATCGTTATGACCAGTGAACTGAATCTCCAATGTTGAGAAGGAAGATTAATTCATCGAACACTTTGACTTTTTTCCAAATTTGACAGGCATGTAGTCGTTACTTTTTCCATTACTCGATGCTGTTCACCGAGGGAGTCTCAGGAATGCGCAGAATTATTCCTTCGAATTTATCAGATTGCTTGCCACATAGGAGTGCAAGTTCGTGGGCCAAATCAGGATGTGCACGAGAAAAAACAGCTCGGTCATGGATATTTTTAATATTCTCGACAACTCCCGCCAGACGCTCAATATGATGAAGTAGATCCTGAATGGGCAGCTTTGACACTCTAACGACTAGAATTTTGTAGTCTTCGGAGTCTTGGTAATATTCTTTGAAGGCATACCCGTCTTCATCTGCAATAAAAACCTGCTCGCCCTGTAGGTGATAATTGTAACCTTGATAGAAAACTTGGCCACGCCGTATGAAAGTGTAGGAAGTTTTCGAGATATCTATTTTCGGCAATGTCGCGTCGATCAGAGAAATCTGGGATTCCGACGCCTTATACGGACCGGTTACGGTAATAGATGTATATCCGGTGATATTCGGCCGATTCTCAATGCGTGGAACATCCCAAAAAATGTTTAGAATACGATCTGATGGTTGTATGGAGTCAATAGTTTCCATTAGGGATAGGAGCGTTTCCAATCCTTTTTTATTGGAAACTGCTGCGCGCAAATCAACCCCATTAGTCCATTCGGACATTAGTTCGATTGATTTTTTCTCGATAAAATCTTTCACTTCTGTAATATTCTCAATTGCTTTGCTATCAAAATCCATCAACAGCAAAATCACGGACTGATATCCGCTGAACGTTACCAGTTGTTCAAATAGAGCAATTCGACGGGCATCTGTCTTCTTGAGTTCTCCAAGTGATACCTCAACCAACTTTCGAAGTCGTCTCAAAATCTGATCAGCATCCGAATAAATTAGTTTGATATGTTCCTTGGCCTTATCCAGAGGCAGAGATAACGCTAGGAGAAGATTTTCCCGTACAAATTCAATGTCTGTGCTAAGTTGGGTATTCTTCCACGCTTGCAATTCTTCGACGCGATCTATCACTTCCGCAAGGAGAATATTATTCTCTGCGACCTGCTTTTTAATTTCGGAAATATTTCCGGAAAGGTGACCAAAACAATCCACAAACCAATTCAAGTAATATATATCTGGACGGATTGATGATCGACTAACGGCCTCGTAAATAGCATCCAATTGACGTAGCGGCACCAAACCACTTTCGACTTCAAGCATGGGCCCCATCCAATGGCCTTTTTCTTTGCGGAGCAAAGAACCAGTTCGGCCATGAGGCTTCCATCCTTTGGGTACCCCAACCACAATTGCTGAGCCTGGCTCGATTTCGTGTTCATTGTGACTGCTCATAATCTCAGGCCCTCACTTATCCACTTTATACCAAATTCTGGAAATTTATCATCATTTTAGCAGATTGAGTTTCTGCAGTCCTTGTTTTATCTGCTCATCAGCTTTGCCTATTAGCTTGCCCTGATGAAACTCCATCGCCCATTTGGCGAATAGGCTCCAAGGAACTCATATCAACGGCGGATGGTTCTAACTATCTGCGATGTCACGGCGGACACCTTCAGTGCGTCCTGCACGAATAAGCGGAACCCAATGCGCATTTTCTGGCAGACAATCCGATCTGCACTTTGCGCAAACAAAGGTAGCTGCGTGGCCTATTATGACCAAAAAAATTTACGTTGAGTATTATAACCGAGCTATCAACCCAATTTTGACAGGGCCTTAATCGTTAGAATTTTTGGCTAAAATATAATACACACTATAATATTTTAGCCAAATCAATGTGGGGAATATTTGGAATGAGAGAGGTAGAATTTGTGAATTCCTCAGAATTAAGGTCAATTAAACCTCTCCAGTAATGTACATTATTACCATTGATTTCTATTACTCCATGAGGACGAAATCTATTCGCATCAAGATCACCGTACTGAATATTTCCTCCCACGCTTGGCACTTCAGGATCGTCAATGACGGATTTGAGTGCTCCAACGATATTACGTGGGGTTAGCGGCTGTCCTTCGAGAATACGCTCAGCTTCGGCTTTACCGCTTCCCATCACCTCTATCTCACCCGGTTGTAAAAGAACCTCAGTTAATGAGGGAATCGTTGTTTCTGTCAGTTCCATTTTATAAACCCGGTGCTTACGTGCCTTTTCACACCATCCCCCAAATATAATACCGACATTAATTTTACCGTTGGTTTTGAAATCTGCATCTCGCGCTATGGTGTCGAATGCATGGAAAATAAATTTAGACAATGCATCCATGTCATAGTCGGACCACCCCGGAACGGCTTGGACCTTGAAAAGAATTTCTGCCAGAGCCTCCTTCATCATCAATGGTATAATGCTGTAACCGGCGAATGTGATGGCAATATCTCCACATCGAATAAGGGAGGGTTCTTCTCCATCCATAGCGGGACCATATATATTATAAGGCATTCTATTTATCTTAATACCGAAATCGCTTGACGATGCGCCCAAATTGACACGCGAATCTGAAAAAAAATGAACTCTGTATCCAGGATCTCTCCAAACAATATTTAGGGTCAATTGCTGTCTCCTAGTGCTGAGAATACCTATAGCTTTCTATTTATAGATACCTGCTTTTCTAGATCCATTCAAATATCTCGCATGCCCGGGGCGTCATCTTTTTGACCTGATATTCGAACGTCAGCCTCATTCGGCAACAGAGCTTTGCACCGATCATATCCGCTACGTGCGCATAGCAAAAAGCGGCTCTAATAACGATCGCAAGAAAGAAAGGAGCAGCCACTCCCGGACAAACCTCAGCATTCAAATAGTCGGATCGGATAGTGCAGCAAGTCACGATAGCCTCCCCGAACATAATACCGACCATCAGCGACCAGCCGACGGACCTGATTCTTGCGAGGATCGCTTTCCCAGTTCGCCTTTCCACCTCGAAACGCGAGCAAAATCTCGGCAAGCTTGCGATAACTCGCGCCAGCCTCCCGCCCGTCAAACGCCCGGAGCATCAGGATATGCCGGTCCCGTGTCTGTTGCGGGAAATCATGCGCCCGCCTGCCTTCAGACCGGCCGACCAGCACACGCCATAAACGCATTACGGCTTCCGCCCGAAGGTCCAGCAACTTGTCGAGCGGCAGGATCACGACATAGGTGGCAGGCCCGTCCGCCGGATGTGTCGGGAGCCAGACCTGATGTGCCGACGGGCCTGATCGCCAGAAACCATGCCACGCATCACTGTCATCGAGCCGCGCAACGAGCGCCGGTAATTCCACGAGATTGATCGGCATGACGGCCGGATCATCCACATTCGCCAGAGCCTCGCGCAGTTCGATAACGTCAGGCGAGAGTTTCGGTATCCAGAAAACAGGTGTGCTGCCAGCAGGCTGCGCCGGATCGACAGGGAAATCGCAAACCCCATCGTTCGGAAAAGGCTTTGCTGCCCCTTGGCTTGGGAACCGCAAGCGTTTTCATATTTTGGAACGCGCGACGGTATTCGTCATCACGTCGAAGATATTCCCAGGCCATGCCGGCGGCAGCAATGTCTTGTGCATGTTCGTAAGCGGCCGGCGACTGCCAATCTGATATCGGCATCACGTTCCCCTTCCTCTTTCGCCTGCTTTTGGCAGCAGGAACATCAGGATGCGCAAAGGGAAGATTTTGTGCAGACTGCATTTGGAGATATGTCGATCTCGTAACGTGATCGCACGATATTATGTCGCTCTTCCGCACCTGCCAGAATAGTTCGCGAGCCGGGCATTCGCCCGGCGAGCGGTGCTTATTTCTCATCTTCCCGCCGCCGATCCGCGAAATCGAATCGGCGCAAGTTTGTGCGGACAGACAGGTCAAGGTAGGGGGCGCCGCAGAACCGAATTGTCGGCCCTGCGGCGTTCACTCCCTACGCCGCTATTTTCCTCGCCGCGTGCCAGGCCAGGCGCCGGGTCGCCGTTGCCGCGTGGTCCGCGTCCAGTTCCATCCCGAGCCAGTCCCGGCCAAGATGCTGCGCCGCCACCAGAGACGAACCCGAACCGGCGAATGGGTCCAGAACCAAACCGCCCACCGGGCAGAACGCTTCCATCAAGGGCAGCAGCGCCACCACGGGCTTCTGCGTCGGGTGCAGTTTATTTCCTGAATACGGCATGTCGATCACGTCCGGCACTGGCTGACCAGGCCGCTTCACGTTCCCTTTCGCCAGAAGGTAAGCGCTTTCATGCTCGTAACGCAAAAAACCCGATGACGACGCATAGGATTTTCGAAACACGATATGCCCGACCATGCGGAACCCGGCCGCTTTCCATGCTTCGGCAAACAGGTCGATCTTGTTCCATCCGTAAAAACTGACGGCAAAACCGCCCCATTTCAGCACACGGTGCATCTGGTTCACCGCTGGACGGAGCCAGCGTGCATTGTCGTCGTTGCGCACCTTCCGCCCGTCCCTGCCCTGATAATTCACGAGGTAAGGCGGGTCGGTCAGAATGAAATCCACCGAATTGCGCGGCATTGCCCGCATCAGTTCCACGCTGTCGCCGTTAAGGATCGTGTTGCGGAAATCGGTCGCCGTGTTGGTGTTGCCGGTCATGGTCTTTGCCCTTTGTTCCGCGAGGAACAGCCCCCGCTGTTCCTCTGCCTCGCGGCGAGCAGCGGGGTAGCAACGGCAAGGGCGACCGATGGGGAGGGGTATCGCCCGGTCTGCACGGAGCGCAGCGCAGGAAGATCGGGGACACCCTATCGGGCGGCGTCAGTTCACTGACGCGCACCCTTGCCGGCGCGAGGGCGGAGCCATTAGCCTGTTCTTGTTTCTGTTTCCAGCACTCCAACTTTCTCCGAAAGTGCGGCGAAGATGTCGGGCTTGCTCATCCTCTCGGGAATTTCGAGCAGCGGGATATCCGCCTTCTGCAAGGCCAGGCGCTTTACCTCCATTCGAGCGTCCGCGTCGCCGGACAGGTCGTGGCCCGAACCATTATACTCGACCACCAATACCGGCTGCCCACGACGATTGATCAAAAGGAAATCCACGCGCTTGCCGCTGTAGGAACTAAAAGCCCGCTTCTGACGTGGATCATCCGGGGCATAAGGCGTTTTGATGAATCCGCCCATCGCGACCTCGAAAGCGAAACGCCAGGCGGGTTGCCTATTCTTGATCCACTCGTCGATGGCATAGAGCACTCGCACCGCTTCCCGATTGACAGGAGGAACGGCCTTCAGGCTGCATTCATCAATGAACCGCAACTGATTCTGCGGATCGGACAGGTCATTCTCCTGTCGGTATTGCCGGCGTCGCTCGTCTTCCTGCTGCCTATCGGCAGCCTGTTTGTTGAGCGTGGCGATCTGTCGACGAAGCGTCTCGATCTGAACCGCAGTCTGCCGTTCGGACTGCACAAGAGCCTCTTTCGCACGACGATCTCGAATATAGAATCCAATGGCATATCCGATCGCCAGAAGAATGATCACCTTTTCCACGTCCGATAAGCCTCCCTTTTCTGCGCGATCACCGCCGATTACCGCACGGACCGGCGCATGGTCTTCTCAAATCCCCTTGTCCTGTCCTTCATCGTTCCTGTCGCCCCACGACCCGGAAGGTGGACAGGATGGCACGCAGACCCGACAGGATCAGGATCGAGGTATTCGCCCCCGCCAGTGACGCGGAAACGGCCAAGGAGGCGTTCCGTCCGTCCGATGACGCCGTCCGCTCGCTCGCCCACCTGATCGGCCGCCAGATGGCCCGCGAGCAGTTCGAGCGTGCCCGCGCGATGGAGCGGAAACAGGCTCGACAGAACCGATCCGGTCCTATGCGGTAGCCTCCCCTTTCCGGCAGTATTGCCCCCCCCCCCCGGCGAACGACCCTTCGCCGGGGAAACGTGCATTTTTCTTGTGACCATTATGGTCCCGTGATATAAGGTCAGTCAATGAGGATCATCGCCCGTCGCACGCTGAGAGAGTTCGTCGACAGTCTGGCGAGCCAGAAGGACCAGCCGGCCGTCAAGGCGGCGCTGGATGCCTGGTTCGCCGAAGTCGGAAGGGCCGCCTGGACGAGCACCGCCGATGTGAAGCGGCTCTACGCCACGGCGAGCATCGTCAGCGCGGAGCGGATCGTCTTCAATATCAAGGGCAATGCCTATCGCCTGATCGTGGCGGTCGATTTCGAGAAGAGCATCGTCTGGATCAAATGGATCGGCACGCACAAGGCGTATGACAGGATCGACGTGACGGAGGTGGAGCATGATGGCTGATCTGAAGCCCATCCGCAACGAGGCGGATTATGACGCAGCACTCGACGAGGTCGGGCGCCTGTGGGGAGCGAAAAGCGGCACGCCAGACGGCGACAAACTCGACGTGCTGGCGACCCTGATCGACGCTTATGAAGCGAAACACCATCCGATCGACCCGCCCGATCCGGTCGAGGCGATCCGCTTCCGCATGGAGCAGCAGGGTCTCAGCCGCAAGGATCTGGAACCGATGATCGGCCCGCGCAACCGGGTGGCGGACGTACTGAACCGCAAGCGCGGCCTGTCGATCGACATGATCCGCCAGTTGCATGATGGCCTCGGCATCTCGGCCGAGGTGCTGATCCGGCCGAGCCGGATGGACAAGGTCGCCTGACAAGGAGCATCCCATGACCCGCGTCGCCCTGTATGCCCGCTACTCGTCCGACAACCAGCGCGACGCCTCGATCGAGGACCAGTTCCGCATCTGCCGCGAACACGCCAAACGCGAGAAATGGAAAGTCATCGGTGCCTACAAGGACGCGGGCATCTCCGGCGCCAGCATGATCCTGCGTCCCGGCATCCAGACCCTGTTGCAGGATGCCCAGGCCGGACGGTTCGACATCGTGCTGGCCGAGGCACTCGACCGCATCTCCCGCGACCAGGCCGATGTCGCCACCCTGTTCAAGCACCTGAAATTCGCCGGCGTGCCGATCGTCACCCTGGCGGAAGGCGAGATCAGCGAACTGCATGTCGGCCTCAAGGGCACGATGAATGCGCTGTTCCTCAAAGACCTCGCTGCCAAGACCCATCGCGGCCTGCGCGGTCGGGTCGAGGACGGCAAATCCGGCGGCGGGCTGTGCTACGGCTATCGCGTCGTCCGGCAGTTCGACGCCAAAGGCGAGCAGATCCGGGGCGACCGAGAGATCGATGCCCATCAGGCGGAGATCATCCGCCGCATCTTCCGCGACTTCGCCGCCGGTATCGGTCCACGCGCTATCGCCAAAGCCCTGAACGACCAGGGCATCGCCGGCCCCGAGGGCAAGCTGTGGAGCGATACCACCATCCGGGGCCATGTGAAGCGCGGCACCGGCATCATCAACAATGAGCTGTATGTCGGCCGGCTGGTGTGGAACCGTCAGCGCTATGTCAAAGACCCGTCCACGGGCAAGCGCGTCTCGCGCCTCAATCCAGAATCAGAATGGGTGGTGACAGAGGTTCCCGATCTGCGGATCGTCGATGACGCACTCTGGCAGGCGACCAAGGCGCGACAGAGCGTCATTGCCGAGAAATACGTCAACGTCACCGAAGCCGTGCGGGCGCATCACAAGCGCAACCGGCTCAACGGCACGCGCCGACCGAAATCCCTGCTGTCTGGCCTGCTGTTCTGCGGCCAGTGTGGAGGCCCTTACACGCTGCGAGGTTCCGACCGCTTCGCCTGCTCGTCCCACGTCACCAATGGTTCCTGCACCAACAGTCGGACGATCCCCCGCCCCGATCTGGAACGCCGGGTGCTCTCCGGTCTCAAGGACCGGATGATGGCGCCCGAGATCGCGGCCGAGGCGATGCGCGCCTATGCCGAGGAGACCAATCGGCTCAACCGCGAGCGCCGGTCCAATGCCGATGTCTGGCAGGTGGAACAGGTAAAAGTCGAGAAGCAGATCCGGGGCATCATCGAAGCCATCAAGGAAGGGATGTTCCATCCCAGTATGAAGACGGAGATGGACACGCTCGAAGCCCGCAAGGCCGAACTGACGTCCCTGCTCTCCGACGTTCCCAACGATGTACCGGACATGCTGCCGAGTACCTCCGCCATCTACGCTCGCAAGGTCGGCCGCCTGACCGACGCTCTCAACCGCCCCGAGGAACGGCTGGAAGCCGCCGAGGCGCTGCGAGCACTAATCGAGAAGGTCGTGCTCACTCCCGGCCCAAACCGGGGCGAGATCGACGCGATGCTGTATGGGGAACTGGGGACGATCCTGACCTGGATCGAACGGCAAGCCATTGGAAAGGCTGAAAAAAGAAACACTCCCGGAGCTGGGCTCACGGGAGTGTCGGTATCAGTGGTTGCGGGGGCAGGATTTGAACCTGCGGCCTTCAGGTTATGAGCCTGACGAGCTACCGGGCTGCTCCACCCCGCGGTGGTGTAGGTAGACTGG
>NZ_QQAW01000018.1 GCF_003350405.1 Gluconacetobacter liquefaciens | reverse complement strand
GCCAAGGAAACTAGCAGGTCCGAACCGCCAGGTCAAGAACCTCAGCCCCGGCGGTGAAGAGCGATCTACACCCCACCCAAACCACCGTCAACAGCCGACTTTCGCCAGAAGCTACAAAAAATTCGTCCCCGTCCGTTAGAACCCGCCGCAAGGCGCAGAAAACAGGGATTTTTCCCGATTAAAAAAATTGACGTCAATGACTCAGAACTCCGGGACTTCCCATCCATGCGTCGTCCCAGGTCGCCTTGATGCCCGACTCACATCCGAGAAAAGCCGCGTGTCAAAGCATCAGCTCCGCCGTCACCTCCCCCAATCCGTCGATGATCGATCATGGAAACGCGCACCTCGGCCGCCGCAAGGGCCGCCACCCCAATACGGCACGAAGCAAAGACACCGGCTCTGAGGTCGCGAAACATCACGTCACCAATCAATCCGAATCAGGACTATCCCCAAAATCGCGGAATCGACTCCAACCGATCGCAGCAACACCTGTTGGAAGACTGCCTAACGCGCAAGAGCACCCGTTTGCCGCTTGCTGGACCCAATGCCCACGGACGGCAATCACCCCCTCGCCTCATGACGTGATCACTCAATTCGCCGCATCGCGATCATTGATCCGGGCAAACATGCCGTAGGGACCACTTGAAAACCTGCCGTCTCGCACGACGGCAACGTCCCTGTGCGCCCCCAGGCCCCGGCGCAGGCACGGCTTTAATGACCCGACACGCCGAAGCTCAGGAGACGTATGCCGCTCCCAGCGGAACGGCTTTGTAGACTCTCTCTCAGCCCGCTGGGGCTGTAAGCGCCTTGCTCTCCACCTTGTCGCCGACAACAAGACCAAGCTTCTCGGTCACGCCGCCCTGCAATTCCAGCGTCGCGCGTGCCGGCCCATGACTGCTGATCCGCGCCAGACTCTGCGGCACGGCGTTCTCGGCAATCGCCGAGATCCGCCCATCCTCGCCAATAAAGACGATATCCAACGACACCAGTGTATTTTCCATCCACATGTCGCTCTGCTGCGGATAGGGCCAGACGAACAGCATACCGCGATCGGCGGGCACCACCGTACGGAACATCTCGCCAACCCGCTGCTGGCGCGGGGTCGTAGCCAGTTCGACAGAGAAGACGTGCTTCGTCCCGTTCGCGCCCGTGATCGTCAGGTTCTCACGCGGCAGTTCCGCCTGCGCTTTCGTCGGCGCATCATCCCCGACCTGGGCATGCGCGGTCCCGATCAGTTGCCCTCCACCCAGCGCCACAACCAAGCCGCACGCCGCGGCGCACATGCGCAAATCCCACATCATCCATTGCTCTCTTCTGTTTGTCGGCGACATCACCGCAGGAACGGGTTGCTGCGCCGTTCGGCACCGATCGTGGTCATATCGCCATGGCCGGGCAGTATCGTCACAGCATCGCCCAGCGGCAGCAGACGGTCCGTGATGGCCTGAATGAGCTGCGGACCATTGCCATAAGGAAAATCGGTGCGTCCGACCGAACCGCGAAACAGGGTATCCCCCACGAAGGCAAAACCAGCCTTGGGGTCATGGAACACCACATGGCCAGGCGTATGGCCGGGAACATGCAGCACCGCGAGCGACCGCCCCAATACCGGCAGACTTTCGCCATCGGTCACATAGCGATCCACCGTCACATTGCCCATGCCGGTCAGCCCGTATCGAGCCGCCTGTGCCGCGATATCGGACAGCAGGAACGCATCCCGCTCATCCGGCCCGATGATCGGCACCGTTCCACCCTGAAGCCGGACCAGTTCATTGCGCAGCGCATCCGCCCCACCCGCATGGTCCAGATGACCATGCGTCAGCAGGATGCAATCCACCGTCAGATCACGCGCCGCGAGGGCATGCAGCAGAACCGGAACATCCCCACCCGGATCGACCACCACCGCATGGCGCGTGGCAGGGTCCCACAGGATCGAACAATTCTGCCCGAAGGCCGTGACCGGCACGACAGCCAGTTCCAGCCCGGCCAGATCAGGAGTGGAAGACAACGACATAATGGCGACTCCTAGCCTTACGCGCGGCGGGGGCCAGGGCCGCTCTCCAACCCCTGCCCCGAGCCAGACGCCGGAGGTTTCCGTTGTGTACGAGCCGACGGCCGACGGAGCAAGACCGCCCTGCGGCACGGCTGCTGGCCTGTCTATATTCACGCTGATAGAGTGACGCGCATGATGTCGCAGTCCCTCCTTCATGACCCGCTGGACCTGGCCATCGCCTGGGCCGAGAACGGACAGTCGGCAGCACTGGCCACCGTCATCGCCGCATGGGGCAGTTCCCCCCGACCGTCCGGCAGCATGATGGCAGTCAACAGCGACGGACGCATAGAAGGATCGGTCAGCGGCGGCTGCGTCGAGGCCTCCGTCTTCGATGCGGCCATGACCGCGATGCAGGATGGCCGCCCCAATCTGCTGTCTTATGGCGTGACATCGGAACAGGCATGGTCGGTCGGTCTGGCCTGCGGCGGTGAACTGGACGTACTGGTGGAAGCAGTCGGTCCAGGCGGCACCCTGCCCATGCCCCTATTGCGCGCGGCGGTCGATCTACGACACCAGCGGAAACCCGCATTACTGGCGACACGCCTCTCCGACATGCGCCATGCGCTGGTCACCCGCACAACCACGGGCGAGTTGACCAGCACCGTCGGCGGATCGATCGATCCGCACCTGCTCCCGGCGCTGGAGCAGGCATTTCGCGATGGCCGCAGCCGCCGCGTCACCGGCGCGGCCGACGAATCCTGGTTCCTGCATCTGTTGACGGCGCCCTACCGGCTGCTGATCGTCGGCGCGGTCCATATCGCCCAGATCCTGGCACCACTGGCGACGACGATGGGCTTCGCGGTGACCGTCATCGATCCCCGCACTCAACTCGCCACCCCCGAACGCTTCCCAGGCATCACACTGGTCACCGAGTGGCCGGACGAGGCCCTGGAGTCTCTTGCCATCGACACTCACACCGCGATCGTCACCCTGACCCACGACGCCAAGCTCGACGATCCGACCCTGCGCACGGCCCTGGAGAGCCCCGCCTTCTATATAGGTGCGCTCGGGTCGCGCAAAACGCAGACCTCACGACTGAAGCGGCTGACGGAAGACGGGATCGCCCCCGAGCGGACAGCCCGCATCCACGGCCCGGTCGGACTGGCGATCGGCGCGATCGGCGCCCCCGAGATCGCCCTGTCGATCCTGGCCGAGATCGTGGCCGTGCGCCGCGACGCAGCGCTGGGCCGCCAGCCCGGCTGGACATGACCGCAGCCCCCGTCATCGCTCTGGTCCTGGCCGCCGGCCGATCGTCACGGTCGGCCCCACACCACAAACTCCTGACCGTCGATGCCACCGGCACGCCGATGATCGCCCGCACGCTCCACGCCATATGCGCTAGCACGGTCGACCGGGTCGTCGTCGTGCTGGGTCACCGCGCGGCAGATCTGCGGAACGCGATCACCGCCCACGCGCCCTATGCCCGCCCCCTGAGCACGATCATCGCCCCCGACCATGCAACAGGTCTGTCCGCCAGCCTGCGCGCGGGACTGCAAGCGATCGCGGAGCCCCCGCCCGAAGCCGTGCTGATCTGCCTGGGTGACATGCCGACCCTCCGCCCGGAGTTGATCAACCGGTTGATCGCCCGCCATCGGCACGACAACCCGCCCGTGACGATTCCCTGTCACGACGGACGGCAAGGTCACCCCGTCCTGTGGGACCGGACGATGATCCCGCGGCTGATGACCCTGGAGGGCGACCGGGGCGCCGGCGCGCTGATCCGCGCACTCGGCGCACAGACAGCCATCGTGCCGGCCGACGAGACGATCCATGAGGATTTCGACACCCCCGCCCGGCTCGAACGGTTCGCCGCATCGAGACCACCGCAGGGCGGTTGACTGGCCCCGACCCGGTATCGGAGAAGGGCATGCGCGGCCCCGGTGGCCGCCAACATGAAGGACTGGCCCCAATGAGCAAGATCATCCGCACGGAACCGAACGCGATCCTGTCCAAGGTCGTGGAATATCACGGCTTCCTGTTCACCCAGGGTTTCGTCGCGCGCGACCTGAAGGGCGACGTCTCCGCCCAGACCCGCGATATTCTGGAGCAGATCGACGAAGCGCTGGAACTGCACGGCACCGACAAGACCCGCCTGCTCCAGGCTCAGATCTGGCTGAAGGACATCGCCGACCGCGACGCCCTGAACGTCCTGTGGTCCGCCTGGCTGCCGAAGGACGGCGCTCCGGCCCGCGCCTGCGTCCAGGCCACGATGGCCAGCCCGGACGTCCTGGTCGAGATCATGCTGATCTGCACCAAGTAAGCCTTTCGATTCACCCGGAAACGGGGCCCGCCGGCCACACCGGATGTCGCTTTTATGCAACGGGTCCCGATTCCGATTCTCCATCCGAGGCTCCGGCCCCTCCGTTCCCCAAATCCCCACAATGTCCATTTTCCATTGAATAACCGTGGTCTGCATTTTTCGATGAGGAATATATTCCTATTTTCTGAATTCAGGCAGCCCGTTTTCTGAAAATGTCATCAATGCCGCATGAGAAATGCGGCGCCGTCTTGTCAGGGTTGCAGCGTCATTGCTACCCCTGTTGGGCAACGACAGTGCGTGTGAGGTCTTGTAGGATGCGGGCAGGTGGTTTGGGACGTGCGTTCCTCTTTTCTGTAGCAGCGGCGTCCCTGGGCCTCGTCTTCTCTGCCAACGCAGATGCCCGCCGATCGGTTCATCATGCCACGCATGCCGTGCACGCGGTACATGCCGTGCAGCACGGCCACCATGTGGCGTTCCGTCGTGGCAGGCACCACGAAACCGGTCATGTCATCCAGTGCGTGGCTTTCGCCAAGTCGGCGTCCGATGTCATGCTTCACGGAAACGCGGCCAACTGGTGGTACAACGCTGCTGGCGTCTATGCCCGTGGCGCGGCCCCGGAATCCGGCAGCATCCTGAATTTCCGTGCCAACCGACGCATGCCGCTGGGCCATGTCGCGGTCGTCCGCCAGGTTGTCGACAGCCGCACCATCGTGATCGACCAGTCGCACTGGGCGCAGCGCGGCATCAGCCGCAACGTGTCGGTGATCGACGTTTCGCCCAACAATGACTGGACAGCGGTTCGCGTCGCCCTGGCCCATAACGGGGCCTACGGCAGCATCTATCCCACCTACGGCTTCATCTATTCCCGCCCGGACAGCAGCGGCCGCATCATGACGGCCAGCAGCGAGCGTGCGGTGCCGCAGACCATCAACAGCGTCCCGAGCGACCTGCGTCATCCGATGCGGACGACCGAAGTGGCTGAAGCTCCCGAGAGCCTGCCCCGCGTCACCTACGGCCACGCCTTCCGCGAAGACGCCCCGAACCGCTCCATTCGCTAAGCCCTGCGGCAGCCAAAAGCCTTCTTCAAACACTCCCTGAGCCAACGCACACACAAAAATCCTGCCTGGAAATGTGGGCTGGTGAGCGAGAGCGCCGCATAGCGGCGCGCCCGTCGTGTGTTTCCGAGCATCGGAGCGGAGCGGCCTCAATGGCCGTGAGCACCGACGCGCAGGAAACACGCGCCGGATCGCCACCAGCGCGCATTTCCAGGCAGGATTTTCAGGGGCGTCCGGCGCGGTGGTAGGGATGTCCCGAGGCGATCGCCCGCGCCCGATAAAGCTGTTCGGCCAATAGTCCGCGCACCAGCATATGCGGCCACGTCATAGGCCCGAGCGAAAGCGTATCGTCAGCCCGCGCCAGAACCGGCCCGTCCAGCCCTTCCGCCCCCCCCGATCAGAAAGCAGACCGGCCGCGACAGGCCCAGCCACCGCTCGACATGCCGGGCGAAATCCAGGCTGGCATGCGCCCGCCCGCCCTCGTCCATCGCAATGACGAATGCCCGATCGGGCAGTGCGGACAGCAGGGCCTGTCCTTCGCGCCGCTTGATTTCCGCGGCAGCCCCCCTGCCTTCCGCAACCTCGACCATCTCCAGCTTCGGCGTCAGCCGTTCGGCGTAACGCTGGAACAGGTCGCGATCCACACGGTCCTTCATGCGCCCGACAGCGATCAGTCGCATCATCGGACCGCGTCCTACTCGGCGTCCGGTGCTCCGCCGGGCGGCACGTCGAGATCGGCCCCCCACATGCGCTCCAGGCCGTACTGGGCCCGCGCCTCGGTCTTGAACAGATGCACGACGATGTCGCCGGCATCGATCAGCACCCAGTCGGAACCGTTCGCCCCCTCGATCAGCACCCGCTTCAGCCCCGCCTCACCCAGCTTGCGCTCAAGATGCGCCGCCATGGCGGAAATCTGCCGATCGGCGATACCGGTAGCAATCACCATCCGGTCGGCGAACGACGCACGCCCCGTCAGGTCCAGCACCACGATATCCTCGCCCTTGTCGTCGGCCAGGCTCTCGGTGATGACCGAGAGATATTTTTCCAGCTTGCTGATTTCCGCCGGTTCACGGTTCACCGCCTTGCCGGGGCCGGCAACGGCCGCCTTCTTGCGCGGCGTACCCGGCGCCCGCGCGGCACCCGGCACTGCGGCCAGTCCGGCCGTTGTCTTTCTGCCGGTCGTGCCGGCTGTCTTCTTGGGTGCCGTGCGACGAGTGGTACCCGTATCGGCCGGAGGCTTCCTGGCGATGACTCTTACTCCTGATGCTTTCTGTGCGGGATCACCTTGAGGCGCCAACGCACGCTCCAACGCGGTGGCACGCAATTCCGTTGCTGATATACCGATCTGCGGGGCAGGAAGAAAGGCCCAGGCGCACGGCGCGCAATCGGCCAGGATCGGCGCCTCCCGCGCCGGCCGCCGCCAACGGCCGAGCGCCAGCGCCGCCTGTCCCCGAAGCGCCGCCGGATTATAGGGCGGCCGGGGCAACACCGCGAACGGCACCATCGAGACGATGCGCCGCCACCGCCGCCAACGCGGCAGGTCCGCCAGCCCGTCCGCCCCCATCAGCCAGACGAATTCCACATTGGGAAACCTCAGCCGCAGCAACGCCAGCGTATCGACCGTATAGCGCGTGCCAAGATACCGCTCGATATCGGTCGCGATGATGCGCCGCCCATCGACCTTCGCCGCTACCCCGGCCAGCCGCTCCGCGAGCGGCGCCATCCCCTCGGCGGGTTTCAGCGGATTCCCAGGCGAGACCATCAGCCAGACCTGATCCAGCCGCAACAGCCGCAACGCCCGCTGCGCCAGTTGCAGATGCCCGACATGAACCGGATTGAACGATCCCCCGAGAAGACCGACCCGAATCCGCCGCCCGTCTCCCCAAACCGGAAGCGATGTCACAATCAGGGACGCTGCTGGCCTGTCCCCACCACTTCGTAGCGGAAGGTCGTCAACTGCTCCAACCCGACCGGACCACGCGCATGGAAGCGCCCGGTCGCAATGCCGATTTCCGCACCGAAGCCAAATTCCCCGCCGTCACAGAACTGGGTCGAGGCGTTCCACATCACCACCGCGCTATCTGTGCCGTTCAGGAAACGCGCCGCAACCTCGGCATCCTCGGTCACGATCGCCTCGGTATGCGCGCTGCCAAACCGCGCGATGTGCGCCAGCGCGTCATCCACGCCATCGACCACCGCGATCGACAGAATCGCATCCAGCCATTCGGTGGCGAAATCAGCCTCACTGGCCGCCGGCAGATCCGGCAGAATCGCCCGCGCCCGCGCATCCGCCCGGAAGCTGCACCCCTTCGCCGCCAGATCGGCGACAATCCCCGGCAACAGCGCCGACGCCACCGAGGCATCGATCAGCAGCGTCTCGGTCGCCCCGCAGATCCCCGTGCGGCGCATCTTGGCATTGACCACCAACCCCCGCGCCATCGCCGGATCGGCGGCTTCGTGGACATAGGTGTGACACAGCCCTTCGGCATGTGCGAGCACCGGCACCCGCGCTTCGCGCTGCACGCGCTCGACCAGCGATTTGCCACCACGGGGAATGATCAGATCAATCAGCCCCGCCGCCCCCAGCATATCCGCCACATGGCGCCGATCGGCATCCGGCGCGATCTGCACCGCGGCCTCCGGCAGGCCGGCAGCCTGCAAGCCCGCCGCCATCGCCCCATGAATCGCCCGCGCACTATGCAGGCTTTCCGACCCACCGCGCAGGATCACCGCGTTGCCCGACTTGATGCACAAGCCCGCCGCATCGGCCCCCACATTGGGGCGGCTTTCATAAATCATGCCGATCACGCCAACCGGCGTCGCCACCCGGCTGATCCGCAACCCGTTGGGCCGGGTCCACTCCGCCAGCACCCGCCCGACCGGATCGGGCAGCTTCGCCACATCCTCCAGCCCCGCCGCCATCGCCTCGACCCGCGCCGGGGTCAGGGTCAGCCGGTCGCGAAACGCCGCACTCGCGGTCGAGGCTTCAAGATCAAGCGCATTCGCCGCCAGAATCTCGTCCTGCCGCTCACGCAGGGCGGCGGCGGCATGGTTCAGGGCCGCATTCCGGGTTTCGGTAGAACTCCGCGCCAGAATCCGGGCCGCCTCACGCGCCCGCGCACCCAGCGTCGGCATGGCCGGGGCCCACTCTTCCATGACGGACGTAACAGCGTTCATGACCGGCCTCCCTGCCTCGATAACGGATCATTTTCGAACCGTCCGCCCGGCGAGGGCAAGGGGAGAAAAAGCCGGGCGATCATTTCCCGTTCTTTTTTGAAAAAAAAGAACCAAAAAACTTTGATCCGTTCAGCAGCCTTGTGCTTGCGCCAGACGACGCGCCTGAACAGATCAAAAGTCTTTTTGCTTCTTTTTCTTCAGAAAAAGAAGAACCCCTTACACATTGAAGCGGAACAGCAGCACATCCCCGTCCTGCACCACATAATCCCGCCCTTCGATCCGCAGCTTGCCGGCTTCCTTGGCACCAGCCTCGCCCTGGTAACGAACGTAATCCTCATAGGCGACCGTCTCGCAGGCGATGAACCCCCGCTCGAAATCGTTATGGATCACGGCCGCGGCCTGCGGTGCGCGCGTGCCGGCCGTAATCGTCCAGGCGCGGGTCTCTTTCGGGCCAACCGTGAAATAGGTCCGCAGCCCCAGCAGCCCGTAGCCAGCCGCAATCACCCGATCCAGGCCGCTATCGGCCAGGCCCAGCCCGTCAAGGAACTCCTTGCGGTCCTCGGCTCCCAACTGGCTGACTTCCGCCTCGATCGCCGCCGAAACGACAACGACGGCCGCACCTTCAGCCTCCGCACGCGCCTGCACCTTCTTCGAGAAGTCATTGCCGGTGGCGGCAGACGCCTCCTCGACATTGCAGACATACAGCACGGGCTTGCTGGTCATCAGTTGCAGGCGACGCACCGCCTCTTCCTGCCCGGCGGGAATTGCCGTACGCGCCGGCTGTCCCTCGCGCAGGGCCGCGATCAGCGGCTCCATCAGCGCGACCTGGGCCGCGGCCTCGCGGTCATTGCCCTTCGCCTTCTTCTGAAGGGCGACGATCCGCTTTTCCAGCGAGTCCAAATCGGCCAGCATCAGCTCGGTCTCGATGATCTCGGCATCACGGATCGGATCGACCCCGCCTTCGACATGCGTGATGTCGTCATCCTCGAAACAGCGCAGCACGTGGATGATCGCATCCACCTCACGGATATTGGCCAGGAACTGGTTGCCCAGCCCCTCCCCGCGCGAGGCCCCGCGCACCAGGCCGGCGATATCGACGAATTCCAGGCTGGTCGGCAGGATCTTCTGCGACTTGCCGATCTCCGCCAGCTTTTCCAGCCGTGGGTCAGGCACCGCCACCCGGCCCACATTGGGCTCGATGGTGCAGAACGGGTAGTTCGCAGCCTGGGCCGAAGCCGTCTCGGTCAGGGCGTTGAACAGGGTCGACTTGCCGACATTCGGCAGGCCCACGATACCGCAATTGAACCCCATCAGCCCTTCTCCCCGGCCAGCATCGCCATTTTGGTCATGAACAGTTCGGGCTTCCCGTCCGCAAGGACCGGCGCCGTGTCGGACAGGCCGTCGAGCATCGGCTCCAGCCAGTCCTGATCGCTTTTCGAAAAATCACCCAGAACATGGCCCGTCACACGCTCGCGCACACCAGGGTGCCCAATGCCGAGACGTACACGCCAATAGTCCTGGCTTCCCAGCATCCTGTCCATCGAGCGCAGGCCGTTATGCCCCGCCGCGCCGCCCCCGCGCTTCACCCGCACCCGACCGGGCGCCAGATCCAGCTCGTCATGAAAGGCAGTGATGGAGTCGACTGGTATCTTGTAGAAGGCCGCCGCCTGCTGAACGCTCTCGCCTGAAAGGTTCATGTAAGTCATGGGCTTGAGCAGCAGCACCTTGTGCGTGCCCACCCGCCCTTCGGCCACCTCGCCGCGAAAGCGTTTCCGCCATGGCGTAAAGCCATGGCGGAGCGCGATGCGGTCGACGGCCATGAAACCGACATTGTGCCGATGCCGGCTCATTCCCGGCTCAGGATTACCGAGCCCGGTCCAGAGCAGCATCGCCTATTTCCCTGTCGTCTGGCCGTCAGGTCCGTTCTTACTTCTTCGCCGGAGCCTTCGCCGCCGGGGCAGCAGCGGCTTCCGCCGGAGCCGTGTCGTCGACGGTCGGCGCCGCGACGGTGGCGATCACGAAGTTCGGGATCTGCAGAACGGGGGTCACGTTCTCCGTGCCCTTCAGATCGTCCCAACGCACGTTGTCATGGATGTCGAGCTGCGACAGGTCCACGGTGAACGCATCGGGGATGTTCGCCGGATCGACGCTGACGTCCACGCTGTGGCGGACGATGTTCAGCACGCCACCGCGCTTGATGCCGGGCGACTTCTCTTCACCGGTGAAGATGATGCGCACTTCGACATGCACGCGCTCGCCGGCGGCCAGACGCTGGAAGTCGACATGCACCGGCTGGTCGGTCACCGGGTGCAGCTGCACTTCGCGCATCAGGGCGGTGGTCGACGCACCATCGACATTAATGTCGTACACGCGCGAACGCCAGCCGCCCTTGTGCATCTCACGCAGCACCAGACGGGGGTCGAGGGCGATCAGCGTCGGTTCCTGCTTCGCACCATAGACAACGGCCGGCACCTGACCGGCACGCCTCGTCGCGCGCGCTGCCCCCTTACCAGCCTTCGCGCGCGAAGAAGCCTCAAGTTTCGTAAATTGGGTCACGTTCTGCTCCTGAAAACCTGTTCACGCAGGCCTCCAGGGGTGCCCGCGCGTGGGGGCGTTTAACGGAAAAGCCCGACCGAAGCAAATATTTCGGCGCCAGGCGGCCGCGATCAGCCCATCACATCCAGGCTCCACGCCGCAGCAGCCGCAGCCGGCGGCCGAACCCACAGCGGCGTGGCATTGGGCAGGCGCACATTGGCCGGCAGCCCCATCGCCGATCGCAGGGCACGGAACATCGCGCCATGGCAGACGATCAGCACCGTCCCCTCGCCATCCAGCGCGCGATTGACCGCCGCCACGGCCCGGGCCCGCAATTCAGCGAAGGGCTCGGCCCCGTTCGGCGTGTAATCGCCGGCAATCCAGCTATCGTACCAATGGCCCATCGGCTGGCCTTCCTGATCGCCGAAACAGACCTCCTGCAACCCGTCATCCACCGCAACCGACAACGGGTGCCCACCCGGCGCGGCCATCGCCTGCGCCACGATCTGCGCCGTACGCAGGGCGCGGACCAGCGGTGACGCCACGATCCGCGCGATCGGCGCATAAGCGGCCTCGTCCCGGGCCAGCAGCGCGCCCGCCGCCTCCGCCTGGGCGATGCCCCGCGCATTCAGGGGAATGTCCGACCGCCCCTGCGACCGCCCCTCGGCGTTCCAGTCCGTCTCGCCATGACGCAGATACCAGTAAGGCCGGGCGATCAGCTTGGTCATATCCGGAAGCTCCTGTCGGTTCATCCACCCCCGATAGGTCGTCCCCGTCTCCCCGGTCAATCCGGGGGACCTACCCCTCAACCGCTCAATCGAACAGCGAGGAGACCGAGCTTTCGTCCGACACCGCCCGCATGGCGCGCGACAGCAGGTTGGCGGTGCTGATCTGGCGAATGTTCTCCGCCTTCGCCACGGCCTCGGTCGCGGCGATGCTGTCGGTCAGCGTCAGCATGCGAATCGGCGACTGTGCGATGCGCGACACGGCACTACCGGTCAGCACACCGTGGGTCACATAGGCCTCGACCGCCACCGCACCCTCGTTCATCAGGGCCACGGCGGCGTTGCACAGCGACCCCCCGCTATCGACGATATCGTCGACCAGGATGCAGTAGCGACCGCGCACATCGCCGATCACGTTCATCACTTCGGACACGCCCGCCCGCTCGCGCCGCTTGTCGATGATGGCCAGATCGACATTCAGCCGCTGCGCCAGCTGCCGCGCCCGTACCACGCCACCGACATCGGGCGAGACGATCATCAGGTTCTCGAAGCCACCGGGAATATCCAGAGCGGGCGCCTCATACGGCAGCGAGCCAGGCTCGATCCGCCCCTTGATATCGCGCGTAAACAGCGGCGCAGCGTAAAGATTGTCCACCGGAATATCGAAGAACCCCTGAATCTGCATCGCGTGCAGATCCATCGTCAGGATACGGTTCGCCCCGGCCTCGACCAGCAGGTTGGCCACCAGCTTGGCGCTGATCGGCGTGCGGGGGCCGGATTTGCGGTCCTGCCGCGCGTAGCCGAAATACGGCATCACCGCCGTCACCCGACGCGCCGACCCGCGACGCAGCGCGTCGAGCATGATCAGCAGTTCCATCAGGTTGTCATTGGTCGGCGAGCAGGTGCTCTGGATGACGAACACATCCTCACCGCGCACGTTCTCATGGATCTCGACGAAGACTTCCATGTCCGCGAAACGCCGGACCGACACATTGCACAGCGGCATCCGCAATTCCGCCGCCACCTTCTCGGCCAAGGGCAAATTGCTGTTACAGGCGACGATCTTCATCTGGCAACGCTCCCGGAAGGCGCACTCATGGCTGGCGCGCGGGTTCTAGCAACCGCGCCCCGTCCTGTCATCCGTCTCGCGTATCGATCGTGCATGCCGGCCATGCCGCAGACGCGGGATCAGCCCGACCGTTGCCCCTTCGCCACAGAAGGCGCACCCGCCTGCGTCCCGGCAGGCGGCGGCAACGGCGTGTTGTCCCGCCCCGAATAGCGCGAGATCACCTGCCGCACCCCCCCCGCCGCCTCCTGCGCGGCAGCCAGCGCGACCTCGCCCCAATGCCCGTCCAGCGAATGGGCGTCGATATCATGAAGCTGCGTGGCCGCCCCCGATTCCTTGCCCTGCGCATCGACCACCCGCCAGACCAGTTGCAGATGCTGCTGCGGATGGCCCGACCCGCCGGGAATGACCTCACTGACCGTCACCACGCACGAGACGGTAAAATCGGCATCGCGCGGATTGTCCTGCACCGCATCCTCGGCATCCCGCAGCGAGCCCACGAACGCCTGGGCCAGCGCCACATTTCCGTCCCCCGGCGCCCCTTTCACCCCGGAGAAATAGACCCGCGCCGCACGATGCTTCAGGCTGTGCGGGTCCAGCGCCATCTGGTCGGCCTGAATCCCCGTCAGCGCCCCCGCGATCGCCAGCGCAAGCTGATGCGCGGACCCACGCAGCGCATCCACGTCGCCGGCAGCCCAGGCGGCAGCGGGCACCCCCACCCCCTCACCCGCGTTCCGCACCACGCCGGCCGGCGTCATGATGCTGTAGGTCGGCACCACCATCCCGCCCCGCGTCTCCGCGCCCAGCCGCAACCACCAGTCGCCGGGGCGCACGGGCTGGGCCATCGCCGGCACCGTCTGTTCCAGCAGGGCAGCGGCCATGTCGCGGCTCCACTCCCGCGCCGCCGCATCGGTCAGCAACGCCGCCGCCGGCAGCGGAATCGCCAGCCGCGCGGGCGGTGCATTCCGGGCCAGCGACCGCCCGACCTGCCCCGGATCGCGAAACGGATGGGGCACGTCCAGACACCCGGACAGGAGCAGCAGACTGGCCGCACCAGCCAGACCAGCGAGACGACGGACAGGAAGCACGCAAATCATGCCAGACCTGTAGCACCAGCCGGCGCGATGACCGAAATCTGGTGCCCGATCGGCCCGCCCCCCGCCAGCGTCCGGCGCCGATGGCTGAAGAACCGTGCCTCGTCGGCCAGCGTATCCACCCCCAGCGCCACCGCCTCGCCGATGCCCGCCGCACGCAGGCGCGCCACGCAATAACCCGCCAGATCGAACTGGAAATGCTCCCCCCGCCGACCGGCATGAAAGAACGATTCCGCTCCGGGATCGGCCGCCAGCGCCTGCGCGCGCATGTCGGCCCCCACTTCGTAACTGTCCAGCCCGATACAGGGGCCGACCACCGCCCGCACATGCGCAGCCGCCCCCCCCAGCGCCGCCATGGCCGCCAGCGTCGCCTCCAGCACGCCACCCACGGCCCCGCGCCAGCCGGCATGCGCCGCCCCCACCACCCGACCGTCCGCCGAGGCAAACAGCACCGGCCCGCAATCGGCGGTAATCACGCCCAGCGCCAGCCCAGGCCGATCGGTCACCATCGCATCGGCCGCCGCCCCCTGCCCGACGGGCCAGGGCGCCGTCACCGTCACCACCCCATCGCCATGCACCTGCGTCACGCCCAGCAGATGCGCCGGCGCCACGCCGACGGCCTGCGCCACCCGCCGCCGGTTTTCCGCCAGCGCCACCGGGTCGTCACCCGAACGGGTCGAGCAGTTCAGGCTGGCATAAGGCCCCTGCGACATCCCGCCCTGCCGGGTAAAGAACCCATGCGGCACACCATCCAGCAGCCCATGCCGCAGGATCGCAGCAGACGGAATCGTCCCGGCCTCCTGCACGATATCCTCATGGCTCATGGCGTCCTCCCTCCTCACCGTGCGTCCCCGCCAGCGGCGCGACGGCAAAACCCGGCGGCACCGGCAATCCCGGCGACGTCACCGCCAGAGCCTTGAACAGCCGCCCCATCCGGTCCGGCGCCGCCAATCGCTGGGCGGCATCCTGAATAGCGTGGGCTTCGACCGGCGGCCGGTTGCGCGCCAGTTGCCCAGCCCGCGCAAAAAGACCCAGTTCCGCCAGCAGCGCCCCCTGCGTCACGCTGCCATGACAGGCCGCCCCCACCGCCGCGCGGGCAAAGGCCGCAAAATCGACATGCGCCGTCAGGTCGGCCTGTCCCGGATCGGCCAGCGGCCAGGCCGGCTGGCCATCGCGCAGCGCCTGCAACGTGTCCCCCCACAGCGCGCCGTCATACCCGTAATCGATGAACAAAGCCGTACCGGCCGACCGGACGAACCGTGCCGCCACCTCCCGCGCCACGCCCAGCGCGTCGGGGCAACATTCCAGGATCTCGCCCTCGGGCACCGGCCGGTCGAACGGCCCTTCCGGCAGGTCCACCGCCGGCAGCGTCACGAACCCCACTCCCTCCACGAACCGCTCGTCCCAACCCGTCTCGGTCCGCACGAACTGCCGGATCGGCAAGGCATCGAGAAATTCATTGGCCAGCAGGATCATCGGCCCTTCGGGCAGCGCCGCGATCGTCTCATGCCACGCCACCGGATGCGCCGTCCGCCCCGCCAGCGCCGCACGCTGCACGTCGCGCAGACGGGGCGAGGTCTCGACCAGATGCACGCGCGCCGCGCCATGGCAATCGGGCGCCACCCGCGCCAGCAATCGTGTCATGTCGGCCATCAGCGTACCGCGCCCCGGCCCGGCCTCGGCAAGGATGAACGGATCGGGCCGTCCCATCCCCTGCCAGGTCACCGCCACCCACGCCCCGAGAATCTCGCCGAACATCTGCGAAATCTCGGGCGCGGTGATGAAGTCCGCAAACGGGTCCCGCCCGGCATAATAGGCCGCATTGGCCCGCGCCATGAACCGGTCCAGCCGTTCCGGCGCGGCACCGCTCACGGATGCTCGCCTTCCACGGCCTCGGCCGGCATCAGGACGGGGCAAGGCGGCTTCAGCATCGCCTGCGCCATCAGCCCCGCACCGGCAATCGCCATCGGAATGCATAGAAGCTGCCCCATCGTGGTCCCGAACGGCAGGAACCCGATAAAGGCGTCAGGCTCGCGGAAAAACTCGCAGAAACTGCGCGCCAGCGCATAGCCGAACAGGAACAGCCCGGCCAGAAAGCCCGGCCGCTCGCGAATCCGCTCGCTGCGCGCCACCAGCCACATGACGGTGAACAGCACCGCACCTTCCAGCAACGCCTCATAAAGTTCCGAAGGGTGGCGCGGCTCCGGCCCTGCCTGCGGAAAGATCATCGCCCACGGCAGATCGGCCGGCGCGGCCCGGCCCCACAATTCGCCGTTGATGAAGTTCGCAACCCGGCCCAACCCCAGCCCCATCGGCACCACGATGGTCACCCGGTCGGAAAAGGCCAGAAAACTGAGCCCATTGCGCCGGGCGAACAGCGCCAGCGCCGCCACCACCCCCAGCGCCCCGCCGTGGAACGACATCCCGCCATGCCACACCTGCAACGCGGCCAGCGGATGCGCCAGATAGACCTGCGGCTGATAGAACAGGATGTAGCCCAGCCGCCCCCCCAGCACGACGCCCAGCGTGGCCCAGGTCAGGAAATCATCCACCTGCTCCGGCGTACCGGCACGCGGCGTCAGCGTGACCAGATGGCGCACCAGCCGCCAGCCCACCAGCAGCGCGGTGATATAGGCCATGGCGTACCAGCGGATGGCCAGCGGCCCCACATGCACCATGACCGGATCGAATTGCGGAAAGATCAGTACAGGCAGCATGCGGCGTCCTTCGACGTCGAGGGGGGCAGGAACCGGACGAACATCACAGATAGGCGTCGGCGGTGGCGAGGTAATCATGCACGTAGCGGCGGACCCCGTCCTCCAGCGACGTAAACGGCCTAGTGTATCCCGCCGCGCGCAGCCGCGTCATGTCGGCACAGGTATAGGATTGATAATGGCCGCGCAGCGCCTCGGGCATGTCCACGAATTCGACCTGCCGGGCCACGCCGGCCGCATCGCACACCGCATGGGCCAGATCCAGATAGGTGCGCGCCACCCCGGTACCGCAATTGAACAGCCCGCTGACATGCGGATTGTCCAGCAGCCAAAGCATGACGTTGACCACATCCCCCACCCAGATGAAGTCGCGTGCCTGCGCCCCATCCGCCAGGCCGGGCACGTTCGAGCGGAACAGCCTGGCCGGCCCGCCGCGCATCAGCTCGTCGTATTTCACCTTCACGACCGAGACCATGCCACCTTTGTGGTATTCGTTCGGCCCATAGACATTGAAGAATTTCAGCCCGGCCCACTGCGCGGGCGCGGGCTCGTTTCCGGCCGTCCACGCCTGCACATGGCGGTCGAACACATGTTTCGACCAGCCATACAGGTTCAGCGGCCGCAGCGCCTCCAGCCCCGCCGGATCGTCGGAAAACTGCTCCGGCCGGTCGGCCGCGCCATAGGTGGCGGCCGAGGACGCATAGATGAACCGCACCCCTTCCCGCGCGCACCACTGCCACAGGCGCGTCGACAGATCGACATTGGTGCGCCAGACCAGATCGCCGTCGCGGGCGGTGGTCTCGCTGATCGCCCCCATATGCAGCACGGCGGACACGTCGGGCCGGCTGTCCAGAAAGGCGTCCAGCGCCTCGGGGGCCACCAGCCGGTCGGGCGCATGGCGCGCCACATTGCGCCATTTGTCGCCCGTTCCCAGCCAGTCGACGATCACCGTCTCCTCGCCCCGCGCCCGAAGCGCCGCCTGTAGACATGAGCCGATGAAACCGGCTCCACCGGTGATGATGATCATGCCGTCTCTATAAAACAGATCGCGCCACGTTCGAAGAGGCTGTCCGGACTGCGCTTCGGATCGCCACCAGCGCAGATTGCAGACAGGCTCTCCGATACTCCGATGAACATTCTCAACCCGCCCCGGACCCCGCACCGCAAGCCCGCCTTTCGTATTGCCGGATGGTCTTGCGGCACCGGACTGTCTATATGCTGCGCATGCGATCCCTCGGTCCGCGCTCCCTCCGGCGGGTGCGGGCACAGACCCGGCAGTGAACATAGGAGGACCCGCCATGTCCGACAGGCCACGCTTTTTTGATGATCTCGCCGGTGTCGCCGGCGGCGCGCTCTCGGCCCTGGCAGGCGTGCGCGAGGAGGTCGGCGCCATCGTCCGCGTGCGGGTCGACGAAGCCCTGTCGTCGCTGAACCTCGTCCGGCGCGAGGAATTCGAGGTTGTGCGCGAACTCGCCGCCCGCGCCCGCGCCGCCCAGGAAGAGTCCGACGCCCGGCTGGCCGCGCTGGAAGCACGAGTCGCCACGCTGGAAGCCGTCATCGCCCCGAACGAGCCGTTTCCGGCTCCCGAGCCGCCGGGCGGATCGTTCAGCAATTACGCCTGAACAATAAATTTTTTGTCTCGATCGTCCGCACGCATGCGCCTGCGCTTGCCAGCATGGCCAGACCGCCCATAGGGTTGGGGTGTGACCACATTCCCACCCGTGGCGGGAATGACACATGGTCCGGTTTGCAGACGTTCGGGGTCCGACGCACGACGCCGGCCCCCTCCCTCCACGGCCTAGGGGAGTCCCACATGCCTGCCCTCTCCATCTCCACTTCCAAGCACGACGCCAACCCGCTCGATCTGATGGAACAGATCGTCGGCGGATACGAATGGGCGTTCGAACGCCGCAACGATTCGGAAATGGCCGCCGAGGCCCCCGGGAAATGGTGCGACTACGGTCTGTATTTCTCCTGGTCGCGCGAAGTCAGCGCGATGCACTTCACCTGCACGTTCGATCTCAAGGTGCCTCACCAGCAGCGCCGCGCCCTGTTCGAACTGGTGGCACTGGCCAACGAGCGGTTGTGGATCGGTCATTTCGGCATGGATCTGGAAAGCGGCATGCCGCTGTTTCGTCACGCCGTCCTGCTGCGCGGCGCCCCCGGCGCATCGATGGAAAGCCTGGAAGACATGATCGACATCGCCATCACGGAATGCGAGCGCTTCTACCCAGCCTTCCAGTTCGTCCTGTGGGGCGGCAAAACCCCCACCGAGGCGCTGGAAGCCGCCATGCTCGACTGCGCAGGCGAAGCATGAACGACGAGAAGACCACGCCCGCCCCGCTTCCCCCGCTGCTGCTCGTCGGATGCGGGCAGATGGGCGGGGCGATGCTGGCCGGCTGGCAGGCGGACGGGCTGGCCCCGTCCGTCATTCTCGACCGGCACCGCGACGATATTCCCGCCCCGCACACGGTCGCCCGGCAGGCCTCCGATCTACCGGACGATTTCACCCCCGCCCTGATCATCCTGGCGACGAAACCGCAGAAGGCGGCGGACATCCTGCCGTCCATCGCGCGTTTCGCCCGCCACGCGCCGGTCCTGTCGGTCATGGCCGGCAAGACGGTCGGCGGCCTCACCGCCGCCCTTGCCGCCGCCGGCGCCCCTGGCGCGACCGTCATCCGCGCCATGCCCAACACACCCAGCGCCGTCGGCCAGGGCATGACCGTCTGCTTCGCCCCCCCCCGCCGCGACCGAGGCCGACCGCGCCCTCTGCACCCGCCTGCTCTCGGCGGTGGGCGACGTCGCCTGGGTGGCGGAAGAGCAGCAGATGGACGCCGTCACCGCCGTCTCGGGCAGCGGCCCCGCCTATGTCTTCCTGCTGGCCGAACTGATGGAACAGGCCGGCATCGCCCAGGGCCTGCCCGCCGGCCTGGCAAGGCAGATCGCCCGGCGCACCGTCTCGGGCGCCGGCGCGCTGATGGAACAGTCGGGTCTCGACGCGGCGGAACTGCGCCGCCGCGTCACCAGCCCCGGCGGCACGACCCAGAAGGCGCTGGATGTCCTGATGGCGCCATCGGCCTGGCCGGCGGAAATGGAGGCGGCAATCGCCGCCGCCGCCCACCGCGCGCACGAACTGGCATCCTGAACGACGAACTTGCACGCCCCTGCGCCGTAATTTAACCGCAATGAAGACCAAGCCTTCCGGATCGGCCGGATCGGGCCACAGACCAGATGACCGTCAGAAAGCTTATGGATAACGATCAGTTCGACGATGCCCTGCTTCGCGCCGCCATGGAGCGTGCCGCACTTTACGGTTGGGGACGGCTGACCGTCGTCGACGCCGCGCGCGACGCCGGCGTGCCGCTGGACGAGGCCCGGCGCCGCTTTCCGGTCAAGACCGCCATCCTGCTGAAACTCGGCCGGCTGGCCGATGAATCGGCCCTGGTCGATGACGGCAGCACCGGCACGGTGCGCGAACAATTGTTCGACGTGCTGATGCGCCGTTTCGACGTCCTGCAACAATATCGCGAG
The DNA here is from genome assembly GCF_003350405.1 of Gluconacetobacter liquefaciens. GTDB lineage: Bacteria > Pseudomonadota > Alphaproteobacteria > Acetobacterales > Acetobacteraceae > Gluconacetobacter > Gluconacetobacter liquefaciens. The sequence goes on along the minus strand of NZ_QQAW01000018.1, from coordinate 24,992 downwards.
GGTGTACGCGCCGTGATGCGCGCCCTGCCGTTCGATCCCGCACTGGCCCTGTTCCTGGGCGCCACGACGGCGGAGAGCATGCGCTGGATGGCCGGCGCCGCGGGCCTCGACCTCTCCGGCCCCGCCGGCGTCCTGCGCCTCCAGGGCCTGATCGGCGTCTGGGCCTACACGATGCGGGCGTGGGAGCGCGACGACACCGAAGACATGTCGCGCACCATGGCCGCCCTTGACCAGGCACTGGACCGCGCCGGCCGCCTGGGCACCATGCTCACACGGCGCGGCGCCGCCACGGCGGAGACCGGGCAGAGCATGGACCCGATCGACCCCTCGATCGACCTGCCGCTCGATCCCCTGTCGGACCAACTGTAAACCCCGACGCAGGAACCCTCTTTACGCGGCCCCATCCTTCCCTCTAGAAGGACGAGGCCGACACGATCCGGTCCAATGGGGCGTAGCCAAGTGGTAAGGCAGCGGATTTTGATTCCGCCATTCGGAGGTTCGAGTCCTCCCGCCCCAGCCAAACTGACAATACGAGAGCCCAGTCCCCCGCCGGCCTCTTCCCCTTGAAGACGCGGACGGGAACTTCTGCACAGAACCTCTCCACGCCAGAGATACAGCCATATCATATTGATTTCGAAAAGAAACATGATATGGAAATACCGCCTGCGCGGTCAGGTCATCACCCCGTCATTCCGGTTCCTGACCAGAGCAGCAAGCAGCCTGCGCGTCCTGGTTTCACAATCAGGACGGCATAGGCTCGGAATTTCCAGGATCGTTCCTGGCAGGCCATCATCACGGCCACTTCCGGTGCGGGCGACGCCATAACCGCGTCGCTACCGGACATCTGAAGAACAGAACCGGCACACTTTCCCCGATCAACCGGCGAAAGCGGTCTTTGTCACACCCACGCCATAGGTGCGGGCCACGGCCGCTGGCAGCCATGGCCCAGGCGGATCAGACCGCCTTCTTGAGGTTCGGACTGGCCTTGAAACGAACGGTCTTGCCAGCCTTCACCTTCACCGGCTCGCCGGTGCGGGGGTTCAGCGCCTTGCGCGCCTTGGTCTTCTTGACCGTGAACGTCCCGAAAGACGGCAGGGTAAACCCGCCTTCCTTCTTCAGTTCCTTGACGATGGCAGCCATCAGATCGGACGCAGCCTGGTTGGCGGCGACACCGGTGCAGTCGATCGAATCCTGAATAACGGCTGCAATAAAGGCTTTGCTCATGTGCTCTCTCTTCTCCTGCCAGGTCCTGGAAATACATTCGCGACGGGCCGAAACCGTTGCGACGCTCCGAAACAGCGGTCGCGGCTTTTAGCGCGCTGTTAAACCTTATGCCACAAAATTCTTCAATGCATGGAGATTCTTGCTGACATGAACAGCGAAATAGCCACCCCTTCCCGAAACTGCCCGATTTCGCGGAAAACTGGACAAGAGGCGGTGAATGATAACGGACGCGCACCGCTTTTCGTCCAATGACCCGGCCACGCATCACCTGCCTGTTCGCCCAGTACGATCCTGCAGGCCTGCTGCGCCCCCATACCCGTCATTATCTGGGCGAACTCGCCGCCTGCGGCATGACGGTGCATCTCGCACTCTCGGGCGCCCGCCATATCGCGCCGGATATCGCCCGTTTCTGCGCGGATCACGGCATCACCCCCCATACACGGCCCAATCGCGGCCTGGATTTCGGCGCCTGGCAGGATCTTCTGTCCGCCGGCTGCGCCAGAGGCGCCGACAGGGTCCTGCTCGCGAATGACAGCGTATTCGGCCCCCTGAATCCTCTGGCACCTATCCTGGAGCGGATGATGGCACACCCCGCCGATGTCTGGGGTCTGGTCGAATCCCGCCATCCCGTCTGGCACCTGCAATCGTGGTTCCTGTGCTTCAGCGCCGACGCGCTCACCCATCCGGCGATCCAGCGCGTGCTGGCCCTCCCTTTCACCGAGATGACCAAACCAGAAATCATCCTGCACGGCGAACTGGGCCTGGGCACGGCAATCCGCGCGGCGCGCCTGCGCGTCACCGCAGCCTGGAGAGACGATGCAAGAGGTCCGCGCCGCCTCGTTCCCGTCAATCCGATGCATGTCGACTGGCTGTCGATCGCGCGCTCACCCGACTCCCCCTTCATCAAGGTCGAACTTCTGCGCGACAATCCCTGCGGCATCGGCTGGATCGGCGCATGGCGCGACCTCTTGGCGACGCGCGATCATTTTCCGGCCGCCTGGATCGACGACGCCTTGCGCGGCCGCCCCGCGTCCACTGCCATGGCCGGCTGGAAAATCCGTCTGCTGTTTCTCCTGATCAGCCGCGATCGGCCGGCAATCCTGCGGGCCATGCGTTGGCGGCGGTCCGCAACAGTTCCAGCAACGTCACCGCCTGCTGCTGCCACGTAACCAGTTGGCTCTTGCAGGGATTGACATGCCCCGCCAGCCGGTCCGGCCGGTCCAGAAGCTCCGTCACCGCCGCCACAAGCGCGTCCGCATCGGCCGTCAGCCCGATCAATGTCCCGTTCACGCCGGCAACGATGTCTTCCGCCTGCCCGCCCGGTGCCGATGCGATCACCCAGACATCGCGGGCCAACGCCTCACGCACCGTCAGGCCATAGCTTTCGGGCCAGCATGACGGAAACAGCAGCACGTCGATGGATTCGAAAAAAGCGTCGATCGTCGCACTGTCATAAGCCGGCATCACCTCGACGGTACCCCGCACCCGCCAGTCGGCCACATCGACGGCATTCATGCCCAGCACCGTCTTGCCGTCTACCAGCCGCAATACCCAGTCTCCACGCTCCAGGGTCTCGAACGCCGCGCGAACCAGCGGATACCCCTTCACCGCCTCAACCCCTCCGACATACCCGAACCGCAGCGGAGCCCCCTCCGGCCGCCGCGCCCTGGGCGTAACAGGCCAGCGGAAGCCATTGCGATGCACGACGATCCGCGCAGGATCAACACCGTTGGCCAGATGCAGGTCCCGATGCGCGGCACTCGGACTGAGCAGAAGGGCAGCATCCCGCAGGGCGGCACCCGCCAGCACCGCGCGATCCTCCAGATAACGCGCATCCGGCCGGCATCGCTGGCAGGCCCGCAGGTCGACCCGTTTCTGCCCGCAGAAGCGCCCGTCCTCACGCACCATGAACTGCCTGTCGCACAACCACCAGGCATCATGAAGCGTGATCACATAAGGAATATCCCGCACCCGGCACACATCGACCAGCCCCACGCCCAACCCCTGGGTGGCATGAAAATGGACCACATCGGGCCGGAACGCCGCGACATGCTGCGCGAACAGCGCGGCAGCCGCCGGATGATCAAACATCATGATCGGGTCCGCCGTGGGCGGCAGATCCACCGCCACCACCGGCACGCCGTCATGGTCATAACGCATCGCCGCCGCCGGACGGTCCGGATCATACACGCCTCCCGGCCGCGTGGTAAAAACCGACAATTCGACGCGGCCACTGGCCCGCAGCCGCTTGACCATCTCCACGGCGACATGCGTGGCCCCGCCGAAAGCCCGTGGCGGGTAATAGACATTCACGCACAACACACGCAGCCGCCCGTCCTGCGCTACGGGCGGCGGAGCACCGAACACGGCCCGCAACTGGGTCTCCGCCACGCGCGCGGGGGCATAGCGCGCACCGACATCGACACGCGCCCGGGCTCCCACCTCCCGCCGCCATGCCCCATCCGCCGCCAGCGCCAGTATCGCGCGCGTCCACTCCGCATCCGTCCTGGCCAGCAAGCCGGTCTGCCCGTCAACGATCACATCGGCAAAAGCCCGCCGGGGCGAACAGACCAGCGGCACTCCCACCACGGCCGCTTCCAGATATTTGATATTGCTCTTGGCATCGTTGAAGACGCTGTCTTCCAGCGGCGCGATGGCGATATCCGCGCGCGCCATCAGCGCCAGATAATCCGCATAGGACCGTCCGACCAGAACCACCACCCGCGCGCCCATCGCCCGCATGGCGGGCGGCAGAGCCAGTTCCCCGACAATCCATAGCACCAGCCGTGGATTTTCCGCCATCGCCGCCATCAGCCCAGGCGCCGCAGCAAGAAAATCGGCATCATGCGTACGGGTGCCCGACCCGTAGATCACGACGACCGGCCCATCATCCTCTTCCTCCGCCCGCGGCGGCAGACTCAGGCGCGCGGAACGCGCGGCATCCATCGTTTCCCTATCAAGGGCGTTATCAATAACCCCGACTTCCCGCACCCCGGCATCCCGCATCGCCTGCGCCAGGACGGGTGTGGAGGCAATGCCCTGGCCGCACCCGAGCATGCAGGCACGGAACAGTCCCGCCCCAAACAGCAGCCGCGCGCGTTCCTGTTTCGTCAGCATCGCAAGATTGCCGTTGCGAGCATAAAGGTCACGGTCGAAGATCAGATCATCGACTTCCCACCAGGAGGGAACACCCAGACGCCGCGCCTCCTCCAGCATGACCTGGACCGAAGCGAATGCCGGCACACGATAGAACACCACGCCGGAACAGAACTGCAACGCACCCAGCGCATCAGCGGTATGCCGCCAATCCACCACCCGGCAGTCCCAGCCCAGCAGTCGCATCTGTTCCACCCTCTGCCAGACACGATATTTCGCACACTGGCTCAGGCTGAGTTCCGCGATGATCAGAATGGTGGGCGTCCACGCGACCGGTGCCACCGGCAACGCCGCACCGCCGTCCTGCGCCCTCTCCACCCGCGCGACCTCCCCGCGCGGAAAAAGAGCACGCCCGACATATCCAAGCGCCGGCCCGACCCCGTCACGCCCGATCCGGCGCCACAAACGCACGATCGCTTCGGTCAGCGGGCGGCCGAACGGATCGCGCCCGCGCGTAGCCGCCCGGATCATCCGCGCCACCCGCAGGACCCGACCGGAAAGCGCCCGATCCTGCATTGCCATCAGGTGGCGCAACTGGTCGAGTTCCGCCCGCAGGTCCGCCGCACGGGCTGCCTGAAGCCGCACGCCAGCCTGCCCGACGCCGCGGTCGCCGGAAAGAGGCAGGCTGGAAGCGGAGCCGTCCACGCGCCGCGATCAGCTCAGGGTGAAGTCGCTGGTCTTCAGATCCGTAATCCCGACGAACGTAATCCGCGTGTTGTCGGTCAACTGGATGGTGCTGTTTCCGCCCGCGATGGTGGCGGCGGAAAGAATGGTCTGCAACTGACTGCTGTTCTGATAACCATATTGATACAGCGCGACCATGTTCCCCGCCGCGCTGCCGAAATCGGTAATGACGTTATCTCCCCCGCTGCTGGCCCCGTTGGTAAAGGCAAACAGATTGTCGCCGCTTCCGCCCGTCATGGTCGCGCTGCCGGTGCCACCCACCAGCGTATCGTTGCCCGAGCCGCCGACAAACGTCACGTTGCCGCCATCGGCAAAGGCATGCAGCGGGCTGCTCGCCTGCGCACCGTCCAGGGTCTCGTTTCCTTCATTGGCCACGAACAGCGTCGGCCCGGACGCCCCCAGCGTCATGGTCAGGCCCGCCGCGCCGAAGATGGTGGATTGCCCCGCCACCACACTGGTCATACCCGTGCCGTTCAGGAAAGTCAGGCTGCCGGTAACGCTGATCGTATTGCCGACACCTTCCGAAACCTGCAGGTTCCCAGCCGCGGAAATCGTATCGGAGACCGCGCCCGCGATCGTGCCCGACGACCCGGTGAACGCCACCTTGTCCTGCGCTCCGCCGGACACGGTGCTGCCGCCCCCCACCGAGACGATGCTGCGGGACGCATTGTCGACGACGGTCGCATTGTCGCCCAGCAGAACCAGCGAACTGCCGCCATTGATCGTCACCGACTGGGTACCGAGCGTCCCGACAATGGTATCCGTCCCCATCGAATTGACGGAGTTCGATCCATCTCCAAGGAAAATCCGATTCGCGCCACTACCGGCATCGACGGTATCATTGCCGCCATCGGTCACGACCAGGTCATTACCCGCGCCCATGTTAATGGTAAAATTGCCGCTCCCACCAATAAAGACGTTGTCGCCGGCCGTCGCCAGGAAGCTGCCCCCGGCCGCACCACCCAGGAACGTCGTTCCCCCCAGCGTACCGGAGATGACATCCACCGGCGTCGTAACCTCATGCGCGTCGATCGCCACCGGCGCCGTCAGCACGGAATCCGACGCGCCACCCGACAGCGCACCGGCCACGATGTTGACGTAGGCCCCGTCCAGCGCATAGGCGCCGCCGACCGTGATCACACCGACCGAGCTGCCGATGCTGGCGGAATTGAAGCCATTCTGTAATGTGGAAAAACTCTTGCCCGCGGCGCTCTCTCGCAAAGTCTTCGCATAGGCATTGGCCAGGGCAAGCGTGTCGCCGCCATCGACCGTCACGTTCACATTGGTGCCGGTAGCACCCATCACGGTTACAATCGCCACAGCCCGCTCCCCGATATTGCCTGGCCGGACGACAACACGTCATCAGCCATTACGAACCGATCCGAAGCCGCATCGCATGACGATGTGCGCCTGGAATAATGGGATCATGTAAGCGCAGAGACCTTCCCAAAATATTAACATCCTGTCGTGCAGGATCGAAAAATCACATACCACCGTAAGATGGACGCGCGGCATTCCGATGGACGCAGACAACTGGCACCCCTTCGCCCGCACCCAGCCAGACGACCCCGCGCTGCTGGGCTGCGACGCGCTCGATCCCTATTTCCTCTCCCCCCCGGACCTGGACCCCGATCCCGCCATCAATACGGTACTGCCGTTCCTGGGCTGGGTCCTCGCCCTCGCCCGGCCGCATACGGTCGCCCTGTTCCCCGACCGCCCCGCCCTGCATCTGTTCCTTAACGAACAGGCTCGCCACCTGCGCCTGCCTATGACACTCCACACCGTCCCGGCACACCTGCGCCCCGGCACATGCGACCTGCTCTGGGCCGCCCTGCCCCCCACAGGCACGGATACGCCGGCACCGGACCAATTGGCCCCGCTTCTGTCGCCGCGCGGCGCAATGCTGCTGTACGGGCCGGATACCGCAGCCGGCCACCCTCCCCCATGGGACCGCTGGCTGGCCGGCCGCCCGACCGCAACCCTGAAACTGGGCGGCAATCTGACCGTGGCCCTGCCGGAGCCAGCCCCCGGCACCGAACATACCCACCCGCTCGCCGGTCTCTGCGCGGCGCTGAACGGCGCGCAGGGCGATCGCGTGGCCGCCAACCTGGCCAGCCGCTTCGCCGCCATCGGCACGCACTGGGCCACCCGGCGCACCCTTGCCGATACCAGGGCGGAACTGGCGGAAACCCGCGCGGCCCTCAGCCGCGCCCGGCTGGACGCCATGGAGTTGCGGCTGGACCGGAACCACACCCCCACGGCCGACCCGCCAACCGCCGCCTCACCCGCACACACGCCGCCGCCCCCCCCCCCCCCCCTGTGGACCCGCCTGGCCCGCCGACTGGCAGGCCCGCACACCCCTCCCGTAGCCGCGCCACCCTCCGAACCCGCACGAGCCCGCCTGCCCGTCCGCACGGTGCTGTTCGTCTCCGGCGAACCCACGACGCCGGGCACGATCTATCGCGTCAACCGCAACGAAGCCGCCTGCCGCAAGGCCGGCTACGCCACCCGCAGCCGCGCCTGCGCCGCCATCGGCCCGGACGACATGCTGTGGGCCGACCTGATCGTCCTGTGGCGTGTGGAATATAGCGGCCATGTCGATACGCTGATCGGGATGGCCCGCGCACGCGGCACCCTGCTGGCCTTCGACGCCGACGACCTCGTGTTCGAACCCGCATTGGCGCGCGGCGACCTGATCGACGGCATCCGCGTCAGCCCCGCCCCCGTGGCGCGGATCGAACGCATGTATGACGACATGCAGCGCACGCTGCGACGCTGCGATTTCGGCATCGCCACCACCGACACCCTGGCCGACCGGATGCGCCCCTTCACGCCGCTGACGGTCACCATCCCGAACATCCACGACCAGCCAACGCTCGAACGCTCCCGCCAGGCCGCCCGCCGCCGCGCGGCCACCCCGCCCGACGGGCTGGTAAGGATCGGCTACGCCACCGGCTCGCGCACGCACCAGCGCGATTTCGCCCGCGCCCTGCCGGGCCTGCTGGCCGTCATGGCCCGGCGGCCAGACGTGCGGCTGGTCCTGTTCCGCGAGCCCGGAGGCGGCCGTCCGCTGCTGCTGACCGAGGAATTCCCCCCCCTGCACGCCCGCGCGGCGCAGATCGAATGGCGCGACATGGTCGGGCTGGACGCCCTGCCCGACGAACTGGCACGGCTCGATATCTCGATCGCGCCGCTCGAAACCGGCAACCCGTTCTGCGAGGCCAAGAGCGAACTGAAATTCTTCGAGGCCGCACTGGCCGGCACCTGCACCGTCGCCTCCCCCACCGCGCCCTTCCGCGCCGCGATCCGCGACGGCGTCACCGGCCTGCTGGCGGACAGCGACGCGGAATGGGAGGACACGCTGACCCGCCTGGTGGACGATCCCGCCCTGCGCACCCGCATGGCACGCGACGCACTGCATACGGTCCTGTGGGAATACGGCCCGCAACGACAGGCCAGCCTGATGGCGCTGACGATCGCCGGCCTGACCGGCGGCCAGACCACCGCACGGACCGGCGCCCAGGCACTGGCACGCGGCCCCGCCCGAGCCCGCGCCATACCGACCATCCCCGACAGCGAGACACTCCTGCACCACGACCAGTTGCAGGACGCGGCAGTCACCGTCGTCATCACCGCGTACCAATATGCCGATCATGTCATCGAGGCCCTGGACTCGGTGCGTCACCAGACGCTCGCACCGCTCGACCTGATCGTGGTGGACGACGCCTCGACCGACGACACCGCCGCCCTGGTCAGCGGCTGGATGGCGCGCCACGGCAAACGCTTCAACCGTCTGCTGCTGCTACGCGCCCGCCGCAACGCCGGGCTGGGCGGGGCCCGCAATATCGGCATGGCCGCCGCCGAAACCCCCTACGTCATGCAACTCGATGCCGACAACCGCCTGTTGCCCGACGCCTGCGCGCACCTGCTGGATGCCATCCAGCGCGACGATGCCGGGTTTGCCTACCCGATCATCCGCCGGTTCGACCGGGCCGACGGCGTGATGGGCGACCTCGCGTGGCACCCGGCACGCCTGGTGGGCGGCAACGTCGTCGATGCCATGGCGATGGTGGCGAAATGGGCCTGGGCGGCGGCCGGCGGCTATTACGTGCGCCGCGACGCCATGGGGTGGGAGGATTACGATCTCTGGTGCACCCTGGCCGAACTGGGCATCGCCGGCACGCATGTGCCCGAGATCCTGGCCGAATACCGGGTCCACGACGCCGCCATGACCGACAACGTCACCGAACGGGCAGCGCACAAGCAGCGCGTGGTCACCTTCCTGCGCGCCCGCCATCCCTGGATCCGCCTGACCGCGCCGGATGCAAGAAGCAGGGCATAGGCTGCCATGCCCACCAGCAACCCGTCAGGACCAATGCCGCTCCAGCGGATGATCCTTCGCCCGCATGACACGCCCATACGCGCGTTCCCCGAACCCGTCGGCGTATCCGTCCCCCTCCCACACGATCCGCCCGCCGATCATCACATTCCGCACGACGCCCACCGGACGGTTGACGACCTGCCGGCACCCAAGCTGGCTCCGATGGAGAAAATGATAGGTCTTCTCCGGGTTCCACCGTTCAAGCGCCACCGGGTCGATCACGCACAGATCCGCCTGCGCCCCCACCCGCGCCACACCCGCATTCAGGCCGAAAAACGCGGCCGGAAGCTCCGTCAGCCGATGGACGGCGCGGGAAACCTGCGCCAACCCCTCCCACTGCGCGACCTTCAGCGTCCGCAGATTTCCGTCATAGAAACCGATATTGGCCAGATGCGCGCCACTGTCGTTGAATCCCGGCAATGTCTGGTCGTGGAAGAGCAGTTTTCTGAGCGTGGCCGGATTCCGGTTGGCGATGGTCGTCTCCCAGCGCAGGTCGGTATCCCACACCCGCAGCAGATGCAGCAGAAAAGCCGCATCATCGCCGATCGGATCGGGAAAACCCAAGAAAAACGCGGCCTCCGCGTCTCGGGCGCGCGGAAAGCGGCCATTGGCCGCCTGAAAGGCCAGAAGCCTGCGATAAGGCGCCTCCAGGCTTTCCCCCACCCAATGCGCCAGCGGACATTCCGCAACGACCATGTCATCCAGCCGCCGGCTCAGAACCACCGTTTCACAGCGCAGGCGCCGCCGCAGCCCCGCCATGGACCACCCTTTCCCCTTTCCCGCCAACCACATTTTCCGGAAGGAGGCGACCCAGCCAGGATCGTTCAGAATCCGCACCCGCCCCGGCCGATCATCAAGCTCCAGTTCGTTGAGCGCCCGAAACGCCGCGATCTCGTCCGCCAGGGGGTTGATCGCGCCGTCACTCCAGATCCGGAAAGACGAAGACAGGGCCTGGAAACGCAATGCCCCCTTCAGCAGCCGGGAATTGAGAATCGAAGAAAGCAGCAGGCAAAGATGCATGGCCGACCGGCTGGTCTGCAGATCGAGCGCCGCCAGCACGGTCGTCCTGAGCGGCCGACGGTAAAGCCGCCCGCTGGTCAGCATGAAACTGCGCACGGCAGCAAAAACATTGTCCTTGGCCGGCGTCGCCTGCCACACCCGGCCATGACGCCGCACGATCTCCGTCAGCCGCGCCAGTTCCCGGAACCCGGCATATTGCGTCGGAATCCGCTTCTTCTTGTTCGGCGCATTCGCAAGAAAGTGAAACGGCAGCGCATCGGTCGAGAACCCGGCATAGCCCTGCGCCATGCCGGCCTCCAGCAACTGCTCCATGCGGGCCAGTGCGTCCGGTGACGGCACTCCGCTCACCGAGCCCTCCAGGCCCATGACCTCGATCCGCAGCATGGAATGCGGAATCATCGGCACGACATTGGGGCCGAGCGGCAGACCCTCCAGATGGTCGAGATACCCCTGCGAATCCGTCCACGTACAGGCATCCGCAACGCGCTTCAGAACCGATTTTGGCATGTTCTCGACCCGCGCGAAGCAATCCACGATCGGGTCTTCGCCGTCGCGCCGCTGATGGCCATAGGTCACGCCGATCGAGCAATTGCTCATGACGACCGTGGTGGTGCCATGCCGCACCACTTCCGGCAGTTCGGGCGCGAGTTCCACTTCCAGGTCAAGATGCGTATGGATGTCGAGCAACCCCGGCATCACCCACAATCCACGGCAATCAATCTCGGCGGCCCCGGCCTCCACCGCAAGATTCTGCCCGATAGCGGCAATCCTGCCGTCTTTTACGGCCACATCCGCAATGACCGGCGCTTTTCCAGACCCATCGAAAAAAATACCGTTGCGATAAACACTATCCGCCATACGCCTCTCCAGAGGCGAAGCAAGGACACATAATAGACCCCGATATCACTGGACAAGAAGCCTGCGCCGTCGCTCCGACTATCTGGTCATAACAACGCAGGATCAAAGAAGTTCCAACCGGAACCCCTCCAATTCAATCAGCTTTCAGGTCCATTTCTGTCAAAATAGAATAAATCTCTTTTCCGATGCATATCTTCGGAACAGATCGTAACCCGACACCCTTTTCGCCTCACCGCGCGCGAAGGCCGATCATGCCGCCGGAACGTTGCGTTCCAGTTCCTCCAGCCACAACCGCGCATTGCCATCCGACGGCGCCCGCCAGTCGCCACGCGGCGACAACGCGCCACCGGCCACCACTTTCGGCCCATTGGGCACAGCCGAACGCTTGAACTGGCTGAATCCGAAGAAACGGCTCAGGAAAACCGACAGCCAGTGCCTGATCGCCGGCAGGTCGTAGGCCACCCGCCGATCGGCCGGGAAGCCCGGCGGCCACGTACCCGCCCCCGCATCGCGCCACGCGATTTCCGCCATATACGCAATGCGCGAGGGCCGGAACCCATGCCGCAGCACATGGTACAGCGTGAAATCCTGCAAGGCATACGGCCCGATCTTCTCCTCGGTGCTTTGCAGGGCCAGGTCGGCACCCGCCGGGATCAGTTCGGGCGAAATCTCGGTTGCCAGAATCGCCTCCAGCACCCGCGCCGCGTCAACCTCCACCCGGCGGGAGGCGACGACCCAGCGGATCAGATGCTGGATCAGCGTCTTGGGCAACCCGGCATTGACGTTGTAGTGCGACATCTGGTCGCCGACGCCATAGGTACACCAGCCCAGCGCCAGTTCCGACAGATCGCCGGTCCCGATCACGATGCCCCCATGCTGGTTGGCCAGCCGGAACAGGAAATCGGTACGCAGTCCCGCCTGCACGTTCTCGAAGGTCACATCATATTGCGGCACACCGTGGGCAAAGGGGTGGCCCATCTCTTCCAGCATCACCCGCGCGGTCGGGCGGATATCCAGTTCCGCCGCCGCCACGCCCAGCGCCTGCATCAGCGCCATGGCGTTGGACTGCGTGCCGGGGCTGGTCCCGAAACCGGGCATGGTATAGGCCAGCACCGCATCGCGCCCCAGGCACAGTTCGTCGGCAACACGGATCGCCACCAGCAGCGCCTGGGTGGAATCCAGCCCGCCGGACACCCCGATCACCATCTTCCGCGCCCCGGTCGCCAGCAGGCGCTGCTTCAGGGCGGACACCTGGATCGTCCAGGCCTCGAAGCAATCCTGCTCCAGCCGCGCCGGGTCGCTGGGCACGAAGGGAAACCGCTCGATCCGGCGCAACAGGCCCAGATCGCCAGGCGGCGGCGCCAGCGCAAAGCCGATCCGGCGCCACTCTCCACCCTGCCGCATGGCACGACAATCGGCGAACGTCCCCATGCGGGCACGTTCCTGCCGCAACAGGTCCAGGTCGACATCCGCCACCGCCCGGTGCGGCCCCTGCGGAAAACGCTCCGTCTCCGCCAGCAGCGCGCCGTTTTCATAAATCGAAACCTGCCCGTCCCAGGCCAGGTCGGTGGTCGACTCCCCCTCACCCGCCGCCGCATAGACATACGCGCACAGCGCGCGCATCGATTGCGAGCGACACAGCAGGTCGCGCTGGTCGGCCTTGCCCACCGTGATATCGCTGGCCGACAGGTTGGCGATCACCGTCGCCCCCACCAGCGCCGCATCCGTGCTCGGCGGTGCCGGCACCCACACATCCTCGCAGATCTCGACGCCGACCACGAAGCCGGGCAGATCCTCCGCCTCGAACAGCAGGTCGGTGCCGAACGGCGCCGTCTGCCCCGCCACATGGATCGTCTGGCCGCGCAGCCCGGCCCCGGCAACGAAATGCCGGGCTTCGTAGAACTCGCGGTAATTCGGCAGGTAGCTCTTGGGCACCACGCCCAGCACGGTCCCGCGATGCAGCACTACCGCGCAATTGTACAACGCGTCGCCATGCCGCAGCGGCGCCCCCGCCACCACCACCGGCATCAGCCCGGCGGTCGCCTCCGCCAGGGTCGCCAGCGCGCTCCCCACCGCGTCGAGCAGCACGTCCTGCTGGCGCAGATCGTCGATCGCGTAGCCTGACACACCGAGTTCGGGAAAAACCGCCAGCGCCACGCCCTGGGCGTCGCAGGCGCGGGCCATGTCCACCATCCGCGCGACATTGGCCGCCGGGTCGGCCAGCGCCACCGGCAGCGTACACCCCGCCACCCGCGCGAAACCCTGACGATAGAGAGAGCGGAAATCCGGCACGATCAGTCACCCGCCTGCTGAAGGCCGCACCGGACACACGGAGCTGGCCATTGTCTTCACCCTGCCGGGCACGCATGGCCACCAGCCCATCCCCGAAACGCCAGGACAGGCCGCAACCCGCGAATTCTCATACGAAAACGCAACCATACGGGCAGCCAGCCATTGAAACCATAACGGACCATCCGGTCCAGACACATGAATCGGAGGATATCCCGATGGACCTCTTACGCTGGACGCTGATCTTCCTCGTCCTGGCCCTGATCTCCGCAGCCCTCGGCTTCGGCGGCTTCGCGGCCGATTTCGCCTATATCGGCAAGATCCTGTTCTTCATCTTCCTGGTGCTGTTCATCGTCGGCCTCTTTTTCGGCCGCGGGAGAGGCAGTACGCTATAACCGCCAGCACACCGGCCGCGTACAGCCCGTCCATCGCGGCCATGGACAGCGGCAGCGCGCCGACCAGATAGGTCGGCGCGTCGCACGGCTTCGACGGGCGCAGAGGCATGGCGGCCAGACGCTCGGCGAACGTGCCGGGATGAAAGACCGGCGCGCGACATTCCGGCAGCGGGCTCGGCCACCACCCCTGCTCCACCCCGACATGAACGGCCGAAAGCCCGCAGGCCGCCAGCATCACCGGAACAGCCAGCCACAGCATGGCCCGCGCCCCCTGCCCACGCAGCAGGGCGGCCAGCAGGCCCAGCCCCACCAGCACCCGCCAGGGCCAGCGTTCCCACAGGCACAGCCCGCACGGCACGTCCCCCAGCCCGTATTCGACCCAGGCCGCAATCCCCAGCGCCACCGCCCCGGCAACCGCCAGCACGAAACCAGGCCCCCGGCCCATGCCGGTACCCCGCCGCGTCATGATGGTCCGAGCGGAGGCGTCGCGACCGGGGGCGCCTCGTCCAACGCCTTCAGGAAGTCCCGCGCCCAGAACCCGGCCGTGGTCCGGCGCACATCCTCGTCCAGACGGCTCCAGCGCCGCTGGCGCTCCTCCAGCCCCATGGTCAGCGCCTGATGCAGCGCATCGGCGATCTCGTCGGCGTCATAGGGATTGACCAGCACCGCCTCGTCCATCTCCGGCGCCGCGCCGGCGAAATGCGACAGCACCAGCACACCGGGGTCGGCCGCGTCCTGCGCCGCGACATATTCCTTCGCCACCAGGTTCATCCCGTCGCGCAACGGCGTGATCAGCGCCACGTCGGCCATGCGATAGAACCCGGCCAGGATGTCCCGCGCCACCGGTCGCGTCAGATACCGGATCGGCGTCCAGTCGAACTCGGCATAGGCACCGTTGATCCGCCCCGTCAGCTCGTCCAACTGGCACCGAAGCTGGCGATATTCCTCCACGTCGCCGCGCGATACCGGCGCAACCTGGAGAAACGACACCTTGCCCCGATGTTCGGGATAACGGGCCATGAACGCCTCGTATCCCCTGAAGCGTTCCGGCAGGCCCTTGGAATAATCCAGCCGGTCCACGCCAAGGATTAGCGCCGTCCCGCGCAGGCTGGCACGCAGGCGGTCGGCCTCCTCGCGCCGCACGCTCTCCTCGGCCTGTTCGCGGAATTCATGCGGATCGATGCCGATCGGAAAAGCCCCCGCCCGTTCGGTCAGCCCGTTCAGGCGGAAGGCGTGGTTCAGGTTGTCCGCATCTTCCTCGGTCTGCACCCCGATCAGGTCGTAGGCCTGCATGTCTTCCAGCAGCAGCTTCGCCCCCGGCATCGAGCGCACCAGGCTCCAGGGCGGCACGGGAATATGCAGAAAGAAGCCGATCCGCCCCGTCACGCCCAGGTCGCGCAATGCCTGGCCCAGCGGAAACAGATGATAGTCATGGACCCAGATCACGTCGTCCGGCTGCAACAGCGCGCGCAGGCAGCGCGCGAACATGGCATTGACCTCCAGATAGGTCTGCCAGTCGCGACGGGAATAATTCATCAGCCCGACACGGTAATGAAACAGCGGCCACAAAATGCCGTTCGAGAAATTCTGGTAGAATCCCTCGTGCTGGCGTGCCGTCAGGTCGATCGTGGCGTAGGTCACGCCATCGACCTCATCCATGCCCGTGGCGGGGTCGCCCTCGAATTCGGACTGATTGCCCGACCAGCCGAACCACAGCGACTCCCCGCCCCGCAGCGCGTCCTTCAGCCCCACGGTCAGGCCGCCGGCCGGCTGCAGACGCTCACGGGGCGAAGGCACCCGGTTGGATACGATGATCAGACGCCCCATGAATCATCCCCTCCGCCCGCGAGCGTCGCCAGCCAGGCCCGAAAGGCGGCCGGATCGGGAAAATCCCGAGGAATACGGAACCCCGCCCCACCCAGCGCCTCGGCCGCGCGGATGCCGTCCTCATCCGTCACGTCGTCGCCGACGAAGACCGGATGCCGCCCGGCGAAGGGCGGCGACTGCATCAGCGCCGCCACCGCATGGCCCTTGTCCACGCCATGGGGCCGGATTTCCCACGCCATCTTGGCCGTCTGCACATGGAAGCGCCCGTGCGTCGACGCAACCCACGATTCCGCGGCTTCGCGCAGCACATCCGCCATCTCGGGCGCCGCACGGTAATGCAGCACGAAACCGGCGGGCTTGCGCTCGATCCGCACGCCCGGATGCTGCGCCGCCAGGGCCTCGGCGGCCGGCAGCCAGGTCGGCGGCATGGCGGGCAGTTCGGCATGCACGATCGGGCCGTCCGGACGATGCCGCACCGCCAGCCCGTGCTCGCCGGCCACGGCAAACGGCACGTCGCCGAGGAAATGGTCGATCTGATCCACCGCGCGGCCCGAAATCACCGCCAGCGCATCGCCGCATTTCGCCCGCAGCCGCCGCAGCACGTCCGGCAGGCCGGGGGACACGACCACCGATTCCGGCGTGGGCGCGATATCGACCAGCGTACCGTCAAAATCCAGCAGCAGGGCCGCCTCGCCTGGGGGCGGCATGAACCGGCCGGCCGGGCCGGCATAATCCGTCGGGCTCATGGGCATTCTGGACTCCTTGGGACCGAAGGCTTGTCATTCATCCCGGACCGACACCGGCGGGACAGGTTGCTTCCCGCCCCCGTCAGGGGGGCAGGAGGGATTGCGGCTGCCCAGGCTGCGCCTGCGATGCCGGCGGAGCGGACGATGCAGGCGGCGACCGGGGCGGCGCAGCGTTACCCGTTGCAAAAGGCGTCGGCGGAGGCAATGGCATGGGCCTCCCCGCCGGCTGCATGGCGGCACCGGCTGGAGCAGCACCCGACACCGGCGCATCCTCGTCAGGCGGCGACAGGGAGAGCGGCGCCCCGCCGAAACGCGCGGCGGGCACCGCCGGGGCGGATGCCGCGGCGGGCTGCCCGGCCGGCGGCGCTGGCGGAACCGTCAGCACCTGCGGCCCCGAAGGGCCCGGCACGGACGGCGTGCCCTGATCCGACGTTCCGGGCACCGGCTGATCGCCCGGCTGCGTCGCAGCCGCCGCCAGACCCGCCAGCGGCGGCGGAACGGGCGCCACCATGTCGCCCGCGCAGCCCACAAGGCGCACGGCGTAGATCGGGTCCTGAAAAACGCCCAGAAAAGGTTCGCCCGCCAGCATCCATCCGTTGAAGCCGGGGCCGTCCTGCCGTGTGTCGCGCACCGCCAGCCATCCCGCCGCATCGGGCGTCAGCGTCGCCGGCCGGTCGCGGCAGGCGCCGACATGGATCGTCAGCGCCCTGAACGTCGCATCCTGCCCCACCGGAATGGTCAACACCTGTACGCTGGAATCCAGCGTATCCAGCACCCGCACGGTCGCGACGGAGCGCCCCTGCCAGGTATCGGCGGGATAGATCGCAGGCGGCGCCACGATCTGCTGGGCCCGGGCAGCCATGCCCCCAGGCCCGCCACTCCATGCCACCAGCGCCGGCACGGTGGCCAACGCCGCACGCAAGGCCCCCGCCCGGCGCGACACCGGGCGGAGCAGACGCAACACGTCCCGCCTCACGATCTCGGGCTTCGCAGCGCGGCCGCGACCTCCGCGATCAACCGCCGCATGCCGTCCTCGTCAACACCGATCAGCACCGCGTCCTCGAACGTGTCCCGCATGACCTCGCAAAGCTCGGCATAATTCTCGTTCAGCACCCGGACCTTGTCCTGGCACGAAACCGGCGTGCCATCGGACTGCTGCCAGATCGCGGGCGGCGGCGGAAGCGCGGCCCCGCTCATGGCTGGTCGCCGCCCCCGGTATGCCCTGCCGGGGCCTGTCCATTGTCCGGAGTCGCCGCTCCCTGGGGCGCCGTTCCCTGGTTCGCGCGCTGCTGGTTGGCCTTGGTCATCGTATCCGTCACCGAGAAGATGAAGCGGCTGAGCAACTGCTCCAGGCTGATCGCCCCCTGGGTCTCGGTAATCGCGCCACCGGGCTTCAGCATCGCATTGTCGGCCCCCGGCGACAGGGCGACATATTTGCCGCCCAGCAGGCTGTCGCTGGTGATGATGGCCGCACTATCGGTCGGCAACTGCACATCGGGGCGCACGGTAAAGGTCACCTGCGCCTTGAAGCTGGACGGATCGACGCGCTCATCGACCACCTGCCCCACCGTCACCCCGGCCAGCCGCACATCCGACCCGACCGACAACCCGTCGATATGGGCAAAGGATGCATGCAGCCGATAGCCGGTTTCATGCCGCCGCCCCTTGTCGACCACCGCCAGGGCCAGAAGCCCGCCCAGCAGTACAAGAACCCCGCACCCGGCGGCGAGTTCGGCCGAACTCCGGCTCACCCGGCCTGCAACCGCACTGACCATTCTGACTCTGTTCCCCAATTCACAGCACGGAGACTGCGTAAAAACGGCCACCGCCGACAAGCCTCCGCCGGCCTCCAGGCCCCGGCACACGGCCCGCAAGGCCGCTCCGATCCCCAAAGACACACGCAGGCCGCTGCCGATCCAAGCCGCGCGCGACTCAGCATCCACAGCATTCAGGCAGCATCAGGGCGGACCTTAACAGGTTCCGCCCGCCGTTTCACCCTTCGGGAATCCAGGCTTCGTAATCGCTGGTCGAGGCCGCACGACGGCCACCGCGATAATCGCTTCCGGGCGGATGATAGGCATCCACCGTCCCGGTCCGGTTGCCCGGATACGGGATCTGCCACGGCTGGCGCGCGCTCTCGGGCATGGGCGCGTCATCGACATGGTGCAGCCATCCCCACCATTCGGGCGGCACGACCGAGGCATCCTCGCCCTTGTGATAGATGACCCAGCGCTCATGCCGCGTCAGGCCGCCACCGGTACGATTCGCGGTACGCGCCTCGTAGTAGCACCGGCCATCGGCATCCTTGCCGACCAGCCGACCCTTGAATCTGGTGTAGATGCGGGTGCCGAGATTTGCCATGCCCCGAGGATAACCCTCTTTCCGGCAGCCGGTCCACCCGGCGGGGCGGGACTCGCCCGATCACAACTCCGGGATCCGGAAACCGCGAACTTATCCCCCATATCCACAATATACAGTGGTCTGTATAGTCTGGGACCCACCATATACGGCTTCCGCCCCGTCACGAAGCGGGCCTAGAGTGAATGCCATGACAGCCCGAAGCCACTGGAACGGCGTGCGCATGCGTACCACGCAGGCCGCCGCGGACCCGGACGACGCTCTCCGCGCCGTCACCCTCCCCGCCGATTGGGATGACGAGGCGGCGGCAGCCCTGGCGCGCCTCGCGTCCGGCCGGGGGGCCGCCCGTCTGGCGACCGAAGCGGCACGCTGGGTAGACGACGTGGCCGTGGGCTCTCTGGCCACGCAGGCGCGCTCGCTCTCGTGCCTGCTGATGCTGCGCCAGGCGGCCCC
This sequence comes from Gluconacetobacter liquefaciens, assembly GCF_003350405.1. Taxonomy (GTDB): domain Bacteria; phylum Pseudomonadota; class Alphaproteobacteria; order Acetobacterales; family Acetobacteraceae; genus Gluconacetobacter; species Gluconacetobacter liquefaciens. The sequence continues at coordinate 5,601 of NZ_QQAW01000018.1, read as the reverse complement.
GACCGAGTCCCTGTGGACCGGCCAGCACGACCGGCGGCCGGGCTTCATCGTCAATCTGGCGGCCTTCGTGCAGCCCGGCAGCGGCTTCCTGGCCGAGGATTTCGTCGCCGCCCTGCGCCTGCTCTGCCAGGTCCTGCGCGACGTGACCGAACGCAAGGCGGCGCTGCGCAACGGCGAACTGCCCTTCCCCGACCTGGCGCCGCCCCCCCCGGCACCACGCGGGCGCAAGGCCCGGCCCGAGGCCCCGCCGCCCGAGCCGCCGCCGATCGCCGGCGACCTGCTGATGACCAATCTCGATGCCTGCCTGGCGGCGCTGGGGCTGGATTACGACAGCGACGCCGGCCGCGACGTGGCCTGTAGCCTGGCGTCGCTGGCCACCTCGGTCGCCCATGCGGGATGCGGGGCGGACACCCTGCTGCTCCCCCCCGCGCGCAGCACGGTGCCCGGCCTCGCCGAAACCGCGCGCGCCGTCTGGCGTGACGCGGCGGTCGAAACCGACACCCCCCTGCCCCGCATCGAAACCGGCTTTTCCGCGCCCGGCCCGATCGACGCCCTGCTGGGGGTGGAAGCCTGCGGCCTCGCTCCCATCTTCTCGCCGCTCCGGCCGGACGGCCGGCTGGCCGCCAGCACCCTTTCCCGCCTGACGGCACGCGGCCTGACGCCCGAGGCCGCCTTCGCCGCCGCCCTGGCGGGCGAAAGCGTCCTGCCCCTGCCGGATATCGAGGCCCACAAGGCGATGCACCGCGCGCTGGCCGGCTTCGTCGACCGCATGCCCGCCCGCCCGGATCCTTCGTCCATGCCCACCCTGCGCGCCCGGCTGGCGCTGGATCGCGGCGTCAGGCGGCACCTGCCGGCCCGCCATGGCGGCTTCACGCAGAAGGCCAGCGTCGGCGGCCACCGCCTGTTCCTCCGCACGGCGGAATATGAAGACGGCTCGCTGGGCGAGGTCACCATCACTCCGGCCCGCGAGGGGCCGATGACGCGCGGCCTGCTCGACGCGCTGGGCCAGGCCGTCAGCATCGGCCTGCAATATGGCGCGCCGCTGAACGATTACGTGGACGCCTTCGCCTATACCCGCTTCGGCCCCGCCGGCACGGTGGAGGGCGATCCGGTCGCCTCCTATGCGACCTCCATGCTGGATTATGCGTTCAGGGCCTTGTCGGATGCCTATCTGGGCCACAAGCTACCCGACGCACCGCATCAGGACGACCTGACCGACACCCCGTCTCCGATGCTGCCGCTGGATTTCCCCGAGACAAAAGGGGACAATACCACCCGGCGCGGCAAACTTCGCCTGGTCGGCTAAGCGCCGCGCCTGCCCGTTTCGGACAAGGAGCCCCGTTCATGACCGACACCCCCGAAACCCGCCTGGACCGGCACGGCATCATCCTGCCCGTGCCCCCTGCCCCCGTCGCCACCTATGTCGCCAGCGTCCTCAGCGGCTCTCTGCTGGTCGTCTCCGGCCAGTTGCCTCTGCTCGACGGCAAGCTGTTCGCCACCGGCAAGCTCGGCGCCGACGTCGCGGTCGAAGTCGGGGTTGAGGCCGCCCGCTACGCCATGATCAACGTCATCGCCCAGGTCCGCGCCGCAGTGGGCGACCTCTCGCGGGTCCGCCGCGTGGTCCGTCTGGGCGGCTTCATCTCCTGCGTCCCCAGCTTCACCCAGCATGCCGCGGTCATGAACGGCGCGTCCGATCTCGCGGTCGCGATCTTCGGCGAGGCCGGGCGGCACGCCCGCTCCACCATCGGCGTCCCGTCCCTGCCGCTCGACGCCGCTGTCGAGGTCGAAGGCCTGTTCGAGATCGCCTGACCGGCGGCGGCCCGATCATGACCGCCCTGACCCTGAGCCTGCATCCCGCCATCGCCGACATCCCGGCGACGGAGTGGGATGCCTGCGCCGGCCCGGACAATCCGTTCGTCAGCCACGCCTTTCTCTCGGCGCTGGAAGACAGCGGATCGACCGGCCCGCGCACCGGCTGGCTGCCGCAGCACGCCGCCATCCGCGACCCCACCGGCCGCCTGCTGGCGGCGGCGCCGATGTACGCCAAGTCGCATTCCTACGGCGAATATGTCTTCGACCAGAGCTGGGCTCGCGCGTTCGAACAGGCTGGCGGCGACTACTATCCCAAATTGCAGGTCGCGGTCCCCTTCTCCCCGGTGCCGGGCCCACGCCTGCTGGTGCGCGACGACGCGGCGGACCGGCCCGGCCTGCGCCAGGCACTCGCCGGCGCCCTGCGTCAGGCCGCCACCGAGTTGGGCGTCTCCTCGGTCCACGTCACCTTCTGCACCGAGGACGACTATACGCTGCTGGGCGAAGCCGGCTGGCTGCAACGGCTGGGCGTCCAGTTCCACTGGGACAATGCCGGCTACGCCAGCTTCGACGATTTCCTGGCCACCCTCGCCTCGCGCAAGCGCAAGGTCCTGAAGCGCGAGCGGCGGGACGCCAATCAGTGCGGCCTCACCTTCCGCACCTTGCAGGGCCGCGCGATCACGCCCGATCTCTGGGCGCATTTCTACCGATTCTACACCGCCACCGTCGATCGCAAATGGGGCAGCGCCTACCTCACGCCCGAATTCTTCCCCCTGCTGTCCCAACGGCTGGGCGACCGGGTGGTGCTGATGCTGGCCGAACGGGACGGCACGCCCGTGGCGGGCGCACTCAACCTGATGGGCACCGACACGCTCTACGGCCGCAACTGGGGCTGCGACGGCGACTATCCGTTCCTGCATTTCGAACTCTGCTATTACCGCGCGATCGATTTCGCCATCGCCCACGGCCTGCGCCGGGTCGAAGCCGGGGCGCAGGGCCAGCACAAGATCCAGCGCGGCTACCGCCCCACCCCAACCTATTCCGCCCACTGGATCACCCACCCCGGCCTGCACCGCGCGGTTGCCGAATTCGTGGTTCATGAACGCGAAGCCATGCTGCAAGAAATGGCGGAACTGGACGCACAATCGCCCTATCGCGCTGCGGGCGAGGACTGACGAAGTCTCTTCTTTTTTTGAAGAAAAAGAAGCAAAAAGACTTTTATTCGTTTTAAGACAACACATGACATCGGCGGAAAAATCCAGAATACATCAACGTTGCCCTGCTCTTCGACAAGTGAAAATCTGAATGGAATTACGTTCCAGCGTGATGGACCGAAAAAAGCCCTGTTAACGCAAGGAACGATGCAAAATAACGCATTACGCGCCGGCATCCTTAAGGCGTATGGGCACGAAACTCCTGCAAACACCCAAAGTTCAACTTGAATGGTCCTTATAAGAAGAAGGCCAGTCTCCCTGCATCGGAGTAAATACCGGTATCAAAAAGCGAATGAATTATGGGAGGAGGCTGGCCGGAACCAGACATCGAAGAATATCCTGCTTCCCTTGGCTGCGACCGATGACAAGATCGCGAAGGCAATGCTCAAATCTCTGGCAGAGAGTGCCCTGGTCAGATATCAGAGGAACCGCATCGGTATCCTTTCGCCTGTTCTCGACGCCAACATATGTGTCCGTAGTGAATGACCAGAGGTTCATATACAGCAGGCCCAATCAACACGGTGAAAACATGAAAAAGCCGAAACCCGGTCCAGATCCATAAAACAAATCGCGTCCTTTTGGGACAAAGCGCAAATCATACGCAGTAAGCCGATCGGGACAGTGGATTGCTATCGTATGGTCCGTGGAGCTTTGAATTGTAGAGAACAAAAGATAAAATCAACATATTGATGATTGAAAACAATTTGATACAGAATCTTCCTGAACCTTGGTTCAAGGTGGGTACAGTCCTGGTGGGAGGACTCTACCAGGTAGGCTACGCCAAAGGCCGCGACATCATACTCATTCATTCCGCGAGCAAGGTGACTCTGACCGATACGATTACTGGAGAAAGGCTTGCTGTCGGACAAGACGAGTTCGTAAGTGTTGAGCATTACCGTCGTCTGAAGATGTCCGGTTTTGGTTGCATGGTTGGAGAGATAATTCCCACAGCCGGCATTTGGGGAGGACATCTTCCTGTCACGACATCTGACGGATTTTCGTTGTGTAAAAGGGATGCACTTTGGCCCGAACCAGACGTCGATCTGATTTATCCCGACGGCAGAGCGGCGTGCGTAAGCACACATAACGTATGCGATATTCGAGCCTATGGGTTTTCTGATACAAATCTCAGTTTTGTCATCGCGACGGAATCCGATGTTCAGATATTCGTCCGCCCGCATGATGCTCATTGCAACATAAAGAGTTAAGTTTTCAAAATGACAGACATTCCACCCTATCAGATACGTGCAAGCTTTGACGCTCTGACCATACGTATATACCAAGCATACAATGACCAGATCGCAGACTCCGCCCTCGCTAATGGAAGGTTTGTCTCGCCGCCGTTCAAGCGAGAAAGAATGACTTGGATAAAGCCTTCTTTTCTTTGGATGATGTATCGCGCAGGATGGGGACTCAAAGATCCAGACCAAAGTCGAATTCTCGCGATCGACATTACTCGGGAAGGATTCGATTGGGCTTTGGAGCATAGTTGCAGCACTCATCGAGAACCCTCGATAAGTGAGGACGAATGGCGTGCATTGAAAGCGGCTTCCCCAGTTCGAATCCAATGGGATCCTGAAAGAAATCTCCTTTCGGAGCCGCAAAATCATCGCTCAATACAGGTCGGTCTAGGCAAAGATGCAGCCGCCCTATACGTTGACAGATGGATTCAGAAAATTACCGACATAACCGAAATGGCGAAGACAACCTACGAACTCGTCAGGAATTCCGAATTCAGACTCGCGCAAAAAATGTTGCCAATCGAAGAAATCTATCCCTACTCCGGAAATATACTCCCTTATTTAAAAAAACATGATATGTCCTGTTGATGTCTACGCCCACCCATGGCCTCCAACCGAGTACTGCGTTGCTCTTCTGGTAACCAAGAATATCAATACAGTATCACCACATTTCATAAAAAATCGAAATAGAAAGAAACTTTTATAACATTAGCTAGAACAGATCCCATTTAAACGCATGCATTCAAAAAAGTGAAAATGTTCGTGAAAATAATAAACCAGAGCATTTCTACCGAACCGGTTTTCGGTGCATATTGACCCTAGCCCGTGGAATGCCCTCGTTTTTGAGTCAGGTCTGTCCAACCGGAGACAGACAATGAAGAGATCACGTTTTACGCAGGACCAGATTATTGGGGTCCTGAAGGAGCATCAGGCGGGTGCGTCGGCGGCCGATCTGTGCCGCAAGCACGGGATCAGCGATGCGACGTTCTACACCTGGCGGTCGAAATACGGCAGCAGGCCAAACGCCCGGTTTGCGGCGGGAGGCCGTGACCTGGGCGATCCGGGAGAAAGAGTATTCGCAGCGACGGGCCAGCCGGCTGATCGGTATGGACCCGAAGACTTGGCGCTATGCGTCACGCCGCCCGGATGATGCTGCCGTGCGCGGGCGGCTGCGCGAACTGGCTCAGGAGCGACGGCGATTTGGCTACCGGCGACTGCAGATCCGGCTCGACCGGGAGGGGGTGGCGATGAACCACAAGAAGCTGTTCCGGCTCTATCGCGAAGAGGGGCTGTCGGTCCGCAAGCGTGGCGGCCGGAAACGGGCGATGGGCACACGC
>NZ_QQAW01000017.1 GCF_003350405.1 Gluconacetobacter liquefaciens | reverse complement strand
CCAGATAAAACCAAAACCTAAAACAACCCTCTCTCAAAGGCCGTCAGAACGCCGCCAACATATCCCTTCCATTCCATATTCTGTTGTCAAAGAACCGGTCCGAAGCGGTAGTGCCGTTCGGTGAGGCGGGTTTTACGGAGATCGGGGGGGGGATGTCAACGCGCCGTAAAATCGCCAGCAAACACCCTGTTTTTCCCGGAAAACCGGCCCATCCAACCGGGAGCCCACACCCCTCTGTGGATAAGGAGTGGATAAGAAAATGAACTTTTTTCTGCTTTTCCATGTCAGGGCGGCGAAAAGGGCCGCAGATGGGGCAGCGCACCGCAATGCGCCGCCCCGGCAACCGTTCAGCCTTCGGCGATCGACCGGCCGTTGATGGTCAGACCCTTGTCGTCGGCCGACACCTTGATGCGCTCGCCGTCATGGATGGTGCCATCCAGCAGCAACCCGGCCAGGGGGTTCTGCAGCGTGCGCTGGATCACCCGCTTCAGCGGACGCGCACCGTAAACCGGATCATACCCTTCCTCGGCCAGCCAGAGATGCCCCGGCTCGTCCAGGTCCAGTTCGATATGCCGGTCGTCCAGCAGCTTGCGCAGGCGCCCGATCTGGATATCGACGATCCGCGTCATGTCCGCCCGCTGGAGGCGGGAGAACAGGATGATCTCGTCCAGGCGGTTGAGGAATTCCGGCCGGAAGTGATTGCGCACCACCTTCATGACCTCGGCCTGCACCATATCGGTGGATTCATTGTCCGGCAGATGCGCCAGAACGTCGGACCCCAGATTGCTGGTCAGGACGATGATGGTGTTGCGGAAATCGACCGTCCGCCCCTGCCCGTCCGTCAGGCGTCCGTCATCGAGCACCTGGAGCAGGACGTTGAAGACATCCTCGTGCGCCTTCTCCACCTCGTCGAACAGGATCACCTGATAGGGCCGGCGCCGCACAGCCTCGGTCAACACGCCGCCTTCCTCGTAACCGACATAGCCCGGAGGCGCGCCGATCAGGCGGGAGACCGCGTGCTTCTCCATGAACTCGCTCATGTCGACGCGCAGCAGAGCCTTCTCGTCGTCGAACAGGAAACGGGCCAACGCCTTGCACAGCTCGGTCTTGCCCACGCCCGTCGGGCCGAGGAAGAGGAACGAGCCGATCGGCCGATTGGGGTCCTGCAAGCCCGCACGGGCACGCCGCACCGCGTTGGCCACGGCCTTCAGCGCCGGTTCCTGACCCACCACGCTGCGCCGCAGTTCGTCCTCCATCCGCAGCAGCTTGGCCCGCTCGCCTTCCAGCATGCGGTCCACCGGCACGCCGGTCCAACGCGACACGACGGAGGCGATGCCCTGCTCGGTCACGGCCTCGCTGACCAGCCCGGCACCGGCGGCGGCACTCTCGTTGGCCTCCTGCGCACTGGCGATCTTCCCCTCCAGATTGGGGATGACGCCGTACATCAGCTCCGACGCCCGGCCCAGATCGCCGCGCCGCTGGGCGACCTCGACATCCGAACGCGCCTGATCGAGCTGTTCCTTCAGCTTCTGGATCGCGTTCACCCGATCCTTTTCGGCATGCCAGGCCGCCGACATGGCGTTCGATTTTTCCTCGATTTCCGCCAGTTCGGCTTCCAGCTTCACCAGACGCTCGCGGCTGGCGGAATCGTCTTCCTTGCGAATGGCCTCGCGCTCGATCTTGAGCTGGATCAGCCGGCGGTCGAGTTCGTCCAGTTCCTCCGGCTTGCTGTCGATCTGCATCCGCAGGCGACTGGCCGCCTCGTCCACCAGGTCGATCGCCTTGTCGGGCAGGAACCGGTCGGTGATGTAGCGGTTGGAGAGCGTCGCCGCAGCCACCAGCGCGTTGTCGGTGATCCGCACGCCGTGGTGAAGCTCATACTTCTCCTTGATGCCGCGCAGGATCGAGATCGTGTCGGGCACCGACGGCTCGCCGACATAGACCGGCTGGAAACGCCGGGCCAGCGCCGCGTCCTTCTCTATATACTTGCGATACTCATCCAGCGTGGTCGCGCCGATGCAATGCAGCGTGCCGCGTGCCAACTCCGGCTTGATCAGGTTGGAGGCATCCATCGCGCCATCGCTACGACCCGCACCGACCAGCGTATGCATCTCGTCGATGAACAGGATCACCTGCCCCTCGGCGCTCTCGACCTCCTTGAGCACCGCCTTCAGCCGTTCCTCGAACTCACCGCGGAATTTGGCACCCGCCACCAGCGCGCCGAGATCGAGCGAGAGCAGCCGCTTGTTCTTCAGCGCCTCCGGCACGTCGCCATTGACGATGCGCAGGGCCAGCCCTTCCACGATCGCCGTCTTGCCCACACCGGGCTCGCCGATCAGGACCGGATTGTTCTTGCTGCGCCGGGCCAGCACCTGGATTGCACGCCGAATTTCCTCGTCGCGCCCGATCACCGGGTCCAGCTTGCCCTGCTGGGCAATTTCGGTCACGTCGCGGGCGTATTTCTTCAGCGCGTCGAAGCTGGCTTCGGCGTTCTCGCTGGTCACGGTGCGCCCCTTGCGGATGGTGGCAACCGCCTTGTCCAGCGCCTGCGGCGTCGCACCGCCATCACGCAACGCGCGACCGGCGGGTGTTTCCGACGCGGCGATGGCCACCAGAAGGCGATCCTGCGCCACGAATTCATCACCAGCCTTCTGCGCCGCGCTCTGCGCCGCATCCAGCAGACGAACCAGATCCGGCGTAGCCTGAGGCTGACCGGCCCCGCCACCCTGCACACGGGGCAGTTTGGCCAGCGCGGCCTCGACCGCCGCCTGGATGGCAGGCGCCTGCCCGCCGGCAGCACGGATCAGCGCGGAGGCCGCCCCTTCGGGGTCGTCCAGCAGCGCCTTCAGCAGATGTTCGGGCGTGAGTTGCTGATTATACTCACGCACCGCAATGGTTTGCGCAGCCTGGAGGAACCCGCGCGACCGTTCCGTAAATTTCTCGATATTCATAATCCCATGTCCCTTTCACTCAGGCGACCTGAAGCTGGGGGGCGCCATCCCTGCAGGAGGCAACGGCGCACCACACCAAGGCCGAGATGGGGATAATGGGACGTTGTTACAAGGGCATGGTGACGCGATGGCACATGACTGCCACGCCCTTCACGCGGCCGTTTTCATGACACCGGTCATTGAAAACGGGGCGATACCTCCTTAACCGCCGCAACCGCGCAGGCCTCGTCCAGATCGCCGCCGGGCGCCCCGGAAACACCCAGTCCCCCCAGCACCGAACGATCCGCCCGGCGCAGCAGCACCCCGCCGGGCACAAACAGAACCTGCGGAATCGTGTTCAGCGCCCCGTTGGGCGGGCCTGTGACCTTGGCCGCGATCAGGGCGCTGGTCGTGTCCTTGTCGAAGGTCATGCCGTAGGCATAGGCCGTGTAGGCCTTGCGGTAGGATACCGACAGCGATTGCAGCGGCACCGTGTCGCCCTTGATGATCACCTGCTCATGGCCGGACGGATCGACCACGGCGGCGGTGACGGACCAGCCCCGCGCCGCGCAGATCCGCACCGCCGCCGCCGCGAGTTGGTCGGCAATCTCCCACGACAGTTTCTGGGTGGTGATGACAGCCGGGCCCACCGCCTGGGCCGGTGCCACGTTCATCAGGCCCGCGACCGTGCCGGCCGCGAGCATGCAGGCCGCAATGCGGCGATGGAATGCCATGGCGCCTCAGCCCTTGCTGATCGAAGGGCCGAGCAACAGCAGGTCCGCCGCCGACAGGCGATCCGATGCCGTGCGCGCCTGATGCCAATAAGGATAAAGCAGCGGCGGAGCACTGGCCGCATCCAGACGCGCCATCTCCTCGAGCGAGAGGGCCAGTTCGGTCGCCTTCAGATTGTCGGCAAGCTGGGCATCGGTCCGCGCCCCGATGACGACCGAAGTGATCGCCGGACGATGCGCGACCCAGGCCAGCGCGACCTGGGCGGCAGACACGCCCCGTTCCGCGCCGATCGCCACCAGAACCTCGACGACATCGTACAGCTTTTCGACATCGTAAACCGGCGGTTCGCCCCACTGGGCCAACTGGCGCGTGCCCTCGGGCTCGGGCTTGCCGCGCCGATGCTTGCCCGACAGCAGGCCACCCGCCAGCGGGCTCCACACCTGCACGCCGATGCCCTGATCCAGCGCCACCGGCAGCAATTCGTATTCCGCCTCGCGCGCCTGGAGCGAATAATAGATCTGCTGCGCCACCGGGGCGATCAGGCGATGACGCTCCGCCGTGCTCAACGCCTTCATCAGGTGCCAGCCCGAGAAATTGGACACCCCGGCATAGCGGATCTTGCCCGAGCGGGTCAGCGTGTCCAGCGCCTCCAGCGTTTCGTCCAGCGGGGTCTGGCCGTCCCATTCATGCAGGTAATACAGGTCGATATGGTCGCGACCCAGCCGGCGCAGGCTGGCCTCGGCCGCCGCGACGATGTGATAGCGCGACAGGCCGGCATCGTTCGCCCCCTCGCCCATGCGGAAGCGCGTCTTGGTGCTGACCAGGATGTCCGAAGACCGCCCTTTCAGGGCCGCTCCAAGAATCTCCTCCGACACGCCGGCGGAATAGATATCGGCGGTATCGAAGATATTGATCCCGGCCTCGATGCACATGTCGATCTGCCGCTGCGCGCCCGCGAGGTCGGTATTGCCGGTCTTGGCGAATGCGCCCTTGCCCCCGAACGTCATGGTCCCGAGCGTGAAAGCCGAGAGACGCAGGCCGGACCGGCCGAGCTGACGATACTGCATGGATTGCCTCCTGTAACGGATCGGTCAGCGGGACTATGGGCGCGCCGGGCCGGGAATGATAACCGTCAAAATCGGAAAACAGTTTCCGGAAAAGGCGAACGATGCGCGACATCGACGAAATGCGGGTGATGGTCGAAATCGTCCGCCATGGCGGCCTGTCGGCGGCGGCGCGCCATCTGGGCCTGGCCCCCTCGGTGGTCAGCGACCGGCTGGCGCGGCTGGAACACCGGCTGGGCACGCGCCTGCTGGTACGCACCACACGACGCCAGACCCTGACCGAGGCCGGGCGCGTCTATCTGGACGAAGCGACCGCGATCCTGACCGCCACGGAGAGGATGGAAGCACGGGTGCGCGAAACGGTCAGCGCCCCCGGCGGCATGCTGCGCGTCACCGCCCCCACCCCGTTCGGACGCTTGCGGCTGGCGCCGTTCATCGCCGGTTTCGTCCGCCGCCATCCGGGCATCCGCGTGCATCTGACATTGGAGGACCGGATGGCCGACATCGTCGGCGAAGGGTTCGACATCGCCATTCGCGGCGCGCCGGTGGTGGATACCACCCTGACCGGCCGGCGCCTGATGGAAAGCCGCCGCGTGCTGGTGGCCAGCCCGGACTATCTGGCCCGCCGGGGTACCCCGAGGTCGCCCGCCGATCTCGCCCACCATGACTGCCTGGTGGCCAACATGACCGGCCAGTGCCGGGCCACATGGCGCTTCGGCCGTGGGGATGCCGCGCGCCCCTGGCGGATCGACGGGCTGCTGGCCTCCAGCAATTCGGAACTGCCGGTGCAATGGGCGCTGGCCGGCATGGGCATGACCCAGAAATCCCTGTGGGAGGTCGAAGAGGCCGTTCGGACAGGACGGCTGGTCACGGTGATGGAAGGCTGGGAACCGGACCCGGTGACCTTCTATGCCATCCACCCCGTCAGCACCGCCCACTCGCAGAAGATCGCGCTGTTTATCGGCGACCTGCTGCAACCGGGCGGTATCACGTCCGATCAGGCGGACTCGTAGGTCACATCCAGCGTACCGGCCCCGACGCACCTTGCATGCAGCACATCCCCCGGCTGCACCGGGCCGACACCCGCCGGCGTACCGGTCATGATCAGGTCCCCCGGCGCCAGCGCGACGAAGGCACTGAGCTGCGAGATGATATCGGCGACCGGCCAGATCATGTCCGACACATCGCCCTGCTGGCGAATTTCGCCGTTCACCGACAGCGCGATCGGCCCGCGCTCCGGATGGCCGATGGTGGTCACGGGCGCCACCGGCCCGATCGGACAGGACTGGTCGAACCCCTTGGCCAGTGCCCAGGGCCGGCCGGCCTTCTTGGCCGCCGCCTGAAGATCGCGGCGCGTCATGTCCAGGCCCAGCGCATAGCCATAGACATGCGACAATGCCTGATCCGCCGGGATATCCCGCCCGCCGGTGCCGATCGCCACCACCAGTTCGACTTCATAATGCAGATTGGCGGTCTTGACCGGAAACGGCAGCGCCCCGCCGCCGGGAACGACGGCATCGCCCGGCTTGGCGAAGAAGAACGGCGGCGCACGATCCGGATCGCCCCCCATCTCGCGCGCATGCTCGGCATAATTCTGCCCGACGCACCAGATCCGGCGCACCGGGAAACGGGCCTCGGTCCCCGTGACCGCCAGACTGGGCTGCGGCGGCTGCGGGATGACGTACTCGGTCATGGTCGGTGTCCTTGCTGCTGAACCTGCCCGACCTTATGCCCACTCTCCCGCCGCACGAAAGCCGAACAGCCTGCGCATCCGCACCAGCGGCACCATAATGCCGTTCACATTCGCTTCGACCGTCTCGACGGGCTCATACCCGCTGGCGGCATAAAGCGGCTGACCGCTCAACGTCGCCATCAGCTCCACCGCGGAAAACCCCTCGGCGCGGGCAGCCTGTTCGCATCCGGCGAGAATCACCCGACCGATTCCCTGCCGTGCATAACGCGGGTGGGTATACATCGCCCGGATCTTCGCGGGATCACGCGCGGGGTCGAGAAGCCTGGGGTCACGCAGGCTGGTGCTGTGATCGCCGCCATACAGCGTCGCGCGCCGGCTCCAGCCGCCGCATCCCACGATTTCGCCGTCCCGTTCAGCCACCAGATAAGTGCCGTCCGCGACAAGCTGGGTATCCAGCCCCATGATCGCGCGGCTGGCCGCAACCTGTTCGGGCGAGAGAAACGCCGCCTGCAAGGTCCCGATCGCCAGCGCAATCAATGTTTCCAAAGCCGGAAGATCGGCCTCGCTCGCCCATCGCGTGCTGACAGTCTGCATTAGGCGGTTCCTTTCACACAGTCCCACGCGACGATCGACACCGGAAAATAAAACCGGAGCCCCGTCGCACCATGCCATGCCCCCACACCGAGGCGATCCCGCCCGCCTGCGATATCCGCCTCGAACAAGGCCGCCAGAGCCGGCATATCCCGTGACTCTGCCAGCGTATCGAGCTGCGCTTCCAGACGGTATCCATCGACCGTCATCTCCTCCAGCCCCGCCGCGCGCCCGATCCGTCGCAATTCATCCAGCGTCAGGGCACTGGTATGAGACGGGTCCCGCAGCCGCTCCATCTCGTCATAGGCATGCTGCGTCTCGGGTGACGGGGTCGCATCGATGACGATGATCCGTCCACCGGGACGGCACACGCGCGCCATCTCCGCCAGCACCCCAGCCGGGTCCGGCATATGATGGAAACTGTAGCGTGTCGTCACCCGGTCGAAACTGGCATCGGGAAACGGCAACGCGGTCGCATCGCCGATCCGCCACGCCACATTCGCCAGCCCGTACGCGGTTTGCCGCACCTGCGCCTGTGCGATCATGGCAGGCGTGATATCGATGCCGGTAACATGGCGCACCTGCCCCGCCATCGCGCATGCCAGAATGCCGGGGCCACAGGCGACATCGAGAACCGAGAGGTCCGGCTTCAGGGCACACGCGGCAAGGGTGCGCGCCATGGCATCGGCCTCGGCATGGATGGGCAATTCGGCAAACGGCTTCGCCCACCGGGTAAACTGGCTGACGATGCGCTGGTTATGCGTGATATCGGTCATCTCATCCTCATCGGTCGCCCAAGGAGATAGCCAGGAGACTGCCTGACCGGCTAACGCTCTTCGGTCATAAATGAACGAATGCCGGCCATGCGCATCCTCGACGACGAAGAAACCCACGCCATTCTCCGCAGCCATGGCCTCGACCGGCCGACCGGCATCGGGTTCGCCTTTCGCTATGCCGCCCGCAATGTCCTCTATGACTGGCACGCGCACCCGTACCATCAACTGATCTACGCGGCGGCCGGCCCCGCGCAGATCGAAACCGAACAGGGGCGCCATATTCTTCCGCAGGGACGCGCGGCATGGATACCGGCCGGCACGCGCCACCGCTCCCTGGTCAGCGACAATCACGGCGCTTCGCTGTATTTCTCGCCAGATTCCGTCACCGACACATCGTCCCATGTGCGCATCCTGGTCGCGAACCCGCTGATGCGCGAAATGATCCTGTATGCGACGCGCTGGGAACGCGGTGCCAGCGAGACCGATCCCCTCGCCGACAGCTTCCTGCACGTGCTCGCCCGGTTATGCGGCGAGTGGCTGGAGCAGGAACTGAAGCTGTTTCTGCCCAGCACTACCCATCCCTCCCTCCGTCGCGCCATGGATTACGCACTGGCCGATCTTGCCGGCGCGACCCAGTCGGGTGCCATCGACCATGCCGCCTTGTCCGAACGCAGTTTCCGCCGCCTGTTCATGCGCGAAACCGGCCTGACATGGCAGACGTGGCTGGGACAGGCGCGGATTCAGATGGCGATGGGGCTGCTGATCCAGGGCCGACGCGTCACCGACGTCGCGGCCGATGTCGGCTATGCTTCGCTCAGCGCCTTCGCGAAAGCCTTTGCCCAGACCGCCGGGGAAGGACCTGCGCGGTTCCGGAAACGGCATCTGGCGGCTCAGTCTCGGTAGATGCCAGGGCTTCTGTTCTTTTTTGAAAAAAAGAACCAAAAAACTTTGATTCGTTCAGGCGTCTTGCGCTGGGGCACACGATAGCCTCGAACAGACAGAAGTCTTTTTGCTTCTTTTTCTTCAGAAAAAGAAGACACACGGCCGGGCGGGCACAATCGCCCGCCCGGCCGGTCGCGTAATCAGTTGCGGGTCTTGTCGACCAGCGCGTTCTTGCCGATCCACGGCATCATCGCGCGCAGCTTCTCGCCGACCTGCTCGATCTGGTGGGCGTTGTTGCGGGCGCGGATGGCCTTGAAGCCGACATTGCCCGACTGGTTTTCCAGGATGAAGTTGCGCACGAACGTGCCGTCCTGGATGTCGGTCAGGACGCGCTTCATCTCGGCCTTGGTCTCGGACGTCACGATGCGCGGGCCGGTGACGTATTCGCCGTATTCCGCCGTGTTCGAGATCGAGTAGTTCATGTTCGCGATGCCGCCTTCATAGATCAGGTCGACGATCAGCTTGGTCTCGTGCAGGCACTCGAAATACGCCATCTCGGGGGCGTAGCCGGCTTCCACCAGCGTCTCGAACCCGGCGCGGATCAGCTCGACCAGGCCACCGCACAGCACGGCCTGCTCGCCGAACAGGTCGGTCTCGACCTCTTCCTTGAAGGTCGTCTCGATGATGCCCGCACGGCCGCCACCATTGGCCGAGGCATAGGACAGCGCGATTTCCAGCGCATTGCCCGACGCATTCTGCGCCACCGCGACCAGCGAGGGCACGCCGCCACCACGCTGATATTCCGAACGCACCGTGTGGCCGGGGCCCTTGGGCGCGATCAGGAACACGTCCAGGTCCGGGCGCGCCTCGATGATGCGGAAATGGATCGACAGGCCATGCGCGAAGGCCAGCGCCGCACCCTGCTTCAGGTTGGCTTCCAGATGCTCCTTGTACAGCGCACCCTGGCCCTCGTCGGGCGTCAGCACCATCACCACGTCGGCCCAGGCGGCGGCGGCGGAGGGGTCCATGACCTTGAAGCCCGCACCCTCGGCCTTGGCCACGGCGGACGAGCCCGGACGCAGGCCGATCACCATCTCGGTGACGCCACTGTCCTTCAGATTGTTGGCGTGGGCGTGGCCCTGGCTGCCATAGCCGATGATCGCGACCTTCTTGGACTTGATCAGGTTCACGTCGGCGTCGCGATCATAATACACGCGCATGATAAGACCTCCTGTTGAAACGAAAGAGAGAATGACCTGCGGTCAGATCGTCCGGGGGCCCCGGATGATCGCGGCCACGCCCGTGCGGGAGACTTCGGCCAGGCCGAGCGGACGCATCAGGTCGATGAACGAATCGAGCTTCTCGGTCGCACCGGTCAGCTCGAAGACGAAGGATGTGGCGGTGGTATCCACCGCGCGGGCGCGGAAGGCCTCGGCAATGCGCAGGGCCTCGGTCCGGGCCTCGCCGCTGGAGACGACCTTCACCAGCGCCATTTCACGCGCGACATGCGGCCCCACCTGCGTCAGGTTGGCCACGCGATAGACCGGCACCAGCCGGCCCACCTGGGCCTTGATCTGCTCGATCACCTGCGGCGTGCCCGACGTCACGATATTGATGCGCGACTGGTGGCGCGACTGCTCGACCGGTGCCACGGTCAGGCTTTCGATATTGTAGCCGCGCCCAGAAAACAGCCCGATCACGCGCGCCAGCACGCCGCTTTCGTTTTCCACCAGAATGGAGATGACCGCGGAGACAATCGTCTCGTCCTGCATGGTCATGATGAGAATTCCCGAACAGAATCCGGCACGGGGCGAACCCCGCTGCCGGTATATATAAAAGGAAGCGGCCGCATGGGCCGGGGGCGAGGATGCGTCGGATCAGACCAGCATGCGGCCCTCGGCGCTGACCTTGACTTCACCTTCCTGCTCCGGGCCCAGAAGCATCTGATTATGGGCCGCGCCGGACGGGATCATGGGGTAGCAGTTCTCGTCCTGTGCCACGCAGATATCGGCCACTACCGCACCGGGCTCGGCCAGCATGGCGCGGATCACGTCGTCCAGTTCGCCCACGCAGGTCGCGCGCATGCCCTTGGCATGGAAGCTCTCGGCCAGGCGGATGAAATCCGGCAGGGCAGCGCTGTAGCTTTCGGAATAGCGCGAGCCATGCAGCAGTTCCTGCCACTGGCGGACCATGCCCATATACTGGTTGTTCAGGATGAAAATCTTCACCGGCAGGCGATACTGCGCGATGGTGCCCAGTTCCTGGATGTTCATCAGGGTCGAGGCCTCGCCCGCGATGTCGATCACCAGCGCGTCGGGATGCGCGATCTGCGCGCCCACGGCCGCCGGCAGGCCGTAGCCCATGGTACCCAGCCCGCCCGAGGTCAGCCAGCGGTTGGGCCGGTCGAACTGGAAATGCTGCGCGGCCCACATCTGATGCTGGCCCACCTCGGTCGAGACGAACGTGTCGCGCCCTGTTTCCATCGCCAGTTCGTACAGCCGGCGGACGGCGTGCTGCGGCCGGATGATCGCCGACGGCGTCATGTCCTGGTCGAAATGCAGGCTGCGGATACCGCGCCATGCCTCGATCTGCTGCCACCACTGCGCCAGCGCCGCCGGATCGGATGCGCCGTCCTGCCGGTCCCATTCCTCCAGCATCATCTCGATCACACGGCCGGCGTCACCGACGATCGGCACATCGACCTGCACGATCTTGTTGATCTGCGAGGGCTCGATATCGGCATGGATCTTGAACGATCCCGGCGAGAACGCATCCAGCCGGCCGGTCACCCGGTCGTCGAAGCGCGCCCCCAGCGCGACCAGCACGTCGCAGCCATGGGTGGCCAGATTGGCCTCGTACGTCCCATGCATGCCCAGCATGCCCAGGAACTGCCGGTCGGTCGTCGGATAACAACCCAGCCCCATCAGGGTCGAGGTGCAGGGGAAGCCTGTCTTGCGCAGCAGCCGGCCCAGCGCCTCGCAGGCCTGCGGGCCGGCATTGATGACGCCTCCACCGGTATAGAACAGCGGCCGGCGCGCGCGCTTCATCGCCGCGACGGCACGCACCACCGCCTCGCGCTCCGGCTCGCTCTGCGGGCGATAGGACGGATGCGGCGCGCGCGATGCCGGGACATAGGGCGCCGGCCCCACCGAAATATTCTTGGGCAGGTCCACCACTACCGGGCCGGGGCGACCGCTGCGGGCGATGTGAAAGGCCTCGTGCGCCACGCGGGCCAGGTCGGCGGGGTTCTTCACCAGGTAATTATGCTTGGTGGCCTGACGGGTGATGCCCGTGGTGTCGGCCTCCTGGAACGCATCGGTACCGATCAGCGGCACGCCCACCTGCCCGGTGAAGCACACCACCGGAATGGAATCCATCAGCGCATCGACCAGCCCGGTCACGGCATTGGTCGCACCGGGGCCGCTGGTCACCAGCACCACGCCGACCTTGCCGGTCGAGCGCGCATAAGCCTCGGCCGCGTGCACCGCCGCCTGCTCGTGCCGCACCAGAATGTGGCGCACCGCATTCTGCCTGAACAGCGCGTCGTAAATGGGCAGCACCGCGCCGCCCGGATAGCCGAAAATGACATCGACCCCCTGATCGACGAGAACGCGAAGCAGGACCTCGGCACCGGAGAGGACGACATCCGCTCCATGGGCATGCGTGTTCGGCTTCAGGTCGTTCAGGTTGGGTGTCGCGTTCATGTCCCTGCTCCTCCATCCGGCGTGTTTGATGCGGGACCACAGGCCCCTCCGGACGGAATGTCGGCTGGGTTTAGGGAAACTGACGGCCGACGTCAATCCGATTTAGAATAAAAGAAATGACGTTGCGGCAATTCCTTTCCATTTGTTGCGCATCATTGCCGATCCGCGTGTCGATCACCCATGTATCCGCCGCCTCGGCGAGGCTATGATGCGCAAACCAGGTCGTCTGCCGCCGCGTATAACGCCCGGTCGCCAGCACCGCCCGGCTCGCGGCCTCCTCCAGCGACAGATCCCCGCGCAGATGGGCGGCCAGTTCCGGCACGCCATGCGCCCGCATCGCCGGCAGGGCCGGGGACAGATCCTGCGTCAGCAATGCCCGCACCTCCTCCAGCGCCCCTGCCTCCAGCATCGCATCAAAGCGCCGCGCGATGGCGGCACGCAGGGTATCGCGCGGCGGCTCCAGCCGCACGGCCACCCGGTGGCAGGCCAGCGGCGGCAGCGTCGCGGTGCGGCGCCAATGGATCATGCCATGCCCGGTGCCGGACCACACCTCCCACGCACGGGCCACGCGCTGGCTGTCGGAGGGGCGCAGGGCGGCCGCGCTTTCGGGATCGACCGCCGACAGCCGGGCATGCAGCGCCGCCGGCCCCTCTTCCTCCACCAGCCGCCGAGCCTCGGCCCGCGCTTCCGTCCCGGCATCGGGGATATCGGTCAGCCCGTCGGTCAGCGCGCGCATATACATGCCGGTGCCCCCGCACAGCACCGGCAGCCGCCCGTCTTCCCACGCCGCCTCGATCGCGGCCATCGCGCTGGCGCGCCACCACGCGACGCTACCGGTCTCATCGGCGGGCAGCACGCCGTAGAGCCGGTGCGGCACGGCCGCCTCCTCCTCCGGCGACGGCCGGGCGGTCAGAACCCGCAGGTCACGATAGACCTGCATCGAATCCGCATTGATGATCACGCCGTCCATCGCCCGCGCCACCGCCAACGCCAGCGCCGATTTGCCCGAGCAGGTCGGCCCCGCGATCACCACCACCGGCCGCCCGGACAGATCCACCGCTTGCGTCATGCCGCCTTCCCTGTCACACGCCTGTTCGTCATGTCGCTGTCCCATACAATCACGCTCGTCGCCCGCCGCGACGCCACGACCCTGACCGACGCCGATGCCCGCGCCGCGCGGGACATGGTGAAGGGCGGCGTCCCCGTCATCCTCTCGCCCGGCGAGGCCGTGGACATCCCCAGCCCGGCGCCCCATTCGGGCATGCCGACGCTGGATACGATGCGCGCCGTCTTCGGCCCACGCCAGATCGACGTCCTTCTGACCCGTTCGCGCGGACGACGCAAAGGGCTTCTCGTCGCGGACATGGACAGCACCATCGTCACCAACGAAACGCTGGACGACCTCGCCGCCCATGCCGGCATCGGCGAGCGCATCGCCGAGATCACCCGCCGCTCGATGAACGGCGAGATCGACTTCGCCGCCGCCCTGCGCGAGCGCGTCGCCCTGCTGGCCGGCCTGCCCGCCACCCTGCTGGAAAAGGCATGGAAGGACGTGAAGCTGAACGAAGGCGCGCGCGAACTGGTGGCGACGATGCGCGCCCATAACGCCCGCACCGCGCTGGTATCCGGCGGCTTCACCTTCTTCACCGGCCGCGTGGCGGCGTTGTGCGGCTTTGCCGAGCATCACGCCAACAGCCTGCAGATCAGCGGCGGCGCCCTGACCGGCACGGTCGGCGAGCCGATCCTGGGCCCCGACGCCAAGCTGGCCCACCTGCGCCGCCTCGCCGAAGAGGGCCGCCTGAAACCCGCCGCCACCATGGCCGTGGGGGATGGCGCGAACGACCTGGCCATGCTGAAGGAAGCCGGGGTGGGCATCGCCTTCCACGCCAAGCCGATCGTCCGCGCAGCCATCGGCAACCGCGTGGACCATGCCAGCCTGCGGGCGCTGCTGTTCGCGCAGGGCTATCCGGCGACGGCGTTCACAGGTACGGAGTAAGAACCTTCTTTTTCTGAAGAAAAAGAAGCAAAAAGACTTTTATCCGCTCAGGGTCATCGTGCGTCCCCAGCACAAAACGCCTGAACGAATCAAAGTTTTTTGGTTCTTTTTTTCAAAAAAGAATAGAACCTACTGCCGCCCCTTCGCCAACCGCGCCGAGGCATCCTGTGCCTCGATGAACACATGCGTCACTTCCGGCACGGCAGCCCGGATCTGTTCCTCGATCCGCGAAACCGTCTGCTCCACCTGCCCGGCGCTCAACCCGTTATCGAAATCCAGGCTCAACGCCACCAGCACGTCCGACGGGCCGAAATGCATCGAGCGCATTTCGTTCAGCCCCAGCACGCCGGGTTCACGCAGGGCCAATACCCGAACCTTGGCCTGGGATTCCACCGCCATGCCCTCGCCGGTCAGCAGGGACTGGGTCTCCCGCGCAAGAAAGGCGGCGGTCACGGTCAGGATCACGCCGATCAGGATCGAAGCCACACCATCGAGCATCGGCAGATCCAGCGTTTCCGCCAGGATATTGCCCAGCAGCGCCACACCAAGACCACACAGCGCCGCCGTATCCTCGAACAGCACGGTAAAGACGGTCGGGTCCTTGCTATGGCGCACGGCCTCCAGCCAGCCCCGCCGGCCCTTGCCGTTGCGGCGGAACGCCCGCAGCGCCGTCAGCCACACCGAGCCTTCGAACAGGATAGCCAGCGCCAGCACGATGTAATTGACGACGACATGATCCACCGGCTGAGGATGGCGGATACGGCTCACCCCCTCGATCACCGACACACCGGCCCCCAGGCCGAAGATCAGCAGCGCCACCACGAAGGTCCAGAAATACAGTTCCAGCCCGTAGCCGAACGGATGCAGGGCGGTGGCCGGCCGCGCGGCGCGGCGCAGCCCCACCAGCAGCAGCATCTGGTTGCCGGTATCGATCAGCGAATGAATCGCCTCGCTCAGCATCGCGGCACTGCCGGTCATGAAAGCGGCAACGAATTTGACGACCGCGACCAGCAGGTTTCCCCCCAGGGCCGCGTAGATGACGAAACGGGACGACGAGGGGGCCATTGATCACTCCGGGCAACGGCCTCCTATAGACCGGATTCCGCCCGCGTCGAAGAGACCGCACCGAAAACCAGCCCCCCGAAAGCGGGCGGCAGTTGCGGGCCGATCGGCCCGCACCTTATAAAGAGCCGCTGACGATCCCCCTCGCGGATCGAACCATGGATCGGCCAGCCGGCCGCATCCACCTTCGCACGGAGTGTCAGGTGCGCACCACTGTCGTCCAGATGGCCCCCGGCGCGTCCCTGCCGGACAATATCGCCCAGGCACGCGACCTGATCGCGACCGCCGTCGCCGCCGACCGGCCCGACCTGGTGGTGCTGCCGGAAATCTGGAGCTGCCTGGGCGGCACGGCAGAGGTGAAGTTCGCCAACGCGGAGGAACTGCCCAACCCCGGCGCCACGGCAGGCGCCGGCCCCCTCTACCGTTTCCTGTCCGAAACCGCGCGCACGCATGGCATCACGCTGCATGGCGGGTCGATCGGCCAACGCCATGGCGACAGGCTGCTGAACACCAGCCTGGTCTTCGGCCCCGATGGGGCGGAGAGGGCACGCTACAGCAAGATCCACCTGTTCGACATCACCACCCCCGGCGGCGAAGGCTACCGCGAGAGCGATACCTACGCGCCGGGCAGCGAAATCGTGACCCTCCCGGTCGGCGCGTTCACCGCCGGCCTGGCCATCTGCTACGACCTGCGCTTCGCCGAACTGTTCCTGGCCCTGCGCCGGCGTGGCGCGAACGTGATCGTACTGCCCGCAGCCTTCACCGCCGAAACCGGCGAGGCCCATTGGGCCACGCTCCTGCGCGCCCGCGCGATCGAAACCCAATGCTGGGTCGTGGCCTGCGGCACCACCGGCACCCATATCGATGCGGGCGGCCATGCCCGGCGCACCTATGGCCACTCCATGATCATCGACCCATGGGGCACGATCGTCGCCCAGGCATCGAACGGCACCGGCTGGGCCACGGCGGCCCTGACCCTCGATCAGGTCGAACATGTCCGCACCGGCATGCCCGTACTCGCCCATCGTCGCCTGAATACGTGACGGCGCCACACCCGGCCATGACCGCACGATGACCGAAGTCCATCCCCCCGTCTGGCCCCACAGTGGCGCCCCGCATCGCCTGAGCTTCATCTCGGCACCCAACGAGCAGGCGCGCCGGACGCACGACGAACTGGTCGCGCGCTACGGCCAGTACGCCCCGCATGACGCCGATGCCGTCATCTGCCTCGGCGGCGACGGCTTCATGCTGGAAACCCTGCACAGCATGCTTGGCGAACCGATCCCGGTCTACGGAATCAATTGCGGATCGGTCGGGTTCCTGATGAACCCGTCCCTGCCCGACGACCTGCCGGCGCATCTGGCCCAAACACAGGCGGCGACGCTGCACCCACTGCGCATGTGCTCGATCGACCGGGCCGGCGTTGAGACAAAAGCCCTGGCCCTGAACGACGTGTTCCTGTTCCGCCAGACACGACAGGCCGCGAAGATCGAGATCGCGGTCGATGGCCGGGTCCGCATGCCCGAACTGATCTGCGACGGCGTGCTGGTCTCCACGCCCGCAGGGTCCACCGCGTATAATCTGTCCGCCCACGGCCCGATCGTCCCGCTCTCGGCCAACCTCCTGCCCCTGACCCCGATCAGCGCCTTCCGCCCCCGGCGCTGGCGCGGCGCGCTACTGCCCTCCACCGCACGGGTAACGCTGACGATCCTGGAAAGCGAGAAACGCCCCGTCGCGGCCGTCGCCGACTTCACGGAAGTCCGCGACGTGGTGCGGGTCGAAATCGAGGAAGACCGCACGCTGCACGCCACCCTGCTGTTCGATGCAGGCCAGAGCCTGTCCGAACGGATTCTGGCAGAACAGTTCACGGTCTGATCCGAAGACCGAGGCGAGACCGCCCATTGGAACGCGCACACAGGCATACCCAATTCGCAATCCTGCCATAAACCAGACGCAGATAAGTTTTGTTTCATTAAATGTAGTTGAGATTAATTATCATATGCATGATAGTGCGCCCCCTGAAACGGAGAGCGCAATTGACTGCCGAACCTCGTCATTCCAGACCCATTTCCCTCGCTGTCGGATTGCTGCTGGCAACCACCCCGGCCCTGGCGGCAGAGAGCAGCCAGCCCGTACCGACCAGACAGACGCAAGACGGAAAAACGCAGTCATCTGGAACGAAAACAGCCAGTACGAAATCCAGCCCGACAGAGGCCGAACATATCGTCGTCCGCGCGCGCCGCGCCGCGACCGTGGCCGCCTCGGCCACCAAGAGCGACACCCCGCTGATCGATACCGCCCAATCCGTCACCGTCGTCTCGCGCGGCGAAATGGACGTACGCGGCGTGCTGAACCTCAACCAGGCCGTACGGTACGCGGCAGGCATCACCCCGGACCTGCGCGGCGGCGTGGGCACGCGCTACGATCAGTTCCTGCTGCGCGGGTTCATGGTCCCGACCTTCCTCGACGGGCTGAAACTGCAGGACAGCCCGACGGGTTACGCCGTCGCGCAGACCGACACCTCACGCCTCGACCGTCTTGAAATTCTCAAGGGCCCGTCCTCGGCTCTGTATGGTCAGTCCAGCCCGGGCGGACTGGTCGCGCTCTCCAGCAAGCTGCCCACCAACCTTCGTTCCTATGGCAGCGTGGCCGCGACAGGCGGCAGCTTCGACCTCTATCGCGTGGATGCCGATGTCGGCGGCTACGCGACGGATGACGGCTTTGTCCGCTACCGGCTCTACGGCACTGTCAACGGCCAGCACACACAACTCAGCAGGACGGGAAGCCGGCGTTTCTCGATCAGCCCGTCCTTCACCTTCGGCGGCGACGGGCCGACGACGCTGACATTGCTCGGCAATTATCAATACGATCCCGAGAACGGCACCTATGGCGGCGTCCCGCTGGTCGGCTCGCTCAAACGCGCATCGTTCGGCTATCTGCCGCGCGATTTCTATGACGGCGACACGTCGTACGAGAAATTCAACCGCCGCCAGGGTGCGATCACCTATATCTTCAACCACCAGTTCAACAAGGACTGGAGCTTCACGTCCCGCGGCCGCTACGACGATATCATGACCGAATATCGCAGCGTGTACGACATGGGATATTACGCCAACGAAGCCACAGGTCTCCTGAGCCGCTCCGCAATCGCCACGAAAGAGCACGCGCACAACCTGGCCTTCGACAGCCAGTTCAAGGGCCATGTCCGGACCGGCCCCCTGCAGCATACGATGATGTTCGGTTTCGACTACATGCAGCAGAGCGCCACGGAAGTCGGACAATATGGCTCTGCCCCCGACCTCAACGTCTTCCATCCCGACTACCGCATGGCCATTCCCACACCCGGCCCGTGGGTGAACTACCTGACGGATTCACACCAGATCGGTGCCTACGGTCAGGACGAAATCCACTGGGACCGCCTGATCCTGACCGGCAGCGTGCGCCACGACTGGTACCGTTCGCAGCAGACGGACAGGCAGTGGGGCAGCGGCACGACGCGGCAGAGCCCCGGCCAGATCACCTGGCGTGCCTCCGGCCTGTACCATTTCGATTTCGGCCTGGCGCCCTACATCAGCTATTCGACATCCTTCCAGCCGCAATCGGGGCTGGTGTCCGCCGATGGCGGGCAGACACTCCGTCAGGCCAGTCCGTCGGTCGGCAAACAGCTTGAAGGCGGCCTGAAATATCAGCTTCCCGGAACCTCGCTCCTGCTGACCGCCGCCGGTTTCCATATCGAACAGACGAACGTCCTCGTTTCCGTCGCCAACGCCGGCTATTCGGTCCAGAGCGGCCTGGTGCATTCCGACGGCTTCGAGTTCGAAGCCCACGCGGAAGCCTTCAAGAACCTGATGATCGACGCGGCCGTCAGCGTCCAGAAGGTCCATGACGACTCGACCGGCAAGCCGCTGATGCAGTCGGGCAAGGGCAATGCCTCGCTGTTCGCCTTCTACACGATGCCGTCTGGTCCCGTGAAAGGCCTCGGTTTCGGCGGCGGACTGCGCTATACGGCGAAATCCTATGGCGGCGAAGCCAATTACGGCAGCGTCTGGGTGCCGCAATATGCCGTTTTCGACGGATCGCTGCGCTACGATCTGTCGAATGCCTCGCGTTCGCTTCGTGGATGGACAGTGTCGGCCAGTGTCCGCAACCTCTTCGACAAGAAATTTGTCGCCAACTGTATGGCCTATGCATCCTATGGGCAGGAATTCTGCTACTACGGCGAACGCCGCAATGCCCAGGCCACCATTGGCTACACCTGGTAATTCCCGCCAGGCCGCCATGCGCATGAGCATGATCCTGCGCGTGGCGGTGGCCATCGTCGGCGGCTACGCCGTCGCGGCCCTGGCAGGGATCACCCTTTCCTGGTGCCTGCCATGGTCGCGCGCCGAAAACGTGACGGCCGGCATGCTGGCGGGGCTTCTGCTCTGGCCCGCCATGGTCATGATGGGCTTCGCGCTGCGCACGCTCCTGCATGTCTGCGCGGCCATCACCGGCATTGCCGCGTTGCTGGCCGCCCTGGCGCTGCTGGGCGGGTGGCGGCCATGAAGCCCACTTTCCGCGCCGCGATGACCTGGCTGCACGACTGGACCGGCATTCTCACCGGCTGGGTGCTGCTGGCGATCGTGCTGTCCGGCACGCTCAGCGTCTTCCGTCCCGAAATCACCGCCTGGATGCACCCCGAACTGGCCGGGCGCACCGCCGATCCGGTACAGGCCAGCGTCGCCGCCATTGACTGGCTGCACACCCATGCACCCCAATCGCCCGCCTGGTACCTGACGGCGGCGGGCCCGCGCGCGCCCTTCACCTGGGCGGTGTGGCAGCAGCAGGACGGACAGTTCGTCCAGCGCGCGCTGGACCCGTCATCAGGCGCTCCGGACACGATCCGCGACACATTGGGGGGCGAGTTTTTCTACCGCTTCCACTTCGAACTCCAGATTCCCTATCCGTTCGGCCGGCCGCTCGCCGCCATCGCCGCCCTGGCGCTGGTCCTGGCCCTGGTCACCGGTATCGTCGCCCACCGGCGCTTCTTCACCGATTTCTTCACGTTCCGCCCCCGCAAGGGGCAGAGAAGCTGGCTGGATGCCCATAACCTGCTGGGCGTGACGGTATTGCCGTTTCACCTGATCATCGCGTTTTCAGGCGCCGTCACCCTGGCCACCCTGCTGCTGCCCTGGGGCATCATCGCCGCCTATCCCGGCGCGCCGGCACAGTTCGAGGACGATCTCTCCCCGGCGATGTCCGCACGACCGGCCGCCGGCACCCCCGGCACGCTGGCGCCGATCGAGCCGATCCTGCGCGATGCAGCCCGGCATTTCGGCGCCGACGGAATCGCCCAGATCTATGTCTACAATCCCGCCGACGCCGCCGCGACCATCATCGCCATCGGCGGCAACGGCACGCATGTCGGCTTCAATACCCATGTGCTGCGCTTCGATGGCACGACCGGGCGCCTGCTGGCCGATTATCGCGAGCACAGGCCGCTGATCTCGGCTTCCGCCGCGCTCTACGGGCTGCATGTCGCCCGGTTCGCGCCGCTGCCCACGCGGTGGCTCTATTTCATCTGCGGCCTGCTGCTGGCGGCCGTCATCGCCAGCGGCCTGCGACTGCGCACGCTGCGCCGCCGCCGGCAGGGCAAATCCACCGAAGTCGTCGAGCGGCTGAACGCAGGCATGATCGCCGGCACCCCCATCGCCTTCGCAGGCTATTTCCTGGCCAACCGCCTGCTGCCCACCACCCTGCCCGACCGTGCCGGGCACGAGGTCCAGGCCGTCTTCATCGTCTGGGGCCTGATGCTGCTGCTGGCCATTGCCCTCCCGTCCGCGCGAAGCTGGCGCGTACTCTCCTGCATGGCCACCCTGGCACTCGCGAGCGTCGCCGCCTTCAGCGCCCCATGGCTGACCGGCGTGGCCCAGGGCACGGCCGCCGTCGCCATCCTGCTGGCGGCAGGCTTCGCCTACGCCGCCAGTCGCCGGCAAGCCCCCGCCAATCGGGCGCCCTGACATGCCCGTCCTTCCGATCCTGTGCGAACTGGCCGGGGCGCTGCTGCTGGCGGCCGGCAATGAACGGGGCAGCCGCGCATTGCTGCGGCGCCCTGTCCCCCTTGCCCCGCGCCGCCTGGCGCGGCTCACCGGCTTCGCCCTGCTGGCCATAGCCCTGTGGGGACTGATACGCGACGAAAGCAACCTGCTGTTCGCCCTGACCACATGGACCCTGTCCTGCGGATCGGCCCTCCTTGCCGCCGCCCTGGCCTGCACGCTGCGGGACAATCCCCCCGCCCGCACACATACGCACGGACGGACGCGCGCCCGTCAGAACGCGACCGACACCGTGCCGTAGAAGGTCCGTGGCGTGGTCGGATAAGCCGTATAGCTGGTCGCATCGCCCGGCGAGAGGCTCGACCAGGTGCGGGCATCGGTCAGGTTGTAGATATTGAACTGAAATGTCAGCGCATTGACGCGCGGGATATTGTGAAACGTGTATTTCGTATTGAACCCCATGGTGAACCGGGCAGGCGCATAAAGCTGGTTGGTATAGGTGCCATAGCGGATATCCATCCACTCGCCGTTCAGTTCGGCCTGGAACCCACCATATCTGTAGCGCAGCACGAACTTGTCCGACCATTCGGGAATCCCCGCGACCCTATCTCCCCGGATCCGATAAAGAGTCGTACCGCTTATAAAATTATCATTGTAAACACTTCGGATATACGAAACCGCATCATAGAGCCAGAAATGCTCACCAAGACGCACGGTCAACGCCACATCCACCCCGTCGGTCGTGACGCCGCCCAGATTGGCAACCGTGCTGCCCACCCCCGAGATCCCGGCATATGGCGGGGTAATCTTGCCGATCCGATTGGCGAAATCGACGTGATAATACGCGACCTGCCCTGAAATCGCCTTCAGGATTCCGGCATCGAGCGGCCGTGCCGTACGCAGACCCATTTCATAGGTCCACGACGTTTCCGGATGACCATGCCTGCGGAACGCCTCGAAATCCTGCTGGGACCCCACGCCCCATGGCGAAGCCCCACCATATCCGTCTTCGGCATAGGAATCCATGTTCCTCTGGATATTGAAGAATATTTCCTCATATCTGGTAAAATCCCACACCGCGCCGACCGCCGGCAGAAACGGCTTGAACGAGGACAGCGTACCACCGGCAACGGTATTCGTCTCCGAATCCAGCACCCCGGCCCCCGCAGTCGCGGAAGATTGCGCCTGCGGCAGCGACGCAACGGGCAGCGTGCCGTTCGTATTCACATGCTCCAGTTTCATGCCGGCCATAAGCCGCAGATTCGGCAGAACATGATACGTATCCTGCATGTGGTAGACGAACGTATCGGTATAGAAGACGTTGACGAACTGCGTGATCAGCGGATGTTTCGGCATGTCATAAGGCGAGAGCGTATCGGTCGCACCGAGCGGATACCAGAACCGCCCCTGCGCATTGTCATTGCGTTCGTACCAGATGCCGGCCTCGACATCGTGCCGGCCCGCCCGGTAATGGACGGTGCTGGTGATCCCACCGCGATTGTCGTTGTACTCGGTCGTGCGCACGGCAAAGCCGGTGCCGCCCGTCCTGTTCCAGACCACCGGATCAATGCCGTTCTTCGCGTAAGTAAACTGACCGTTCCTGATATATTGCGAAGCCGTCGGGTCCAGATACGCCCCCAGGATGGTCAGGATGGCAGCACTGCGGATAGACGTGGCGACAAGACCGGCACCCCGGTCGTGATGATAGTAAAGCGTATTGTCCCAACTGACCTGATCCGAAAATTTATGTGAAATATTCACATAAGCCAGATAATCCGTACGCTGCGCAGCCGAGAAGTAATATTGATTGTTCGGCGCCGAAGGGCTGGCTGCCGTTGACGACCGGGCAGGATAGTTCGCCATCGCGGCACCCAGATCCGGATAGAACGCGCCGCGCGTGTAGGATTTCGCCGGATTGTCCAGCCAGTCGTTCGTGTTGATACTGAGCCCCTGGGTATTCGGCTCCACCTTGTCCTGCCAGTCGAAATAGGCCGTCACCCTGGTCTTCTCGCCCTCATGGACGAATTTTCCGTTGACCTGGTATCCGCCCTGCCGGTTGGCCGACCCCAGGTTCCACGGCTGCGCATCCTGCCGCGCAAAGGCGAAATAGGCAGCATTGCCATTGCCGAAGCGGCCGGTATCCACCCGCGCGAAGGTGCGGAAGGTGGCAAAACTGCCGAATGTCTGCGTGAGGGTCGCACCGGCCCGCCTGGCGGGGGCGGATGTCTTGAAGGCGATAGTCCCGCCCAGATTGCTGGTGGACGCCGTGCCGAGCGCGCCTGCGCCGGACGACAGCGACACGCTGGCGATATCCTCGCTGATCGCCGCGCGCTGCGACGACAGGCCGTTGTAATTGCCATAGGCCCCCGCACCAAGCGGCACGCCATCAAGCGTATAGCCCAGTTGGGTCGTGGAAAACCCATGAACATACATGCTCGCATTCTGCTCGTTATTCCCCCACGGATCGACATCGGTGAAGATCACGCCGGGCAGGATGCTCAGGGCCTGCATGGGGTTCTGTCCCGGCATCAGGTCCTGGATCTGTTCGCCGCCGACACGCATCACCGCGCGCGTCATCCGCTGCCCGGTCGCCACGATATCTTCCCGCACCACCCTGGCGTGGCGCGCGGCCTCCGAGGGCGCGCGCGTGGCCTCGCCCCTTTCGATCATCAGGCCGCCGGCAGGCGTCGCACGAAGGGTCAGACCGCTACCGGCCAGCAGCCGGCGTGCTGCGTCCTGCACCGTGTATTCCCCCTTCAGCGAGGGTGCCTGACGCTGGCCGACCACATCGGGCGCGAACATGACGTTCTGCCCGGCCTCTCGGCCAAGTTCCGTCAAGGCCTGGGCCAGGGGCTGACGCGCCATATCCACACGCAGAAGGCCCGACGGCGCGGCCACCGCATCAGGCCCGCCCGCCAGAAGCGCAGACATCGTGACGAAAAGAAGAAAGAGGCGCGCGCGGATGACGCCGTCTGCCATTGTTCCGGTATGCCCCTCGTCGCCCGGCCACCAGCGCGGCCCCGCAGCACAGACAACCCCGATGCCGAAAACTTTCAATGCCGCGAAAGGCTCTTCATAAAATCTTAACGAAACATCACCCCGACCCGCTCACACCGGAACCAGCCGGTAGCCGGACGGATCGGCAATGACACCCAGCGGCAGCAGGCGTGACAGGATTTCAAGAAAATCCTGTTCCTTCCCGAAATTATAGATGCCGCTCAACCGCATGCCGGCCAGACGGGGCGTGGAGAGGACGATCTTGCGCGTCGTATATCGGTTGACCTCGGCCACGATGTCGGCAAGCCGCCCGTTGCGAAACACCAGGTTGCCCCGCCGCCAGGCCAGAAGGTCGTCCAGATCCGGCCGATCGTGCTCCACCCGTCCGCCGGCGAAAACCCGCAGGCGCTCGCCCTGCCCCAGCCATGTCACCCGCCCGGTCTGCGGCGCCTGCACCATGACCCTGCCGCTGACGGTGGTCACACCGGTCGACGCCACGTCTTTCCGCACATCGGCTTCGGCGTGGGAAAAGAACCGCAGCACCAGCGGCCCGGCGCGGAAGGCGAACGGATAGGCGGCCCGCCAGTCCATGAAAACCTGCCCCCCTTCCAGAAGGCCCAGCCGCCGTTCGGGAAACAGCGTGACGCGACTGTCGGTATCCAGCCGGCACGCCGCCCCCCGTCGATCGCGAAACTGCGCGTCTCGCCCACCCGCGTCCGCAGGATGCGCCGCGCGTTCGCCGCGGGCGCCAGCGGCACGACCAGTCCCGCCACGCCGCACACCGCGACCGCCATCGCATGGCGCCGCGACAGGGCCGGCATGGGCAGGCGCCGCGCCGCCACCGCGGGCGGAACCGGCAAGGTGACGCCCGCTCCCATATCCCACAGATCGGTCAGACATTCGAACGCCTGCGCATGGGCCGCATCGGCATGGAGCCAGTGCAGGAAACGCGCGCGATCGTCATCGGTGCAATCATCGGCATGGAGACGGGCAATCCAGAGCGCAGCATCGTCCCGAATGCGCCCGGCTTCAGAGCCGTCTTTCAATGCTCCATCCATGATTGCAGAAAAATCAAAGCCTTGGCCATTTCCTTCTCGACCGTGCTTTCGGAAACGCCCAGCACGGCCGCAATGCGCCTGTATGGCATCTTTTCCACGCGATTCAGCACGAAAACCTGCCGCATCCGTTCGGGCAACTGCGCACACCCTTCCTGGAAGCGGGCCATGCGCTCCCGCGCCGCGACAATCTGGTCCTGCAAGGGCGTGACATCGCCGGCCTGCCCGTCCAGGGCGGTCCAGTCCATCGACTCCACCGGCGCCCCCTGTTCCCGCCGCCGTTCGTTATGCGACAGGTTGACGGCACTGCGCACGATATACGCCTCGGGATGCTGAACGCTGCCTTCGGGCCGCTCGATATAATTCAGCAACGCGGTCTGGAGATGATCGTCCGCATCGTCGCGTCGCGTGGCCGCCCGCACCCGCCGGGAAAGGCTCTGCCATGTTTCCTGACACAAGGACCAGTATTCCGCCATCGGAGCCGCAATTCTCACCCTGGAAAATTCGGGCATAAGTAATCACGGGGCAGGATTCGCAATGTGAAGTTTTGATGAAACACCTCCCGCACCACCGCGCGCGGCGCTCATGCCATCCGGACGAGAGAACGCATCTCGATGGGCGTCGCACCGCAGGCCGCCATGAATTCCACGTCGTGCGACGAGAACAGGACCATCTTCTCCTCTCCCGCGCAGCGCAGCAGATGCGCCAGATAATCGCGCGCCTCCGGGTCCAGCCCGTTCGACGGTTCGTCCAGCAGCAGTACGGGCGGATTGCCGATCCAGGCGGCGCACAGCAGCATCTTCCTGCGCGTCCCCAGCGACATGGCATCGAAGCGCGTCCGCAGATGCCGTTCCAGACCGAACCCGTCGAGCATGGCACGGAGCCCGGTCTCCCCCTCCACCCGCCGGGCGGCGGCAACGAAACGCAGAAGGTCCTCCCCCGTCATAAACGGATAGACCGGGCTTTCATCCGGCACATACCCCAGCCGCCGTCTGGCCTCCTCCGGCGCCTGCGTCAGGTCGATCCCGTCGATCACGATGCGCCCCGCCTCAAGGCGCTGCACACCGGCCAGCAGGCGCAGCAGCGTCGATTTGCCGATCCCGTTCTCCCCCCGCAGGGCATGCACCCCCGGCCCGAGATCCAGCGCGATCCCGTCGAAGACCGTCCGCCCGCGCACGGAGGCCCGAAGCCCCGAGCAGGCCAGATGCCCCCCGCCCGTCATCGTGACACCGCCGCCATCGCGGCGCCCGACCAGCCGGCAGCCAGCAACAGGCTGAGGACCAGCCGATGGCGCCCGCCATGCAGCACCGGCCAACGCAGCAGCACCAGTAGTGCCTGCCCCGCCGCCACCAGCCCGGCCAGAACCGCCAGCAAACCCCCTCCCTGCTGCCCCCGCGGCCGAAGCAGGACCGCCAGCGGTACCAGGTTGACCAGCATCAGGAACCCGGTATCGCGCAGCGGCCAGTAACGCCGGGGCAGAGGCAAGCTTGCCAGATACCCCGCCGCTGCCCGATGCGCCTCGGACAGGGTGCGGTAGAGGCCCGCCAGCAACAGGCCGATCACCGCCACGGCCACGATCAGGGTCGGCACGGCGCGGCTGTCGAAGTCGAACAGCGCAACCAGTCGCGCCACGCCAAAGGCCAGCGCAACCGCCGCACCGATCCGAAAGACGGACAGGACCGGCCGATCCGCCAGAATCCCCCACTGCACCCGCAATGCCGGCGCCATGATTCCGGGACGATCGAGCGCCACCACCCGCCCGGCCCGCCGGCGTCGCCGGCGTCCACCAGCCTCCGCCAGACGCTCGCCGAAGCCTGCCACTGCCACGGCGCCGGCCAGCGCCGCTCCAGCCAGGCCCCAGCGCCCCGGCGCCGACGGGGCATCCAGCCCGGCGGCAAGAAGCAGGTCACCAACGCCAACCCCACCGAGCACGACCAGCCGCCGGCTGACGGCAGCATGCTGGGCCACTCCCGCCAGACCCAGCACCACCAGAAAACAGCATGCCGGATACACCCCCTCTGCCTGCGAGGCGATCCGCGCGGCGGCCAGCCCGGCCGCCAGCAGCAAAGGACCATTCGCCACCACCAGCATCGTGGCACCGACCCCGAGCCGGACATGGCGAGGCACCGGCAGGGTGGCCACATACTCCATGAACGCGCCGCCCAGCAGCGCCCGCCGCTGCGGCAGGACCCACAGCACGGCCATCAGGTCGATCACCACCGCCAGCACGGCATGTCCCGCCATTCCCGGACCGGGCGCGACCGCAATCCCCAGCAGTTCGGCAAATCTGAGAAACGGCGCGACGATCGGCGCCCCGGGTACCAGCAGCGTGGCCAGCAGCGCCCATTGCCAGTACCGGGCCAACAGGTCGCGTCCCACCCGCGCGTACCAGTGCAGACGCAATCGTGCCAGACGACCATACATTCCGCTCTCCCCCGATCCCCTCAGCCCGGCCCGCCGGCCGGCATGGCACAATTGACCCACAATACCCGGCTTTCGCCATCATGCGCGTTCATGAAACGATGCGGGCTCAGGCTGAGCAAAGCGAAAACTGTCGCCGGCTTCCAGCAGCATGTCCCGATCTTCGACGGTCAGCATGATCCGGCCCGCCAGCAACAGCCCGGCTTCGGTTCCCTCATGGGTGTACAGGTCGTCGCCCGTCGTGCTGTCGGGTGCCAGCGTCACCATGAACATTTTCAGTGGCGCCTCGTCCTGCGGCGTCAGCAGCCTTTTAGCGATGCCGTTCTTCAACGCCCCCTCCGCCCTGCGCGCAACGCACGCCGAAAGCGCCATTCCCCATCGCGCCATTCTCTGCGTGGCCGCCGCCGTCGCGACCTCGGCCATCCTGTCGCCGACAATGGTCTTCGCGTTTCTGGTCAGCGTCGGCGGCGTCTTCATCATCGCGGGCAACATGATGATCGTCCTCGCCCGGCTCCGTCTCGTGCGCGACGGGCGCCGTGCCGCGCTCTTCACCCTCACGGGACTCGCCGCCGTGCTCTCCGCCATGGCGGTCGATCCGCGGGCACGCCACGAACTTGGCCTCGGCATTATCGCCATCGGCGGCATCTTCGTGCTGGAACGCCTTAAAGCGCGGGCTCCGCCCGCCCCCGCAAGGGGCCAGTCGGCCCCTTGACCCCCATACAGATGGTTTCCAAAGGCACCGCCTTTGGCGGGGTGCGGGGCAGAGCCCCGCATTTACGTCACTTGTTCTCAGGCAGCGCGTAGACCACCAGCACATCGCTCACCGGCGTCATCATGAAATGATGCCCACCCGCCATGATGGCGACATACTGCCTGCCCTTTTGCTCATACGTCATCGGCGTCGCCTGCCCACCGCCCGGCAGCACGTCGTTCCACAGTTCCTTGCCGGTCTTGGCATCGAACGCATGCAGCATGTTGTCGGTCGTCGCGGCGACGAACACCACGCCGCCGGCCGTCACCACCGGCCCGCCATTGTTGGGCGTCCCGATCGTCAGCGGCAGGTAGGTCGGCATCCCCCACGGACCATTCGCCCGCGCACTGCCCAGCGGATGCTGCCACAGCACCTTGCGGGTATGCATGTCGATCGCCGTAATCATGCCGTAGGGCGGCTTGTTACACATCATGTGCGTGTACTGGTTCCAGAACGGCGACACCACGATGCCATAGGGCGTATCGGCCATGGCCCCGTTGCCTTCCGCCCCGCCGCCACCGGGCTTGAAGTTCGGATCGTCGAGCGGCATCAGCCCCAGTTCGTCGGCCTTCTTGCGGGTCACGAGTTGGTCGTACATCGGCGTCACGTTCCAGTTGGCGATCAGCACGCCCGTCCTGGGGTCGTACGCCATGCTGCCCCAGTCGCTTCCGCCGTTGTAACCGGGATATTCGATCCACGGCTTGCCCACGCTGGGGGCCGTGAATTCGCCCTCATATTTGGCCCGGCGGAATTTCAGACGGCAGAAAAGCTGGTCGATGGGCGACATGCCCCACATGTCGCTTTCCTTCAGGTCCGGCAGGCCCAGACGGGGCATACCCACCGACCAGGGCTGCGTGGGCGAACGCGGATCGCCTACCACGTCGGTGTCGGTCGGCGCCGGACGTTCCTCGACCGGCAGCAGCGGCTTGCCGTCACGGCGATCGAGCACGAAGGTCTGGCCGCGCTTCGTCGGCACCACCAGGGCCGGCACCGGCCCATCCTGGCCGGGGAAGTCGATCATGGTGGGCTGGGACCCCATGTCGTAATCCCACACGTCCTTATGGACGGTCTGGAACACCCAGCGCGGCGAACCGGTCTTCACATCCAGCGCCACGATCGCCGACGATACCTTGTTCTCCTCCGGCGACCGCATGGCGGAGTAATAATCGGCCGCCGAATTGCCGGTCGGCACATAGACCAGCCCGAGCGCGTTGTCCCCCGTCATGGTCGCCCAGGAATTGGGCGTCCCCCGGCTGTAATGCTGGCCCTCGGCCGGCTCGCCATGCGCATCCGGGCGGTTGACGTCCCACGCCCACAGAAACTTGCCCGTCTCGGCATCATAGCCACGGATCACGCCCGAGGGCGCCCAGCGGCGCTGCCCATCCAGCACTTCATGATTCACCACGATCGCACCATTCACGATCGGCGGCGGCGCGGTCATCGACACGAAGCCGGGCACCGACTCCCCCATGCCCTTCATCAGATTGACCTGGCCGTGATAGCCGAAGCCTTCGCACAGTTTGCCCGTATCGGCATCGACCTCGATCAGCCGCATGTCCAGCGTGCCTTCGAGGATCCGGTTATGGCACGGCTCTCCCTCCGGCACGGTCGAAGAGGTGTAGTACACCACCCCCTTGCACGCCGCCGTATAGGGAATGCTGGCATATTTCACCCCGGCCTCGTGCCGCCAGATCTCCTTGCCGGTCGCCGGGTCCAGCTTCATGATGTCATTCATGGCCGAACACATGTACAGCCCGTCACCCACCTTGATGGGCGTGGTCTCGGCGGCCCATTTGTTCGTCTGTCCCGCCGCCGGCTTGCTGCCGGTGTGGTAGACGAACGCGCGCGTCAACTGCCCCACATTCTCCGGCGTAATCTGCTCCAGCGGCGAAAAGCGCGTGGCATTGGTATCCCGCCCATAGGCCGGCCAGTCCCCATGCGCCGGATGACTGCTGATCTGCTCGACAGCCGGCGTCACCTCACCGGGCTCCGCGGGCGGTCCATCGGGAATATTCGCGGCATTCACCCCCGGCGCCTGCGGCGCGAAAGGCGACGGACCCGCGAATTTGTTACCGGTCTTCCCCGGTGCATCCGCCTCTCCCGGTCCGGGCGGTGCCGGCTGATAGGCGCTCTGGGCGCGTGCCGGCGCAATGCCCGCCAAGGAGGAAAAAAGCAGCAGGCCGCACAATGAAGTCGCGGCGGAAAGATCTGTCCTGGACATCACGCAATCCCCTTCCGCACCAACGATGTTTTCTGCACACGGCGCAGAACGGGAATGGTCAGCACCACGAGCACGGCAATCAGCGTCGGTCCCAGCAGGCGCGGCAGCAGCCCCCAGCCATCGAACCCGACTTCCCACAACGCCCACGGCCAGGTCAGCAGCCACGCCAGCAGATACAATAGCGCCCCGGAAACCGACCCCATCAGCATGAGAACGCCGCCGGCAATAATCGCGGCACCCGCCACGACATAGTAAAACGAGCCCCCGAGCAGGGCCAGTTCAGCCCCCATGATCAACAGAGGAAGCCCAAGAAGAACGAGCAGCACCGCAACAGCGCACGTCGCCCATTCAGCGGCCCTTCGGGGCCTGTACAAACCTGCCATTCGACAATGCTCCACACAAAACAGAACCCGAACGTTTCAGGAGCTGTCGGGTTCATTGACAAAAGAACCGAGCACAACTGGACAGTTCAAAATAAAGTGCGATCAGGAAAATGCCCTGCATATTACATGCGGTGCACAACCGTGACCGTCTTCGTTCTTTTTTAAAAAAAAGAACCAAAAAACTTTGATTCGTTCAGGAATTTTTTTCTGGGGATACACGATGACCCCGAACGATTAAAAGTCTTTTTGCTTCTTTTTCTTCAGAAAAAGAAGAGAGACCCCTGCCCGGCCGATCAGGTCCCCGGATAGGCCGAGAGTTCCGCCGCTTCCTTCATCGCTTGCTGCGTCAGCCTCTGCTCGTTCTTCCGGAGAAAGAGCCCCGATCCAACCAAGCCGATCAGCGTCACGATGCCAATGGCAATGCCCGTCGGCCCGGAAACCTGCGAAATCTTGCGCCCGAGCATGTAGGTGCCCAGCGCATAACCACCCGCCCAGCATGTGCCCCCCAGCGTATTGAAGAGCATGAAGCGGCGCCAGCGCATGTTGCAGGCCCCGGCCAGCAGCGCCACGAACACCCGCAGAAGCGAGACGAAACGCCCCAGAAAGACGATGGCGCTGCCATGACGGCTGAACAGATAGCGTCCGAGAATCAGCCGTTCGCGGGTCAGGCCGATGCGGGCACCATGTTTTTCGAGCAGCGGCATGCCGAAATGCCGCCCGATCATATAGCCGAAATTATCACCGATAATGGCCCCGGCAATCGCCGCCAGCGCCACTCCCTGGATGGCCAGATGATGCGTCTTGAGGCAGTAGAGCGACGCCGTGATGATGCAGGTCTCAGCCGGGATGGGAATGCCCATGCTCTCCAGCAGAACGGCCAGGGTCACGATGCCGTAACCATAATGATGCAGCAGGCTGTCCAGATGCTGAAGCAGGGGAGGCTTTCCTTGCGCTGATCGACCACCCTGCTTGATGGCGGCAAAACACCCCCGCAGGGAAGAGGGAATAGCGCATGACAGCCCTTCCCCCTCAGCCGACAGCGTCTGACACGCCAAAAAATGACGGAGACCCCACGACAACCGACGCACGGTCAAAAACGGACAAATCGGCCGAAAATGCGTTCCGGCGGCGGGCCGACAGGCGCCGCCGCCAGCCACATCACCCAGCGTCGCCGAAAATATCCTGAAGCGCACGTTTCATGACGGCCGCATCAACCGTTTTTCCCAGCCATAACTCAACGCAGATTACCCCCTGGTTGACGAGCATGCCAAGGCCATCCAGCGGAGTGCAGCCCCGCGCCTTCGCCTCGCGCAGAAGACGCGTCCTGGGCGGATTGGGAATCACGTCGGCAACCACCTGCCCTTTCTTCAGGCTATCCAGCGCGATCGCCGGCATGGCCTCCCCGTCGCCCAACCCCACAGGCGTGGCATTGATGACGATGTCGATGCCATCGGGAACCGTCACCGCACCGTCCCACGCCACGGCCGATGCGTCGCTCCCGGTATTGTCGCGCACCAGCGCCGCGATGGTGTCGGCCTGCGCGAGATTGCGATTGACGATCGTGATATGCGCAGCACCGGCCAGCCCCAGTTCCACAGCAATCGCGCGGGCGGCGCCCCCCGCTCCCAGCAGCAGGATCGTCTTGCCATGCGGGTCGGTCACCTCCTTCAGCGAGGCCAGGAAGCCCTTCCCATCCGTATTGTCGCCGGTCAGCCGGCCATCGCGGATCGTCACGCAATTGACCGCGCCGATAATCTTCGCGGCGTCCGACAGCGCATCCAGATGCTCGATCACCGCGACCTTGTGCGGCAA
This sequence comes from Gluconacetobacter liquefaciens, assembly GCF_003350405.1. GTDB lineage: Bacteria > Pseudomonadota > Alphaproteobacteria > Acetobacterales > Acetobacteraceae > Gluconacetobacter > Gluconacetobacter liquefaciens. The sequence goes on along the minus strand of NZ_QQAW01000017.1, from coordinate 13,883 downwards.
CGAGCAATTGAACCCGACCCATTCCATCGCCTTCGCGCCGCGCACGGCATCGCCCAGATTGTCCGCCGTCACATCGCAATTGATGTAGCGGGCGTCGATGGCATGGTGCCGGTAGGCCGCCTCGATCATGGCCACCGTCGGATTGTCGGCACACGGCGTGGAGAAAGATCCCGTCAGAATACTCAGGAAGTTCTTGTCACTCATTCGGCGCTCCGAAAACTGAGAGGTGCAGTCAATCTGGTCGCCCAGCTATGCATAGCCAGGGCCCGAATGTCCAAGATTGAGACATGACACAAAATTTAAAGCTGCGGCCGTCCCCCGTTACGTGCGATCAATTGTGCGTCAATCACGTTTTACACCATCCCGATCCCCATGGTCGCGCGTAAGAACCGGTAATGCTACGGACAACGGGAAAACACGACATGCAGGCGGGAGCGAGGATGCGACAGAATGGCAAGGCAACGGGCGCGGCACTCGCCCTCTGCGCGGTCCTGGCGCTGGCACCATGGGGCGCCCGGGCGGCGGACAGCGTGGATCACGGCGCCGCCCCCTCGGGCAACGTGACCATCGCAGCACGCTTTGCCGACATGCAGCCCTCCGGCATCGTCGTCCTGCCCGATGGCAGCGTGATCCTCGGCTTTCCCCGCAGCGCGCAGGACCATCCCGGCCCCAGACTCGCACGCCTGACGCCCCACGCGGACGGCCGCCCCGACCTGGCCCCCTACCCCGATGCCGCCACCCAGGCCCGGCTGGTCTCCCCCCTGGGCATGACGCTGGACACGCGCGGACGGATCTGGATCGTCGACGAGGGCACCGTGGCCGGCACCTCCGGCCCCGCGAAACCGGCCCTCGTCATGGTCGACCCCGCGCCGGGCGGCGAGGGGGTCAGAATCCTGCCGCTGCGCGCCCCAGCACTCCGTCCGGACAGCCACGTCAACGACGTGCGGATCGACCTCACGCACGGCCGCGCGGGCCTCGCCTTCATCACCGATACCTCCACGGCCGACCATCCGGCGATCATCGTCGTCGATCTGGCGAGCGGGACCGCCCGCCGCATCCTCGATGCCGACATCTCCACCCGTGCGACACCGGGCTTCGCAATGGCGGTCGACGGCCAGATGCACCGCTTCGACCTGGCCCACCCCGCCATGGGCCAGGGCGGCGCCGACGGCATCGCAATCAGCCCCGACAGCAGCGTGCTCTACTGGCAGCCCCTCTCCAGCCGCCGGCTCTACAGCGCCCCCACCGCCCTTCTCGGCGACCCGCACGCCACCCCCGCGGCCCTGGCGGCCGCGGTACATGATGAAGGCGAAACCGGGGTGGTGGACGGCATGGCCACCGCACCGGACGGCAGCCTCTACCTGACGGACCTGGAACGCCACGCCATCCTGCACCGCGCGACCGACGGCACATTGTCGATGGTCGCACACGACCCACGCCTGATCTCCCCGGACGGCCTGGCACTGCACGGCGACACGCTATGGCTGACGATCGGCCAATGGTCCCGCCTGCCGGTCTTCCACAACGGTCAGGACCGGCAGGAACGCCCCTGGCTCCTCGCCCGCATCCGTCTCCCCTGAAAACCGCGGCCTAAAACGCCGCACCTTACCCGTGCAGCTTCAAAGGCGGTCCTGCGACATCCTCTCACCGCGAGACCGCTGGACCGCCGAACAGCCTCGCCGCACGGACCGCCACGCGCGTATCCCGCTCCCAGATTATCCAGTACCCGACGCCCAACATCAGCACGGCAACCGAGAAAGCCATCCTCTCGACCGGATGCACCGCGTTGAGATCGGAGATGATGAATTTGCGCGAAGGACACGCCACCAGAGCGCATTTTCGGTCAGGCTCTCACAGAAATCTTCCAGGGCAAGCCTGTATGCAGGCCGCACTGGAAAATCGCTCCGATGGGCCTGCGTTCCTCAAAAATGATAACCGATTGTACCATACGCAACACGTTTATCGCCGTAATAACAGAGGTCGGTAGAATTACACTGAACGTAGATTTTGTTAGCAACATTGTTCATGCTCAGTCTGATGTTCAGTCCTTTCATGGAAGAAAACACCTGCCCCGCGTCCCAGCTGAAACCCGTATCGAACAGCACATAAGAGGGATTACGAAAGGAGTTGGCCTGATCCGCCCAGCTCCGGCCCTGATAGCGAACACCAAAATTGATCGACAGACCCGGCGCGATCCCTTTGGGGAAACGATAGTCGATGAATCCGGAGGCCATGTTCGTCGGCTGCTGCGCATGTCGCTTGCCAAGCAGCGAAACCGTTTCGCCTCCGATCGTCTGCCCGGTCAGATTCGTGCGTGAATTATAAACCCGGTTCCACGTGTAGTTCAAAATCAGGTCCAGACCCTGCGCCAGATTGGCATGGGCCGAAAGTTCGACACCCTTGGACTTTACCTGACCGACTTCACTACTATATTGCGGAAAGTCCGGGTTGCTCACGAGCACATTGTTTTCGGACAGATCATAATAAGCAGCAGTCAAAAGGGACTGGGTATGCGGGATCTGGTATTTCAGTCCGCCTTCCCATTGATGTCCGCTCAACGGATCAGGCTGCACAATATTATCGTTTCTATAAACACTCCCGGTTTGGGGCATGAATGATTTCGCGTAATTGAAATACGGCGCAAGTCCGATGCTAGAAACATAGTTGATCCCCGCATTCCATGTAAACGGCCGGTTAAAAAGATCGCCATATCCGTTCCAATCCTGACGCCCAGCGAGCGTTACGTAGAAACGGCGCCATTTGATCTGATCCTGAAAATAGATACCGTCCTGCCAGTAGTTATATTTCGCCCATGTGGATTTTCCTTTCCGATAATTATTGTAATCGGCGAATGTATACTGACCATAAACGGGGTGAAGAATGCTTGCATCTGGGACTGTCGCAAAGTCGAACCCCCAGTAACCGTCCGACCATTGTGCGCGATAATCGACGCCAACGAGAAGAGAGTGCGAAATCGGTCCTGTTTTTAGCTTATAGCCAAGATTGGCCGTCATCTGAGATGAACGTCCCTTGATCGAGCTATCACAAAACGCAGACCGACTGATCGTCTCGGTGGTTGGGTCGACGCTATTAAGCCAGAGACCACACCCCCCGTTACTCTGCGCATCAAAACGTGCAGTCGAATTAAACTGAAGGTTTCGCGTAAACTCATGGTGAAAAATAGCTTCAACCATGTATTCTCGATTCCAGTTATAATTAAAAGACGGATCTCCGTAGTATCTCGATACCGGCAAACGACCAAAATTGGCTTTGATCAAGCTGCCATATGCGGGAACGCCAATCCATGGATCTAGTGACTCCGGATCATAGGAAAACTGTCCAATGATGGTGAGATCGGTCTTTTTATCAATCTTCCATTCGATATCACCTTGAGCAGCCAGTCGCTTGTAGTGATTGTAGTCAATCTGCGATCCTTGGGTAATACCCACTCCAATAAGGCGATAAAGCAATGTCCGGCTCTTATTCAGTGGGCCGCTGAAATCGACTTGCCCTTCGTAACGCCCGTAATTGCCAAAGCCTACATTCGCCTGCCCCTGAGCCTTTTCGGTCGGGCGTTTGAGCGTCATGTTGATGAGACCACCGGGATTGGCCTGCCCATACATGACTGATGACGGACCGCTTAAAGCTTCGATCCGGTCCAGAAAGAATGGATCGCTGACGGACGTTCCATTCAGCAATCCATCCACGAATGTATAGGACTCGAAGCCACGCTGATGCACCGGCTGAAACAGACTGGCTGAAGGCGTGCTGTCATTGGCGCTCAAGCTGACGATACCCGGCGTATAGCGCAACGCCGCGCCGATCGTGAGCGGTTGCAGATCATCCATCTGCTTGCGCGTCACGACATAGACTGTCTTCGGCATCTCGATCAGCGGTGTATCGGTCCGGGTGGCGGAGGCGCTACGGGTCGCGACAAAACCGACGCCAGGACCGTAAGCCGATTGCGCATCTCCTCCGGACGAACTTGCCGTGCCGCCGACGCGCACCGGACCGAGCACGATCGCAGAGGCCGCTTTACCGAGCGTCACGCTGTTCGGGCTCGTGAAACGGTATGTCAGGCCCGTGCCGGCCAACAGGCGGGACAGTCCCTCCTGAGGCGTAAAATCGCCCATCACGGCGACGCTGCGGACAGCCCCGGCATCAGAAGTCGGATAGGCCACCTGAACGCCGGATTGCCGAAAATACGCCTGCAAGGCACCTCGCAGAGGCTGGGCCGGGATCGAGAAATGCCGGATCGTCGCCAAGGGGGTCGTGGGGGCGATTTGCCCCTCGGCCGCGCGAGCGCCCGGCCCCGCAAGGCAAGGACCCATCAGCAGGGCAATGGCGTAAAGGCGCGAGAATGACCTGACTCCGCGATAGCACCTATGGACTGTCACCGAAACTTTCCCCGCTGCAAATGAAACGTATTCTTAAGAACTACAGACCTATGACGACGGAGCGGCGCCGCTCTCTACACCTGCTGCGCTCTTTTTTTGCTGTTCCCTCGGGAAACAAGCCCGATGGATTCGTATTCCGAACAGAACAACAGTCACACTCATGGATTTGCGAACCATTCTCACGAATGGTAGGAGGCGGAGAAGAGCATCGGACAGGCGGCACGTCATGCAGGACAACATCGCGGTTTTGACGGACCTGATTTCTGCGGAACGGCAGAAGCTGCTCAACGTCATCCAGCGGATCGTCGGCAATCCGGAAGCGGCCGAGGATGCGGTGCAGTCGCTGTTCGAAAAGATTCGGCGCATCGAGAATGCGGCGGAGATCGTCAACCCGCGCGCCTTCCTCTATCGCCTCGCCTCCAACCTCGCGATCGACCACGCCCGGCAGGCCAAGCGGCGCGAGGAAATCCAGAGCGACATCCATGACCTTCTCTGGATCGAGGATGACACGCCGTCGCCGGAACGCACGCTATTCGCCCGGCACGAACTGGAAGAAATCGAAAAGGCCGTCGCGGCCCTTCCGGAACCGATGAAAACCGTCTTCGTGCTCAACCGTTTCCATGGCGTACCGCAAAAGGAAATCGCCGCGCGCATGGGCCGGTCCATCGCCCTTGTCAGCCGATATATCTGCCGCGCGCTGGATATCATTTCGTCGTCCCGAACAGGCTGACCTTCCCGGAATCATGGTTCGTCTGTTAAATCGTACAATGGCCGTTCGTCTCAGGAAGAAGGGCGAAAACACGGCGAAGGGCACTACGTGACAGACCAACCGCACGATATCGCGGAAACGGCGCGCCGCTGGATTGTCCGCATGGCGTCCGGCGCCATGACGGCCGAAGAACTGAGCGCGTTCCGACGCTGGCGGGCGGCATCACCGGATAACAACGCAGTCTTCGAACGGGAACGGGCGTTGTGGCGCGCGCTTCACCTCACACCGGAACAGGACCGTACCACGCGCGGCACCTGGCAACGGCTGAGTCAGAGGCATCGCGTGCGCCGGAGCGTACGCCGGGGGCTGTTCCTCGGCAGCGCCGCGATGGTTGCGTCTGTTCTCGTGCTATATGCCCCGGTCGCCTCAACCTGGCTCAGAGCCGATCAGTGGTCGGGAACCACGGTGCAGACGCTGACCCTTGCCGATGGGTCGCGCGCCACTCTCGACGGCGATACCGCCATTGCCACGCGCTACACCGCGACGGAACGGACGATCACGCTGCTGAAAGGCAACGCGCTGTTCGAAGTGAAACATGATCCGCGCCGTCCCTTTCGGGTGGTGGCACGCAATGGAACAACGGAGGATGTGGGAACGGTGTTCGAGATCCGCCGGGAAGAGGCAAGTGTCCGTGTGACGGTCGCGCGGGGCATCGTGGATGTCCATGCGCCGCACCACGCTCCGGCCCCCGTCAGGCTGAAGGCCGGAGACCGCACCAGTTACACCGACGGCATGATCGCGTCGGTCGAACATGGTGTCGCGCCCGAAGAAATCGCCGCCTGGGCGCACGGCGAGCTCATTCTGGACAACGCACCAATCCATAAGGCCGTCGCGGCCATCGTACGATACCGGCGCGGCCGCGTCTATGTTCTGGCCGATGACACCGCAACACCGCCCATCAGCGGGGCATTTCGTATTGATCAGGCAGACGCGGCCATCACGGCCATTGCCGCAACAGCCGGGATGACAGTGACGCATCTGCCGGCGGGCATCTTGCTGCTGCGAAGACAGTAAGCATCCCATGCTGCGTCAATAGGTTGGTGGTGCGAACTGCGGGACTCGAACCCGCACGCCCTTGCGGGCGCAAGATTTTAAGTCTCGTGCGTCTACCATTCCGCCAAGCTCGCCCGGCACGCCCTCTAGCACACTCCCATGACGGGTAAAATCCGGCTGCGACGGTTTTTGGCAGGCTACGCGGCGCGCAACAAAGCAGGTCCATGCCTGCGCAGCCAGGTTTCCGCCATATGGCGATGCGGCGTCAGGGCAGCCACCAGCACCCAGAAATCCGGGCCATGGTTCATATGCCGCAGATGCGCCAGTTCATGCGCAATCACGTAATGCTGCACATCCACGGGCGCCATCACCAGCCGCCAGTTCAGCATCACCGTGCCGTTCGCACTGCAACTACCCCAACGGCTACTGGTATCCTTGATCACCAACCGCCGCGGCCGCAGGCCGGACAATCCCGTCAGCGCTGTCAGCCGCGCGCCCAGCCGATGCCCGGCTTCCTGCCGCAGGAACGTCATCAGGCGGCGGCGCAGGAACGGCGCTTCACCGCTCACCTTCACCACCCCCGACTCGATCCACACCCCCCGCCGCCCATCGGGACAATGGACGATGCCATGCGCGCACCCATCAAGCACCACCTGCCCCCCGTCATGCCACGGTGCCGCCGCAGGCAGGTGATCCAGCCGCGACAGCGCCCAGACAGCATGGTTGCGCAGCAACGCCATCCCGGCCTCGTGCTCCGCCCTCGGCGGCAGGGTAATGACGATTTCGGCCTCGCGCGCATCGATCCGCAACGACAACCGCCGCGCCCGGCTCGACCGGCGCCAGCGCACCGGCACATCCCGCCCTGCGAGCCGCACAATCTCGGCCTCCACCGGCCTCGGCCCGGAGAGGCTGGCCGTCATGCCCGATCGCACGCTCGTGGCCGGCGCGGACGGGGCGTCTTGCCGGGCCAGTCGACAATGTGATGCTCCAATTGCCCGGCCCGCCGCTCGCTGATTGCCCGGCCCCGCACCGAAACCCCGGCCTCATGCACGGTGTCGGGCGAACCCGAAACCAGCGGATGCCACCATGCCAGCGGCCGCCCCTCGGCCACCAGCCGATAGGCGCAGGAGGGCGGCAGCCAGTCGATTTCCGCCAGGGCCTCGGGGGTCAACTGCACGCAATCGGGCACCTTGCGCCGGCGGCACGCATAGTCCGAACACAGGCAGGTTTCCAGATCCAGCAACCGGCAGGCAACATCGGTAAACAGGATCTGCTCGGTCACGTCTTCGCGCAGCTTGTGCAAGCAACAGCGTCCGCAGCCGTCGCACAGCGATTCCCATTCCTCGGTCGTCATTTCGTCCAGCCGGCGGACCTGCCAGAACGGCTTCATATCGGTCATGGCGACCGTCTTACTGAATCCCGGCGGCAGAGAGAAGAAAAACGCCGCCTACCCGTCGAACACGCCAACCAGCACGGCCCCCGCTACCGCCAGCACCGCCGCCGCAAGCGCCGACGGGCCCAGCAGCGGCAACCAAAGGCCGCGCAACCGCACCAGCCGCCCCGCCCCCAACCCTGCCGCCGTCCGCGTCAGTCCAGGCGGCAACCGATCGAGCGCGCGCAGAAGCGGCAACAGAACCAGCGGAACAAGGCAAACAGCCTGCATCACGACAGGCCCGGCACCACCGTCGCGCCAGGGGCCCGACAGCATCACGGCCCCCATCCACCCCGGGATTGCCAGTGCCAGGGCCCCGATCCGGGCGCCCGACAGCACGCTCCGCCCCTTCGGCCCTGCCCGCAACAGCAGGCCGAGCCCGCATGCAGCCCCAGCCGCCACACTTTCCACCAGCAGACTGACAACCAGTGCCGGCACCGAGAAAGCCGGCAACCCGGTCATGGCGCAGCCAGCCAGTCGGCGAAGCGTTTGGAGAGGTCGGGCAGATGCTCGTGCCAGAAAGCGGCATCCATCAGCAGTGGCGTGACCGAGCCCGCATCGCCATGCGCATGATAAAGCGACGCGAACCGCGCCACCTGCTCGGGCTGCGCCATGAAATGCAGTAGGCTGCGCGCCCGGTCGCGCGCCGCCCGATCCAGATCGGGCGCAACACCCCACGACAGGCCATTATCCAGGCTCTGCTCCCATTGCAGTCCCACATCGCGCTGGCCGGTCCCGGCGGCCGTCACCTCGCCCCCCGCCGCGCTGGTCATCAGCACGCTGCCATTCTTGATGATGCGCGCGGATTCCGCCGGGCTGGTCCACCACTCGATATAAGGACGCAACTGGCTGAGCTTGCGGAATGCCCGCGCGACACCCTCGGGCGTGCCCAGCACGGCATAGACATCGGCCGGTGCAACGCCATCGGCCATCAGCGCGATCTCCAACGTCGAGCGTGGATCGCGGCGCAGCCCCCGCTTGCCGGGATAGCGCACGACATTCCAGAAATCGCTCCAGTGCGGGGCCACCGGAATGCGGCCGCGATCCCAGGCCAGGGCAATTCCCTCGCGCATAGCCGGCACGCCGCAGGCATCGGCACTGCCGGGGGCGCCGCCCAGTCGCAGCAGAAATCCCTGCATGCAGGCGGCACGGGCGGTGCTGTCTTCCATCAGCGCCACAGTCCAGGCACGGCCGGCATGCCCCGACCGGGGCCGCGGATCGCCATCCCACACATACCGCAGAATACCGACCCCCATCTGGGCCGCGAAGGGGCGGAAAAACGCCTTGTCCTGGGCCGCACTCAGGGCGCCGCCCAGACTGTTCACCACCAGCGCATGCGTGCGCCAGCCTGTCCGGGCATTCCCGCTAGTCGGCACGATCGCCAGCAGCAGCAACCCGATCAGAAGACGGCGAAGCGATCGGAGAATGCGGGGCGGGCGGGACAGAGGAATGAACTTTCGCAGGAGGCAGGATAAACAGGCGGGCACGCTAGCCCATTTCCCCCCGAAACGGAAAGGCCACCGCATGGGCCGGCTGCCACGCCAGCCGCGCGGTGCGTCCGGGCACGAGCCCCGTCAGGCTCTGCGCCGGCGGCCGGCGGACCAGAACCTCCTGTCCGTCCTCCAGCCGGAAACGCAGCCGGATATGGTCGCCCATATGATGCAGCCCCACCAGCACCGTCGGCAGCGTGTCCTCGCCATCGTCATCGGCGGCAGCCCGGCCGGTCGGAAACAGGGTGGCAATCCGGTCGGGCCGGATACACAGCGTGCACAGCATGTCGTCGGCCAGGCCCTGACCTGCCATGGCCTCGACCCGCGCGCCGCTGGCCAGATGGACCGACGCCAGATCGTCTTCCACCCACGCGACGCGCCCGGTCAGGGCATTGGCGTCGCCGAAGCCGGTGGCAACCCTGTCGCAGGCCGGCCGGTCGAACAGTTCGGCGGCATTGCCGATCTGCAACAGCGCGCGCCCCGACAGCACGCCGATCGCGTCGCCCAGCAGCAACGCGTCCTCGCGATCGCTGGTCGCCAGCAGCAGCGTCAGGCCCTGCGCCCGCGCCACCCGCGCCAGCAGGCGGCGCATCGCCAGCCGATCACCCCGCGCCAAACCGACGAACGGGTCGTCCAGCAGCAGGACGGACGGCGCGAAGACCAGCAACCGGCCAAGCCGCGCCCGCCATTCATCCTGCGGATCAAGGGCGCGCGGCCGGCGGGACGCGCATCCATCCAGCCCCAGCAGCGCCAGCACAGCATCCACCCGCGCCACGATCGCCGGACGAGCCATGCCGCGCGCCTCCAGCGGAAAGGCCAGGTTCCGCCGCACGGTCAGGTGCGCGAACAACGGATCGCGCGCACTGAACAATCCCAGCCCCCGATGGCCGGCCGGCAACTCCGCCACATCCCGCCCGTCGAGCAGGATCTCGCCGGCCACGCACGGCAGATGGCCCGCCAGCGTATCCAGCAGGCGGGAAAGATCGACCGCGCGATCCCCCAGCAACGCCAGACACCCGCCGGGCGCGATCGAAAATGACAGCGCGGGCGTGGAGGGCTCCACCGGCGCGCACACAAATCCGCGAACATCAAGACGTGGAGAGAGGGGAGCCATGCGAGAAGCGAAACCTGCCAGGACGGAGCGAAAGCCGGCAAGTGTAGACAACCCGCATGAAAGATACGACCGATCTCGCGGCGCGAGCCCGTAAAATCGTCGACCACACGCTGCGAACGACCGTTTTCGTCCCACCATCGGCCAGGGCGCGCGCCACTGGCCGGGCCGCGCACCGACGGCCCACGGGTCGTTGCCAAGCCACGCGAAGTGGCCGATCATCGGCCGGACATCCGAACCGCCGTGCGCCGAATGCGACCGGCGGCCATCGCCAGCCATGCCGCGATCAGCTATCTGGCCGGGCGGGCATTCCGGCGGAGCGCCCGCCAACGAAGCAGAGGGAAGAAGCAAGGACCATGAAGATAGCCGAACTTGGCAAAGCCACTGTCCAGGCGGAACTGACCGTACGCCGCGAGATGGCCATCCGCATCGGCAGGCAGGTGGCGTTCCTGGTCGTCGCCGCCGTGTTCGGCCTGCTGGCGATCCTGTCGGGACACGCATTGCTTTGGGCCTTCGCCTACCAGACGCTGGGGTTCAGCGTGCTCGGCGCGGCGATCCTGGTCTTCGCGATCGATGGCGCCATGGCACTGCTGTTCCTGTTGCTCGGCCGCCGCTCGATCATGACCGCGACCGAAATCCGCGCCCGCTTCGCCCGCGAGCACGCGCTGAACGAACTGCGCCAGGCCATGGCCCTGACCGCCGTGACGACCGCGATCGCCGGCCCGGTCGGCCGCCAGGCCCTGCGCGCGATCCTGCACCTCGTCCGCTCGGTCTTCGGCCGCAAGGGCATCTGACCCCTCCGATCAGCACCGTATTGCCTGAGAGACGCCAAAGCCGGTTGGGGACCATGCTGAAATTGCATTGGCCCCCGCCCGCCATTTCTGGAAACGTATTCCCTCGTCACAATTTCATGAGCACGCAGACCTGATGCGTCCTCATGGCAAGTCAGGGAAACCGGGTAGCTGTGGAGATGGCGGACTCCGAGCGTAGTGCACGGGCACGATCCTTTGGACGTCGTCTGACCCATAAGAGCGCGCCCCGACAGGGACGGCCCGGCCGTGATCCGTTGCGCTGCGGTCCGGCCGTCGCAGGCGCGGCAACCCGGACATGAGCATCCGTCTGGTCCCTCCGCACACGGCGCTGCATTTCCCGCGCTCGCTGGTCCGCTTCGGCGGCTTTGCCTTCCCCGACTGGAAAGCACTCTCGCCTACTATCGCCTACAGCATCCGCGCACTGCTGGCCGTGGGGCTGGCCCTGTTCCTGGCATTCTTCTTCCAGCTCCAGACACCGATGTCCTCGGTCACGACGGTTCTGATCGTGGCCAACCCGGTCGTCGGTGCGATGGTCTCCAAGAGCTTCTGGCGTATTTTCGGCACCGTGATCGGCGCAACAGCAGCGGTGTTGCTGATGGCGGCCTTCCCGCAGTCACCGATGCTCTATTTCATGGGTCTGTCGATCATCATCGGCATCGCCTGCTGCGTCTCAACATTGCTGCGGTTCTACAAGGCCTATGCCGCCGTGCTGGCGGGCTACACCATCGTGCTGGTTTCCATTTCCACCTTCGCCGACCCCGACCGCATCTTCATGGCTGCCATGTCGCGCCTGTCGGCGGTCACGGTCGGCATCGTCAGCACGGCCGTGGTGTTTCTGGTCACGTCGGTCAGCCGGCCGGAAAAGGTTCTGCGCCAGGTCGACCAGACGCTGCGCAACATCACCGGCCAGTTCTCGCACCCGGCGGACCTGGAGGACATGGTCCCCGGTCAGACCCCCATGCCGGACGATGGCGGCCAGCCGTTCTCGTTCCGCGCCATGACGCTGACCAGCTATGACGCCCGCGCACGCCTGCTCTCCCAGGCCAATGCGCTGGTCGAAGCGATCGAATATGCCGCCGCCGACAATTTCGCGATCGGCCGGCGGGCCGCCGGCCTGCGTGCCGGCGTGGCCCGGCTGCTGGGGCTGCTCAGCACCCATCACCCGATCTGGCGCGACGACCCGCCCGACAATCCGCAATCCGCAGCCGCCCGCGACCTGGTGCATGACGTGATGGCGCGCTTCGCCGTCATCCCCCCGGAAAACCTGCACCTCGACGATCCGGCCGGCATGCGTACCCACCTCGCCGCCGCCATCGACACCCTGGACGACCTGTCAGAAGAGACCAAAGACCTCCCCACCATCGCGTTCATCGACAACGAACGCGACATCCTGGTGCAATTGCGCAGCGCGCTGGACGATTTCGTGGGGCCGCAGGCACATGTCCGCCCGATCCGGCTACGACTGTTCTTCGACTGGCCGGCGGCGCTGCGCAACGGCACGCGCGGCGCGTTCGTCACCCTGCTGGGCTGTCTGACATGGTATGTCCTCCGCTGGTCGAACGGCGCCACCATGCTCGCCTATCTCATCCCGGCGTCCTGCCTGCTGGCCACCAGCCCGGTGGCATCCCGCGCCAGCGTCATGTTTGCCAGCGGCACCCTGGCCGCGATTCCCGCCGCCTTCATCTGCCAGACCTTCCTCCTGCCCCGTATCGACGGTTATCCGCTGTTGTGGCTGTCCCTGTCGGTTTGCCTGCTGCCGGGCATCTGGCTTCAATTCCATCCCCGCCACGCCATGCGCGGCTTCGGTTATGCGGTATTCTTCAATGCCATGGTGCAGATCCGCAATCCGATCTCCTATGACGACCTGTCCCTGATGAATGTCTGGCTGTCCTACCTGATCGCCCTGATCGGGCTGGCTCTGGTCTTCCGGGTCATCCTGCCGTCCGACCATCGGCTGGACACCGCCCGACTGGTCACGTCGATGAATCGCGCCACCCAGCAACTGGCCAGCCTGCCGCTGAACCGGCACGTCAGCTGGACGGTGTGGGAAAACCTGCAGATGCAGAAGATCCTGCGTATGATCCAACGCTTCTCGCTGGTCGCACCACCTGCCCGCGTCTACGAAACCACCGATGCGGCGTTCATCTGCGTCTCGGTGGGGCGCCTGATCGCGCGACTGCGGCATCTGGTGCAGAATCCGGCGGTGCACGAACAGGACCGCGCCTGCACGCTGGCGGCGCTGGCGTCGTTCCAGCATCTATGCACCCAGCCCACCCGCACCGCGCTGATCCTCCGCACCGCGGCACAGGAAGTGATGCGCGATGTCGAAGAGCGCCCCGCTGCATCCCACGTTCCCACCCGGCGCATTGCCGCCTGCCTCGAACAGGCATCGCTGCTGGTAGACTCGGCGCCCGGATTCTTTCACAAACAAGGTCCCCTGCAATTGCCTGGCGACATGCCGGGCGCCAATAACAGGCTGAATATGGCCATCCCACCCCAGACGCGTTCGTTCGGAATGAGAGCCGCGTGATGCTGACCGAGTTCAATTTCTTCGGCGCCTTCATGGCGCCGATCGTCGTCTACGCAATCGCCGCTCTGCCGGTGACCATGCTGATCCGCTTCGCGCTGTGGTGGACCGGCATCATGAAATGGTTCTGGCATCTCGCGCTATTCGAGGTCGCCCTCTACACTTGTGTTCTGTGCCTGATGATCCTGTTCGTCTGAGAAACGGTCGAACAACTGCCCCTGCAAGGTCCGAGATAGACAATGCCCCTTCTACGCACCCTGATCCGCGTGGTTCTGACCCTGAGCGTCGTTGTGCTGGCGATCGTTCTGGGGGTGACCCTGTGGGACACGTATATGATTGCCCCCTGGACGCG
>NZ_QQAW01000016.1 GCF_003350405.1 Gluconacetobacter liquefaciens | reverse complement strand
GATTACATCACCGGCCGGTTCGGCTGAGTTCGGCGGGCAGGGGGAAAGGCAGCATGGTGAAGGAACAGGCGCACACCGTCAGCAGCTACGAGCAGCAGCTTTCGCAGTTGCGCGGGATGATGGTTGCCATGGGGCGGCTGGTCACCCGGCAGACCGAACAGGCGGTTGCGGCCGTCGTGGACGGCGATACCGAGGCCGGGCGTATGGCGCAGGCGCTCGATCCGCAGGTGGACCAGCTGGAGCGCGATATCGAGACGCTGGCGATTCGCGTGCTGGCATTGCGGGCGCCGATGGCGGGCGACCTGCGCGAGATCGTGGCGGCGATGAAGATCTCGGGTGATCTGGAGCGCATCGGCGATTGCGCCGCCAGCGTCGCCAAGCGCGCGCTCAAGGTCGAGGCCGTGCCGACCGATGTTCCAGCCGGAGCCCTGCGCAGCATGGGGCGGCTGGTGCAGGAAAACCTGCGCCGGGCGATCGATGCGCTGGACCAGCGCGACAGCGCGCGCGCGGTCGAGGTCTGGCAGTCGGACGCGGCGGTGGACGAGCTTTATACCGCCATGTTCCGCGAACTGGTGACCTACATGATGGAAGACCCGCGCACCATCCGGTCCTGCACCCATCTGCTGTTCATCGCCAAGAACCTGGAGCGGATCGGCGATCATGCCACCAACATCGCCGAGCGGGTCTATTACGCCGCCACGGGCGAGATGCTGCCGACGGAGAGGCCGCGCGGGGGCGCTTCCGTCCGCTGATGGATGCCCCGCAGGCATGCCGGCCGGTGGTGGCCGGCATGCTTACATTTCGTAGCACAAAGGCCTGATTTCGAACCGGCTTTGCATGGTTAGATTTCCTGGTTGGACCGGGGGAGGCCCCGTGCCGGTTACGGAAATAGAGGCTCAACATATGTTCAAGAAGACGATCCTGGCGGTGACGGTCATGGCGGGCCTGTCGGCGACCGTGGCCCAGGCGCATGACATGCCGCCGCCGGCTGGTCCTGGCATGCACGGTGGCTGGGGCGCGCGCGGCGGCATGGAGGTGCTGGCCGGGCTGAAGCTGACCCCGGCACAGCACAAGCAGATCCATGCGATCCTGCAGGCTGCGCGCAAGGGCAAGCGCGACGACTGGAAGCAGGAAGGAGCGCTGCATCAACAGATCCGCGACCTGCTGCTGGCGCCGGGCCCGGTCGATCGGGCGAAGCTGACGTCGCTGACCCAGCAGATCGAGACCCTGCACCAGGCCGATATCGACAGCCGACTGGATGTGGCGGTCAAGATCCACGACGTCCTGACCCCGGCGCAGCTCGCCGATGCGAAGGTACGCGAGGACAAGATCCGTTCGCTGCGCGATCAGCTGGACGAACTGACCGCGCCGCCCCCGCCGCCGCCGGGCAAGGGCGCGCCCAAGGATGACGACGCGGAATAAGGACCTCTGTCGCGGCGATTCCCCCGGGGTGGCCGGCTGACGGCGGCCCCGGACCGGAATCGTTGACATCGGGAGGGGAGAGGGGTAAGCCTCCCCCGAAATCAGGACCGCCGCCTCGCGAGTGTTCGCGCAGTGGCGCGATATCTTTTGGGGTGAACGTCCTTTGTTCGAGGCGCTGTCAGGTAAGCTTTCCGGTGTATTCGACGGCCTCGCCAAGCGCGGTGCGCTGTCCGAGGCCGATGTCGCCGAGGCGATGCGCGAAGTGCGCCTGGCGATGCTGGACGCCGACGTGGCCTTGTCGGTCGTCAAGGATTTCGTCAACAAGGTGCGCGAGCGTGCGGTGGGGCATGAGGTGCTGGACAGCATCTCGCCCGGCCAGGCCGTCGCCAAGATCGTCAATGACGCGCTGATCGACGCGCTGGGCGGTGCGGGCGCGGTTCCGCTGAACCTGAATGCGGTGCCGCCGGTGCCGATCCTGATGGTCGGTCTCCAGGGTTCGGGCAAGACCACGACCTCGGGCAAGATCGCCCTGCGACTGGCGACCCGCGAGCGCAAGAAGGTGCTGCTGGCCAGCCTGGATACCCAGCGCCCCGCCGCCCAGTTGCAGTTGCAGCAGCTTGCCGAACGCGCCGGCGTGCCCTCGCTGCCGATCGTGCCCGGCCAGACGCCGGTCGAGATCGCGCGGCGGGCGATGGATACCGGACGGCGCGAAGGTTTCGACGTCGTCATTCTCGATACCGCCGGCCGCCTGTCGATCGACGAGGCGCTGATGAACGAGGTGCGGGAGATCCGCGCCGAGACGTCGCCGGCCGAAACCCTGCTGGTCGTCGATGCGATGACCGGCCAGGATGCCGTGAACACCGCCCGCGCCTTCAACGAGGCCGTGGGCGTGACCGGCGTGGTCATGACCCGGATGGACGGCGACGCCCGCGGCGGTGCCGCGCTGTCGATGCGCGCCGTGACCGGCGCGCCGATCAAGCTGACCGGGTCGGGCGAGAAGCTGGACGCGCTGGAGGAGTTCCATCCCGAGCGCGTGGCCGGCCGTATCCTCGGGCTGGGCGACATCGCCGGCCTGGTGGAGAAGGCCGCCGACACCCTGGACCATGAAGAGAGCGAGAAACTCGCCCTCAAGATGATGCAGGGCAAGTTCGACCTGGACGACTATGCCGCGCAGATTCGCCAGATCGCGAAGATGGGCTCGCTGTCGGGGATTCTCGACATGCTGCCCGGCATGGGCAAGGTCAAGCAGGCGCTGGGCGACAAGGACCTGGATACTTCGGTCCTGAAGCGCCATCAGGCCATCATTTCGTCCATGACCCGGGCGGAGCGCAAGACGCCCGCCATCATCAAGGCGTCGCGCAAGAAGCGCATCGCCGCCGGGTCGGGCAGCACTGTTCAGGACGTCAACCGGCTGCTGAAGCAGTTCGATGACATGTCCACGATGATGAAGCGGATCAACAAGCTGGGCATGAAAGGTCTCATGCGCCAGGGGATGTCCGCTCTCATGCCCAAGGGGCCGAAACCGCCCGGCGGCCGTCCGTTCGGCTGACGCGATCGCGCAGACCGTTTCGTCCCTCTACCGCATTCCGCACGTTTTCATTTCGGAGAATTGCCTCAATGAGCCTGAAGATCCGCCTCGCCCGCGCCGGCGCGAAGAAGCGCCCCTACTACCACATCGTGGTGGCCGACAGCCGTTCGCCGCGCGACGGCCGTTTCGTCGAGAAGGTGGGCGCCTACAACCCGATGCTGCCGTCCGACCATGCCGACCGCATCCGCCTGACCAGCGAGCGCATCACGTACTGGCTGTCGCAGGGTGCCCTGCCGACCGACCGCGTTGCGCGCTTCCTGGGCAATGCCGGCCTGATCGCGAAGCCGGTCTACACCGAGCAGCCGAAGCAGTCCGCGCCGAAGAAGCGTGCGCAGGAGCGTGCTGCCGCTGCCGCTGCCGCCGCTGCCGCCACGGCCTGAGCCAACGGACGGATAGAGACACGGGCGGACTGAACCGGTGGATCGCGATCGTATCCTGATGGGTGTGGTGGGGCGGCCGCATGGCGTGCGGGGGCTGGTGCGCGTGCACAGCTACGCCACCGTGCCGGAAGACCTGACGGCCTATGGAACGCTGACCGACGACCGGGGGCAGGTCTGGACCCTGCGCTGGCGTGGGGACGGCATTGCCGAACTGCGCGACGCGGCGGGTCAGGCCGTGGCTTCGCGGGAGGCTGCGCAGGCGCTGGTCAACCGCCGTCTGTATATCGCGCGGGCCAGCCTGCCGGAGCCGGATCAGGACGAGTTCTACTTCGCCGACCTGATCGGCCTGGCCGTCCACGAACAGGGCGGCAACGCCCTGGGGACGGTGCTGGTCGTCCATGATTACGGTGCCGGGGTCAGCCTGGAGATCGGCGGGCAGGGGCATGCGTCCCTGATCCTGCCCTTTACCCAGGCCTGTTTCCCGGTGATCGACATCGCCGCCGGCCGGATCGAAGTGGTTCTGCCGGACGAGGTCGAGGTTCAGGGCGATCTGTCGCCGGAGGCCGGGGAGGTTTCCCCTGCCGTCGGAGAGGCGTCATGACCTGGCAGGCGACCGTCCTGACGCTGTTTCCCGGCATGTTTCCCGGTCCGCTCGGCCAGTCGCTGGCCGGACGGGCGCTGGAGGACGGGCTGTGGTCGCTCGATCTGCGCGACCTGCGGGAATATGGCCTGGGGCGGCACCGTACGGTGGACGACACGCCTTTCGGAGGCGGGGCCGGCATGGTCATGCGTCCGGATGTGGTGTCTGCCGCGATCCGCGACGTGGCGGCCGGTGGGCGGCCGGTGATCTATCCGACGCCGCGCGGGCGGCAACTGCGTCAGGAGGACGTTCGTCGCCTGAGCAGCGGCCCCGGCGTGGTGGTGCTGTGCGGGCGCTACGAGGGGGTGGATGAGCGCGTGCTGGAGGCATGTGCCGTCGAGCAGGTCTCGATCGGCGATTATGTGCTCTCCGGCGGGGAAATGGCGGCCCTGGTGCTGCTGGATTCCTGCGTCCGGCTGATCCCCGGCGTCATGGGCTCGGACGCCAGCGGTGCGGAGGAGAGTTTCTCCGACGGGTTGCTGGAATATCCGCATTACACCAAGCCGGCGAGCTGGGAAGGGCGCGATGTGCCCGACATCCTGCTGTCCGGTCATCACGCCGCCATCGCACGCTGGCGGCAGACTGAATCCGAGACGGCGACCCAGGTCCGCCGGCCCGATCTCTGGGCCGCGTATCGCCGCCGCACCGGCCAAGACACGTCCGATCCGGTCAGCCCTGCGGCTGATCCCGACCGGCTGCACTGATTAGACTGTTTGAAACGAGGAACCCGACCATGAACATTATCCAGCAGTACGAGGCCGGTGAGATTGCCCGCCTCTCCGCCGAGCGTGCGGTCCCCGAATTCGGTCCCGGCGACACGGTCCGCGTGTCGGTCCGCGTCGTCGAAGGCGAGCGCAAGCGCGTCCAGGCCTATGAGGGCGTGGTGATCGCCCGTTCGAACAAGGGCCTGAACAGCAACTTCACCGTGCGCAAGATTTCGAACGGCGAAGGCGTGGAGCGTGTGTTCCCGCTGTATGCGCCCACGATCGCCGAGATCAAGGTCGTGCGTCGCGGCGCCGTGCGTCGTGCGAAGCTGTATTATCTGCGCGGCCGTCGCGGCAAGTCGGCGCGTATCGCCGAGCGCGCCCGCGAGACGGTGACGGCTACGGCCTGATCACCATCTGATACCGATGCGCCGCCCACGGCCACGGCCGCGGGTCGGCGCATCGTTCTGATTCTACGGGTTTCGTTCCTTCGCCGTCCGCGTGGTTTCGCGGGCGGCGGGGCCGTACCCTGCCATGCCGTTCCGAAGGGGGAAGACCGATGGCCGCACGTACGCTGTTCGACAAGATCTGGGACAGTCATGTCGTGGAACGGCTCGAGGACGGCACGGCCATTCTCTATATCGACCGGCACCTTGTGCATGAGGTGACGAGCCCGCAGGCGTTCGAGGGGCTGCGCATCAGCGGCCGCCGCCTGCGCCGGCCCGATGCCACCATCGCGGTGGTGGACCATAACGTGCCGACCTCCGACCGCACCCTGCCGATCGAGGAACCGGAAAGCCGCAACCAGATCGAGACGCTGGAGCGCAATGTGCGCGAATTCGGCGTGCCGTATTTCCCGCTTCTGTCCGAACGCCAGGGCATCGTGCATGTCGTGGGGCCGGAACAGGGGATTTCGCTGCCCGGCATGACCATCGTGTGCGGTGACAGCCACACCTCGACCCACGGCGCCATGGGCGCGCTGGCATTCGGCATCGGCACGTCCGAAGTCGAGCATGTGATGGCGACGCAGACGCTGTTGCAGAAGCCCGCCATGAACATGAAAGTAGTGGTCGAGGGGACGCTGGGCGCGGGCGTGACCGCCAAGGACGTGATGCTGGCGATCATCGGCACCATCGGCACCGCCGGTGGCACTGGCTATGTGATCGAATTCGCTGGCTCGACCATTCGCGGGCTGGACATGGCCGGCCGGATGACGATCTGCAACATGTCGATCGAGGCTGGTGCGCGCGCCGGGCTGGTGGCACCGGACGAGACGACGTTCGACTACGTGCGCGGCCGCCCCTTCGCTCCGCAGGGCGAGGCGTTCGAGCAGGCGGTAGCTTACTGGAAGACGCTGGCCGCCGACGCAGGTGCCCATTACGACAAGATCGTGGAATTGCGGGCCGAGGATATTCCGCCGGTCCTGACCTGGGGCACCAGTCCCGAGACGGTGATCCCGGTGTCGGGCACGGTGCCCGACCCGTCGGCTGAGAGCGACGAAGCGAAGCGCGCGCAGATGCAGCGCATGCTCGACTATATGGGGCTGGAAGCGGGACAGAAGATCGCCGGGGTACCGGTCGATGTCGTGTTCATCGGTTCCTGCACCAACAGCCGGATCGAGGACCTGCGCTCGGCGGCTGGGATCGTGGCCGGACGGCATGTGGCACCGGGCGTGCGCGCCATGGTGGTGCCGGGGTCGGGCATCGTGAAGGCGCAGGCCGAGCATGAGGGGCTGGACCGGGTTTTTCTCGATGCCGGTTTCGAGTGGCGCGAGGCCGGGTGCTCGATGTGCCTGGGCATGAATCCCGACCGGCTGACGCCGGGGCAGCGCTGTGCCTCGACCTCTAACCGCAATTTCGAGGGTCGCCAGGGGCCGGGTGGGCGCACCCATCTGCTCTCGCCCGCGATGGCGGCGGCGGCTGCGGTGACGGGACATCTGACGGACGTGCGGGAGCTGATCTGAGCCATGGATAAATTCACTGTCCTGACCGCGATTGCGGCACCGCTGCCCGAAGCGAATATCGACACCGACAAGATCATTCCGGCGCGGTTTCTCAAGACCACCAAGCGCTCGGGCCTGGGCGTGCATGCCTTCGACGGCATGCGCTACAATCCCGACGGGTCGGAAAAGCCGGATTTCGTGCTGAATCGGGAGCCGTACCGCAAGGCCGGCATTCTGATTACCCATGACAATCTGGGCTGTGGCTCGTCGCGCGAGCATGCGCCCTGGGCGCTGCTGGATTTCGGTATCCGCTGCGTGATCGCGCCGTCCTTCGCCGATATCTTCTTCAATAACTGCTTCAAGAACGGGATCCTGCCGATCCGTCTGCCGCGCGAAATCTGCGATGCGCTGATGGACGATGCGCGGCTGGGGGCGAATGGCCGGCTGACGGTCGACCTGGAGCGTCAGGTGGTCGTGCGCCCCGATGGCGAGGAGATCGCGTTCGAGATCGACCCGCTGCGTAAGCATCTGCTGCTGGAGGGGCTGGACGATATCGGCCAGACCTTGCAGCACGAAGGGGCGATCAGCACGTTCGAGGCCGCGCGCGGGCAGGCCCAGCCATGGCAGACGCGGATCGTCATAGACTGACCGCTGCACGCGCCGCCTATTTGTCACGACAGGAAAACGAGAAATGACCGTTACCAAAAAGCTCCTTGTCCTGCCCGGCGACGGGATCGGCCCCGAGGTGATGACCGAGGTCGCGCGCGTCGTGGCGTGGATGGGCCGGGCGCGTGGGATTGCCTTCGATATTTCCGAGGATCTGGTCGGTGGTGCGTCGCTGGCTGTGCATGGCGTGCCGATCCGTGATGAGGTGATCGTGGCAGCCCGCGCGGCGGATGCGGTACTGTTCGGCTCGGTCGGCGATCCGAAATGGGCGTCGGTCGGCTTCGACCTCCGGCCGGAGGTCGCGATCCTGAAATTGCGGCAGGAACTGGGGCTGTTCGCCAACCTGCGCCCCGCCAAGGTGTTCGATGCCCTGGCCGAGGCCAGCACGCTGAAGCCCGAAGTTGTCGCCGGGCTGGATATCATGATCGTCCGCGAATCGGTGGGCGGCATCTATTTCGGCACGCCGCGCGGCATCGAGACGCTGCCGGACGGCACGAAGCGCGGCATCAATACCGAAATCTACACCACGTCCGAGATCGAGCGTGTGGCGCGGGTGGCCTTCGACCTGGCACGCCAGCGCGGCAAGCGCGTCTGCTCGGTCGAGAAATGCAACGTGATGGAAAGCGGCCTGCTGTGGAAGGAGGTCGTGACCGCGCTGCATGCCCGCGAGTATGCCGATGTGGAACTGACCCACATGCTGGCCGATAATTGCGCCATGCAGCTTGTGCGCAATCCGCGCCAGTTCGACGTGATCGTGACCGGCAACCTGTTCGGCGACCTGCTCTCTGACCTGGCATCGATGCTGACCGGCAGCCTGGGCATGCTGCCTTCGGCCACGCTGGGTGCGGTGGACGGCGAAGGGCGACGTCCGGCGCTGTATGAGCCGATCCATGGCAGTGCGCCGGATATCGCCGGCAAGGGGATCGCCAATCCGCTGGCGCAGATCCTCTCGTTCGCGATGCTGCTGCGCTATTCCTTCGCGATGGAAGCGGAAGCCGCGCTGATCGAGCAGGCGGTGGCCAACGTGCTGGCCAGCGGGCTGCGGACCGCCGACATCATGAGCCCGGGCATGGCCCAGGTCGGTACGTCCGTGATGGGCGAGGCCGTGGTGCGCGAACTGGACAAGCTGAACGGTTGAGAATGGCCGTGCCGCTCTGGGGCGCGGCACGCAAGGTCATGTCCCGATTGCGCTCTGTGTGAGTCTTATGACTTGCACAGAGCGTTTTTTATTGGGGTGCGTAACGCCCTGCGGCTTTGCCGGCGGGGTGCCTACGTCAGTCCCGGCAGCAGTGATGCCAGGGGTGCCAGCCATGAGATGACGTGAATTTCGGCCCTGCCGATTGTCGTAACGAATAGTGAGACAAACGGAGCATGATCACCCGAAACGCTGGATGCGAGAATGCCGTCAATCGTGCTGCCAGAGTTGGAGTGGGCAGGGATTTCGTAAAAAGCCAGACCAATAGCAAAGACGATCAAAGCCGACGTGATGCCGGGCAGGCGGGTGACCGGGCGGAACCAGAGGAAGCAGGCGCGCACGAGGCTGAAAAGGCAGGCGAGGGCACAGACCCATGCAACCTGTATAAAAAAGAAACTGACAATCATCCCGCCCAGCACGTTGTTGTAGCCATTGGTCAGGCATGATCCGTGGCGGTCATGCCTTTGCGCTGCCTGCGCCGTACAGAACGCAATGAACGGCCCGATATTGATGTCGGAGCGCGGGCCTGACAGCAATGCAGTCCAGGGCTCATCGGGAGATGCGTTGAACGGCAACGGAAAATTCGTAACCGAGAGCAGGTTCGCCAGCGAGCGGACCGCAATATCCGATGGCGGGGAGACATGGGGGTTCTGGGGGTCTTCCAAGCCTGGCGTTATATAGGCGGAGACCGTTCCGCGCATTGACGGGTTGCCGACGGCCCTGGTCGCCATGGAGCGTGTCATCTGGCTGACCAGAAGAGCCTGAATGCCGAAACAGACGATACTGAGCAGCACGCCCAGCGCCAGGAAGCGGAATAATCCGCCGAAGACGCCACGTTTCGACTGGCTGTCCCCGTCAAAGAAACGACTGAAAAAACGCCAGCCGTACCAGAGAGCCGCCCCGCTGAACCCGGTGAGCACCATGCCGAAAATGATGCGATAGACGGCTATTTCATTGAATGGCTGCGGATAGGATAGCGCAACCAGGTACAGAAGGTTCGCGGCTAAAAATAGGGCTGAAATAAAAAACAGGACCGGTCCGGCTTTCCATTTGCGCCATTGTCGCGCAATCGAAAGCGTTTGTGGAGACAACTGCATTGTATTCATGATGGCACCGATCCCATTTTATCAGAAAAAACACAAGACAGGGGATGCCCCCATTATGGAATGATCTCTTGAAGCCCGGAGGGTCGGGTTTCCGTGCGGCGACGGCGTTTGAAGGAGTATCTTATTGACCGGAAAGTAGAAATATATTGAAAATGGAGGCGTGTCGAGGTCCGGGGGAGGGCGCATGATGCCCATATGTCGGCGGCGGGCGGGGGCGTGTTGCCCTGAATGGGAGAATGGATCGCGAATTGCACGCTCAAGAAAAATGTGCGACTTCTATGGCCAGCGTGCGGTCTCTGCTGGTCTGACGCCAATTTCCGGTGCCTTGTAGAGATGATTATTTGGAATGGGAACGGATATGGCGGCTGGCCAAAGATTTGACCTTGACTGGGTGTCCCATGATTTGGCGGCTCTGCGTGGAGCCAAAGAGGATTTTGCTGAGGTTCAGTCCCGGATTGGAGACCTCGTCGACAAGCTGATAGAGATGAAGGGCAAGGATACGCAATCCTGGCCGGATTGCGAACCGGTTATTCGCGATTCATCGCAGATCTTTACTGCGCTTACGACGGCATTGAACGTGCTGATAAAGAGCCGTCAGGACTTTATGAACGCTATCAAGCCGATCAGCCCCACGGAAGAGCAGGCGAAGACCCTCATTGCTCAATTTCTCGCCGCGCCGCAGAACGCGGTCGATACCGCGACCGGCACCCTGCAAAGAGAGCGCAACGCGGGGAAAGATTTTCTGCTGGGAATGGATGGCGCAACCGGCCAGGGACTCGCATCCAGCCAGCAGGACCTGCAATTGGTAGTGGTGCGTGCCCAAACTCTTGTCGGCGCTTTCAAGGCACCCGCGAGCGGGTGTGGCGGCATGATCGTGAAACTCGGCCTGATCGGCCTCATCGCTTTTGGTGTATGGAGATATTTTCTTGGCTGATACATCAAAGTCCGACGAACTGCTCGCCCAGGTCCGGCAGGCCCGCGCGGCGGTGGAAAAGCTGCCGGAAACGCCCGACGGCAAGGCGCTGTTGCTGACGATGACGCAGAGCGAACAGCAACTCGAACATGCGCAGGCGATGGTTGCGGCACTGCATGCCGATGCCGATTTCATGGGTGCGCTCAAGCTCGTAAAGGAAAATCGTTTCCAGTCTCCGGAGGGAACGGCTGCGATTGCCGCCGCGCTGAGGAAATTTTCGGCGGGGAACGGTTTCGATCCGGAGAAAATGGCAGATCGTCTGATTGCCGCGCAGGAGGCCGTGTTCGCCGCGTCCCGGGCGCGCGACACGGCGGTATCGGCGGCCAATTATCAAAAGGCCCAGGCGGTCATGACAGCCGCTGCCGCGACGACCAAAATCGCGGTGTTGACCAATGACCTGATTGCAACCTTGCAGGCGTTGCCGCAAACGCAGGCGGTCGCGGCCATCAGCAAAGCCATGATCGACGTGATGAAGGCGGTCCGGGAGAGCCATGCGGCCGACGGTGCTGCCATCAAGGCCGCCGCACAGGTTCTGGCCGATGGCGTTGCCTTTCTTGAGGAAGCGGCCAAGCCTGAGAGCGTCCTTGACCCGGAGCGTGACAAGAAGAAGAAATTCCTCGATAAATTCTTCGGTCTTCCTCTGCCGCTCGTTGCCTCCTTTCAGGCGGACGAGCCTTTCGGGCCGGGCGGGGGGACATATGACCGGTCGGCGGAGTGGGCGCAGTGGGCCCCGGCCGGCACGCTGTCCTTCACGCTGGGAGATAATGCCGGCCAGCAGTTGCGCTGGGGCGGGCATGATGCCGCCGGTGCTTCGTTGCTGCCTTTTTCCTCTCTGCCGCTCCTGGGGGACCGGTGTTGGGTGATCCGGTCGGATAACGCCAATGCGGAGCGGGCGCATCAGTTGATGCAGGCGCTTGTCGTGCGCCTGTCCTGCCTGCTGCCGCATCTGGTACGCTTTACGTTGCTCGATCCGCTGCGTTCGGGTGGCAATTTCCCGATGATGAGCTATCTGCCCCTGGTGCGCGAGGTGGGGGAAGATTATGCCGGTGCCCTGAAGGACATTCAGGCGGATATCCAGCGGATCATCACGCGGATCGTCGCGTTTCATGGTGATTTCGAGTCGATCCCGGCCGAACAGCGTGCGAATGAGCGTTACGAGATTATCGTGGCGGCGGATTGCCCGCAGGGGGCGCAGTATAATTATGACGTTCTGAACCGACTGATGGCGATCAGCCATTCGGGGCCGGCGGCGGGCCGCTATATCATCCTGCACCACAATATCGATGCGCCCATGCCGCACAGCGTCGATTTCGGCGCGCTGGGCGATCATTATGTGATTGACCTGACGAAAGGCGCCAATCCGCATGCGGATTCTCCGCCGGCCGGGGCGCAGCAGATGCGGATCCTGGCGCAGATCCAGAATGCCCGTTCGCAGCAGCCTTCCGCGCAGTTCGGCGATATTCTCAGCCCGGCGGGCCAGCGGTGGCAGGGCAATGTCGATACCCATATCCAGACCTCGCTGAGCGGGCGTGATGACGGGGTGGCGGTCATGTTCGGCGAGCCGCCGGGTGAGGCCTCGATCGTGCATGGCATGCTGGCCGCGAGCGCGGGCTCGGGCAAATCCAACCTGCTGCACGCCCTGATCATGGGGCTGGCGACGCATTATGCGCCCGACGATCTGCAGCTCTATCTGCTGGACCTGAAGCAGGGGGTGGAATTCCAGCCTTATGCGCGGCTGCCGCATGCGGCGGTCGTGGCGTTCAATTCCGATCCGGCACTCGCGCAGGCGGTTCTGGCGGAACTGAAGGCGGAAGCCGACCGCCGGTACAGCATGTATTTCCGGCCGGCCGGCTGCCAGAACCTGCAGCAATATCGCGAGAGCGGATCGCCCAGGGGCACGCTGCCCAGAATTCTGCTGATCATCGATGAATACCAGGCGCTGTTTCAGGATAATGATGGCACCGCCGTTTCGGAGAACCTGAAGGATCTTTCGAAGCAGGGACGAGCCGCGGGCGTACATATGCTGCTTGTTTCGCAGAATTATCGTGTCAGCGGCATGCAGGATGCGGATTCGATCATCAACAACATCAATCTGCGCATGGCGATGAACCTGCCGGCGTCGACCGTGATGGGGATGACCGAGTTCGAGCGGGAAGGGAAAGACCTGATCGGCAAATGCGACATGCCCGGCAAGGTGGTCGTGAACACCAATGGCGGTCGCAACGGCTTCAACCATCTCGGACGCGCCGTTCTGGTGTCGCCCCAGGACCGTGATGCTCTGCTGGATGATCTGCAGGCGCTTGCCGCGCAATGGCCGGCGGAGCGGCGTGCCCGTTTCCCGCGCACCCAGCTTTTTGACGGCAATACGCCGCCGCATATGGACCAGATGAGTCTGTCGCGGACCTTTGCCAGCAAGGGGGGGGCGCTCGATGCGCAGGATCTGGCTGCCCTCGCGACCCGTCCGGCGGCGGAGGGCGGCTTCGAAATGCGCGAATGGCGCGTTTCGGACCGCGCCGTGCCGGTGTCTCTGGGGCGGGCTTTCGCCGTCCATGGCGAGGCATTGTGCGTGCTGGGGCGCGTACAGGGGCAGAACCTGCTGGTCGTGAGCGATGTCTTTTCGGCCCGCGTCGCCATGCTGGGGGCGGTGCTGGCCTCGCTGCTGCAACTGGCGCCCGAGGTGCGGGGTACGATCGTCGTCATCGACGGATCGTCGGCGCCGGAAATCACGCGGATTCTTGACGATGTCGGGGATGCGATCGTGGCGCTGCGGGAAGAGGACGAGATTCTGTCCTATCTGGCGGCATCCGACAGCGGCGAAGGCGTGCTGGTTCTGTTCGAACCGGAGCGCGTGAGCGGGCTGCTGCGTTCGACTGATCCGTTGAGTCGTAATCCGGGGCCGGATGCGCTGGACGCCAGGCTGCGCGAAGGGCCGGGCAAGGGACGGCATACGATTGCTCTCTTCTCGACATTCCGCATGGTCGAAAATGCGTTCGGTCGGCGTGGGCGCGTGGAGAATTTCGCCTGGCGTGCCTGCACACAGATGTCGCTGGAAGACAGCCAGAACCTGCTGGGCAATCGCAATGCCGCCATGTTGCAGGCCAGTGGCGGTGGCCCGCGGCCCGCGCTTCTGGCCGACATCAACGCCAATCGCTATACCCGTTTCCTGCCCTGGGACATGTCTGACGTAGCCGAGGACTGAGTTGCCATGGAGTCACTCGATACCACCTTCGAGCGGATGAAGCTGTTCGAGCAGTCGCTCGGCAGGTTCAACGACCGGCTGGCCGAAACCTATCGTTTTCTTGCCGAGCGCCATGATGCCGCTCGCGACGACTGGCAGGACAAGTTCGCGCGCGACTACGAGGCCGCGTGGGCACCGCTGGAAAGCGGGCTGCGCCAGTGGTGCACGAAGGAAGGCCCCCAGTATCTGGCAGTCATGGAGGAGAAGGCGCGGCTTCTTCAGCGCTATCTGGATGGCGACTGGTGACCGACGCGACACGCCTGATCGGGAAACTGGTTGAATACGACCGGGCGCTCGATATTCACCTCGGGGTTCTGCAGGAGGAGTTCCAGGATCTGGAGCGCGCCTGGCATGGCCTGTCGGATGTCTATCAGGGCGCTGCCGCCGAGGAGTTTCGCGCTGCCTTTCTGGCCGCTACCACGAGAATGCGGCAATACGAGCATGAAACACGGCATCTTCAGAACGTGCTGCGCCGCCAGATCGAGTTCCTGCGGGCGTTCGATCGGCCGGGGTCGATCTCCTGAGAGCCTGTTTGAAAATGCGAGCGGGTGAGGCAAAGCCGCCCTTCGGGGCGCGCGCCCGTCATGTGTGTCCGAGCGTCGGAGTGGAGCGGTCGTGACGCCCGCCCGCCGTGAAGCGCAGGAGGCGCGCGTCGGGTTCGCCGCCGCCGTACATGGCTGGGCAGGGCCTGACACGATGTCTGGCCCGTTGCCTGATCCGGGAGCGATGCGATGCTTGATCCGAGAGGCCTGATCATATTGATGGAGGACCTGGATCATGAAATCCGGCGTCCTTATAATCAGATTGTCAGTCTTCAGGCTAGCGAGGCCAAGGCGCATCTTGCGCTGAGGTCGACGTTTGAAAATCTGGCGGCCGTCATTGCGGGCTTGTCGGGCGACGTGGCGCTGCTGGTGCAGGAGGCGCGTGTGGGCGTCGATCGCGGCAACAGGGATATCGCGCGCAGCGACGAGGCCGTGAACGGCTTCCGACGTGGACTGGATTTTTCGCGTGGCGTGCTGGCCAGAGCCGTGGGGGCTGTCAGCCAATGCACCGTGGAACTGAATGCCGCGCGGGCCGAGCGTAATCATGCCGAAGTGGCGTATGACGCGGCACAGGGCCAATACAGGGCAGCCCAGACCGCCTATGACCGGGCGTCGGATGCGCTGAGACGCGCGGAAGCCGCCTTGAGTAGCTGCCGTGCCCAGATCAGGACGGATTCCGAAGGGAACAGGATTTATCCGAACTGTTCCTGGGAAGCCGGCGCCGTAAGCCGTGCGTCTGGCGAGTGTGCTGCCGCGCGGAATGCCTGCGATGCAGCGTTCGCCCGCATGCAACTGGCGCAGGACCGGCTCGTGCAGGCGAGAGCGCATGAACAGCGTTGCCTGAATCGGCTGGAAGTGGCCGAGCAGGCCAGGGGGGAGGCCGTGCAATCCGAGCAGATCGCGCTTGGTGGATTGCGGGAAGGAGAGCAGGCGGCGACCGCCGCGAGAAAGGCGCATCATCTGGCAAGTTCCAGGCTGTCGCATGCGCGGATGGCGGACGAGGCCATCGAGACGGCACGGGTCGGGATGGCCGCCGCGATCGCGGACATCGATGCGGTCAAGCCGATGGTCTCTGATCTGAAGGCGCTTTGCGAGAAGGCCGGCGATATCCTGCGCGCGGCACAGCGTGGGCTGGTGGAGAGGATCGAGATCCTGAGAGCGTTTGATCGGGGAGCGGGATTGTGAGTTTTGGCGATCAGGCTGCCTATCTGCTGACGCTTCTGAAACATGCGGAAGACGAGCGTGCCGCGACCGGCTTCAGCGTGACGCGATGGCTGGAGACGACCGAAGAGAGCCGCCAGAAATGGCGGGACCGGGCGGCGCAATCGCTTTTTCACGGCAGGTTCGACCCATACGAAGACGTATTGAAAGAGCATCTGGGAATCGCGGACGCTCTTGCGACATCGAACAGGACTGTCGCGGGGCGCTGCCAGGCGGCGACGCTGGAGATGGACCAGACGATCCGACAGATGAGTGCGGCGAAGGATTTCGATGCCGGTATCGATGATGCGTTCTCTCTGGCCGAACGCCATTTGAGCCAGGGACAGCAGGAGGCGCGGCGGGCACAGGCGCTGGCCAACGTCGCCAATATGCGCCTCGCGAACCTGGGATAGAAGGCGGGCCGGCCGTTTTCGGGCATTCCGTGTCGGGTTTCGTTTCGTGCTTCCCTCGGGGCGAAAGCTCTGGAATGCTTTCGGTCATGAAACTGTTTCGTCATGCCCTTGCCGGTGCCGCGCTGCTGGCCGGCGTTGGTTCCGTTCCGGTCGCCGCGATGGCTTCGGCCGATCCTTCCGAGCCGCTATCGGCGGCGTTGCTGTCCCAGGTGCGCGGTGCGGCGGCGCTGTCGTGGGTGGACCAGCAGAACCGGCGCACCTTCGCCGCGCTGGAGGCCGATCCGCGTTATCGCGGGTTTCAGGATTCGGTGCTGCGAATCCGTCAGGATGCCCATCGCATCCCGGTGCCGGCGTTCCTTGGCGGGGCGATCTTCAATCTGTGGCAGGATGCGGCGCATCCGCGCGGGATCTGGCGCGATGCCACGCCGGAAAGCTTCCTGGCCGGGCAGCCGGCGTGGACCACGCGGCTGGATGTGGACGATCTGGCCCGGCGGGAGCATCGGGACTGGGTGTTTCAGGGGGCCGACTGTCTGGCGCCCGACGATTCGCCCTGTTTGATCCAGCTTTCGGAAGGGGGCGAGGACGCGACGACCCTGAGGGAATTCGCGCCCCTGTCCGGCGGGTTCGTGCCCGGTGGATTCCTGTTGCCCCATTCCAAGCAGGATGTGGCCTGGCAGGATCGCGACACGCTGCTGGTGGCGCGTGACTGGGGCGACGGCGCGACCGGCGTGATGGGCGGGGCGATGACCCGTTCGGGTTATCCGTTCGTGGTGCGGCGCCTGCGCCGGGGGCAGGCGCTGGACCAGGCCGTGGAGGTGATGCGCGGCCAGCACGATGATGTGTCGGTGTCGCCGGTGGCGTTGTCTGACGGGGACGGGCACCGGCTGGTGCTGATCCGTCGTGCGGTCACGTTCTTCGAGGATCGGTACAGTCTGGTCACCGGGCAGGGGGTGCGGGCGCTCGATCTGCCCGCGCGCATGGATCTGCGTGGCCTGCTGGCGGGGCGGCTGATCTTGTCGGCCAATGAGGATTGGGTGTCGGGCGGCGTGAGGGTTGCGGCCGGCAGCGTCATCGCCGTCGATCCGGACGGGCGCAAGCCGGTGCGGGTGCTGTTTGCGCCCGGTGCGCGTCAGGCGGTCGACGAGGTCGCGGTAACCGGGACCGGTGTGGTGATGACGGTGCTCGACTCGGTACGTGGTCAGGGGTGGGTCTATCGGCCCGATGCGGCCGGCGGCTGGCATGGTGTGCGGCTGGCGCTGCCCGATATGATGTCGGTCCATGTCATGGATGCCGACCGCCGCTCTGGGCGGGCGTTTCTTTCGGTTTCGGGCTTCCTGACGCCCCAGCAACTCTGGCTGGCCGACAGCACTGATGGCAGCGCGCGGAAGATCATGGAACTGCCGCCCCAGTTCGACACCGCCGGGCTGGTGGTCGGGCAGGAATGGGCGATTTCGACCGACGGGACGCGCATTCCCTATTTCATCGTGCATCGGGCGGATATGCGCCGTGATGGCAGGAATCCGACGCTGCTCACCGCCTATGGCGGGTTCCAGGCTTCCTCACTGCCCGACTATGACCCGGTGGCGGGGCGGCTGTGGCTGGATCGCGGCGGGGTTTATGTGGTGGCCAATATCCGGGGTGGTGGCGAGTTCGGACCGGCCTGGCACGAGGCCGGACGGATGACCGGACGGCAGCATGTCTTCGACGATTTCGCCGCCGTGGCGCGGGACCTGATCGCCCGGAAGGTGACCGCGCCCGCGCATCTGGGGATTCGCGGGCGTTCGAATGGCGGCCTGCTGATGGGGGTGGAACTGACCCAGCACCCCGATCTGTGGGGAGCGGTGATCGTCGGCGTGCCGCTGCTGGACATGGAGCATTTCGAGACGATGGCCGCCGGGGCCTCGTGGGTCGGGGAGTATGGCAGCATGAGCGTGCCGGCGCAGCGGGCATTCCTGCAGAGGATCTCGCCGCTGCGGGCGCTGCGCCCCGGTGTGCGCTACCCCGAGCCGTTTATCTTCACCTCGACGCTCGATGACCGGGTGGGGCCGGTGCATGCGCGCCTGTTCGCCGCGCGATTGCAGACGCTGGGGGTGCCGTTCCTGTATTACGAGGATACCGAAGGCGGGCATTCCGGGACGGTGAATGCAAACGAGATCGCGCGCGAGCGTGCGCTGGAGGCGGTGTATCTGAGTCGTCTCATGACGTCGGGCGGCTGAGGGGGCAGTTTCGGGCTGCGCTGGGCGGGTCCATGAGACACACGCCCATGGTTCCGGGCATGAAAAAAGCCGGCCTCCCGAGGGAGGCCGGCTTTTTTGCGGGGATCGACGCCCGAGGGCGGATCAGAACCCTTCGCGCTCCAGACGCTTGCGCTCCATCTTGCGGGCGCGGCGCACGGCCTCGGCAGCCTCGCGCGCCTTGCGCTCGGAGGGCTTTTCGTAGTGGCGACGCAGCTTCATCTCACGGAAGATGCCTTCACGCTGCATCTTCTTCTTGAGTGCCTTGAGAGCCTGGTCGACATTGTTGTCGCGAACGAGAACCTGCACTGGGTCGCTTACTCCTGTTTGTGGCTGCCTTGGGGTGAACCACGAAAACCATGGATGGGTTACCGCCCAAGGCCCGGCCCTGCATGCGATTCCCGAATGGCGCGGAGCTATAACATGGGCTCTGCGCGAAATACAAATCATTCCGCCCGTTTTCTGCCGGCTTTGGGCGGACTATTTTACAGGCCCGCCGCGCGTCAGGCGCGGGGGTGGATGATTTCGGGCGGCCACGCCGGCAGGACGAAGGATTAGATATCGTGACCTTGCTCAAGATCGCCCGGATGGGCCATCCCGTGCTGTTGCGTCGCGCTGACGACGTGCCGGACCCCACCGGGCCGGAGATCGGCCGGCTGATCGACGATATGATCGAGACGATGGAGGATGCACGCGGAGCCGGGCTGGCCGCGCCGCAGGTGCATGTCTCGCTGCGGCTGTTCGTCTATCGCGTGCCGGCTGAGCGCAGTGCGGGGGAGGACGACCCGCCGCGCGCGGCCAGCGTGCTGATCAACCCCGTGCTGCGGCCGGTCGGTGACGAGATGGTGTTGCGGCCCGAGGGGTGCCTATCGATTCCCGGCCTGCGGGGCATGGTGCCGCGCCATGTGCGCGTTGCCTATTCGGGTCTGGATCGGGATGGTGCGCCGGTGGAAGGCGTGGCGACGGGTTTTCTGGCTAACGTGTTGCAACATGAGTACGATCACCTGGATGGCATTCTTTATCCGATGCGGATGAAGGATCTGGGCCAGATGGGATTCGACGAGGAAATCGGGCGCTACGGAGTGCGGACATGAACGGGATTGGGGCGGTCGCGGGGCTCGCGGGCCGGCTGGCCGGGTGCGCTCTCGCCTGTGGCGTGGCGGCGCGGCCGGAGCGTAGCCTGGCGCGGGACGAGGCGGTATGTCGGCTGGGGGCTGTGGCCGGTGAGCGCGGATGGGGGGTGGACGTGCTGCGCGATGTCGCCGGCCCGGATGCCGACCTGCTGTTTCCGGGTGGCTCCGCCGAACTGGTCGAGGCGTGGTTCGACCTGGCCGACCGGATCATGATCGATGCCGCGCGGGGGCCGGACGAGCCGCGTCTGGGGCAGCGGGTGCGGGCGGTCATCCTGTTGCGGCTGGGTGCAGTGACGCCGGATCGGGACGCGGTGCGTCGGGCGCTGGCGGTTCTGCTCTCGCCCGGCCATGCGGGGCTGCTGGCGCGGGTCATGGCCCGGACGGTGGATGCGATCTGGGAAGCGGCGGGGGATCATGCGACCGGGATCACCCGGCAGACCAAGCGGATGAGCCTGGGCACGATCTATGCGCAGGTGCTGCTGTTCTGGCTGGCGCGGGGGGATGACAGCGCGGCGGTGGCGGCTTTCCTGGATCGGCGACTGGCCGGCGTGGTGCGTCTGGGGCGGGCGAAGCAGGCGCTGCTGACGCGCCTGCGGCCCGGACGGGCGCAGGCCGCGTGAGCGAACAGAAAGCGCCGGGCCGATGGCAGGGGGCGGGCGCCGGGCTGCTGTTTCTCCGCGAGGAGGAGATGCGGCAGGCGCAGGAACTGATGATGCTGGCCTGGCGGGATTTCGGCGGGGTGGTCGATCCGGTGCTGGAATCGCTGGGGCTGGGGCGGGCCCACCACCGGATATTGCAGCTTGTGGGCCATCATCCCGGTATCGCCGTCGGTGTGCTGATCGACCTGTTGGGCATTACCAAGCAGAGCCTGGGCCGGGCGCTGACCGACCTGCAGGCACGGGGCTATGTGGTGCAGGAGGTGGGGCGGCAGGACCGACGGCTGCGCCTGTTGTCACTGACCGAGAGCGGGGCGGCGGTGGAGCGGCAGCTTTTCGACCTGCAGCGCGAGAAGCTGATGGGGGTATACCGCGATGTGGGCGCCGCCGCGATCGACGGATTCCGGCGTGTCGTGCTGGGACTGATGGACGACCGGACGCGCTGTGTGCTTGAGGACATGGCCACGGCGGCGGAACGGGCGCATCGTGGCGGCGCATGAGAGGCCGTTTGGAAAACGCCGATGGTGAGCGCAGGCCGCCGCCCGCGGGGCTTTTCAAACAGCCTTTGAGCCGGGACGGACGATGATGGGACTAGACGGGCGAGACAACGGCGTGCGTGACGGATCGGTGGTGGGGGCGCACATCCTGGTGGTGGATGACGACCCGCGCCTGCGTCGCCTGCTGCAACGCTACCTGACCGAACATGGCTTTCGCATCAGCGCGGCGTCGTCGGCCGCCGAGGCGCGGCAGGTGCTGGGCTTCATGCAGCCCGACGCGATGGTGCTGGACGTGACCATGCCGGGCGAGAACGGGCTGGTGCTGACCCGCGCCCTGCGGCAGGAGGGGCAGGACCTGCCGATCCTGCTGCTGACCGCGCGCGGCGAGCCGGAGGACCGGATCGACGGGCTGGAGGCTGGGGCGGACGATTATCTCGGCAAGCCGTTCGAGCCGCGCGAACTGCTGCTGCGGCTGAAGGCGCATCTGCGGCGTTTCGCCCCGCCCGCGCCCTCGGACAACCTGCGGGTCGTACGGCTGGGTGGGCTGGAGTTCGACCCGGCGCGCGGCCTGCTGTCCGGACCTGATGGCAGCGTTCACCTGACTGGCGGGGAAGTCGCGCTGCTGAACGCGCTGGCGCGCCGCCCCAACGAGATCCTGGCCCGTGACGAAATCGCCCGCCTGCTGGACATGGAGGAAATCGGCGAACGCGCGGTGGACGTTCAGGTGACGCGTCTGCGTCGCCGGATCGAGCCCGATCCGCGCGAGCCGCGTTTTCTCCAGACCGTGCGGGGCAAGGGCTATGTGCTGAAACCGGGCATGTGACGGCGGGCGGGAGAGGGACCAGCCATGGCGGAGGGTGAGGGGCCGGGCGCGTCGACGCGGCCACGCGCCATGGCGGGGTTCTATCGCCGGATGGATCGGCCCGTGCGCCGGGTCCTGCCGCGCTCGCTGCTGGGGCGGATGCTGCTGATCGTGCTGATCCCGCTGCTGGTCACGCAGGGGATTTCGCTGGAGCTGTTCTACGGCAATTATCTCAAGGTCGTGTCGCGCCGCATGTCGGGCGCCGTGGCGGCGGATATCGTCCTGACGCTGGACCTGCTGAAGCGGTATCACGCGCCTGGCGACAGGGTCTGGATCATGAACCAGGCCAGGGTGCGCACGCAGTTGGACATGGATTGGGCCCCCGGACAGAGCCTGTCGCGCACGGGCTCGACCCATGTGCTTGGCCCGATGGATGAAGATCTGGCCGATGCGCTGGATGGTTCGATCGGCCGTCCGTTTTTCGTCGACTGGGTCGGCGATCCGCAGACCGTGCATATCCGGATCCAGATGCCCGATGGGGTGCTCGATGTGGGCGCGCCACGCAAGCGGCTGGCGGTGGCGCCCATCTGGCTGTTCGTGGCCTGGGTGGTGGGCAGCACGTTCCTGCTGTTCCTGATCGCCAGCCTGTTCATGCGCAACCAGATCCGCGCGATCCGCCGTCTGGCGCGGGCGGCCGAACTGTTCGGGCTGGGGCGCGATACCGGGCCCATCCACCCCGAGGGCGCGCAGGAGGTGCGCAAGGCGGCCATTGCGTTCAACCGTATGCAGGAGCGTATTTTCCGGTTCGTGGCGCAGCGCACGGCGATGCTGGCGGGCGTCTCGCACGATCTGCGGACGCCGCTGACCCGCCTGCGCCTATCACTGGCGATGATCCCGCCACAGGGCACCATCGACGCCACGCAGCTTCATGCCGAGGTGAACGACATGGTTGGCGACGTGGCGGAAATGGAGGGCATGATCGAAAGCTACCTCTCCTTCGCCAGAGGAGAGGGGGCGGAGACGCCGGTCCTGGTCGATATGGGACAGATGCTGGACGAGGTGGCATCCGCCTTTCGGCGGGCGGGTGGAACCGTGCTGTCCATCTCGGTGCCGCGACCGGTCGAAGCCGTTCTGCGGCCGGGCGCGATCCGCCGCGTGATGGATAACCTGTTGCAGAACGCGCGGCGACAGGGCGCACGGGTGGCCCTGAGCGCCAGCCATGACGAGCGGGGGGTGGTGATCTGCGTCGACGATGACGGGCCGGGCATTCCGCAAGACCGGATGGAGGCGGTCTTCCGGCCGTTCGAGAGTGGGCAGGACGGGGGGACCGGGCTGGGCCTGACCATCGCGCGCGATATCGTGCGCGCGCATGGCGGGGACATCGCGCTGCGGCAGAGCCGGCTGGGCGGTCTGCAGGTCCGGATCGTATTGCCGGCATAGGCGTAGAAAGAGCGCGCGTAGGCGTTGCGGCCCTGATGACGCAGGCAGGGCCGCCTTGCAGGCTGCCCTTTTACGGGAGGGTGTTGCCCGAGCCGGCATGACCCGGACCGCTGTTGGAACTCATCGGGCCGCTGCTGCCGCCGAATGTGCTGTTCATGTTGCTCAGCGGGTTGTAGCGGCCGACATTGCCCAGGATCTGTTGCAGGACGTTGATCTTGGTGCCCGGAGTCGGCGTTGCGCCGGGGGCCATGTTGGTGGGCCGTGCGTCGTTCTTGTCGAGGGTCTGTAGGGTCCGCAGCACGCCCTTGTCGTCGAAATTCAGCACGACGACGTTCTGGGAGCGGATGCTCGGGAAGTCCATGGGCGCCGGTACGGTGCGCATGGAGATGTAGATCCATGTGTTGTCGTCGAACGTGGCGTGGGTGGTGGGCGAGCCCAGCAGGTCCATCGCTTCGGCGCGCGTGCTGACACCGGGCTTGAGCTGCTTGTAATCATCCGCCTCGATCAGCGAGCCGCGCTGTCCGGGGCGGGGCGAGAAGATCGAGCAGCCGGACAGCAGCAGGCTGAATCCTACGATCGCGCAAGGAAGAAGACGCCCGATGGGGCGGATGGTCGTGTCCGAAGATGACCGCATGGCCTGTGGGGCGTCCTGATCCGGGGAAAACTCTTCCGTCGGGTGCCCGATTGGGGTGGCGAAGTCAATTCTTCATCGCCATACAGGGAGCATTATCAGCATGAGGCGGGCGGATTTGCCGGGTCGCCGCCGGGCGGGAGCAGGACAGGATGAAGACGGAATTTTCCCGCAGGCTCGCGGTTGGACGAATCGGAGCGGCGGGCCGGGAGATGGAGATCGAGGCCGACGCCGCCGAGCGTGCCGCCCTGGCGCGCCGTTTCGGCCTGCCGGCGATCCATGCGCTCTCCTGCCGTTATCGCCTGACGCTGGGCCGGCGGGATGAGGTTCTAGCCGAAGGCTGGATGACGGCCGAGGTGGAGCAGGAATGCGTGCTGACGGCCGAGCCGTTCGTGAGCGTACTGACCGCGGAGATCGTCGCGCGCCTGGTGCCGGCGGAACGGTTTCGCGAGGATGAGGAACTGGACCCCGAGGCGGTGGACGAGATCCCGTATGAGAACGATACGATCGACCTGGGCGAACTGACGGCCGAGGAATTGTCGCTGGCGCTCGATCTCTACCCGCGTCGACCGGGGGCCATGCTGCCCGACGAGATCGGGCATGTGGATGTGCCGCCGACGAATCCGGAAGGAGCGGAGGACGCGGAAGAGGGCCGTCCGTCGCCGTTCGCGGGGCTGGCGGCGCTGCGGAAGGATGATACATAGAGGCGTGCCGGGGGCGGGGCGGTGAGAAGATGCCTTGCGAATGGGCTTTCTTCCTGCTAGAGGCGCCCCCTCATTATTGATAACTGATCGGGCTCCAGCAGGGCCCGGTTAAGATCTCAGATCGGAGGGGCCCGGGCCCATGGCTGTACCCAAAAGAAAAACCTCACCGTCCCGTCGCGGCATGCGCCGCAGCCACGAGGCGCTGAGCGTGCAGGCACATGCCGAATGCGCGAATTGCGGCGAACTGAAGCGTCCGCACCATGTTTGCAGCCATTGCGGCCATTATGACGGCCGTGAGGTCGTTGCGGCTGGCAAGACGCTGAAGACCGCCGTCCGGGCCTGACCGGCGGCGCATGGCTGCACGGACGCGATGACATGGCCCGTCAGGTGGCGGGCCATGCTTTTTTGCGACACGATTCCGTGACGACCTTGCGAATTTGGTGTTCACCCGGCAGAAGGCAGGCATGAGCGAGACAGGTTCCTCTTTTTCCGGGGCTGAGCCCTTCACGCTGGCGGTTGACGGCATGGGGGGGGACGGTGGTCCGGAAGTTGTGGTGGCCGGCCTGGCGATTGCTGCCGACAGGCACCCCGGCACACGGGTTCTGCTGATCGGGGACGAGCGCCGCTTGACCGAGACGCTGGCCCGCCACCCGAAGGCGGCCGCGATCTGCACGGTGCGCCCGGCGGGCAGCGCCATTTCCATGGACATGAAGCCGACGGCCGCATTGCGCGTGCGCGATTCGTCGATGCGGCTGGCGATGGATGCCGTGGCGCAGGGCGAGGCCCTGGGCGTGGTGTCGGCCGGCAACAGCGGTGCGATGCTGGCGCTGGCCAAGATCGTCATCAAGACCCTTCCCGGCGTCTCCCGTCCCGCCATGGCGGCGATCAGCCCGACATTGAAGGGCGATGTCGTGATGCTGGATCTGGGCGCCAATGTCGCCTGCGACGCGCGCAACCTCGTTGAATTTGCGGTGATGGGCGAAGCCTTCGCCAAGGCGGTGCTGGGTTTGCCCGCGCCGACCATCGGCCTGCTGAATGTCGGGTCGGAGGAAGTGAAGGGTGACGAAAAGCTGCGCCAGGCGGCCGAGATTCTGCGCAACAGCGCTCTGAGCGCGCAGTTCCATGGATTTGTCGAAGGGCATGATATTACCGCCGGCACGACCGATGTGGTGGTGACCGACGGCTTCACCGGCAATGTCGCGCTGAAGACCGGCGAGGGCGCGCTGAAGATGGCGTTCGTGCTGCTGCGGCAGGTTTTCCGTTCGGGCCTGTTGGCCAAGCTGGGTTACCTGTTGGTGCGGCCCGGCCTGGAACGCATGCGCGAATGGTTGGACCCGCGACGCTATAATGGCGCCGTATTCGTCGGCCTCAATGGTGTTGTGGTCAAATCGCATGGCGGGACCGATGCGGAAGGCTTTGCATCGGCGGTGGATGTTGCCATGGATATGGTATCGCACCGGTTCAATGAAAGCATAAGGGAACAGATCTCCCGACTGGAGACGCTGTCCGTCATGCGTCCGGGCGTGGAAAAGGAACAGCCGGCGGTCGCAGCCGTAAGCTGACCCGCTCCGCAGGGGCGGTGCGTCTCCATGGGGGCGAAGCCGGGCTTGGAATGATGGGAATGATGGCGAGACGTTCGCTGATGGTCGGGTTTGGCGGGTACCTGCCGGATCGGATCGTGACCAATGACGAGCTGGCGGCTCGCCTCGAAACTTCGGACGAATGGATCCGAGCCCGTACCGGGATCGGCCAGCGGCACATCGCCGGGCCTGGCGACACCGCCGTGAGCATGGCGGCGGCGGCGGCGGCGCGGGCGCTGGAGTATGCCGGCGTAGCGCCGGCCGATGTGGGCGCGGTCATTGTCGCGACAAGCACGCCGGACCAGGCTTTTCCGGCCACCGCTGTTCGCGTGCAGGCCGAGCTTGGGATGCGGGGTGGCTTCGGCTTCGATATCGCCGCCGCCTGTTCGGGCTTCGTTTATGCTCTGACCGTGGCCGACTCGCTGATTCGTAGCGGCCAGACGGATTCGGCGCTCGTGATCGGCAGCGAAGTCTATTCGCGCATTCTCGACTGGTCGGATCGCGGCACCTGCGTGCTGTTCGGCGATGGCGCCGGGGCCGTACTGCTGAAGGCGGGCGATGCCGCGCAGCCGGCCGGCATTCTCTCCACGCATCTGCATTCGGACGGCACGACGGGTGACCTGCTGTATGTCGATGGGGCGGTGGGGCTGCGCGAGCAGTCCGGCTTCCTGCGCATGCAGGGGCGTGACGTGTTTCGCCATGCGGTGGCCAAGCTTTCCTCTTCGGTGGACGAGGTGCTGCAGGCCAACGGGCTGACCTATGCCGATGTCTCGTGGCTGGTGCCGCATCAGGCCAATCTGCGGATCATCGAGGCGGTGGCGCGCAAGCTGGAGCTGCCGCCCGAGCGTGTGGTGGTGACCGTCGACAAGCATGCCAATACCTCGGCCGCGTCGATCCCGCTGGCGATGAACGAGGCCGTGCGTGATGGTCGCATCCGCAAGGGCGACCTTGTGCTGATGGAGGCGCTGGGCGGCGGACTGACTTGGGGATCGGCCCTGGCGCGCATATAAGCGCGGGCGCCGGGCCTTCGAAGACGGTTTTTCGGGGGCTTGCGGTGACTTGTAGGACATCGAACGTGAAAAAAGAGTGCGGGTTAACGCATTGAATTGACGTGTCCTCGTCGCATGCCATAGCTTTGCACTATGAGCACCGTGACCCGCGCCAGTCTGGCAGAGCATATTTACAGTCAGGTCGGACTCTCCCGAAACGAGTCGGCTGACCTTCTCGAACACGTGCTTGAGCGCGTCGCGAAGGAGCTTGAGGGCGGGAATACCGTTAAAATCAGTGGATTCGGGACGTTCTCCGTCCGTCAGAAGGGGCGTCGGACCGGGCGTAACCCCAAGACGGGCGTCGAGGTGCCGATCCTGCCACGATCGGTCCTGGTCTTCCGGCCCAGCCAGCTTCTGCGGGCGCGGGTCAATGGGCGGCAGGTCGAGGGCATCGAGGACGACGGTGAATGAACACGCTCAACGCGGAGCAGGGAGACTGGCCGGATGCCGGCATGCCGGAGGCGGGCGAGGCTGCCGATCCCCACGTGCTTGATGACGCAGCCGGTGCCGGTCGCCTGAAAAAGGCGCCCAATGCGTTCCGCACCATCAGCGAGGTCGCGGACGAACTGCATGTTCCGCAGCATGTGCTGCGTTTCTGGGAGACGCGGTTCAGCCAAGTCCGCCCGCTGAAGCGGGGCGGCGGCCGGCGCTATTATCGCCCCGACGATATCGAATTGCTGCGGCGGATTTCGGACCTGCTTTATGTGCAGGGTTATACCATCAAGGGCGTGCAGCGCATGCTGCGTGAAGGTGGGGATTCCGGCGCGCATGCTGCCGAGAACCCGGTCGAAGTAGAAGAATCCGAGCTGGTCGTGCCCGATTCGCCTGTTCCGGTCGAAACGGTGGATGACACGGTGCTTCAGGAAGCCGGGCCTGCGGTAACAGAGCCTGAACTGCCCGAGCCCGTGATGGTCGCACCCGCGTCGGTCGAGCCGGTCGATGGTGAGATCGTGGTGGAAAGCGTGGTCGAATCCGTGACCGTGATGACGGTCGAAGCCGAATCGCCGGCGCCCGTTCCTGCGATTTCGGATGAGGAAACGGATGCAGCCGCCTCGGAAATCGCGCGAATCCATCGCGAGAACCTGATCCTGAAGGATAGTCTGCGTGGGATTCTGGTCGAATTGCAGGCCCTGAGGCGGTTGATTCCGGTCTGAACCGGATTTGGTGTCAGATTGATGGCACTCATGGGTTGCGGAGGATGGCACACGCTGCTACACGGCGTGTCGTCGCAGACGGTCGGGCAGTAGCGCAGCCTGGTAGCGCATCAGTCTGGGGGACTGGGGGTCGTGGGTTCGAATCCCGCCTGCCCGATATTCCCGTCTGCGACCAATTCCCTTGAAAATTTAAAGAGACTATCTCGGGCCGGTTTACCCGGCTCCGGAGTGTCGACGAGGCCGCTGTCAGACGGGGCTTCTGTCCGGCAGGTCGTCCATCTCCTCGCGCTCGGTGCGCGTGGGGTCCTGGATGCGGTCGCGGGTCCAGTTGCGCCAGATCAGGTGCAGGACGGACATAATGGCCGGCCCGATGAACAGGCCCAGCAGGCTCCAGCTTTCCACCCCGCCGAGGATGCTGACCAGGACCCATAGGAAGGGCATCTGGGTCGATCCGCCGATCAGTGCGGGGCGCACGAAATGGTCGGCGATGAAGATCACGGCCATGCCCAGGCAGAAGATGACCAGGGCTGCGATGACGGTGCCCTTCACCAGCAGTGCCAGCGCCACCAGCGTGACCGCCACGACGGCGCAGAACGGGATCATGGCCGCCACTGCGGTGAAGACGCCGAACAGGAACGGGTGCTGCGCGCCCGCGATCAGGTAGGCGACGCCCATCAGCGCGCCTTCGCCAAGCCCCACCAGCACCAGGCCGGCGACCGTGCCGTGGATCGAGGCCACGATCTGTTCGGCAATGGTCTCACCCCGCTTGCCGAAGGCCCGGCGGGACACCACCAGGCATTGCCGGGTGATGGTGTCGCCATCCTTCAGCAGGAAGAACAGGGTGAGGATGGTGAAGATGAACAGCAGGCCGCGATGGAAGACCTGTGTCCCGACCTGCTGCGTCATGCGCACGCTGCGGCCGATATTGAAGGAATGCAGCAGTTCCGACACGTCGTCAGGGTCCTGCAGGTGTTGTTGCCACCAGTTGGTGATGGCCGAGGCACCGGCGGGCAGGCGGCGGAGCCAGCCCGGTACCGGCACGCCGGTATGGCGCGCGATGTCGGCCCAACTCAGGACGCCCTGGGCCTCACGCCCCGCCTCGAGTGCGAAAAGCGCCATCGGAATCAGGAAGATCAGGGCGATCGCGGTAGTGAACAGCAGCGGCAAAAGGACGTTGCCGGGTCGGATCTTCCAGCGGTCGCGGACTGCGACATAGGGCGGCCAGGCCGCGATGGCGAAGATGGCGCCCCAGATCAGCGACGGCAGGAACCCCCGGACCGTATAGAGCCCCAGCAGGACGAAGGAGGTGGCCAGCAGGCCGCGTGCGATGCGCTGCACCTTGTGGCGCTCGCGCATCTGGCGGAACGGCGACCGGTCCATGGGGGGGACGATCGCGGGGCTGCCGTTGTCCGTCATCATGATCCTTTGCTCGGGCGTCACAGCAGGTTCGTGCCATCCGCGGCCCAGATGGCGAAGGCCTGAATCAGTGCGGCTTCCTTCAGGGCATCGAAACGGCCCGAAGCGCCGCCATGGCCGGCTTCCATGTTGATGCGCAGCATGATCGGTCGGTCCGACAGCGTGTGTTCGCGCAGGCGGGCGACCCATTTCGCCGGTTCCCAATAGGTGACGCGCGGGTCCGACAGGCCGCCGATGGCGAGGATGGCGGGATAAGGGCGCGGGCCAACCTGTTCGTAGGCGGCGTAGCTGGCGATCAGGTCGTAGGCGTCCGGGTCTTCCAGCGGGTTGCCCCATTCCGGCCATTCGGGCGGTGTCAGGGGCAGGCTGGTGTCGGACATGGTGTTGAGTTCGTCCACGAATGGCACCACCGCCACGATGCCCGCGAACAGGTCGGGGCGCATGTTGGCGATCGCTCCCATGACCATGCCGCCGGCCGAGCGCCCGTCGCTGACGATTCTGCCGGCACGGGTGAAGCCGGTGGCGACCAGATGTTCGGCGCAGGCGATGAAATCGGTAAAGCTATTGGGCTTGTTGCGTCCGCGCCCGCCGAGGAACCAGTTCCAGCCTTTTTCCGACCCGCCGCGCA
Source organism: Gluconacetobacter liquefaciens (assembly GCF_003350405.1). Classification (GTDB taxonomy): domain Bacteria; phylum Pseudomonadota; class Alphaproteobacteria; order Acetobacterales; family Acetobacteraceae; genus Gluconacetobacter; species Gluconacetobacter liquefaciens. The sequence continues at coordinate 22,792 of NZ_QQAW01000016.1, read as the reverse complement.
CATGGGCGATGGCGTAGAACCAGCCCCGATCCACCAGACTGAAAACGCCGGTGGAGAAGGCAGGTTCGATGGTGTGGCCGTAGGACCCGTAGCCGTAGAGCAGCAGGGGGGCGGAGCCGTCGAGCGGCGTGTCGTGCCGCCCCAGCACGGTGACCGGCACCTCGGTTCCGTCAGGGGCGAGGGCGGTGAGGCGCCAGCAGCGATACTGCGCGGGGTCGTGCCCCGACGGGACCTCCTGGCTTTTCACCAGATGGCGGGTCCGTGCCTGCATGTCGTAGGCGTACCATTGCCGGGGCGTGGTCGGGGACTGGTAGACGTAGCGCAGTTCGGTCGTGTCGTATTCGTAGGAGCACGAGAAGGACAGCACGTAGGCCTCCTCGTCGGAGGACAGCACATGGTCCACCCCGTCGGCGGGGCGGATCACCAGGGCCGTGTTGGCGTCGCGGCGTTCGCGCCAGACCAGATGCCCGGCGAAGGCCACGCACTCGGTGATATAGCGGCCGGGCTCATGGGGCACCAGGTCGCGCCAGTTCTCTCGTGACAGGGCGGAGTCGGGCGTTTCCATCAGCTTGAAATCGACCGCGTCGTCGGCGTTGGTGAGAATCGCGAACCGGCTGCCCCAATGGCTGAGCGTGTAGAGCACGCCGCTGCGGCGCGGCTCGACGCAGACGGGTTCGGCTTCAGGGCTGCTGCCGGGGATCAGCCAGGATTCCGAGGTGTCCTGATTGCTGGCGGAAATGACGATCCAGTGCCCGGAGCGGCTGGCCTCGACCCCGATGAAGAAACCGGGGTCGGCTTCCTGATAGACCAGCAAATCGTCGGCGGTGCCGATGCGACGACGAAAGATCTGCGTCGGGCGGCCGTGGCTATCGCGCCAGGTCCAGAACAGGTACTGCGCGTCGGGCGAGAAGGTGAAATTGCCGCTGCAATTCTCGACAGCCGGCCCGACCGGCGCACCGCTGGCGATGTCGCGGATGATGACGCGATAGACTTCCGAGCCCTGGCTGTCTTCCGCGTGGGCGAACAGGCGGTGGTCGGGGCTGTGGGTCGCGGTGGCGACCGCGAAATAGTCGTGGCCCTGTGCCGCATGTTCGACATCCAGCAGGATGGTCTCCTCATCCGGCCGGCCGGCCGGATGGCGGGCGTGGATGGGGTGCTGGGCGCCGGTATTGTAGCGCATGTAATAGCGCCAGGGGCCGTGCGGCAGGGCGGGGTAGGTTTCGTCCTCGCGGATGCGGCCGCGCATCTCGGCGACGATGATGGCCTGCAAGGCTTCGGTCGGCGCCAGGGTGGCGGCGGTATAGGCGTTTTCGGCCCGCAGATGGGCGGCGATGTCCGCGCGCAGCACCGATGGGTCGCGCAGGACGGCCTGCCAGTTCTCGTCCTTCATCCAGCCATATTCGTCCACGCGGGTGCGGCCGAACTGGATGATCGTGTGCGGCTCCTTGCGGGCGACCGGGGCGGTGGTCATCGTCTCTCTCCATCGCTGTCCGACCGGAAGCCGGGACCAGCCGTGAGCATACAAGACCGCCTGTGGAAGGGACAGAGGGGGAGCGACACAGGGCGTGACCGCACCTGACGGGCAGTTTTCAGAAGGCCTGGCAGCCTGTCCGAATGACCAGCCCGACGGATTGCTGCTGGAAGTCGCGGCGGTATTCCGCGCGGATGGCGTCCAGCCGGGTAGTCAGGTCCGGGGCGTCGGGTTCGGTGGCGATCCAGACGATGCGCGAAGGTTCGGCGGTGACCTGCAGGCTGGCGCGGTCGCGCCACTGGCCGCTGGCCTGGAACACGCTGAGCCCGTCTGGGAAGCGCGGGGTGACCGCGCGGCCCAGGAAAGACTGCCACTCCGCGTCGGTGATCGGCCGGCCGTCCGGGCGCGTCAGGCCGAACAGCAGCGAGATCTCGATGCCGCGATGGGCGCCGAATCGTTCGCAGGCCAGGCTTGCGGGCGCAGTGCGATCAGGCGAGGCCGGGGTGCAGGCGGCCAGCAGGCATGCCGCCGCCAGAACATGTGCTGCCATGCGCATCAGGCGAAGGCCGGATTGTCCAGCCCGGACAGGCCCGTGCGCAGGCGACGGCCGTCGGGACTGTCGGGGTCGATGAAGCCATGACGGAGGAACAGGTCGATCAGCACCAGATTGACGTTGAATTTGAAATCGTCGCCCGCCCGCACGATCCGCCAGGCCTCGTCCAGGGGGATCAGCGAGAAGGACTCGACCTCGCCATCGGTTGGGACGGGCACGAAATCGGGCGGCAGATCGAGGTCGTAGCAATGGAGCACGTCGCGGCGCAGGCCCTCGGGGCGCTCCATGGCGTAGCGGATGCGGCCAGTGGGTGTGGCCTGGGCGATCAGGGCAGGGGGGATGCCGGCCTCCTCGGCCGCTTCCTTCTCCAGCGCCTGCCGGGGCGTGTGGCCGGCGGGGATGCCGCCGGCGACGAGGTGGTCGAGCTTGCCGGGGTCCAGGCGCTTGTTCATGGCGCGGCGACCGATCCACAGATGCAGCCCGTCCGGACGGCGGACCAGCCCGTTCATATGCACGCCGTGGGCGATCAGTCCGAAGAGCGGCAGCGCGCCCCGGTCGATGCGTGCGAGGGGCGGCGCGTCGGCCGTGGGGGCGACATCGAACAGTTCGTGGTGGGAGCGGTAGACCCCCTCGGCGGCCAGGGCCTCGCCGAGTGCCTCCAGCCGGGTCGGGTCGTCCAGCACCAGCGCGCCGTCCTGCCGGCGCAGGCCGCGTCGTTCCAGTTCGGGCTCCAGGGTGGGGGCGACCCAGCCGGCCGGGGACGTTCCCAGGCGGAAGGCAGTACGGTCGCCGGGCAGGCGTGCGGTGTTGCAGGAATCGAGATGCCGGAGAAAGGGGGCGGCGTCCGCTGACATGCGCGTCTGCTCCTTATGCGTGGGCTTGGCATACCGGGTGGGGGAAGGTGTGACAATCCTGCCGCGCCTGTCGCCGGACAGGGGATGACGGTTTGCAAATGCGCCCTCGCATGCCACATCCACAGGCATGACACCGCCCTCATCTTCCGCCCGGCCCGCGCGCGAGCGCCCCGTGCTTGTGACCCTGCGCGCCCTGCTGCCCTATCTCTGGCCCCGTCACGACCTCGGCACCCGCGCGCGGGTGGTGGGAGCCTGCCTGCTGCTGGTCGCGGCCAAGATCGCGACCATCGCCGTGCCGTATGTATACAGCCTGGTGGTCGATGCGCTGCATGGCGGGCAGGGGGGCGGCGTTTCCGGCCCCATGCGTGAAATGACGGTGCCGATGGCGCTGATCGTCGGATACGGCACGCTGCGCCTGCTATCGGCGGGCATGGGGGAATGGCGCGATGCGCTGTTTGCCCCCGTGCGCTTTCATATCAGCAGCGTGGCGGCGATGCGCAGTTTCCGCCACATGCATGCGCTGTCGCTGCGCTTTCACCTCGACCGCCAGTCGGGCGGCGTGACGCGGGCGATCGCGCGGGGGACCGAGGCGATCGAGACCATCCTGCGGGTGGGCGTGTTCAACATCGTGCCGACGCTGATCGAGGCGCTGCTGGTGATCGTCGTGATCTGGCGCCTGTTCGACTGGCGCTATGCCGCGATCATGCTGCTGGCGGTGGCGGCTTATGTCGCCTTCACGATCAGCTTCACCTCCTGGCGGATCGGCATTCGTCGCGAGATGAACGAGATCAACAGTGAGGCGAGCTGGAAGGCGCTGGACAGCCTGCTGAACTACGAGACGGTGAAGTATTTCGGCAATGAGGAGCATGAGAGCCGGCGATATGAGGAGACGCAGCGCCGGTACGAGCGCGCGGCGATCAAGACGCAGCTTTCGCTCAACGGGCTGAATTTCGGCCAGGCGGCGATCATCGCCGTGACGCTGACGGTGGTGATGCTGCTGGCGGCCCATGATGTGGGGCAGGGGCGCCTGACGGTGGGGCGGTTCGTGCTGGTCAATACCTATCTGATGCAGCTTTACCTGCCGCTCAATTTCCTTGGCAGCATCTATTCGTCGCTGCGCACCTCGCTGGTGGATCTGGAGCAGATGTTCCGCCTGATGGAGGAAGCGCCGGACGTGAAGGACCGGCCGGATGCCATCGACCTGCCGGCGCGGCTGGACGAGGCGCCGGCGGCGGCGATCCGCTTCGAGCATGTGCGCTTCGGCTATCGGCCCGACCGCGAGATCCTGCATGATGTCAGCTTCAGCGTGCCGGCCGGCGGCCGGGTGGCGATCGTCGGGCCGACCGGGGCCGGCAAGTCCACCATCAGCCGGCTGCTGTTCCGTTTTTATGACGTGACCTCGGGACGGGTCGTGATCGACGGGCATGACGTGCGCGACTACCATCAGGCGGCGCTGCGGGCGGCGATCGGCGTGGTGCCGCAGGATACGGTGCTGTTCAATGACACGATCGGCTACAACATCGCCTATGGCCGGCTGGGCGCGTCGCAGGACGAGATCGAGCATGCGGCGCGGCTGGCGCAGATCCATGATTTCATCGCCAGCCTGCCCGACGGCTATGCGACCCGGGTGGGCGAGCGGGGGCTGAAGCTCTCGGGTGGCGAGAAGCAGCGCGTGGCCATCGCCCGGACAATCCTGAAGAATCCGCGCATCCTGATCCTCGACGAGGCGACCAGCGCGCTGGATACGCATACCGAGCAGGAGATCCAGGTGGCGCTGCGCACCGTTTCGGCGGAGCGGACGACCGTGATCATCGCCCATCGGCTCTCTACCGTGATCGACGCGGATGAAATCCTTGTGATGGGGGATGGCGTGATCAAGGAGCGCGGCACCCATCGCAGCCTTCTGGCCCGCGACGGACTGTATGCCGGCATGTGGGCCGCCCAGGCCGAGGAGCGTGGAGAGGATGCCGGCCACGCGGCGGTGGGGGCTGGTCTTCCGGCCTGAACGGGGGCACGGTGCGCCCGCCGCGTCCATGGGGCGCAGGGACAGAATGCCGTCTTGAGAGACGCGCACAGCGAGGAGAGGATGACATGGCGGAGACGGAAGGCGAGGGACCCGCGCTGGGCCAGGATGGATCGGTCCCCGAGGAACTGAGCCATTGCGGCGCCGTGGTCGACAAGGCCATCGAATACATGCTGGGCGAGGACCTGCCGCCGATCGCCATTGCCTCGGCGCTGCTGGGTGGCTCGCTGGGCCTGCTGTCGCGTACCATGGACCAGGGCACCATGCTGGCGATGCTGGAAAACGCCATTCACAGCGTGCGTTCGGGCGACCTGCATCCCGACCGTGACAAGGTCACGCGCCCCGAGTAAGGGGAAGGGCCGGAAGGGGATTCGGGCGAAAACGCCCCGAATCGTGCCTTTCGGCTTGACGGGGCGCGGTAGCTTGGCCATAAGCCGCGCCTAATCTTGACGATCGTTGCCGGGCATTATGCCTCGGCCCCAGTTATCCGAGGATGATACTATGTCTCGCCGTTGCCAGATCACGGGCAAGGGCGTGCTGACGGGAAATAACGTCAGCCACGCCAACAACAAGAGCCGCCGCCGCTACCTGCCGAACCTGCAGGAGACGTCCCTGCTGTCCGATATCCTCGGCAGCGCGGTGCGCCTGCGCCTGAGCACCAACGGCATCCGCACGGTCGAGCACAATGGTGGCCTCGATGCGTTCCTGCTGTCGACGCCGAACCGCAAGCTGCCGGTCGAGGCGCAGGCGCTGAAGCGCCGCATCCTGCGCGCCCAGGAAAAGAAGGCCGCGGCGGCAGCCTGAAGACCCTGCGCCGGCCCTGCCGTTTTTCGGCAGGGCCGGGCTTGCATGTCTCAGGTGCCTGACGCATGTCAGGGCCATCTGTCTATTCAGCCGGTCTGCATCTTCCTCGATCCTGGTGATGAGGTGGGGGGCTTCCGGCTCCGACGGGCGCGAGGGGAAAGGTTCCGTTCGCGCCTGAATTGTTTTGTGGAGGTTCCCCCGTGTCTGAAAAGTCCGATCTTTCACTGATCCGTAATATCGGCATCACCGCGCATATCGATGCCGGCAAGACCACGACCACCGAGCGGATCCTGTATTACACCGGCGTGTCGCACAAGATCGGTGAGGTCCACGAGGGCAACACCACGACCGATTACATGGACCAGGAGCGTGAGCGCGGCATCACGATCACCTCGGCCGCCGTCACCTGCGAATGGGACGGGCGTCGGATCAACATCATCGACACCCCGGGCCACATCGACTTCAACATCGAAGTGAACCGCTCGCTGCGCGTGCTCGACGGCGCGGTGTTCATCATCGAGGGCGTGGCCGGCGTGCAGCCGCAGTCCGAGACCAACTGGCGCCTGGCCGACCGTTACAACGTGCCGCGCATCATCTTCATCAACAAGCTGGACCGCACCGGCGCCGACTTCTACCGCGCGTTCGACACGCTGAAGGAGAAGCTGGACATCGTCGCGGTGCCGCTGCAGCTGCCGATCGGCGCCGAGGAAAACTTCATCGGTGTCGTCGATCTGGTCGAGATGCGCGCGATCATCTGGGAAGGCGGCGAACTGGGCGCGAAGTTCCATTACGCCGAGATCCCGGACGACCTGAAGGAAAAGGCCGCCGAGGCCCGCCAGGAACTGCTGGACACGGCGCTGGCCGTCGACAACGCGGCGATGGAAGAATATTTCGAGAAGGGTGACGTCGACGTCGCCACCCTGAAGCGCTGCATCAAGAAAGGCGCGATCTCGGGCGAGTTCCGCCCCGTGCTGTGCGGCACCGCCTTCAAGAACAAGGGCGTGCAGCCGCTGCTGGACGCGGTGATCGACTACCTGCCGGCGCCCGACGACGTTGAGGGCATCCGCATTGCGCCGCCCGAGGACGAGGAAGTCGACGAGAACGCGCTGCCGATCATCCCGGTTGACCCGGACGGCAAGTTCGCCGGCCTGGCGTTCAAGATCATCAACGACAAATACGGCACCCTGACCTTCGTGCGCGTCTATCGTGGCGTGCTGCGTTCGGGCGACAGCGTCCTGAACACCACGAAGGGCCACAAGGAGCGCATCGGCCGTATCTTCCAGATGCATGCCGACAAGCGCCAGGAAGTGAAGGAAGTGCATGCCGGCGATATCGCCGCCTTCGTGGGCCTGAAGGACACGCAGACGGGTGATACGCTGGCCGACGCCGCCGATCCGGTGGTGCTGGAGCGCATGAGCTTCCCGGTGCCGGTGATCGACATCTCGGTCGAGCCGAAGACGAAGGACGGGGTCGAGAAGATGACCCTGGCACTGCAGAAGCTGGCGGGCGAAGACCCCTCGCTGCGTCTGAAGACCGACCAGGAAACCGGCCAGACCATTCTGTCGGGCATGGGCGAGCTGCATCTGGACATCATCATCGACCGTCTGCGTCGTGAGTATGGCGTGGATGCGAACATCGGCGCGCCGCAGGTGGCCTATCGCGAGACGATCACCCAGCCGCATGTCGAGACCTACACCCACAAGAAGCAGTCGGGTGGTTCGGGCCAGTTCGCCGAAGTGAAGATCGAGTTCGCGCCTCTGGAGCGGAACCAGGAGATTCAGTTCGAGAACAAGGTCGTCGGCGGCACCGTGCCGAAGGAATATATTCCGGCGGTCGAAAAGGGCATCCGCATGCAGTCCACGACGGGCGTGCTGGCGGGCTTCCCGACCGTGGACTTCAAGTTCACGCTGCTGGACGGCAAGTACCATGACGTCGACTCCTCGGCGCTGGCGTTCGAAATCGCCGCCAAGGCCTGCTTCCGCGAAGGCATGAAGCGCGCCGGCCCGGTGATCCTGGAGCCGATCATGGACGTGGAAGTCACGACGCCGAACGACCATGTCGGTGACGTGGTGGGCGACCTGAACCGTCGTCGCGGCATGATCCAGAACCAGGAAAGCTCGGGCTCGACCGTCATGGTGCGTGCGCTGGTGCCGCTGAAAGAAATGTTCGGCTACATCTCGCATCTGCGTTCGATCACGAAGGGCCGTGCGTCCTTCACGATGCAGTTCCATCACTACGACCCGGTGCCGCGCAATGTGGCCGACGAGATCGTGGCCAAATCGGCCTGATCCCGACCGGATTGCACGAACAGGAAAGCCGGCCCGAAAGGGCCGGCTTTTTTTGTTTGGGATCGACTGACGCGGCCCTGATTCCGGGGCCTGGCCGAAAATGCGCGCGTCGGATCGCCGCCTGCGCGTATTTTTGGTCAGGCTTTCAGAGATAGGGGCGGAGCGTGAGCGTTGCGGAGGATCGTCCGGAGTCGCGGCCGATCGTCAGTGATACCGCCGAGCCCGGCGGGCCGTTCAGGGCCTGCTGGAGCGCCTGCGGGGGCGGGCTCAGGATGGTATCGCCGGGATGGATGCCGGCCTGTTCTCCGGGGCTCCCTCTGCCGACGGCCGTGACACGCGCCGCATCCCCCGCCTGGGTGACGGCGAGACCGGAGAGCGCGTAGGTGAAGGGGCCTGGCGACAGGCTGTTGCGGCGGGTCCAGAGTACCCGTTGCACCGGATCGCAGGCCAGATTGAAGCACCGCAGCAGGGGCAGGCCGATCAGGCCGTCGGAAATGTCGACCTCCTGATTGTCGGGCAGCAGCAGGGCCAGCAGCCCTTCGAAGGCGTATCCCGCGAACTCCATCTTCTCAAGCCTGATGATCCGCGCGCCGTTTCGCCCCGGCGCGAACGGGCGGTCGTCCGACCACAGGCCGAGCATGCGGGCGGTATGATGGTTCAGTCGCACCAGCGACAATCCGCCGGTATCGAGCAGAAAGCGCAGGCGCGTGCCGTTGACGATGCCCGAGGCGGTCAGGAAAGGAGACCATCGGTCGCCTTCCGGGCGCGTGATTGTGGAATTCAGTCTGGTGAAGCCTTCCAGCTTCGGACGGCCATTCGGCCAGACCCGCCATTGCAGGGCGTCGAAATCCAGTTCGCTGAAGACCGTTGCGAGAATGCCGGAGGCCAGCGCCCCCGCGATCTGGTCGCCCAGCACATGCGGCCCGACGCCGATCAGCAGGATATTCTGCTGGCGTATGATTCCGGCGAAGGATGCGTCGCTGATCACGAACGTATTGCGGAAGCCGGTTACCCCTCCGACTCCGACATTGAGCGTGCCGCCGTCCGGGAGGGACAGTTGCCGTGCCAGGTCTTCGCGAATCAGGCTGAAGGCGCCCCCCGTGTCGATGGCGAACAGGAAGGTGCCTGCGTTGCCGATGCTGACCGGCATGACCACACGGCTGCCGACCAGTTGGATCGGCCCGACCAGCGGTCCGTCATCGGCAGCGGCGAGGGCGGGGGAGGCGGTGAGGGCCAACGTCGCCCCCAGGGATGAGCAGAAGCGACGCCGGTGCATGAGGAACTGCCTTCCTGGAGGAGAGCACGCGCCATCGGAGCGGCGCATTTTTTCAAGATGTCATCATTGTTCAGGAAGACAGGCCCTCCAGCAAGATATGCAGTGCCGCCGGTACCGGCGCGGGGCCGACTTTCTCTTCCGTCAACTGTCCATTCAGCAGCAGCAGGGCCAGCCCATGCACCTGGGCCCAGCTTGCGGCGGCCTGCGCGGTGATGGGGGCGGTGCGGAAAGAGCCAGCGCGCTGGCCCTCTTCGAGAAGGCGCAGCAGGATATCGAAGGCTTTCAACGCCGTTTCATTCAGGTCCGGATCGACGCTCTTGTCGGCGTCCGAACTAAACATCAGGCGATAGAGGCCGGGCTGGTCCTGTGCGAATGCGATATAGGCCTCGGCCGTGTGCAGGAATTTCGTCCGGGCGGGGCGATCAGGGGGAGCGATCGCGTCGGTCATGATCGCGGCAAGCCGTTCGAAGCCGATTTTCGCCAGATGGCGCAGCAGCGCGTCCTTGTCGCGAAAATGCTTGTAAGGCGCGCCGTGGCTGACGCCGGCCTGGCGTGCGACCTCCCGCAGGGTGAAGTTCCAGTTCTGGTCCGCCGCCAGCATGGTCAGGGCCGTTTCGATCAGCACCCGGCGCAGATCGCCGTGGTGATACGAACGGGCCGTGGTTTCACGCATGCGTGCGCTCCATGTGGACAGAAGAAACATTTATTGACGCCGGAGAGGCGTGAAGCGTATCTGGCATGAGGAAGTTTCTTTTGTAAACATGGAGGCCGTGATGGCCGTCATCGCATCGCTGGAAGACCGGCAGGCCGAACTGTCCCGGATATTGGCGCGTCAGCACCATGCGTTTCTGCGCGACGGGCCGCCCGGCGTGCGGCAGCGGCGGGAGGACCTGCGGCGCCTGAAGGGCGAGATCCTGCGGCGGCGCCAGGATATCGCCCGCGCCCTGAATGCCGATTTCGGGCAGCGCTCGGCGCGGGAGACGGCGATCGTGGAACTGGTCCCGCTGGTGCGGGCCATCAATTACCTGTCGCGGCACCTGCCTGGGTGGATGAAGCCGGAGCGGCGGCGGGTTTCGCCCTATTTCCTGTTCGGGCGGGCATGGGTGGTGCGCCAGCCGGTGGGCGTGGTCGGGATCGTCGCGCCGTGGAACTACCCTGTGTCGCTGGCGCTGGTGCCGCTGGCGACGGCTATCGCGGCCGGCAACCGGGCGATGATCAAGCCCTCGGAATTGACACCGGCCACGTCGGCTGTGATCCGGACGATCGTGGAGGCGGTCTTTCCGGCCGATCAGGCCGCTGTCGTGACGGGGGATGCCGATGTGGGGGCGCTGTTCGCGGCCCTGCCGTTCGATCATCTGCTGTTCACCGGCAGTACGGCGGTGGGCCGGAAGGTCGCGGTTGCGGCAGGGCATAATCTGACGCCGGTGACGCTGGAACTGGGCGGCAAGTCACCGGCCGTCATCGAGCCCGGCTTTTTGCCCCTGCGGGCGGCGGAGCAGATCGTGTTCGGCAAGCTGACCAATGGCGGGCAGACCTGCATCGCGCCGGATTACGTGCTGATCCATGAGGATGACCGGGATGCCTTCGTGGAGGCCTGCGGCAGAGTGGTGGCGAAACGCTATCCCTGCGGCTTCAGCGGCTCGGCCGATTATACCGGGGTGGTGAACGCGCATCATTACGATCGTCTGGCCGGTCTGGTGCGGGATGCCGGCGAACGGGGGGCGCGGATCGTCCGGTTGGGGCGCGAGGAGCCTGGGCGCGGGCAATGTGGCCGAGCCGCGGGGGCGCGCGTCATGGCGCCCGTTCTGCTGCTGGATGTCACGCCGCAGATGGCGGTGATGCAGGAAGAGATCTTCGGGCCGGTGCTGCCGGTGCTGACCTATCGCACGATTGATGAGGCCATTGCGTTCATCAATGATCGTCCCCGGCCGCTGGCGCTCTATTATTTCGGAACGCAGTCGTCCTTGCAGGACAGGGTACTGGAGCGGACGATATCCGGTGACGTTACGATCAATGGCACCTTGCTGCATTATGCACAGGACGACCTGCCGTTTGGCGGGGTGGGGGCCAGCGGGATGGGTGCCTATCACGGGCGGGAAGGCTTCATGGCGCTGACCCATCCCAGGGGCATCTATCGGCAGGGACGCTGGAATGCCGCGACGCTGCTGCGCCCGCCCTTCGGCCGGCTGACCGATATCCTGACCGGCTTTCTTCTGCGTTGATACGGCCGCCTGGCTATTGCGAGATGAGGCACGATCTTCGGGTCTGTACGGTCAGATCACGTATTCAATGTGATCTTTCAGGAAATGGTCTGGCGTTTTCGTAAGATCTTTCCGGATGCTGCCGATCATCTTCGTTCTGGCTTCGGGCCTGAGATGACTGACGATGCCCGCATTGCTGGACGATGGCGCAATGACGAGAAGCTTTTCGTATTCATGGTTCTGTTCATTGATCTGTTCGGCGACGAATTTGCAGAATGAGGCTATCTCCAGCCTGTGGCGGTCATGACGTGGGTTGAGGGCATGATGGGCGGTGGAGCCGGTGTGGTAGGTCGCTCCTGGTGCGTCGTCTCCGAGGTCGGACGTTCGTTGATGGGCGGATATGGCATCGAAGGATTCGATGGTGTGCAGCGTGCGATTTTCGGCCGGCTGCACAAAGCGGGCATGCTCTCCGTCCGCAACGACGATCAGAATGCGGTCTCGGGCACTCATTGTTCCTGATCCTTATTGTAAATGGATCTGTCTCGCTTTCCTGTGGAGATGCGTGCGGTGCGGCGAGACACAATACGCCTCCGGACTCTGTGATCGGGCAAGGCGGCACGCTGTCGTGCGGGATGTGCGGGCGTCGGTGAACTTATGCCGTGCAATTCTGTTAACCGTGCTCGCGCGGCAGGCCATCGTTCATCGAGGGCACGGCAATGACCTGGTCCATCCCGATCGGCAGATTTGGCGGCACGACGGTTCGCCTTCACCTCACCTTCCTGTTCTTTCTGATCTGGATCGGTGCGGCTTATGGCATGCGGTCCGGCACGCAGGCGGCGATTGACGGCGTTCTGCTTGTCGTGGCCGTGTTCGCTTGCGTCGTGCTGCATGAATTCGGCCATGTGATCGCCGCGCGGCATTATGGGGTGCGCACGCAGGATATCACGCTGCTGCCGATCGGCGGGGTCGCCCGGATGGCGCGCATTCCCGAACAGCCGACGCAGGAACTGGTGATCGCGCTGGCGGGGCCTGCGGTGAACCTCATGATTGCCGCGATCCTGTATGGCATCACGCGGACCGTGCCGCATCTGTCCGCCGTCGATATCCAGGGGCCTGGCGCAGGTCCGATGTCGAGACTGTCAAACATCAATCTGTTTCTGGCGGTCTTCAATCTGATCCCGGCTTTTCCGATGGATGGCGGGCGGGTGCTGCGGGCCTTGCTGGCCTATCGGATGGGATATGCCCAGGCGACGCGCATTGCCGCATCAATCGGGCAGGGGATTGCTTTTGTCTTTGGATTCCTCGGTCTGATCGGCAATCCGCTGCTGCTGTTCATCGCCCTTTTCGTCTATCTGGGGGCCACGGGCGAAGCGCAGGGTGCGCTTTTTCGGCAATTGGCGCATGGCATGATCGTGGCCGACGTCATGACCACTCATCTGGAAAGCGTATCACCCGACAGCCGGATCGACGAGGTCGTTCTTAGGATGATCCATACGCCGCAGCAGGAATTTCCGGTCGTGGACGGACAGGGCAGGTTATGTGGCCTGCTGACCCACGCGGCCATCCTGCAGGCGATGCATGCCGGCCGGACGGACACGATGGCCGCCGACGTGATGACGCCGGATATTCCCGGCCTGCATCCCTATCAGAGCGTGGATGAGGCCCTGCGCCTGCTGGAGGGAAGCCAGGTGCCGGCGGTCGGGGTGAATGATGACCAGGGACGATTCATCGGCCTGATTTCCCAGACGAATATCGGGGAAATCATGACGATTCATATTCTGCGTGACAAAGGACGCATGCCATCCACCCTTCCGGCCGCGCGTCGGACGACGTGACCGGGACGGGGCGCGGCCGAAAAATCAGATAGCCTCGGAATACCAGTTGATGCCGCCAGTCGTGCGGTGGCGACGCAAATCATGGGCTTCCGCGACCAACCGGATGACCTCGGCATCCTCGACTGGTGAGAAGTCGCGATAATAGGCACCGACGGCATGAAGCGGCTGCGGTTGCGACAGGCAGACGACCTGATCGCACTCGGCACCGAGTGTTGCGACGCTTTCCGGTGCTGCGACGGGCACGGCCAGTACGAGGCGGGCGGGGCGGTTCTTCCGCAGTGCGCGCAGGGCTGCGCGCATTGTTCCGCCTGTGGCGACCCCGTCATCGACCACGATTACGACACGGCCGGTGACTGGAACGGGTCGGCGATCCTTTGCATACAGGCGGCGCTGCCGGTCGATCTCGGCGAGTTGGCGGGTCACGATTCCTTTGATCGTCTCTTCATCTATTCCAAAATCTCGTACATAAGCCTCATCGAGAACGATTTGTGGCATGGCGCCGTCCACGACCGCGCCGAAACCATATTCCTCATCACCGGGGCTGCCGATCTTGCGTACGAACAGCAGATCCATGTCCGCGCCCAGCGCCTTTGCAACCTCGAATGCGACCGGCACCCCGCCGCGCGGAAGGGCGAGAATCAGGGGATGGGACGCGGCAAATGGTAAAAGGGTGGCAGCCAGTGCCTGACCGGCTTCCTGCCTGTTGCCGAAGCGTATGGAGCGATCCGACGGCATGTTACCCTCCCATTGGTAACTGGTTTCATGTTCCATCAGGCTGAATAGGCATGTTTCAGGAGGCGCTCTGGGTAAGCGCGCGGAAGGTCCTGGAGGCCGCTTGCAAAGGCGGCCTGCCGAGCGAGCGTGCCGCGAAGCGGCCTGGCGTGTGAAAGGACGATACGGCAATCATGGCTGTTGTCCCCACTGCAATACGCGCGCCCGGCATGTGCGGAATCGCGCGACGCCATTGGAAGTGGGGTGCGCCCTGTCATCGTGAAGGAGGTCATTTTTCACGACATGGGGAGGTGCCGTCGGGTGTCCCGCCGGATTTGAGCAAGGCTGACGCATGACGATCAGGTTTGCCAGAATTGCCGGCGAGGGAGGTGTTCACCCGATGGCGTCAGCATATTCCAAGGGCGCGCGGGTCAGGATGCCGCAGCCCTGTTAAGGATTTGTGGCTACATATTACGACTTGTCGATGGACAGGAAAAACTTCCGCCTCTCCGTGGAGAGGCGGAAGCCTGGATCAATCAGATCGTTGAAAATGAAAGTCTTAGCCGCGTGCCGGCGGAACCGTAACAGGCGGCGGCGGCGGGGGAGGCGGCGGAGCCTCGACCGGCGCGGGCGGTGGCGGCGGGGGCTTGTCCTCAGCACAGGCCGCCAGAAGCATGACAGGCACCGCCGCGGCAACCAGCGTGACCACACGCAGGCGCTTATAACGGGACAATGTTTCAGAAACCGAGAACATCAGGCACCCCCTAATTGGAATTTCAGAAGATAGCGGGTAATTAGGCGCATCTCTTGACAAAAAGTCAAACTACTATTTGCGTGATCCGTGACAATCCGGGAGTCATGTTTCGTGCGGGTATCATGGTGTGTGGTCAGGTCAGGTCGGCAGAACGCAACGCCCGTCATTCGGTCACAGGTTGCCACCCGCAGCACAGCCGCACGCAGCCTGATGGTTTTAGCCATCACATGCGTGCTCGCCGCATGTGGTACGAATTCGGAACATGCCAATACTGAACTTGGTAATCTGATCGATAGCACGCCGGAACTGACCGTTTCCGGAGAGCCGGTGAATGGCGCATTGCTGCGGCGTTTCTATGCGCGTCATGGTTTCGAGCCCGTATGGACAACGCGGCAGACAGAGGCGAATGCACTCCTCAAGGCCGTGCTGCTTGCCGGAGAGAACGGTCTCGACCCGGAATTGTTCCATGCCGCTCTGCTGCGACGGGGGACAAATCTGTCGCCGCTGGATCGCGAATTGTTACTGTCCGACGCTTTTCTGTCTTACGGCGATGCGCTGGCCCGAGGGGCCGTGCCCGTGGAACACCGGAGGGACGACGAGGCGCTGACGCCCGAACCGGTCGATGTGGCCGCCAGGCTCGATGCCGCGATCGACAGTTCAGACCCGGCGGCGGTCATCGAAGCGCTGGCACCATCGACGCCGACCTACCAGGCGTTGCGTCGGGCGTTGCGCACATGCCGCCAATTGCCCGCGGGCCGCGAGCGCGGCGAGCCGGCATGTGTGCGCAGGCTCGCGGTGAATCTCGAACGTCAACGCTGGTTGCCGCGATCGCTGCCGCCTGATCGGGTGGTGGTCAATGTCGCCGAGGAGAGGCTGGTGCTGTATCGTGCCGATCGTCCGGTCTTTTCCACACGGGTGGTTGTCGGCCAGGATGTGGAGCGGAACCAGAGCCCTGAATTCCGCGCCGAGATCGAGGCAAGTCTGTACAATCCGCCATGGGTTATTCCCAAGGATATCGCGGAGCGGGAGATTGTGCCGAAGATCCGTCGTGACCCCGGTTATCTGGCGCGGAACAGGATGGTCGTGCTGGCGGATGGCGAGATACAGCAGCAGGCGGGGCCCGATGCGGGGCTCGGGCTGATCATGTTCGACATGCCGAACCGGTTCGATGTCTATCTGCACGATACGCCGGACCAGGGTCTTTTCAAACGCGATAATCGGCGCATCAGCCATGGATGCATTCGGGTACAGCATCCCCGCGACTTTGCCGCCCTGCTGATGCGCCAACCGATCGACGTGATCAATCAGGGGATCGCGCAGGGCGCGACCACGCGCAATGTGTTGCCCGTGCCCGTGCCGGTATTCGTGGTCTA
Source organism: Gluconacetobacter liquefaciens (assembly GCF_003350405.1). Classification (GTDB taxonomy): domain Bacteria; phylum Pseudomonadota; class Alphaproteobacteria; order Acetobacterales; family Acetobacteraceae; genus Gluconacetobacter; species Gluconacetobacter liquefaciens. Next base: position 6,649 of record NZ_QQAW01000016.1, on the reverse strand, counting down.
TCTGACGGCGTTTCTGGATGCTGACGGGGTGTTGCAGTTTCAGCCGGATTTCTACAATCGCGATGCCGACATATGGCAACATCTGACGAGACGGCCATCCGGGCGACATCCTGCGGCGCAGGCGGATAATCGCCAGGCGTCTTCAGCATCGCTTCTGGCGGCCCTGGATGGGCCAGGGGCGCCGGCAATCAGATCTTTTTGAAAAAGACCCGACATCCGATGGCCTGCCCCGCCCGGTGACAGATCCGGGGCGGGGCAGGGAAGGTATGGTGGTTCAGGCGCCCGTCTGTTCCAGCACGGGGGTGCCCTGGCCCTGTGCCGCCTGGGCCTTGGCGACGCGGCGCCAGCGATGCAGGGTCGGCTCCGTGTAGCCGTTGGGCTGGGTAGCACCGGTGAAGACCAGTTCGGCCGCCGCGCGGTAGGCAGGGCCGTCGGGGTTTTCGGCCAGCGGACGGTAGCCTTCCTCGCCCTGGTTCTGCGCATCGACGATCGCGGCCATCCGCGTCATCGAGGTCCGGACGTCCTCTTCCGAGATCACGCCGTGGCGCAGCCAGTTGGCGACATGCTGCGAGGAGATACGTAGGGTCGCACGGTCTTCCATCAGGCCGACATCGTTGATGTCCGGCACCTTGGAGCAGCCGATCCCCATATCCACCCAGCGCACGACATAGCCCAGGATGCCTTGCAGGTTGTTGTCCAGTTCCGCCCGGCGTTCGGCCGCCGACCAGGTGATCTGCCGGGCCAGCGGCAGGGTGAGCAGCGATTCCAGCGCTGCCGGCGGCGTGGTCTCCAGGCGGGTCTGCACGGCGCGGACGTCAACATAATGATAGTGCAGGACATGCAATGTCGCCGCCGTGGGGGAGGGCACCCATGCCGTGTTCGCGCCCGCCCGGGGGTGGGCGATCTTCTGTTCCATCATGTCGGCCATGCGGTCGGGCATCGCCCACATGCCCTTGCCGATCTGCGCGCGGCCTTTCAGGCCGCAGGCCAGGCCGATGGCGACATTGCGCTGTTCGTAGGCGCTCATCCACGGCTCGGCGCGCATCTCGCCCTTGCGGACCACCGGACCGGCCTGCATGCAGTAATGGATCTCGTCGCCCGTGCGGTCGAGGAAACCGGTATTGATGAACACCACGCGGTTGCGCGCGGCATGGATGCAGGAAGCCAGGTTAGCGCTGGTGCGCCGTTCCTCGTCCATGATGCCCATCTTGATCGTGTTGGGCGGCAGGTCCAGCATCTGCTCCACGCGGTCGAACAGCGCGTTGGACAGGGCGACTTCCTCGCCGCCATGCATCTTCGGCTTGACGATATAGATCGAACCGGTGCGGCTGTTGACGGTGGGTGAATTGCCGCGCAGGTCGTGCAGCGCGATGGCGGCGGTAATCGCGGCATCCAGCACGCCCTCGGGGATGGCGTGGCCGGTGCTGTCCGTCACCGCGTCGGTGAACATATGGTGCCCGACATTGCGCACCAGCATCAGGCTGCGCCCCGACAGCACCAGCGACGAGCCGTCGGGCGCGGTGTAGCGGCGGTCGGGCGCCAGTTGGCGCTCCACCATCCGGCCGCCCTTGGGGAAGGAGGCCGCGAGCGTGCCCTTCATCAGACCCAGCCAGTTGCGATAGACCAGAATCTTGTCCTCGACATCGACCGCCGAGACGCTGTCCTCGCAATCCATGATGGTGGTCAGCGCAGATTCCGCGATCACGTCTGCGATGCCGGCCTTGTCACGGCTGCCGATCGGCGCGGTGGGGTCGAAGCGCAACTCGATATGCAGGCCGTGATTGCGCAGCACGATCGCCTCCGGCGCGTCGCCGGTGCCCTGGAAGCCCGCGAACTGGGCGGGGCGGCGCAGCTCGACCGGTTCGGCGACACCTTCCAGCGTCGCGAACAGCCGCCCGTCCGCGATGTGATAGCGGGTGGCGTCGGCGTGGCTGCCCTGTGTCAGGGGGGTGATTTCGTCCAGCAGCAGGCGCACGCGGCGGATCACCTGCGCGCCGCGCTGTTCGTCATAGCCGCGCGCCGGTGCGCCGGAAGGGCCATAGGGCTCGGCATCCGTGCCGTAGAACGCATCGTACAGGCTGCCCCAGCGCGCATTGGCGGCGTTGAGCGCGTAGCGGGCATTGGTGACGGGGACCACCAGTTGCGGGCCGGCGACATGAGCGATCTCGGCATCCACATCGCGGGTCGTGATCTCGAAATGCGACGGCTGGGGTTCGAGATAGCCGGTGGTGCGCAGCACCCGGATCTGGCCCTCGACATCGGCCGCGTCGAAGCCCGGCGCAGTCAGCAACTGGTCCACGGCCTGTTGCATCAGCCGACGCCGCGCCAGCGCGCTCAGAACCTTGGGCGCGAACTGCGACACGATGTCGGACAGGCCGGCCCAGAAGCGGTCGGCGGCGATGCCGGTTCCGGGCAGGACCTCGTTCGTGACGAAGGCATCGAGAGCGTGATCGACTTGAATCTGACCAATCGTGCGGCGGGACATGGCGGTTCCCCTTGATAGGATGGTGCGGACCAGGTTCGGGTCCGGAATGTATGTGGTGGCAGGTCTGTCGAGCGGACAGGCTGGGGCCGGGTTCAGAACCGGGTCCGGTGGCTGTCCATGATCATGCGTCGGGCAAGGCGTGCATCCACGCCGGCGGGGTGGCGGGCAAGGTGCGGAACGGCCTTGTGGATGGCGATGGATTCGACGGGCATTGACGAACCTTCCTCTTCGATGATCCTGTGCGATCAGTTAAGGAGAGCCACGAAGTTGATGCCATACAAAAGAAGACGTTAAATCATGAATGGTGTAAAACCATTTACATACTGATCTGTATATTTGTAAAAACGGGTAAATAAGCATGTCCCCGACCCGCATCGGCCGCATTATCCGCAGGCTTCGGACCGAACGGTCTCTGTCGCAGCAGGCGTTGGCCGTCAGGCTGGGCATTTCGCCCAGCTATCTCAACCTGATCGAGCATGACCAGCGCAGCGTGACGGCGTCGCTGCTGATCAAGCTGACGCGGGCGCTGGATGTCTCGATCGAGGCACTGTCGGGCGTGGACGAGCAGCGGATGGAGGGGCTGCTGCATCAGGCGCTCTCCGACCCGCTGCTGGGGGCGCATGGCGTGCCGGCGCAGGAAATCGCGGCGCTGGCGGCCCAGCCCGAGGCCGCGCGGGCGGTGCTGACGCTGCATCAGGCCTTCCGTGCGGCCCATCATGACGCGACCCGGTTGATGCTGCCGACGGGCACGCGGGTCATCCTGCCGCAGGACGAGGCGCGGCTGCTCTATGACGAGCGGCTGAACCATTTCTCCCCCCTGGAAGAGATCGCCGAGCAGGTGCGCGCGGAGATGGCGCGGACGGCCCGCCTGCCCGATGGCGAGGCGGCGGCGCCCTCGGAAAGCAACCACATGATCGCGACCCGGTTGCGCCAGCATCACGGCATCGTGGTGCGCATTACCGCTCTGGACGGGGCGTTCCGCCGCTACGATCCCGACAGTCGGCTCTTGCTGCTGTCGGACCTGCTGCCGCGGGAAAGCCGGGGATTCCAGCTTGCCTTTCAACTGATGCTGCTGGAAGGGCGGGAGGTCATCGAGGCACTGTTGCAGGAGATCGCGCCCAGCACCGAGGATGCCCGCATCGTGATCCAGATCGGGCTGGTGAATTATGCCGCCGCCGCGCTGCTGATGCCGTATTCGCCGTTTCTCGCGGCGGCGACGGCGCTGCGCTATGATCTGGATATCCTCTCGGCGCGGTTCGGTGTGTCGTACCAGCAGGCGGCGCAGCGGCTTTCGACCTTGCAGAAGCCGGGCGAGCGGGGGGTGCCGTTCTTCTTCGTGCGCACCGACCCGGCGGGCAACATGACAAAGAGTTTCTCTGCCTGCGGTTTTCCGGTGCCCCGGCAAGGGCATTCCTGCCCGCAATGGAATGCCAATACCTGTTTCGCCACCCCCGGCGTGGTGCAGGCGCAGGTCGCCCAGTTTACCGACGGGCGGACGTTCCTGTGCTTCTCGCGGACGGTATCGGGCATTTCGACCGGCTGGAACGACCTGCAACCGGTCCATGCCATCGCCATGGGGTGTGACATCACCCGCGCCTCGGAAATCGTTTATTCCGACCGGTTGAATCTTCAGGCGCCGGCCATTCCCGTCGGTATTTCCTGCCATCTGTGCGACTGGACCGAATGCCGGTCGCGCGCGCATCCGCCGCTGCATCATCGTCTGGCGCTGGATATCAACCGGCGGGATGCGCTGCCCTTTACGCTCGAAACCGGGTCGGAGCGGCTGGGTGGCGGCGGATGATCGAATGGAAGCTCGCGATGGGAGCCATGAACCAACGGGGGTCTCGGATGTTTCAGCAACAGGGCACCCGGATCTGAAATTGGGCTCGTGTCATGGAGACAAAGCTCTTATATTGAGAGATGTACATCCCCCCAACCAAGAAATCGGCATTAGAACCGGTCGCATAGGCGGATTGAAAATACAGTGTCAAACAAAGAAATTTTCCAGATTCCGCCCTCCTTCGCCGCGCAGGCCGGCGTTGATGGTGCCCACCTGCGGCGGATGACCGCCGATGCCGCGCATGATCCGGAACGGTTCTGGCTCGACCAGGCCGGACGTGTGGATTGGACGCGGCGACCCACGCTGGCCTCGGGCTCGTCCTTCGCGGATGACGTGTCGATCCGCTGGTTCGCGGATGGAAAACTGAATGCCAGCGTCAACTGCCTGGACCGCCATCTGGCCGAACGGGGCGAGCAGATCGCCCTGATCTGGCAGGGGCAGGAGGCGTCGCAGGTCGAGCGCCTGACCTATCGCGCATTGCATGAGCGCGTGTGTCGCATGGCCAACGTGCTGCGCGGGCTGGGGGTCGAGCGCGGCGACCGGGTGGCGATTCATTTGCCGATGGTGATCGAGGGCGTGGTGGCGATGCTGGCCTGCGCGCGGATTGGCGCCCTGCATGTGGTGCTGTTCGGCGGGTTTTCGGCCGAGGGGCTGGCCGACCGGCTGAACGACAGCGGGGCGGTGGCGATCATCACCGCCGACGAGGCGCGGCGCGGCCCCAAGCGGATCGCGCTGAAGACCGTCATGGACGAGGCGCTGGCGCGCGGCGTGCCCAGCGTGCGGCATATGCTGGTGCTGTCGGTGACGGGCATCGACCTGCCGATGCAGGAGGGGCGTGATCTGGCACTGGCACCGCTGCTGGCGCAGGCATCGCCGGACTGTCCGCCCGCCGAGATGGAGGCCGAGGACCCGCTGTTCCTGCTCTATACCTCGGGCAGCACCGGCAAGCCGAAGGGCATGGTCCATTCCACCGGCGGCTATATGGTCTGGGCCTCGTTCACGCATGAGATGGTCTTTGACCATCGAGAAGGGGACGTGTTCTGGTGCACGGCCGATATCAGTTGGATCACCGGGCACACCTATGTGGTCTACGGGCCGCTGGCCAATGGCGGCACGATCCTGCTGTTCGAGGGCCTGCCGTCCTATCCCGCGCCGGGGCGGTGGTGGGAGGTGATCGACACCCACAAGGTGACCACTTTCTATACCGCGCCGACGGCCATCCGCTCGCTGATGCGTGACGACGATTCGGTGGTGAAGGGCTACGCGCTGGACAGCCTGCGCCTGCTGGGCAGCGTGGGCGAGCCGATCAGCCCCGATGCGTGGATCTGGTTCCATGAGGCGGTCGGCCGGGGGCGCTGCCCGGTGGTCGATACCTGGTGGCAGACCGAGACTGGCGGCATCCTGATCGCACCGATCCCCGGTGCGGTGCCGCAGAAGCCCGGTTCCGCCACCCTGCCGTTGCCCGGCGTGGCCGCCACGCTGCTGACGGACAAGGGCGAGGTGATCGAAGGCGAAGGGGAGGGCTGCCTGTGCATCGCCCGCTCCTGGCCAGGGCAGGCGCGTACAATCTGGGGCGGGCATGAACGCTTTCGCCAGACCTATTTCAGCTTCAGTCCCGGCTATTATTTCTCGGGTGACGGGGCGCGGCGCGATGCCGATGGCTATTACTGGATCACGGGGCGCATTGACGACGTGATCAACGTCTCGGGCCATCGGATCGGCACCGCCGAGGTCGAGGATGTGGTGGCGACCGACCATCGCTTCGTCGAATGTGCGGCGGTCGGTGTGCCGCACGATATCAAGGGGCAGGGGCTGATTGTGTTCGCGGTGGCGCGCGATGCGTCCGTGCCGGACCTGGCCGACGCCGCGTCGCTGGCGGTGACGAAAGGGATCGGGCGCTATGCGGTGCCCGAGCGGGTCTATCTGGTGCCCGACCTGCCGAAGACGCGATCGGGCAAGATCGTGCGGCGGCTGCTGCGCAAGATCGCCTGCCATGAACTGGACGGGTTGGGCGACCTGTCGACGCTGGCCGATGCGACGATCGTCGATCGGTTGATCGCGGTGGTCGGGCCGGCGAAGTAAGAAGATTAAGTAAGCAAGGACTGGGCGGTTTATGCCGCCCGGTCCCTGCCGTTCAAGAGAGCGGGGTGGCCCGGATCGCGGCGCTCTCTTGCGGCGCACGGTCCAGGGGCCATGCTCTCCGTCAGTATCCGACGGTCAGGGACAGAGTGCCGAAAGCGCCCTTGTTGCCGAACCCGTTCTGGTCGAGGTCGGCGGGCAGGCCGCGCAGGCGCCAGCCGACATTGAAGGTCAGGCTGGCATAG
>NZ_QQAW01000015.1 GCF_003350405.1 Gluconacetobacter liquefaciens | reverse complement strand
CTTCGATGCCTTCATGAAACTCTCCTCGTCCCGCTTACGGGATCATACGTGGAAAATTCCAACTCAAATTGGCCGGGTTTTCGGGGAGCACGTCAGTGGGCTTGAGGTATCCGAGGCCAAACGGCTGAAGGCGCTGGAAGATGAAAACAGGCACTGAGACGATCATGGATTGCGCGCGTCAGGTAATTGAGAGGGCCAGGTGACCGAGCGCGGAGAGGCCGTCCGCCCACAGTCCGAGGCCAGATCTATTGCCGATATGTCCAAGGTGACCGGCATCCAGAACTGTCGATCCCCATCGATACGCTATGACGCGAGCGCGTGGCATGCTCAGCCATTTGTCATTGCGGCTGGTGATCAGAGTCGAGGGGAAGGGCAGGCGGGCAGTCGGGAGCGGGGCAAAATCGGCGACCCGTTGGGCGTCTGGTCCATGGTGCTGTTCCACATCGGCTGGAGCGACCAGAAGGGCTCCGGCAACGCGTCCTGTTGGTCGCTCGCTGGCCCAACGGGCGACCAGGACGGCGCCGAGGCTGTGGGCAACCAGGATCGTCGGTCGCCGGCAGGCTGCCAGGGTATATTGCAATCCCGCACACCAGGCGAGATAGGTCGGTTGTTCCCAGTTGCTCTGTGCGACCCGGTGAAGCGTTACGCCGTGCTGAGGCAGAAAATGTTCCCATCGGGATTGCCAGTGATCCGGTGCCGAGCCGTCGAGACCGGGAACGATCACGATTTCGAAGCGGGATAGAGCGTCGACCAAGCCGGATGTGGCGGCTGGGGTGAGCGGGCTCGTCTGGCGACGGGGAGGCATCTGACGCTGTGTGTCTGTGCCGTGGTCGTGATGATCGGTAGCCGGCATTGGGTGATGTCTCCCTTGTTCGAAATTGCTTCTGCTGGCTGGATCAGTCGCTTGACGGATATCGGGCGATCAGGGCGGACTGGCGTCGCCATTGCCTGAGCATGTCGAAAGCCCCTTTGCTGCGAAAGCCGCGCTGCCGCATCAATGCCCCGATCCTGAAAGCGCGACCGTAGAAGCGAAACTGCGTACGCCAGATCGAAGCGAGAGTCGTGCCTGATGCCCACATATGGATCGGTTCGGAGTCGATGCCGTTCACCTCGATGATCTGAAATTGGCGGCCCTCCCGAAGGGCTTCGACCGAAGCGAAACGCAGGTCTACACGCCCATGGTGGGAATCTGGCAGCCTGCGCAGGATGGCATCGATGCGTTTCGTCAGTGCCGGTGTGATCAGATGCGTGGCATCGCGGAATAGCGAGCCTTTTGAATGGTTTCCCGTAAAGACCAGGGAAACGACTTCGCCCGGAGACGGGACTTCATCCAGCCTTCCCGTCAACCGGGGAAGATAGACATGCGGCACGGTACCGGCACGCGGGTGATCGAGGATCAGTTCGTGCAAGGTGGATACGCCGTTGCCGACCACGAATGGCGAGGATTTGAACGTCATGGACAGGATCTGCCCGATGTCCTCGTTCGGCAGGCGGGAATAGAAGATGCCGGCCTCACCCTCATAGGGAATGAAGTGTTGGATCATGACCGGGATATTGTCTGGATAAAGCGCGAGTGTTTCGCTCAGGCGGTCCTGGGTGCGGATCAGCCGTACTCCGGCGCCCTTGCAGCCGATATCGGGCTTCAAGACCACAGGAAAAGACAGGTCCAGCCGTTCCATGGCATCCGCCGCGCGCCGCATGCTGTCCTGGCCGGTCGTGAAAACCTGCCACGGGGCAACCCAGGTGCTCTCCGATGTGGGGAACTGGCTCAGAATGCCGCTTTTGCTTTCACCGCAGAGGCCACCGGTGGGTATATGCGGATTGGCCAACGTCGCGATGGCGAAGTCGCGATAGCGCAAACCCATTGCGATCCAGAAGGTCACCAATGGTCCATAGATGATCCAGGAGGCAACGTATTCCCAAGGCGCCGCTGTGCTATCCTCCTGGCAAGGATCAAGCGTGCCGGCGTCCAGCGTGGTCATCGCCGGTAGAAGTCCTGCCGTCATGATGTCGACTTCATCTCGCGTGTCGGACAGGAGCACGGCATGTCAGGCAGCCTGCCAGGCGGGAGTGCATCCGCAGTCGCGATTGGCTCCCAATGCGTCGAGGACCGAAATAACATCAGAAAAATCAAGATTTCGACGAGAAGAATATGAAAGAGTCATGCGTATGGTCCTGGATGGGTCTAGAAAATAAACCACATGATCGTCGGAAAAAGCGGACGCTTCACCACCGACATCGATGGCGATGCCTCGCCAGAGGGTTCGAACAGCGCCGGATGGGTCTATGATGCGTGGAACAGATGTCGGAGCGGGCGGCCGGCGATCCGACGCGTGGATGTCATCGGCGGCGGCATTCAGGCCTAGCATCCTGATTGGTCGGAAACATGAACTGGCCCATTCCATCCCGTTTTGAAGACTGTGCGGCGTGTAATCATCCACATGGGTCAGGACGACCCCCCAGCCTGCACCGAGCCACATATGAAAGTGGATCGGCCCCCATGTCGTGTCGCAGGCGAAATCCGGGGCCATCCAGCCGGGAAGCAGTGCCATCATTGGCCTCCTGGACCTGGATCGTCTCTTGTTGGCTGGGGCGGATGACAAAGAAAGGACGGGTCAATCGGATGCAATAAGTGTCTCGATCCGTTCGACAATGTTTCTTAAGGACATCACTTTGACCTTGCGGCGGGAATCGGCATCCAGCGCCGCTTCTTCGCGCGAGAGGAAGCAGTCTCGCCCAATCCGCAAGGCTTGTGTTTCGCCTTCGGGCGTGAACCAGCCGTCGTCGCGCGGTTCGCCGTTGATACGGTAGATGGCACCTTGCGTCGCGAATTTGGACACCCATACCTGGCGAACGGAAAGGAGATCCTGTCCGAACTCGGGAGAGAACCGCGTGACGAAGCGTCTTTCCGGATACGCCCGAGGGTTGCTTCGAACTGTCGGAAGGGATCGTCCATTGCGAGATGCCCTCCGGATCGGAGAGACGGACCTGTCGGCTTTCATCTGCCTTGACTCCAGACTCTGTGCATATTTCTGGGAATGATCATGCGTAAGGAATGGGCTGGGAAGGAGGCGCCTTCAGGTCCACCGTCGCGCGGGGAGACGGCGTACCTGCCAGCTGACCGAGAGATGAACGGAGGGCGAGGGGAGGCTGCATGCTTCTCCTGAAATTCTTTGGCAAGCCAATGGTCCTTGTCGGTAGGTGAGCATGGTGCCGGACTATTCGGCTGTGCGCCGAGAATCTGGCCAAGCCAATCCGCTCGTCGTTTGGTGGGGCTCACTCTGCGATAAACATTAGTGATATGCAAGAATTAACATTTTATATCGTATGATGAATTTTCAGACCTGCCGGATAGCATCCGCCACCGGGGTATACGGTTTAGAGGACGACTGGATGCTATGTCGTCGGTTTAAAAATATATACAATTATATCAATCTATTAATAGATTTTTACGCCGCGTTTTTGGAAATCTGATCGTGCTTGTGAATTCCAAATATTACGATAATAAATGTCTGTATGGGTTGACGCACGGCAATGACCCTGTAATCGTGCCGCTGTCGCCGCCTGTTGTGGCGCACCGATCCTGGGATGGAGCCCGATGACCCGCATCACCGCGCGAATGTGTCGCATCGAACGATGTAGCGCAGGACGAGCCGGCCGCATGAGGCCGATGCCCGCCCGATAACGCGCCGGCGGCGAAGGCTGCCGGCGGGCCCGCGCAAGCGGAACGACAAGGCAGTAAACCCATGTATGAATCGCAAATTGTGGAGATCGAGGGCACGTTTCTGGGTGCCCTGATCATGGAAGGCGACCGCAGGACGCGGCGCTTTTATGCGGCGCATGACAGCGTGCGCACCCTGCATAACCGTGTCCTGGCCGAGCCGGACGAATTGACGCGCCAGGTGGCGCGGCAGTTCCGCCACGCCCGTGTCCAGGCCGGTGCCCAGGCCACACCGCGATAATCCAGAGAGTCAGAGGTCAAGACAATGAGTGGATTTCGTCCCCTGCATGACCGTGTGGTCCTGCGGCGCATTTCTCCTGCCGAAAAGACGGCGGGAGGCATCATCATTCCCGATACGGCGCAGGAAAAGCCTGTCGAGGCCGTCGTGGTGGCGGTAGGGCCTGGCGCACGGGACGAGCGCGGGCAGGTCGTGCCGCTGGAAGTCCGCGCGGGCGATCATGTCCTGTTCGGGAAATGGTCCGGCACGGAAGTGAAGATCGGCGGCGAGGATCTGCTGATCGCCAAGGAGTCCGACCTGTTCGGCATTGTTGGCGGCGCGCGGTAAACAGACGGGATAGGGATACGCATCATGGCAAGCAAGGATGTAAAATTCGCGGGCGATGCCCGTGCGCGGCTGCTGGCGGGGATCGATATCCTGGCCGACGCGGTGAAGGTGACGTTGGGCCCCAAGGGTCGCAACGTAGTGATCGACAAGAGCTTCGGCGCGCCGCGCATCACCAAGGATGGTGTGTCGGTGGCGAAGGAAATCGAGCTGTCCGACAAGTTCGAAAATCTGGGCGCGCAGTTGCTGCGTGAGGTCGCCAGCAAGACGAACGACCTTGCCGGTGACGGTACGACGACCGCGACGGTTCTGGCGCAGGCGATCGTGCGCGAGGGGCTGAAGGCGGTGGCTGCGGGTTTCAATCCGCTGGACGTCAAGCGCGGCATCGACCATGCCACGAAGGCAGTGATCGAGGATCTGCGCGCGCGCACCCGCCCGATCGCGACGAAGGAGGAAACCGCCCAGGTCGCGACGATCTCGGCCAATGGCGACACCCAGATCGGACGGATCATCTCGGACGCTGTTCAGAAAGTCGGCAAGGACGGCGTCATCACCGTCGAGGAGGCGAAGGGCTTCGAGACCGAACTGGATGTGGTCGAAGGGCTGCAGTTCGATCGGGGCTATATTTCGCCTTATTTCGTGACCAACAGCGAAAAGCTGATCGCGGATCTGGAGCAACCTTATATCCTGATCCACGAGAAGAAGCTGTCGTCCCTTCAGCCGCTGTTGCCGCTGCTGGAAAGCGTGGTCAAGTCGGGGCGTCCGCTGCTGATCATCGCCGAAGATGTGGAAGGTGAGGCCCTGGCGACGCTGGTGGTGAACAAGCTGCGCGGGGGGCTGAAGATTGCTGCCGTCAAGGCGCCCGGTTTCGGCGATCGGCGCAAGGCGATCCTGGAGGATATCGCTGTCCTGACAGGTGGCGAGGTGATCAGTGACGATCTGGGGATCAAGCTGGAAAGCGTGACGCTGGCGCAACTGGGCCAGGCGCGCCGGGTGGTGATCGACAAGGATAATACGACCGTCGTCAATGGCGAGGGTGCGGCGGACGCCATCAAGGGGCGTATCGCCCAGATTCGCGCCCAGATCGAGGAAACGACGTCCGACTACGATCGCGAGAAACTGCAGGAGCGCCTGGCAAAGTTGGCTGGTGGCGTTGCCATCATCCGTGTCGGCGGCTCGACCGAGGTTGAGGTGAAGGAGCGCAAGGACCGGGTGGACGATGCCCTGAACGCGACGCGCGCGGCGGTCGAGGAAGGGATCGTGCCCGGCGGCGGCACGGCGCTTGCGCGTGCGACCGCTGTGGTGGCGAAGCTGCATTTCCACAACGAGGACCAGCGGATCGGTGGTGAGATCGTGCGTAAAGCGCTCCAGGCGCCGCTGCGCCAGATCGCAGCCAATGCCGGAGAGGATGGGGCGGTCGTGGCAGGAAAGGTGCTTGAATCCACGGACTACGGCTATGGTTTCGATGCCCAGATCGGGGAATACAAGGACCTGGTGGCGGCCGGTATCATCGATCCGACCAAGGTCGTGCGTACGGCGTTGCAGGATGCATCGTCCGTGGGGAGCCTGCTGATCACCACCGAGGCACTGGTGGCCGAGAAGCCTGAACCCAAACAGCAGGCGACCGCACCGTCTGGTGCAGATCTGGGATATTGATCCAACGTGACGGTCCGGTCTGGATGAATATCCGGGCCGGATCGTTGCCGTGATCGATGAGGTAGAAGAATGGCTGTAAATATCATCAGCCTGCAAAGCTACCTCGTCCGCGATCGAGCGAATGCCATTGCTCTGTCAGCCGCAAATAACGTGAGTGCGACAGAGATGGCGTCGTGGGAAATCATGAGGAGCGAGGCTCGGACACATAAAGATCCTGTGTTGAAGGGTCTTTTACGCCCTGGCATTCTTGACCAGCCGGATTTTGCGACGGCTTTGGCCTTTTTGTTGTCTCGCAAGCTCGGCGGCGATTTGCTGTCTACGGCGACGATCTTCGCGTTAGCGCGAGAGTTTCAGGGCAATCAGCCGTTGGCAGTCGATATGGCGGCGGCCGACTTGGCTTCGATCCGCGAACGCGACCCGGCTGCAGCCGATTTTTTGGTGCCGTTCATGTTCTTCAAAGGTTTTCACGCAATCCAATCCTATCGGATTGCGCACTGGCTATGGCAGGAAAACCGTCGGTCTCTGGCCCATTACATCCAAAGCCGGGCATCGGAGCTATTTGCCGTGGACATCCATCCTGCTGCGCAACTGGGGCAGCGGATTATATTCGATCATGGAACCGGCATCGTGGTGGGCGAGACGGCAGTCATTGAGGACGACGTTGCCCTGCTACAGAACGTGACCCTGGGCGGTACAGGCAAGGAAAATGGCGACCGGCACCCCAAGATACGGCGTGGCGCGCTGATTGGTACCGGAGCCAAGGTGCTGGGTAATATCGAAATCGGCGAGGGCGCCAAGGTCGGAGCTGGGTCGGTCGTGCTGAAATCCGTTGCCCCGTTCACGACGGTCGTCGGTAATCCTGCGCGCGTCGTCGGCGTGCGACATGAGGGGTTGCCGTCTCTAACCATGGATCAGACATTGCCGCCGCTCGAATATGAAATCTGACGATACAAAATATCCACCTGGCACGCTGTCGGGTTGGGGTACCTGTCTGCGGGGATCTGCGGTAAGCTTGCGGGGCGAGCAGCTTCATCCCGTCTGACCGATTGCAGCCGCATTTTCTGCCGCCGGATCTGAAATCCTGGCTACCTGCGGAGGATGTGGCGCATTTCGTCGTGACATTGGTATGCGCTTTGTGGCGGCGAACCTGCATCCTGACCATGACACGATCACGACGTTCTGGAACGGAAACATTTCGGCGATCGAGGCACCGTTCCTGCACATGCTGGAATTGGCATCGAGATGGGACGGATGCGGCTCGACACGGTCGCCGATCGACGGCACGAAGATCGATGCCAACGCCTCGAAATACCGTTCCATCCAGTATGATCGCGCGAAAGACCTAGGCGAGAAACTGGCCATCGACATTGCCACCCTGATGGAGCGCGCAGAGCGGGCAGATGCCGACCGAGGTGTGTCACCAGGCGTTACCGGATGAACTGGCCCGCCGCGAGGCTTTGAAGGCAAAACTGGACGAAGTCTGCGCGTGGCGGGAAGCGGAGGCCCGCAAGTAGGCCAAGGCCGTCCGCCGCAAGAGCCGGACGATGAATCGCCGCCCGACTGGCAGATCAACCTGACCGATCTGGACGGCAAGCTGTTGCGTTGCTCCGATGCGCATGAATACCACCAAGCGTAAAACGCCCAGGTCATGATGTGTGCCGAGGGCTGCCGGGTGATCGTGGAAAAGGGCGTCGTTGCGACCACGGCCGCCGCGCCCAGCTTTGCCGACATGATCCTGGGCATGGAGGGAAGGATCGGCCTGCCGCGAACCGTCCTCGCCGATACGGGCTTCGCCAGCCGCAAGGCCGTCGAAACGGTGCAGGCCACGGGTATCGACCCGCTGGTCGCCATCGGACCCCCCGTGGGTCGGCGCTCTTATGATTTCCGGCCATAACCATCACCCAATGAACCGCGTCGGATCACCGAGTCCTGGCGCCTGGATATGAAAGCCAGGCTGCAACAGGGTCCGGCAAAAGTCTTCTATGCCTTACGCAAGCAGGCCGTCGAATTGCTCTTCGGTATCATCAAGAGCACCTTGGTCTTCACCCATTCCTCCTCATGGGCCTCGCAAATGTCGTAACAGAATGGATGCTTGTCGCCCTCGCATATAACTGCCGCAGGATCACCCGACTGACGGTTGCATAAAACGCAGGTATCTTCGTCACTCATCACTACCGTAGTGCCCAACCCGACAGCCTGCTAATCAGTAATTTATACGGAATGTTCCTCCAAACATGGCCGGATCACCCGGCTGCCCACTGATGACACCGCCGGCGCTCGATGCGCTCCGTGTGATGAAATACCGCTGGTCGGTGACATTATGTCCCCAGAAGCCCAGATCCCATCGCCCCGAACGTGCGCGCACGCCCAGATGCGCGTCCAGAAGACCGTAGGCCTTGATGACGGAGTATCGAGAGTTGGTCGGCTCGGAATTGTAGTTGCTTCGCCAGGAGTAATCCATTCCGACATAGAAATCTGTGGCGCGTGACAGTCTGCTGTCAGGCAGGATATGATCGACATGCGTCGTATATTCCAGTCCCGCAGACAGGTTCCATTTCGAATTCAGGGAAATCTGGCTACCTGTCAGGTCGGCCGTCGTTGGCGCGCCAGGATAGGAGTTTTCATAGGCTTTCGTCGCATTGTGAAACGAAGCGTAATAGGCATCCGTATAGGCGGCTGACAGGCGGCCTTCCAGCCCTGCTATGATCTGTCCGCGGGCGTCTGCTTCGAAGCCGCGTGAAATGACTTCTTTTGCGTTGGTCAGGTAGGAAATCTGGGCATTTTGCGTATAGACGTAACCTTGGGAGATATAGTTGTGGTCGTCTTCCCAGAATGCGGCCAGATTGAGCAGAACACGATCATGAAAGAAAACATTCTTCAGACCCACCTCAACGTCATCAAGAAGTTCCGGCTTGACGATCGCTGACGCGCCGCTAGGCAGATTGTTGGGATTGATGCCACCATTGCGTATGCCGCGCGCGTACGAAACATAGAGCAGGTTTCGTGGTGTTATCTTGTAGTTGAGCGTCAAGGCTCCAGAGGGATGGCTTTCGTTCGTATGGGCCGAGAAGGATTGCGGACCGCCACGCAAGCTATTGCGCAGGGTTTGTGCTGCTGCCTGTTCGGCCGCAGTCAGGCCGGCGAGGGATTGGCCGGTCTGCCATGCGCGGCGGCTGCCGAAGACGGTGGTATTGGAATATCGCAGTCCGGCGATGACATCGAGCTTCGACGTTGCGTGCCATGTGGTCCGGCCATAGACCGAGACGGTGTTGGTCACAGGCTCGTCATACGCCCAGTAGCTGTAGCCGTTGAGTGCCAGCGTATCGACGTATCGCTGCCGCGCCGTGGTGGGGTTGCCGTAGAAAACGCCTGCATCCTTGCTGTATGTATCGTTAATGTAATCGGGAACCTCCTGCCACATGTAGAAAACACCACCTTCAAACTTGAAGTTTCTGTTCTCAGGGGAGGAAATTTTTACTTCTTCGGTCGCGTTCTGCTCGTAGACCTGATTGTTGCTGGCCGAGTAGGTGTCGGCGCCGAAATCGCCCGAGGCATTGTGGGGATACCAGAACCAGGTGCGCCATGATGCCAGAGAACTCAGAACCCAGTTGTTGCTAAACGTGTAGCGCAGATCCAGCGAAACGCCATAGACTTCCTGGTCCACCGACTGACCGCCCACGGTATTGGTCAGCAGATCCCGCGTGGAATGTGCTGGTGGCATGGGCAGGCCAAGTCGCCCGAGGCGGACGGGCAGGCTGTTGTTGATGGGCGCGCCGTTGGAGTAGCTCGATACGAGGCCATTATAGACGCTGACGCAGCAACTTTCGTGCGTGTGCGTATAGTCCGCAATCAGGCGGATACGAAGCCGTTCGGTTGGTACTGCCAGAATCTGTCCACGGATTCCTTTCGTATTATAGCCCTGGTAATCACGCCCGTTGGTCACATTGTGGACGTAGCCGTCCTGCCTTCGGAAAAGTGCAGCCAGACTGTAGGCGACCTTGTCACTGTTCCCGATCGCACCGGATGCATGGAGCTTCACGCTTGTACTGTTGTAGCTGCCATAAAGAACTTCAGCGCTATATTCACGCTTGAAGCTGGGCATACGTGTCGTGATGTTGATAACGCCGGCGTTGTTGTCAACACCACCGCGCGTACCCTGCGGACCTTTGAGGACCTCGATGCCGTCCAGATCGACGATATCCGAGATGGATTGCCCCACCATTGCCTGGTAGACGCCATCCAGATAGAGGGCGACGCCATTGCGTATGCCGTCCTGGGCTGACGCACTGAAGTTTCCGAGCCCCCGGATGTTGATGGCGACGTTGCGTGGATTGGAAATCTGCATAGTCACCGCGGGAATGTATTTGACCGCGGACTGAAGGTTGGCAATCTGATGTTCGGTAATGTCATGACTTGTCAGGGTGGTCACCGCGACTGGATCGGACTGGCGGGCGGTTGCCTGCCGATGGCTGCGGCTGGCGGACAGAACGCTGATCGTTTCGGCGTCTGCCGCCCGGTAGGGCTTGCCGGCATGTGCTGGAGGTGTCGGGATGGGTTGCGACCGAGCTACGCTCTTACCCTGTTGCAGGGTGGTGCTACGGGTGGCTGCCTTGGAGGAACGAACCGGTTTCTTCTTTTCCAGAAGCGTCGTGGCGGCTATCGCGGGTTTTTCCATCGCATAGAGCGACGTGGCAGCCATGGTTCCGAAGGCGACAGCCACCTTTACGGCCAGGACGTGGCCGGTCCCGTAGCGGCGCGATATGATAATCGGCTGAAGAATTCGTGGATTAACGTGATGCATGGTCAGAACTTTCTATTGAGCGCGGTGGCGTCACCACCTGCCCATTCACGAATGTCAAATCGCTGGACCTCTTCACACGCGCGCCTGACCGGAATGTCGTTTGAAACGGGAGGGGGCAAAGAAAGTCCGACGTGCGAGAAACGGTGCTCTGATCAGCAGCTACGACAGAAACGCATCTTTCATCACCTTCATGGTAAGTCCGTAACGCCTGTTGCCTGGCATGAGCGATGCAGGCAAAATTCACGATAATTAACAGTATTTAATTTTATATGCGGAAGATGGTGTGTGTCAATAAATCATATCATGTCAGTGTGATATATATGATATATGCCGTGTGATTTCACGTTGTGACTTTTTCAGTCATGTTAGCGATTAATCGCAATTCTACTGTGTCAATATGCAAGGAGGGAGTTTGGTATGACAGATAATCTGACCAATGCCGGGGGGACGCGGGTTCTGTCAGGCGTGGATGACAGTCGGCTCGCTGCCTTGCTGTCGGCACGCTATGGCACTGCGGTGCCGGACCTGGGGGTATGGAATGAAACACTCCATACAGTGCTGGGGCATCGGTCTGTCCGCGATTATCGTCCGGACCCTCTGCCTGACGGTACGCTGGAGCTGCTTGTGGCTGCGGGACAATCCGCTGCGAGTTCTTCCAACCTTCAGGCCTGGAGCGTCGTCGCCGTCGAAGATCCGGAGCGCAAGGCGCGTCTGGCCGCATTGGCCGGAGAGCAGAAACAGATTATCCAGGCACCGCTTTTTCTGGTCTGGCTGGTCGATCTTCACCGCCTGGAAACAATCGGCCGGCTTGAATCCTCGCCATCCGAAGGATTGCAATATCTGGAGAGTTTCCTGCTGGGGGCGGTGGATGCGGCGCTGGCCGCGCAGAATGCCGTGGTCGCGCTGGAGTCCCTTGGTCTGGGCGCGGTGTATATCGGTGCAATCCGCAACAATCCCGAAAAGGTGGCGAAGGAAATCGCGTTGCCGCCTCATGTATTTGCCCTGTTTGGGCTGGCTGTCGGCTATCCGGATCCAGCGGTTGCCACTGCGGTAAAGCCGCGCCTGCCACAGGATGCGGTTCTATTCCGCGAAACCTATGCGACGGAAAGGGCAAACGTGCCCTTCAATGAGTATAATCTGCGTCTGAGACATTTCCAGGCGGGGCAAAATATACCGCAGCGTGATTGGACGGAAACGGTGGCGCAGCGCCTGCGTCATGCTGCCTCCCTTCATGGCCGTGACCGTCTGGCAGAGGTGCTGCGCGGGTTGGGTTTTGGACTGAAATAACGGACGTCCCCGACATCTTCCTGGAGCCGAACCGATCGGTTCGGCTCCATTGTGTATTTCGGCGTCTGCGCCGGGGAGGGTCAGTCCCGTAGCAGGGGAAGGAGTGTGCGTCCCTGGCGGGCAATTTCCGGAAGATAGGGCGTGTCCGACAGGACAAACTGCGAAATGCCCAATGCTGCGTATTTTTTCAACGAACGGGCAACATCCGCGGCCGAACCGACCAGCCAGGTCGTACCGGCGCCGCCGCCACCATACCGCCCCGGAGTGGTATAAAGGTTCTCATCCAGAACCTCGCCCCGTTCCTGCAGATCAAGCAGCCGTTTCTGTCCGACGGCGGGTGCGCCGCGATGATCGTGCCAGCCCTGTCCCTGGAAGCGGGCCATTTCCTGGACTTTTGCTTCGGCATCTCTCCATGCTTCCTCGGTCGTGTCGCGGATCAGGGTGGTGATGCGTAACCCGAATTCCAGGGGAGGCAGGTTACGGTCGAGGGCGGTGCTGAGGGTCTTCAGGCGATCGATCCGCGCCGCCAGGTCGGCCAGCGGCTCGCCCCAGAACAACTGCACGTCTGCCTCGGTCGCGGATACGTTTTCCGCGGCTTCCGAGGCTCCGCCGAAATAGAGCTTCGGATGACGGCGGCCATTGCGTTCCACGATCCGGGGGGTCACCGTGGAATTGGTAAGACGGAAATGCTTTCCTTCGAACGTGACATTGTCTTCGGTCCACAGGCGGCGGAGGGCGTGCATGAATTCGCGCGTGCGGTCGTAGCGTTTGTCCTGGGTTTCCTCGCTGTCGCCATAGGCGGCCAGATCGTCCTTGCCTGAAACGATGTTGATACGGACCCGCCCGGATGTCAGGTGATCCAGTGTTGCGGTGGCGGAGGCGAGATGGGCTGGCTGCCAGTAGCCGGGTCGAATGGCGATCAGCGGTTCGAACGTGGACGTGCGGGCGGCCAGGGCCGTTGCCAGGGTGAATGTATCCGGGCGCCCCCATCCTGTGCCGATCAGTGCGCCTGTCCATCCATGTGCCTCGACCGCACGGGCATGTTCGGTCAGGGTGTCGAGGCTGTTGTGATTCTCCTGCGTCGGATCTCCACGATGACCCGGCGTGATCTGGTTGGGGATGTACCAGAGAAATTCCTTGGTGCTGTTCGACATGTTTTCTTACTCCGGATGCTCCGGAGGCGGATGGTGTATCCGGGCACCGGAGAATAGTTATATTATACCTATCGAAATAATAGGATTTGTGGCGCACTACGGCTCATGACCGAAAGTGTGAAGTGCTCTGGGCCGATCAGGGCGCCGGGTTGCTGAAGCGTTGATGAATGGCGTTGATGCGGGCTTCCAGTTCAGGTGTGATCGTTACATCGAGTGAATCGAGATCGGCCGTGAGTTGGGCCAGGGATGTCGCACCGAGGATATTTGCCGTGACGAAGGGCCGTGACGTCACGAAGGCAAGGGCTAATTGAGCCGCATCAAGGCCGAATTCGCGGGCCAGAGCCAGATAGGCTTCGACCGCTTCGTGAACGCCGGGCTTCTGATAGCGTTGGCCCCGATCGAATAGTGTCAGGCGGGCGTTGGGCGGGCGGGCGCCGTTCTGATATTTGCCGGTCAGAAAGCCTTGTGCGAGGGGTGAATAGGCCAGCAGCCCCACATCTTCCCGCACGGCAGTTTCCGCCAGCCCGATTTCGAACGTGCGATTCAGGAGGTTATAGGCATTCTGGATCGAGACGATGCGCGGGCGTTCGGGGTTGCGCTCAGCTTCGAACAGGAAACGGCCGGCTCCCCATGCGGTCTCGTTCGAAACCCCGACGTGGCGTATCTTGCCCTGCCGGACGAGGTCGCCCAGGACGTGAAGCGTTTCCTCGATCGGGATCTCAGGGGCGTCGCTGTGGTTTCTGGCTGGCCAGGTGGTGGTGCTGGCCGCGAAGAGAGGCAGGGAGCGATCGGGTGAATGAAGCTGGTACAGATCGATATAGTCGGTCTGGAGGCGCTTGAGGGACTGTTCCAGTGCGTAGGTGATGTTCTTGCGATCAAGCTGCGGCGTTTCGCCGCCGGGTCTCAGCCAGTCTGCATTGCTGCGTCCGGTCACCTTCGTCGCCAGTACAATCCTGTCCCGCTTCCCGCGGGACCCCAGCCAGTTTCCGATGATGCGTTCGGTTGATCCCTGGGTCTCGGCGCGCGGCGGAATGGAATAGATTTCCGCCGTATCGATCAGGTTCACGCCGCGCTCTACGGCGTAATCGAGTTGAGCGTGCGCTTCCTGCTCCGTGTTCTGCTGTCCCCAGGTCATTGTACCAAGGGCGAGAGGGTAGAGGCGGATATCCGTGCGGCCCAGGGGGCGATACTCAACCATGTGGCGCATGCCCTTCGCGGCCGGGAATCTTTCCGACAAGATTGCACGACATTTGATCGCATATCCTATTCTGTAGGTATGAATTTGTATTGCATGAGTTAAACGTAGGTGTAAAGCTATATGGATTAATAACGATTAAAAATGGTGATACTGGCGGATGACAAAGGGAGACCGCATAGGCGCGATCGTCGTGGCCATCCTGCTGACGCTTGCCATTGCGCCTCTGGCGCTGCACGTCGTCAGGGGGGCGTCCGCCGTGCGTGAAGGGTTGGCGCTGTCCGATCGTCTTCCCGAGCAGGTGCCGCCTGGCGTGACGCTGGCAATCGGTGATCCCATGACCCAGCAGGTTCTGGACTACACTGGCTGGGGGCGTGAATTGCCCTTCTCGATCCGCTGGGCCAATATTACGGGCGGTCCGGCGACGACCGAGGCTTTTCATGCGCGCGCCATTGATGTCGGTACCGGCGCGAACATTCCGCCGATCAGGGCAATCTGGGTTGGCATTCCGGTCAGGATCATCGCCGTCCGCCTGCGCCAGCAACCGCTTTCACATCCGATTTACGTATTGGGTGTTTCGCCGAAAGCCGGTGTGAAGACGCTGTCCGACCTGCGTGGAAAGAAGATTGCATTCAGCCCCGGCCAGGCCCAGGGCCTGGTCGTGCTGCGCGCCCTGCGGGCCGGCGGCCTGACGCCTGCCGATGTGACGCTGGTGGATCTGCCGACGACGCGGATCAACAATTATAATGGCGCCCTGGGGGCGGGCATCGTCGATGTTGCGCCCATCGCCTCGGGAGCACTGGCGGCACGATATCTGGCCGATTGGGGTCGTTCGGGCGGGACGGTCATCGATCATGGCGACTTTCGTGATGATCCCGACGTTCTCTATGTGCGTACAGAAATCCTGCAGGACCCGGCGAAGGCGGCGGCGTTGCGGGCTTATGTTCGCATGTGGGCGCGGGTTGCAGCCTGGAAGGATGCGCATCCTGATGAATGGGCAACGCTCTATTATGTGAAATTCCTCGGACTGTCGCCCGATGCTGCCCGTGCGGAAGTGGAACGCGCGGGGCATGCCGACATCCCGAGTGACTGGTCCTGGATGGTGGGCTACCAGCAGGAAACGATCGATTTGCTGGCGAAGGAAACGGGCCGCCAATCCTTCGATGCAGCGCATCTGTTCGATCGTCGCTTCGAATCTGTCGCGATCGACGGGCTTGCTGATTACGCGACATGGGCCGCGCAGGAAAAAAGCCATCCTGATCACAAAGAAAATGGAGCCTTGTGATGAATGGAAAACCAATGGTGGCGCCATCTCTGGCGACCCTCTTCGCCTGGCCAAAGCGTGATGCCCCGCAGGGCAGCGCAGCCCGAGACGGTAAGAGGCACAGGAGAATGACCGCGCAACGCCTGTCGCCCCCTCCGGCCCTGCGTTACGGCTGGCTGGCCGGGCCGCTCTTTCTTCTTGCTTACTGGGCGGCTGCGTCGGCTGTCGGCCTGATCGACAATCGGATACTGCCGTCCCCCTGGGTTGCGATCAGTACAGGAGCCGATCTGGTCCGTGACGGACGGCTGCCCATCAATCTTCTGATTTCCCTGCTGCGGGCGGCGGAAGGTTTTGTGCTCGGAGCTGTCGTTGGAATTGCCCTTGCGCTGTTGTCCGGTCTCAGCCGGGCCGGGGACTATTTCGTCGATGGCATTGCGCAGGTCAAACGTGCCGTACCTGCGGTGGCGTTGATTCCGTTTTTCATCCTCTGGTTCGGCGTGGATGAAGGGATGAAAATCATGGTCATAGCCATCGGCGCCTTTACGCCGGTCTATCTCCATACCCACACGGCGCTGCGTGCGATCGACATTCGCTATGTCGAACTGGCTGAAACCCTGCGTATCGGATACTGGCGGTTCGTTCGGCATATCGTTCTCCCCGGCGCGTTGCCTGGGATGATGCTGGGTCTGCGCTTTGGCGTCATGGCAGCTTTGTTGGGTCTGGTGGTGGTCGAGGAAGTGAACGCGACAAGCGGTATCGGCTACATGATCGATCTGGCCCGTACATATGCGCAGTCGGATATCATGCTGGTCGGCCTGGTGACGTACGTCGTCATCGGCGTGATTGCGGATCAGACATTGCTGAGGATCGAAAGAAAGGTTCTGTCCTGGCGGCGGACCCTCGTGGCATGAGCGTCGTGCGTGTCCGGAATCTCGAACGGCACTTTACACGGAAAGGCGTGCTGAACGGCGTCGATCTCGATATCGCGGAAGGTGAGTTCGTTGCCCTGCTCGGGCGCAGCGGTTCGGGTAAATCGACGCTTCTGCGTGCGCTTGCGGGCCTCGACCATGAAGCGCGCGGCAGCGGACTGATCGAGGTGCCGGATGATCTGGCGGTCGTTTTTCAGGACGCCCGTCTGCTGCCCTGGAAGACTGTTCTGGATAACGTCGTTTTCGGACTCGACGGTCCAGATGCTGCGACGCGTGCCCGTACTGCGCTGGCGGAAGTCGAGTTGAACGGGCGCGAAGCGTCATGGCCCTACGAATTGTCGGGTGGGGAACAGCAGAGAGTCGCCCTGGCGCGTGCGCTGGTGCGGGAGCCTCGTCTGCTTCTTGCGGATGAACCGTTTGGAGCACTTGATGCACTGACAAAAATCAGGATGCATACGCTCCTGCGCCACCTGTCGGCCATTCACCGACCGGCCGTTCTGCTCGTTACCCATGATGTCGAGGAGGCGATTGCCCTGGCGGGACGGGTGATTGTTCTCGATCACGGGAAGGTGGCGCATGAGGAAAGGATCATTCTGCCCGATGATGGGGAGGAGCGCGCCGTCAGAAGTCTGGAGATCAGAAAGAAGCTGCTCGTCCAGCTTGGCGTGGAGACCACATCATGACGGTCGCTGTCCACCGGTATCGCGTCGGCATTCAGGCATGCGGTTTCGCATGGAACAGAAACCATAAGGGAGAAACGCGCGATGTCTCGTTATGACGACATTCGGAAGCTGGCTGCCGAGGCACGGTCGCGCATCGTGGAAATCAGCCCAGAGGAAGCGCGCGTCCGAATCGCGCAGGGGGCACTGGTCGTTGATGTACGGGATGAAGAGGAAATCCGCCGCAATCGGCCGCTTCCCGGGGCTTTGCAGTTCAGCCGGGGACGGCTGGAATTTCTGATCGGTGATGCGGTCAGTGATCGCGATTCGCCATTGATCCTGTATTGCGCGGGGGGAAATCGCGGCGCGTTGGCAGCGGATAGCCTGCGGCGCCTTGGCTATAGCCAGGTCTACAATCTGCGCGGGGGCCTGCATGCCTGGCGTGTCGAGGCAGGGCAAACCTGGATAGAGCCCCTCCTGTCCGAGCATTGAGGGGCTGGAGCGGCGGGGATATCCGCTGCTCCATCGGCCGGATGGGCCGCCTGTTTTGAAATTCAACGTCTTGATCGATGGGGAACGAATACAGGGAAGAAGAATATTGACTAATCATACTTATCTGGTGTGTTTAATATCCTATCGATGGAAAACGGGGTTTTCACATGCCTGATTCGGTTCGACAGCTCAGACTCGGTGCGTTCCTGCAGGCTACGGGCCATCATGTCGCCGCATGGCGCCATCCGGCTGCGCAGGCAGATGCGGGACATAATATTGCCCACTACAGAGAACTTGCGAAAACGGCAGAGCGTGGAAAGCTCGACCTGATTTTTCTGGCCGATTCACCCGCGACCTCAGGTGAGGTCACGCCCGCCGCGCTGGCCCGCAATGCAAAGAATGCGCATTTCGAGCCATTGACGCTATGGTCCGCGCTATCCCAGGTGACAGAGCATGTAGGTTTTGTGGCAACGTCAACCACGACTTATGAGGACCCTTATACCACTGCGCGGAAATTTGCTTCTCTGGACTGGATTTCACAGGGGAGGGCCGCCTGGAATGTCGTTACGACCGGTGTGGATGCCTCGGCGAATTTCAGCCTCTCGGCACATCCCGTCCATGACGATCGCTATGCCCGGGCAGAGGAATTCATCGACGTTGTCAAGGGGTTGTGGGACAGTCACGAGGACGATGCTTTTCTGCGCGACCGTGAGAGTGGCGTCTATCTCTCTGCGTCCAAAGTTCACCGGCTGGATCATCACGGCAGATTCTTTCAGGTTCGTGGCCCGCTCAATGTCGGGCGGCCACCGCAAGGTCATCCGGTCATCGTTCAGGCTGGAGCGTCGGAGCCAGGCCGCGAGCTTGCTGCCAGAACGGCGGAGGTGATCTTTACCGCCAATCTGACTCTGGAGGATGCGCAGGCGTTTTACGCGGATCTCAAAAATCGTCTTGGGCGTCACGGCCGGACGGCGGATCAGCTTCTGATCATGCCGGGCATCTTTCCGGTTCTCGGAGGAACGGAGCGGGAGGCGCGAGACAACTATGAGTATCTC
The DNA here is from genome assembly GCF_003350405.1 of Gluconacetobacter liquefaciens. GTDB lineage: Bacteria > Pseudomonadota > Alphaproteobacteria > Acetobacterales > Acetobacteraceae > Gluconacetobacter > Gluconacetobacter liquefaciens. The sequence continues at coordinate 49,185 of NZ_QQAW01000015.1, read as the reverse complement.
CAGTCTCTGATCGATCCGGAAACGGCGTGGGCTATCCTGCGCCAGTATTACCGGGGCGTGGATCTGTCATCCTATACGCTCGACGATATCGCACCGCCCCCTGCCGCCACGACGAATGGAAATCAGAGCCGCCTGAAACTGGTGCACGACCTGATCCTGCGTGAGCAGCCGACATTGCGTGCGCTGTATCGCACGCTCGCGACGGCCCGCGGCCATCAGGTCGTCGTCGGAACGCCCGAGCAGGTGGCCGATGCGATCCAGCTCTGGTTCGAACAGGGGGCGGCTGATGGTTTCAATATCATGCCGCCTATCCTGCCCACGGGCTTGACCGACTTCATTGATGAAGTCGTGCCGATCCTGCGTCGTCGCGGGCTGTTTCGTCATGAATATGAAGGACGCAATCTGCGCGAAAATCTCGGCCTGACACGGCCGACGAACCAGTTTTCCATCAGCGGGGAGGGGCTGGCGCGTAGCGCCTGATCCCCGATCGTCGTGATCGTACGACACGGAGTGTATATCATGTCCCAGACTATTCTTGCCCGTGCCCACGAGTCTTCGGAGCCGTCGCCTGTTCGTGAGAGCGAGGGTGTCATCATTACCCCGACGGGCCCTGTGATCGGTGCCGAGGTGCGTGGGATCGACCTGCGGGACACGCTTGATGGCCCAACTATCGAGGGCCTGCGTCAGGCACTGCTTCGCCATAAGGTCCTGTTCTTTCACGACCAGCCGCTCACTGATGCCGAACAGGTCCGTTTCTCGCGCTATTTCGGCCAGATCACGCCGGCGCATCCGATCAAGAACGGCCTCTCTGAGCAACCGGAGATTATGGAGAACGTCAAGTCGCTTGGCCCTTTACGCCAGAACGTCCTGAATGAGGTCGAGCAGCAGCAGCTTCGCGCGAACAGCCGACATTTTCGCAGCCGCGGCTGGCATACTGACATCACATTCGTGGCGAATCCGACGTCGATTTCCTTCCTGCGCGGGATCGAGACCCCTGCATTCGGGGGGGATACGGCGTGGGTCGATCTGGAGGCCTTGTATGAGAGCCTGTCAGAGCCGCTTCGGGTTTTCCTCGATGGGCTGACCGCTATACATGGCCGCGATGATGCCCGGATCGGTTTTCCACACCCGCCGCGCCAGGATGGGCGGTATAATGGTGCTTTCCTCGCCGAGCACCCTCTGGTGCGCATCCATCCGGAAACGGGCCGCAGGTCGCTTTTTCTCAGTCCGGGCTTTATCCGCTATATCCCGACCTTGCGTCCGGGTGAAAGTGACACGCTTCTATCCTTCCTCATCGAAGAACTTGCCGGACGGATCGATCTGCAGGCGCGCTTCCACTGGACAGCGCATTCCCTTGCCGTGTGGGATAATCGTGCGACGGCTCATTGGGGGCCGGTCGATGATCCCTATTTTTCGAATGAACGTATTGTCCGCCGTACCACCGTCGATCCCGATCTGGCGCTCGGTCCGGATGGGTTCCAGTCGCGTCAGATCCTTGGAGAGTCGTTTTATGCGTATCGCTGAGGCGGAAGGTGCATTCTGTTTCATGTGGCCGCTTCTCAGGTCGCGCGCATGACCATATAATATCACCCCGACCAGGATTACGGATAATCTCCAGGGAAAGGCCCGACGATGCTCTCGCAGCGTGCACGTTATGCGCTCAAGGCGCTCCTGAATCTTGCGAGATCTGATCGGTCGTCACAACAGGTAAGCAATATTGCGGATCAGGAGAATATTCCGCGCAAATTCCTGGAAACCATCATGAGCGATTTGCGCCGCGCCGGGCTTGTGACCAGCCAGCGCGGGAGTCTTGGCGGTTACAGGCTGGCGCGGCCTGCCGATCTGATCACCTTTGCAGACATCATTCGTGTGACGGATGGGCCGATTTCCATGCTGCCCTGCGTCAGCCGGAATTTCTACGAGCGATGCGAAGATTGTAGTAGCGAGGAAGCGTGTGCCTTACGAAAGGTGTTTGCAGAGGTGCGTACGGCTGTGACGGATATTCTGGAACACCGCTCTCTGGCGGATGCCCTGTTGTTGGAGTTGCCTGAAAAGGCGACGTCATCCGAGGTTTCTCTGTAAATATTTGAATCTGGCAACAAATCGGTAAAGAGCTCTGATCCAGGCGGTTGCTCTCCATGGAGGCATCATTCGCTGGGTATCACGGATTTCGACGCACGAATCCGAATTGGTCGCTCCCGTCTGCCGGATGTCGAAAATCATTGAAATGAACGGCTGTTATTCGGCGTCGTAGGGGTGTGTAGCCCGCACGCCGAGAGTTGTAAGCCAGTCTGCATATGATTTTTCCGATTATATGATTTTGCGATCAAAACACCCTTGATATGTTTTGATACGATATATACCGTAAAAATGTATGAAAGATAATTCCACTGTAACGCATCGTCTATAATCGAGACTGACTTGATGTACCCCGCCTTCGCGCGGAAGGGTTTCACTGTCCGATGGCGTGCGCCAAGTACGAAAGCACCTTTTTCATGTTGATAGAGTTCAGTCGAACCTTGAATTTTTCCAGGGGTGGGCGGTCGCTGGGCGTTGTTCCGGTATCTCTGACACTGACTTTCTTCCTCGGTGCCACTGGTAAAGTGCAGGCCGAGGAGATGAAGATGCCCATGCCTTCTGATGCGCACAGGGCGCGTTCGGCGCATGTTCACCACCATATGGCTGGGAACGCGGCCTCTGAAAGATCTTCAGAGAAACGTGGAAAAGGGAGCAATGTAAAAGATGCTGCCCGGCAGAAGGCGCCGATCTCGGGGGGCGTGGAGGCAGAGGATGTCGTGGTTACCGCGTCGGCAGACCCGGGCGAACGACGGATGGAGGACGTCATGATGACGACGTCGCGGTTTGGCGATGTCGTCACGGGCAAGCAGGCGAAAGAGCAGCAATTCACGACTCTTAACGACTATTCTTACAAGGTTCCTGGATTCCGTCCGAATATCACTACGCCGCATTACTCCCGCATGTCGATTCGCGGTCTTGGTCAACCCATGTCAGGCGCGGCTGGAATCGGCTATCAGTCGGAAACGGCCTTCGTGGTCGACAATGTCGCCTGGATCCAGCCGGATTATCAGTGGGGGGACTGGAGCAATATCAGTTCCTTTGAAATCGGATATGGCCCGGCGGGTACTGCTGGCGGCCATAATTCCGAGGTCGGTGCGATCAGCATCATGACTGCCCTTCCTTCCTTCAAACGTAAGACCGACTACGAGCAGACTGTTGGTAACTATGGTCATACGATCGAAAAGCTCGATACCACGGGTTCAATCATACCAGGTCATCTCGCCTATCGTATCTCCGGTTATTATGACAATGCCGATGGCTGGGTTCATGATCTTTTGAATGGAAAGCGGTATCAGAACATCAATCGCGGCGGTGTTCGCGCGCAGTTGCTTGGTGTTGGCGAGCATTATACCGATCGCTTCATTTTTTCGTACAACGAAGCGAATGAATATACCCAATATGGCGCATCCGCCGGTACGGGCGGAGCCAGCGCTCCGATCGGTGATTCGGTGCTGGTATATGGCAATGGGAAGTATGCCGGTAGTTACGCTGCGACCCTATGGTCGCGTCTGCAGAAGCCTGTTTTGACGTACAATCCCTATCGGCCGGCTCTGGCCAATCCGGGTAAGGAGCGGAGCAATGTGTTCACGCTTTCCAATGAGCTGAATTATCATCTGGGTCGAAATACGCTGACCTCGATTACCGCCGTCGGTCATTTCGCCGGCGTTAATAGCGGCACTACCGATAACCAGAACGTCTGGATCGGCACCGGTGGCGAGATGGACGATTATGGTGTCCAGGGCTCGCAGGAACTGAGGTTGTCTTCGCCTCAGGAGGACAGGATTGCCTGGACGGTTGGTCTTTACGGGGTCGACAATTCGGCCTGGAATCGCATGCACCATACGAGCTTCGGAAGCGATGCCGCGGCATGGTATTCAAGGCCGGCGGCTGTGACCGGATTGACCCAGTGGGAAAAGAACTACAACACCAACCTTCAATTTGCGATCTTTGCTCAGACGACCATTCATATCGATAACAAGCTGTCCCTGACACTTGGCGTGCGGAACAGCTATGATATTCAGAAATTCAACAATAAGTTCGAGGTGGGATATGTGCCCGGCACGCCCTATTCCTACGAGCAGCAGCGTCAGGCGCTGATGGCTGCAGGTGGTGGCGGCGATGCGCGCACCGGGGTGCAGCGCAACGACCACGACGGGGTGACGGCGATTATCAATCCGAAATATCAGATCAATGATAACACCCAGATTTATCTGCTGATCGGTCACGGGGACAAGACAGTTTCCGCTAACGGCAATGCGAACCCGATCAACGTTTATAATTCGACAACCAAGCAATATTCCTTTTATGCGTGGTCACCGTATTTTTCAAAGCCTACCACGTCGTGGGACTATGAAGTCGGTGCCAAGACGATGAATTTCAATGGGCAGCTTACGTCAAACATCAATCTGTACTGGAACGATTTGTATAATTATCAGACCAATCAAGTTTATAATTATCACCTGTCCAATGGCGATCTCGCCAATGTCAGTTATATGGGCAACGCGCCGCATGCCCGTCTTTATGGTGTGGAACTTTCGGAAAGCTTGAATCCCGATTTCATTCCGGGCCTCGAGATTCATGGTAGCGGTGCGTGGCAGCAGGTCAAATATGTAAAATATGCCTCGGCGCCTCCCCCGACGAGTGACGCTTACTCGGGCGGCCCGGCAACAGTCGATGAATCCGGTCGCAGCCTTCCAGGTATTCCAAGCTTCACATTCAATATCGGTGCGGACTACCATCACCCGGTCGGTGCCATTTTCCGCAACCTCTCCCGTTCGTCAGGTGGATGGCATTCGTGGTTGCAGCGTTCCTTCACCGCATTCGGTTATGTCAATGAAGCCTGGTGGAGCAGAAACCGCCTGACGGACCCTCTGGCTGCCCGGCAGTTCTATCAGTCTGCCTATTCCATCGTAAACGCGGGTATCGGCCTGCGAACCGATGATCAGAATTTCAGCATCACGTTGTGGGCGAAGAACCTGTTGGATGCTCGTCCCTGGACGGGGTACAGTCCGGGAAGTTCCAGTTCGCCTGAATCGGTGGATCTGACCCAGCAGGGACCGCGCTATTTTGGTGGAACGCTGCATGCAGCGTTCTGAGAGGTTCTGACAGTCATGGACAATGCGGGAGAGAGGTTGGTAGCGCCTCTCTTTTCCGATCCCTGCCTATACACGAAAAGAGAAAATTTTTCTGAAATGGAAGGAAAATGTCCGTGAGTGACTATCGCTATTTGGGACACAGTGCGCTGAAAATTTCGCCGCTGACATTGGGAACAATGATGTTCGGCGGCGTAACGGACGAGGCCGTGTCCCGGCGCATTATCGATAGCGCACGTGATAATGGCATCAACTCCATCGATACGGCAGACGTCTATAATGGCGGCCTGTCGGAGACAGTCGTCGGCAAGGCGATAAAGGCGCAGAGAGATTATTGGGTTCTTGCGACAAAACTTGCGAACAAGGTTGGGAGTGGTGCCAATCAGGGTGGTCTGTCTCGGAAATGGATCATCGAGCAGGTCGACCATAGCCTTCGGCGCCTTGGAACCGATTATATCGATATTCTCTATTTTCACCGTGCAATCTTTGGCGTGCGGCTGGAGGAGCCGGTAAGGGCGGTCGGCGACCTGATCCGCCAGGGTAAGATCCGCTATTTCGGTATTTCGAATTTTCGCGGTTGGCGTATCGCGGAAACATGCCGCATCGCCGACATTCTGGGAATGGATCGTCCGATCGCGAGCCAGCCCCTTTATAATATCGTAACACGGCAGGCCGAGTCCGAGGAGTTGCCTGCTGCTGCCCATTACGGCCTGGGTGTCATTTCATACAGTCCTCTGGCCCGGGGTGTCTTGACGGGGAAATATCGCGCTGACGGAGTTCCTGAGGCTGACAGCCGAGCAGGGCGCGCGGATAAACGCTTGCTGGAGACAGAGTGGCGCCCGCAATCCATCGAAGTGGCAGAAAAAATTCTATCTCATGTTCAAGAAAGGGGGATTTCCATTACGGATTTTGCGGTCGCATGGGTGCTGGGAAATCGGCTGGTGACCTCGACCATCGCGGGCCCCCGTACGGAGAGCCAGTGGGCGAGTTATCTGGCGGCACGGAACGTGGTTTTGACAAAGGAAGACGAGGAATTCATCGATTCACTGGTGGCACCGGGTCATGCGTCGACACCTGGTTTCAGCGATCCGGGTCATCCGGTAGAGGGAAGAGTGATTCGTTCATGAGGTTGCGCATGTCCAGTATGAACTCACCTGCCATGCAATGGTACGTCTGGCAGGAACAGGGGCCTCGGGCCTGTCGATGGAACCGGGGCGTATGACATGACACTGCGGCGGAGAAATATCCTGACTGGTGCTGCCTTTCTGGCTGCATCGGCACAGAATATGCGAGAATCGGCAGCATCGGAACTATCCGTGCCGGACTGGACGAAGAAACCCGGGGCGCCGATTCTGACTCATCCTTATGGACAGCCCTCCGCCTTTGAGAAGAAGGTGGTGCGGCGGACAGCGACGCAATTACGTTCGGGGCAGGGGTCGACGCTGACGCCGCTGGCGTCCTTACGCGGTATCATAACGCCTGGTGGTCTTCATTTTGAACGGCATCACGGCGGAGTTCCGGATATCGATCCCACCCGGCACAGTTTGATGGTCCATGGGCTGGTGGATCGGTCGATGCAGTTTTCGCTAGATGACCTGCATCGACTCCCATCGGTCTCGCGGATTCATTTCATCGAATGTTCCGGCAATACAGGATCTGAATGGACGAAGGCTACCCGGACGGATGTGCAGGGCACGCATGGTCTGCTCTCCTGTTCCGAATGGACAGGTGTGCCCCTGTCCATTCTTCTTGCGGAAACGGGCTTTGCACGCGATGCACGCTGGATTCTGGCAGAAGGTGCCGATGGCGCGGCGATGTCACGCAGTATTCCGCTGGCAAAGGCGCTCGATGACGTGATCGTTGCCTATGCCCAAAACGGCGAGGCCATACGCCCCGAGCAGGGTTATCCGCTGCGGCTGATCTGTCCCGGCTACGAAGGCAATACGCACATCAAATGGCTAAGGCGCCTGAAGTTAGGGCGTTATCCATTTTATACCCGCGAAGAGACCTCAAAATATACCGATCTGATGCCGGATGGAAAGGCGCGCGCCTTCAGCCTGACCATGGGGGTAAAGTCCGTGATCGTACGCCCTTCTGGCGGGATGAAACTGTCCTCGCGCGGATTGCTGGAAATCAACGGTCTGGCGTGGAGCGGACATGGAAAGATCACCAGGGTCGACGTTTCGACGGATGGCGGAAGGACGTGGACGAACGCGCGCCTGGACGGCATGGTGCTGCGAAAGTGCCTGACAAAATTTACGCTGCCTTGGGTCTGGAATGGAGAAAGCAGTATTCTTCAGAGTCGGGCTTTTGATGACTCGGGGAACATCCAGGAAACACGACAGACTCTTCATAATCGCTATGGAGATAACCTTTACTACCACAACAATGCTATTCAATCCTGGTCTGTTTCTGAATCCGGAGACGTTTCAAATGTCTTCATATAATATAACGTGCAGCTCGATTATTTTTTTCCTGTTCTTCGCGAAGGTTGCCCTTGCTGCACAGTGCCCGGGAACCCCGATATCCGAGAAGGATATAGCCCCTTGGAATATAGATATATCGCGGAATGGTCCGTTGCCCGATGGTCAGGGAACGCCGTTGGCGGGAGAGAAAATTTATCAGGAGAAATGCAGCAACTGCCATGGTCCGACGGCTGATGGAGTATCGGGTATCTATCCTGCCTTACGTGGCGGGATCGGGAGTCTGACAAGCAGGAAACCCTTGCGAACGATCGGCAGTTTCTGGCCCTATCCGGAGAGCGTTCTTGATTATGTCAGACGCGCCATGCCACTGGATTCACCGCAATCCTTGAGCAATGACGACCTGTATGCCGTCGTCTCGTATCTCTTTTATATTAACCACATAGTCTCCAAAGATTTCGTTCTCGATAGCAAAACGATTGCCGGGATCGAGATGCCGAATAGAAAAGGATTTATCGAGACAGGTGAAGGAAGGGAGCGGCCTACCGTTGCGGGAACAGCGGGAGAAAATCGATTGATGGACTGTCGGTCCAAGGCGGGAGGCAGAAAATGAGGTCATCATCGATGATGAAGGTATGAGCGGAGTGAAGTTCGGAGATGCTTCGACATCATAAGCCGTTTCATGATGGCATTCGGTGTTGAGAAGGGCGACCAGGACGATAACTCTCTCGATTTCTGATCAGGCATTTCGCTGTTCATATTTTCTGACGGTCTGTATTCTATATAAAAAGGAGTAACGAACATGATTTCACGACGCCGTCTCGGGGCCTTGGCGCTGTCCGGTTCGCTGGTTTCGTCGCTCGGATCTGTCGCGCGGGCACAGGCGTCAAGCGTCAGGATCGGCTATCAGAAATATGGTACGCTCGTCCTTATGAAGGAAAAGGGCTTTCTCGAGCGGATTCTGACACCAAAAGGGATTTCCGTTCACTGGGCGCAATTCCCTGCCGGGCCGCCAATGCTTCAGGCCATGGCGAGCGGGGCGGTGGATATTGGCCAGACAGGTGACCTGCCACCTATCTTTGCGCAGGCAACGATGCCTGACAGTTTCGTCTATTTCGGGCATGAGACGCGCAATGGATCGAGCGAGGCCATTATCGTGCCTGAAAACAGTCCAATCCGGTCGGTTCGGGAGCTGAAAGGCAAGCGTGTCGCCGTGACGCATGGTTCGGATGCTCATTGGCTTCTGCTCGGTGCCCTGCTCCGGAATGGGCTGACGTGGCAGGATATTGCGGTATCGTATCTTCTGCCCGCGGCGGGTCGTCCGGCCTTCGAGGCGGGGACTGTCGATGCCTGGGCGATCTGGAACCCTTATCTGACGGGAGCGGGACAGAACGTGCGTGTTCTGGCTACGGGCGAAGATGTGGGGGGCGGTACGGAATTCTATCTGGCTCGAAGAGAGTTCGTTACCGAAAATCGCGATCTTTTGCATCTGGTAATCAGTGCCATTGAGCAATGCGATCAATGGGCCAGCGGTAACAAGGCCGAAGTGGCTGCCATCCTGGCCAGAAGTACCGGTCTGGATATTACGGTCGTCACGGCATCCGTGGCCAGAATCGATTACGCCTTTCACAACAATTCACCGTCGATGGTGCAGAGCCAGAAGCGAATCGCCCAAGCGGTCGTCGATGCCGGGCTGCTGCCGAGCGTGCCGGATATTGCACAGGCTGCGCCGACAATCTGAGAACCTGCGCGGATCGGTGGGGTAACGGGTGCTGTCCGCACCTGACGCCGCCAAGTCTGAAGTCGTCGGGTTCACATGGAACGGTAACGTCCGATGCCGGTGCCCTATACAAAGCGGGGTTGTCGATGGATCGAAATCAAGGGGATGTAATTGAAGAGATTTTTCATCTTATCGAATGTCAAGAACACATATAATCGAGTGGATGTAGGTTAGTCGTCATATACGCCCAGTGATTCGAGCAAGACGCGGCGAAGGTGCTCGAATCGCGGGTCGGTGTGACGGCGGGGGCGGTCCATCGGGATGGGGAGGTCTGTATGAATTTGACCGTGTTCCATAACCACGGCCCGATCTGCCAGCATCAATGCTTCATCGACATCGTGCGTTACCAGAAGGACTGAGCAGCGGTGCCGACCCCATAATTCGGAGATCAGTTTCTGCATTTTCAGGCGAGTTAGCGCGTCGAGGGCGGCAAACGGTTCGTCTAACATCAGGAATGCGGGTTCGCGGACCAGAGCGCGCGCCAACGCTGCCCGCTGAGCCTCGCCACCGGATAACGTCAGCGGCCATGCGTCAACCCGATGGCCGAGCCCGACCTCTTCCAGCACACTCAGCGCATGGGCGCGCTGGTTTGCTCCGGGCAGACCCAGTACCGTATTTTGCCAGACCCGTTTCCAGGGAAGCAAGCGGCTTTCCTGAAAGACAACCGAAACGTCGCGTGGGCGTATCACCGATCCTTCGGTCACCGGATCCAACCCCGCGAGTGTACGGAGCAGAGTTGATTTACCCGACCCGCTGCGGCCTAGCAGTGCGACAAACTCGCCGGGTGCGATGGCCAGATTCAACTGGTCGAGTACGGCTGGACCATTTCCGAAACGACGGGTCAGGCCATCCACCACGATGGCTTCGTTGCGCTGTGACAAGGCGACCACTTGAGAGACGGCGTTCATGCCGACCTCGCTGCACGATGTGAGGGGCGCCAGGACAACAGAATGGTTTCAAAAAAACGCACGATCTGGTCAGATATGAGACCCAAAAGGCCATAAATGACCAGACCGACGAGAATGATGTCTGTGCGCAGAAAATCCTCGGCATCCATCATCATATGGCCGATGCCACTTTCCGCATTGACCTGTTCGGCAACGACCAACATCAACCAGGAGATACCCACAGCAAAGCGAAGGCCGATCAAAAGGTCTGGCAGTGCGCCGGGAAGAATGACGTCCCGGATCGTGCTGGTGCGAGTGAGACCAAGGGTGCGTGCCATTTCCAGCAACTTCGGATCGATGGACCGGATGCCTTTGTGCAGGTTAAGGTAGATCGGAAAGCTGGCTCCGAGCGCCACAAGTGCAATCTTGGGGGTTTCCCCGATCCCGAACCAGAGGATGAATAGCGGTACTAGTGCCAGCGCTGGCAAAGTGCGGAGGATCTGCACGGGCGCATCTACGATATCCTCACCCAGGCGCGACAGGCCGGCGATCAGGGCCAGACCGACACCCGCGACGAATGCAATGCCTAGCCCCACGCCCGCACGAGCGAGCGACACCAACAGGTTAGTCTGCAGGGTACCATCTTTCACAAGTGTCCAGCCCGTGAGAGCGATCTGGAAAGGGGAGGCCACGACATGAGTGGACAGCAGGCCGGTCGAGCAGGCCACCTGCCACAGCAGGACGAGCAGCATCGGGGAGACATAGCGCTTCAGTAGGCCAAAACGCGATAGAGGTGCGTGCCGTATGAGCCCCTTGTCCCTCGTAGGGGATGAGGACCGGATGAGAGTGCCTGACATGGTCGCGGCTTGTTCCTTAAATATCGTCTTGCGCTGTGGTTTTGTTGTTTTCCATCCTGTTGGGTGGATTTTAGAAAGACAATATAGAAGCGTATATATGTGATATGTTACGGTTTTTTCACCATGACTGTGCATTTCCTCTATGCACCTATTTTGAAACAGAAAATGAGGAGGTCGAGCGCCCTCGGATTGCGATCCTCGTCAATAGTCCGCCGACATGGAGTTCCGGGGTTCAGGTCAATCCGGTGATCGCGATGGCGGCCGACCGGCCTATTCATGACGTTGTGCTATTGGCAATGAAAGCGAACTTCACATTGCCTCGCGCGCGAAAAAAGCCGCCGCTTTCTTCAGGATGTCACGCTCCGCCCGGAGCCAGGCGACCTCTTTCTTCAAGGCTGCAATCTCGGCTAGATCGGCCCCTATCTGGCCATTCCCCGGAAACGCCACAGTCGGGGTAGCGGTCAGTTCCCGTATCCAGCGGCGCAACATGCTCTGTGCAACGTCGAGGTCCCGTGTGGCCTGCGCCATCGTCACACCACGATCCGTCACCAGTCTTGCGGCCTTGATCTTGAACTCACGGCTGAACCTCCGTCTCGTCACATCCACTCTCCAGTTCCTTCGTCACGCTCTTATCTTCGTGTCCACGAAACCGGCAGCAGGCCACTTCAAATCGAGGGTATTCCACGGGGCAGGGTCAATGAGTGGTGCGCCCGTTCCGCCGGATCAGTGGAAATCGACAATAATATGTTCGCCCTATCAGGGAGGTGGAGAAAGAATAGCCGATTTTGAAATAATTATTTCCTATCTTTCAAATAATTTCCAATTGTAACGAGGGGGCTCTCGCGGGTTTCCGTGATTTTTTCTGCTGCTAGATTGTCTCCACCTATTGCGATTGCGAGCGGAGGAACGACCGTGCTTGCCCCACAGAAGACGATCATGCCGTTGCAGGCGGTCATGGAAAATCCTCCCTCCGCGTCGTTGTCCGCCCAGGCTTTCGCGTGTCTCACGCGCCTCATGGGTTTCCGCCTGCCGACGGATATCCATGAATGGGCGGCACGCCGCGGTATCCATCTGCCGATGGGCCGGAAGCGGCGCGAGCGCATGGCGCTGGTCGCCAGGCGCGGCGTCCTGTTCATCCATGTGCCCAAGAATGCCGGCACTTCGATCGCCACCGCGTTGTATGGTCGCACGCTCTCGCACCAATCCATCCGCTATTATCAGGACGTGATGCCGGACCTGGCGCGCGACCTGCCCAGCTTCGCCATCCTGCGCGATCCGGTGGAGCGCTTCCTGTCGGCCTACAGCTACGCCCGGGACGGCGGCACACGGGATCGCACGGTGGCGCCCGGATTTCGTGATCTCTATATGGGCTTCCGGTCGCTTGACGATGCGTTGGACCATGTCGAGCAGGCCCGCTCGATCTACGCGATGGACCATATCTTCCGCCCGCAATCCTGGTACGTCACCGACCGGGCCGGGCGGCAGGCGGTGCGGCACCTGCTGCGCATCGAGGATGTGGCGCACCTGCCGGAACTGATGCCGGAACTGGGGGGCGTGCGCCTGCCGCGCCTGAACGAGGGCCGGCCGCACGGTCTGGCCCCGACCGAGCGGCAGCGGGCGCGCATCCTGGCGGCCTATCATCAGGACATCGCATTGTTCGACCGTATCGCCGCCGCCTGACGCCGGGCGGCCATCAAGGCCGCTCTCGTTCGCCAGTCCATATGTCCGGTCAGCCTCTCAGGAGGCCCTGGCGGCATGTGCTCCGGCACCGGGCTGAAACGCGCCAGCGACATGTATCAGCCACGAGCGCAGGCGCACCAGGGCCGGGCGTTCCCAGCTATTTTCGGGAATTAACAGCGTATAGGCGCCGATCGCGACACCGTCGAACGGCGCTTCCGGCGACCCGACCCGCACCAGCGTACCGTTGCGCAGATCGTCTTCCAGCAGGAACGGGTTGGCCAATGCCACGCCCTGGCCCTCACGCGCCGAGGCCAGCACCAGATGGGCATGCCACAGCCGGGCCGCCGGGATCATGGATGGCGCCGCCACCCCCTGCCGGGCCAGCCAGGTCTGCCATTCATGACTGTCTTCCTCGGCCAGCAGCGGTTGCGACAGCAGGTCGCCCACCGTGCGGATCGGCCCGGCGCGACGCAGGAAATCCGGGCTGGCGACCGGAAAGACCGGCGGCCGGGCCAGTTCCGCCTGGCGGATGCCCGGCTGCGGTTCGTGGGGCCGGCCGTCCAGTTGGTAGCGGATATCGGCATCGACGCCATCGGACCAGAACCGGGCGCGCGCATCGGTCGGCCGCAGCAACAGGTCAATGTCCGGAAATTCGGTGCGGAAGTTGCCCAGTCGGCGTACCAGCCAGTGAAAGGCGAATCCCGGCACGCACCACACGCTCAGTTGCGGCAGGTCGCCGGCGCGCAGGGCCTCCGTCGCGCGCGCGATCTCGTCCAGCGCGTTGGCGATCCGGTCATGATAGATCCGGCCTGCTTCGGTCAGTCCGCCGCCCGCGCGGTCCAGCAGGGGCACGCCGGCCCATTTTTCCAGCGCGCGCAGATGGCGACTGACGACGGCATGATCAATCTGCAACCATTCCGCCGCGCGGCGAATGCCACGTGTGCGGCCGAACGCATCGAAGGCACGGAGCGGTCCGAAGGGCGGAAAAGAGCGTCTGTCTGCCATGGAATGCCGGAAATGGAAGAAACGAGCGATTGCGAGAAACAGGATAGTGGTGCCTTTTTGTCACCACAATGGCAACGAAGGCAACTTTCGCAAATTATTTCGATGGACTAACGTGTGTGTCGAGGGTGCATCTCTTTTGAAGAAAGTAGGCGTGCCGCAACAAAAGATCTTGTCAACGAAACCGCCTTGTTTCGAGACTGGGTCCAGGCGGACGACCAGTATTGCGAACGCGCGACGCGGCGTGGGGAAAAACGGCACATGCGATCAGGACGGGTTTGGGTGCGAAACGGACGATTCTTGCGTACGCGACTTCTCGGAACGGCAGTCCTGGGCGGCGTCATCGGCAGCGTGATCGGCGCACCGGCCTTTGCCCAGACGGCATCGGACTCCGCCACCGCATCGACGCCCTCCGCGAAGAAACCGGCCCATGCGTCCGCCCGTCACGGCGCGGGCCGGGCCGCCCATCCGGGCGCCGCCGCCAGGGCCGCCACACCGGTGACGGCTACGCATGTGTCCGCCCGCCCGATCGTGGCCCCTCGCGCCGCCGAAGAGGCGGTCGATGTCGTGGCCAGCCACCATACCTCGCATGGCGCGGAAACCAGCATCAGCCGCGCGATGCTGGAATCACAGGTCGCAGGCACCAACATCCTGAAAGCGGTCGGCCAGTTGCCGGGCGTCAGCTTCAGTTCCAGCGATCCGCTCGGCATCGATACCTGGGGCACCAGTGTCTATGTGCGCGGTTTCTTCCAGGATTCGATCGGGATGACGCTGGACGGCATCCCCCTGAACGACCAGACCTATACCAGCGTCAACGGTGTCAACATCGCCGATGCCTGGATCTCCGACGACATCCAGGGCGTCGAGACCTCGCAGGGCGCGGGCGGCGTGGACCTGCCGGGCAATTCCAGCCTCGGCGGCACGATGCGTTTTCACACGTCCGACCCCAAGGACAAGGCGGGCGCCAAGGTCTCGCAGGTGTTCGGCAGCTACGGCACGCTGCGTACCTATGCGCGCGTGGACAGCGGCGCGCTGAACCAGACCGGCACGAAATTCTACGCCGCCTATTCGCGCTCCGATGAGCGGAAATACGATGCCGACACGCCGGGCTTCATGCAGACGGTCAACGGCAAATTCGTCCAGCCGATCGGCCATGACAGCCGCATCACCGCACTGTTCAACTGGAACGATGCTGAAGTCTGGGGGTACGCTGACAAGTCGCTCAGTATCCTCAAGAACGCCGGCTGGCGGACCGAATCCTGGGCGCCCAACTATCTGGGGGCCTATAATGCCTCGGCTTATGCCTGGGTCAATGATAACGGCCTGGCCTATACCGGCCCCGGTTCGTACGATGTCGGCAGCGGCACGCCGCTGATCCTGCCCGAGGGCACCAGCCCGACCATTCCGGATTCGTGGAAGAACACGAACGAAGGCGCCGGCACCGCCTATTACGATGCGGGGCAGTCCACGCGCGATTATCTCGGCAGCATCAATGCCGATCTGGCGCTGACCAATTCCCTGCGTTGGAACACCGTGTTCTATGCCGGCGCGTTCGACGGTAACGCCACCTATGGTGATCCCTGGACCCAGTCGCTGGGTACCGGTGCGCCTCTGTCGGAAGAAGTGTGGAAAAATTCTTATCGCCGCTTCGGCTTTACCAGTGCCTTTACCTGGCATGTCGGGCATCACACCATCAATGTCGGTGGCTGGTACGAGAATAATTCCCAGCGTTCGGGCTTGTTCTGGTACAACGAGCCGGTCTACGGCCAGGGCGCCCCGCTGAAGACGGTCGGCCCCTACACCACCTATGGCCCCGCGTTCCAGCAGGGGTACGGATTCACATGGAACACCAACACCTTCCAGTTCCACGTCATGGATGCCTGGCGCCCGGTTGAGGGCCTGACAGTAACGTATGGTTTCCGTTCCATGTTGCAGACGACTGCGGGCGGCGCTGACTACGGCAACGTCGATGCCGGTTACGGCACGGGTGTCGGGGTGGATTCGGGTCTGCCCAGCGGCTCCATGACCTCGGCGGCCGCGTTCCTGCCGGCCGTCAATCTCGATTATCATTTCGGACGTGGCCACGAGGTCTATTTCGATTTCGCCGAGAACATGCGTCCGTTCATGGTGGCGCCATCGGGCGGGTCGGTATCTCCCTGGGCGGTGTCCTCGCAGGATGCGTTCAAGGACCTTCAGCATAATCTGCCCAACGAGCGCGATTTCACCTACGTTGTCGGCTACCGCTACACTTCGCGCAAGATCCAGGCGTCGATCGACGGCTATCATTCCGATGTCTACAATCGCCTGATCTCGGCATCGGTCGGTTCGCTGAACAACCCGATCACCTCGGTGGTCAATTCGAAGCACGCGGTCATGTGGGGCATGGACGCCGCGCTGACCCTGCAACCCTTCGAAGGGCTGGCACGCGGCCTCGCCTGGACCAACTCGATCAGCTACAACCATTTTACCTATGCCGATCACGTCAATATCTGCCCGCTCCAGGGCGATTGCGACATCAAGGGCACCAAGATGCTCGCCTATCCGCAGGTGATGTACAAGACCAGCCTGTCGTATGAGTACAAGGGCGCATCCGCGCATTTCGACGTAAACTATTACGGCAAGCGCTATTTCTCGTATATGAACGACACACACATCGCGCCGTACTGGATGGCCAATCTGGGCGCCAAATACCGCTTCGGCAATCTCAGCGTGCTGAAGAACGTCACCCTGGCGTTCGAGGTCTATAACCTCTTCAACCAGAAATATGTCGCGATGATGGGTGAAAACGGCTTCCCGATCGGTGGTCAGTCCGGCGATGGCGGCGACTACCAGTCGCTGGAGCGTGGCGCGGTGCGCGAATATTTCGGCACGATCAGCGCCGAATACTGATCAAGGGCACGTGTCCGAGCCATATCGCCCGGACACCTCACGTTCAACAGGGGGCAGGAAAGCCGCGATGGTGGGTTGGAACATGAAGACCGCGTACCGCGCGGCGCTGGCCGCCTTGCTGGCCGCCCCGGCCGGCGCCGCCCTGGCCGCGTCGCCGGTCCTGCAAGCCGAGCAGAGCGATGTCGCGACCCTGCCGCCGGTCGGCGCGCACTGGGTCCTGCCCGCGACCGACCGGGACTCCTACACGATCTATGATGCCGATGCCGGCAAGATCCTCGGCACCGTGCCGGCCAGCATTCTGGGCAATATCGCACTCTCACCCGACCGGCGGACCTTCTATGTCGCAGACACGATCTGGTCGCGCGTCGATCACGGCACGCGGCAGGACCTGATCCAGGAATATGATGCCCACACCCTGGCCCTGCGGCGCGAGATCACGCTGCCGCCGCGGGCGCTGGCGGTCTACAAGGGGCAGGATTTCGATGTCAGCCCCGATGGCAGATGGGGCTACGTCTTCGACATGAGCCCGGCAACCTCGGTCACGATCGTTGATCTGGCGAAGGGCGCGGTGGCGCGCACGGTCGATATCCCCGGCTGCGCCCTTGTCTTTCCCTGGAAGCAGGACGGATTTTCCAGCCTGTGCGGCGACGGGTCGCTGACCAATGTGGGCTATGCGGGCGACAAGCCGACCGTGACCCACACGGCCCCGTTCTTCGATGCCAATAACGACCCGATCTTCGAGCAGGGGCTGGTCGATCGCGCGACCGGCCACGCGCTGTTCGTCTCCTATACCGGCAAGGTCTATGACGTGATGCTGGGCGCGAAGCCCCAGATCGCCGCGCCCTGGTCGATCCAGGTGGCCGCCGGCCAGCCCGTGGCCGGCACCGGCGTGCAGGAGCAGGCCTGGCGCCCCGGCGGGAAGCAGCCTTTCGCGTGGAACCGCGCCAGCGGGCACCTGTTCGTGCTGATGCATGTCGGCCCGCACTGGACGCACAAGACCGACGGCACCGAGGTGTGGGAGTTCGATCCCGCCCACCACACGCTGGTCCGGCGCATCGACCTGCCGCAGCCCGCACGCGGCATCGCCGTCAGCGGTGACGCCGCCCCCCTGCTCTATGCCACTTCGGCCGACGGCAACATGGCGGTGATCGACGCGCGGACCGGCACCGTCCGCCGCACCGTCGATGCCCATTCGGAAGCCATGATCATGGCGCCGGATCTCCTGCCGGGTCATAACGGATAATGGACTCCGCTTCGTCGATGACCGTCCTGGCCTGGGCCCAGGCGCTGGACTGGCTGCTGCTGCTGGCGCTGGCGCCGGTGCTGGTGCTGCTGTTCCGCCGGATGCGGCATCTGTTTACCAAGGTGGCACCGGTGGGCGCGTTGATGACGTCCGGTGGCCCGGCCCCCGGCCAGATGCTGGCAGCACACCCCCTGCGCGCGTTGGACGGCACGGCGCTTACCGTAGGCGGGGCGCAGCCCGAGGGCACGCGCACGCTGCTGCTGTTCGTCTCCGGCACCTGCCCGATTTCGCGCAAGATGCTGCCGATCGCACAGGATTTCGTGCGCCGCGAGGCCATCGACCTGCTGTGCCTGGGCGACGATACCGATGCCATGCAGCGCGATCTGGTGGCACGCTTCGGCCTCTCGCCGTCCCGTTTCGTCAACGACCCCGAGATCGGCCGCGTGCTCGGCATCGACAAGCTGCCCTTCGCCCTGCTGCTCGATGCGTCGGGCAGGATCGTGGCCAAGGGCTTGGTCAATAATCGTGAGCATCTCGAAAGCCTGGTTGTGGCTGGGGAAACCGGCCACGTCTCGGTCCAATCCTATCTGGACGCGCGGCCTCGCGCGGCATGATCGCGCCGGTTCGCCCCGGCCTGTGCAACCTTCAGGAGTAACGCGCCAATGCCGGTTTCTTTCCTCGATACGCTGGGCGAAGCCGTGACGCGCCGGCTGGCGGCCCGATCCTCGCGGCGCGGCGTGCTGGGGCGGATGGGCGCTGCCATGGCGGTGGCGCCTGCCTTCCCGCTGCTGCCGGTGCGCCGCGCCGAGGCCGCGCCGGCCCCCGCCGCCAACCCGATCGCGACCCTGACGGATTTCGAACGGCGGGCGCAGAGCACCGACCCGACCAAGTGCAATTACTGGCGCCATTGTGCGATCGACGGCGTGCTGTGCGGCTGCTGCGGCGGCGGCATCCATACCTGCCCGCCCGGCACCCAGCCATCGCCCGTGTCGTGGATCGGCACCTGCCGCAACCCCGACGACGGCCGCTCCTACGTCATTGCCTATCGCGACTGCTGCGGCCGCAATATCTGTGCCGCCCCGAAATCCTGCGACTGCAACACGGCCGATCGTGAAATGCCGATCTACCGTCCGCAGGCCAGCAATGACATCATCTGGTGTTTCGGCACGGCCTCCACGGCCTATCATTGCTCGACCGCCGCGATCATCGGTCAGGCTGGCTGACGGGTGGAGGCGCCGCCGGCAGGAGAGCGCCGTACGACGATGCGCCATCGGTCCCTGATCCTCTCCCTGGCCGTCCTGCCGGTCCTTGCCCTGTCGGTTCTCGCCCTGCTGGGCCTGGCTCGCGCGGCCCCTACAGCCGGTGCCCTGCCGGTGATTCCGGCGGTGCAGGGCCATTATCTGATGGGGTGCGGCGGCTGCCATGGCATCCAGGGCCGTTCGGGGCGCGAGGTGGTGCCCGATCTGGCGGGACAGGTAGGGTATTTCCTCTGCACGCCGGAGGGGCGGGATTATCTGGTCCGCCTGCCGAACGTGGCCTTCGCCAACCTGTCGTCGGAGGATCTGGCCCGCATGATGAATTTCGTGGTCTTCACCTTCGGCGGCGCCAGCGTGCCGGCCAACAGCCGCCCCTATAGCACGGCCGAGATCGCGGCCCTGCGGGCCCGGCCGCTGCGGATGGCCGACCTGCATGGCTATCGCGAGCAGGTGGTGCGCGCGGTCGTCCAGGCCTGCCCGGCGGCGGCGGGGTTGCATGGGTACGATGTGGCGCAGGCGGCGCGTGTCGCGCAGTGAGGGCGCAAGGGGTAAAAGGAGAAAGCATGACAGAGATTTTCCGTCACCGAGGCTGGGCGTGATCGCCCCCGCCATCCTGCCCCTGGCCGGTGCATTGCTGGCCGGGGGCATCGGCATGCTGCTGCTGGCCGCCGGCGTCGCCAAACTGCGCGATCATGACGGGTTTCTGACCACGCTGTCCGCCTATCGGCTGGTGCCCGATTTCCTGCTGGACTCCGCCGCCTGGACCCTGGCGATCGCGGAAACCGGCGTGGGCGCGGCGCTGCTGGTGGGCGTAGCCCCCCTCTGGGCCGGTATCGGCGCGGCGCTGCTGTTCGTGCTGTTCGTGCTGGCGATGACCATTAACCTGCTGCGCGGGCGGGCCGATCTCTCCTGCGGTTGCCTGCCCGGCATGGAATCCGCCCGCCTGTCCTGGAGCGCCGTCGCGCGCAGCACCTTGCTGGCACCGGCCGCGCTGCTGCCGGTCCTGACCGGCCTGCCCACATCCCTGCTGCTGCGCTATCAGGCGCTGGCGGCCGGCGCCTGCCTGCTGGCGCTGATCCTGGCGCTGTCGCACCTGATATCGGCCGCGCGCGGCCCGGAGGAACAATCCGCATGATGACGCTCCTGATCGTGTCGCAGGTGCTGCTGTTCGCCGCCATCGTCGCCCTGGTGCTGGTGGTGCTCGCCCTGGCGCGCCAGATCGGCATCCTGCACGAACGCATCGCCCCGATCGGCCAGCAGCAGCCCCAGCGCGGGCTCGAAGTCGGCCAGGCGCTTCCGCGCATTACCATGCGCACGCTCGAAGGCGCGCCCTTCCCGGTGGGCGAGCGTCTGGCGGCCGGCACTATCCGTATGCTGCCGTTCGTCGGCGCCGACTGCCCTGTCTGCAAGCGCGTGCTGCCGATCGCGCTGGACGTGGCGCACGAACGCGGCCTGGAACCCGTTCTGGTCGGCGATGGCGCGGTGCCC
Source organism: Gluconacetobacter liquefaciens (assembly GCF_003350405.1). Taxonomy (GTDB): domain Bacteria; phylum Pseudomonadota; class Alphaproteobacteria; order Acetobacterales; family Acetobacteraceae; genus Gluconacetobacter; species Gluconacetobacter liquefaciens. Next base: position 28,509 of record NZ_QQAW01000015.1, on the reverse strand, counting down.
GAACTGGAGGCCCTGCGCGCCCGTCTGGCGCTGGGCGAGGTCCCCTTCGTCACGGGTGTCGAACTCGGGCTGGTCCTGCAGGTCAGTCGCCTGCCGACCCTGGTGCTACTGGATGATAACGGCACCATTCTGGCCCGCGACGTGGTGAACACACGCCGCCAGGTCGAGGCCCTGCTGCCCACCGTCACCGGGCATTCCGCCGCCGCATGAAAGGCCCTGTTCTGCCGAAGTGGAACAATCGACCGGTTACAGCGTTGTGCAAGCACATGAAATGTTGCCGGAGCCGCTCTCATGAAGCTGTTTGCCTGCCAGGCCTGCAATCAGGTCCTGTTCTTCGAGAACACGGCATGTGAGCGATGCGGTCACACCCTGGGCTACCTGCCCGAGGAGAATGATCTCAGCGCGCTGGAGCAGATAGCAGGCGAGGACGGCACATGGCGGCCGCTCTCGAAGGCGGCAACGGCACCGTCCTACCGGTTCTGCGCCAATGCCGCCCAGAACGCCTGCAACTGGCTGGTCCCCGCCGGCGGCGATGCCTACTGCCTGGCCTGCCAACTGAACCGCACGATCCCGGACCTCTCGGAGGACCGGCATCTGGACCAATGGCGGAAGCTGGAAACGGCGAAGCACCGGCTGGTCTATACGCTGATGCGCCTGAACCTGCCGATCGTGACCCGCCAGGAAGACCCGGAAGGCGGGCTGGCCTTCGATTTCCTGGGCGATCCGCCCGATGGCGGCAAGGTGCTGACCGGCCATCAGGATGGCCTGATCACCATCGCACTGCGCGAGGCCGACGACGCCCAGCGCGAGGCCATGCGGGTGGAAATGGGCGAGCAATATCGCACCCTGCTGGGTCATTTCCGGCACGAGGTCGGCCATTATTACTGGAACGTGCTGGTGCGCGACGGTGGCCACCTGGACGATTTCCGCGCCATGTTCGGGGACGAGCGCGCCGACTATCAGGCGGCGTTGCAGCATCACTATCAGGTCGGCGCGCCCCCGAACTGGCAGGACAATTTCGTCAGCGACTACGCGACCATGCACCCGTGGGAAGATTTCGCCGAGACCTGGGCGCATTACCTGCACATCGTCTCCACGCTGGAAACCGCGCGGGCCTATGGCCTGTCGGTCGATATCCATGTGTCCGACGACCCGGCCATGCAGACCGAGGTCGCGTTCAACCCATACGCCCCCGGCAGGTTCGAGCGGATCGCCCAGGCGTGGCTCCCGCTGACCTATGCGATCAACAGCCTGAACCGTTCGATGGGCCAGATCGATTTCTACCCGTTCGTCCTCGCCCCCCCGGCGCTGGAAAAGCTGGCCTATGTCCATAATCTGATTCACGGCACCCTGCCGGCCTGAGAGCCTGACAGGGCGATCCGACGGGTCTTTTACGCGCTTCGGTGCTTGCGGGCATCAAGCCCGCTCCGTTCCGGTGTTCGCGCAGGCGCGCCGACCGTGCCGCCGCCATCCCCCGTGCAAGACCGTTTACTGTTGGCGCGGCTTCGCCCATACAACCATGCATTATGGACATGGCGCCCATCCCTGTTGACGAGATGGTTGACGGTCACGGTGGCGTCCGGCCTCACTGGCGCCGTCTCCTTGGCGCGATCAGCGATCTCGGCCATCGTGAACTGCTCGAACGCGGCAGGCAGATGGCGCGTGCCCTGCACGACCAGACCGGCCCCGCCGAGGGTGCCGCCGCGGGTTGCGATCCGGTTCCACTGCTGCTGACGGCGCAGGAATTCGCCCGCCTGTCCGAAGGAATGGTGCAGCGTGCCCGCGTGCTGGAGGCGACGCTGCGCGACCTGTACGGCCCGCGCACCCTGCTGGCGGACGGCGTATTGCCGCCCTCTCTGGTCTATCCCGCGCCGGGTTTCCTGCGCATGGGCGGCCCGGTGTCGGGCGCGTTCCTCGATTTCTACGCCATGGACCTGATTCGCGGGCCGGATGGCGCCTGGCATGTCGCGGCCGACCGGGTGGCGCGCGCCAACGGCATCGGCCAGGCGCTGGAAAACCGGCGCCAGATGACCCGGACCCTGCCGGAACTGTTTGCCGGCCGCGAGGTCCAGCCCCTCTCGCCCTTCTTCGATGCCTGGCAGGACAGCCTGCACCGCCTGCCCAACCTGCCGGACCGCAATCCCGGGCTGGCGCTGCTCACGCCGGGACCACGTGGCACGCTGTGGGCCGAGCATGTCATCCTGGCGCGGGAACTGGGCTGCGTCCTGGCCGAAGCCGGGGATCTGGCGGTGCGCGACGGCGCGCTGTGGCTCAAGACCGTGCGCGGCCTGCGCCGGGTGGACGTGCTGCTGCTGCGTCAGGACGGATGGACCGTCGATCCCCTGGAATTGGAGGGCGGCAGCCCCCCCGGCATCGCCGGCCTGCTGGACGCGGCGCGGGGTGGCGCGGTCCATCTGGTCAACCACCCGGCATCGGGCCTGGTCGAAGCGCCGGGTTTGGCCGCCTTCATGCCCGCCCTGGCCCGCCGCCTGATCGGCGAAGCCCTGCGGTTGCCCGACGTCCCGGTGCGCTGGCCTGCGGCATATGGGGTCGAAGCCCTGCTGGCCGATGACCGCAGAAACTGGTGGCTGCTTGACAGCGCGAGCGCCCGTGGCCCGTCCTGCCGGCTGGACCGGGCGAAGGACAGCGTGCTGGCCGCCCTTCGCCGCACCCCGGACCGCTTCGTGGCGGTCGAGGCATTGGCCCCTTCGGTCATGCCGGCAATCCTGCCCGGCGGGATCGAGCCCGGCGCGGTCGTCCTGCGCCTGTTCGCCCTGTTCGACGGCAGCGGCTGGCAGGTCATGCCCGGCGGCATGGCGCGCCTGCTGCCGGATTCCGACCTGCCGCCCGGCGGCCCGATGGATCGTGCGCGCGGTGGCCACAGCATCACGAAGGATGTCTGGGTCACGGTCGAGGACAGCCGCAATCTGGTCGGTATCGCCGCCCCGCCCATGCCGGTGCTGGCCATCCGTCGCGGGCAGGGGGATCTGCCCAGCCGCGCGGCGGACGATTTCTTCTGGCTGGGCCGCTACCTGGAACAGTTGGAGGAAGCCGGGCGCGTCCTGCGGGTGCTGACCCGCCGGCTCGGCCGGATCGACGGCTCCCCCCGCGAGCGGGCGGAACTGGAAACCGTGCTGCGTCTCGCGGTCCAGATCGGCCTGCTCCAGGACGAAAGTATGGCCGGATCGGGCTTCGCGACGCAGGTGCGGGCGCTGGCCGCCGTCACGCTCGATTCCGGCATGCCCCAGCGCCTGCTGTCCGAAATCGCGAGGGTATCGGCAGGATTGCGCGACCGGATGACGGTCGAAACCTTCGAGACCATCGTCCACGGCACCGACACGCTGCGCACCCAGTTGCGCGAGGCGCGGGTCACAGGCGATGCCGGTCGCACGCTGGAGCGGATCGGCCGCGTCACCGACAGCCTGCTGCGCTACGGCGCGACCATTTCCGGCCTCACGGCGGAGAACATGGTGCGCAGTGGCGGCCGGCAGTTTCTCGAACTCGGCCGCCGGATCGAACGGGCCGGCGCGATCCTGGTGTCGATGGCGTTGATCCTGCGCCAGAAGGACGTCTCCCAGCGTGGCCGGATGGAGGGCGCGCTCCGGCTGATGCTGGAACTCAGCGATTGCGCCATCACCTACCGGTCGCGTTATTTCGCCGTGTTCCAGCCCGCTCCGGTGCTGGACCTGCTGCTGCTGGATGGCGGTAATCCCCGCGGCGTAGCCAGCCAGATGGCGGTGGTGGCCGAGGCCCTGGCCGATCTGGACCCCAGCGACGGAACCGGCCTGGCCGGGGCTGCCGGCCTGATCATGGAGCGCCTGCGCGGGGTGGTGGCCGACGTTCTGTCGGCCCCGCAGCAGGATGTCGCGGCGGCGGCGCTGCCCGATCGGCTGCGCGACATCCATGCCGCGCTGCGCGATGTCGGGCAGCAGATCGCGCGGCGTTATTTCGTGGTGCTGACTTCGCCGCGCGCGGTCGGCGGCCTGCGTGCCGTCGATCGGGGCGAGGCAACGGACGAATCATGATCTATCGCGTGCGTCATCTCACCCATTACGCCTATGGCAGCCCAGTCGATCTGGCGGCCCATATCGTACATGTCACCCCGCGTGACCTGCCGGGGCAGGCCGTACACTGGACCCGGCTGGACGTTACGCCGCCCCCGGTGCGCCGCGTCGACGGCACCGATTATTTCGGCAACCTGATCGCGTGGCTGTATCACGAAGCCCCGCATCGCAGCTTCGACGTGCTGGCGGAATCAGAGGTCGAGGTTGCCTTCGCCCCCCCGCCACCCGAGGAAACCACCCTGAAGTGGGAAGAACTGGTCGCCCTCGCACGCGCCGGTGGTGCATCGGCATGGCAGGTGGCGGAATTCCTGTTCGACAGCCCGATGTGCGCGGCCAATGCGGCGGCGGGTGACTATGCGGCCCTGTCCTTCCCCCCCGGCCGGTCGATCCTGGCCGCCCTGCTGGATTTGAACACGCGCATCTACACCGATTTCCGCTTTCGTGCCGGCGTCACCACCCTTTCCACGCCGGTCGAGCAGGTCCTGGCCCGGCGCGAGGGCGTCTGCCAGGATTTCACGCATCTCATGATCAGCGCGCTCCGCTGGATCGGCATCCCGGCGCGCTACATGTCCGGCTATATCCGCACCCGCCCGCCGCCGGGGCAGGCCCGGCGCCTGGGTTCCGACCAGTCCCACGCCTGGGTCGGCGCGTGGTTGGGCCCGGCCCATGGCTGGATCGGCCTCGACCCCACCAATGGCATCGTGATGCGCGATGAGCACGTCGTTCTGGGCTGGGGGCGCGACTACGCCGATATCAGCCCGGTGCACGGGCTGATCCTGGGCGGCGGCAATGACGACCTGACGGTCGGCGTGGACCTGGTGCCGGCCGATGAGTGGGAAGACCCGCCGCCCGATCGCGCCTGACGCCGGGTCAGTGGGTTCCGGACGTCTTCAGGCCGGCTTCGAAGCCCATGCTCTGCCAGGCTTCCTTCTGGTTTTTCGGGCGATGCTTGCCCCCGCCGCAGGCGGCAACCGAGAGAACGAGGGCCGCCAGGCCAATAAACCGCATCGTCTGGAACAAAGGGGGCCTCCTGCCAGATATCCGTCGCGCGGAGACTGGATAAAAGAATGTCCCGGTCGTCTGCCGATCAGGCAACGCATCCACGCATTGCGGCATGGCCGGGACCGAAACCGTTCATAGCAGACATCCCGGCTCACGCGGAAGAGATGGTGCCGGGCTTTCCTTGGCGGGGAAACGGGCCGATATAACCGGACGCAACGATTTCACGTCACGGAACGGGCAGCAGGGCACCATGCTGGACACTCTTATCACCGACATGCGCACGCTCCATGCCGTTGCCGACCTGCGGCAGAGGGTGCGCGGCTGGAAGCGAAACGGGCTGACGGTCGGGCTGGTGCCGACAATGGGGGCACTGCATGATGGCCATCTCAGCCTGGTTCGTACCGCCTTGCGTGCGACCGACCGCGTGATCGTCTCAATCTTCGTCAATCCGACCCAGTTCGATAACCCGGCCGATCTCGAAACCTATCCGCGCGTCATGGAAGAGGACACGCGCCTGCTGGCGGAGGCCGGTGCGCATGTGCTGTACGCCCCCACGGTGGCCGAAATGTATCCCGCCGGCTTCGCCACCACCATCTCGGTGCGCGGCGTGTCCGAGGGCCTGTGTGGCGGCCACCGCCCCGGCCATTTCGACGGCGTGGCGACCGTGGTGTGCAAGCTGTTCCTGCAAAGCCAGGCCGACGCGGCCTTTTTCGGCGAGAAGGATTTCCAGCAGGTGCATGTCGTCCGCCGGATGGCCGCCGATCTGGACATTCCCATTCGGGTGGAAGCCTGCCCGACCCGGCGCGAGGCCGACGGGCTGGCGATGTCGTCCCGCAACCGGCGCCTCACCGGCCCCGGTGACCGCGATCGTGCCCGCGCCTTGCCCCAGGCCTTGGCGGAGGCGGCCCGCGCCATTGCGGGGGGGCAGCCCGCCGGCCCGGTCCTCGCGGCAACGCGCGAACATCTGCTGGCGGCCGGTTTCAGCGATGTCGAATATCTGGAATTACGGCGCGAAGCCGATCTGGCACCGATGGCAGGCTTCAACGGCCAGCCCGCCCGGCTGCTGGCGGCCGCATGGCTGGCCGGGGTCCGGCTGATTGATAACGTGCCGGTTCCCGCCGCCGGCGCGTAACGACAACAGGACGTTCTGGAAATCAGGCGTCGAGCGAGCGGGCTTCGTCAGGCAGCATGATGGGAATGCCGTCGCGGATCGGGAAGGCGAGGCCGGCTTGCCGGCTGATCAGTTCCCCGGCCTCACGGTCATAGATCAGCGGCCCCTTGGTCACGGGACAGACCAGGATCGACAGCAGGCGCGGGTCCAGAGGGGGCTGGGCGGTTTCGGTCATCGGCTGGTCTCCTGTACGCATGGCCGGTTGCGGAGGCGGGGCATCAAGCGTGGTTGTGGGTGGCGCCTCACGCCGATGATGGGTCAGATGCATCGTCGCCGGGCTCATGTCCAGCCAGTTCCAGCAGCGTCTGCAATGTCTGCGCCCGGTCGTTCAGCGAGGCGGATTCAAGCAGCGCCTGCTTTTCGGCGGCCGGAAAAGGGCAGATCATCGGCAGCGTGATCAGCAGCGTCTCATCATCCATCTGGTCGATCACGTTCCAGCGCGTGCCGAAGCCCCGCAGGCTGCAATAGCGCCGCAGCGCCGTCAGCATGCGGCTCCGGTCGAAGAACAGGTCGGCACCGTCGGTCAGGTCGCAGGCGAAGGATGACACGTCGATCCGGGCCCGCCGATACCCGCGATGCAGGCCGGTCTCCCGCAGTAGCCGAAAGCGCGCCAGTCCGGTCAGCGTCACGGCATAGGTGCCATCAGCCCGTTCGGTCAGCGAGGCAATGCGGCCGACCGCACCGATCGTGTACAGCGGCGGAAACGGGTTCTCGCCGTCCCCGTCCCCGTCCCCGTCGCTGTCCTCGCCCTGCATGGCATCGTCACGCGGCTGAATCATCCCGATCAGCCGGTTTTCCGCCAGCGCATCCTCCAGCAGCGCGACATAGCGCGGCTCGAAGACATTCAGCGGCAGCTTGCCCCGAGGCAACAGCAACACCTCGCGCAGCGGGAACAACCCCAGTTCGGCCGGCATGTCCGCCAGTGTCATGTCCCGCAGGCGCGGGACGGCACGCGGCACGTCGTCGTCGATCAATGCGCGCGAGCCCTGAGGGAGCACGTCACGAGAACAGCAGCGAGGACATGCGGCGCCGCGCCTGCAAGGTGGCCGGGTCGTCATGACCCCAGGCTTCGAACAGCCGGATTAATTGCAGCCGCGCGGCATCGTCATTCCAGCCACGATCCTGACGCATGATGGTCAGCAATTCGTCAGCGGCTTCCTGCCGCAGGCCGGCCGCGTTCAGCGCCGCCGCCAGTTCATAGCGTGCTTCATGGTCGGCCGGGTTGGCGGCCAGGCGCTTGCGCAGATCCTCGGCTTCCTCGGCGGCCTTGCGGCCTTCGCGCTTCAGGTCCAGGGCCGCGCGGGCGCCGGTAATTTCGGCATGATCGGCGATCTTGGCGGGCACGTCGGCCAGGGCGGCCTCGGCGGCTTCCTCGTCGCCCATCACGATCAGGGCGCGTGCCAGGCCACCCCAGGCGGCCGGGTTCTCGGGCTCGATCTCGATAGTCTGGGAATACAGCCCCGCCGCCTCCTCGGCGCTGCCGGCATCCAGCGCGGCGCGGGCGGCGGCGATCAGCTCCGCGGCCGGCATGGCACTCCCGCCTGCGGCCTGAAGCAGGCCCTCGACGAAGCGCTTGATCTCGCTTTCCGGCTGCGCGCCCTGGAACAGGTCGAGGATCTGTCCCTGCCAGAAGGCGGCAACCAGCGGAATCGACTGCAGCGGCAGCCCCACCTGCGTGAGTTGTTGGGCCAGCGCGCGGTTGGCGTCGACATCGATCTTGACCAGCTTGACCCGACCACCCGCCGAACGGACGATCTTTTCCAGCACCGGTGTCAGTTGCTTGCACGGCCCGCACCATGTGGCCCAGAAATCCACCAGCACCGGCATGGTGCGACTGGCTTCCAGCACGTCCTGCATGAAGGTGTCCTGGGTGCCGTCGATGATCATCCCCGCACCATTGGCGGAGTGACCAGCATTGCCAGCGGCTGCGGTTCCCACTGCCGGGGCCCCTGCTGCGTCGACCAGACCGCCTGCCGGCCGTTGCGGTGCGCGGGACTGACCGATGATGTACTCCATGAAAACCGATCCTGCCTGTTTTATCGTGCTCTACCGCCGGGCTGGCCCGGCCTCATGCTGACCTTAACATTGTCATCGCCTCCCTGTCTCACAAGCGGCAATGCGCCCTTGTCATAAAAAACACCGAAGATGATTTTCCCCTCTTGCCAGCCGATCCGCTTTCCCTTAAACCCCCGTTCACCGACGCGGTGAGCGGGCGTAGCTCAGGGGTAGAGCACAACCTTGCCAAGGTTGGGGTCGTGGGTTCGAATCCCATCGCCCGCTCCAGATTTTTCCAAGAAATCAGTCGGATACGTGAAGGCCGCCGCAAGGCGGCTTTCGTCGTTTCTGGCTGTGGCTACCGCCGGGCTACCACCGAATTGGGAAGCAAGACATTGGAAGGGTGTGCCGCACGGACCCTATCCGCAGCGCGAATCTCCGTATGACACGAATACAAGGTTGTGCCCTATGGCGAGGTATAGGAGCGGGATTGGCTGCTGAGGTGGCCCCCGCCGGTCTTTGATAGGGTGCGAATGCGACAACGACCCTGAAAGACCTGACGATGGCCGATGAGAAGATCGGCGTCGCTGGAGCTTGTGGAGCAAGCCTCCGATGGCGATTTTGTGCGCGAGATGCTGGCATTTTCCGCCGGGCGGATGAGGGACATGGAGGGGGGGGGCCGGTGCGTCGCCTGGCGCGCGTTCGGCGCCCCGCACTGCACAGCGTAATGGCTGGCGCGCCCGGTGTTGGGACACGCGGGCGGCCACGGTCGAACTGGCGATTCCGAAGCATGACGGTCGGCAATGGGTAAAAGGCGCGCCCATTGCTGATGGTACTGCCCGATGGGTCAAACCAGCGCTGAAGCCTCGGTTTCTGGGTCTGCCCTTTGGCAGCAGACCGTAGGAAATCGGCCGAAGGTCGCGGGCAAGGAAGGGGGCTATGGGCCGGTCAGTTGATCCAGCACCTGTTGCAGATCGGAGAAATGAATCCGTTCCTGCTCAAGGCGCAGGTTGGGGCCGAAGCGATGGCTTTGAAGGGCGGTAAAAATAGTCTGTTCCGATGGTGTCAGGCGTGAAAGCGTCCGCCGGACGGGAGTGGGTTCCGTATCCCAGAATTGGCGGTAGGTCTGAAAAGTCTGTTCATCCATTAGAAAAGAGCGGGTATGTGGTAAAATGTCCCGGAGTTGGTCAAGAACGCCGAATCCGTGCGTGTCGATATCTCCCCAATAATAAACGGAGCAGTCTCGCAGCCAGTGGGCGCGCTTCAGGGAACCCCAGCAGTATCCCGCACCGAAGATGACCAGCGCATTTTCAAGCAGCGGAAATGCAAGAAAGCAATTTTCGTTTTCTACGATGAAAATGCGACAGCCTGAAAGAGGGAGGGCTGCGAAGCTTTCAGAGTCTAGGGTGATGTCCGGATGCGCGCAGGCGGGGACCGGAGACAGTGCGGCATCCAACACCCGAAAACGCACACGCAAAGGTTTGGTGCGAAAGCCGTAGCAAGATTCAAACTGGGCAGTGCCTGAATATGACGCATTAACAGCTTGCGCGGGGAGGGTATGCTGAAAAAGATTGGAAAGAATAGCCTTATGTTGTTCGATAAATTTGGTATGAATTCCCGGTAGGTCGACCTGTCTCAGATAGATATTGGGAGAAGGGTTTTCCTTCATCCAGAGAGTCAGCGTCAATAGTCGCTGCCATTCTGCCGCGTGACGATGGGCCGTCAGAGCATTTTGAGAGAGCCAGTCCTGCAAGAAAGGTGCCTGTTGCAGCGTAAGGTCATGCAGAGCCATGATCTGTCGGGCCATGTCTTCTTTGCCCAGAATGGCCAGAGCATCTTCCAATGTTTCAATAACGATCGTTTGCGGAAGTGTCTGTGCGCCTTGTGCCCGGTTGTTGACCGTGTGCGCAATGAGCTTGACATGCGGTATGGACTTGAGTGTGTCCACCCACTCTCTGACGGCAGGCAGGCGATGCGTAATATCGGATGCGCCTGGCGTGCGCAGGGGAAAGGCTATCGGAAACAGGCTGGTCCTGATGATAAGGGCATTTGGCAGTATGCCCCTTTTCCACAAGCGCTCAAGATGTGCTCTGAGGTCCGCCTGCGTGGTCCAGGTCACGCCAGGCTCTCATGCCTTGGCCGTTCTGGCGTTGAGTCATGCAGAGACGCCTTGTTGGTAAAATGCTCCTCGATACTGAGTACGCGCAGGCGCGAGTAATTCCCGTCCCGATTGTCGACAAAGCCGACACTCGAAACAAACGGTTCAATAATGTGGATTTTCTGCAATGGCGTAATGATAAGAAGCTGCATGTTCAGTTGCTGGAACAGCCGCAGACCATATTGGGTCGAGTCATCAGACCCACGGCCAAAAGCCTCGTCGATCACCACGAAGCGGAATGAGCGTGAGCGCACTTCACCCCATTCCAGCCCGAATTGATAGGCCAGGCTGGCTGCCAGAATGGTGTAGGCCAGCTTCTCTTTCTGGCCACCGGATTTGCCGCCTGAATCTGTATAATGGTCAAATTCGGTCTCATCCGCACGCCAGCGTTCGCTGGCAGCGAAGGAAAACCAGTTGCGTACATCGGTCACTTTTCTGGTCCACCGAAGATCCTGTTCCGCCCGACCCTCTCGCCCCCGGAAACGTTCGATAATCTCTTTGACCCGATGAAAGCGCCGTTCGGAATATTGTTCGGTATCATCTCCGGAAACGGAATTTTCCGTGCAGGCTCGAAGAGATGTCTGAAAATCCCGAATTTCCGGGTCCAATGTCTGGTGCGCTTCAAGGCGGATATAGCGGTCCGGATTGTAGTCAATCTGGGTGAGGGAGGTGTTGATGACCGAAATGCGCTCCTTGATGATCTCCCGTTCCTGCGCCAGATGTGCGTTGAAATTCGCAATTTCGTTGATGGTGTTGACAGTCATGAGATTCTTGAAGCGACTGACAAAGCGGGGCAGGTCATCCTTCTGGAGTTGTGCCAGCAATGCACAATATTCAGGGCCTGCTTTCAGATGACAGTCGATGTCCTGCGTTTCTAAAGGGTAAGTCGTCCGGAATTCACGCATGTCGCCCAAAATACTGTCACGCAGGCTATCCAGCGTGCGCTGAAGATGGTCGAGTTGTGTATCCAGCAGGTCACGAAGCTGCGTTTGCGCAACATCACAGGCATCGGGGCTGGTTAATTCAACACCATTCATCTGTCGCTGAAGCTGGTCGAGTTCCTGCTCATGCTGCGGTGTGAGCGCATAATCGTCCAGCACTGTCCGGCAATATTGCAAGCGTGCCTGAAGCGTTTCCATGGACTGGTCCAGCCGCGCCTGCTTTTTGAGCAGGACCATATAATCCGCTTCAGCCTGCCGCCATGCCTGTTCCGCCTGATCCTGCTGCTGCTTGAGTTCACGCAGAACATCGGATGTCGCTGTCAGTGCCTCCCGTTCTGCTGTGAGCTGGGCTGCTGTCTGCGCAGCACCATGCCAGTCCAGTTGGCTATAATCGGGATAGCGCTCCAGCCTGGTCAGGGTCTCAAACCGTTCCTGTAGCATCTTGCGGGTGTTTTCGGCCTGCGCAATCTCACCGGCATGTTTCTGTATCAGCGCTTCCTGTTCACGCTGTTTCTCTTCCAGGGCCGCAATCTTGATGGCATTGTTCCACCCCAGAACATAACGGCTTCGGTCATCGATCCGGTGACGATCGTCTTTCTCATGTCGCCCGCCCGCCTCCTTCACCTGTCCGGACCGGGTTACGGCCTTGCTGGAATTGCGAAAATGGTCCTGTGTTTCACAGCATGTAAAACCGAAGCGGTGAGCCAGTTCGTTTTCCACCCAGAGCCGTATGGGTGAGTCCGGATGGACCTCCAGTTTCTGGGCCAGCGTATTCGACTGGCGCGTAGCATGCGTGCCCGAGCGATGTTGCTGGATATGGTAATAGACCAGGCGGCCTTTCAGGTGCGTGCGGTCAACCCAGTCCACGACCTGCGCATAAAGATGATCCGGCACAAGCAGGGAGAGCGCAAAGCCATGCAACAGGCGCTCTGCCGCACCTTCCCATTCTCGTGCATCATCGCGTACACGGATGAGCTCTCCGGCAAAGGGTAAGTCTTCGGCGGAAACGTCCAAGGCATCACAGAGCATGGCGCGCATACGGATCTGCCGTTCGTCAATATTGCTCTGACGTTTCCGTAGGCTGTCCAGTTCGGTGACGATTTCGGCGTGCTGATTCTTTTCCTCGTGGAAAAGAATGCTTTGCTCGGTCAGGTCTTTTGCAAGCCAGGTGTCCTGCTTCTTCCACTCGCCTTTCTGCTTTTTGAGGTGAAGCGTAAGCTCTTGAAAGCCTTCGGGGGAGTCGGCTGGCCTGACGTTGAGCTGTTCCACAAGCGTGGCGTAGTGCGCGGCATTCCTGCGACGCTCCTCGCAGGTCTTTTCCGCCTGCTGGATGGCGGAAGCCAGTTGCTCCAGCCTGTCGCCGCCATTGGCGTAGATGGCCTGCCCGATCTCGTCCAGCTTTTGCCGGCAGGTTATGCGGGTAGCATCCTGTTCCGCCAATTGTTGCTGATTGGTTGTGGAGACCTCCTGCTCGTTGGCGATCTGCTGTTCGAGCAGCGTGGCTTTCCGGCTGGCAAAATAGCCCGGCAGAGCCTGTCGGAACGTCTTGAGTGTGTCGCTGCGGGCTTCACTGTCTTTGTGAGTGGCAAGGTCTTCGGCCAGGGGCGTCAGCAGGCTGATCTGTTTCTGGGCCTTCAGAACAGCCTGATGGGAGTCGTTCAGATCTTCAAAATGAGAAATCAGGGCATGGATACGGTCAGTGGCATCGAACCGCGCCAGCATATTTTCCCGTACGAAGTCCGTGATGTTGTCGACGGATTTCATGGAGACGGTTTGCAGGAACAGATCCAGTGCCTGCTCGTTTTCAATCCCGAAGCGGCGGCGGAACCATGCGGCATACCGGTTGAAGCTGTCTTCGACTTCCGCCCCCAGCGCGCGCAGATTCTTGCGCAGTTGCAGGATGTCGGTGCCAAAACCGGTAAAATGCTCCTGAATGGAGAGTTCTTTTTCTACGGATACAAAAAACCGTGCCGGCTGAACCTGCTGCTTTTTGGTCCAGAAAACCTGCGCCAGCGTTACGGTTTGCAGGTAGCCTTCGTTTTTGAAAACACCAAGAATAATCGTATAGCTCTGCGTATCGCGTAGGCTGACCGACTTGGTGGAGCCAGTCGCGTCGTTGCGTTCGGACTTATAATGGCCGGTGACGTATGAGCGGAGCGAGCGTTCCCGCGTTTCCGCCCCGGCGGCCTTGTTATAGACAATGCGCTGTGCGGGCACGAGCAGGGTCGTGATGGCATCCACCAGGGTGGATTTGCCAGAGCCGATATTCCCTGTAAGCAGCGCGTTCCGGCCGTTGAGGTCAAAGCGCCAGACGCGTTTGTCAAACGTGCCCCAGTTCAGCACTTCCAGACGATGCAGGCGGAACCCGGCCAGACGATCATCGACGGCAAAGTCTAGCGGGGCTTGCTGGGTATCACTCACGGTCGATCAGTCCTGCATCGGCATAGTCTGGAAAAAGCTGGGCGTCGGGCTCGGCGGCCTGCTCGGACGTGGCGGGCGCGGCCGCCAGGGGCTCGTCGGTCTGTTCCAGGCTGCGGGCATGTGCCAGGTAGGCTTCCAGCCGTTCGTCCAGCGTGGCCAGCCAGTCGGCATCAATATAGGCCTTGAGGATACGGCGCACCTCATAGCGGGGCGCCGTGCTGGCTGCGTCAGCACTGTCAGGCGCCATGGGGCGCAGAAAGCCGAGTTCCGTCACGCGACGGATGTAGGTTTCAATCTGCCCGAGCTGCCGGACTTCATTGCTGCTCTCCGGCAGGAACGTCTGGAGCATGGAGGCGATATCGTTCCGGCTGAGGATAAGCCGTGTTTCGCCCCCCACGGCATCGAATCGCACCAATTGCTGGCGGAGCAGGGCTAAAAGCAGACTGACATGAAAGGATAGCGGCCGCCGCGCGACCAGGCGGGGCATGCGCGCTGCGCCCTCATCCTCCTCCGCCTCGGGTATGCTGCGCAGATAGGCATAGCCTTCAGCGGGGTCGATCATCAGGACTAGCCCCAGCACGGATACATAATCCCGCATCTGATTTTGCAGATGGAGCAGGTGCCCCCATTGACCTTCATCGTCCTCCCGGTAGATCACGCCCTTCAGCAGGGCGATGGCGAGTGTGGAGAGAGACGCGGGGGATTGAGCCGGAGCCTGCCCGTCATCCGGGGCGTCGACCGTCTGGCTCATGCCGATCTCACGAAAATCACGCGTTGAAGGGTGGCGTCGCGCGTTATGATGGATCCGTCAGCGGTCATGATATCCCAGCTTACATGGTCGTTTGTCTTTTCATCAATGAGGCTCTCGAAGCGCTCACTGCTGAGTTGAAGATAGGCCACCAGTTCGGACAACCCCTGTTCCAGGGGATAACGGCGCAGCAGGGCTGCCAGGCTGACCTGCGGGACTTCTGCCAGAGCCTGCTGAATGTTTTCGGCCAGGCGCACCCGATCCACCATAACCTGTTCGTACAGGGCCGTCGGGTCGGCATCGTCCGTTTCATCGTCAGGAAGCGGGTCGATGGTCAGGATCGTGGGGAGAGGAGGCGTATAAAGCGGCCGTTCCATGAGCAGGTCTGGGGAGGCCGACATGGCATCAAGCCCGATCAGGGCCTCGTCGGGCGGGCAGTCGGACAGGTAGGGACGCATGGCGAGCGCGTGCGCCTCGATGTTGTACAGAATCTCCGTGATGCGCCTGCTTTCCTGCCGGCTCTGGTCATCGAGAAACTGACGCAGGCGATGAGACAGCTGCGCGACCGTGCGTTGCGTGTGTTCGCCGGCTTCCAGCCAGTCATAATGAATGCGGCGCAGCCGCGGGTCCGGGTGCAGGTTCGCAATAACCGGCAGGGAGAGAATGCGCTCCAGGTGCTGCGACAGTTCCTCCTGCCTGCGATTGGACATGAGGAAGTTCCAGAAGGCCTGAAAACTGCGTCCCTGGTCGGACTCATTGATCAGGTCGTGCTGGGTCAGGATTTCATCCAGCAGGGCGCCCTTGGTGCCATCCCACAAGGCAACGCGTTCTCGCACGGCGCGGTCCAGGCGGCGAAAATTATACTCCACCTCACGAAAATCGGCGAGAAGGTCGCGCGCCATGCGTGTGAATTGCGAGAACCGTTCCTTGATGCCGGTATCATCCATCAGGCTGAGGTCGCCGCTCTGGATTCGGGCGATTTCCGCGTCGATCTCGTCGCGACGCCGGCGCAGGTCCGCCAGGCGCTGGTCCGGGTCGCTCTGAGAGCCCTCATTCATCTGGCGCAGCAGGTCGAACAGCGTCCGCAGGCGCGATTCCGTGCCCACAAAGCTGCGTTCGGCCAGTTGCTCCAGCCATGACAGGACTTTCTCGGTGGCCGGGGTCATGTCGAACACGGCATTGTCCGTGCCATGCTGGTAGAATTTTCTCAGCCAACCTTTGTCGGGAGAAGCCCAGTCTTCCAGATACTCCCGCGCCGTTCTGGGAAACGCGGTCTCATCCAGTTGCTGGCGGAGCGCATACAGCACGTCTTCCAGCGCTTCCGCCATGCTCTCGGCTTCCAGGCTGCGCACATTGGGGCGGATGAACGCCTGATGCAGAAAGCTGAGAATAAGGGGCGCATGGTCCGAGCATAACAGGCGCCAGGCGGCATTATGCTGGCGCATGCTGTTCAGAGTCGTGAAATCGAGCTTCATCCGCGCCAGTCCATATCCGATCGACCACCGATGCCAAGGGGGCCTTGTTACAGGATGCAGCCCTGCGAGGCGAGGGAGGCGGTTCTCAGCGGTCTGGCGTGCCGGAGGAAGGCAACGGAACAGGCTGCCTCATCGACAGGACGTGGGCGGGAGGAAACCTCAATCAGCGGTTTCCTGACTGCCCGGCCGGGTATTCGGAAGGCCGGCGCCATCGGCCTCGGGCGCGCTCTCGGGCACGCGCTCGGCCAGCAACGCGCGGCGTTGGCCCAGCCACACCCCGTCGCGCATGTGGTCCCGGCGCGGGAAGCGTGTGTTCGGATGGATCAGGATGCTGAGCCCCTGATGATTGAGCATCAGCCAGGGCACGAGCGTCGCGAAGAGCGTGGTGTCGAACGCGACCTGATACATGGGCAGGGTGTGCGGCCCGACCGGCACCTCATGCCAGCGGCCGAGGCGCACGGCAAAGCGGTCGGCGATGGCCGCGCGCAGGCATTCGGCGGCCGCCCGCTCGTCCGGCCCTTCGAAATACACATGGGCGTGGTAGCTGGCGATCGTCTCGACCAGCCGGATCGGTTCGGGCATCGGCGTCATGTGGCCTTCCATTGTGCAGCCCGTTCGGGCCGGGCCTCGGACAGTGCCTTTTTCACGCCCGCCATGTCCAGATCGGCCGCATAGACTGGTGTGCCGGGCTGCTGCCGCCAGGATTCGTCCAGCCCACCGACATCGACCGGATCGAAGCCGAGATCATTCACCAGATCCAGCACGATCGCCTTCGCGGTGGGGTCGTCACCCGCGACCGGCAGGGCAATGCGCCCGTGCGTTCCCTGCGGTTTGCCGTTTTCCTGCAAATGGAGGGAATATATGTTGTTGAACACCTTGATGACCGGATGGCCGATTGTCTGCTCGACCCAGCGGCTTTCCGGCAGGCCGTCCTCGATCGCCGCAATCCGGCCGTCCCGTTGCTGGGGGTAGTAGTTCCCGGTATCGACGACCGGCAAGGCTGGGGGAACGTCCGCGAACAGATCGTGGGGCAAATGGGGAACGTTCTTCTCCGGGATCGTCAGCACGATCAGATCGACGTCCTTTACCGCCTCCTGCGGTGTGACCGCAGTCGCCCCTGTTTCGGCCGCGAGGTCGCTCAGGGTCGCCGGATTGCGGGAGTTGGCCACCAGAACGGTATGTCCCAGTGCCGTCAGGCGCCTGGTCAGGGCACTGCCAATGTGGCCGGCGCCGATAATGCCGATTTTCATATGCGTCTCCGGTGTCTGAGCATCTCTCGCAACTGTTGAGCTATGAACGACAGGCGACCGGGACAAGACCCCCCGGAAGAGTGGCCGGCAAGTCTTTCCCGTTCAGGAGCATCGGGCACGCAGGCCCAAGGTTCCCGAACGGATCAGACGTTTTTGGCTCTTTTCTCCAAAACCGAAGGAAGAATCCACGCTACCAGCGATAGCCGACCGAACCATAGACCCTGCGGAGCTGACCCCAGGCGCAGGACGAGCCGGAGGAGCAACTGACGACATATTGCTTGTCGAAGGCGTTGATCAGGCTGACGCGCATGTTCAGCCCTTTCAGGCTGTGCATGAGCGCACCGAAATCATAGGTCGCGCCGCCGTCGAAGACGGTATAGGCCGGGACTTTGAAAGAGTTGGCATTGTCTCCGTAAGTCGAACCGACATAGCGCAATCCGGCATTGATCGAGAGGCCCGGCGCGATGTCGCGGGGAAATTTGTAATCCACGAACAGGCTGACCGTATGGCGTGGAAGCTGCGACGGTGCCTTGTCCTTCATGGAGACGGTCTCGCCCGTATAGGTGGTGGTCGTCAGATTGGTGCGGCTGTTCTGCGGCTCCATGTAGCTGTAGGTCGCGCTCAGATTCAGCCCCTGGGCAAGATTGGCATTCGCCGACAGATCGACGCCGCGCACCCGGATCTGTCCGACCTGAAGATCGAAATTCTGGTGGTCCGGATCGTTGATCAGAACATTGTTCTCGCGCAGATCATAGGCGGCGGCGGTAAAGAGCATCTGTGAATGACGCGGCTGGTATTTCAGCCCGACTTCCCACTGCTTTCCCACCAGGGGAGACGCCTGTCCCGCACCGTAAATGTCACCGGATTGCGGGTTGAACGAGGTCGCGTAGCTGAAATATGGCGCGAGCCCGAAAGGCAGTTCGTACGATGCGCCGGCGTGCCAGGTGAAGGCACGCTGGAACTGATCGTACCAGTTGTTCCAGTCCTCCCGGCCGCCGAGCATGATGTTCAGGCCCTTCCACTGGAACTGGTCCTGAAAATAGATCCCTTCCTGTTCGAGGTAATTATGATCAGCGTCCCATTCATTGCCGCTGCCCTTGATGAAATCGGCGTAGGTGTACTGATGGTATCTCGGGGACAGAAGGTTGAGCGTCGGGACCGTGCTGAAATCGAAAGCGTAGCGATTGACATCCTTCTGCAATCGGTAATCCACGCCGATCAGGACGGTATGTTTGACGGGGCCGGTGGAGAAATCGCCCTGAAGGTGGTTGTCCAGCAGGACGGAATAACCCTGGTCGCTATTGACGAGCGCGTATCGCCTCATGTTCGAAGTGCCCGCGACCAGTCCCTGGCTGAACAACTGGGCAAAATAGCTGTCCACATGCTCGTAGCGGAAATTCTGGCTGAATTTCAGATGGCTGTTGAATATGTGGGAGAAGATATATTCAAAAAAACCACTATTCTGGTGTGAGTTCTGGAACGCCGGGTCGCTGGTGAAAGTGTACGGACTGTATTTCAGGTATTTCTGCGGAAATATGGCCCCCATGGCCGGACCGCCGGCGTTGGACATGAGTGCGGGCGTGTAATTATATTGGCCGATAAAGGTCAGTTCCGTCTTCCGGTCGATTTTCCAGGTCAGGGCGGGCTGGATCGCCAACCTTTCGTATTTCTTGTATTGCGTCTGGTCACCCTGCGTGTTGCCGATGGCGACGATGCGATACAGCAGGCTCCCGTCTTTGGTCAGCGGACCGCTGCTGTCGAACTGCCCTTCATAGCGGCCGTAGCTTCCGAAGCCGATATTGACCTGATTCTGGGCCTTCTCGGTCGGCCGCTTCAGGCTGACATTGATGATGCCGCCGGGTGCGGCCTGACCATACATGACCGAAGCCGGCCCGCTGAGCGCTTCCAGCCGGTCCAGCATGAACGGTTCGACAACCGAAGGCGAGACGCCGGTCATCAGCCCGTCCACGAACGTGTCGGACTGAAAGCCGCGCTGGTAGATGTCGTGGGAATTGTTCATCGGCGTTCCGCTGCCGCCGATCGGGTCCGATATGCCCGGAGCGTACCGCAGCGCCTCGTCGATGGTCAGGGGCTGAAGGTCGTCCATCTGCTGGCGGGTGATGACATAGATGGATTTGGGCGTGGTCAGGATCGGCGAGTCGGTCTTGGTCGCGGACAGCGAACGTGTGGCGACGAACCCTTCGCCAGGGCCATAGGGGGCCTGCGCATTCGGTTCGGAAACATGGCCGCCCACCTTGACCGGGCCAAGCACAATCGTGCTGGCTGATGTCTTCACCAGCGATACGCGGTTCCCCGCCGATCTGGAAAAACTATAGCCACTGCCGTTCAGGATGGTCGCCAGGGCCTGGTCCGCCGTCATGGTTCCCGAGACGGCATGCGCCTTCAGGCCCTTCACCTTGCCCATGTCATAGAAAATCTGAAGATGCGCCGCCTGGCTGAGGGCAAGCAGGGAACTGTTCAGGTCACCGGCCGGAATATTCACCGAAAGCTTCTGCTGCCCGGCGGTGATGCCGGCCGTCTGGGCCAGAGCAATCGCGGGGCACAGGGCGAGGGCACCGCAGGCCAGCGCGCTCCCCGACATCAGCAGGCGAAAAAGCAGAGTATTGTTGTATCCGCGCCTCTTGAACCCTCGCGCCGTCTTCCGATCCATGACTTCAATTGTCCTACCAGCCGGTTGGTCTCATGATCGCGAATGCAATGCATTTGCGTCATTGGGTAGGACGTCCGAGGGGAGGAAAGTCGGTAAGATTTTATTCCTGAAAAGTGAATATTTTTATTTTCAAACGAAATATCAATTGGTTGAAGGTGTTTTCCCCCGTTCCGGAAACAGCGCTAATAGATCACGGTGGCAAGGCGGGTGAGGGTGATCGTCTTTACGCCCAGTTCGCGGGTGATCGTCGTCACGGCCCCGTCGATATCGGCGCATGAGAACACACCGCTCACCCGACGCTCGCCAAGCCCCCGGCCCATGAGCAGGATGCGGCCGCGCCGGTAGCGATTGAGATGCGCGACAACGCGGGAGAGCGGCGCATCGTCGAACACAAGCTGCCCCGTGCGCCAGGCGGTCAGGGCGGCGACAGGTGCGGCCTGCGCCATGCCCAACGTGCCGTCGGGGTCGTAATGCGCACGCTGCCCCTCGGGCACGATCACCGAACGGGGGAGGTTATCGGCATTTCTGGTGGCCACCCGGACGCTGTGTTCCGTCACGGTGGTGTCGACCCCTCCGGCATCGCGGGTGACCATGAACTGTGTCCCCAATGCCGTCGCGGTGCCGCGCGCGGCCGCGACCACGAAGGGCCGGTGCTCGTCGCCGATCATGGGGGCAACCTTGAAATAGGCGCTACCGTCCAGCAGCGCGACACGCCGTTCGGTCGCACTGTAATGGATCGCAAGCGCGCTCCGGCTATCGAGATCCACGATACTGCCGTCCGCAAGCCGCACGGTACGGATTTCGCCAGGCGCGGTCGCATAATCGGCGAACCAGTGCGGTGCGTCGATCCAGCCCGCGCTGAGGCCGGCAAAGAGAAGCGCACAACCCAGTGCGCCGGTCGTCGCGGCAGCGGCCGCGTGGCGCCGACGCCGCGTCTTTTTTTGCCAGCCGCCCACGTCGAGGTCGGACCATAAGGCGGATGCGCGCCGAAAGGCGGCCTCATGAGCGGGAGAAGCCGCCCGCCACGCCCTCAGGCTCCGCTGGTCCTCCGGCCCGAGCGGCGTGCCGCCGAGGCGGATGATCCAGTCGGCGGCCTGGGCTTCGGTCGCCGCCTGCCGGTCGTCATCGGTGTCCGTCATGTCTCCTGCCCGTGAATCGTGATGGGGCGTATATGGTCAAGACGTTCCGGCATCAGGAAAGCAGTAACGAAGACCGCATGAATCAGGCCGGGAGCCGACGCAGCAGATGCCGCAGCGCGGTCGCGAGGTGCTTCTGTACCGTGCTTTCCGAGACATCGAGACGGGCGGCAACCTGCCGGTAATTAAGGCCGGAAACCCGGTTGAGCACGAAGATGCGGCGCGTCAGTCGAGGCAGCTCATCCAGGATGGCAGCAAGCTGGCGGATCTTCTGCCGTGCCGCCGCCACCTCCTCGGGCCAGGGCTGGTCGTCGGCGATGTGGGCGAGGTCGTCATGCGTGACGCTCGCGGTGCGCCGTCTGCGTAAGGCGCGCACATGGTCCACCGTCAGGTTCCGCGCCGTGCTGTACAGGAAAGAGCGGCAGGCACCGGCCGGAAGCGCATCCCCATGCTCGATGAAGCGCAGGAAGGTCTCCTGCACGAAATCGGTCGCCAGATCGCGGTCATGCAGCCGCCGGTTGACATAATCGGCCAGTTCCCGGCGATGGCGCAGAAAGAGCCCGCTGATCCGTCTCATGTCCACGAAATATGCCGCCCGACTTCCATGACGCTTCCCGCCTCCTAGCACTGTTGATAATTATTCGCAATTATGGGAGGTATTTTTGTTATCGGACCTGGTCCGGTATGTCGCAATCGTCTTTTTATCAAAGGATTGTACGCTTCCCGCTGCCATCCTGACGGCAGCGGGGCAGGCACCGCTGGTGTTGACAGCAATTCTTAATCTGGTCATCTGATGGGACGCAGCGGAAAACGGCCCGAGGGCCGGAAGGCCGGACGGGCAGCGGCCGGATCGGAAGACGCGGCCCGAGGTGTGATCCGCGTGGGCATGGCCTGAGCCGCAAGGATGAGGTTGGATACGATGAACGCCGGTTCCCGGAGCTGGCCGGAAATCTTCTCTGAGCAACGATCGGGTCTGCTGCGGTTTCTGTTCCGGAAAGTCGGCAACCACGCGCTTGCGGAAGACCTGACCCACGATGTGTGGGTCCGTATTGCTCGCCGCCATCATCCCGAGATGCCGGACAGTCCCGCGAAATATCTGTACCGGATTGCATCGAATCTGGCGCTCGACCACCTGCGGAGAGACACTCTTCAGATCGAGATCCAGGCGGATGAGCGCCAGACCGGCGCCATCGCCGCACCCAACGCCTCTCCCGAAGAGATCGCGATTCAGCGGGACCAGCTTGAACGATTGCGTGCCGCTGTGGAAACCTTGCCCCCGCGTTGTCGCGAAGTCTTCATTCTTGCGAAATTGGAAGGGCTTTCCTATCAGCGGGTCGCGGATAGGCTCGGGATCAGCCGCAATACGGTCGTGACGCACATGGTCACCGCACTCGCGGCCCTCGACCGGGCGCTGGCACAGGAAAAATAGAACTTTGTTCTCTCTTTTTCCGCATCCTCATGCGCTCGGTCCTGCAAGAGGGCATCCGTCGCGCGCGGTTGACGTCCATGGTGTCGTGCGGGCCATGATGGAGCGCGCCTGCAACGCGCGAAGACGATGATGGATGAAGACGACCAGGCACCCGCGCGGCAGGAGGCGCTTCACTGGCTGGCAATCCTGAACGATGTCGATACCAGTGAAGACGACCGGCGGGCATGGGCGGCATGGCTTGCCCAGGGAGAAACGCAACAGCGCGCATGGGCTAATGCCACCATGCTGTGGTCCCGGCTGGATGCCCTCGCACCGGAGAGGGGGCCGGGCGTCATCGCGCCCCCCATAGCCAATGATCCGGGCCCGCGCCGCTTGAGCCGGCGGCAATGGATGGGCACTGCGGCGGCCGCCGTAACGGGCATTGTGGCGGGCGGCGGCTATGTGGCGACCCATCCGGAGTTCTTCGCGGACTACCGAACTGGCATCGATACGTCGCGAACGATTGCCCTCGCCGACGGCTCCACAGTCGAACTGGCACGGAGCACCGCCCTGTCCGTGTCCTGGTCACCTCGCATGCGCCACATGACGCTTCATGCCGGCCAGGCCCTGTTCGATGCCCGATACGATCCGCATCGGCCGTTTCTCGTCACGGCGGGGGGCGCAGTCATGCGGACGGATGCCGCCCTGTTCGACGTGAATCACCTGACCGACAGTACCCTGGTCACAGCCATTCGGGACGAGGTGACGGTCACCCCTCCCGTCGGAGGGATCAGGCTGGCCGCAAGCCAGCAGGTCCGCTGTGCGAACGGTAGCGCGGCCGGGCCGACGACCGTCGACCCGGCATTCGTTCTTGCATGGCGGGATAACCGGCTGGTGGCGGATGGCATGCCGCTGGCCGATTTCGTGACCGAACTGTCCCGATATCGCCGAGGTCGTATCCTGATCATGGACCCGCGCCTGAAGGCCTTGCCGGTTACGGCAGCCGTCAGCGTGACGGACCCCGATGCAGCGATCGCGACCATCGCGGCGTCGCTGCGCCTGCGCGTGCGGCATTACACGCCCTGGCTGGTCACCCTCTCGCCCATAAGCTGAACAGCCTTCGCAAAAAAATTGCTTCGGGCACTCATATCATTCTCGTCGCCGTTCGTCCTCACTAATGGATGCGATTTTTTCTCATTTGCATGGACGAGAGCCATGCCGATGGATAACGGAACGGTAAGATGGACATGCGTGCGACAGGCAGGGTCGGTTACAGGATACCCCTTCGAAAATCTTCAAACAGGCACGGCAGGGAAAATCCTTGCGCTCCCAGCCTTCTTTCCCTGACAGGTTCCCTCGGCTTCGCCACCCTTGTCGGTACGGTCCTGCTCAACTCCTCTCCTGTCCGCGCGGCGGAGACAACGCGCGCGTCCCCTGATGCGTCCGCCAGGGTCTATCATCTGGATATTCCCGCGCAGGCCCTGTCGTCGGCGCTGGTGGCATTGTCCAATGTCACCGGCGTCCAGCTTTTCTACAGCAGCCAACTCAGCCAGGGTCTGCGTTCGACGGCGATCAGCGGTGACATGTCCCTGTCCACCGCGCTTGAGCGGATTCTCGCCGGCACGGGCCTGGCCTATCGATTGACGGGTCCCAACAGCGTCACGCTCGGCAAGGCCTCTTCCTCCACCATCACGCTGGGGCCGGTGCGTGTCGGCGGCATGGTCGTGCATCAGAATCCAGCCGGTCCCGGTGTCGGCTACGTGGCGGAAAACACGGTGGTGGGCACCAAGACCGACACACCGCTGCGGGAAATCCCCAATTCGATTTACGTGATCACGAAACAGCAGATGATCGACCAGCAGCCCCAGAACCTCATGGAGGCATTGCGCTATACACCGGGGATCAACGCCGAGACGATGGGCGGCTACCAGTCCGGCGCCGCCAACAGCAATAACATCATGCAGCGCGGATTCGGTACCTCGCAGTTCGTCGACGGCATCCGTTCCTACTCCTACAGCGCTGGCGAGACCGCGTTTCTGGAACGGGTCGAAGCGCTCAATGGCCCGGCCTCCGTCATGTATGGCCAAACCACGCCCGGCGGCATGATCGACATGAGCCTGAAAAAGCCGACGGATACGCCGCTGCACGAAGTCACGCTCGGTTTTGGCAATTGGGGCCGCTACGAGGCCACGCTCGATCTCAGTGACAAGGTTACGAGGTCCGGCAATGTGCGCTACCGCGTGGCCGCTATCGGCGTGACCCAGGGCACCCAGACGAACAATCTCGATTACAACCGCGTGGGTGTCCTGCCATCGCTCACGTGGGATATCGACCGCAAGACCTCGCTGACCCTGCTGGGCAGCTATCTCTACACACCCGGAAACGGCCTGAACAATACACAGCTTCCACCCTCCGTGCTGCTGGACAATCCCAACGGGCGCATCCCCCGCAGCCGCTTCTTTGGCGACCCGAACTGGAATGTCGACGGCAACCGCGACGCGATGTTCGAATATATGTTCCAGCATAAATTCGGCGATGCCATCAATTTCAGCCAGACGTTCCGATGGGAACAGTCCTCAAGCTGGACCCGCAGCATGAACACCGGTGGCGGCATGATTTCGCCGACGCTGCTCGAGAGGATGCCGATGCAGACGCATTCCGAAAGCACGACCATCGGGCTGGACAGCAGGGTAGGGGGAAAATTCAATCTCGGCCCGGTCCGCAATACCTGGATCGTCGGTTCCGATTTCCGGCAGTACGAATATTCAACCAGCAACTATATCGACTGGACACCCGGACATAACGGTTATCCCGGCGAAGACGGCTACAGCGTCGTGGATATCTACAACCCGCAGAGCAATTACGTTCCCTGCATCGACATAAGGTCGAGTGCATGCATGGTCACCCATCCCCACGGCACCTATCAGTATTTTCAGGAAGGTGTCTATTTCCAGGATCAGATAAAATATAAAAGACTCTCCGTCACGCTCGGTGGTCGTCAGGACTGGATCAATTACCACGGCCATGGTGGCCTCGCGAGCAATCGCAACGCAAGTCATAGTATAACCGATACAGACAATAGCCAGGTCCCTCGGCCCCAGAACGCTTTCACCTGGCGCGCCGGCATCGTCTATAATTTCGATTTCGGCCTGTCGCCCTATTTCAGCTATTCGACATCCTTCGTCCCGCAAAGCGGCTCTGACTGGAATGCCAAGCCGTTCCCCCCTCTGACCGGTAGCCAGATGGAGGCGGGCCTGAAATATGAAACAGCGGACCACAATGTCATGGTGACGGCGGCGGCCTACCGCATCAACGAAGACCATTATCTGGTCAACGATCCTGTGCACACCAATTATTCGGCAGATGGCGGCCGGGTGCGGTCGGAAGGCTTCGAAGTCTCGGCGCATGCCAACATCACCCGCGATCTGCGCTTCATGGCGTCCTACAGCTATATTTCGGCCACCTACGCCAAGACCAATCTCTCCGACGAGCAGGATTTTCCCGATGGTACCGCCGGTGCGGTCATCTCGGAGAGGGGAAAATACATTCAATCCGTGCCGCGCAACCTCGCCAACGCCTTTCTCGACTACACCCCGCCGGTTCGCGTCCTGAAAGGTTTCGGTTTCAATGGCGGCGTCCGTTATGTCGGCTTCACCTATGCCGATGCCGTGAACAGCTTCAAGGTCCCGTCCTATGTGCTGTTCGATATCGGCGCGCATTACGATTTCGCCCAGGCCGCACCGTTCCTGAAAGGGCTTCGCGGCCAGTTGGCGGTCTCCAACCTGACCAACAAATATTACGTCACCTCATGCGGCGGCACCTATTCCTGCTATCTCGGCCAGGGCCGGCGCGTGTACGGCAACCTCTCCTATCGCTGGTAGGCGGGCCGCCCCGGCCGTTCCGCATGCGCCGAATGTGCCAGGCGCATTCCTGACGGATTCGTGAGTTCACGCCGCAAGCGCCGGAATTCCATGCCTCCGGCGCATCGCGCAGAGCAGCCATCGGTCCGGGTGACGGATTTTTTCGGAATTTCCGTTACCGAAAAGCCGGTTTGAATCGTCTTAGACAATAGAGGCCCCTGTTTCGGTTCCATGGGGGCCGCGGAGCCGCCCCTCGGCGAGGGCTCCCCCTGCGGCATGAAAGAGGATGCGAGACGTGACTATGCGTGGATTTGGGCATTGCGACTCATTCGTAGACGCATCTTCTGCGCCATCCAGGGACAGGGCCTGAGGCATGACGACCGCCACGCTGCGCCGCTGGTTCGTCGTCCATAAATGGACGAGCCTGGCCTGCACGCTGTTTCTGCTGATCGTGTGCGTGACCGGCCTGCCGATGCTGTTCTCCGAACAGATCTGGGACGCCTTCATCGGCGACGACGACCCGCCATACGAGGTCCTGCCACCGGGAACGCCCAATGCCGGCCTTGATGAGATCGTGGGCAAGGCCCGCGCGCTCTATCCGGGGCAGATCGTCACCAACGTCGCGCCCGACGACGACGAGCCCGCCGTGCTCGTCTCCATGGCCCCCTCGTGGCAGGCCCTGAAGGACGACGAGACGTTTCCCGACCGCCATTCCGGTCACTGGATCAAATTCGACGCTCGCACGGCGAAGGTGCTGAAACAATCCCGGCCGGCCGATGCGCCGAAGGCGCCGCGCACCTGGACGGCCGCCATCCTGGGCACCTGCACCCGCCTGCATATGAACCTGTTCGCCGGCCTGCCGGGTGCCCTGTTCATGGGCGCGATGGGCGGCGTGTTCGTGGCCTCCCTGGTCTCCGGGACCGTGCTCTACGGCCGTTTCATGAAGCGGCTACCCTTCGGCAGCGTCCGGCGCGATCGTGCCGCGCGCCTGGCTTGGCTCGACCTGCATAACCTGCTGGGCGCGGCGACCCTGGTCTGGGCGCTGGTGGTCGGCTTCACCGGACTGGTCAACGAACTCCAGACCCCGCTCTTCGGCCTGTGGCGCGTGACGGATGTCCGGCAGATCCTCAAGCCCTATGCCCATCTGCCTGTGCCGGCGCAGGACCATCTGTCCTCCGTGCAGGCGGCCTTCGATACGGCGCGCAAGGCCGCTCCCGGCAACGAGGTCACGGGCCTTTCCTTTCCGGGCGCCTCCTTCGGCA
Organism: Gluconacetobacter liquefaciens; assembly: GCF_003350405.1. GTDB lineage: Bacteria > Pseudomonadota > Alphaproteobacteria > Acetobacterales > Acetobacteraceae > Gluconacetobacter > Gluconacetobacter liquefaciens. Next base: position 947 of record NZ_QQAW01000015.1, on the reverse strand, counting down.
GTCCGGTCCATTACGTCCTGTGGACGCGCGGGGCCACGCCGCTGCGGGCCCGCCTGTTCACGCCGGTCCTGATCGATGCCCGGACCGGGAACCTGACGGGAGCCTATCCGATGCCGTGGTATCTGCGTTTTCTCGAAATCTCGCGTCCGCTGCATTTCGGCGATTATGGCGGCATGCCGCTGCGCATCCTCTGGGCGCTGCTGGATGTGATGGTCATCGTCGTCCTGGTCAGCGGGCTGGTGCTGTGGGCAGGCAAGCGCAAGGTCGCCACCGACGCCCGCCTGCGCGCCCTGGGCTACGATCTCGATGACGGAGACGGCACCCCCGTTTCCGCGCTGGCGGAGGGTGCGCGATGAACGCCTTTCCGCCCGCACAGGCCCTCTCCGGCCGCCGGCCGTCGGTCGCGGTCTGGCCGTGGCCGATCGCGCTGGGGCTGCTGACCGTCTTCGGCCTGCTCTCGGCCCTGCTGGGGCAGCACGGCATCTGGCTGGCCCTGTCGTGGGCAGTCCTTTCCCTTCCCCTCATCGTGACGGTGATCTGCCTGGTGCGGGCATGGAGCCGGCCATCTGACAAAGGAGGTCGTTCATGATCGACCTGTCGTTCTCCCCGTGGGAGATGTTCCTCAATGCCGGGCCGGTGGTCCGCTGCGTGATGACCCTGCTGGCGGTGGCATCACTGCTGACCTGGACCATCTTCATCGCCAAGTCGGTCGAACTGTTCCGCACCCGCATGGCGCTGACGAAGGCGGAAAAGACGCTGGAGACGGCGGGAACGCTCGATCTCGGCGAGCAGGGCACCCGCGAAAACTGTATCGCCCACACGCTGGTCATGGCCGCCGAGACCGAACGCCAGCGCTCGCACGACATCCCCGACGACCATGACGGGCTGAAGGAGCGGATCGTCCTGCATCTGGAGCGGCTGGAAGCCGCCGAGGGCCGCAAGTTGAT
>NZ_QQAW01000014.1 GCF_003350405.1 Gluconacetobacter liquefaciens | reverse complement strand
ACATCCCAGATGATGCGGTCGTCGGGCGTGTCGAACACCGCGTGCAGCGCCACCGTCAGTTCCACCACGCCCAGCGAGGCGCCCAGATGGCCGCCCGTGGTCGAGACCGCATCGACCGTCTCTGCCCGCAGTTCCTCGGCCAGTTGGCGCAACTGGTCCACCGACAGGTTCCGCAGGTCGCGCGGCGCGCTGACACGGTCCAGAAGCGGAAAGCGGCCCTTCGTCGGTACCTGCCCCGCGGGCTCGGCGCCCATCTGGCCGGCGCCGGCGGTCCCGGCTGTGCCGGTGGAGGGGGGAGGCGGGGACTGGTTCATGACGATTACGTCCGTTGTGCTTGCCGGATCATGGGCCGGGGGCGGCCCTGTCCGGTCCATATCTGTTCTTGCGACGTGTCCGAGCGGGGCGATCGTAACGCCCCCCGGTCTGTTACAGTTCGGTTTCTACTCCCGTGGGGGAAGCAAATACAGACTCTTCCTCCCCACTGTGGTCATTTGGTCACAGTGCATGTGATGGGAATTGAGTATAAGAGTCGATCTGTCCTATACCCCCCGGAACGGGATCGTGGCGTCGCATGTCCGCAACCTCGCTATGTCTTTCGTGCACGGCTATGATCGTGCCGGGTTGTTATCTGCTGCGTGGACGTGTCCATAATACAAGCCACATGATTTGAGAGAGGCCGGCTCCATGCCGGCGCAGGAGCAGAGGGTTCATGGCCGTTCCTATTATGCAGGCTGTCCGGGTGGGCGCCTACGTCGTGAAGCAGCATGTGACGGGACGGAAGCGTTATCCGCTCGTTCTGATGCTTGAGCCGTTGTTCAGGTGCAATCTGGCCTGCGCCGGGTGCGGCAAGATCGATTATCCCGCCGCGATCCTGAACCAGCGCATGAGCGTGCAGGAATGCCTGGATGCGGACACCGAGGCCGGTGCGCCCGTCATCGCCGTCGCGGGTGGCGAGCCGCTGCTGCACAAGGAAATGCCGGAGATCATCCGGGGCCTGATCGCGCGCAAGAAATACGTCTATCTCTGCACCAATGCGCTGCTGCTCGAAAAGAAGATGGACGACTACGAGCCGTCGCCCTTCTTCTCGTGGGATGTGCATCTGGACGGCGACCAGACGATGCATGACGCCTCGGTCTGCCAGGACGGGGTGTACGAGCGCGCCGTGGCCGCGATCAAGAAGGCCAAGGCCCGTGGCTTCCGCCTGTCGATCAACTGCACCGTGTTCGACGGCACCGACCCCAAGCGTCTGGCCAACTTCTTCGACGAAGTGATGGCCATGGGCGTGGACGGCATCATGACCGCGCCGGGCTATGCCTACGAGCGCGCGCCGGACCAGGCGCACTTCCTGAACCGCCAGAAGACGAAACAGCTTTTCCGCGACGTCTTCCGCCTGGGCAAGGGCAAGAAGTGGCGCTTCACGCAGTCGCCGCTGTTCCTGAACTTCCTTGCCGGCAACGAGCAGTATCACTGCACGCCGTGGGGCAAGCCGTTGCGCAACGTCTTCGGCTGGCAGCGCCCGTGCTACCTGCTGGGCGAGGGCTATGCCAAGACGTTCCAGGAGCTGATGGACGACACCAAGTGGGATGATTACGGCACCGGCAATTACGAGAAATGCGCCGATTGCATGGTCCATTCCGGCTATGAATCGACGGCGGTGATGGATGCGGTGCGCCGCCCCTGGCACATCGCCAAGGTCGCGCTGTTCGGGCCCGAGACCGAGAAGCCGATGGTGCCGGAGATCTCGCTGGCCAACCAGCGCCCGGCCGAATACGTCTTTACCCAGCATGTGGATGCCCGCATGGCCGAAATCGCCGCCGCCAAGAAGCCGGCCAAGCCGCCGCGCGTGACGGTGGTGGATGCGCCTGCCTCCGCCCCGGTTGTCGCGGCCGACGCCGCCGACTGATCGCGGTATCCTTTTTCGGGCGATAATGAATGGCGGGGCCGGCTGGTCCCGCCATTGTCGTATTCAGGTTTTGCCGATGCCGCATTAGAGTGCGCGGCATCATGATCACGTCCATTGCCGTCATTCTTCTCCTCGTTCTCGTCAACGGCGTTTTCGCCATGGGGGAACTGGCCCTGATTTCGGCGCGCCGGGCGCGCCTGACCATCATGCAGCGTGCCGGCGTCAAGGGCAGCGAGCGGGCCTTGCGCCTGGCCGACGATCCGCAGAGCTTCCTGCCCACCGTGCAGGTCGGCATCACGCTCGTCTCGATTCTGGAGGGCACGTTCGGCGGCACGCAGATCGAGGGCGCGCTGACGCCGTGGCTGGCACGCTTCGCGGTTCTGCGTCCCTTTGCCGGAGAGCTTTCGATCACCATCGTGGTGGTGGCGATCACCTCGCTGATGTTGGTGCTGGGCGAACTGGTGCCCAAGCAGATCGCGCTGCGCCATCCCGAGATCATTGCCGCCCGGCTGTCCCTGCTGCTGGAAGGGCTGGCGCGGGTGACGCGCCCGGCCGTGTGGCTGCTGGGGTGGTCGTCGAACCTCGTGCTGCGGCTGATGGGGGTGGAGGCCGCGACGCGCGAGGCGCTGACCGAAGAGGAACTGAAAGCCTATATCGCCGAGGGCGCGCAGTCGGGCGTGCTGGAGCAGGAGGAGCGCGACATGATCGAGCGCCTGCTGCGCATGCCCGATCGGCCGGTGCGTGCGATCATGACCCCGCGCAACGAACTGTTCTGGATCGAGCGGGGGGCCAGCCAGGAAGAACTGCGCCGCACCCTGCGCAATACCGTCTATTCGCGCATCGTGGTGTGCGAGGGCGGGGTGGACAATCCGGTGGGCGTGATTCTGGCCAAGGACATGCTGGACCGGATGCTGGACGGGCGCCCGGTTTCGATCGAATCGGTGCTGCGCAAGCCGGTGGTGGTGCCGGACACGCTTTCGGCCTTCGACATGGTGGAGCGGATGCGTTCGATCCCGCTCGGCATTGCCGTGGTGCTGGATGAATACGGGTCGTTCGAGGGCATCGTGACGGCTTCGGACCTGTTCGAGGCCATTGTGGGCGAGCATCACGAGCCGGGCAGCACGCCCAAGGAGCGCTTCGCGCAGGACGACATCCTGATCCTGGACGGCTTCATGCCGGCCGACGAGGTGAAGGACCGGTTGAGCCTGGCCGACCTGCCGGACGAAGGCAGCTATCACACGCTGGCCGGGCTGGTCCTTGCGCTGCTGCGCCGGGTGCCGGCGGTGGGGGACAAGATCGCCTTCTCCGGCTGGCTGTTCGAGGTGCTGGAGATGGACCAGCGCCGGGTGCTGAAGGTGCGTGCCAGCCGGCAGGTGCTGGCGGAGAACTGAGTTTGCGGCCCGTCAGCGTGGGCTGGCGGCGATCGGGCGGGCGTCCGCTATGCTTTGGTGCTTGCGGCTAGATCGGCCGCTCTGCTCCGGTGCGCGCGGACACGCGCCGGGCGCGGCCCCTTGGGCCGCTCTCGCTCGCCAGTCCACACTGACGGCCGCAAACCGGTCGGCTCGTGGAGGTACGTGGCGCAGGGATGTTTCAGTGGATCGTATGGACCGGGTGGGTGGCGAGGTCGCGTTCGGCGGCGAAGGCGGGCCATTCGTTGCGGGCCAGGGTTTCCAGCGACGGGGTGGGCAGGCCCATCCGGTCGGCATAGAGCCATAGATAGGTCAGCGAGCGGCGGACATAGTCCCGGGTCTCGGTGCTGGGCAGGCACTCGATGAACAGCAGCGGGTCGTCGTTATACTCGTCCGGATCGTCCTGGCGGGCGATGGCGGTGGGGCCGGCATTGTAGCTGGCCAGCAGCCGCAGCAGGTCGCCGCCCGGCGTGCGGTGGTGTTCGTCATGCTGCTCGGACAGGTGGGCCAGATAGAGAATGTAGAGCTGGCCGATTTCCAGATTCACCGCCGGGTTGTGCAGCAGGGCGGGGGAGGCGACGAAGCGGCCGGTCTGGCCGGTCACGAAGCTGGCGGTGACCGGCATGAGCTGCATCAGCCCATGGGCGCCGGCACCCGAGACGGCTCCGCTGTCGAAATTCGATTCCAGCCGGGTCAGGGCATAGACCAGCGCCGGGTCGATGCGGAAGCCGTGGCCCGGTGCCAGGCGCGGCAGCGGCAGTCGGCTGGTCGGGCTGGCCTGGCCACCGGCCTGGGTGGCCAGCAGCGAGGCAAGCTGGGTTGAGAGGCCCTTGAGGCCGGCGGCGTCGGCCACGAGTTGGACTGAGCGGCACAGGGCGGCGTCGCCCTGGATATCGGGCCATAGTCGCCGCAGGGCGGCTTCGGCGCGGGCGGTCTCGCCGACCTGGAGCAGCGCGAAGGCGCGCCGGCCGGCCGGCGTTGCCGCCACGGCTTCCACGTCGATTTCGCCCATGACCAGCGCGCCGGCATGCAGCATCGCCCGGTCGTCGGCCAGGTGGGCGCCGCTGGGCTGAGAACTGTCGGGCTGGGCACTGTCGGTGGCGGCCGAGCCGGCGCCCCGTGTGGGGCGCAGGCCCAGGAGCTGGGCGGCGAGCAGGCCGTAGAACGTGTGTGGGGTGGCGGCGGCGCGGTGCAGCCAGGGCCGCCATGCCGCCAGGTCGCCGGTGTTGCGGTGCGCGCGGGCCGCCCAGAAGGCGGCGCCGGCGCGGACGCTGGCGGCGGTCAGTTCGGCGCGGGAGGCGCCTTCGAACAGCGGGGCGGCGATATCGGCGCGCCCGCGCCGCCACGCTGCCAGGCCGGCGACATAGCCGGCGAGGCCGATCCGGCCCGAGGATTCGAGAAAGGCATCCTGCCCCGTTTTCATGGCCAGGGCGGTATCGCCGGCGCTGAACAGGGCCATGGCGACCTCGGCACGCAGTTGCGCGCCGTAGAGGGGGCTGAGGCCGGGGGTGATGCGGATCAGGTGCAGGGCGCTGCGGGCGCCCTTGGCGCCCTGTTCCGACCGCTCGCGCACCGTGCGGTCAAGCAGCGGGTTTCGGGTGAAGGCCCGACTGGCGGGGTCGTCTTCCTCCGGCAGGCGCACGGGGGCGGCGCCCGTGCCGGCCGCCAGCGCCGTGGCGGCGGGGGCGGGCGGCAGGGCGGTGCCGCGCGGCGACAGGCCGGCCAGCAGCGCATGGATCGCCGGCGCGTCGGCCAGCGCGGAATAGGTGTGCAGCCACAGGCGCAACTGGCCGGCGGCGGCGTGATAGCCGGGGTTCAGGTAGCGGTCGGCCAGGATGTCGCCCAGCAGCGTGTCGTCACGCAGATTGGCGGTTTCCTGGATCGCCGCGTCGAACGACCCGGCATGTTGCAGGGTGAAGATGCGGCGGACGCGCGCGGCGTCGTCGGGGGCGAGGGGACGGGCGAGCCCGACCGCACCGCCGCCGGGGGGCGTGATCCGTGGCAGCGCCATGGCGGTTTCCTCGTTCCGCTCCTCGCTGCCCGACGGATGGCCGTCACCGGGCTGCACCGTGGCGCCGGACGCACGAAGCGGACCGAGCGCACCGGCCAGAAAAGCGGCTCCGGCCAGAAAGGCGCGAACCGCACGCTGTGGGGGTGTATGGGTTATCCCTCGCATGGCCGACGGGCCTCTAAAGGCTATGGTGGCAGAAAGCAACCATATTCGAACGCGAGCCCATAGTAAGCGTTCCGCTCGGGTAGGTTAAACAGCCGTTAAAACGGCCTTTTATGGTGTGAATTCGTAGGTGAATAAAACGTGTATTGCGTGCAGTCACCCGGCTGTCTGCCACAATCCGGACAAAGTTCCACCGGACTGGATTTACTTACTGTTTCAGTCTGTGACCTTGTCGTGATCCAGCGTTGTGCGCAGCAACAAAAGGTCTTTCCAGGCATCGCGTCGGGCGGTGGGGCTGGCGCCGATCTGCGAGGGATGGCGCATCGGCAGCAGGGCGATCGGGGCCGCCTGGCCGGGGATCGTGATGTCGCGCCAGCGACCGCGCAGGCGGGCGATGCCGGTGGTATCGCCGGTCAGCAGCCGGGCGGGCATGTTGCCCATGGCGATGACTTTTCGGGGCGCGGCCAGCACGATCAGCCGGTGCAGGAACGGGGTGCAGATCCGCAGTTCGGTGGCGGAAGGCGGGCGCTCGCCCGGCGGCCGCCACGGAATGACCGGGGCCAGCAGCATGTCGGCGCGCGCGAGGCCGATGCTGGCCAGCATGCGGTCCAGCAGGTCGCCCATCGGGCCGGCGAAGGGGATGCCGCTGCGGTCCTCGGCGGCGTCGGGGGGCTCGCCGATCAGCAGCAGGCGGCCCGGCGCCTCGCCGAGCGTGGCGACGGTGTGGGTTGCGGTATCGCGCAGGGAGCAGGCGGTGAAACCGGCCATGGCCGCGTGCAGCGCCGCCAGCGTGTGCGCGGCGGCGGCGGCTTCGGTGGCCTGCTGCACCGCGCGGTCGATCAGGGGGACGCCGTCTTCGCCGGCAGCGGCGGGTCGGGGAGGGGCGCGGCGCGGTTCCGGCGTGGTGGGGGCGGTGGTGGCGGCTCCCGGCTGGGTGCGCGTGGCGGGGTGGCGCGGCGCGGCATCGGAGGGTCTGGACGGAGAGGGAGCGGTCGGTGGGGGCGCGGCGGGGGCGGGACGCGCCAGCCAGTCGATGGGCGTGTCGTCCAGCGCCGTGTCGGCGCCCCATTCGCCATAAAGCCGCAGCAGGGCGAGTGCGTCCATCATGCTCTCCGGGCCTTCCGCGCGGTGGTCGATCCGCCGGAGGGAGGACCGGCGAACTGGGGTTTGGCAGTTTTACCCCACGCGCGGTAGGGTCCGCCATCATGCAGCGTTTCCGCTCCTTTTGCGCGTTTCTTCTGGCGCTGGCGGCGCCGGCCGGCCCCCTCCATGCGCGGGAAGGGGCCGGCCAGTCCGCGCCGGCCGTAAAACCCGTGCCCGTGCCCTGGCCGGAGGGCATTGACGGGCCATACCTGGTGGGCACCGTCGCGGCGCTGGAAGGCGACGATGGAGTGGCGGCGCGCGCGTTTCGTCAGGCGGCGCAGCTTGCGCCCGGCGAACCGGCCCTGCTGCGGCGGGCCTTTCTGTATAGTGCCCTCGCGGGCGACGATTCGGCTGTCGCGCTGGCCGGGCGCCTGCCGGGCCAGGCGCTGGCCGAACTGGTGATGGGCAATGCGGCGGTGCGGACCGCGCACTGGGCCGATGCGCAGGCGCATTACGACCGGGTGCGCAAGGACCCGCTGCTGGCGACCATCCGCCCGCTGCTGACGGCCTGGACCCTGCTGGGAGCCGGCCAGGGCGAGCGCGCGCTGGCCGAACTCGACCCGCTGGTGGCCGACCGCGACCTTGGGGGGTATTACGCCGTTCATGCCGCGCTGATCGCCCAGGCCGGCGGCAGGCCCGAGCGGGCTGCCCGGTATGCGCGCGCGGCGCTGGCCACCCCGGCGGCGGGCCATGACCTGTTTACCGTGCTGGCGCTGGGGCACTGGCTGGTGGGCCAGGGGCAGCGCGCGCAGGCGGAGCGGCTGGTCGACGGGCTGCTCGCCGGGGCGCCCGGCCTGGCGCTGTCTCGGCAGGGTATCCTGGCCGCGATGGACCGCGCCCCGCCGGCCGCGCCGTGCCAGGGGATCGCGCAGGCCTATGCCTTCCTCTCCGGGCTGGTGGGGCAGGAGGTGGCGCGGATGGCCGATCCGTCGGGGCGGCTGGCCCATGATGGCGGGTTGCGGGACATGCGCATGATGATGCTGCGTTTCGCGCTGGGGCTGGACCCGGCGGTGGGACAGGCGCGGCTGATGCTCTCGGCGCTGCAATACGAAGCCGGCCAGGCGGTTGCGGCGCGCGACACGCTGGCGGGCGCCGTGCCGGACGATCCGCTGGGTTCGGTCATCCAGCTTCAGCGCGCGCGGCTCGATGCCGCCACCGGGCGGTGGGATGAGGCGAACGCGGCGCTGCTGCGCCTGACGGCCGCCCAGCCCGGCCAGCCGCGGATCTGGCAGACGCTGGGCGACCTGCAATCGGACCGGCAGGACTGGCAGGGGGCCGAAGCGTCCTACAGCCACGCGATCGCGGCGACAGGTCATCTGACGGGCGCGGACTGGCCGCTGCTGTTCGGCCGCGCCGCCGCCTATGACCGGCTGGACCGCTGGCCGCAGGCGCAGGCCGACCTGGAGCACGCGCTGACCCTGGCGCCCGACGAGGTGCTGCTGCTGAATTATCTGGGCTATTCGCTGGTGCAGCAGGGGCGGGACCTGCCCCGCGCCGAGTCTCTGCTGCGCCGGGCCGTGGCGCTGGAGCCGCAGAACGCCGCGATCCGCGACAGTCTGGGCTGGGCGCTGGTCCGGCGGGGGCATGTGGCCGAGGGCGTGGTGATGCTGGAACGTGCGGCGGAACAGACGCCTGAGGACCAGGCGGTCAATTACCATCTGGGCGTGGCCTACCAGGAGTCCGGCCGGCTGCGCGAGGCCGTCAACCAGTGGCATTTCGCCCAGGGGCTGCCGGCCAGCGATCCGGCCGATGCCGGGCGGATCAGCGCCGCCCTTGCGGATGCGGCGCGTTCGGTCCATCAGGGCGAGCCGCCCGTTCAGGCACCGTCGGGCCAGAAGAAGGACTGAAATGCCCGTGACAGGGACCCTGTACGAATCCGCGCACGCGAAGATCAATCTCTACCTGCACGTAACGGGCCGTCGGCCGGACGGCTATCACCTGCTGGATAGTCTGGCCGTGTTTACCGGCGTGGGCGACATGCTGGCCCTGCATCCCGGCCACGGCGCGGCCGGTGCGGTCTCGCTGGATATCACCGGCCCCTTCGGCGCCGGACTGGTGGCCGATGCGGACAGCAACCTGATCCTGCGTGCGGCGCGCCTGCTGCGGGCGGAAATCGGCGGCACCGACGGGCTGGAGCCGGTGCATGTGGTGCTGGACAAGATGCTGCCGGTCGCCTCGGGCATCGGTGGCGGGTCGGCCGATGCGGCGGCGGCGCTGCGGCTGCTGCTGCGTGCGTGGCCCGGCAATGTGCCGCGCGAGCGGCTGATGGCGCTGGCGACCGAACTGGGGGCGGATGTGCCTGTCTGCATCGACCAGCGCGCCGCGCGGATGGGGGGGATCGGCGAGCGGCTGGACCCCGCGCCCGCCCTGCCGGCCTGCGGGATCATGCTGGTGAATTGCGGCGAGGCGGTCTCCACGCCCGCCGTGTTCCGCGCGCGGGCGCCGGTCTTCACGCCGGCGGCAAGCCTGCCTTCCGCCTGGCCCGACGTGGCGGCGATGGTGCGGGATCTTTCAGGTCTGACCAATGATCTTCAGGACGCGGCCTGTGCCATCTGCCCGACGATCCGCACGGTGCTGGATGTGCTGGAGGGCGTGCCCGACTGCCGGCTGGCGCGCATGAGCGGCTCTGGCGCGACCTGTTTTGCGCTGTTCGACTCGCCGCAGGCGGCCCAGGACGCGCAGGCGGCGGTGGAACGGCCCGGCTGGTGGGTGTGGGCGGGGCCGCTTCACGCCTGACTGTGTCCGGACCGGCGGGCGGGCCGGGTGGAATCGGTCGGTCTGCTTCGTCCGTGTGCCGGGATCGCTGCGCGGTGTGGTATCCTGCCCGGTGACGAGGTGGGGAGGTCGAAATGAGCGCGCGCATGCAGGTCAGCTTGTCCGATGATCGCGGGACGGCCACGCTGGCGTTTCTCGATGGCAGCGGGGTGGAGGGCACGATTGCCTTTACGCTGGAGCAGTTGAGCGAACTGATTACCTCCCTGGGCACGGTTCGCAGCGCGATGGTCGAGGCCATGCCGCCGCCGCCGATCGAGGGGGTGCCGGTGGTGCCGGTGTTGCGCACCAACTGGGCGGTGCAGCCCGAGGCGCTGAGCGAGGGATCGCTGATTGCTTTCCAGCACCCGGCCTATGGCCCGGTCGGGCTGGCGCTGGCGCCCGAGGATTCGCGGCGGGTGGCCCAGGCCCTGACGCGGCATCAGGCGATGATGCACCCCAGCACGGGTGGGACGGGGCTGCCGAGCTAGGGCCGATCCCGTTTGAATGCGTGCATTCAAACGGGTGAAGCGGCTTGCGGAAACAACAAACTGGAGCAGTTCCGTCGCATCGGTTTTCGGTGGATAGGTTCTGGAAGGTGTTCTGTACTTTCGTGCGCGATTGGTTCGGTAATACTGGATGATGCGCGTTCGGAAGCCTTATTCTTCTGACGTATCAAACGAAGAATGGCGGCTGGTTGTCCCGTGTCCTGTCCCGGTGTGCGGGGGTGCGGAACAGTGACGGCATGATCTGTACTGTCGAACTGGCCTGTGTCGATCATGGACATCGACATTTCGACTATAGCTTATAATCGTTAGGAAAAAGTTAATTCTGTCTGGCATGTGATGCGTGAGAGACTTATATATTTTTATGTCTTTTCCAGAATATATTGAGATTAACAAAATATAGTGGTATTTGTATTTCAATGAATCAAGAAGATGTGCTGCATAGATGTTGGGTCAGTACATTCTGAATTTTATTACCAATCCTCACGAAAATAAGAACGAATTAAGGATTTCCTTGCCATGCTGAGATTTGGACTTGTTGGCAAGAATATTGCCATGGTTTGTTTTTCCCTTGTTGTCTGTTCCATTGCGATTGTCATGACCATTACGCATCTTGTGCGTAACGAGATGCAGCAATCCGTGCAGGATTCACTCCACGCCAATATGCGTGCGGCGGTCAGCCTCTTTGAACGCGATATGCCAGGGGTCCATGTCGCATGGGACGCCAGCGGAGCGGTTCAACGGATCACGGCTGAAAGCCTGCCCTCACACTATGATGATCATCGCATGACGGACGCCATGGTCCGCGTTCTGGGGGGGGCGGGCCGTCTTGTTTGTCGTCGACGAAAAGGGCCGTAGCTTCATCAGGCGCATGGTCAGCGATGCGGACGACAAAGGTGGAGAGAGTCAGCGCATTCTCGGCACGCCGCTCGACCCCGACAGCGGAGTTTACAAATCTCTGGTGCAGGGGCAACCCGCAGAGGGTGAAGTCGTCGTGGCGGGAGAGAGGCTGAGGGTTGTTTATTATCCGATCTTCTCGCCAACCGGGAAAATTCTCGGAAGCCTGGATGTCGCGCTCAAGCAGGAGAAGGTCGCTGCCACGATCAACAGATTTCTCTGGACCCTGATCCTGATGGCGGGTCTCGTCATCCTGGTCTGCGTGATTGCGACCAGCGTCATCATCAAACGGATGCTGCGACCGCTTCCTGTGATTGCCCAGTCCATGCGCGGCCTGGCCGGCGGCGATACGGCGACACAGGTTCCGTATACGGGCAGACACGACGAAGTCGGCGCCATGGCGGATGCGGTGGATGTGTTCCGTCTGGCCGCGATCGACAAGACCCGATTGGAGAGAGAAGCTGATGCATTGCGCCGTCAGCAGGAAGCCGAGCGGCAGGCCGCGCAGGAGCGCGCGGAGGAAGCCGCCCGCCAGTTGCAGACGGCAACCGACAGCCTGGCCGATGGGCTGCAAAGAGTGTCTCGCGGTGATCTTTCGGTGCAGATCGGGACCCGTTTCGCCGCCAGTCTGGAACCGTTGCGCGAGAACTTCAACGAGTCCATTGCGCAACTGTCTGGTGCTTTCGGGTCTGTGTCAGGCTCGGCCTACAGCATCAGCAACAGCACGCATGAACTGTCCACGGCCGCCGACGACCTGTCGCGGCGCACGGAACAGCAGGCCGCCACTCTGGAGGAAACGTCGGCAGCACTGACGCAGATCACCCAGCGCGTCCAGAAGACGACGGAAGAGACCACGCACGCGCACACGGTTGTCAACACGTCCCGGAACGATGCCAAACAGGCGGGCCTTGTCGTCGGCAAAGCGATTGACGCCATGTCTCGGATCGATGCGTCATCGCGCGAAATCTCGGGTATCGTCGAGATGATCAACGGGGTTGCCTTCCAGACCAATATTCTGGCGCTCAATGCCAGCGTGGAGGCTGCGCGGGCTGGGGATGCGGGGCGTGGCTTTGCGGTTGTGGCGACGGAAGTCCGTAATCTGGCACATCGCTCGGCCGAGGCGGTCAGGGAGATTTCGGCCCTGATCGCCAGTTCCGCGCTACAGGTCAAAGACGGGGTCGGCGCGGTACGGGAAACCGGCGAGGTCCTGCATCGGATTGTCAGCCAGGTAGAGGAAATCAGCGGGCTGGTGTCCAACATCGCGACGGCGGCCCAGGATCAGGCAACAAGTATCAGCGAACTGAATCTCGCGATGACCAGCATGGAACAGACCACCCAGCAGAACGCCGCCGTGGCGGAACAGAGTGCCGCTGCCAGCCATAATCTGGCAATGATGGGCGGAGAACTTCAGAAGCTCGTCGGCCGTTTCGAATTGGGCCATGTGCGTGAACGGCCCGGTCAGCCCGCTTCTCGCCCGAAGAGGGCACCTGCGCTTCAGGTTTTCTGACGCGCGCGCACGATGTCGGTACTGTGTCTTCCGGGTCTTCATCGAATGGTGGGTATGATTGTCCGCCATTCTTTTTGAAAATCTGGCTCATCCTGAGAGCCTGGCCGGGTATGCGGGTTGGATTGCCGCCAGCGCGCGTTGTTGGCCAGGCTCTGAAATAGAGTGACGCTGCACGCGCTGTGCCGTCAGTTCCAAGATGGGGTGGCTACCGTCTGATATGTCAGAGGGAGGCGGCGTTCCGAACGCGCGTCATTCCGCACTGCCGAACCGGGCACGCATGACAGTAGAGAATACCCTTTAGATGCGTCGGACCAGCCTGACCAGGGGTACCGAGCAGACGAACATGTCCGAAGGGCTTGCGCGCCAGGGCAGGACCAGTCGCTCGTAACGGCACCAGAACTGGCTGCCGTCGGCGCTTGTCATGCGGGCCTCGATCAGGTCCAGGCGGGGCTCCTGGCTGGATGCCGCCGTGAAAAAGGCGCGGGTCGTCGGCAGCATGTAGGCGGCGTCGGGGAGGTCCCTGATGTCGCGGCCGACCAGATCGTCGTGGGACTGGCCGCTATATGTCTCGTAGGTGCGCGGCCATGCCGCGATCTGGCAGCGGTCCTGGCCCGGTATCCAGGCCAGGCCGCCGCCGCCGAATACCGGGCTGGTGGCGATGTCGGCCACGTTGCGTGTCGTCGTATGGTGGCGGGCTTCGCGCCAGGCGGTCAGGGCCGTTTGCAGGCTGGCGCGCTTTGCATCCCCGAGGCGATCCAGGGACAGGGGAATGATGGTGGGCGCCGCTGGGGCGTCACGGTCGGACTGTGTTGCGCTCTGGAGGGTGCGAAGGCGGGCAATGGCGTCGTTGCGGTTTTGCAGAACTTCCAGTGGTGCGGGGCATGATCCGAAACGCTCCAGGACGATGCGGGCATGCGGTCGTGTCAGGAGGATTTCGATGACCCGTTGCAGGCAGGCCATTGCGAATGACGCGGGCTGGAAGCAGATGCGTGTATAGGTTGCAAATGTCTCTATGGTGGCAAAGCCGAGATTTTGGACGGAATGGGAAATGAAATCGGTATTTTTTTCAAAGAATCCGAAATATTGAAAAAAATCCCTGCTGTTCTGATTCCACGTTCTTCCGTTTGGCGCGACCAGTATTTTCATATGGCGCCATTTTCCGGTGTCGCTGTTTTGTGGGGTGAGCATAATTTATCTGGAAGAGAGAGCACTTTAAATTTCTATGACCTTTGGGAGTGGATGGGGCCTGGCTGTCAGAGGGCCGGCGGCTCGATGGGCCAGTCGGCTCGGGCCAGGGCGCGGGGGGGGCCAGGCGGGCCATCACCAGCGCGAAGGCGACGGCTATGACGGGGAGTGCCCAGGCCAATGGCGGCACCGGGGACCCGGCGAACAGGAGTGTGGTGTAGATCTGGATGCCCGCCAGACTGCCCAGCATCGACAGCAGCAGGATGATCCCCGGACGATTGGTCAGGGGCGAGAAGACCGCCAGACTGGGCAGGTAGCTGCCGCCGACGATGACAGCGGCCAGCGCGAGACCTGCCGCCAGCGCGCGCAACGGTGGCATCGTGCCGAGGAGCGTGACGGTGACGGCGGCGAACAAGCCCAGGATCGTGCCGGCCATCACGGCGCGGCCGGCATGGGCGCGATAGAGGGCGCGCGTGAAATCCGCCCGCGCGCCGAACGGGCCGAGCGACAGCAGGAACGGCCAGTCGCGCCGCGACAACATCCAGTTGGGGAGGGGCACGGCACCGAGCATCGCGACCTGGCCCAGCGTGGCGGTGGCGGCGGTGCACACCAGATGAAGCGTGGGGGCGTGAAGGCTGCTGATCGCGTTGATCAGCACCACGAAGGTCGTGAACACGATCAGGGTGACGGCCGACTGCGCCAGCATTCCCAGTGGACTGCCCGAGGCCAGGCCGTTGGGCAGGGGAACCCGGCGCAGAGGGGGCGGTTGCCACATCAGCGCGTGCTTCAGGCTGCGGAAGACGGCATTCGGCGGCTTGTGGTCCGGTCGGGGGGGGGGCGGGTGCCGGGGTGTCGGGATGGGCGAAGGGGCTGTGATGCAGTTCGATCAGCGTTGCCAATAGGGTCGTGGCCAGCAGGGCCAGGGCCAGGAACCATGGCGCCCGCATCAGAGTATCCTGCATCGTGGGGCTCAGGAACATGAAGAACAGACCGAACACGATGACTGCGCGGATTTTGCGCAGGCGGGGGCGCAGGATTTTCGGTCCGGCCAGATCGCGGCCGGTGCTGAGGGCGAGATTGACGGATTCCAGCGCCAGCACGTTGAGTAGCGGCAGACCCAGGATGAGCGCGGGCACGGCCAGCAGCAGCAGGCCCAGCACGAGCATGACGTGGATCGCCCGGTATTCCGCCGCGATCAGGCGCGGATACATGGCTGCCAGCGGCGAGCGTACCTGGCGCCAGTACTGGCAGGACAGGCCGGTGAACAGCCCCTGCTGCGCCATCCACCAGAACAGGCCGATATCGTGGATGCCGGCGGGATGGGTGCGTGACGGATGGGCCAGGTTGAAGGCGGTGATGGCGAGATAGACCGCCGCCGAGATCAGGGTGGGGTTTTCCCGGAAGAAGACCGGCGAGGCGTAGAGCCGGAGCGCGCGCAGCGTGTCGTTCATCGGGCGGTTATCGGGTCAGGGCCAGGAACAGCCGTTCGACATCGCCCGGCAGCAGGATGTTGCCCGCGCCGGCCGCCGCGTCGTCCAGCGCCGGATGCCAGCCGCGCACCCACACACCGTCCGCGCCCTGGTCGGCGATGATGTCGACGCCCCATTCCGTCTCGGGCGGCGCGGAGAGGCGGCGGACGGTGGCGGCGATGTCCGGTGCCGTCATGTCCAGCATGATCCGGCCATGGCGCATCATGATGACGCGATCACTGATGTCCTGAAGGTCGGAGATGATGTGCGAGGAAATCAGTACGCTGGCACCCGTGCGCCGCGCATAGGCCGGCAGCAGGCGCATGAAATCGTAGCGGGCCTGCGGGTCGAGGCTGGCGACGGGCTCGTCCAGCACGATCAGGTCGGGGCAGAAGCGCAAGGCGAGCACGATCGCCAGCCGCTGGCGCTCGCCGCCCGAGAGCGTCTTGATCCGCGCGTTGGGGTCGAGGGCGGCCCATTCCTCCCATGTCCGGTCTTCGGTGTCGTTGGGGCGGGCGCGGTAGTCGGCCAGATAGGCCATCAGTTCCCCGACGCGGAACCAGGTAAAGCCGGTCATGGTCTGGGGAACGAAGCCGATGCGTGCCCTGGTTTCGGCACGCAGGGCGGAGGCGTCCTCGCCCCACAGCCGCACCGTGCCGGCATCGGCCGAGAGCAGGCCGAGCAGGCAGCCGATCAGGGTGGTCTTGCCGGCGCCGTTGGGGCCGAGAAGGGCCGCGATCTCGCCCGGGCGCAGCGTCAGGCTGAGATCGTCGAGAATGGCACGGCCGCCGAGCACCTTGCGCAGATGGGTGATCTGTACCGGGGGCTCCCGATCGGGGATGGCCTGTGGTGAGGTGTCCTGATCTGTCATCGTCCGCGCTTCGGAAAACATTGCAGGACGTTGGAGCGGTGGGGGATTTTCTGTCAAGCGGGCCGATGGCCGGGCGGTGGCGTGGTTTCGGGCGGGAGTGACCGGCGCAGGAGAGATCGTCCTTGTGCCGGAATAACGCTTTGTGTCGTGGGCCGGGGGATGGTTGCAATTCCTGATTTCAGGTCCTGCGCTTTCCTGCGGCATGTTGCGCGGATGTTACAGCCTGGATGCCTGCCCATGCGCATGACACTGCCCTTGCGGAGAGAAGGCCGGCCTGTCCCGTCGCTCCATGGCGTGGCGGAGGGGCGATGGCCGTTCTTTCGCATCGGGGTCGTCGTCGCGATGGCGACGGCGGGGCGTCCTGCATCCGGTGCGCCGGCCGCATCCTATTTCATGCCGCCGACGCCGACAATGGCGGCGCCCCAGCCTGCCGCGTCTCAGCCTGCCGTGCCTGGAGCTTTCGGGGCCGGGCATGCCGGAGCGGCGGCGGGGGGCGGAATGGGGGCCGGGGGATCGGGGTATTCCGTGACCGCCCCGACATATTCGCTGGCGCCGCCGGCATCGGGCGGGACGGGGCATGTGGGGCCGTTCGATATCGAGCAGAGCAATGCCAGCCCCGTGCCGATGGAGACGGGGCGGACCGTGACCGCTGCCTATCCCGTCAAGGGCGTGCCCGGCATGGACCTGACGATCAACATGTTCGGCGGCCATCGGGAGACCAATACCGGCAGCGCGGTCGGGACCGCCGCGCTGACCGCCGGCATGCGGATCAAATGGTGACGCAGGTCTGATGGTGATGCGGGGGCGAGGCCGTTCCTGCGTGGGCCTTTCAGAGGCAGTTCGATGAAGTTGGCTGCGTCGGCAGGGTGATTTTGCAAACGGCGCTTTCAGAACCTCAAGCGATCGCGCCAGAAGGTCTTGGCGATTTCCAGCACGACCAGCACGGTGGCCGCCGCGCCGATGCTCAGGCCCAGATCGTGCCAATGCAGGGGGGCGAAGCGGAAGAGGTTCCGGATGGCCGGTACGAGCACGCTGGATAGGAGGACGGTGATCATCGTCCCGAGAATCCAGAGCAGGGTGGCGTTGGGTCGCCTTATGGCCGTGACCAGGGATGTGCTGAACGACCGGTTCACGAGGATCAGGCTGACGATCGAGAGCACCAGCGAGACGAAGGTGAGGGCGCGCGCTTCTTCGGCCGGCATGGCGCGCTGGGTGGCGAACAGGAAGAGACCGCCGACGAGGATGAGGACCAGCAGGCCCTGGAGCAGGCTCCAGACGATCAGCGGCCGCGAGAACAGGGATTCGGCGGGCGGCCGGGGGGGGCGGCGCATGACGTCGTCTTCTTCGGTCTCGGCCTCGAAGGCCATGGTGCAGACCGGGTCGATGATCATCTCCAGGAAGGCGATGTGGATCGGGGAGAAGATGAGGGGATAGTCCAGGACCAGCGGCAGCAATGCCAGGCCGGCGATGGGCACATGCACGGCGAAGACGAAGCCCATCGCCTTGCGCAGATTGTCGTAGATGCGGCGGCCCAGCCGGATGGCGGTGACGATGGAACTGAAATCGTCATCCAGCAGGACGATGGCGGCGGCCTCGCGCGCGACATCGGTGCCGCGTCCGCCCATGGCGATGCCGATATGCGCGGCTTTCAGTGCCGGCGCGTCGTTGACGCCGTCGCCCGTCATGGCGACGGTCTCGCCGCCGGCTTTCAGGGCCTGCACGATCCGCAGCTTCTGTTCCGGCATGATGCGGGCGCAGATGGTTGCGGTGTGGAGGTGTTCCCGCAGGGCGGGCTCGGCCAGCGTTTCGATGGCGGCGCCGGTCAGGATGGTTGCGCCATTGTCGATCCCGGCCGCGCCTGCGATGGCACGGGCGGTTTCCGGGTAATCGCCGGTGATCATCATGACGCGGATGCCGGCCGACCGGCAGTCGCGCACCGCATCCGGCACGCTTGGCCGCAGGGGATCGGCAATGCCGACGAGGCCGAGGAACTGGAACGTGAAACCCTGCGGCGTTTCGGGAAAATCCATTCCTTCATAGGAGGCTTTGGCGACGCCGAGGACGCGGAGACCCCTGGCGGCCATGGCGTCGAGGGCCTGGCTGATGGCGGTGCGGTGCGTGTCGTCCAGATGGCAGAGTGCGGCGATGGCTTCCGGCGCGCCTTTCGCGGCGACCACGCAGGAGGGCCGTGCGGCATCGGGCTGCCAGATTTGCGTGACGGCCAGCAGGTCGGGGCGCAGGCCGTAGGTGCGTGCGAGGGTCCAGCCCGATTGCGTCGGGGGCGGGCGTTCAGGCGGGGAGGTGCGGGCGAAATCGTGGAAGGCGGTTTCCATCGGGTCGAACGGCTGGGGGGCACTGGCCAGCAGGCCGTGGAAGGCCAGGGCCTGTGCCTGCGGAGAGAGGGCCGTCAGGGATGCGGGCGGGGCCATGGTCTCGCCGTCGCTTGTCCGCAGTTCGGCGATCGACATGCGGTTCTCGGTCAGGGTTCCGGTCTTGTCGGTGCAGAGGACAGTGGCCGAGCCGAGGGTTTCGATGGCCGCCGCGCGGCGGGTCAGCACGCGGGCGCGCGAAATGCGCCATGCCCCCATCGCCATGAATACGGTGAGCACGACCGGAAATTCCTCCGGCAGCATGCTCATGCCGATCGTGATGGCGGCCAGTACCGCGTCGAGCCAGCCGCCGCGCAATGTGCCGTACAGCACCAGGGCGAGGGCGCTGACCAGGCCGCCGCCGATCGCGCAGAGGCGGGTCAGGCGCGCCGTCTGGGCGCGCAGGCGTGGTGGTTCGGTCTCCAGCATGCGGAGCGACTGGCCGATCCGGCCGATCTCGCTGCCCGAGCCGGTGGCGCGCACTTCGGCGATGCCGCTGCCGCGCACGATCAGCGAGCCGGAATAGACGAAGGGCTGGTCGTCGCCGCCCGGCCGGGCCGTGGGGGACGCCGCGGTCGCGACGGATTTGCGCACGGCGACGGCTTCGCCCGTCAGCAGGGATTCGTCGGCGAGCAGGTCCTGTGCGCGCACCAGCAGCGCATCGGCCGGGACCCGGTCGCCTTCGGCGAGCACGATGAGGTCGCCCCGGACCACCTCGCGGCCGGGAATGCGCTTTCGCGTGCCGTCACGGATGACGAGGGCCCGGGGGCTCGTCAGGTCACGCAGGGCGTCCAGCACCCGTTCGGTCCGGGTTTCCTGAATCACGGTGATGGCGATGGAGGCGCAGGCGAAGGCCAGCAGGATCAGCGCCTCGTGCAGGTTGCCCAGCAGGAGATAGATGCCGCCACCGACCAGCAGCAGGGCGAGCATGGGCTCGCGCAGGACCTCGCGCATGATGGCCAGCGGGGTGCGGTGTTCCTGGCGCGGGCTTCGTTCTCGGCTAGGCCGGCAAGGTTGGCGGAGGGGGGAAGGGGGGCTTCTGCCGGCTGGTCCACGGAAGCGGTCTCCTGTCGACGGGACGCGACGCGGCGCCTGGCGGTCGTTCAGCCGCTATCGGCTGCACCCGCGAAGAGCCAAGCGCGCGATCCCGTGTCGGGGATGCCGGGGGAAGAAAAAAAACCGTCCGGGCCCGTCTCCCTGAGGGCAACGGGGCCGGAGGGGACGGTCAGCGCTTCCGGCGCAGGGTGGCGACGATTGCGCCCACGCCGGCGGCCAGGGCGGTGCCGGTGAGGATCGTGCGCAGGGTAGTGGTCAGCAGCACCGGCATGGTGCGCCGGCTGAGATGGTCGAAGGGGCCGTGCGCGCCGTGGGCGCCGGAGACCGGGGTGAACAGATTGTCCGGTGTGTTGTCCGGGGTGGGATATTTTTCCAGTTGCTGGTGGTACGCGTGGTCGGCCTGGCGGCGGTCCAGCAGTGCGGGGGCCAGGAATGCCGCCATGCGATGGCCGATGCCCGACAGGCCTACCCGGACGTCGCGGTGGCGGCCGAAGGCGGCGCGGCTGATCGCCTCGGCCGCGATTTCGGGCTCGAAAACCGGGCCGGCGGGGCGCAGGCGCTTGCCGGTATGGTTGCGCGTCCAGACGAAGCGCGGGGTGTTGATGGCCGGCAGGCTGACCAGCGAGAGCAGGATGCGGTCGCCGTCATGCAGGATTTCGGGGCGCAGGCTTTCGGTGAAGGCGCGGATCGCGGCCCGTGCGCCGCTTTCGATGCTGCGCAGCGGGCGCGGCAGGGAAATGGCGTCGAGATTGACGATGGTGCCGTAGCCGCGTCGCCGCATGCGGATCAGCGCCGTACGGGTGCCGAAGACGGTGCCCAGATAGGTAACCTCGGTCGCGCGGCGGATTTCCTCGGGCGGCAGTTCCACGAACTGGCCGCTGACGCCGGCGCCGGCGCAGTTGACCCACAGGGTGATCGGGCCGAGCGTGGCTTCGATCTGGTCGGCGGCGCGTTCCAGCGCCTCGGCGTCGGTGACGTCGGCGGGGATGGTGAGGGTGCGGATGTGCAGTTCGGCTAGTTCCGCCGCCGCGTCTTCCAGGCGGGCCGCGTCGCGGCCGATCAGCGCGACGTCGCAGCCGGCGCGGGCCAGGGTCCGCGCGGTGGCGCGGCCGATTCCGGCGCCAGCTCCGGTGATGACGGCGATCTGGTGAGGCATGGGGCGGGCTCCGCTGGGCAGGTCTGTCTGCCGCCCTGTTTGCTCTTGGATCGGGCGCGCCGCAAGTCGGGGCGGTTATGCCCGGTGATGCGTTCTACAGGTATTTGAGGGCCGCGAAGCCGCCGACGAGCACGACTCCGAACAGGGCGGCCACCAGGGTCAGGCGGCGTTCGATGAAGGACTGGATCGGCGCGCCATAGCGGCGGAGCAGGGCGGCGAGCAGGAAGAAACGGGCGCCGCGCGTGGCGATGCAGGCCAGGACGAAGGGCAGCAGCGGAAAATGCGCGGCACCGCTGGCGATGGTGACGATCTTGAAGGGGATCGGCGTGAGGCCCTTGAAGAGGATGATCGCCACACCCCACTGGCGGAACTGCTCTTGCAACGCGAGCAGCCGGGCTTCCGCATGGTAGAAATGGATGATCGGCATGGCGACGTGTTGCAGCAGGACAGCGCCGATATACCAGCCCAGGAGGCCGCCGCAGACGCTGGCCAGCGTGCATAGCGCCGCCAGCGCCCAGGCGCGGTCGCGGTGGGCCAGCACCATCGGCACCAGCAGGATATCGGGCGGCAGGGGGAAGACGCTGGCCTCGGCGAACGCGATCACGGCCAGCCAGAGCGGGGCGTGGCGGCTGGCGGCGAGGGAAAGGGTGCGGGCGTAGAGTCGGTCGAGCATGATCGGTTCGCCATGTCGGATGTCAGGGGCGGGATGCCATTCGCTAGAACGCCCGACAAGCGCGCGGTGAGCAAGCGGCGCAGGTTCGATGGAAGGGAGATTATATCGTGTGGCGGCACGTCTGCTTCCGCCTTTTTTCGGTCATCGGCAAAGTGATCTTGCGATGGCGAACCAATAAGCGGGCGCATGCCCTCGTGCTGTTTACCGCCTTCGCCGAATGTGGCCTACTTTCAGCCGATCTGGTTGGAAATCTGACAGGAAAAATCGGAACTACATCAGGTACTCGACGTTGCAACAAGATAGCTTGGTATATAAAGCGATACGATATGGAAATGCTAATCGGCCCCAAAGGCAGAATATGGTATCCGAATAGCAGGGAATTATCGAATTATCTTGGTTACCATGGTGGTGACTTTGACGTCGTGTCCTATTGCATACGAAATCTCGGTTTCGCGGCGGTTGCAATATTTCCGAGTTATACACGGATACGCTTTCAACCGGCGTTGCTTCCGGCAGCCTGTCTGCAACGCGTGCTTGAGATTATCCTCTATCGTGCGCCGCAAAGGGTTGTCCTGGAGCGGGCTGCCACATTGTTTTCTCCTCTGGAAGTTTTTCATAACCTCAATGACGCCGTCGCGCGTCTGCGGACGCTCCAGATCGCAACGCCCGGTGAAGTAGAACCCTCGGGTTCACCCACCATTGTGAGTCTTTCTCTGGACCGACTTCAGGACCCAAAACGCGCGGGTATGCAAGCGGCATTTGAAATGTGGAAAAAAGCCAGACGCTATGCCAATACACAGACTGTGACCCAAATTGCCACCAATTCATTATTCGGTGGTGGCGCCGTTGCTTGGATGCCTGGACAGGATCGCTGCCTGATCGAGGCCTGGCCGCAGACATACGGGAAATATGGCAAGCTGTCTTATGACAGCTTGCTTGGTCGTGATGTGCGGGATCTTCCCGATAGCAGATATATTCTTCCCACGACGCGAAGCTACTTCAGCGTCGTTCAGGATCAGGCCCCGCGCCTGGAACTCATCGAGGCGCTTGTCACGCACCCCGATGGCTCCATGTTCTGGTCCCGCTACGAGCGGCTGCTCTTACCGTGGCGAACGGGCGCGTCGGACACCTTCGTCAGTTCCATGCCCGCGCTCAGGCTCGTCCGGAACTGTTAAGTGATTCCGGACATAGCTCGTTAAATCGTCTGGTGTTTCCCAGATCAGATTACAATTGAAGGTACGCCAGGGGCTGACGATCTGCATGCCTGGTTGAATGACGGGGTTGCCATACAGAGGGAGAAGCACACGGGTCAATGCACCCCGCTCCACCATGCCTATGGTGAAGTCCGGTTTCCACATTGCGAGAGAAATGCTCCTCATCATGGCTATGGTCAACTGCGGCAGGCGCTTGCGGCGGAAGCTGGGATGACACCAAAGGCCACCCGCAAATACGACCCGGCCTCCAATTTCGGCCGCCACGGGGGCCGCTGCGGTCCATTTTTCATCCGGACTCATCTGTACGGATGGATTCCGATAGGCAAAGCGCCCGGACTCCCATTCCTCACGCAATGTACTTGTCGGCCAGTCGTATCGGCGCAGGATTAACGTTACGACGGGTTCGCCGTCGGCCTGGCCTTCGACATAGATGACATTATCCGGATTGATGTCCGAAATTGCAGGATCGTAGATGGGTGAAAGAGGTTCCCATGTATCGAGATTTTTCCGATTGACCTGTACCAGGCGATCGAAATCGCGACCCATATGCCATGATATACCCAACTGACGGGCAGACTCTGAGAGTTGTAAAAAAAAGCGCCCAATCTCGATTTTGGGACCGTGATTGATTTCGATTGTATCCAGGAATGGACGAAGAACAGTTGACATAACCAACCTCTTTTCGGGCTTGATTGCCCGAAAAGAGGTTACTTATTTATAGAATATAAAGAATTGACCGCTATCATTTACATTTTTGAAGTTTACTTTTTGTTAACTTTTTATTTCTATGTGAATAAAGCGCCGGATTATTGATCTTTGATGGGTCTCTCCATCCGTTCCACACACCTGCGGCCAGCATCGGTGAGGGCAAGGGTGCAGCCGGAACCAGTGATCAGGCCACGTTGGCGCAGACCTTGCTCAGTTCGGCTGGTGCCTCCAGGCATTGCGCGCCCTCGCAGGTGGGCCCACGCCGGATGGCCTCGGTAAAGATCGCGCAGCACGCGGGCCATCGCCGACGACGGTGATACGCGCGCTGGCTTCGAGGGATTATCGGCAGTCTTCTTTATCGATGAACACACAACATATGTCCCGTACAGATTGGACTGTTTCCTTCAGGCTCGGTAACGCGACAGTCTGCTAGGTGTCGGTTGATCGCATGATTTTTTCGACGAATGCAGCGAACTGGCGGCCTTTCGCGGTCGTCATGTTCCCGGCGGGAAAGACCGCCCAAAGATCGATGGAGGGCAACGACCATGCCTGGAGAACCCGGACGATGGCGCCGCTTTCCAATTCTGGCGCGAACATCCAGTCCGAGGCGATGGTCAGCCCCATGTCGGCCAGCAATGCAGCACGCAGCCCCTCTGCGGCGCTGACGCGCAGTCGTCCGCCGACAGAGACCGAGACAGCCGCACCATCGCGTGTGAACGACCAGACGTTGGGCTGCTGACTGTAGATAATCGCCTCATGGTTCGCGAGGTCCGCCGGGTTCTGCGGTTTTCCGGCGCGTGCGAGATAGGCCGGCGTTGCAAGCACCGAGCGACCGCCGGTTGCGATTTTGCGTGCGACCGCGGTGGAATCGGAGAGTTTCCCCATGCGCAATGAGATATCCACCCCTTCGGCTACAAGGTCGATCTTGCGGTCGTCGAGAATGATATCGACGTCGAGATGCGGGTGGGCCGCCAGGAATTGCGGCAGCCTCGGTATCACATGGAGCCGCGCGAATGTCGTCGCAGCGGAAACGCGCAGGCGCCCTGATAGCCCCGCTCCAGCTCCTTTTGCGGCAAGCTCCGCCTCGTCTGCCTCCTGGATGGCATTGCGCGCCCGTTCATAGAAGGTCTGCCCTGCCTCGGTCGGGGTCAGCCCGTGTGTGGAACGGATGAGCAGACTGACCTGAAGCCGGGTTTCGAGCTGTGCGATGGTCTTGGACACGGCTGGTTGCCCGACATTGAGCTGCCGCGCGGCGGCGGAGAACGAACCGGTTTCCACCACCCGCACGAAGGTCGCCATCGCCTGATATCGATCCATGCCATTCCTCCCAGGAATGGCGTTTATCGCCTCGACGCACCTGCCATGTCGAGCGGAAGGGGGACATGTCTTTCTCACGCCCGGACAGACCGGGCCATAAGGAGGCCGTCCCGATGTCCGGTTCATTCATACGCGCGGCGGCCGAGGACGCACGACCGCTGCTCGAGGTCCATACGTTCGCGACGCCGAACAGCGTCAAGGTGTCGATCGCGCTTGAGGAGCTCGGGCTGCCCTATGCGCTGCATGGCATCAACGTCCGCAAGGGGGAGCAGAAGACGGCAGACTTTCTGGCGCTCAATCCCAACGGCAAGGTGCCGGTCCTGGTGGATCGTACCCTGGAAGACAGCCCTCTCGTCCTGACGGAATCTGCTGCGATCCTCGTCTACCTCGCCGAAAAGACGGGACAGCTCCTACCTGCCGGTGGCGATGCGCGCGCGCGCGTTTTCGAGCAGCTTTTTTTCCACGCGTCCGGCCTCAGCCCGGCTTTCGGGCAGTCCGGCTTTTTCCAGCGTTTTGCCGCCGAGCCTCAGCCCCTCGCGATCGAGCGTTTTTCCAGCGAGGAGAAACGCACTCTGGGCGTACTCGACGGCGTGCTGGCAAGCCGGCCTTTCGTGGCCGGCGATGCATTCACCATCGCCGATATCGCCCATTTCGGCTGGTTGTGGCGGCGCGCCTTCGCGGGGGTGTCGCTCGACGACACACCCAGCGTCGCGCGCTGGTACGAAGCGATCGCAGCCCGTCCGGCCGTGCAGCGCGGCATTGCCCGCGTCGAAGCGCTCGTCCCGCAAGACTGATCTCATTCCAGACAAGGAACTCCTCATGTCCATGCTTTTCACGCCGTTCAGGGCGGGTGCGCTGTCGCTCGACCATCGGGTCGTCATGGCACCGCTGACCCGCCTGCGTTCGGAACCCGGCGACATGCCGGGGCCGCTGATGCGGGAATATTATACGCAGCGCACGTCGCACGGCGGCCTGATCGTTTCGGAAGCGACCCCCGTTGCGCGGGAGGGGTGTGGCTATGCCGGTGCGCCGGGAATTTACGATGACGCCCAGATCGCGGGGTGGCGCACGATCACCGATGCGGTGCATGCCCATGGCGGCAGGATCGTCATGCAATTGTGGCATGTCGGGCGCCAGTCCCACCACGATCTTCAGCCTGGCGGCGGGGCCCCTGTGGCGCCGTCCGGCATCCAGGCGGAGGGATATGCCTATACCGCAAGCGGCCCGGTACCGTTTTCCATGCCGCGAGCCCTGGAGATCGGTGAAATTCCTGCAATCATCGAGCAGTTCCGCCAGGGTGCCGCGCGTGCGAAAGCGGCGGGATTCGACGGGGTGGAGATCCATGGCGCCAATGGCTACCTGCCGGACCAGTTCCTGCAGGACGGCACCAACCATCGCACCGACGAATATGGCGGACCGATCGAAAATCGCGCGCGTTTCCTGCTTGAGATCACGCAGGCGGCGATTGACGTCTGGGGGGCGGATCGCGTGGGGGTAAGATTGAGCCCGAGTGGTACCTATGGGGGAATGTCCGACAGCGATCCCGGGAAAACCTTCGGCTATGTCGCGGAAAGACTGGACAGGATGGGCATCGCCTACCTGCATGTCGTCGAGCCGCGTATCAAGGGCACGGAATTGATCGCCGAGGCCGACGCGGTCGCGGCGAGGGATCTGCGCACTGTGTTCAGCGGAGCACTGATCGCCGCCGGCGGCTTCGACGGCGCGAGCGCCGAGGCGATCATTCGGGCGGGTGACGCTGATGCAGTCGCGTTCGGACGGTATTTCATCAGCAATCCCGATCTGCCGGAACGCCTGCGCCACACGATCCCGCTGGCGCCTTACGACCGCGCGACCTTCTATGGTGGTGGGGCGCATGGCTATGTCGACTATCCGCAAAGCGAAACCGTCGCCTGAACCCCCATTCCGGCGCGGAATGACGGATAGTCGTCCGCGCCCTCATCCCCGGCATAACGGGGCGTCCTACTGTCATCCCGTCACGACGATCAATGAAGGAAACGACGATGTCTCTTCAAGAAAAGCTCGATACGTTCAAGGCCGATTTCGAGGCGGGCAAGCCGCCTTACAATGTGCCGTATTCGGTCATCGAGGTCATGCACCGTGCCACCGCCGAACTGATTGCGTCGGGTGCTGCCGCAAAGGTGCTCAAGGCGGGTGACAAGGCCTCGGTCTTTACGCTGAACGATCCGGACGGCAGCCCCGTTTCATCCACCGATCTGCTGGCGAAGGGGCCGCTGGTCGTCAGCTTCTATCGCGGCGTCTGGTGCCCTTACTGCAACATGGAATTGCAGGCGCTTGAAGCGGCGCTGCCGTCGTTCCGCGAACTCGGCGCCAACCTGATCGCCATTTCGCCGCAGACGGCGGTGAACAGCCGCAAGTCGGTGCGTCAGAACAGCCTGGACTTCCCGATCCTGTCCGATACGCACAATGACGTTGCGGCAAGTTTCGGCCTGCGTTTCGATCTGCCCGATTATCTGGTCGAACTCTACAGGAATCTGAAGAACGACCTGACCGCGTTCAATGGTGACGAAAGCTGGACCCTGCCGATGCCGGGCCGCTTCGTCATCGGTCGGGACGGCGTGATTCTCTATGCCGAGGTGAATCCGGACTACACGCGCCGGCCGGAGCCGGAAGACATGCTCCCGGTCCTGCGCAAGGCCGCCGGCGCCGGGACCTGATCAACGTGATATTGGGGCCGGGGTCCGATGCGCGTGCCAAAACCCAGGCTCTGCTTTAGCAGACCAGCGTGACGGTGGCGCGCAGGCCGTGCGGCATGCGGTTGCCCAGGCGGATGTCGCCGCCGAGGCCCCAGATGATGTTGCGGGCGATGGCCAGGCCGAGGCCGGTGCCGCCGGTTTCGCGGTTGCGGCTGACCTCGGCGCGGACGAACGGCTCGAACATCCGGTTCAGGTCTTCGGGCGGCAGGCCGGGACCGTCATCCTCGATCAGGACCGTGACCAGGCGTTCGCCCTCGTTGCCCGGTTGCGGGGCTTCCAGCGTGACCTGTGCGCCGCCGCCATAGAGAATGGCGTTCTGGATCAGGTTGTTGAGCGCGCGTTTCAGCGATACGGGGCGGGCCTCGATCGTGACCGTGGGCGGCGGTTCGGTGAAGCCGATCGCCTCGGCGTGGTCGGGGTGGGTTTCGGCGGCTTCGTCCAGGATGGTCTGGAGCAGGGCGGTCAGGTCCAGCCGGCCCATCGGTTCGCGCCGCGACGTGTCGCGGCCGAAGGCGAGGGTGGCGGAGACCATGGCCTCCAGTTCGTCGAGATCGGCCAGGAATTTGTTGCGCAGTTCGTCGTCCTCGACGAATTCGGCGCGCAGTTTCAGCCGGGTGATCGGGGTGCGCAGGTCGTGGCCGATCGCCGTGAGCATCAGGGTGCGGTCGGTCAGGAAACGCCGGATGCGGCTGGCCATGGTGTTGAAGGCCTGGGCCGCGCGGGCGATTTCCAGCGGTCCGTCCTCGGACATCGGCGGGGCGTTGACGTCGCGACCGAGAGCCTCGGCCGCCGCCGCCAGGGTGCCGACGGGGGCGACCAGCCGCCGCACGCCCCAGACGATCAGCACGCTGCCGGCCACCGTCATCAGCGCGAAGGCGGTGGGGAAGGTAGGGGAGCGGAACGGGTTGGGCGAGGGCAGGGTGTAGCGGATGGTCAGCCACCGGGTCTCGTCGGGCAGCAGGAAGGCCACCGCCCTGCCGGCTGCGCCATGGGGCGGTGTGCCGAACAGGATCTGCCGGGGCCGCAGGTGGGCCGGCAGCGGCGGCAGGCCCTGGGGGCCCCGGGGGAAAGGAGGCTGGCCAAATGGCTGCCGGTCGAAAGGCGGGTGCCCGAAGGGAGGCTGGCCCATATGCATGTGGGCCATCGGGTCGTCGGCCGTCTGGTCGACCATGTCGGGATCGGGGCCGGGAGTGAGGGTGATGTGGAAGGTCGCGGGCGGGTGCAGCGCCGCAAGTTCGGCCGCGCGATTCTCCGGTTGGGTTTCGACGATCGAGCGGTAGATCATGCCGACATGATTCTGGCTTTCCTGCTGGATCATGCGGCGGTCGAAATCGATGCGGTCGAGCGCGTGGACGCCCAGGCCGATGGCCTCGATGATGCCCAGCCCCACGATCAGCAGCAGGCTGGTGCGGGCGGCCAGCGAACGGGGCAGGAACCAGCGGAGCATGCGGCGGGGAAGGGCACGCGCTTCGGCGGCCGGCCCCGGATCGGCGGCGTTCATTCAGTTCGGGTCATGGGGTCGGGGCATGCGCTTGGGCATAGAGCGCATTTAACGGCGTTCGACGTCGGATGCCAGCACGTAGCCGCCGCCGCGGACGGTCTTGATCAACTGTGCGTTGCGGCCGTTATCTTCCAGCTTGCGGCGCAGGCGGCTGATGGCGACGTCGATCGCGCGGTCGAAGGGGCCGGCCTGGCGGCCACGCAGCAGGTCGAACAGCATGTCGCGGGTCAGCACCCGGTTGGCGCGGTCGAGCAGGGCAATCAGCAGGTCGTATTCGCCGCCGGTCAGCGCGACCTCGGTGCCGTCGGGGTTGAGCAGGCGCCGGCGCGTGGCGTCCAGCGTCCAGCCCGAGAAATGGAGGCATTGGGTGTGGCCGTCGGGGCCGCGCGTGATGGGGGCTTCGCTCGTGCGGCGCAGGATAGCGCGGATTCGCGCCAGCAATTCGCGCGGGTTGAAGGGTTTGGCCAGGTAATCGTCGGCCCCCATTTCCAGCCCGATGATGCGATCGGTCTCGTCGCCCATCGCCGTGAGCATGATGATGGGGACATTGGCCTGTTCGCGCAGCCAGCGGGCGAGTTCCAGCCCGGTTTCGCCGGGCAGCATCAGGTCCAGCACCACGATCTGGTAATGGCCGGCCTGCCATGCCTTGCGGGTTTCACGCCCATCACGCGCCGTGGTGACGCGGAACATGTTGCGTTCGAGGAAACGGGCGAGAAGATCGCGGATTTCGCGGTCGTCATCGACGACCAGAATGTGAGGCATGGGCTCCATGCCTCTACTTTACCGCTCTTTTTCGGCCCGTGCAGCCGATGTTTCATTCGGTTGCAATTGGAGGGGAGCGGGCCTGTGGAAAAAAAAACGGTCCAGACCCCCTCGAAGCCTGTGACAGGAGCGCCCGGTTCATGCACAGGATTGGGGATGGAACATTCCACCCTGTCCCCGGTCGCGCGTACGCCCGGCCGTTTCGTGCGTCCGGCGGCTCTGTTCGGTGCGCTGTCGGTTCTTCTCGTCCTGTCGTCCGGTGCTGCGCGCGCGGCGGAGCCGGTGGCGCCGATGCCGGCTGGCGCGCCGGGGGGGGGCTTTGTCGGCGATCCCGCGCGGGACATGCCGACCGGTGACCAGCCCGAACTGACGGCACCGCCGCCGCCGGCCCTGCTGGTGCCGGCGTCGCCCCGACCGGAGCAGGCGCATGGCGCGGCGGCCACAGCCACGCACCGGCTGGGCAGCCTGATCGACCGTGACGTGGTGGCGCCGGATGGCAACCATGTGGGGCAGGTGATCGACGTGCTGCTGGACCAGGAAGGGCATCCGGCCGCCGCCGTGGTGGATGTCGGGGGCTTTCTGGGAGTGGGCAACCGGCGTGTGGCCATTGCCTGGGATGCGTTCGTGATGGGCGGGCTGACGGAAAAAAGCCCGGTCAAACTGCGCATCGATGCCGCCAGTGTGCGCTCGGCGCCGGCTTATGACGCGACGTCGATGGATGTGAAGGTGATTCAGGCGCCGCCGCCCGCGCCCACGCCCGCAGGGCCGGCCGCGCCGGTGGCGGCCCCGGTAGCCCCGGTCGTAGCACCGGCGGAAGCCGAGCCGGGGCCGGTTTCGGTCGAGCCCCAGCCTGCGCCGCCGCCGCTGGTGCCCGGTGCCGTGGGCGGCGGGGGAGACGGCCCGCCGGAGGGACATGCGTCTTCGGGACGGTCGGGGTTCATGGCGCGATGATCCTGCATGATGAACGGTGTGCGGCGATTCACCGCACCCTGAGGCGGCACGGGGACGGCCCTGCGTGAAACTGCCCAGGAACAGCCAGCGCGGGCTGGATTTGCTCAATTTCTTCGTCGGAAACCTGCAGGCTTCTTTCGGCTCGTTCATCGCGGTGTATCTGACCGGTGCCCACTGGACGCAGGGGCAGATCGGCTATGTGCTCAGCATCGGGTCGATTACCGCCATGGTCAGCCAGGTTCCGGCGGGCATGCTGGTCGACCGGCTGCGCGACAAGCATCGCGTTGCGGCGCTCTCGATCCTGGCCGTGATCTTCTCCTGCCTGCTGCTGGCCATCTTTCCCCAGCAATTGCCGGTGGCGCTGGCCGAGGTGCTGCATGGGCTGGCGAGCTGTACGCTGACGCCTGCGATCGGCGCGATTACGCTGGCGGTGGTGGCGGCGCAGGTGCTGCGCCTGCCCGATGATGGCAAGGGGCTGCTGGGCGAGCGTTTCGGCCGCAATGCCAGTTTTGCCTCGATCGGCAATGCCATCGGCTCCGGGCTGATGGGGGCGGTGGGGTACTGGGTTTCGCCGCAGGCCACGTTCTTTCTCGGTGCCGCGCTGGCGATGCCGGGGTTGCTGGCGCTGATGATGATCGAGCCGGTCGAAGCCGCGGCCTCGATCAACACCGCCGCCGTGGCCGAGGGCGAGCGGCCGCCGCGCACCAAGGGCGCGATGTGGGAATTGCTGCGCGACCGGCGGCTGTTCGCCTTTGCGATCTGCGTTGCCTTCTTCCATCTGTCGGCGGCGGGTATCCTGTCGCTGGCGGCTGGGCAGGTGACCAAGGACGCAGGCAACATCGCCGAGATCGTGATCGCGGCCTGCATCCTGCTGCCGCAGTTGGTCGGGGCGGTGCTGTCGCCGATCATCGGCCGGCTGGCGGAAACGGTCGGGCGGCGCCCCGTGATGCTGGTGACGTTCGCCACCCTGCCGCTGCGTGCGGCCCTGCTGGCGACGACCTCCAACCCCTATCTGATCATCGCGATCCAGTTGCTGGATGGGGTCAGTTCGTCGTCATTCGGGGTGATGATGCCGCTGGTGGCCGCCGACCTGACGCGCATCAGCGGCCGGTTCAACATGTGCATGGGGATTCTGGGGCTGGCCATGGGGGCGGGGGCCAGCTTCTCGACCTCGCTGGCCGGTACGGTGGCCGACCGCTCGGTTTCGCTGGCGTTCCTGATCCTGGCGGGGGCCGGGCTGGTCTGCGTGATTCTGGTCGCGCTGCTGATGGGCGATACGTCGCGCCGGGATGCGGCGCCGGCCGTCGCCGGAGGGAAGGATACGGCCGAAGGGGTGTCGTAAGGACGTCGCTCTTGCGCCCACTTGGCTGGTGCTTTTGATACCGGTCACCCTGCCGGATCGCCGGCAGGGTGACTGTGCAGACGGCCTTTCAGGCGAGCCAGGACGGGACGGGCAGGTTCTTCTCGCGCAGGAAGGCGGGGTTGAACAGCTTGGACTGGTAGCGGCTGCCGCCGTCGCACAGGATGGTGACGATGGTGTGGCCGGGGCCCATCTGGCGTGCCACGCGGATGGCCGCGGCGACGTTGATGCCCGATGAGCCGCCGATCGACAGGCCTTCGTGGATCAGCAGGTCGTAGATCAGGTCCAGCGCCTCGGCGTCGGGGATACGTTCGGCGTCGTCGATGGCGATGCCTTCCAGGTTGCCGGTGACGCGCGACTGGCCGATGCCCTCAGTGATTGACCCGCCGCTGATGCTCATGTCGCCGGACTTCACCCAGCCATACAGGGCCGAGCCTTCCGGGTCGGCCAGCACGATGCGGGGGCGGGCGCGGCCTGCAGCGCGGGCGGAATCCTCCAGCCCCAGCGTGATGCCGGCCAGCGTGCCGCCGGTGCCGCAGGAGCAGGTGAAGGCGTCGATTTTCCCTTCGGTCTGGGTCCAGATCTCGGGGCCGGTGGTCGTGCGGTGACCTTCGCGGTTGGCGAGGTTGTCGAACTGGTTGGCCCAGACCGCGCCCGTTTCCTCGGCCAGGCGGCGGGAGACGTGGACGTAGTTGCCCGGATCGCGGAACGGCTTGGCCGGCACCAGGCGCAGGTCGGCGCCGATCATGCGCAGGAAGTCGATCTTCTCCTGACTCTGGGTCTCGGGCATGACGATCACCGAGCGGTAGCCGCGTGCGTTGGCGACCAGCGTGAGGCCGATTCCGGTATTGCCCGCCGTGCCCTCGACCACCGTGCCGCCGGGCTTGAGCACGCCCCGACGCTCGGCGTCGTCGATGATGGCCAGGGCGGCGCGGTCCTTGACCGAGCCGCCGGGATTCATGAATTCCGCCTTGCCCAGGATCTCGCAGCCCGTCAGTTCCGACGCGCGCCGCAGGCGGATCAGCGGCGTGTGGCCGATCGCGGCAGTCATGTCGGGGGACGAGGTCGTCCAGCCGATCGGGGCGGGATTTGCACTTTGGCCCATAACGCAGCACCTTCTCCGCAACGTGCGTGGCAGCCTGTGGCTGCCGGAATGCGCCCGGCCAGGGCCGGGCGGCCGTCATGCGCACAATGTGCATTCTTGCGATGGGACACAAGATGATCGAGGACGTAGCCCCCACCCGGACCTGGGACGAACTGGGCAGCCGCCCGCAGGCGCAACTGGTCGACGTGCGCACCGACGCGGAATGGATGTTCGTGGGCCTGCCCGACCTGGCCTCGGTCGGCAAGCAGGTGATCCCGGTTTCGTGGCAGGGCCTCAGCGGCCAGCCGAACCCGCGTTTCCTGGAGCAGCTTCAGGCGGCGGGGCTGACGCCGGAGCATGAGATCCATTTCATCTGCCGTTCCGGCGCGCGCAGCCATTCCGCCGCCATGGCGGCGCGGATGGCGGGGTTCACGCATGTGTTCAACGTGGCTGGTGGATTCGAAGGGCCGCTGGATGCGGAGGGCCATCGGGGCTCCAAGGCCGGATGGAAGGCTGATGGCCTGCCCTGGCGCCAGAACTAGAGTATATCCTGTTTGAATACGTGTATTCAAACAGGACCTGCCCCAGGCCGGAAACAGACCGGAACCATGGCTGAAAAATGCGGGCGGGCAGCGATTCGCCTTCTGGCCCCCTGACTCTTCGGCCTGAGAGTGCGTCAGGGGCTCTCGCAGGTTTTCGTCATGTGATCGAAGAACCGGCCATTGGTGCAGACCGCGTCCGGCGAGGTTGCCGGCGGAGGAACAGGCTGGGCAGGGGACGGTTGGGCAGGATAAG
Organism: Gluconacetobacter liquefaciens; assembly: GCF_003350405.1. Lineage (GTDB taxonomy): Bacteria > Pseudomonadota > Alphaproteobacteria > Acetobacterales > Acetobacteraceae > Gluconacetobacter > Gluconacetobacter liquefaciens. The sequence continues at coordinate 39,706 of NZ_QQAW01000014.1, read as the reverse complement.
GCTGCGGCGGATAGGGCTGCGCGGGGTACGGCTGCGGAGGCGATGGGGGATAGCCATATCGTCCGGAGAGATGGACCGCGCCCTGATTGTCCGCCGGCGGAGCATAAGCGGACGGATTGCCGCCGGGCCTGCCATCATACAGGCCATAACCTGCCCCATAAGCTGTGGCGTTGCTGCCGACATCGCTCTGGACCTGTGCCCGGGCAGGGACGACTGCCACACCCTGCATGATCATGATTGCTCCGAACATCAGCAATCGCCGCATCTTTCGACCTCCATCAGATCCTGTGGTGCAGTCTATACGTGTGAATCGCGGCCGGTGTTCCTGCGACAGGTGTCAGGGTTGCAATGCGTGTTGCGTGGGGGCGGGCGCTTTTTGCCGACAGGCCGTGATCAGGACGCCTTGCGGAGGGCGGCGCCGGCGGTGCGGTCCAGCCGGAGATAGCTCGGGATCGAGAGGATCAGCGGGATGGCGACGATCAGGAACGCCCAGTGGAAATCGGCCGAGGTGAAGGCGTCGGTGGAGGGGTGTTCGTCGCGCAGGGTCGCGATCAGCCGCAGGGTGAGGGCGGCGAAGGCGACAGCCATGCCGATGCACATCTGCTGGCTGACGCTGAGCAGCGTGCTGGCGGCGCCTTTTTCCTGGGCGCCGATATCGGCATAGCCCAGGGTGGCCAGCAGCGTGTACTGCATGGAGCGCGTGACGCCGCAGCCCAGCAGTACCAGCAGCAGGAGCGTGACCGGGGTGGCCGGCACCATCGTGCCGGCCAGCAGCACGAACAGCGCGCCCAGGGCGGCGTTGATGGCGGCAGTGGTGCGGAAGCCGAAATGCTGGAGGATGCGGGTGGTGAACATCTTCATGCCCAGATTGCCCAGCGCGAAGGCCAGCATCAGCGCGCCGGCATGGAAGGCGGTGAGGCCGAAGCCGATCTGGAGCAGCAACGGCACCAGGTAGGGGATGGCGTCGATCGTCAGACGTGAAAGCGTGCCCGCCAGCACCGTGATGGCGAAGGTGGGGTGGCGCATCAGCCGGAAATCGAGCAGCGGATGCGCGCGGCCCGCCGCATGGCGCAGGGTGGCGGTGCCCAGCAGCAGGCCGCCGCCGAACAGCAGGGTGGCCAGCAGGGGGCTGGCCTGCGTGTTGCTGGCCAGTTCGGTGCCCAGCAGGATGGCGGTGAGCGAGACGCCGCCCAGCACGAAGCCGCCCCAGTCCAGCGGGCGGCGTTCGCCGAACTGCTGCGGCACCACGGCGAAGATGACGCCCAGAACAGCCAGGCCCAGCGGCAGGTTGATGAAGAAGATCCAGTGCCAGCTTGCGAAGGTGACGATCATGCCGCCGACCGTGGGGCCGACCACAGGGGCGGCGACCGCCGGCCAGGTGATGGTGGAGATGGCCTGGATCATGCGGCTGGTTTCGGTATTGCGCACCACGATGAAGCGCCCGACCGGCACCATCATGGCGCCGCCCAGTCCCTGGAGCACCCGTGCCGCGACGAACATGGACACGCTGCCGGCGAAGCCGCAGAGCACCGAGGCGGCGGTGAAGACCGTGACCGCCGTGGCGAAGATGGTGCGCGAGCCGAAACGGTCGGCCATCCAGCCGCTGATCGGGATGAAGACCGCCAGCGTCAGCATATACGCCGTCATGCCCAGGCTGAGTTCGTTGGGGCCGACATGGAAGCTGCGCGCCATCGCCGGCAGCGCCGTGGCGATGATGGTGGAGTCCAGATACTCCATGAAGAAAGTGGCGGCGACGATGTAGGGCAGGATCGGCATGGGCGGACCATACCGCGCCATGCGCCGGACTTCCATGCCGTCGGGGCCGATCGGGCGGGGCGGGTTGTCACGAGTTTATCACATTTCCCGCGCGGGCGGCGTGTTATCGACGCGCCGTCCTTTTGCGACTGGATATGGTCTATTGCTTCCCGAAGAGCGCAATCATTGGCTGGCGACCCATGTTCTTCCGCATGAGGGGGATGTGCGGAGATGGTTGCGGCGTTTTTCGGGGATCGAGATCGACGACATCATCCAGCAGGCCTGGGTCGAGCTTGCCGAAGCCGATCCTGCTTCCATCAGATTTCCGCGCGCATGGTTTTTTGGTGTGGCGCGTCATCTGGTTCTTCAACACTATCGCAAGGCACGGATCGTTTCGTTCGATTCCCTGACGGATTTTTCCGGTGCGGAGATTCCCGACCTGGGGCAGGCGGTCGAACGGTCGGTGACTGCGCGACAGGAACTGCGTTTTCTCGATCAGGTCGCGCGCGACCTGCCGGATCGGTGCCGGGACGTGTTCGTGTTGCGTCGCTTTTATGGATATTCACAACGCGAATGTGCGCTTCACCTGAATGTTTCGGAGAATGTGGTCGAAAAGCAGCTTGCCAGGGCGCTCAGGATCATCGGCACGGCCTATGCCGGCAGGGATCTGCCCGCGCAGGGCAGCGGATTTGGGCCCGGTGACCTGCGAAGTGGAAAATCCAACGCCTGACACGATCGCCGCGAACTGGGTGATGCGGATGGATCGCGCCGCGCTGAGCGCGGGCGAGCAGGCCGACCTGGACCGGTGGCTGGGGGCCGATATCCGCCACCGTGGGGCGATGATCCGCGCGCAGGTGGTCTGGCAGGCGACGGAGCGCGCGGCGGCCCTGAAGCCCGGTGCGGGCGTGCCGACACCCGAAGCCTGCCGCCCGCCGGAGGCGTTCGCGTTCCTGCATGCCCGGCCGGCCCCGGTGCGGCGGCTTTCGCGCCGGGCGATGGTGGCGGCCTCGGCGGCGCTGATGATCGGCGCCCGGCCGGCGCCCTCGCGCGAGATGGGGCGCTTTTTCAGCGTGCGGGATGCGGCGCCGCGCTCGGTGGCGATTGCGGATGGGACGGTTCGGCTGGACTGTTTCTCCGGCCTGCTGGTCGGCGGGGCGGATGCGCGGCTGCTGGACGGGCGGTGCGTGGTGTCGAGCCGGCGCGAGGCGCGGCTGGATGCCGGTGGCCTGATCTTTCGCTCCGTGGGGCGGATGCAGGTCTCGATCGCGGGGGAGAAGACGGTCGGCCTGCTGCTCTCCGGCAGTGCGGTGGCGATCCGGCGGGGAACCGGGGAGCGCTTTATGCTGCATGCCGGGGATTGCCTGACCATGGTGGCCGATGCGGCCCCCCGGCTGCACGCCCTGACGGCGGAAGAACTGGCGCGTGCCACCAACTGGGAGCGCGGCGTGGTGGAATTGCAGGGCGAGACGCTTGGCGATGCCGCCGCGATCTTCAACCGCTATAACAGCAGGAAACTGGTGGTGCATGGGCAGGCCGGCGGGCGCGTGCTGATGGGATCGTTCGCGCTTGACGACCCCGATGCGTTCGCGCGGGTGGCACGTAGCGTGCTGCATGTCGATTACGTGGGATCGCCGGGGCGGCTGGATATTTTCTGATCCCTGTCGGTCGTCATTCAAGCGGGTCGTCATTTAACTTTCACAAAAACGGGAGGCGGAAATCCGGGGCGCGGGGCAACTCACTGGTGTTCTCCACCCTATGAAAAGCCCGGATAGATCCAGTGAAAAGAAAGACCCTGCGTCGTCGCCTCTCGTTCTGTGCCGCTTTTCCATCCGTTCATCTCCTTGGCGCGGCCGTGGCATCGGTGAGCATGCTGCCGCATGTGGCCGTTGCCCAGTCATCGGCCGAGAAGGATTTTGCCATTCCGGCGCAATCGCTTTCCTCTGCCCTGACGCAGTTCAGCCGCCAGTCGGGCGTGCATGTGGCGGTGGATGGGCATGATGTGGAAAATGTCCGCTCCAGCACCGTACAAGGGAAGAAGACGCCCGAGCAGGCGCTGGACGAGATGCTCAAGGGAACCGGCGTTGCCCTGCGGTCGAAGGCTGACGGGGTGTGGCTGCTTCAGCGCGCCGCGCCGGCCGCGGTGACGCCGGCCGCGCTGCCGGAAGGCGAGGCTGTGATCGTGACCGGTCGTGCGTCCAGCAAGCAGCAGCGGAAGATCGACGCCAGCTATGCGATCACCACCATTTCGCAGGAAGATCTGCGGGTGCGCGGGACCTCTTCGGTGTCCGAGGCGCTGAAGAACACGCCGGGTTTCTGGGTCGAAGCCTCGGGCGGTGAAGTGGGGGCCAATATCCGGGCGCGCGGTATTCCGGTGGATGGGTATGGATCGGTCCAGCTTGAGGAGGACGGGCTGCCGGTGCAGTCGGACCCGGCGCTGGGATATCTGAACGCCGATGATTCGTTTCGGATCGACGAGACGATGAAGCAGATCCAGGTGGTGCGCGGCGGGCCGAGTTCCATCGTGGCGCAGAATGCGCCGGGTGGGCTGGTCAATTTCCTGTCGCGGCGGGGCACCCGAAAGCTGTCGGGACTGGCCAAGCAGACCTTCGGCGATGACGGGCTGTACCGCACCGATGCGTGGCTGGGTGGGCCTGCCGGCGCGTGGCGCTGGAGCCTGGGCGGGTTCTACCGGGTGGAAAACGGTGTGCGCGACCCCGGTTTCCGTGCCAATTCGGGGGGGCAGATCCGGGCCAATATCAGCCGCGATTTCAGCCATGGCGGCAGCGTCTTCGTCGATTACAAGCACATGGACGACCGGACCGCTTTTTTTACCGATATCCCCGTGACCTATGACAAGTCGGGTAACATCACGTCGCTGTCCGGATTCAATGCCAATACCGGTGATTATTCGTCTTCCGCGCTGAAAAACGTCTACCTGCCTGGTCCCGGTGGCAGCACGAAACATATCGACCTGCAAAGCGGCATTCACATCAACCTTCATCAGGTGACGGCGGGCTTCAAGCACGATCTGGCCGATGGCTGGCATCTGTCGGACACGTTCCGTTATCGCGCCATGAATGCCACCTGGACCGTGCTGTCGCCCAGCGCGGTGACGGATGCCGACAAGCGCCTGGCCGGCCTGGGCGATGCCGGGTCGATGTTCGCCGGCGCCACGAGCTGGCAATTGCGCTATGCGAACGACCCAAGCCAGCAATTCTCCTCGGCCATGACGGGGAACAATTATGTCACCGATGCCTCGCTGCGCGCGGTGTGGATGAACGAGCATGAGGTCATGAATGACTTCAAGCTGGAAAAATCCTTCTCGTTCCTCGGCCATCACGACGTGGCGATGGGCGCGTTCGTGACCTATTTCAACGAGGATTTCACCCGCTATTCGGCGAACATGCTGCTGGATACCACGTCGCATGCTCAGGCACTGAATATCGATGCCGTTGACGCAGCGGGCAATGTCGTGGGGTCGACCACGCAGAACGGCTATACCCGCTACGGCACCGAATTTGCCAACGGGCATGGCAATGATACCGACGTGGCGGGTTATGCGACCGACGAGTGGGCCATTACGAAGAAGCTGCGCGTGGATGCCGGTGTGCGCTACGAGGCGCAGCGGACCAGCGGGCTGGTCGAGGGCAGCCAGAGTGTGGTGGCGGGGTCCGGGGCCTATATGGCGAACATGCTTTCGGGCAACGGGGTCTATACGCCCTATCATGCCAGTTTCGCCGGTTTTGGCGGCACGATCGGCGTGAATTATCAGTTGCAGCCCAATCTGGGCTTCTTCGCCCGGTTTACCCGTGCCTATCGCCTGCCCAGCCTGGCCTCGTTCATCACCAACCCGGTGGCGGTGCCGATCACGCAGAAGATCTTCATGTATGAAGGCGGTGTGAAATATCAGTCGCGCTACGCGGATCTTTTCCTGACCGGGTTCAATACCGACTATCCCAGCTACGGGATCAACAATCTGGTCTTCGACGTGAAGACGGGCTCGTACAACCAGCAGGCGATCACGGCGACCACCCATACCTACGGGCTGGAGTTCGAAGGGACGATCCGCCCCAGCCAGTATTTCGACGTGGTGTTTTCCGGCACCGCGCAGAATGCGCGCTTTGGCAAGATGCGCTATCTGGTGCTGAGCAACGGGTCGCCCAATCTGCTGGATTATACCGGCAACCATCTGCTGCGGACGCCGCCGGTGATGTTTCGCGTGACGCCGCGCCTGCATCTGCTGGATGGCAAGCTGCTGTTGCAGGCCGATATCGAGCATTACGGCCTGCGCTATGCCGACGTGGCCAACAGCCAGCGCCTGCCGGCCTATACGGTGATCAATTTCGGCGCGACCTATGCGATCACGCCTTATCTGACCTTTAATCTTTCCGGACAGAACCTCAATAACTCTCTGGGTCTGACGGAGGGCAATCCGCGTGCGGGCGAGGTGCTGAGTTCGCAGGCCGGGCAGAATGTCTTCCTGGCGCGGCCGATCCTGGGCCGGAACTTCCGCATGTCGCTGATGGGCCAGTTCTGATGCCCGTCTCGTTCTCCCGTCACGCCGGTCGCGTGACGGGGGCCGCCTGTCTGGCGGCGCTGTGCCTGGTGCTGGCGGGGCCGCCTGTCGCGCGGGCGGCGGAGGGGCCGCGACTGGACCAGATCCAGGTGATCGGGTCGCATAACAGCTACCATGCCGGGCTGGCACCTTCGATCGCTGCACTGCTGGCGCGGCGCGACTCGGCTTCGGCGCAGGGGCTGGACTATGCCCATGCGGACCTGCCGACGCAGTTCGATCATGGTATCCGGCAGATCGAGCTGGATATTTACGCCGATGCGGCGGGGGGACGGTTTGCGCACCCACGATCGGCGCGCTGGCTGGCGGAGGCGGGGTTGCCGCCTGCCGATACGGGCAATGCAGCCCTGATGCGCCGGCTCGGCTTCAAGGTGATGCATATCCCCGATATCGACCAGCGGGCCACCTGCGAGCCGTTGCTGGCCTGTCTGGGGCAGGTGCGGGCGTGGTCGCGGGCGCATCCGGGGCATCTGCCGCTGTTCGTGCTGCTGGAGGTCGAACAGGGCAAGCGCGCGCCGCTGACCGAGCCCGAGCCTTTTACCTGGCGGACTTTCGATGCGCTGGAGAGGGAGATCCGCTCGGTGTTCGCGCCGGGTGAGGTGCTGACGCCGGACCAGGTACGGGGGAATGCGCCGAGCCTGCGCGCGGCCGTTGCGGCGCATGGCTGGCCGGGCGTGGATGCCGCGCGGGGGAAGGTGGTCTTTCTGCTCGACCAGCGGTCGAACCGGGAACTGTATCTGAAGGGGCATCCGGGTCTGCGGGGTCGGGTCGCGTTTACCAACGCGCCGCCGGAGGCCGACGATGCCGCCTTTACGGAACTGAATGACGGGCCGCCCGAGGCGATTGCGGACCTGGTGCGGCGGCATATGCTGGTGCGCACGCGCGCCGACGCCAATACGATGGAGGGGCGCAGCGGCGACCCGACGCGGCGGGATGCGGCCCTGGCCAGCGGTGCCCAACTGGTCAGCACCGACTATCCCGATTTCGAGCCCGCGCGTTGGACGGGATATCGCGTGGGGTTCGGGACCGGGCTGGCGGCGCGGTGCAACCCGGTGAGCGCGCCGGCTTCGTGCCGGGATGCGGCGATCGAGCCGCGAGCGCCCGAGGCGCTGCGCCTGCGCAAGCTGATATTGGTGGTGCGGCATGGCCTGCGCTCGCCGCTGGCGGATCAGGTGCCGTCGCGGGCGGTGATCGACCATGTGTGGCCGGTGTGGAGCGGGGTGCCTGGCGACCTGACGCCCGAGGGGGTGGCGCAGATGCGCGGGCTCGGGGTGTGGGAACGCGCGCTGATGGCCGGCAACGACATGGCGGGACTGGTGGCCGGCGGGTGCCCGGCGCCGGATATGCTGCGGTTGCGGGCCAATTCCAGCCGGCGGACGGTTGCGAGTGCGGAGGCGTTTGCCGCCGGCTTTGCGCCCGGTTGCCCGGTCGCGATCGTGCATGAGTCGATCGGGGTGCCGGACAGGGTGTTCTCGCCGCTGGAGGCCGACCGGCCTGGGGATCTGCGGGCGCTGCTGCCGGCCTTGCGGGCGGAGGCGGCTGCCGCCGGCCTGCTGGCGGGGCCGCCGCGCGAGGGGCTGTCGGCGCTGCGGCGTCTGGCCGGTTGTCCGGGGCGGGGGGCGCTGTGCGCCGATGACGGGGTGCCGGCGGTGCTGGATGTCGATGCATCGGGGCAGCATCTGACGCTTTCCGGATCGCTGTTGCCGGCGTCGTCGGTGGCGGAAGCGATCATGCTGGGGTCGCTGTCCGGCCAGCCGGCGGCAAGGATGGCTTGGGGCGCGCTGGATGACGGGACGTTTGCCCGCCTGTCGGAACTGCATGCGGCGATGCTGCATGTGATGACCGGGTTGCCCTCGCTGGCGCCGGTGCTCAGTCGGCCTCTGCGGGCGGCGATCGCGGCCGAGATGACCCATGCCGACGGGCCGGCGCTGGCGGTGTGGATGGGGCATGACAGCACCATCGTGCCGTTGCTGGCGCAGCTTGGCCTGCATGTGCATGCGCCGGGTTATGCGATGGATGACGTGCCCGTGGGCAGTGCGCTGGGGTTTGCCCTGCTGACGGATGCGCAGGGTGGGCACCCGGCGGTGCGGGTGCTGTTCCAGTCGCAGATGCCTGCGCGGCTGCGGGCGGGGGATGGGGCGTATCCGCCGGATATGGCGTATCTGGCGGTGCCCGGCTGTGGCGGGGCGGCAGTGTGCCCGCTGGCGACCTTTACCCGGCTTCTGGACGGGGGAGCCTCACCGTGAGCCGATATGCCGTTCTTGCCGCTGCTATTCTGGGGTTTGCCGGTGGGTTTGCCAGTGGGGCGGCGCGTGCGGGGGATCTGGTCGATCTGGTGCATCCGCTGATCGGGACCGGTGGTGGACCGATCGGGTATGGCCGCACGATGCCGGTGGTGACGCCGCCTTTCGGCATGACGGGCTGGGTGGCGCAGACCCGGCAGAGCGGGCATCCGGGACTATCGTATTATCACAGGGACCGCGCCATTTCCGGTTTTGTCGGCACCCATCAGGCGGCACTGTGGATGGGGGATTATGGCGATGTCGTGATCATGCCCGAAAGCGGCGAGGCGCGGAGCGGGCTGGCCGAGCGGGCATTGCCGTTCAGCTACCGGGACGAGGAGGCGCGGCCGGATTATTACCGGGTGGTGATGGGGACGGGCGGGCAGGCGATCCGTGCCGAGATGACGGCGGCGGCGCATTCGGCGCTGTTCCGCTTCGTCTTTCCGGCCGGTGCGGCGCGGCGGGTGATGGTCGAGGCCAGCCGGCCGGGGATTGCGGGTGGCGTGTCGGTGGATGAGGCGAAGGGGGAAATCACCGGATATAATCCCCGTCGTTCGGATGCCGATCTGGGGCCGCTGAAGCTGCCCCGGTTTCGCGGCTATTTCGTCGTGCAGTTCAGCCGGCCGGCGAAGATGACCACCTATCCGGCCACGCCGGCGCCGGACCGGAGCACGGGGGCGTTCGCGACGTTCGATGCCGGAGCGGATGCCGTGGAGGTGCGTGTGGGCACGTCCTTCATCAGTGTGGAACAGGCGCGGGAGAATCTGCGGCGGGAGATTCCGGGATGGGATTTCGAGACCCTGCGCAGGACGCTGCACGATGCCTGGCAGGAGAAGCTGGACAGGATCGCGGTAGAGGGGTTGAGCGGGGAGCAGCAGTATATCTTTTATACCGCGCTGTACCATGCGCTGCTCTATCCGCGCTCGCTTTCGGAATATGGGCGCTATTACAGCGCGTTTGACGACCAGGTGCATGCGGGCGAGAGCTATACCGATTTTGCGACCTGGGATGTGTTCCGTGCCGAGTTCAGCCTGCTGACGCTGGTGGCGCCCGAGCGGATCGGCGGGATGGTGCAGGCCCTGTTGCAGGATTACCAGCAGGGGGGCTGGATGCCGAAATGGCCCAATCCGTCCTATACCAACATCATGATCGGCACCCATGCGGATTCGCTGGTGGCGGAGGCGATCGGCAAGGGATTTGCCGGGTTCGACCGGGCGCTGGCCTGGGAGGCCGTGCGCAAGGATGCGACGGTGCCGCCCGATGGCGACGCCACCAACGACTGGCGCGACCGCAAGCCGGGCACGCCCTTCGAGGCGCGGGGCGGGCTGAGTTATGCGCTGCGGCTGGGCTATGTGCCGGCCGACCGGACGGCGGAATCCGCGTCCAGCACGCTGGACGATGCGTATGACGACTGGTGCGTGGCCCAGGTGGCCAGGGCTGTGGGCAGGCAGGACGATTACGAACGTTTCCTGCGCCGGTCGAAGAATTACCGGATGCTGTTCAATCCGGCCACGCGGTTCATGCAGGCACGCAATCTTGACGGGTCGTGGGCCGACCCGGACGCCGGATGGACCGAGGGCGGAAAGTGGGTCTACACCTTCGACGTGCTGCATGATGTCGGTGGGCTGAGCGGACTGATGGGCGGGCGCGAGGCGCTGGCCGGGCGGCTGGACCGCTATTTCGACGGCAATTACAACTGGCACAGCAACGAGCCGTCGCATCATGTGCCGTATCTTTACGATTTCGTCGGGCAACCGTGGAAAACGCAGGAGCGGGTGCGCGAGATCATGCGCACGGAATATGCCGACCGTGTGTCTGGGCTGGATGGCGACGATGATTGCGGGCAGATGTCGGCCTGGTACGTGTTTTCGGCATTGGGGTTTTATCCGGTGAACCCGGCCTCGGGCATATACATGATCGGGTCGCCGCTGGTTTCGCGCGCGCGGCTGCGGATGGCGGATGGGCGGGTGTTTACCGTCGTGGCGGACCATAATACGGCGGACAATCGGTATATCCGGTCGGCCACGCTGGACGATGTGGCGCTGTCGTCGCCCATGGTGACCTATCGGGACATGATGGATGGCCGCACCCTGCATTTTATCATGGGGGCGAAGCCGAGCCGGTGGGGGGCGTCGTGGGTGGGGCCGGGCGTGCGATGATGAAGGCCATTGTGACGGTGCTGCTCGTGTTTCTGGCCGCTCTGCCGGCGCAGGGGCGGGAGGTGGCCGGGTTTTCCGGGACTTGGTGCCTGGATGAGGGGGAGAGCGATTATCGCGACCTCCAGCAGCCGGAGGCGCGGAGGGATGCGATCGTCGATCATGGCGACCGGATCACGGATGAGATCGTGGCGACGGCACGGGGACGGGCGCAGCATGTGACGCTGGACCTGCCGACCGATGGAAGCGTTGTGCGCTTTCCCGAGCGGACCGTGCTGGGGACCAGCACCCTGCGCACCGCTGCCGCGCGGCGGGAAGGGGGGACGCTGGTCGTGACGCAGGAGGTGCGGACCGGAGATACCCTGCGCGTTGCCGTGATGCGCTGGGCGTTGTCGGCGGATCGGGCGCGGCTGGTCATGACCGTTGCCGCGGAGGACGGGCGGCATGTGGTGGGGACGCTGGTTTTCAGGCGTGGTGTGCCGTCGCGATAAAATGAGGCCGTGTGCGCCGTACGAGAGGGGGGCGGGCGCGTTCTGCTGTTGGCCGCAGGCGGGGCATCGGGCGCTCCGAGACAGGATGTTCTTTTTGCGCAACGGAGTGTGGTGAATTTGTCACATTCTGGATGGAAGAATTTGGGACACGGATAGGATTAATTCACATTTCGTATGGTTACTGATACGAAGGCGGGTACGTTGTTGTGATTTTTTGAAACAACGATTTTTTGTAGTCTAATGTGGAGCCGCTATCGTGTCATCCTTCCGCTTGCTCGCCCTGGATTTCGTGCCTGTCAGCAGAAGGAGATTTGTCGTTGGTTGCCGTCTTCATGCCCGGCAGGCGCTGCTGGCCGCGTCGATCCTGACGGCCTTGCCGGCCGTGCAGGCGTGGGCGGCTGACCCGGCGGCTGATGCCTCGCCGCAGGATGGCACCACGGCCGGCCGTGGCCGCGCCCAGGTGTTGAACGCCCCGCATGTTGCCGTCGCAACACAGCCGGCCCGGCCGGCCGATGCGGGGGAGGCCATTATCGTGACCGGCACCCGCGAGACCGGGAAGAAGGCGCGGGACAGCGTGGCGCCGATCGACATCGTCTCGGCCCGGCAGCTTGCGCAGACGGGGCAGCCGACGTTGCGCGAGGCGCTGGGGCAGTTGCTGCCTTCGCTGACGCTGCCGACCGGGGGGTTTGATACCGGCGCGTTGACCTCGGCCTTCAGCCTGCGTGGGTTGAGCCCGAACGAGACGCTGGTGCTGGTGGATGGCAAGCGGCGCCATACCACGGCGAATCTCTATGCCGATGGCGGGCCGCAGCAGGGGACCACGCCGGTCGATATCGACATGATTCCGATGGCGGCGATCGACCATGTGGAGATCCTGCGCGACGGGGCTTCGGCGCAATATGGGTCGGACGCCGTGGCGGGGGTGGTGAACATCATCCTCAAGACGCAGGACCATGGTTTCAATGCCCAGTCGATTACCGGCATCACGGCGGCGAAGGACGGGTTTCAGCAGGGCGTGTATCTGGATGGCGGGGCGAAGCTGGGGGCGCGCGGGTTCGTGCATGTCAGCGGCGATTTCGTGCATGAGGACCATACGTTCCGCAGCGCGCCGGACCTGCGGACGGGGACCAAGATCAACAAGCTGCTCGGCCGGCCGGAGCAGACGCGCGAGAGCGTGGCGGTGAAGGCGGGGTACGACCTGACGGACGATATCCATGCCTATGCGCTGGCGACCTATGCGCACCGGCATGGCGAGGCGTTCCAGAACTATCGCCTGCCCAGTTCACTTGCGACGCATCCCGAATATGCCGCCATCTATCCGAACGGCTATTCGCCGCTGGAGACGATCGACGAAAACGACTGGGAAGTGACGGCGGGCGTAAAAGGCGTGCTGCTGGGGTGGAACTGGGATCTGTCCTCGGTCTACGGGCGTGACTATGACGCGATCGGGTTGAAGGATTCGGCGAATTTCGCGGTGGCGCGGGATACCGGGCGGACGCCGACGGTGATCGCGGCGCAGGGGTTCAACAATTCGCAGTGGAGCAACAGCTTCGATCTGAGCCGGGCATTCCATCTTTCGGGCTGGCCGCACAGCATCAATGTGGCCGGGGGCGCGACCTATCGCTACGAGAGCTATTCGGTCGGCACCGGATCGCCGGATTCGACCTATGGCAGCGGGTCGGATGCGCTGGCGGGGACCAATGCGGGCAATGCCGGCAATTTCAACCGCGATGTCGTCGGCGGATATGTGGATATTGCCACGCATCTGCTGAAGAACTGGCAGTTCGATCTGGCCGGGCGGTTCGAGCATTATACCGATGTGGGCGATACCGAGACCGGGAAAGTCTCCACTCGCTACGATGCGTTCAAATGGCTTGCATTCCGCGCCACCATCTCCAACGGGTTCCATGCGCCGACGCTGGCGCAGGAGCATTACAGCTCTCTGACGCTGTCGCCGACGGCGGCGCGCGGGTTGATCGCCGCCAATTCGCCTGGTGCGCTGGCCAATGGTGCGTCGGCGCTGAAGCCCGAACGCTCCACCAACGCGACCGGCGGGGTGATTATCGAGCCGGTGAAGAACCTGCATGTGACGGTCGATGTCTATCAGATCAACCTGCGTGACCAGATCCTGCCCGGTGGCAACATCACCGGCGATGCGGCGCGCTCTGCCCTGAAGCTGAACGGCTTTACGCTGCCGGAGGGATCGGACCAGTGGACGGCGGCTTCGCTCTCGACCAACTGGTTTGCCAACGTGGCCAGCACGCGCACGCAGGGCCTGGACCTGACGGCGACCTATCCGACGCGCCTGGGCGATGTGGGGCGGATCGACTGGGATGTGGCCATCAACCTGAACCGGACCCGCCTGAGTCACCAGGCGGATTCCGCGACCGGGCAGCCGCTGCTGTCGGCGCAGAGCATTGCCTACATCACCACGGCCTATCCGCGCAGCAAGATGATCTTTGGCGGGCGCTTCACCCGTGGGGCCTGGACGGTGGGCGTGCATGAGATCCGCTATGGCCAGACCACGTCGCAACTGACCTACTATACGGGGGCCGCCAATACGGGGTCGCTGTCCAGCACCGTGTTCCTGCCGTTCCGGAATACGCCGAAATTCATCACGAATCTGGACATCACCTATCGCGCCAACCGGAACTGGTCGTTCACGCTGGGGGCGAACAATCTGTTCGATGCCCGTCCCAGCCGGGTGCCGGACGGGAACCGTTATCTGGGCGTGCCGCAATATTACATGAGCACGTCGCAGCTCGACATGAATGGCGGGTATTATTACCTGCGTGCGAACCTGACGCTGTAGGCGGCAGGGCCGAGGGCAGTGCGCGCCGGGGGAACCCGGCGCGGCTGACGAATATTTGTATCGAAATTTCAGGGATCTTAAATATATAACGATTATATAACTATAAAATGACTGTGTATCTCTGCTCATTTTGAACTAAAAATATTTTAATTAAAAATAATGAGCAAAAAATGCCTATGGATATATTTCGTTCCGATCTGGACGAACGTAGAGAGTGTGCCGGTCCTGATACTCTGTTTCCGCTCAGCCTCGGACCCTGGCATGCGAAGTATCCAGACCCGTTCAATGAAGAATGGTGGATGGATGCCGCCACCAATGGAAATTTCGAAATCGTCGAGATCCGCCATGCGGGGATATTGCGGCTGAGCATGCCGATCTTCCTGTCCCGGCGGATGGGGTTTTCGTGCATCAGCATGCCGATCTATACGCGCACATTGGGACCGACCTTCTACCTGCCGCCATCGAAGCCCTTCAAGCATGCGCAGAATGTCCGCAACCTGATCGAGGAACTTGTCGGACGCCTGCCCAGGCATGACAGTATCAGGGTTCGTCTGCCGCCTGGCGACGAGTCCGGCTTCGGCTTTTCGTTGCAGGATTTCAACTGCGAGGAGCAGTTTACGTTTCGTGTTCCTTATCCTTCGGATATCGCGACGGTATGGAAAAACTGCGACCAGAAGACGCGAAATGTCATACGCTCGGCACAGCGGCAGGTCTCGGTCGATTGCGGGTATGATTTCTCCGAATTTGTACGGCTGTCGCTGCTGAACAAATCGGAGAAGGAGAACAGGAACGATTTCCGGACGATGGGGCGGATCTTCGATGCTGCCCGGGAGCGGAACCAGGCCGTCATACTGACTGCCCGTAACCAGGACGGGAAGGGTGTCGCGGCTGCTATCCTGGTCTGGGGGGCGGCCAATGCCTATTTCTGGCAGTCGGCGCGCGATCTGTCCTGCGGGATCGGCGGGGTGAATGCGCTGCTGCTCTGGAAATCGATCGAACTGGCGGACCGGCTGGGGCTGACATTCGATTTCGACAGCTACGGGTCGGTCAGCAGCGCCAAATTTCTGGCCGGTTTCGGATTGGCGCCGCTTGTGCGAACCGAAGTGTCGCGGCAGATCGTGCCGTACAAACTGTTCAAGCTGGCCAATGGCATGAGGCTGAGGCGGGCGAAGGCCACGGCAGAAGCCAGGGACTGACCGGGAGGGTGCCGTGCCGCCCGGCCCGGTCATGGTCGTGATATCGGGGTGCCTGGGTCCGGCGTATCGTCTCGTTGGAGGAATGGCCGTGCCCGGAGGCATCGGGTGGCGGCAGTTCAATGAGAAGGCAGGCGCGGCGGCGTCCTTCAACCGGCGGATGCGCGGTTCGGTAAGCGGCGCCAGTGGTTCCGGGTGGTGCTATTCCATGCCGTGGCGCATGCGGCGGTGTGCGCCTGTCATAATAATTTAGCGATTCCAAAGCTGATTTCGGGGGGTGTCGCGGTTGTCTCGCCGTTTGGCGTCACGATAGGGTCTCGACTTCGGGCCAGCGGCATGGCCTTGGAGACATCTGGAACTTGACCGTTTGCCCGCCTCATATCGTTCGATGGGTCTCGTCGCATGTGATCCCGCAGGAGCAGAAGGTCAGGGGTGCGCTGCGTCGGCTCGGCATCGCGGAGAGCGACATCGACGACCTGATCCAGGATGCCTATTGCCGTCTGGCGACGCTGCGGTCGGTCGATCACATTGACCGGCCGGGGGCCTATTTCATGCAGATCGTCAAGAATGCCTGGCGCGACAACCGTCGGCGGGCGCGGGTCGTCCGGCTTGAAGATTTTACGGAAAACGCGACGCTGACCGTCGAGGACCAGGCAACGGATATCGAGGCCGCCGTTTCGGCGCGCCAGCAATTGAAGCTGGTCGAGACATTGCTGGCCACGCTGCCCGAGCGATGCCGGACGATCTTTACCTGGAGGCGGATGGAGGGGATATCGCAGCGGGAAATTTCAAGACGACTTGGCGTCAGCGAGAATGTAGTCGAAAATGACATTCAGAAGGCGTTGCGCCTGATCCAGCGGGCGCTGCGAGACCCTGTCGAAGAAGAGTGGAAGATTGACGATCAGTGGCGAAAAATCGGCTAGGGAGATAGAGGCCGAAGCAGCCGCCTGGGCCGCGAAGCTGGACGCCATGCCGGATCGGGATCATCCGGGTCTGAACGAGTGGGTCGCACGAAACCCGAAACATGCCGGTGCCCTGCTGCGCGCGCAAGCCGCGCTGGCCCTGTTCGCGCCGCCTGCCGCCCGCGAAGCGCGGCCGGCCGAGGGCACGCCGGACGAGAGCGGGGCCGCCGGGGACAAGCCGGTGGGGGACAGTCCGGCCGGGGGGCAGAAATCTTCGACCCGGAGACGGCTGACACTCATGGGGGGCGGTGTGGCCGCCCTGGTGGCGTCGCTGGTTGCCATGCTGCTTCTTCACGCGCCGGGGGAGCGGTACGAGACCCAGACCGGGGAAGTCCGGTCGGTGGCGCTCAGCGATGGTTCGTCGGTGCTGATCGATGCCGGAAGCCGGATCGACATTGCTTTCGATGCGCGGCATCGGGATGTGCGCATGCAGGCCGGCAAGGTGCTGTTCCGCGCGATGCATGATGTGCAGCGCCCGTTTCGCGTGATCGTGGCCCAGGTCGTCATTACCGATATCGGCACGGCGTTCCAGGTGACGGATGACGACCCCCAGGGCGATGTCGAGGTTCTGGTCACGGAAGGGGCGGTCAGGGTCGATTCTCCGGCGGGTCGGGTCAGCCTGACGGCGGGTCAGCGCGCCCGGTTCCCGAAACGGACGATGGACGGCCCCAGGCCGGAAGCCGTTCGCCTTGCGCCCATGGATATCGAGCGGATGCTGGCGTGGCAGGAGGGGCGGCTTGAACTGGACGGCGAAACGCTGGACAGCGCGGTGGCCGAGATCAACCGGCATAACCGGCTGCGTCTGCGCGTCGGCAGCCCCGCGTTGGGTCGGGAGAGCCTCTACGGATCGTTCCACATGGATGACGTGGCCGGCTTTGCGCGCGCTGCCGCGACGAGCCTGGGGGCCGAGGCGCGGACCGAGCGGGACGATATCGTGATCGATCGACGAAAAAATCACGAGAACCGATAAGGAAACTGTTTCCAGGGGCGTCGAGAAGGCAAAACATCCTTGGGAATGCTTCATGCACGCTCTGTTTCACCGGCTGGCCGCGGGCTCGGCCGTGTCGGCCGTCCTGATCGCCGCCCCGGCGCTGGCGCAAGTCACGACCTTTGACGTCCCCGCGCAGGATGTCGCCGGCGCCGTAAGGCAGTTCGCCCAGCAGGCGAAGATCCAGATCGTGATTTCCGGTCGGGTCGCGGAAGGGCATCATACCCGCGCCGTCAGCGGGGCGATGACGGTCGGGCAGGCGCTTGAACGGATGCTTGCCGACACCGGCCTTGTCGCCCGGAAGACCGGCGTGGGCATTTATGTCGTCGTCGGCCAGGATGCCGCATCGTCGGGGGCTCCCCTGACGCCCGTCAGGGCGGATGCTGGCGCGTCCGAGATGATCACCACCGTCGGCAAGGGCCAGAGCCGTTCGGTTTCGACCCTGCTGCGGTCGAACCTGGACGTGCTGCCGCCTGGCGTGAGCGTGCAGAAGGCGTTGAACATCCTGCCGGGCGTCAGCGCGCAGTCGATCGACGCGCTGGGCCTCAACGAGCAGTCCATGACCCTTCAGGTGCGTGGCTACAGCACCACACATCTGGGCTACACGCTCGACGGCATGCCGCTGGGTGACGGTGCCTACAACAATTATAACGGCCTCAGCATCAACCGTGCGCTGATCTCGGACAATCTCGGCCAGGCCGATCTGGCGACGGGCATTGCCGGCCTGGGTATCGCCTCGACCAGCAATCTGGGCGGGGCGGTCACCTACATGACCAGCAAGCCGCGCAAGAAAATGGGGTTCACGGTCAACCAGAGCTTTGGCAGCGAGGACGGAAAGCGTACCTTCGCGCGCTTCGATACTGGCGAACATGCCGGATTCTCGGCCTATTTTTCGGGAAAGTACGGCGAGCAGAACCAGTTCGTGCACCAGCGCGCCGATACCGAATCCACCGTCGCGCAGTTCAACGGCAAGGTCGTGTATCAATTCCACAATGGCTCGATCACGGCCTTCGGGGATGTGTCGCGCACTAACCAGGCCGACACGCCCTATCTGTCGCAGGACATGCGTTCGCGCCTTGGCTGGGATTGGGGCGGTTATTCGCCGGACTGGCAATCCTATCTGGATCGCGCTTACTGCTCGGTGAGCAAGCCGAAGGCGCCGACCAAGTGCGTGGCCTCGAAATCGCCGGAAAAACTGTCCGACGTCACCTATACCAACGGCCAGATCCTGCGCGACGACAATCTTTTCTATGTCGCCGGGGATTATAACATCACCAGAACCCTGAGCGCGCATCTTCAGGTTTATCATCATACCGACAAGGGGGCCGGCAATAACTGGATCACGGGCTGGTCCACGCAGGGCACGGCGAGCACCGCTGACGACTTGCCGGTGCAGATCCGCGACACGCGCTATACCATCGACCGTACCGGCGTGCTGGGCAATCTGAGCTGGGTCGTCGGCTTCAACCACCTTCAGGCGGGGTTCTGGGTGGAGGACAATACCAGCAGTGCCGCGCGCTATATCTGGACCGATGTCACGGGGCCCTTCAGCCTGGCGCGCTATCTTCAAGGCCAGCCGGACCTGGCCCAATGGGTGCAGAAAACCACCTGGCAGACGCGGCAATTCTATGTGCAGGACTCGGCAAAGTTCTTCGATGACAGGCTGACGATCGATTTCGGTTTCAAGGGCACGTATTCGAAATCGAATGCCCAGGCCGAGCCGGGAATCGCCAGGACGGCGCCGCCGGCGTCCAGCCAGTTCGCCAGTGGTTCGCTGACCGCCAAGGATTACTTCCTGCCGCAGGTCGGTGTGCATTATCAGATCGCGCCGCAGCATGAAGTGTTCGCGAGCTATGCGGAAAACATGGCGATGTTCCAGGGCGGCTTCAAGCTCGGCCCGCAATCGGTGACGCAGGCCGTATGGGACGCGCAGGGGAACACGCTGAAGCCCGAGACATCGAGAAGCATCGAAGGGGGCTACCGCTATGTGAGCGGGCCGCTACAGGCTTCGGTGACCGGCTACTGGACGAAATTCGACAACCGGCTGTTGCAGTACAACCCCTGTCCGACCAACCAGCAGCAGAATGCGGGCTGCGGCAACTCCTTCCACAATGCCGGCAGCGTCACCAGCCGGGGCGCGGAACTCGGGGTGCTGTGGCGGCCGCTGAAATGGCTGAGTTGGTACAATTCGGCGTCGTTCAACAGCACGACCTATGACAATGACCTGAACTGGTGCACGACGACCTGCACGCTCTATCGCACCGCCGGCAAGCAGCAGGTGGACACGCCGGAGAAAATGGCCGCGAGCATGCTGACCGCGCGGTGGAACGGTTTCTGGGCTTCGATCCAGGGCAAATATACCAGCCGGCGCTATTATACCTACACCAACGATGCCAGCTTCGGCGGCTACGGCACGGTCGATCTCGGACTCGGCTACGATTTCAATTCCATCGGCTTCATGAAAGGCGCCAAGCTGGCGCTGAACATCACCAACCTGACCGACAAGCGTTATGCGTCGAACTTCGACAACAGCGTGTTCGCGCCGTCCGACAAATCCGGGACCATTCAGGTCTTTCACGCATCGGCGCCGCGGCAGGTTTTCGGGACGTTCGGCTTCAGTTTCTAGCGCGGGTTCATGTCCTGCGAGGGGACAACGTCAGATGGTTTGCCGGGTTGGAAAGGGTGAAGACCAACCCGGTGTTTTTCAGGATATCCTCGCGCGCCTGGCGGACGAACGGTCCGCCAGGCGCTGCCCAATGGGCGATCAGGCGGCTGAGGCGCCTTTTTCCTTCAGGGCGCGCAGCACGTCCGCCGGGCGGATCGGCAGGTGGCGCATGCGCACGCCGACCGCGTTGAAGATCGCGTTGCCGATAGCCGGGGCGATCGGCGTGGTGCCGGGTTCGCCAAGGCCGGTCGGCTTTTCGGTGTTGGCGACGAACTCGATGTCCATCTCCGGCACGTCGGCGATGCGCAGCGGGGTGTAGGTGTTGAGGTTGCGGTCACGCGGCAGGCCGCCCACGATCTCCGACCCTTCGAACAGCGCCATACTGAGGCCCCACAGGGCCGCGCCCTCGGTCTGCGCGCGCGCGCCGTCGGGGTCGACGATGGTTCCGGCATCGACCACCAGGGTGAGTTTCTGGCAGCGGACGATGCCGGTGGCGCGGTCGACATGCACCAGGGCGGCGCAGGCGATCCAGGTCGGCATGCCGCGTTCCTGGCCGAAGGTGCTGGCGATGCCCAGCGCCGTGTCCTTGGGCAGGGGGCGGCCCCAGCCGGCCTTTTCGGCAACGCGGCGGATCACGGCTGCCTGACGGAGCGCGCCGCCGGTGGAATCCGGTGCCTCGCCCTTGTTGCGGCCGGCGCCGGTGAGGTGCTCCAGCCGGAACTGGACCGGGTCCTTGCCCTGGATGTGGGCGATTTCATCCCACGAGGATTCCAGGCCCCAACTGACCCAGCCGGGGCTGACCGAGCGCAGCCAGCCCGGCCGGAAGGTGCGGTTGGCGAGGTCGTTGGACAGCGCGCGCACGCGCAGCGGCCCGACCTCGTACCAATGGTCGCCGCCGGCGATGGCGAAGGGGTCGTACGGTTTGCCGTCCACGCCCTTGGACATGAAGGCGGGGGCCATTACCTCGGTCGGCCAGCCGGCCGAGGCGTGATATTCCATGGCCGTTATGGCCTTGCTGCCGTCGAACGCCACGCGGATGCGCTGGATGGAGGGCGAGCGGAACGAGTCGAACTGCATGTCGTCCGAGCGGGTCAGGACCAGCTTGACGGGCTTGCCCAACGCTTTCGACGCCAGGGCGGCCGGGATCATGTAGTCGCCGTTCAGCCGGCGGCCGAAGCCGCCGCCCAGCAGGTAGCTGCGCAGGACGATGCTCTTCTCCGGCCGGCCCAGCGCCTTGGCCAGCGTGGGCAGGATCAGCGACTGCCACTGGTTGCCGGCGTGGATCTCGAAGATGCCGTCCTTCTCGAACGCCAGCGCGTTGGTCGGTTCGAGCTGGTAGTGCAGCACCGAGGCGCAGGTATAGTCCTGCGAAAAAGTCGAGGCGGCGGCGGCGAAGGTGCTGTCCACGCCTTTGTCGTCGAACACCATCACGCCGCCTTCCTTGCGGTCGATCTGGGTTCTGCCGTGGTCGATCACGTTCTTTTCGGACACGTTGATCGTCTCGCCGGGCGTCCAGTCCACTTTCAGCAGGTCGGCGGCGCGGATGGCGGCGCTGTAGGTGCTGGCGATGGCGAGGACCCAGCCCTGTACGACTTCAGACGGGTCCTCGATCACCAGATAGCGCTGGTAGCCTTTGACCGCGCGGGCGGCGCTGTCATCGACCGAGCGG
This sequence comes from Gluconacetobacter liquefaciens, assembly GCF_003350405.1. GTDB lineage: Bacteria > Pseudomonadota > Alphaproteobacteria > Acetobacterales > Acetobacteraceae > Gluconacetobacter > Gluconacetobacter liquefaciens. The sequence goes on along the minus strand of NZ_QQAW01000014.1, from coordinate 18,160 downwards.
ACGCGCGAGCCGTAGCGGGTGGGCGGCATTTTGGGGCGGGCATAGACCATGCCCTCGACCTTGGCGTCGATGCCGTAGAGGGCGGTGCCGTTGGTCTTGGCCGGAATGTCGAGGGCCTTGAGGTCCTTGTTGCCGATCAGGTGGCGGTCGGCGGCCGGCTTGAGCGGCAGTTTGGCCAGTTCGTCAGGCGTGAAGCTGCGCGTGGGGTGGGCGCGGGCGACGATATCGCCGTAGCCGATGCTCCTGCCGCCGCCGATGACCATGCCGTTGCGGGTGGTGCACTGGGCGGCGGGGATGCCCAGCAGGGTGGCGCCGGCCTCGGTCAGGGCGATGCGCGCGGCGGCGCCGGCCTGGCGGAAGACATCCCACGTCATCCAGACCGACCAGCTTCCGCCGGTGACCATCAGGCCCCATTTGGGGTCGCTGTCCACGTAGTTGATCGTGACGCGGCTCCAGTCCGCGTTCATCTCGTCGGCGATGATGCGGGCCAGGGCGGTGCCCACATGCTGGCCCATCTCGGCGCGGATGATGTTGACGGTAATGGCGCCGTCGGGCGCGATGGCGCACCAGATCGTGGGTTCGAACGCGCCGTCGCCGGGCAGGCCGGTGGCGGGGAATTGCTGGGAGGCGCGCGGGACGGCGGGGAAGCCGAACATGACGCCGGCCCCCACGGCCGCCATCAGGAAGCCGCGCCGGGAGACCCCATTGCCGGCTTCGCCGCCGGCCCGCTGGCCGAAGCCCATGCGACCGAGCTTACCCATTGGACGGTTCTCCCCCGGTGACGGCCGCGGCCTTCTTGATGGCGTCGCGGATGCGGATATAGGTCATGCAGCGGCACAGCGAGCCGCCCATGACTGCGTCGATATCCTCATCGGTCGGTTGCGGAAAATCCTTCAGCAGGCTGGCGGCCTGCATGATCTGGCCGGACTGGCAGTAGCCGCATTGCGGAACCTGCAGATCCTTCCAGGCTTCCTGCACCGGGTGGGTGCCCGCCGGGTCCAATCCTTCGATGGTCGTGATGTCCGCGCCTTCGACCGCCGAGACCGGGGTGATGCAGGAGCGGGTGGCGCGGCCGCCCACATGCACGGTGCAGGCGCCGCACATGCCGATGCCGCAGCCGAACTTGGTGCCGGTGAGGCCGATTTCGTCACGGATCACCCACAGAAGGGGGGTGTCCTCGGGAACGTCGACCGAGATGTCGTGGCCATTGAGCCGAAAGCTGGTCATGTCGGGACTCCGTCTCTCAATGGGACGCGGCGACCGGTGGGGCCGGAAGCGTCGCGCGGACGGCGGCGGCTTTCTTCTCCAGGTCGGTCCAGGGCGGCAGGGTGGTGCGGGTGCGGCGCAGATAGGCGGCCAGGCGGGCCAGATCGGTGTCGGTCAGCGCGTGATAGAAGCTGGGCATGGTGATGCCATCCTGCCCTTCCTCGGTGCCGATGCCACGCAGGATCACCTGGTAGAGGTTGGTCGGCTCGTCCAGCCACAGCGCGTTGTTCAGCGCCAGTTCGGGACGGCCCAGCACCGGATGCGTGCCGGTATTGGCATGGCAGGCCGCGCAGGCGCCCTGATAGAGCCGGGCATCGGCGTCGGCCGTCTGCGGCGTGGTCAGGTCGCGGGTCGAGGTGGCCATGGCCGTGGCCAGATGCTGGGCGTCGCCGGGCTGGCGGGCGTCGGCATGGTCGATATTGGCCAGGTAGTGGGCGATGGCACGGACGTCGGATTCCGACATCTCGCTCAGGCCGCCATGGACCACTGGCGACATCGGGCCGGCTGCGCTGCCGTGCAGCGGGGCCACGCCGTAGCGCAGATACTGGAAGAATTCGTCTTCCGTCCAGGTGACGGGGGTGGGGTTGGTGGCGTTGAGCGGCGGTGCGATCCAGTTATCGACCGGGGCGCCGTCATAGGGGGCGCTGGCCTTTTCCGCACCCATCGCGTTGCGCGGGGTGTGGCAGGCGCTGCAATGGCTCAGGCCTTCGGCGAGGTAGGCGCCGCGATTCCACTGGGCATCATGCGCCGGATCGTTCGTGTATGCGCCCGGATGCAGGAACAGCAGCTTCCAGCCGGCCTGGAGGATGCGCATGCTGAACGGGAAGGGCAGCGTGTTCTCGCGCTTGACCGACGAAACCGGCTTCTGCGCCATCAGGAACGCATAGACGTCGGCGATGTCGCCGTCGGTCATGTGTGTGAAATGGTCGAACGGAAAGGCGGGGAACAGGTTGGCGCCGTCACGCGATACGCCGTAGCGCATGGCGCGCGTGAAGGCGGCCAGCGACCATGTGCCGATGCCGGTTTTGGCATCCGGCGTGATGTTGCTGGAATAGATGGTGCCGAAGGGCGTGGCCATGGCGTAGTCGCCGGCCAGGGGGATGCCCGGCTGACCGTCGCGGCGGGTGTGGCATTCCGCGCAATAGCCGCCGGCGGCGAGGACGCGCCCGCGCTCGATGCTCTCGGCGGAAAAGCTGGTGGCGGCGGGGGGCGCGATCGGGGCGATGGCGGGATGCAGGGCGTAGGCCAGGAAGCCCGCGCCGGCGACGGCGCCGAGACCGACCGCGCCGGCTGCGAGGCGCAGGATGGCGGTGCGGCTGATCATGAATCTCTGGTGGACGGAAACCGCATGTCGTCACCCCTCTGTCATGCGCGGTGGCAGGTTGCCGTGCGTGCGAACTTTGGTGGGGTGGAAAATGGTGTTCCGTCCCTGTCCGTCTTGTGCCGGGCGGCCCCTCTTATGGAGCCGCCCGGCAGCCTGCAACCTTGAAGCAAGTTTTGTGACAAAATTTTAATCAATAAATCGTGAATTTTAAAAATCACAATTTGTTGAAATTTTTGTCACGGACAGAAAGGGTCGTCGTCAGTGCCCTTCCGGCAAGGCATAGGCGACGACGTAGTCACCCAGTTTGGTCCCGAAGGAGCCGTGGCCACCATCGGCGGTGACGATGAACTGACGCCCGTTGACCGCATAGGTCATGGGGGTGGACTGGCCGCCCGCGGGCAGGCGGTCCTGCCAGAGCTGGCGGCCGGTGGTGACGTCATAGGCGCGGATATAATAATCGGCCGTCGAGGTGAGGAAGGCAACGCCGCCGGCCGTGGTCAGCGGGCCGCCCAGGCTGGGGATGCCGACCTTGAAGGGCAGGGGGATGGGGGCGCTGTCGCGGATCGTGCCGTTGCGGTGCATCCAGACGATCTTGTTCGTCCGCAGGTCGATGCCCGCCATGTAGCCCCAGCCCGGCTGCTTGCACGGCAGGCCCAGCGGCGACAGGAACGGATTGAGCGTGACGCCGTAGGGCGCGCCGAACTGCGGCTGGATGCCGGTTTCCGACCCCGAGGGCGAGGCGTTGTCCGGCGAGGCCGGGTTGCCGGGGCCACGCGGGATCAGGCGCGAGACGAAGGGGATGGCGATCGGGTTGGCGATGGCGATCTGCCGTTGCGGATCGACCGCCAGGCCGCCCCATTCGAACATGCCCAGATTGCCGGGGAACACCAGCGTGCCCTGGAGCGACGGCGGGGTGAACGGCCCCTCGTAGCGCAACTGGTGGAACATGATGCGGCAAATGAGCTGGTCGAACATGGTGCCGCCCCACATGTCGGCATCCGTCAGGTTGTTCTTCGGGCGGAAGGTCAGCTCGGAGAACGGCTGGGTGGGGGAGAGGTGGTCGCCCGGCGCTGGGCCCTGCGGCACCTTGGTTTCGGGCGCGGGGACGACCAGCGTGCCGGTGCGGCGGTCGAGCACGAAGATGTTGCCGGTCTTGGCCGGGGCGTAGAGGGTCGGCACGATCTCGCCCGACGGGGTGCGGATATCGACCAGGCTGGGCTGGGCGGGGATGTCCATGTCCCACAGGTCGTGATGCACGGTCTGGTAGGACCACGCCAGCTTGCCGGTATCGGCGTTCAGCGCCACAATCGCGCTGGCATAACGCTCGGCATCCGGGGTGCGGTTGCCGCCCCAGATGTCGGGGGTCTGCACGCCCATGGGGACATAGATCAGGTTCAGTTTCGGGTCGTAGGACGACACGATCCAGGAATTGGGCGAGTTGGGAACGAAATGGTGCGTCTCGGACGGCATTTCGTTCGGATCGGGGTTGCTGGGGTCGAAGGCCCAGATCAGTTGGCCGGTATAGACGTCGAAGCCGCGCGTGACGCCCGAGGGCTCATGCGTGGAGTAATTGTCGATGACCGCGCCCGAGACGATGACCGCCTTGTCGGTGACCACCGGGGGGGATGTGGCCTCGTAGAAGCCCGGCGTCTTGACCGTCATGTGCTCCTGGAGGTCGATGACGCCGTTATCGCCGAAATGGGAGCAGCGTTCGCCGGTCTCGGCATCCAGCGCGTAGAGGTGGCCGTCATTGGTCGGCAGGAAGATGCGGCGGGGGCAGTCGATCGGGGCCTGCGCGCCGTCGATCGTCTCGGCGCCCGGCTGGGTCTCGTGGTACGACACGCCGCGGCAGGTCATGTGCTGGAAGGTGGCGTTGTATTTGATCTGCGGATCGAACGTCCATTTCTGCTTGCCGGTCGCGGCGTCGAGCGCGAACAGGATCTGGTGCGGCGAGCAGAGATAGATGGTGTCGCGGACCTTGATCGGCGTGACTTCGTCGGTGAATTCGCCGGGGTCGTCGGGGCGCTTCACGTCGCCGGTGCGGAAGGTCCAGGCCACTTTCAGGTCGTGCACGTTGGCCGTGGTGATCTGTTTCAGCGGGCTGAAGCGGTCGCCGAACTGGGTGCGGCCATAAGCCTGCCAGTCTTCGTCGGGCATGGCGGTGGCGTCGCCCGGCGTCGGCGCATTGCCGGCGATCTGGGGCAGGGAGCCGGCGCGGTCCTGCGGGTCGTTCATGAGGGCGGCGGCGATGACGGCGACGGCCGCCACCACCGAGGCGCGCAGCGGCAGGATGGTTGCGACGCCGGCGGGGCCGAGATGGCGCGTGACCGGCGGCAGCAGCAGCCAGATACCCAGCGGCACCAGCACGTCGCCGCGCGGCGCCAGGGCCCAGAAATCGAAACCGACCTCCTTTACCGCCCAGACCATGGTCCCGATCAGCAGGGCGGCGTAGACCCACAGGGCCTCGCGCTTTCTGCGGAACAGCAACCCTGCCGTGACCAGCATCACCAGTCCGGCGATGAGGTAATAGGGCGACCCGCCGAGCGCGGTGAGCCAGACGCCCCCTGCCAGCAGATAAAGCCCGATCAGGGCAAAGACCCCGGCGGTGATGGTAAGCACGGGAGGTGTCCCGTTTCGATTTATCATGAAGTGCCCGATGATTGTTGGAAGACGGATCGCGGATGCACGACGGATTTATGCGTCGTGCACATGGCGGTCATGCGATTCGTAACAACGTTTCAGTGCGATGTGAAACATTATCAACTTTCCGTGGTCATGGCCCGCCATGCCGGGGATGTCAGATTCCGGGAGCGGATTCCGGCGGGCTGACGAGTGCGCGAAGGCAGGCGCGGGTGCCGCCGGCGCGCAGGAACGTGCGGGTCTGGGTGAACAGGTCCACGAAGGTGGGATGGTCGCGCAGGCCCCAGCCGGCGAAGACCGACATGTCCAGCGCCTTTGCCGGGTCTTCGTCGGCGGCCAGGGCGAGGTCTTCGGGGCTGAGATGGGGTTCTTGGAGTTCGTAAGTGGCGCCCGTATCGTCGTGGCCGCGCAGATATTCGGCGAAGCAGGACAGCAGGAAGGCGATGCGTGCGGCGTCTGCCCCGCGTGCCAGCGTGCCTTCGGCGGTGGGGCGGACGAAGACCGGCAGTTTCGACGCGCTGTCGGAGGCGATGCGGGGAAGCTGGTCGCTGATGGCCACGTTGCTGAAGCGGCGCAGGAGCTGGGCCGCGTAGGCGCGCAGTTCCATGCCCGGCGGGGCCTGGAGGAGGGGTTCGGCATCCTGGGCCAGATAGTGCTCCAGCAGCGCCACGACGTCAGGGTTGTGCATGATGTCGCTGACGACGCGGTAGCCCATCAGCATGCCGGGCAGGCCGAGCATGGAATGCGAGGCGTTGAGCATGCGCAGCTTGACCTGCTCGTAGGGCGTGACGTCGCCGGTGAACAGGACGCCGACCTCTTCCAGTGGCGGGCGGCCGGCGCAGAATTTATCCTCGATCACCCACTGGATGAAATCCTCGCAGAAGACGGGCACGCGGTCGTCCACGCCGCTGCCGGTGTCGAGGCGCGTGATGTCCAGCGGGCCGACGCCCGGGGTGATGCGGTCGACCATGGTGCTGGGGAAGGTGACGTGGGCTTCGATCCAGTCGGCCAGCACGGCATCGCGGGCGCGGGCCCAGGTGAGGAAGGCGGTGCGGGCGACGTGGCCGTTATGGGGCAGGTTGTCGCAGGACAGGATGGTGAACGGACCGGTGCCGGCGTCGCGGCGCAGGCGCAGGGCCTCGGTCACCAGGCCGAAGACCGTGTGCGGCACCGGGCGGGCGAGGTCTTCGGCGATCGCGGGGTGGTCGAGCTGGAAACGGCCGTCGGCGTCGATGTAATAGCCGCCTTCGGTGACGGTGAGGCTGACGATGCGGATCGCCGGGTCGGCCAGGCGGTGGATGGCGGCCGCGCGGTCGTCGGGCGCGTGCAGATACTCCACGATCGAGCCGACGAAGCGCACGCTGTCCGGTGCGTCGGCCGGGCATTCGGTGAGGGTATAGAGCCCGTGCTGCGCCAGCAGCGATTCGGCCTTGGCGCGCTCGTGCGCGTCGTCCATCACGCCGATGCCCAGGATGCCCCATTGCGCGTTGCCCGGCCGCGCCAGCACGCGGTCGATATAGACCGCCTGGTGCGCACGGTGGAAATTGCCCACGCTGAGATGGGCGATGCCCGGCCGCACGGCGGCCCGGTCGTATGACGGGACCAGCACGGCGGGCGGGACCGCGCCGAAGGGGGAAAGGATTGTCATGGGATGATCCCTGGTTGATGGCCGGTTGGCCGGTCGGCCGCCTTGTGTCCGGAGGCTTCGAGGGAATTCCGTCATTGCGGCTGCAAAGGGGGAACGCAAGGCTTGATTGCGGGGTGGGGTTTGTTTATAGGCAGCGACCTGTTCGCGCGTCCGGGCCTGAAATGGGCATGCCCGGCCGTGACTGCTGTCTGACCGTTCGCGGTCGCAGCCCGCAGAATTGAAGGAGATGAAAATGCCCAAGATGAAGACCAAGTCGTCGGTCAAGAAGCGGTTCAAGATCACCGCGACCGGCAAGGTGCTGGCTGGCCCGGGCAACAAGCGCCACGGCCTGATCAACCGCTCGCAGAAGATGAAGCGCACCAACCGCGGCTCGCAGACCCTGACCGAAATGGACGGGAAGACTGTGAAGCAGTGGGCGCCCTACGGGCTGGCATAAGGAGCACCTGAAACATGGCACGTGTTAAGCGGGGCGTCACGACGCACGCCCGTCACAAGAAGGTCCTTGAGCAGTCCAAGGGCTTCCGCGGCCGGTCTTCGACCAACTACCGCATTGCCCTGGAGCGCCTGGAAAAGTCGCTTCAGTATGCCTATCGCGACCGCCGGAACAAGAAGCGCGATTTCCGCGCCCTGTGGATCCAGCGCATCAACGCCGCGGTGCGCGAGCATGGCCTGACCTACAGCAAGTTCATCTTCGCGCTGGACAAGGCCGGGATCGAGATCGACCGCAAGGTGCTGGCCGCCATCGCGTATGACGATGCCGCCTCCTTCGCCGAGATCGTGAAGAAGGCGCAGGCCGCTCTGGCCGCCTGATTGCTCCTTTACGGTGGTGATCTGGAACGGGCCGCCCCCACAAGGGGCGGCCCGTTCTGCTTTTGGGGGTTTATTCCCGCCGTCGGAGGCTGTATCCGCGCAGGTCTGCGGTTTAATACCCCATCTTAATCTGTTCTATCGCGTGTCTGTTTCCAGCGAGGTGCCATGAGCGACGATCTCGAAACCCTGCGGCAGGAGACGCTGGCCGCGCTCGCCGCTGCCGGCGACCGGCGGGAATGGGATGCCGTGCGTGTGGGCACGCTGGGCAAGTCTGGCCGGCTGACCGGGCTGCTGAAGGAACTGGGCCGGATGTCGCCCGAGGAGCGCAAGCTGCGCGGCGGGGCGCTGAACCGTCTGCGTGACGACCTGTCGCGCGCCGTCGAGGCGCGGGGCGCGGAGATCGAGGCCGCGACCCTGAATGCGCGCCTGGCCTCGGAACGGGTGGACGTGACGCTGCCCGCGCGGCCCGAATCGCAGGGGGCGATCCATCCGATCAGCCGCACCATGGAAGAGATGGCCGCCATTTTCGGCGCCATGGGCTTCAAGGTGGCCGAGGGGCCGGATATCGAGACCGACTGGCATAATTTCTCGGCGCTCAATACGCCCGACCATCATCCGGCGCGCACCGACCAGGATACGTTCTATCTGCCGGCCGAGCAGGGCAGTCTGCGCGAGCGCGTGCTGCGCACCCAGACCTCTGGCGTGCAGATCCGCACCATGCTGGGCCAGGAGCCGCCGATCCGCATCATCGCGCCTGGGCGGACCTATCGTGCGGATCATGATGCCACCCATTCGCCGATGTTCCATCAGTGCGAGGGGCTGGTGATCGACCGGGGGATCACGCTGGCGCACCTGAAGGGCTGCCTGATCGATTTCCTGCGTGCCTATTTCGGCCAGCCGAACCTGCCGGTGCGGTTCCGGGCCTCGTATTTCCCGTTCACCGAGCCGTCGATGGAGGTGGATATCGGCTGGTCGCGCAAGACCGGCGAGATCGGCGGCGGCGGCGACTGGCTGGAAGTTCTGGGCTCGGGCATGGTGCATCCGCGCGTGCTGGCCAATTGCGGGCTGGACCCGCGCGAATGGCAGGGTTTCGCCTTCGGGATGGGGATCGAGCGCCTGACCATGCTGCGTCACGGGATTCCGGACCTGCGTTCGTTCTATGAGAGCGACGTGCGCTGGCTGCGCCATTACGGCAACAGCCCGCTGTCGCCGGCCCTGCTGCATGAAGGTCTGTGATCGATGAAGTTCACCCTGTCCTGGCTGCGCGACCATCTGGATACCCATGCCACGGTCGATGAAATCTGCGCCAAGCTGAACACGATCGGGCTGGAGGTGGAGGGCGTCGACGACCCCGGCGCCCGGCTGGCCGCCTTCCGCACCGCCCGCATCGTCGAGGCGGTGCAGCACCCCAATGCCGACCGGCTGCGCGTGTGCCGCGTCGATGCCGGGCCGGGTTTCGAGGAGGTGCAGGTGGTCTGCGGCGCGCCGAATGCGCGCACCGGGCTGTCGGTGATCTTCGCGCCGCCGGGGACGTGGATTCCGGGTTCGGACATCACCATCAAGGCCGGGTCGATCCGGGGCGAGGCGAGCGGCGGCATGCTGTGCTCGCTGCGCGAACTGGGGTTGGGCGAGGAGCATGACGGCATTGCCGAATTGCCCGAGGGTACGGAGACCGGGCTTTCCTATGCCGACTTCGCCGGGCTGAACGATCCGGTGATCGAGATTGCGGTGACGCCGAACCGGGGCGATGCGCTGGCGGTGCGTGGCATTGCCCGTGACCTGGCGGCGGCGGGGCTGGGGCATCTGCGCCCCTGGCTGGCCGAGACCGTGGAAGGTACGTTCGACTCGCCCGTGACGTGGGCCAATGACTTTCCCGAAGCCTGCCCGTGGGTGCTGGGGCGGACCGTGCGCGGCGTGCGCAATGGCCCCAGCCCGGACTGGTTGCAGAAGCGGCTGCGGGCGATCGGGCTGCGGCCGATTTCGGCGCTGGTGGATATCACCAATTTCTTCGCCTTCGATCTGGGCCGGCCGCTGCATGTGTTCGATGCCGACCGCCTGACCGGCGGGCGGCTGACGATCTGCCGGGGCGCGGGCGAGAGCTTCCGCGCGCTGGACGGGCGCGACGTGGTGGTGTCGCCCGAGGATTGCGTGATCGCCGATGCGGCCGGGGTGCAGTCCCTGGCGGGCATCATGGGCGGCGAGGCGACCGGAGCCACTGACGAGACCACGAGCGTGTTCGTGGAATGCGCGTTGTTCGACCCGGTGCGGATCGCGCTGAGCGGGCGGCGGCTGGGGCTGCATTCCGATGCGCGGCACCGCTTCGAGCGCGGTGTGGACCAGGCGTTGCCGGTGGCGGCGCTGGAAGCGGCGACGCGGATGATCATCGAGCTGTGCGGCGGTGAGGCCAGCGAGGTGGTTTCGGCCGGTGACGCGCCGGCGTGGCAGCGGGAGGCGCATCTGCGCTTCGCGCGGGTCGCCGGGCTGGGTGGACTGGACGTGCCGGCGGACGAGGCCGTGGCGTCGCTGGAGGCGCTGGGCTTTGAAGTGCGCGAGCGCGATGAGGCGCGCGTGGTGGTGGATGTACCGTCGTGGCGCAACGACATCGCCATGAAGATGGTGCTGGACCAGGCGCCGGATCTTTCGGCCGAGCGCGCCTTCGCCGCCGCCGAGGGGGCCGCGGCGGTCGATTCCGAATGCGACCTGATCGAGGAGATCCTGCGTCTGCGCGGGCTGGATTCGATTGCGCCGGTGTCGCTGCCCGCGCTGTCCGCCGTGCCGCTGCCGGCGCTGACGCCGCGCCAGACGCGGACGGCCACGGCGCGGCGCGTGCTGGCGGCGCGCGGGCTGTTGGAGACGGTGGCCTATTCCTTCGCGGCGCAGGAGGCGTGCGCGCGCTTCGGCGCGGTGCCGGAGAGCCTGCGGCTGCTGAACCCGATTGCCGCCGATCTGGACCAGATGCGGCCGACGCCGCTGGTCAATCTGCTGGCGGCCGTCGAGCGCAATACGGCACGGGGCTATCCGGACCTGGGGCTGTTCGAGGTGGGGCCGGGCTTTTCGGAATCCGGGCAGAGCCAGATTGCGGCGGCGCTGCGCAGCGGGCACGCGCCGCGCTTCCCCGGCCGGACGGCCGAACCGGTCGATCTGTGGGATGCCAAGGCCGATGCGCTGGCGGTGCTGGCGGCGCTGGGGGCGCCCGTCGAGGGCGTTAGCGTGACGGCGGATGCGCCGGGCCATTATCATCCCGGTCGTTCGGGCGTGCTGCGGCAGGGGCCGAAGATCGTGCTGGGCGTGTTCGGCCAGTTACATCCGGCATTGCTGGCCGGGCGTGGACTGGACCGGCCGGTCGTGGGGTTCGAACTGTTTCTCGACGCGATCGCCGAGCCAAAGCGGCGGCGGCGTGTGGCGCCTGAACTGTCGGCGTTCCAGCCGGTGCATCGGGACTTCGCCTTTGTCGTCGGGCGCGACGTGGCGGCGGAAACCGTGCTGCGTGCGGCGCGGGGGGCCGAGCGGACGCTGATCGCCGGTGTGCGGCTGTTCGACGTTTATGAAGGTGACAAGGTGCCCGAGGGCAGCAAGTCGCTGGGGGTCGAGGTGACGTTGCAGCCGGTCAAGGCCAGCCTGACCGATGCCGAGATCGAGGCCGTGTGCGGTGCCGTGGTGGCGGCGGTGCAGAAGGCCTGCGGGGCGACGTTGCGCGGGGAAGGCTGACCCGCGTGGCGGAGGCCGCGCCGGGCCGGACGGTCTGGATTCTGGCTGGCGAGGCCAGCGGCGACGTGCTGGGGGCGCGGCTGATGGCGGCGTTGCGTCGGCGGGACCCGACGCTGCGGTTCGCCGGGGTCGGTGGCACGCGGATGGAGGAGGCAGGGCTGCGCAGCCTGTTTCCGCTGCGCGACCTGGCGGTGATGGGGCTGGTGGAAGTGCTGCCCCGGCTGCGGCATCTCTCGCGCCGGCTGGACCAGGCGGTGGCCGATATCGCGGCGACGCGGCCCGACCTGGTGGTGACGATCGACAGCCCCGGCTTTACGCTGCGCCTGCTGCGGCGCATTGCGGACCTGGGCATTCCGCGTGTGCATTATGTCGCGCCGCAGGTGTGGGCGTGGCGGGAGCATCGGGTGCGGGAGTTTCCCGGCCTGTGGGACCGGTTGCTGTGCCTGCTGCCGTTCGAGCCCGATTTTTTCGGCCGGCATGGGCTCGATGCGCGGTTTGTCGGGCATCCGGTGCTGCAATCGGGGGTCGATCGCGGGGATGGGGCGGCGTTTCGGGCGCGGCATGGGATTGCGGCCGATACGCCCGTGCTGATCCTGATGCCGGGGAGTCGTCGGTCGGAGGCGCCGCGCCTGTTGCCGGTGCTGGGGCGGACGCTGCGTATTTTGATGGCGACCTGCCCCGGTATCGTGCCGGTGGTGCCGGTTTCGCCCGTGGTGGCGGATGTGGTGCGGCGGGGGGTGGCCGACTGGCCGCTGCGGCCGATCGTCGTCACCGATCTGGCGGAAAAGCATGATGCCTTCGCGGCGGCGGGGGCGGCGTTGACCAAATCGGGGACATCGACGCTGGAACTGGCGCTGGCCGGGGTGCCGATGGCGGTGACCTATCGCGTCAATCCGATTACGGCGGCGCTGGCGCGGCGGCTGATCCGCGTGCCTTATGTGGCGATGGTCAATCTGTTGGCCGGGCATCGGCTGGTGCCGGAACTGTTGCAGGAACGCTGCCGGCCCGGCCTGCTGGCGGACACCGTGCATCGGCTGCTGACCGACGGGCGCAGCGCCGCCCTGCAACGGGCGGGCTTTCGCGCCATCGCGGCTTCGCTGGCGGCGCCGGCGGGCGATCCGGACGATGCGGCGGCGGCCGAGTTGATGGCCGTGCTGGAACGCTGATCCTTTCTTCTTTCGACCTCCATTCTTTTAATGGTCCTTGATGATCGGCGCGGTTTCGGGCGTCGAGGGGGCATCGTACATGGGGCCGCGCGGGCCGTCCGTTGGTCGTTGCCGGCGACATGGAAGAAAATATGCCGTTCACGGAACTGGAACAGGGCGTACCGGTCCCCTGCCTGGAGGCGGGGCGTTCGATTGGTGCCGTGACGGGCGCTGTCATGAAATGCGCCGGATTCATCAGTACGGACGCGCCGGCCCGGCTATGTTTTTTTGTCGCATTTTTGGGGACATCGTAAAAAGCCCCTTGATGCTTGAGGGTTGGGCGGCACAATGCATCGAATTTGCAAAGACGGTTCGGGGTACGCTTGGTGTCTTCGTCCCTATATTTTGCAAGTATTTTTGAATTGTTGTGGAATACCTCTCGCTATCACAGAATAATGATTTTCTTCCGGGTTCAAATTGAAACATTAAATAATAAACGGTAAATATCTCTCTGTCGGCGTGGCCGGACATCGTCCGTCGAGAAGGAGTCAAAAGGAATACGCTGCGGCGCAGACACAGGACTCCCGGACATCTCGGGAGGGGGGTGTGCGTGTTTTGGTCTTGAGAGGGAGAGCATCCCTGTAAATACGGAACTTGTACTGATGATCGAACGTGTTCTGGGGCAAATTCTTTTTACGAGCCGTTGGCTGCTGGCTCCATTCTATCTGGTACTGGCCTTTTGCCTTTTTGGTCTGCTCGTGAAAATGGTTCTGGTTTTTGTCGAGGAGTCCCATCATCTGTTGCACGCGACGGAAACGGATACGATCGTTTCTGTTCTGACATTTATCGATCTTGCGCTGACCGGTTCGCTTCTGGTGATGGTCATGTTGTCGGGATACGAGAACTTTGTCTCGCGTCTCGATCATGCCAATCATAAGGATTGGCCGGTATGGATGGGTCAGGTCGATTTTTCCGGGCTGAAATTGAAGCTGATGTCGTCAATCGTGGCGATTTCCGCGATCGAGCTTCTGCGTGCCTTCATGAGCGTGGATGAAACATCCAATCGTGATCTGGCCTGGTATGCGGGAATCCATCTGACTTTCGTTGTGTCGGCATTGATTCTGGCCTTCACGGACAGGCTGAACGGTCATCATAAGACAGCCGAGAAATGAGCGGGATGCTCTGGCCTGGCCCGGAGAGTGCGGGTCACTCGTGACGGCAGCTTCTATTCTTCCAGCGTATTCCCGTTTGGCCTGTGCCGGCCCGAATGTCTGGGAGAGGGGGCCGGTCCACGGGCCGATGGAGAAAGGGCGGGGTAGCCGGCGAGGATGAGGCCGGTGCTCTTGGCGCTATCGACGTGCTGGCCGAATGTTGCGACCCTACACCGTCATGTTCCGGTCTTTCCCTGCAACATGGTTGATATGGTTTCGAACGGTTCGAGCGAGAAAATGATTTCGACCGGGACGTCGAAGACCTGGGCGATCTTGAGCGCGAGTTCCAGGCTGGGCTTGTAATCGCCCCGCTCCAGAAACCCGATGGTCTGTGGATTGACGTCCACGAGGTCCGCCAGCGCCTTGCGGGTGAGGCCGCGCTCGGCCCTGAAGAGTCCGATCCGGTTGAACATGGTCCTGCATACCGTTTTTTGTTGTAAAATCACAACGAAATCTTGAGATGAGGCAAGTTTTGGGGCGGGTTCGGTCGTGGCTGATGACCGGCGCGCTTCGTTCCTCGTCGGGGAGCGGGCCGGTTTGGCAGGGCGGGGCCGGGGAGAAGGCATTGGCCGGTGCATGAACTGTCTCCTGTGGTTCGGAGACAGTTTACCGGAAGAGGGATGATTTATACCCGATTGTAAAAATTGATCTTTTTCGGGTCGGAAGAGGGTTCTGTCCGCGAACGGACGCCTTGTCCGGAAGCGGACAGGCGTGCGGGGGCGTCAAGAGTGCGGCGTGCGGGTTACTGTTTTGCGGAATCGTGGGGGGCGGGGGGCTGCGTGGTCGTGCCGTCCTGGACCGTGCTGTGCAGGGCCGTGAAGGCCGAGTGGATCGTATAGACGCCAAGCCCGATCGTCGCGGTGAGCAGGACGACGAGGAAGATGATCTTGCCGACGGGCGAGGGGGCAGGCTGGGACATCGGAGGCGCTTTCAGTGAAAAGGGGGCGGGCGCGGTGCGTCAGCCGCGCCCGTAGAGGGTGTCGGCTGCGATGAGCGGCGCGCTGGTCTCGACCAGTCCCGTGGGGCGCATGGCGTTGAAGAAGCAGCTTCGGCGGCCGGTATGACAGGCCACGCCGGTCTGGTCGACCAGCAGCAGCACCGCGTCGCGGTCGCAATCCAGGCGTGCATCGACCAGGCGTTGCACCTGGCCGGAGGTTTCGCCCTTGCGCCACAGGCCGCCGCGGCTGCGCGAATAATAGCAGACGCGGCCGGTGCGCAGGGTTTCGTCCAGAGCTTCGCGATTCATCCAGGCCAGCATCAGGACTTCGCCCGTATCGTGCTGCTGGGCGATGGCGGCGATCAGGCCGGCGGCATCGAAGCGCGCCGTGTCGAGCATGGCGGCGCGGGTGGTGGCGTCGGGTGCCGTATAGGCGGGGGCGGTGTCGGTCATGGCGGCACAACACTCCATGGTGGCGCGCCTGTCCAGCAGGCGTGGCGCGACAGGGTGGGTTCGGCTCAGTCTTTGGGCGTGTCGGCTTCCGGCAGGGTCAGCCAGTCGGGGATGTGGACCTGCACCGAATGGCCGCCTTCCGTCGTCAGTTCGTCGCTGCGATGGGCCAGCCGCACCATGGCCAGTCCGCGTCCGTCACGCGAGGAGGCCATGTGTCCGGCTTCCTTTCCGGCCTGGAGCAGCGGCGTGCCGGGCGGGGGGAGGGCTGCGCCGGTGACGGGCAGCAGCTTGCGCTTGACCAGGCCGCGATAGCGGGTGCGGGCCGTCAGCTCCTGGCCCATATAGCAGCCTTTGGTCCAGGAGATGCCGTTCAGCGCCTCGAAATTGGCTTCCAGCAGCAGGGTCTTGCCGTCCTCGCAGTCGCGCGAGCCGTCGGGAAGGCCCAGCGCCAGGCGGTGGGCGTCGTAGGCGGCGTGGTCGGCGGCGCCTTCCGCCGGGCGTGGCAGCAGCAGGCGCCAGCCGGCTTCGGCGAGGCGCGGGTCGGGGGCGCCGATGGCGGAATCGATCATCGCCGGCACCGCGCCCCAGGCGGCATGGACGGCAAAGCCGGTTTCGTCGATCGAGACGTCGGAGCGCAGGCGGTAGCGCAGCAGGCGCTGGCGAATCATGTCGGCCTGCGCGGCCTCGCAATCCAGCAGCAGACGCGCGCCGTCGGGATCGGCGAACAGGAAGAAATCGGCCACCCAGCGGCCCTGTGCCGTCAGCAGCGCCGCCCAGACCGCATGGCCCGGTGTCGCTTCGGTGACGTCGTTGGACACCAGCCCCTGAAGGAAGCTGTGCCGGTCGAGGCCGGAGAGGGCCAGGACGGCGCGGTCGGGGAGGTGGGCGAGATGTGTCGTGTCAACCATGCCTGTGATCCTATGCCTCCTGGGCCTGTCTGGAAATGGGGGCGGAGGACGGCCCCGCTGTGCGTTTCCGGGCAGGGGTTATCGTGTTCGGTCGGCGTCGCCGCCTGTGCGGACAGGGTCTGATGTGTGGTCTGCCCTCGGGGTGGAGAAGGGGCGATTTCGTCGGACGGGGCAATGGGGTAGGCTCGCTGACCATGCGTATCCTGTTCATCACCTCTACACGTCTGGGGGACGCGGTGCTGTCCACCGGGTTGCTGGATGTTCTGCTGGCCCGCTATCCGCAGGCGCGCTTCACCATTGCCTGCGGGCCGGTCGCGGCGGGGCTGTTCGAGGCGATGCCCCGGCGTGAGCGCACCATCGTGGTGACGAAGCGGAAATATGATCTGCACTGGCTGGCGCTGTGGCGCGCGTGTGTCGGGACACGGTGGGATCTGTGCGTGGATCTGCGCGGGTCGGCGGTGACGCTGTTTCTGGCGGCGCGGCGGCGGGCGATCATGCGCGGCGGACGGCGGCAGGGCGCGCGGATCGTGCATCTGGGCCAGGTGCTGCGCCTGTCGCCGCCGCCTTTGCCGGTAATGTGGACCGGTGCGGCCGATCGGGCGCGGGCGGCGGCG
The DNA here is from genome assembly GCF_003350405.1 of Gluconacetobacter liquefaciens. Lineage (GTDB taxonomy): Bacteria > Pseudomonadota > Alphaproteobacteria > Acetobacterales > Acetobacteraceae > Gluconacetobacter > Gluconacetobacter liquefaciens. Next base: position 1,496 of record NZ_QQAW01000014.1, on the reverse strand, counting down.
ATGCTGCCCGACGGGCCGGTATGGCTGGCGCTGGCGCCCACGGCGAACTGGGCGGGCAAGGTATGGCCGGCCGACCACTTCATTGCGCTGGCGCGCGCCTTGCAGGACCGCTGGCCGGGGATGCGGCCCGTTATCCTGTACGGGCCTGGCGAGACCGAGCGGCGGATGGCGGCCCCGGTGCTGGCGGCGCTGCCGGATGCCGTCGATGCCGGGGGCGGGTTGACGCTGGCGCAGGTGGCGGCGGTGCTGGCGCGGTGCGGGGGATTTGTCGGCAATGATTCGGGGCTGATGCATCTTTCGGCGGCGGTCGGGACGCCGACGCTGGGGCTGTTCGGGCCTAGTCGCATGTCGGAATACGGGCCGGTGGGGCGGTGCGCGCGCGGCATTGCCGCGCCGGGACCGGAAGGGAGCGCGCCGATCGCGGGGCTGGCGGTCGCGCCGGTGGTGGAGGCGGCGGTCGGGCTGATGGAGCGGGCGCCCGTGACAGCCGATCTGGCGGGTGCAGGCGGGTGAAGACCGTTTTCGTCTATCGGGACCGTCTGCTGCCGGCTTCGGAACATGCCTTCATGCGGCGGCAATATATCGGATTCCAGGATCTGCGGCCCTGCTGGGTAGGGTGCCGGCGGGAGGGGGCGGTGGGCGATCTGCCGGGTGATGTGCGGTTTCTTGGCGGGGATGGGCCGTTGCGGCCGCTGCGTCAGGCCGCATTCAAGCAGTTTGGCTGGGGTGCGGCGCGGGATGTTGCCGATCTGGCGCCGGTGCTGGTGCATGCGCAGTTCGGGCGCGGCGGGGCACTGGCGCTGCCGATGGCTCGCGCGCTGGGCGTGCCGCTGGCGGTGACGTTTCATGGCGGCGATGCCTTCAAGGACAAGCATTACCAGCGCGGGGGGCTGCCTTCGATTTTCCATAGGCGGTGGCGGGCATTGCAGGATTATGCGTCGCTGTTCGTCTGCGTTTCGGAGGGTGTGCGGGACAGGTTGCTGGAGCGGGGAGTGCGGCCGGATCTGCTGGACGTGATCCCGATTGGGGTGGAAGCGGCGGCCCCTGCCGCCGGGCCGGTGGAGCAGTTCGTGTTCGCCGGGCGGTTCGTGGACAAGAAGGGGGTGGCGACCCTGATCGACGCGCTGCGGGTGCTGGCGGCGCGCGGGTTGACGCCGCCCGTGGTGCTTGCGGGGGACGGGCCGCTACTGCCTGCGATGCGGGAATATGCGGCGGGGCTGGAGACTGTGCGCTTTACCGGGTGGCTGGCGGCGGCGGACCTGGCGGCGCTGATGGACCGGGCGATTGCGCTGGTGGTGCCCAGCGTGGTCTCGGCCGGCGGCGATCGCGAGGGGTTGCCCAGTGTGGCGGTGGAGGCGCTGGCGCGCGGGGTGCCGGTGATCGGGTCCGACCAGTCGGGGCTGGAGGATGTGTTGCAGCCTTGCGGGGCGGGGATTGTGGTGCCGGCCGCCGATGCGGTGGCGCTGGCCGACGCCATGCAGGCGATGCTGACCCCC
>NZ_QQAW01000013.1 GCF_003350405.1 Gluconacetobacter liquefaciens | reverse complement strand
GGGCAGAAATTACCCTCATATAGGTAAACCTGCCCAAGTCGGCATACGCCGCCTCAGGGTTTCAGACCGTTCTATGACTTTTCAAACAGTCACTTGGCGGAAGCCGGCATCTGAACCGCTGGGTCGTCGGAGCGGGCAGTGCGGGTGTCGTTCTGAACATTCTGGGCATGAACGGGGCCTTCATGTCGTTTCTTCTTACCTTGGGTATTATTCTTCCGCCGATCGCACCGGTCATTCTGTTGGATGTCGTGATGCCGCCCCTGCCGGGCATGCGGTCGCGCACCGTTATCCACTTGCTGGCCTGGGGCGGGGGTGTGCTGGCCGGCATCTCCTCGCTGGCCGGTATGTGCGCCTTGACCGGCGTGCCCAGTCTGGATGCACTGATGGCCGCGGCTTTCGTGTCCGTGGCGGCGCGTCTGGTCCTGCAGATTCAGGGCATGGGTACCATCGGGCGCCGGCGGCAGGTTTGACGTCGATCATCACGTTTCAGGAGCCTTCATGGGTAGACAGATAGGATTTTCCACGCTGGCCGAGCAGTTGGCCAGCGTGCAGCCGCTGGCGCAGGATCGACCGGGGATTCCGGACGGGGACTATGCGGTGCGGCTCGGCAAAGCGGTGGAACTGTGCGCGGCGCGTGATATCGATGCGCTCGTCATCGGTGCCGGTTCGTCACTGCGCTATTTCAGCGGAGTACCGTGGAAGGCCAGCGAACGACCGGTGCTTCTTGTGCTGCGCGCCGGCGCGGAACCGGTCATGCTTTGTCCTGCGTTCGAACGGGGCTCGCTTCTCGACTGTCTGCGGATTCCGTGCGCCCTTGCATTGTGGGAGGAGCATGAAGATCCCTGTGCGGCGCTCGCGGACCTGCTGCACGGCAGGAAGCGGGTCGCGCTCGATCCCGAACTGCCGTTCCGGATTGCCGGGGCCGTCGCCGCGCTGGTCGAGGGGGCTGCGTTCGAAAGCGCCGCGCCGGTGATCGACGCGCTGCGGATGGTGAAATCGGCGGCGGAAATCGCCGTTCTGCGCTATGCGATGACGCTGACGCTCCAGGTTCATCGCCATGTGGCGGCGGCCATGCGTCCGGGGGTGCGGGCCAGCGAGGTCAGGCGCTTCATCGACCAGGCCCACCGTCGCATGGGGGCCGATAACGGGGCCTCCTTCGCGGCGGTGCAGTTCGGCCAGGCAACGGCCTTTCCGCATGGAATCGGGGGAGACCAGATCCTGCGGGACGACGAACTGGTGCTGGTCGATTGTGGCTGCCAGATTCACGGATATCATGCCGATATTACCCGCACCTATGTCTGCGGGATGCCCGGGAGCCGGCAGCGGGAGATATGGGATATCGAGCGCCGTGCGCAGCAGGTCGTCTTCGATGCCGTAAAGCCGGGTGTGCCCTGCGGCGCGCTCGACGACGCCGTGCGCGGCTTCTTGGCGGACAGTGGGCTTGGACCCGGCTACCATCTTCCGGGCCTGCCGCATCGGACGGGACACGGGATCGGCCTGGATATTCACGAAGCGCCCTACATCATGGGGGGCGATCGCCGTCCGATCGAGGTCGGCATGTGCTTTTCGGACGAGCCGATGATCGTGGTGCCCGATATATTCGGCGTGCGGCTTGAAGACCATATCCACGTCTCGGAGGCCGGGCCGTGCTGGTTCAGCCAGCCGGCGGTCAGCATCACACAACCCTTTGACGAGAAATGAACGGAGGTCAGTCGATGAACGAGCAGAAGACGGACGTGATTGCCGCTGCCGACGTGTCGCTTTCCCCGGCGGTCATGCGGGTGCTGGATGACGCGCAAAGGCGCTTTGCGGAGATCCTGCCCTTCCGCACCTTTACCGTCCTGGTCCTGGACGAGGCGCGGGGGTTGAACCGGCGCATCTATTCCAACGTGCCGCACATGTATCCGGTCGGCGGGGCGAAGCCGATCCCGCATACCGCCTGGTTCGATATCGTGGTCGGCCGCCGTGAGCCGTTCGTGGCTGGAGATGTCGCAGGTTTTGCACCGCATTACGGCGACTGGGCCTATCTTGAGTCCCATGGGCTCCTGTCCGCGCTGAACCTGCCGATCGTGGTGGACGATCGTTGTGTCGGGAGCTTCAATTTCATGGGGGAAGGGGAGGATATCTTCACGCCCGCCATGGTCGGTGCCGCAATGGCATGTGCGGCCGACCTTGGCCCGGAATTGAACGGGATCGAGGCTTATGTGTGACGCGATCGTCGATTGGCACGCAAACGGGACTTTGATTGTTTCGCCTGAGCGGAGCAGCTAGAGTCGAAGGCTGTTCATCGGTTTCGGTGATATGAAAGACGAGTCCAGGATTATATGCATACCAAAAGCAAAGCGGACCAACTCTATACCCGGTCTATTTCCGACCAGCTTTATGATTTGCTGCGTGAGCGTGTTCTCTCGGGCGAACTGCCTGCCGGCAAGCCGATCCGGCAGGATGTGATCGCGTCCTCGTATCAGGTGAGCAAGATCCCCGTCCGCGAGGCGCTGGCGCGCTTGCAACAGGACGGATTCGTGTCCGTCCATGCCAAACGCGGGTTTTTCGCCACATCCTTGACCCGTGCCGAAGCCGAGGACGTCTTCCGTCTGAGGCTTCGGATCGAGCCGGAAGCCGCCGCGCTGGGAGCGCAAAACGCGACGCCGGAAGATGCGCTCTATGCGCGCGAAACACTGGAGGCGCTGGAAGCGGCGATTGATCGCAAGGATGCCCAGCGCGGTGTCTACAACAGCCGTTTTCACTACGCCCTGGTCAAGCCGGGTGCTGGTCCGACCACGCTTCATGTTCTCGACCTGTTGAACGTGACGGCGGATCGCTACGTGCGATTCCACCTGCACATGCAGGATCATGACACACGTGCCAATCAGGAACATCGGGCGTTGCTCGAATGCTGGCTCAAGGGCAATAAGCGCCAGATCGAGAACCTGATGCGTGATCATATCCAGACGACGCTGGACGATCTTCGCAAGGCACTGTAGCGCTGGGAGAGAGGAAAGCGCGAGGCGGAACCTTTTGCGCGGCCAACTTTCTGCTGAGCCCTGTCGGTGGCGCCGCATAGGCTGGAAAAGTCTCGATTTGACGACTTTTTGCGAAATATCAGGAAGATGACAAAATCGCGTGGAGGTGAATATTTTTCATTCCGCTATCAAATGATACATAGTATACGATAAACGATAGCCTCGTCATTCGGCGGTGAGGCGAGCGGGAGTATGAGTTCATGAAGTGGTCCGGTGTTTTCCCGGCGGCGACGACGCAGTTCCATGCCGATCTGTCCATCGACATCGCTGGTACGCAAAAGGTTCTCGATACGCTGGTTGACGACGGCGTGCATGGTGTCGTGATCATGGGAACATGCGGCGAAAACAATTCGCTGGAGCCGGACGAAAAGATAAGTGTACTCGAAGCGGCGGTCGAAGCCGTAGCGGGAAGGGTCCCGGTCATCGTCGGCGTGTCGGAACTGACGACGCCCCGGGCCGCCGCATGGGCGAAGGAGGCGGCCAGGATCGGCGCCGACGCGCTCATGGTCCTGCCGGCCATGGTCTATGTGCCCAAGCCTCATGAACTGGAGTACCATTTCCGCGCGGTTGCGGCGGCGAGCGATCTGCCGATCATGCTCTATAACAACCCGACGGCCTATCGGGTGAATATCGGCATGGATGTGCTGCAGCGCCTGGCGGAGGTGCCGACGATCGCGGCGGTCAAGGAAAGCTCCGCCGATACGCGACGCTACACCGATGTCTACAATACGTTCGGCGATCGCTTCGTCATCATGGCGGGTCTGGATGATGTGGCCTTCGAGGGGCTTCTGCTGGGCGCACAGGGATGGGTCTCGGGCCTGACCAGCGCCTTCCCGAGGGAATCGGTGGCGCTGGTGGAGGCGCTGGCGCGGGGCGACGTGGAGACGGCCCGGAAAATCTATCGCTGGTTCATGCCGCTGCTGCATCTCGATGCCGAACATGATCTGGTGCAGTCGATCAAGCTGGCGGAGCAGATCATGGGACGCGGAAGCGAACGAGTGCGGCTGCCGCGCTTGCCGCTGGAAGGCGCGCGGCGCGACGAAGTCGTGCGCATGGTCGAGCGGGCGGCGGCATCCCGGCCGCTCTGAGAGCCCGTTGTTGGAAAGACATGGAGAGCCCGCTATGCGTCACACCTTCTTTTGCATCGACGGTCACACGGCGGGTAATCCGGTGCGGCTGGTGGCGGGTGGGGCGCCGCTGTTGCGGGGGGGCGACATGAGCGAGCGTCGGCTGGATTTTATTGCACGCTATGACTGGATTCGTACCGGCCTGTGCTTCGAGCCTCGCGGTCATTCGATGATGTCGGGCGGCTTTCTTTATCCGCCGACACGCGACGACAGTGATGGTGGCATTCTGTTCATCGAAACGTCGGGCTGTCTGCCGATGTGCGGGCATGGCACGATCGGCTTGGTCACGTTCGGGCTGGAGCATGGATTGCTGACGCCGCGCGTTGCCGGGCGGTTGCGCCTGGAAGTGCCAGCGGGGATTATCGACATCGACTATGTGGTGCGGGCGGGACGTGTCGCCAGCGTGCGGATCCGTAACGTGCCGTCCTATGTGGCGCGCACCGGCATCGCGATCACCGTTCCGGGGCTTGGGCCGCTGACGGTCGATGTTGCCTATGGCGGCAATTATTATGCGATCGTCGAGCCGCAGGAGGGTTATGAAGGGCTGGACAGCCTCGGGGCCGCGCGCATCCTTTCGCTCAGCCCGCTCGTGCGCGAAGCCGTGCGGGCGCAGTTCCATCCCGTCCATCCCGTGGACCCTTCGATCAACGGTGTCAGCCATGTCCTGTGGGCTGACCGGGGGGCGACACGGGAGCGCGGGCGGAACGCGGTGTTCTACGGCGACAATGCGATCGACCGCAGCCCCTGTGGAACCGGAACCTCGGCGCGCCTGGCGCATATGCGGCACAAGGGCATTCTTGGGGTCGGCGACCGGTTTATTCATGAAAGCTACATTCACAGCAGCTTCATTGGCACTGTGGCGTCCGACACCAGCCTTCCGTCGGAAGACGGCCCGATCCCGGCTATCGTTCCGTTGATCGAGGGAAGCGCCGTTTCCACCGGGTTCAATACGATCTGGATCGATTCCGAAGACATGTTCCAGCACGGATTCCAGGTCATATGACGGGTGGGGGCATGGGACATGCCCCATGAGGCGTAATGGACTGCGGTATCGACGAGATATTGGTTTTGACAGTGATGACGCGAAAAATGGCCTCCGGGCATGTCGTTTCGTCGTCATGGCAGGAAGATGACAGATGCAGATTACGACAAGGCGTATTGCGACGGATGTCGGTGGAACCTTTACCGACCTCGTTTATTTCGAGACCGATCCGTCGACCGGAACGCAGAGGATCGTCACGGCGAAAGCGGACACCACCCCGCCGAACTTTGCCAAGGGGGTGCTTGACGTCGTGGACAAGGGGGGGCTGAAACTGGCCGAAGTCGATTTCTTCGCCCATGGCTCGACGGTCGTGATCAATGCCTTGACCGAACGCAAGGGGGCGCGAACAGGACTGATCACGACGGCGGGCTTCCGCGACGTTCTGGAAATCGCGCGTGGAAACAGGCCAGATTTCTTCAATCTGTTGTACGAAAAGCCCGAACCCTTCGTCGAACGCTATCTTCGGCGGGAGGTCGGGGGACGGATGGATTATCGCGGCAACGAGACGGCACCCCTGGACCTGTCGGGCCTGCCCGCGATCCTGGATGATTTCCGGCGGGACGGGGTGGAGGCGATTGCGATCTGCCTTCTGCATGCCTATGCCAACCCAGCGCACGAACAGGGGGTAGCGGAGGAAATCCGTCGTCTGTGGCAGGATGTTTCCGTTGTCGCGTCACACCAGATTACGCGGGAATGGCGGGAATACGAGCGTACGAGCACGACCGTGCTGTCGGCCTATGTCCAGCCGGTGGCCGAACGCTATCTCAGCGGACTGGGTGATGGCCTGCGCGACGCGGGATATCGGGGCAGCCTGTATGTCATGCAGTCTAATTGCGGTGTCGATTCCCTGGCATCGGCGAAGGCGACGCCGATCACCATGGTCGAATCGGGACCTGCATCAGGTTTCTGGGCGGCGGCCGAACTTGGGCGGCTGATCGGTGAGCCCAATGTCCTGGCACTGGATATCGGTGGTACGACCGCCAAATGCTCGCTAATCGAAAATGGCCAGGTGCGTGTCAAGACAGATTACTGGATCGAGCGGAATCGTAAATCGGCGGGTTATCCGATCATGGTACCGGTCGTGGATCTGGTCGAGATCGGCAATGGCGGCGGTTCGATCGCCTGGGTCGACGAATTTCGCAAACTGCATGTTGGCCCGCGATCGGCGGGCGCGATGCCGGGGCCGGCAGCCTATGGGCGCGGTGGAACTGAAGCGACGACGACCGATGCGAACCTGGCGCTGGGGCGGATCAATCGTGATTATTTCTGTGGCGGGACCGTCGTGGCCGACATGAAAGCGGTGGATCGCGCGCTGGAGCGGCTTGCGGTGGCGCTGGACTGCGAGCCAGCCGAAGCGGCACGCGGAATCGTCCGGATCGCGAATGCGAACATGGTCAATGCGCTGAAGCTCGTCTCGGTCAATCGCGGCTACGATCCGCGTGATTTCACGCTCGTCGTCTTCGGTGGCGGCGGGGCGATGCATGGCGTGGCCCTGGGGCATGAACTGGGGGTGCGCAAAGTGGTCGTGCCACGCGGAGCGCCGGTATTCTCGGCGTGGGGCATGATGATGAGCGATCTGCGCCGCGATTATTTCATGACCCGGTTGCTGGAACAGGACGACGTGGGTGGGCTGGATACTCTGGCGGGTACGCTTGTCGACCATGCGACGGCGCGTTTCATCGAGGAAGGCATTCCGGCAGAGCGGGTGCGGCACCAGGTACTCGTCAAGCTGCGCTACATGAATCAGGAACATGCGATCGAGGTTCCTCTGGCGGCCGGCCCGGTGGATGCGGCGTCGCTGGCCCAGCTGTTGCGCGATTTCCACAATGCCTATGAGCGCGAATATACCTATCGCCTGGATTCGGGCGTCGAGATCGTCGGATTGCACCTGATCGCCTCGGCCGAGGTCGGTCGGTTGGAGGTTATGCCCCTGCCGGTTACGGGGGCGGTGCTTTCCGATGCCGTGAAGGGCCGCCGCCTGGTCGATTATGCAACGGACGGCATCCATGAAGCGACGGTGTACGATGCCGAACGGCTTGAACCGGGCATGACCTTCGCAGGGCCCGCCATCATCGAGGATCCGGGTACGACGATCGTCGTCCATCCGGGTAACGGCGTCACCATCGACGCCTACGGCAACACGCATATCGAGCTTGGGAACTGAAGCCATGGGTCATCCTTCCCACGACCAGGTCACGTTCGACATTATCCAGAATGCGCTGGAAGCCATTGCAGATGAAATGTTCGTCGTCCAGCGCAAGACGTCGATGAGCGCGATCATCTATGAGGTGCTGGACCTCGGGACCGGCATCTGCGACGCCAAAGGCGATATCGCTGCGTCGGGTGCCGGAATTCCGGCCTTCATCGGGGTACTCGACAAGGCCGTGACGGCTATCCTGAAGAAGCATCCGCCCGAGACGATCCAGCCGGGTGACCTGTTCGCATCGAACGACCCTTATTGGGGTGGTGTCACGCATCTGAACGACATGATCCTGGCGATGCCGGTCTTTGCTGCAGGGCGTTTGGTCGCCTGGACGGCGAACATCGCCCACTGGAACGATGTTGGTGGACTTGTACCCGGCTCGATGTCCTCCGACGCGACCGAGATCTATCAGGAGGGTGTGCGGATTCCGGCCGTCAAGCTGATGGAGGCGGGCCGGCCGAACCAGGCGGTCTTCGATATCCTATATGTGAATACGCGGTTGCCTGCCTTTCTCAAGGGCGATCTCTGGGCGGGGATCGCGGGTGTGCGCATCGGCGAGCGTCGGCTTCAGGAACTGATCGCGAAATATGGCGTGGACGTCGTGATCGCGGCGATCGACGACTTCATGGATCTGGGGGAACGCCGCGCCCGGACAGCGCTCAAGGGTTTGACGAAGGGTGTCTTCACCTTTGCGGAGGAACAGGACGACGGCGCGGTCTACAAGGTCAGCATCGAGATTACCGATGATGCGTTCATCGTCGACCTGCGCGATAATCCGGACCAGTCCGGATCGCGCAATTCCAGCCTGGAAGGGGTGGTTATCGCGGCGCAGCTTGCCTTCAAGGCTGTGACCGATACCGATGCCCCCGGCAATGGCGGATTCTTCCGCCCATTGAAGGTCGTGACCCGGCCCGGTTCGGTCTTCCATGTGGTCGAGCCCGGAGCGCTGGGCTATTATTCCGAAGTCGAGATCAGGCTTTTCGACCTGATCCTGCGCTGCATGGCCCGGTATGTGCCCGAACTGGTTCCGGCTGGAAATTTCGCGTCGATCTGTGGCACCAATATCGGCGGAAAACATGCCGAGACAGGACGTCATTACACGATTGTCGAGCCGCAACTGGGCGGTTGGGGCGCCCAGCGCGGCCGGGATGGCAACAGCGCGATGTTCTCGGGCTTTCATGGCGAGACCTTCAATTGCCCGGCGGAGGTCGCCGAGGCGCGCTATGGCCTGGGGGTTGAGGAACTCGCCCTCAATCCCGCTGCCGGCGGCGAGGGCCAATGGCGCGGGGGCAAGGGGATTTCCCTGCGCTACCGGGTGCGCGCCGACGACAATTTCCTGAGTGTCGGCTACACGCGCTCGCGCATTCCGCCCTGGGGGGTCGATGGCGGACTGGATGGCTCGCCGAATTTCGTCGAGGTGCTGCGGCCGGGGGAGATGCCCGAGCGCTATGCGTTCGGAACCAACATCCCGTTGCGCGAGGGCGATGTCGTCCACGTCGTGACAGGGGTGGGAGGTGGCTTCGGACCGCCGGAACGCCGTTCTCGCGAGGCGGTGCTGCGCGATCTGCGTGACGGATACCTGACCGGTGAGCGCGCGCGTGAAATCTACGGCATCGAAGACTGAGAGAAAGGGACGACGTATGGTCACGCAGTCCGAAAGCCTAGCAGCGCGCCTTGCGCAGGCGGTGGAAGCCGACTGGGCCAAGCAGGTGTCCTGGCTCGGCACGTTGGCTTCCTTTCCCAGCCTGCGCGGCCAGGAAGCCTCCTGCCAGGACTGGCTGGCGGGCCAGTTCGCCGCGCGCGGCTGGGCCGTGGACCGTTTTACCCTGGCCGAGGTCGAGATCGAGGCGCTGCCGGGTTTTTCTCCAGTTTTCGAGGCCGATTACGAAAAGGCCGTCCAGGTCGTGGCGACGGTGCCCTCCAGCGTGGGAGGGGGGCGTAGCCTGATCCTCCAGGGCCATATTGATGTCGTGCCTCCGGGGCCACTACAGGACTGGGCGCATGATCCGTTCGCTCCGCGGATAGACGGCACGTGGATCTCGGGCCGGGGGACCGCCGACATGAAGGTCGGCGTGACCGAGATCGTGTTTGCGCTCGATGCGCTCCGTGCCGTCGGCCTGCGTCCGGCCGCCCCGGTCCATGTCGAGACGGTAAGCGAGGAGGAATGCACGGGTAATGGCGCCCTGGGCACCCTGGCCCGAGGCTATCGGGCCGATGCCTGCCTGATTGCCGAGGCCGTCGGCAACCGCCTGCAAAGGGCACAGCTTGGCTCCATCTGGTTTCGTGTGCGTCTTTCCGGTACTGCCGCGCATATTCTCGAAGCCGGTCGTGGCGCCAGCGCGATCCTGGCGATGTATGATTTCATCACCGCATTACAGGGGCTTGCCGACCGCACGAACGAAGAGCACCGGGACTCCCGATGGTACGGGCACATGGCAGCGCCCGTTTCCTTCAGCGTCGGCAGGATTCGGGGCGGGGACTGGATCGGCATGGTTCCGTCCTGGTGCGAGATCGACTGCCGTATCGGCATCCTGCCGGGACAGTCGCTGGAAGCGGTGCGTCGCGCTATTCTCGACACGGTGGCCGCATGCGCCGGCGAGAAAGGCAACGAGGCCGGCGCGGACGTGACGTGGGTGGGATTCCAGGCGGAGCCATACGTCCAGGAACCGGGCAGCGCGGCCGAGGCCGCTCTGGCCCTGGCGCACAGGACCGTTTTTGGAACCGAGCTGGAAAGTTTCAGCATGCCGGCGACCTGCGACGTGCGTCTGTATGGATTCCATTACGGCATACCGACGCTCTGCTACGGCTCGCTTGGAGAGGGGCTGCACAGTCCGCGAGAGCGTGCCGACCTGGAAAGCATGAAAAAAACGACTGTCGTGCTGGCACTTTTCATCGCGGAGTGGTGCGGAACGGCACCGCTCAATTCTGCGGACTACGGATAAGGACGACAGCGTATGGTAACCGTCTTCGATCATTGCAATCTGCTCGATCTGGAACTGGGCGATATGCGGCCCGCCTATATCGTGGTCGAGAAGGGAACGGTTCGGGAAGTCTCCGACACCAGACCGTCCTTCAGAGAGGCCAGGAGGATCGATGTCGGGGGGCGGACCGTCATGCCGGGCCTGATCGACGCCCACGCGCATGTGACCCTGAGTGAAGTGAATCTCGGCCGGCTCGGCGCGGTGCCGCCGACCCTGATGGCCGCACGGGCTTCCAGTTCGATGCGAGCGATGCTTGACCGGGGCTTCACGACGGTTCGCGATATGGGCGGCGCCGATTACGGGCTGGTTCAGGCGGTGCGCGAAGGCCATTTTGCCGGCCCGCGCCTGTTCATTTCGGGCCGACCGCTCTCGCAGACCGGGGGGCATGCCGATCATCGCCTGCGGACCGAAGGGGACGGCTGCGGATGTAGCGGTGCCCTCGCGTTCCAGTCGCGCATCGTCGACGGGCGGGATGCCGTCCGGCGCGGGGTGCGCGAAGAGCTGCGTCTGGGCGCGCACCAGATCAAGATCATGGCCTCGGGTGGCGTGGCATCGGAGCATGACCCGATTGACGGTACTCAGTTTTCCATCGAGGAAATCGAGACAGCGGTCGCGGAAGCGGCAAGCTGGGGTACCTATGTCGGCGCGCATGCCTATGGTGCCGACGCGATCCGCCGGATCGTGCAGGCGGGTGTGCGCACAGTGGAGCACGGCAATCTGCTCGATGCGCAGGGTGCGCGTCTCATGGCCGAGCGGGGGGCCTACTTGGTGCCGACATTGGTGGCTTACGACATGCTTGCCAAATCGGGGGCCGAGCACGGTCTTTCCCCGGCGAGCGGAGAAAAGCTGCAGGTCGTGCTGGCGGCTGGCCTGGATTCTCTGCGACTGGCTCGCAACGCTGGCGTGAAGATCGGCTTCGGCTCCGATCTGCTCGGTCCTTTGCAGGGTGCGCAGTCCCGGGAGTTCCTGATTCGCGCGGAAGCGGAACCGCCGATTGACATTCTGCGTTCCGCAACCATGGTTAATGCCGAGATCGTGCAACAGAGCGGAAAGCTGGGCGTCATCGCACCTGGGAGCCACGCCGATCTACTGGTTGTTGACGGAAATCCCTTGAAGGATTTGTCCGTGCTTACTGATACGGGTGCAAGTCTGGAGCTTATCATGGCCAATGGTCGCATTCATAAAAACAGGATCGGGTAAAAACCGTCTATCTTATCACGAAATCAGCGGCTTATTTTATTCTGTATAATAAATGATTCAGCCGGATATTTGGTATCCGGCTTCATTTCAAGAATGCCCATGGCGGGTTCGGTCCATACTGGAGGGTTATGCCGAATGCCCGGATAGGGAGGAATGGCCACCTTCATGCCGATCCGGGAAAGCCTGGTTTGATTGTTTGTTTGCAGGGGCTGTATTTCCATCGTAGCCGTTGTCGGGTCGGCTCCATCTTCATTAAACATGCGACAGGAAACGGGCCATCGGGCACGTCATAAAAATTCTCATTACGAAGAAGTATCGTTGCGCGGACCTTTCATTTCGTATACGGTATCCGAATGAAGAACTTCGTCTTGCCATATGGGAGAATGTTGATGGCCGGCTCTTCGCATCTGATGGCATTGCTCGTCATTCCAGGGGTTCTGGCGGCAAGTAGCATCGCGTCAAAAGCTTATGCCCAATCCACATCGGACGAGGCGTCGAGCAAGTTGAAAACACGTGGACCGGCGGCAATGAAAAGGTCGGATTCGATGGACGAACGGCCATCGTCCAAGATCCGTGCCTCGCGGGATACAGCAAGAACCGATTCCCCGGCCAAGCCCGAGGACATCATGGTGACCGGCATTTCTAGGCGCGAGGCAATGCAGAAGGCGCCAGTTACGGCCAGTGTCTTTACCAGACAGCAACTGGCGGATGCGCGGGTTCAGTCGGTCGAGGACCTGATCGCGATGGTCCCGAATATGGCGATTTCGCAGGGTGAGAGCGTTGGCACGACGTTCGTGACGCTGCGCGGCATTTCTCAGGTGCGCAACGGGCAGAGTCCGGTCGCGGTCGTTGTCGATGGTGTCCAGCAAATGAACTACCGTCAGTTCACGCAGGATCTTTTCAATCTCGACCAGATCGAAGTACTGGAGGGCCCTCAGGGCGATCTATGGGGACGCAATGCCATCGGCGGTGCGATCATCATCAATACGAAGCAGCCGACCAATAAGCATCAGGTCGATCTTCAAGGCCAGTATGGCAACGGGGGTTACAGGGTGGGGCGTATCTCACTTCGGGGACCGCTTGTGAAAGACCGCCTCTATTACGATCTGAATGCCGACGTGCGTGATTTCGACGGTCTGTTGTATAATGTCTATCGCGACAAGACGGTCGATTTCCAGACGGAATATTCCGCCCGTGGCCACATCAAGGCTATTCTGACCGACGATCTGGTCGCTGATTTCCGGGCGGGAATCGATGAAGTGCGTGGTGGCGCGTTGAATGCCTGGTACCAGGGGACAAAACTGCAGCCGGGTACATGCAACCCTTCGGGTTCTAGCTACAGCAGCAGCACGTTCAGTGCCGATCACGTATATGATACATTCTGTGCGAATAATGGTGGCCTGAATACAAGGGATATTCGCGATGCATCATTTCGGCTGACCTATACTCAGCCATGGGGGCGGGTTACGAATACACTCGGATGGATGAAGCTGAATGAGTATTTCGCCAGCGATAATTCGCCCTATACCGCTGCCCTGGATGGGACCCAGTCCCAATGGCGTACCAATACCTCGTGGGAAGACGAACTTCGCGTCACGTCCTCCGACCGGTGGAAAGTCAAGTGGATGTTCGGAGGCTATTTTTTGGATGAGCGCGACTTCCTCTCGACGACCAGCGCCACGGATACGGGCCAGGGGATCGCGCGTGTCAGTACGACGCCGTTGTTTGGCTATGCTCCGAACCCGACGAATTCGTTCTTTGCGAATTCGGATCACAACCAGGATTTTGCGCTATTTGGCCACCTCTCCTATGATATACTCAAGAACTTGACCGCGGATTTTGGATTTCGTTACGACTGGAACGATTTGAGCCAATATGTGTCTCCAGATAGTACGGCTGGTGTTCCAGATGGCTGCTCAGCTTCCGATGGCGCGACATGCAAGCGTGAGCGCTGGTTCAGGCAGGCGCAACCAAAAGGCACGTTGTCCTATCGCCTCACGCCGCAGGTGACCTTCTATGTCGACTATGGCATCGGATTTCGGAGTGGCCAGTTCAACCAGAGCGGAACGGCCGCTGCCGTCGGGTTGCCGGGTGCCTATGATGTCGTCAAGCCCGAGCGTGCGAATACGGTGGATGTCGGCTTCAAGACGAGTTGGCTGCACGACAAGCTGCGAATCAATGGCTCTTTCTTCGATACGAGAGATCACAATTCATTTTTCTTCCTGTTTAATCCGTCTGTAAACGCGCAGATACTGGTTAATATCGACCAGGTGCATCTGACGGGTGGTGAATTGTCGGCGACCTATAATCCTCTTCCCGGTCTCAGCTTCTTTGCCAATCTGGGTTATACGCATAGCAGCATAACGAAATACAGCTACAATCCTTCGGCACAGGGTAATGCCGCGCCGGTCGTTCCAGAATATACGGTTTTTCTTGGAACGCAGTATGAGCACAAGCTTTTCCGGGGTGTTAACGGGTTCGGGCGGTTCGATATGACTTCGACCGGGAAAGAATATTGGGATCCGGAAAATACGACGGCACGCACCGCGTTCAATCTTTATAATTTCCAGCTTGGCCTGACGGCGCCGAACAAAAAGTGGCGCTTCGTCGGGTGGGTAAAGAATTTTACAAACAAGCGTTATAATTCAGAATATGATAGCTATGGCTGGTCGTATGCCGCCGAGCCGCGCACCTATGGCGGATCGTTCACCGTTTCTTTCTGAATTTGGAACGGGGCCGGTAATCATCCTGTGACGGCGGTATCGGCCAATGCTGAAATCAAGCGGACAGTCGTGATGAAAAAGCCATCATGGGAAGATTACCATGATGGCCAGTAGGCGGGGTGGACGGCATGACCTGGTATCGCTGCTTTCTGATGTTTGTTCTGGTATCGGGTGTTTGGTGTGGCGGGGTGTTCGCTGCGCATGGGGCACCTCCGCAGCATCGCTGGCGGATCGCGTTCCTCGCTGCCGGTGCGCAGAATGGATATAACCAGTCAGTCTGGAATGGTATCCTGGCCGCTGCCGCGCGGGCAGGCAATGTCGATGTCCGCCTGTTCGATGGCGGTTTTGATTCGACTCTACAATACAATCAGGTGGAAGATGTCGTTGCGTCCCATCATTATGACGGGATCATCCTCTTTCCCAATGATACGGTTTCCATCGCATCGGCAGTTGCTGAGGCGGCGGCTCTTGGCATGCCGACCGTTGCTCTGAATTTTCCGATCGGGCCTGATCTCGAGCAGATCACGCCGCAGGCACGGGGAGTGGTCTCTACGGTGGCGACGGCACCTGCTGTCATGGCTCGGCGTCAGGCGGAGGATGTGGGCTTGCATTGTCGTGCCCGGCCGGTGTGCAATATCCTGCTCTTGATCGGGCAGAAGGTCTATCCGTTCGATCAGTTGCGCTATCGTGTCTACCGCCAGACCCTGGCTAGTTTTCCCAATGTGCGGATCGTGGCGACAATCGAAGGGCAATATGATGCTGGAACAGCGATGAACGGCGTGCTGGACCGGCTTCAGGTTGATCGCCACATCGATGCCGTCCTGTCCACTGCGGATATTCAGACCATCGGGGCGGAAATGGCGTTCAAAAGTTATGGAATCGATCCGGCGGGGCTTTATCTTTCATCGGCAGGAGGGTCAGGAATCGGGGTGAGGGCTGTGCGGGAGGGGCGCTGGGCAGTCACTTACGGGACCCTGACCAGAAGCATGGGAGAGGCAGCGCTGGATGCGATTGTCGGCGCCGTGTCCGGACGAAAGATTCCCCCGGTTATCGACGCCGACAGCCTGTCGCCGCTGCCGCCGCTTTGGACGCGCGATATATTGCTGGCGCACCCTGCCTTTCAGGCGCAATGGGCGGGATAGGGATGCCGGAAGTCGGTCACCAGTCGTCTTCCACGGAAAGCTTGTTGAGCTTGAGGGGCATTTCCAAGCAGTTCGATGGGATCAAGGTTCTGTCGGATGTTAGCCTTGACGTCCGTGCTGGAGAAATTCACGCGCTGATCGGTGCCAACGGGGCAGGGAAATCCACGGTGGGCAAGATCGTCGCCGGGTATTACCGCCGTGACGCGGGCGAGATTCTTCTTGCCGGCCAGACCGTCGGATTATGGACGCCGCACCGCGCTCTCAACAGCGGTGTTGCGATGATCCATCAGGAGATACAGTTGGTACCGGGGCTTTCGGTGGCCGATAACGTGTTCCTGGGGCAGGAGGAACGCCGTGGCTTCTTCCTGCCGAAGGGAAACAGGGAACGTTATCAACAATTGGAATCCGAACTTGCGTTCGGCATTCGCGGAGATGCGATTGCGGGAACGCTGCCGCTTTACAGGCAGCAGCAGGTGGAAATCATGCGTGCGCTGGCGCGGCGTGCCGACGTCATTGTCATGGATGAACCGACGGCGATACTGGGGCCACATGAGGCGGAGCGCCTGCATGATATCATGCGTGCATTGCGAGCGAAGGGGCGGGCGATCATCTATGTTACGCATTTTCTCGATCATGTGCTGTCGCATTGCGATCGCGCGACGATCATGCGCGATGGGCAGGTTGTCGAAACCTGCGTGTTGAGCGGCCGGCGGCGGTCCGATCTGGTCGAAGCCATGCTGGGGAGATCCGTTACGCAGAGTTACCCGGACAAGCGCACTCCGGCCCCGCAGGCGCCGACGATATTGCATGCGCGGGGACTGACGGCTGGCTCTGCCGTCAGAGATGTGTCGCTGGACGTGCGAAAAGGCGAAATCGTCGGGCTTCTTGGTCTGGTCGGCAGTGGGCGGACCGAAATTCTCCGGGCGCTGGCTGGGGTGGATCGGCGCGACGGAGGGGATGTGATATTCGACGGCCGGGCCCTGCCGTCCGGAGACCGACATCGCGCGCGGCAGAGCGGGTTGGTCCTTCTTCCCGAAGATCGTCGCAGGCAAGGGATTTTTCCAGAGGAAAGCGTGTGTGCCAATATGACTCTGCCCTATCTGAGCCGGTTCAGTCGTTTCGGCTTTGTCAGGCGGGGCGCGGAGCGGGCGGCAGTCGGGAAGCGAATCAGGCAGTTCGCCATCGTGCCGTCGAACATGAATCTGAAAATACGTGGTCAGTCTGGTGGCAATCAGCAAAAAGTCCTGATGGCCCGATGGCTTCTGGATGATCCCGGGTTGATCATGCTCGACGAACCGACGCGGGGAGTAGATATCGGCTCCAGGCAGCGCATTTATGATGTGATTGTGGACATGGCAGCGTGTGGGATGGCGGTTCTTCTCGTGTCATCGGATTTCGAGGAGGTGCTGGGGCTGGCCCATCGCGCCTATCTCATACGGGAGGGCCGTACGATCGGCGAAGTCGCGCCGGACCGAGTTGCTGCGGACGACATCACGCGCATGCTTTTTTCCGGCGACAACAGGACTGGGCGGGATCTGCCATGACGGCGCATTCAGCGGATTCCCTTCGGCGAGGCCTTTCAGAGCGGCTGGGATCGCTCTCCCGGCATGATGTTTCAGACATGCTGCGTTCGGGGGCCGTGCTTATTCTCATCCTGCTGACGGCAGCCGTCCTGGCCGTTGGCAGCCCGCATTTTCTTGACCTGTTGAATCTGTTTAATATTCTCAACCAGAATGCGCCGCTCCTGATCGTGGCATCCGCTCTCACCCTGGTCGTGATCGGTGGTGGCTTCGACCTGTCGACTGGGGCGATCTTTGCGTTGTCGGCTGTCGTCTCGGCCAAGTGCGCGCACGATCCGTTCTTTATCCGCTGGTTCGGCGCGTCGGCGTGTTTCCTGGTTGGGCCGATGGTCGGGCTGGGGCTGGGGGTGATCAATGGGGTCCTCATCACGACGCTGCGTGTCCACTCCTTTCTGGCCACTCTGGCGACCGCCCTTATCTTCCGTGGCGTGGCCCAGCAGATTGCCGGTGGGAATTCTCTGACGCTGTTCGACCTCATGCCGGCGATCGAATGGCCGATACTGCCGCGCATCGGCCTGATCACGATTGCCTTCATGACCATGGTGGGATTCTGCGTGGCCATGGCGATCATTCTTAGTCGTACGATATTCGGGCGCCATGTCTTTGCGGTTGGTGGCAACGAAGATGCGGCGGTGCTCGCGGGAATCAGCCCCGCCAAAGTCAGGATCGGTGCCTTCGCGCTTGTTGGTCTGGCGGCAGGCCTTGCAGGTTCCATCGGGCTTTCGCGCGTTCTTGCCGCCAAGGCCAGCGACGGTGCGGGCCTAGAGTTCGATGCGATCGCGGGCGTTATTCTGGGTGGTAACAGCATCTATGGGGGGGCGGGCGCGGTCTGGCGCTCCTGGGCGGGGGTCATCCTGCTGGCCTTGGTTAATAATGGGTTCAATATCCTTCAGATTGATCCTTTTTATAAGGATATTGCGAAGGGGCTGATTATATTGTCTTCGGTAGCGATCGGCGTCCGGCGGCGCGCCTAGCTGTTAGGTTGTGAGACGTCATAGGCGTAGATCATGATGTGCTCCACGGCGGCCATAATGTCTTCTTTCGGCTTGGGTCGGAAGTGACGATTGGCAAGAGATGGTTTCTGCTCGAGGCGTTCGGCGACTTTGGCGGTTGGCGACAAACCGCCCAACAGGCATTGCCGACGCTGGTTATAGGCTTGGTTGAACCCGTGGCCGTTTCATTTTCCTTCGGGGTTTAGTGTGTCGGCTTCAAAAAAAAATTGAATGTTTTTTGAAAACGCGCTTCCTGTGTTTGTGGGTTAAGTAAATTATTGTACTTTACAGAAATTTCTCTGATTTTATTTGAAGAAAAAGTAAATCGATCGTGGGAGTTCGTGCATATTTCCAATATGATTTGGCTGCGCAATAATGGGCGTGGTGCGAAGCCTTCTGGCTTCATGGAGATCATGATGAGATTTAACACGTCGAACGAACTGTTTTCGTCCGGGATTTTCAGGGTTGGTATCGCGGCGGTATTGGCGCTGGTGGTTCTTCTGATTTTGAACCCGTTCTACCAGGTGGCATCGGGCTATTGTGGCGTTCTGCTGAATTTTGGCTCGGTGCAGCCCACGCCGCTTAATCCGGGTCTGCGCTTCGCGATCCCTGTCTACCAGCAGATCGTGCTTGTCTCGACACAGCCGCAGACCGTGACCTCCGACGAGCGGGCGGCCACCCATGACCTGCAGAACGTTCACACCGCGGTTTCGGTGACCTTTCACATCAATCCGGCCGATGCGCCGGGGTTCTATCGGGATTTCCGGGCCTTCAACGTTCTGGGGAGCCGTATCATCGGGCCGACGGTTTCCAACGACGTGAAGGCGGTAACCGCGAATTACAATGCCGAGGAACTGATCACGAAACGGGATATCGTTGACGGGCAGATCAAGGACCTGGTGATCAAATCGCTGCTTCCATACCATTTGAGTATCGAGGCCGTGAATATATCGAACTTTGCCTTCTCGCAGGTCTATGAGCAGGCCATCGAAGCCAAGCAGGTGGCCCAACAGCAGGCCCTTCAGGCACAATATACCTTGCAGCAGACCCAGATATCGGCACAGCAGCAGGTGGTGCAGGCCAAGGCGCAGGCCGATGCGGCGATCGCGACCGCGCAGGGGCAGGCGCAGGCCCTGCTGGTGACGTCGCAGGCCCAGGCCAAGGCCAATAATCTGGTCTCGCAATCGCTGACGCAGCCGCTGTTGCAGCAGAAGGCGCTGGATCGGTGGAACGGCACCATGCCGACCTATCTGAGCGCGGGGGCGCCGATACCGTTCATCGGCAGTACGATCACGCCATAGAAGCGATGGGCAATGTTTCGCGGCCGGGCCGGTGAGGTTGCACCCCCCGGTCGCCGCAAAAGGCCGTAAACGCGCGTTTACGGCCGACCCCTGACAGGCGAATAGAGCATTCATCTTATCCGTCAGGATGTGCTCGACCATTTTCTTTCAGATGGTGCATGTCGTCTTTGAAAGACGCCTTCAGGATTCTCTGTTCCAGACGGTTCAGGGTCAAGTATCTGCTATCCAATCCGACGTCCTGCAGAAATTTACGGATGCTCTTCCTGGACGGTTGTGGAATGTGCTCTTTTTACGGTTTTTTGACATGTGCGATGGAGCATCGGGATTTCTGGGGCGGGAACCTTGTCCGGGGCGCTGGCGGTCGGGGCTCGTCGGATATGGGAAAGATTCACTTCCGCATTCAGAAAGACATCGCTGCATTTTCCGGTTTCAGTCGGTGCGAAGAATTGCAGTGAAAGCCGGGGTATCGGGAGTGGCATGCACGTTTGCCATCGTCGCGCGATAGCCGCGCGTTTTATGACAGGCGTGCGTCGGGTTGAATTTTCCCCTCGGCACGACACAGGGATTCGTATTCTGGCCGGTCTGCGGTCCGATGCGGGATGCCATTGGATCCCGCCCGGTGTGGGGGATGTTCAGCCGTGCATCGCCTTTTTGATTTTCTGGTCCGTCTTGTACTGGCTGAGGGCGTAGACCGACCAGATTGCGGCGGGAATCCAGCCGATGACCGTAATCTGAAGAAGCAGGCAGATGATGCCGGCAATGGGTCTGCCAATGGTGAAAAACTGAAGCCAGGGTAGAAGGAGAGCGAGAAGGAGGCGCATGTGGATGGTCTCTGTGCGAAATGTTGATCAATGAGTCTCCTCGCGACGCAAGGAAACCCTGGGCCATGTATTCTGCGTGCGTTTCGGCCGCAAGCCAAAGGAAAGTTCCGGGGTGGCGTTGCGGCGTGACGTGTTGGGTCCTGCCACAGGGGCCCTGTGTACAATCATGTGGATAACGGGTACAATCATGGGATGGGCCGGCGGAACATGGCGCGCATCTATAATTAACCAGCCGGAAAGTAATGTCGGACATCGTGATGGTGATGGCCGTGTCTGCTTGAGGTGAAGGGAGCCGGTTCTGCCGCGCTATGGGGTGGAGCGGGTATTGTTGCAGTATGGCATAGAACTGTTGGCTGGCTGAGGCGTTCTGGCTTCGGACTATACGGCTCGGAATGACGTGATCAGGCGGCTGTCGTGCGTCGCGTCTCGGGTTGTTGTTTGAATGATTTGCTGAAAGGCTCTGCCATGCTGATGAATCGATTCTCCGCTCTTGCCGTTTCCTGTGGTCTGGCGTTTTCCGTCGTGGGGGCCGCGCAGGCGCAGGGTGTGCCGGCACAGGTGCCTGCCGGGACGACGCTCTCGACCCCGCCGGCTGGCAGCGTGCCGGTGACGTCGCCGGTCGATCCGGCATCCAATCCTGCGACGCAGGGTGCGCAGATTGTCAATGGCGTGACGGGTTCGACGACTGCGGCGACGCCCGGCGTGCTGGGCGAAAACGGGTTGCCGACGCTGGCCTCGGCCAGTGCGGGCAATGTTGCCGGTCTGGTGACGTATTGCATTCACAAGAAACTCGTCTACGGCACCACGGCGCGTACCACCGCGCGGGCGCTGGTCAAGCGTGATGACGTGAAGAACGACCAGTTCTATTCGGTCGGTGGGCAGGGTCTGTTGCAGACCGGTACCAGCACGCCGTTCGATATCTCCACGCTCGACCGGTCCAAGCGGGTCGAACTGTGCAGCGATTTGGTCAAGAAGGGCCAGTCGCTGGCCGACTGATACGGTTTTCGTGACCGGTGCATGCCGTGCGGCGCGGCATCACCGGTCATGATTTCTGGATTGCTGGCGGGTCGGGAGGTGAACGGTGTGTTGCCCGTGCTCGCCAGCACGCATGTCCAGGCAGGTTTTGTGAGTGTGCAGGGAGGTTGGCGGTGTCTGGACGGGGCGTGTGCGTCATTCTGCTGGCGGCCATGGCGATGGGTTTTTCCGGTGCGCGGGTGGCGGTGGCGGCACCGCAGGTGCTGGTGCTGAATCCGGGAAATACGGAGGCGCGATTGCATGCGCGGTCGGCGCTGACGGATATTGATGGCAGCTTCGCGGGCGTGTCCGGGCGGTTGCAGTATGATCTGGATCGGCAGACCTGCCATGTGGACCTGACCATGGATGTCGGGTCTCTGAAAGTCGGCAGTGCCGTCATGAAACAGATCATGCTCTCCGGCATCATGCTGGATAGCGACGCGCATCCGACCATGCGTTATGTGGGAGAGTGCCGGCCGAGGATCGTGGGTGGTGAGGTTCATTCCCAGCTTGTCGGCACGTTGACGATGCGGGGGAAGACGCATCCTGTCACGTTTGAGACCCAGATGCGCTTTTCGGGGAATACGCTGCATCAGATCGTCAGCAATGCGACGTTCGATCAGCGGCTGTGGGGTGTCAGCACGCTGTTGCATTCGGTCGATCCGATGGTTCGGTCAGAGACGGTCATTACGCTCAAATAGCTGATCCGTTCAGGTGTTTTGCGTGAACGGATGACCATGCTTTCGCACGTATAAAAGTCTTTTTCCTCTTTTTCATCAGAAAAAGAAGACCCCCTTACAACCGCGCCAGCAGCCCGGCGATCGGCATGATCAGGTGCCGATGAAGCCATCGGTGCAGCGGCTGGAAAGGCCGCGCGTAAGACTCCAGGGCAGCGGATTGAAAATCGGGTGCGGCGCAATGCCGGCCGAAATTCTTTGCGAAGGGGACGGCTGCGCCTTGCCGGACATAGCGGTGGTACAGGTCGGCATCCGCTCCCGTGCCCCAGCCGGCGGCCTGGCACAGCACGGCGGCGAAGGCCTGAGAGCGGGGAGGGAGCAGATCTGCCGCGTTTTCGGCCTGGTCGACGGCGATGGCGCGGTAGTGGAAGCGGCGGTATGGGGCGGCTTCGCTGGCGGCGAAGCGGGTGCGTTCGCCCTCGGTGACGAGCGGGCCGGACAGGGCGGCGGCGGTGCGAGCCTTTCGGGTGATGGGGAGTGTCGGCTGGTTGTCGGGCGGGACGAGAACCGCGACGGTGCGGCCGGCGCCCATGGAGAAGCCGCCGAGGAAGACCGCATAATCCGGGTCCTGCTCGGTGCCCATGATGTCCATGCCGTGGGTGCGGGCGATGGTCGCCGCCGTGAACCATGCCTGGGCGCGACCGACTGCCGTCCAGCGATGCTGCGCGTCGTGCAGCGCGTTGCCGTAGGTTCTGGCCCAGGTGCGGAACGGGGTGGGCTTGCCGTCGATGGCGTAGCGGGGATCTTTGTCTTCGGGGAAATAACCCAGGGATTCGGTGACGCGGCCGGCGCGGACCAGTCGGCGGGCGAGGATCATCCTGATCGTGTCGGGTTCGGGCGGGGCCGCCCATGGGATGGCCGGGCCGTGCGTAGCGGGGATGTGCGCATCGACATAATGGCGGAGTTCGTCGGTCGTGAGCACCCGTTCGGCGACGTAGGCGGCATCGAAAGCGATGCCGCTACGGCTGCCGGCGCTGGCGGCGGCGGTGTAGAGGCAATCGAAGGCCGCGACATATTGGCCGCGGGACAGGGTGAGCACGCCCTGCTCGGCGCGGAGGCGGCTGATTTCCTCCGGTGCCAGATCGTCATGGAGGGGGGGAAATCCCTTGGCGGCGTCGGCGTAATGGCGGGAGGCGGCGGCGAGGTCGCCATGCTGGATGGCCAGTTTGGCCAGCACCCAGTGCGATAGCGGGCCGGGCTGCATGGTGGCCAGTGTTTTTGCCAGATCATAGCGGCCGCCGCGATAGGCCAGGGCGGCCAGGCGGTCGGCCTGCGCGATGTGGTTGAGTCCGCGTGCCTGAATGGCATCGACGAGAGTGACGATGGCCGGATTGGGGCGGATGGTGCGGATTGCGGTGCAGTAGGGGCAGCCATTGCCGCGAAGGCCGCGCGCCGCGTCGTGATAGCCGAGGCCGCCCCGATCCGGTGCGTCGTAGTCGGATGCCGTGGCGGGGTCGTCGTTGATGATGTCGCCGGTGCGGGCCAGCGCATAGGCGACCAGGAGTTTCTGGGCGATCGGGTCTTCGATCAGGCGCTGGGCGCGGCGCGGGTCCGCCATGGCCCATCCGGCGATCAGTTGCAGCGAGATGACGCCGCCAGTGGCGCCGCGCGCGGCCTGTTGGGCATAGAGGCCGATGGCGTGGTTGAGGTTGGCGGCTTCGATATGATCGGCACAGGGGGCGCTGGTCAGGAAGGCTTTCCAGCCGCAGGCGGTCCCGCCGTCCATCAGATAGGATCGGGCCTGCTCGCCGTAGCTGGCGACGGCGAGGGAGAACGGATCGGGCGCGCCCTGCCGGGCGAGGGCGCGGGCCTGGGCGAAGGCGTGCGCGGCCGCCGCGCGGGCCTCGGCATTGCCGGTGGCGAAGAAACGTTCCTGTTGCAGGCGGCCGAGCATGTAGGCGGCCCAGACGGCGCGGCTCTGGCCCTGGCCGTCCGGGAGGTCGAGCACGGCCTGGAAATGCTGGCGGGCGTGCTCGGCATAATCGCCTGGGATGCCTTTGCGGGCGAGGGCGTAATCGACCGCGCCGGCAGTATAGAGGCGGATCGCGGGAGGGATGCCGTCGCCCTGGTTGTAGGCGGAATCGCCATCTATCGCGTTGCGCATCATGACGATGCGGTTCTGTTGCAGGGGTGTCAGGGCCTCCATGCCCGCTTCGGGCGGGGGGCTGTCGGGATCTGGGGATTGGGCGGGGCGGGGGACGGAACTGGCGATGCGAAGGGCGTCGTCCGGGACGACGAGATGGCTGGCTTCGTAGGCGAAGGACGTGGCCGGCGTGCTTTTGAGCGTGCCTTCGCGGTCGTCGAGCAACTGGTTTGGAAAATCCATGCCGCAGGCGAGCACGAGCGAGATGCCGGCTGCGCTTGACAGTGCGAAGGCCAGCGCGTGGCGGCGGATGGCGTGCGCGGCGGGTGCCTTCGGGGCGGGTGGATCAGCTCTGTCTGTCATGGGTTCCGGCATAGGCTCTGACTGTTCCCCGATCGCACCGCACCCATCCGATGACGGCCTGTTGCCCTGCCCGCAGCAGGCCGGGCTGCGCGCGCCGCAGCCACATGCCCTGGGCATCGTAATCCAGATTATAGCCGTTCAGGCCGTCGGCTCCGGATGGGCAGGGGCTCTCGATTCGGATGGCCGGCGGGGCTTCGGCATCCGCGTTGCCGGCATTGGCCAGGACGATATCGTAGGGCGCCGTGGCCGAGGGACGGTGCAGGCTGACCGACAGCGCGGTGCGCAGGGGCTGGTGGGTGATGACCGCGCGCCATGTCGGCAGGCTCCAGGCCCTTCTGTCGTCGGAAGTGGGCAGGCGGAACCAGGCCCAGCCGGCCAGGCCGTGCGGCGGGGCGTGTTCGATGCGTTTCATGAAGGCGGCGATTTCGGCGGGAGGGGCCACGAGTTCGTGGCCGCTGTCGGCGCCCATGAGACGGTCCTGCTCGCTCTCGATGCCCGCGATCCGTCCGTCGGTGCCCCATGTGACGCGCGTGCCGTAGGCGGGGAGGGCCACATGCCATGGGCCGCGACGGCGCTGGGCGAAGGTTCTGACCCATTCATGGGCCTTCTCGGGATTGAAGAGGCCGAATTGCGGATTCTGGACGGCGTGGATCTGCAAGACCGCGTCATCGACCCGGGCCAGCACCTCTTCCAGTTCGGGGGAGGCCAGCCAGGTCGGCAGGACGGTGATGGAAAGGGGCGTCGGCTCCAGCCGGCCGTGCAGCAACCCCAGGAAACGCGCATAGGCCGGCAGGCGGACGGTGGCGCAATCATGGTCGATTTCGAGGCCAGAGACCGTGATGCCGCGCTGCTGCCAGGCGGCTTTCACGGCGAGGATATGGGCGGCCAGTTGCTCCTCATCCCAGTCGGCCAGTTGGCCTTCGATGCGGATGACGGCGATGACCGGCGTGTGTGTGCGTGCCAGCAGGGGGCTGTCGGGGGTTGTGTCCACCCAGGAGCCGTGGCCGTCCAGCTCTGCCGCGAGGATGCGCCATGTGTGGATGACGGGCTGGCTGGCGGTGACGGCGGTGCTGACGGCCGGGGTCCATTGGCGTTGCCAGATATAGGCGTCACTGGGCAGCGTCCGGCC
Organism: Gluconacetobacter liquefaciens; assembly: GCF_003350405.1. Lineage (GTDB taxonomy): Bacteria > Pseudomonadota > Alphaproteobacteria > Acetobacterales > Acetobacteraceae > Gluconacetobacter > Gluconacetobacter liquefaciens. The sequence continues at coordinate 58,610 of NZ_QQAW01000013.1, read as the reverse complement.
CGTGCGGGTGGTGAAGGCGGTGTGGATGCCGACCAGGCATAATAAAAATGCGATTGGGATGTAGGGCTTTTTTAAAAAATCGGTCATTTCGTCTGGTCGGGGGCTCCGGAAGCGGTGGAGGGCAGGGTCGCTTGCGAAGCGCGGTTGCTGAATGATCATGCCGTGACGGGCGCGCGGTCAACCGTCTTTCCTGCCGTGCTGTCCGGTTGGGGGCGCGCAACCTGGCTGGAGAGGGGGCTGTAAAAAAACTTTGCTCCGCCGGGGAGCCTTGTGCCGGGAGCATGGGATGTTCCCTGACCGAATAAAAGCCTTCCGGCTTCTTTTCCTTCAGAAAAGGGAAAGAGCGGTTGCGGTCTTTCCAATAATGTTCATCGTCGGGAATGGTGGTTTCCTTTAAAATAAAAAACGCATCTTTCGCTGCGGCGTCGTGTTCTGTCGGGAAGTGCTGCGATGGGGGGGCACGAAAGCGTGATGACTGCGCTGTTCCGACAGGAGCGGCAGGCGGTATTTTTCGGGGGCGTTCTGCTACTGCTATTGTCAATCGCCCGGCTTCTTGTCACGGATCTTGCGGAATGGCTCCGAAACGGGCAGGGGGCTTCGCTCTTGTCGGAGCCATCCTGCATCCGTCCTTTTTTCGAGAACAGCCAGAGTGACCCATCCCGCCCCTTCCTCTTCGTCTCATGGCGGTGCCGATACGCTGCGCGGCATCATGCTGGCCTTTGCCGCATTCGCCGCGTTTTCGTGCAGCGATGCCAGTGTGAAGCTGATCCGGGACGGGCTGCCGCCGTATGAATGCGCGTTTTTCGGCTCGTTGTGCGCGCTGGTGGTGTTTCCCTTCCTGCTCGGCGGGAGGGATCGGCTGGTTGATGTGTTCACGACGCAGAACCGTACGCTGTGGATGGTGCGCTTCATCGCCTATCCGCTGGGCATTATCGGCAGCGTTACGGCGTTCAGCCATCTGTCGATGGCCGAGGCGTTTACGCTGATCTTTCTACAGCCCTCATTCGTGACGCTGATGTCGATCGTCTTTCTGAAGGAGCGGATCGGCTGGCCGCGCTGGCTGGCGATCGGGTTGGGCTTCATCGGCGTGCTGATCGTGCTGCGGCCCGGTCTGCGGCCGCTGTCGATCGGTCATCTGGGCGCGGTGGTGGCCGGGATGGCGGGGGCGATCTCGGTCGTGACCTTCCGGGCGTCGGGGGCCCATGAAAAGCAGATTTCGCTGTTCGGGGCCGGTATTCTCGGCGGCGTTACCATCTGCGGGCTGGTCAGCCTGCCGTCCTTCGCGCTGCCCGATGCGCATCAGCTTGCCTTGCTGGCCAGTTACGGGCTGCTGGCGGCGCTGGCGAACGTGCTGCTGATGCATTCCGCGCTCCACGCCTCGGCGGGGGCCATCGCGCCGACCCAGTACAGCCAGATGATCTGGGCGCTGGCGATCGGCCATCTGGTCTTCGGTGATTCGGCGGACATGGTGACGCTGACGGGCATTGGCCTGATCATCTGTTCCGGGTTGATCACGCTGGTGCGCGAGCAGGAAAAGCATGTGCCCGGACCGCCGCCGATCGCGGTGAGCCGTGGGCATGCGGCGTCGATGCTCGTCATCGAAGACCACGAAGAACCAGCCTGACCGCACATGCGCGCTGGTGGCGAGCTGGCGCGCGTTGCTTGCGCTTCGGTGCGGGCGGCCATTGGGGGCGCTCCGTTCCGGTGTCCGGCCCCGCTGCGTGAGGGAACGGCGTGGGGACGCCGGCGTTTGTCTGGCACGGGGGCGGCGTGTTTGCGCCGGCATTCCTGTGCCGTGCTGTCTACCGTCATGCGTGCAGGGGCGGGTCTGGCTGGGAGGCGTTGTCCTGAGCCGGTGACCTTCCTATGGTCCCTGACCCTCTGCCGGCCCGGATCGGCGCGAGGTGTGTGGTGGAACTCGGAACGAAAGGCTTTTCAGGCATGAAAAGATTCTTCAATACGCGCGAACGTCTGGTGCCAGAGGCGCTGGAAGGATTGTTGCGTTCGCCCGCCGGGAAGGATCTGTGCCGCCTGGACGGCTATCCCGATATCAAGGTCATCCTGCGGCGGGACTGGGAGCGGGGCGCGGGCAAGGTTGCCGTGATTTCCGGCGGCGGCTCGGGGCATGAGCCCGCCCATGCCGGCTTCGTCGGACGCGGGATGCTGACGGCGGCGGTCTGCGGGTCGCTGTTCGCCTCGCCGGGTGTGGATGCGATTCTGGCGGGTATTCTGGCCGTGACCGGCGAGGCCGGGTGCCTGCTGGTGGTGAAGAACTATACCGGCGACCGGCTGAATTTCGGGCTGGCGGCCGAGCAGGCGCGCGCGCTGGGGCTGAAGGTGGAGATGGTGATCGTCGGTGACGATATCTCGCTGCCCGGTCATCGGCAGGCGCGCGGCATCGCGGGCACGGTGATCGTACACAAGGCTGCCGGGCACATGGCCGAAAGCGGGGCGTCGCTGGAGCGGGTGGCGGCATTCGCGGCCGACGTGGCGGCGCGCACGCGCTCGATCGGCCTGTCGCTGAGCGATTGCGACACCTATGACGAGGGCCATGCCAGCCGTCTGGCGGCGGACGAGGGCGAACTGGGCCTGGGTATTCATGGCGAGCCGGGGGCAAAGCGCATCGCGCTGGCCGATGCCGGCGGGTTGATGACGCTGGCGGCGGACGCCCTGCTGGCGGCCCTGCCGGAGGGCGAGGCGCGCCATGCCCTGATGCTGAACAATCTCGGCACGACGCCGGTGATCGAGATGTCGCTGTTGCTGGAAGCCTTTGCCGCTACCGCGCTGGCGCGCAGGGTGGCGCTGGTGGCCGGGCCCGCGCCGTTCATGACCGCGCTGGACATGAACGGGTTTTCTCTCACGCTGGTGGAACTGACCGACGAGATCGCGGCTTCGTTGCAGGCCGACGTGGCACCCACGGCATGGACGGGCATGGCGCCGTGGCAGGAGCCGACGGTGATTGCCGTACCGGACCTGCCGGATATTTTCGCTGCCGCGCCCTCGAACAATCCGGCGTTGCGGGATGCCGTGCAGCGTGGCGCGAAAGTGCTGCTGGAGAATGAAGAGGCACTGAACGCGCTGGATGCGCGCATCGGCGATGGCGACGCCGGTTCGACCTTCGCCGAGACGGCGCGTGTGATCGACGGTGCGCTGGACCGGCTGCCGCTGGCCGACCCGCAGGCGCTGATGCAGACGCTGGGGCGCCTGCTGGCCCGCCATGCCGGTGGGTCGAGCGGGGCGCTGCTGTCGATCCTGTTTGCGACGGCGGGGCGGAGCGAACAGGCGCGCTGGGAAGCCGCGCTGCTGGAGGGCATCGCGGCGATGCAGCGTTATGGCGGCGCGCGGGAAGGAGACCGCACGATGCTCGATGCGCTGATCCCGGCGGTGCGGGCGCTGGATGCGGGCGCGGCATGGGCCGAGGTGGTGCGCGCGGCGCGCGGCGGGGCCGATGCCACGGCGAAGATGGGCAAGGCGGAAGCCGGGCGGGCATCCTATATCCCCGACGGGCAGTTGGACAATGTGCCCGATCCGGGGGCCGAAGCGATTGCGCGGCTGTTCGAGGCGTTGATACCGGGAGGGTGAGGGACGGCGAGGGCGCTGCCCTCGACCCGCAAGGGGTCCTGGACCCCTTGACCCCCATTCGGTTGTTTCAGGCGTTTTTTTCGGGGGGCCTGGTCATATCTTCGGCGAGCATGCCGAGGAGGCGGACAAGCTGGTCGAAATCGGCCTTGTCCCAGTCTTTGAACAGCCCGACGGCCATTGTTGCACGGGCGCGGTCTATCGCGTCGGTCGCGTCCTTGCCCGATGGGGTGATCGTGGCCTCGCGCACGCGGCGGTCGGTCGCGCCGCCGTGGCGGGTGACCAGGCCCAGTTCCGCCAGCCGCGCGATCTGGCGACTGACCGTGGTGTGATCGCGGCCGACACGGCCCGCAAGATCGACCACCCCGATCGGGCCCAGGCGCTCGACCAGAACCAGGAGCGGAAACAGGGCGCGCTCAAGCGGCAGGCCGGCGGCCCTGAGCAGGGCTTCGTCGCGTTCCGGCTTGTTGATGACACCGACGATTTCGATCAGTGCCCGATGCAGGGCGGGGAGGCGTGCGCAGATATGTGTATTATGCACCTTTTTATTTGACATCCCGATACGCTCCTTAATATGTGCATGATGCACATTGTTCGTGCGGGAGGAAAGCAGAATGACTGTTTCACGTGACACGGACGTTGTGATTTGCGGCGCGGGTGCGGCGGGGCTGACGCTTGCGGTCGATCTGGCCCGTCGTGGCGTGGCGTTTCGCCTGATCGACCAGTTGGCGGAGCCGTTCGCGGGGTCGCGCGGCAAGGGTATCCAGCCGCGTACTCAGGAGGTGTTCGAGGATCTCGGCATCATCGACCGTCTGGCTGCTGCCGGAGGGCCTTATCCTGCGCAGCGCGTCTATCGCGATGATGGCACGCAGGATGACGTGCAGGAGATCACGATCGCGTCGGCGACGGTGGACGAACCCTATCGTGCGCCCCTGATGGTGCCGCAGTTTCGGACCGAGGCGATCCTGCGCGATCGGCTCGCGGCGTTCGGTCATCGCCCGGACTATGGGACACGGCTGACGTCCTTTGCCGATGACGGCGCTGGGGTGACGGCCCATGTCGCGGGTGAGGATGGGGCGGAGGTGATCCGCTGCCGTTATCTGGTCGGTGCCGATGGGGGGCGGTCGTTCGTCCGCCACGAGATGCAGGTCGGCTTTCCGGGGAAAACCCTTGGTGTGCGGGCAATTGTTGCCGATATCGTGTTGGAGGGCCTGGATCGGGCCGTGTGGCACCGGTTCAACCATGGCGACATGACGCGGATGATGGGGTTCTGCCCGCTGCCGGGTGGCGAACTGTTCCAGCTTCAGGCGCCCGTTGCGTTCGAGGGGGATGTCGATCTTTCGGTCGGTGGTCTTCAGGCGTTCGTCGATGCGCGCCTGCCGGGGGGCGTGGTCCGGGTGCGGGAGGTTCGTTGGGCGTCGGCTTATGCGATGAATGCGCGGCTCGCGGACCGGTATCGGGTCGGGCAGGTGTTTCTTGTGGGAGATGCCGCGCATATTCATCCGCCGACGGGGGGACAGGGGCTCAATACCAGCGTGCAGGATGCGTATAACCTGGGCTGGAAACTGGCGGCCGTGCTGGGTGGCGCGCCGGCGGCGTTGCTGGAGACCTATGAGGAAGAGCGGCGGCCGGTCGCGGCCGGGATGCTGGGTCTGGCGACCGGGTTGCTGGAGAAGGCCCGGCAGGGGGACATGCGGCGGGGGCGGGAAGTTCATCAGCTCGATCTGGGGTATCGCGGGTCGTCCCTTGCGCTGGATCTGGCCGGGGATGGCCGTCGCGTCGGGGCGGGTGACCGGATGCCGGATGCGGTGGTGCGCGGCGCGGGTGGGCAGGAGCGGCGGTTGTTCGACCTGCTGGCCGGGCCGCACTGGACCCTGCTGGTCGGGGAGGGGGCACCTGCGGTGGCGCCCCGTGCCGGGCTGAGCGTGTGGGATGTCGGCCCGGCCGGGGCGCTGCGTGGCAGCGTGCCGGGTCTGGAACCGGGAGAATACATGCTCGTGCGCCCAGACGGCTATGTGGGCGCAGTGGTGCCCCTGGCGGAGAAAGAGCGGCTGGAGTCCTATCTGTCCGGCGTGCTCTGAACTGATCCTGAACGAATCAAAGTTTTTTGGTTCTTTTTTTAAAAAAAAGAACGCCTACCCGGCGGCCAGGCTTCGCCGCAGCCGCGCCATGGCGCCGGGCAGGGCACGCACCTTGAGCACGCGCCCGGTCTCGTCATGGTCCTCGGAGAGCACGCGGGCGCTTTCGTAGATTTCGCCGATCAGTTTCTGTTTCGCGTAGGGCAGGACCAGGACGTCATCCACCATCTCGGCTTCGAAGAAGGCGATGATGGTTTCGCGCAGGGCGCTGACATCTTCCGGCGCGTGGGCGGAGAGCATGATGGCGTCGGGGTGCTTTTCCAGCAGGGCGGCGCGGCGGGTGGCGTCCACGCGGTCCATCTTGTTGAGGACCAGGCGGGAGGGCACCGTGTCGGCGCCGATTTCGCGCAGCACGCTGCGGCTGACCTCCAGTTGCGCTTCGTAGGTCGGGTCCGACGCATCGACCACGAAGAGGAGCAGGGAGGCTTCCAGCGCCTCGGAGAGGGTGGAGCGGAACGAGGCGACCAGATCGTGGGGGAGTTGCTTGATGAAGCCGACCGTGTCGGAGACGAGCACCCGAGGGCGGGTTTCGGGCTGGAGAGTGCGGACCGTGGTGTCGAGGGTGGCGAAGAGCTTATCCTGCACCAGCACCTGGCTGCCGGTGAGGGCGCGCATCAGGGAGGATTTGCCGGCGTTGGTGTAGCCGACCAGGGCCACGCGCAACTGGTCGCGGCGGGCGGAGCGGCGCTGGTCGCTGTCGCGCTGCACGGCTTCGAGCTGGGTTTTCAGTTCCGCGAGGCGGTCGCGGATCTTGCGGCGGTCGAGGTCGAGATGGCTTTCGCCGGCGCCGGGGCCCTGCTGGCGGCCGCCGCCGGTGCCGGATTCCCGCAGGCGTGGGGCGACATATTTCAGGCGCGCCATCTCCACCTGCAATTTCGCTTCGCGGGTGTTGGCGTGGCGGTGGAAGATCTCGACGATCACGCCGGTGCGGTCCAGCACCTGGGCGCCGGTGGCGCGTTCGAGATTGCGGATCTGGCTGGGGGAGAGTTCGTGGTCGACGATCACGAATTCCGGCCGGGGCGGTGCGTCCGGATCGGGTTCGGGGCTGGATGGCCGAGGGGTGTCGGGGGTGGTTTCGAACCGCTTGCGGGCCTTGGTCATCGGGGGCGTGGCCATGGAGGTGACGACGCCGCTGCCGCCGGTCAGGGCCGCCAGTTCCTCCAGCTTGCCGGCGCCCAGAAGGGAGGCGGCGCCGGTGCCTTCGCGCTTCTGCGAGACCGAGCCGACGACTTCGTAACCCAGCGTCTTGACCAGGCGGCCCAGCTCTTCAAGGCTGGCTTCGTGGGCGACGTCGTCGATATCGGGGGTCTGGATGCCGACGAGGACAGCGCGCGGAACGGGGGGTGTGGTTTCCATCGCGTGTTTGTAGCATGGATCGGGCCGTGGCCGGAGCCGTCGTTCTTTTTTGGAAAAAAGAACCAGAAAACTTTGATCTGGTCGGGAGCCCTGTGCTGGGGACACGCGATGGCCCTGCGTGGATCAGGGGAGTGGGGTGCTCAGCCCTGCCAGGAGCGCTGTGTGGAAGGCGTTCGGGTCCTGCATCTGCGGCGAGTGGCCCAGCGTGGGGAATTCCACCAGTTTCGCGCCGGGGATGGCAGCGGCGGCGTCCTTGCCCAGTTGGGGGTAGTGGCCCAGCGTGGCGCGGATGGTGGGTGGGGCGGCGTCGCTGCCGATGGCGGTGATGTCCTTGTCGCCGATCATCAGCAGGGTGGGGACCCTGAGGTCGGGCAGGTCGTGGACCACCGGCTGGGTGATGATCATGTCGTAGAGCAGGGCGGAGTTCCAGGCGACGTCGTCGCTGCCGGGGCCGCGATACATGCCGGCCAGCATCTGGGCCCATTTTTCGTAATCGGGGCGCCATTCATCGGCGTAATAGACTCGTTTTTCGTAAGCACGGATCTGGGCGGCGGTCTTGCCGCGTTCCGCGCGGTACCAGTCGTCGACGGTGCGGTAGGGAACGCCTTTCTGCAACCAGTCTTCCAGGCCGATCGGATCGACCAGTACCAGGTGCGTCAGCTCGCGCGGGTACATCAGGGCGTAGCGGATGGCGAGCATGCCGCCGGTGGAGTGGCCGATCAGCACCGCCTTCTGCACGCCGAGATGGGCCAGCAGGTCGTGCGTGTTGTGGGCCAGTTGCGGAAAACTGAACTGATAGGCGCGCGGTTTGCTGGATTTGCAGAAGCCGATCTGGTCCGGCGCGATGACGCGGTAGCCGTGGGCGGTCAGGAAGCGGATCGTGCCTTCCCAGGTCGCGGCGCAGAAATTCTTGCCGTGCAGCAGGACCGCGACCTGCCCGTTGGGGTGGAGGGCCGGGACATCGAGATAGGCCATCGTCAGCGGCTGGCGCTGGGAGGTGAAGGTGAATTGCCCGACTGGCCAGGGATAGGCGAAGCCTTGCAGTTCGGGCCCGTAGGACGGACCGCTGTTGCCGCCCGGCTCCGCGGCAGGGGCCGGCGCTCCGACGGCGAGAAAGGTGCCGCACAGGGCGGCGGCTGCGATGTGGCGGACGCGGAGCGGCATGGGGCTTATCCTTCGACGGCGGCGCCCAGGCGCAGCGCGCCGAGTTGTTCGGGCAGGGGAAGGGACAGGACGAGGAAGGGGGCGTGGGTGCCGTCGGTTCCGCCATTGAACATGGCGAGCTTTTCGATCTGCGAGCAGGGCACATAGAGCGTGCGCTTGCGGTCGATGAACAGGGCGTCGGGCGAGATCAGGCGCGGGTCCTGCACCAGCGTCGTGCGCCGGCCGTCGGGGGAGAGGATGACGATGCGGGCGTTTTCGCCGTCGGAGAGGTAGATATTGCCCAGCGTGTCGATGCAGGTGCCCCCGATGCTGGGGATTTCGGCGGCGACCTGCACCAGGGCGGCGAGGTCGATATCCGATTTGCGGTCGTCCAGCAGGTCGGCGACGCGGATTTTCTTCAGCGGGCCGGCAGGGACGGCGAAATAGAACCATGTACCGTCGGCGTCGATTTCGATATCGTCGCTCTGCACCTGCGGGCGGTTGCCCTGGGCGTCCTGGAGGATGCGGCCGCCGCCGCCCTTGTGGATGTGGGTGGCGTCGTTGCGCAGCAGCGGGTGCGCGGAGAGGCGGCGCAGCGTGCGGCCGGTTTTCAGATTGTGGATGACGATGCCGCCCAGCCCGCTGTCGGTGGCGAACAGCAGGTCGCCGTGGATGCGCAGGTCGTTGAACTGCGCGCCGGGGGGCATGATGTCCTCGGGGAAGCGCAGGACGCGCAGGACGGCGCCGGATGTCGTGTCGAGCTGCACCAGTTTCTGGGCGCCGGGTTCGGGAGACTGGCCCGGTGGGGCGCCCTGGTCGACCGCCCAGAGCGTGCCGTCGGCGAAGAGATGGATGGCGTTGACCATCACGAAGGCGGCGCTGCCGTCCTGGCCCGGTTTCCAGTCGTTCCAGCTTCCTCCAGGGAAGGGATGGACAGTGCCGTCAGGCGCGACCCGGCCGACCGAAAATGTCGCTTCGTTGCCGGGAAAGCGCGGCATGCCGAGAAAGATCGTCTCGTCCGGCGTGACCGCGACACCGCTGCACAGGAAGGGCGCAATGGCGGCGACGGAGAGGACAGGGGCCGCTGCCGTCGCTGCCACGGCCTGCCGTGACAGCGGGATGGTGGCGGCGGCGGCGAGCAGCGTTCTGCGGGTCAGGCCCTCGATTTCCGGTTTCATGGCGCGTGCTGCTCCCTTCGCTTGAACTGGTCGGGGAACGGTTCACCGCCAGGGCGGCCGGGTCAAGGGACGGGCTTGGGGCCTGACCGAAATATGTGCTGAAGAGGACGCGCGTCGCCAGCCCGCGTCTTTGGTCGGGCTTTCAGGGAATATAGCGCTGGGCCCGCAAGATTTCGAACAGGTCGAAGAAGGATTCCGGCGTGGTCTGGTAGGCGGTGAAGCCGAGGGTGCGGCTCTTGCTCATGTCGGTCACGCATTCGATCGGGCGGCCGAGATCGGCGTCGGTGTGCCAGGGGGAGGCCAGGCGATCGAGCGCGTTTTCGCGCAGTCCGTGCCGGGCCGCGATGTCGGCCCAGAGGGCGGCGTCGGCGGACAGGACGTTCTCAAGCGACGTGGCGTGGCCGGGATAGGGGGCGGCCGGGATGCCGAACCAGGCGGCAAGCTGCGGCCACAGCCAGTTCCAGCGGAAGACGTCGCCATTGACGATGTTGAAGGCCTGATCGCGGCCGGCGGGAGTGGTGGCGGCCCAGTGGATCTGGCTGGCCAGTTGGCGGGCGTCGGTCACGTCGGTCAGGCCGTTCCATTGCGTGGGCGAGCCGGGGAAGACGAACGGTCGGCCGGTTTCGCGGCAGATGCTGGCATAGACGGCCAGTGTGGAGCCCATGTTCATCACGTTGCCGATGGCGTGGCCGATGATCGTGTGCGGGCGGTGGACGCTCCAGGAGAACCCGTGTCGGGCCGCGGCTTCGAACAGGGCGTCTTCCTGATCGTAATAGAAATTCTCGACGTCGAGCCGGGGCATGGTCTCGCGGAAGGGCGTCTGGGGCAGGGGGCCTTTGGCATAGGCCTCGAACGGGCCGAGATAATGTTTGAGGCCGGTGACGAGGCTGCCGTGGATCAGGGCGTCCGGGGCCGGCAGGGCCGCGAAGACGTTGCGCAGCATGGCGCTGTTGACGGCGCAGTTCTCGGCTTCGGTCGCGCGGCGGGACCAGGTGGTGAAGAACACATGGCTGGGCCGGAGGCCGGCCAGCGCCGGGCGCAGGGAGGGGGCATCCAGCACGTCGGCGGTGACGGGCAGCACGGTCGTGGGCAGGGTGGCGGTGCGGCGCGCCAGACCGTGGACGGTCCAGCCTTCCGCGACCAGGCGGTTGGCCAGGTTCTGGCCGACGATTCCGGTGGCACCGACGATCAGGGCTGTGTGGGACATGGAACTCTCCGTAACGGGAAAACAGTTTCCGCAAATTGGGGCGCGTGGATACAAAGGACAATCCGGCACTCTTTCGTGCCCTGGGTACCAGAAGGTTCCCATAGGGAAGGGTCATCATGTCGCTTGCTCCGTTGCCCGATGCGTATCGTCAGGCCCCCTTCGATGAAGGCTGCGCGCCGCGACGGCTGCTGCGGCTGTTCAGCGGCAAATGGGTGACGATGATTCTGCACACGCTGCATCTGCTGGGGGGCGCGTCGCGGCCCGGCGCGCTGTTGCGCAGTATTCCCGGCCTGTCGAAGAAGATGATGACGCAGACGCTGCGGGAACTGGAAGAGATGGGGCTGGTGACACGCGAGGTGCATCAGGTGATGCCGCCGGTGGTCGAATATCGGCTGACGGCGCTGGGCCGGAAAATGGTCGAGCCGGTGGAGATGCTCTATCGCTGGGGGGCGGAACATGCCGCCGTGCTGGACCGGGTGGATGCCCATGTGACGCGCGCCCGCAAGGGAGCGCAGGGGGCTGTTTGAGGGTTACATGGACGGTTTTGAGGTATTCGCTGCAGGTGTGGGCTGGTGCTCTCCGTTCGTAAACGAAACTTTGCAAGCATCTTAGGCGTTCAGGAAACATCCCTGAAGCCTAGTCGGGGTGTTCCGGTTGGTGATGCTGGTATTTCGGCCCGGTGGTGGTTGGTAACTGGATGGTGAATTTCGGGATTTTCCACACTGGATTGTGAGCGTAATTTATCCGGAAAACATATAATTGTTATTTCTTCTTTTAGAGAAAATCCGACAAAAGCGGATGGTCACTCTCTTTGCAGAGGGCGGTTGGATTGTTTTTGTGACCGTTGGAGAGTTGGGTCATGATTGTGCGCCGGCTTTGCTCCCGTGGGTTTTCCCGATCCGGGATTGTTTCCCTGCTTGCAGGGGTTTTCGAGAAGTCTGTGCGGTTCGCTTCCCGTTGTGGGCGGCCAGCATGAGGGCGGGGTTCGCGGAATAGGAATCTCGCGGCCCGTGCCTCGCCCGGTAGGTGGTTGTCGGCGGAAGCGCCCATCCATGGGGCGGTTTCCTGCCTCTCAGAGACAGGACGGCGCGTGGCGGACTGAATGCGCGGTTGTTCTGTGATGCCTGACAATAATAAAGAAAAAGATCTGGCTATGTATATGTCCTCTGGGTTTTCGTCATTGTCCCGTTTGCAGAAAGGTGGACGGGTTCTGCTGCCTGCTCTTGCCGGCGTGGTGTTCGTCATGCCTGCCCACGCGGCGCCGGGAGACGCCGAGATCGTGACCACCCGTATCCAGCTCGCCCAGGCGACAGCGGGAACGGGTGCGACGGCTACGACCCCGCTTCCCACCCCGATCGGTGCGGCAGCGACACCGGCTCCGGCTCCGGCCGTCACGCCGATCGTGCAGAGCCGGGATTCATTCTGGCACGCGCCGCTCCAGCAATTGCCGCCGCTGACCAGCCGTCCGGAACTTTATGGCCAGCCGCAATCGCTGATGCTGCATCCGCTGACCCCGATTCAGTTGCATCAGGGGCCGTGGGGGGTGTTCAACGCGAACACGGGTGCGGCTTCCGGCTTCGGCACCGTGGGATATTATGCGGTGGCGCGTTGGGCCGAGGACTGGTCGAGCCTTCGCGACAAGCGCAACCGCCATGATTTTCTCGATCCGCTGAAATATATCGCGCTCAATGACAGTGGCTCGATCTACCTGACGCTGAGCGGCAATTTCCGGCATCACGGTTTCTGGGAGCAGCATCCAGCGCTGGGGGCGGTGGGGAAGAGCCATACCTATCTGTCCAACCTGCGGACCAATCTCGGCGCTGACCTGCATCTGGGCGAGCATGTGCGTTTCTATGGCGAATTGATGAGCGGTCAGGCGACCGGTGGCAACAAATTCGGCTATAATGCCCGCTGGCGGAACAGGGTCGATGCGCAGCAGGCGTTCGTGGAGGTGCGCGGGCGCATGCTGGGGGCGACGATGGGGGCCATGGTCGGCCGCATGTCGTTCCTTGACGTGCCGCCCAATATTTCGGCGGGCAGTGTCTATCCGTCCATTCCGTATTCATGGAACGGGTTGCGTGGCTACAGCGTCTGGAAACGGTTCCGCGTCGATCTGTTCGACCTATCTCTGACCAATTACGAATATCGGGCGTTTCATGATCAGGTCGGCTGGAAGACCCGGCTGTTCGGGGCCTATACGTCTTACGCGATCCCCGAATTCAAGACGTTCGGCAAGAAAAGCCAGATTTTCGTCGATACGTACTATCTCGGCTATCTGCTGGCCAGCAGCCCGATCACGGCGACGAAGGGCGTCGTCGCGGGTTCGACGCATCGTGATACGCCGGGTATGCGCGTGTGGGGCAATGCAGGGCCGATCGAATTCTCTGCCAGCGGCATGTGGCAGGGGGGGAATTTCCAGGCGGCGAAGAACGGCCCGACGCGGCCGGTGTCGGCCTATTCGTTCAATGCCTCGGTGGCGTGGCGATTCGCGAACTGGTGGGGGCGGCCCGCGATCGGAATTCAGGCCGACGATATTTCGGGTGGGGATACCCGCAGGAGCGCGACCAGCACCTGGGGGGGGCTTCCTTTCGCCCTTCGTGCCCAGCGCGTACTATCTGGACCTGGCGCAGAACTTCAACCTGCAGAACGTGATCGATGTGGGACCGCTGGTGACGATGTCGCCCACCATCAATACGTCGCTGCTGCTGAGGGTGCCGGTGCTGTGGCGGAATTCGATCCACGATACGATCTATTTTCCCGGCGGTGTGAATTATGCCTATCGGCCGTCGGGCGGTTATAGCGGCGTGCTGCCCCAGGGGAGCTTCACCTGGCGGGCGACGCGGCATGTGACCTTCAGCATCGACGGGCAATATACGGCGCTGTCGCGTGGATTGCGGGATGCCGGTGCGAAGCCGGGCGCCTATTTCCAGACCAATCTGGAACTCACGTTCTGAATGGTGCAGGATTGCATGCCGCCGGGATGAGCCGGCGGCATGCTCGTGGGCCCGCGCGCCTGGCGGGCTCGATTCCCGAGAGCGGATCGACCTTACTCTTATGATAACGCAGCCGTGAGGTTCCTCTTGACGGGGAAGCTCCGGATGCCCGTTATCACAGGCATCGGGCCGGAAATGGCCCGCTGGAAGGAAAACGACTTATGGCATACGCAACGACCAACCCCTATACCGGCGAAGTGCTGGCCACGTTCCCGGATGCCACGGATAACGAGGTGCGTCAGGCGATTGACGACGCCCACGCGGCATTCCTGGACTGGCGCGACACGCCGTTTGCGACCCGTACCGCCGTGATGACGAAGGCGGCCCAGATCCTGCGGGCCGAAGCTGATGATTTCGCGCGCCTGCTGACGCTGGAAATGGGCAAGCTGTTCGCCGAGGCCAAGGCCGAGGTCGAGCTGTCGGCGGCGATCTTCGATTATTATGCCGAGCATGCCGAGAGCCTGCTGGCGCCGGAGAAGCTGCCGGTGTCGGACCCGCGCTCGGGCGATGCGGTGCTGGTGCATCAGCCGCTGGGCGTGCTGCTGGCGATCGAGCCGTGGAATTTCCCCTATTACCAGATCGCGCGCATCATCGCGCCGCAGCTCTCGGCCGGTAATACCGTGCTGCTGAAGCATGCCTCGAACGTGCCGCAGAGTGCGGCGATCTTCCAGACGCTGATGAAGCGTGCGGGCCTGCCGGACGGTGCGTTCCGCAACCTGTACCCCACCCGTGGGCAGGTCGAGATGATCCTGAACGATCCGCGCGTGTGCGGTGCGGCCCTGACGGGCTCGGAAGGGGCCGGCTCGGTGATCGCGTCGCAGGCCGGCAAGGCGCTGAAGAAGACGACCATGGAGCTTGGCGGCGCCGACGCCTTCGTGGTGCTGGAAGACGCCGATCTGGAGAAGACCGCGAAATGGGCGGTGTTCGGCCGGCACTGGAATGCCGGGCAGGTGTGCGTGTCGTCCAAGCGCGTGATCGTGGTCGATGCGGTCTATGACCGGTTCCTGGAACTCTACACCGCCGGTGTGGCGGCGCTGAAGGCCGGCGACCCGATGGACCCCGAGACCACGCTGGCGCCGCTGTCGTCGCAGGGTGCGGCCAAGGAGATCCGCGAGAACATCGCCAAGGCCGTGGCGCATGGCGCGACGGCAACCGAGGTCGGACCCCGCGTGCCCGAGACCGGTGCCTTCGTGCAGCCGACGATCCTGACCGGCATGACGGGCGACAACCCCGCCCGCCTGTGGGAGTTCTTCGGCCCGGTGTCGATGATCTTCCGTGCCCGTGACGAGGCCGATGCGATTCGCATCGCCAACGACACGCCGTATGGGCTGGGTGGCTCGGTCTTCACCAAGGACACCGCGCGCGGTGTCGAGGTGGCGAAGAAGATTCATACCGGCATGGTGTTCGTGAACCATCCGACGATGGTCAAGGCCGACCTGCCCTTCGGCGGCGTCGGGCGCTCGGGCTACGGCCGCGAGCTGATCGGGTTGGGAATCAAGGAGTTCGTCAACCACAAGCTGATCGACGTCGTCGATATCGACGCGCCGTTCTGATTGCCTGACCGGGGCGCCGGCCGGTCCTGCGGGATTGGCCGGCGATCCGCCGGATGGGGGGTTGCAATGCCCTTTCAGGCCCGTTATACGCTCGCCTCGTTGCCGGTGTAGCTCAGTTGGTAGAGCACGTCATTCGTAATGATGGGGTCGGGAGTTCGAATCTCTTCACCGGCACCACTTCAGTCTTCCGCCGATCGTTCCTGTCGGTCGTTGCATATGGGCTGGGTGGTTTGGCAGCGTGCCGCATGTCCCGTTTGCGGGTTCAGCCTCTGGTATTTTCCTTCACGATGAGCGGATGGGTTGCCTGATCGGCTGATGGCTGGGGCAACGATGCTCAAGAGATCGTTATCTCGGCGAGACGTTCCTGTCATTTTGCCCCCCTCGTCCGAGTGTTATCCAAATATTCTGATTTTCCTGCGATGATCAGGGGCCTGCCGGGCGGGTCATGCGGTGGTCCGGCCGTTATTCGCGATGGAAATTCTCCCCTTCCGCCTGTCTTCCGGCTCTCGTCATGGCAGCAATATGCTGGATGACTATCGCCGATCCGATTTTGATTTATAGTACGGCGAGTCATGAGCGAGACGATGTCAGCGCGGACTTCACGCATGCTCCGTCGGGCCGCCTGGCCACGTCGGACAGCCGACCTGCGCCATGTCCGGACGATCGATGATCTGGTGGAATGTCCCGGATGCGGCCTGTTTCAGCGCCGCCCCCCGTTGCAGGCCGGCGAACTGGCCGCCTGCTCGCGGTGTGGGCAGACGCTGGAGTGGCGGCGCCGGACCTCGCCGCTCCAGACGCCGCTTGCCTTCTGCATCAGTTCCTGCGCGCTGTATCTGGCGGCTCTGGCGTCGTCCCTGATGACGCTGGACGTGTATGGGCGCGAACGTACGGTGGACCTGCTCACCGGCCCCATGGAACTGCTGCATGAGGGATGGGGGGAAGCCGGGCTTCTGGTCGGGCTGGTGACCATCGCGGCGCCGGCGGTGGTGATCGGGATGATGTTCGCCATCCTCTACGCCGCCAGCCGGCGGCAGATGCCTGACTGGGCGCCGCATCTGCTGATCTGGTACGAGAAGATGCGGCCCTGGTCGATGATCGAGGTCTATGTTCTGGGTATTTTCGTTGCCTATACCAAGCTGACGGATCTGGCCCATGTCGATGTCGGCCCCGCCGTCTATCTGATATCGGCCCTGATGCTGACCATGGCGGCCACGGATTCGACCCTCGATACCGAACGGATCTGGCGGCACCGGCGCGTGGATGCCATCACTCGGCAGGAGGATGGGGAGCGTGTGGCGGTCAGCCATGTGCATATCGACGAGATTCCGCTGCCGCCGGTCGATCATCTGGTGGCCTGCCCGTCGTGCGGGCTGGTGGGGGAACTGGGGGCGCCGGTCAGCAACCTGCGCTGCGTCGGTGTCTGTCCGCGCTGTGGCCACAAGGTCTGGCGACGGGCGCCCGACACGCTGGCGCGGACCAGCGCCTTTCTGCTGTCGGCCGTCATCTTTTATTTTCCGGCCAATCTCTACCCGGTCATGACCTTCTTCAAGATGGGCGGCGGGGGTGGCCATACGATCATCGAAGGGGCGATCGAACTGTGGCAAGACGGGATGATCCCGCTTTCCCTGCTGGTGTTCTTTGCCAGCATCCTGGTGCCGATGCTCAAGATCCTCAGTCTGAGCTGGATGGTGATCGGCACCTGGCGCGGGTCGTCCTTCGCGCTGGTCAAGCGCACGCGGCTGTTCCGCATGGTGGACGTGATCGGCCGGTGGTCGATGATCGATGTCTTCATGGTGTCGATCCTGGTGGCGGTCGTCCGGTTCAATTCGCTGGCGAGCGTCACGGCCAATGCCGGGATGGTGGCCTTTGCCTCGGTGGTGGTGCTGACCCTGTTCGCGGCATGGAGCTTCGACCCCAGGGTGATGTGGGATGCGGCTGGCCTGAACGG
This sequence comes from Gluconacetobacter liquefaciens, assembly GCF_003350405.1. Classification (GTDB taxonomy): domain Bacteria; phylum Pseudomonadota; class Alphaproteobacteria; order Acetobacterales; family Acetobacteraceae; genus Gluconacetobacter; species Gluconacetobacter liquefaciens. Next base: position 41,515 of record NZ_QQAW01000013.1, on the reverse strand, counting down.
GCCGTCGCCCGATGGCGTGGCGTCCGCCGCCGTGCGTGCGCGGACCGGCCGGCGTACGGCAGAAACTGACAGGATGGAGCCGAGGCAGGCGTGACCGACGACCCCCAAGATCATTCCGACGATCGTGCCGCGGCTTCGCCGCCCGAGGCTTCGGCGCGCCGATATCGTTTCTCGATCGTCTGGCTGGTGCCGATCGTGGCGGTGGCCATCGCCGGCTATCTGGGTTGGCGCGGCATCATGGGGCGCGGCCCTGACATTACCATCGTCTTCGACACGGCGGACGGGCTGACCAGTGGCCAGACCCAGGTGAAGAACAAGGCCGTGCCCCTGGGTACGGTGCAGGACGTGACGCTGACGCCCGATATGCGCCATGTCGAGGTGAAGGTGCGCATGAGTGCCAATGCATCGCCGATGCTGACGGACCATGCGCGCTTCTGGGTGGTGCGGCCGCGCCTGAACGGCGCCAGCGTCACCGGGCTAGAGACCCTGATGACCGGGGCCTATATTGCGATGGACCCGGGGGTGCCGGGAGGCGCCAGCGCAAGCAAGTTCAAGGGATTGGAGGCGCCTCCGGGGATGCGCTCGGACCAGCCCGGCAACACTTATACGCTGATCAGCCCCTCGCTGGGGTCGATCGGGCAGGGCGCGCCGGTCTTCTTCCGCGACATCGATGTGGGTGAGGTGCTGGGCTATACCATGCCGCCGGGGGGCGAGGGGCCGATCCTGATCCAGGTCTTTATCCGCAAGCCCTATGACAGCTATCTGCGCACCGATACGCGCTTCTGGAACGTGTCGGGCGTGCAGGTCGGGCTGGGTGCCGGCGGCCTGAAGGTGAAGCTGCAATCGATCCAGGCCCTGTTCTCGGGCGGGGTGGCGTTCGGCCTGCCGGACAAGCGGGAGGGAACCTCCGCGCCGACCGCGCCCAAGAATTCTGTCTTCCGGCTGTATGACAGCAACGAGGCGGCGGATAATGCGGGCTATCGCGAGCGTGTGTCGCTGGTCACGTACCTGACCAGTTCGGTCACGGGCCTGACGACCGGGGCGCAGGTGACGATGTTCGGTATCCAGGTGGGCACCGTGACCAGCGTGAAGCTGATGCTGGACCAGAAGGATGGGACCGCCCGGGTGCGGGTGGGGATGGAGATCCAGCCCGAGCGCATTCTGCCGCTGAGCGAGATTCATCGCGATACCATGAGCGCGACCATTCAGGCGTTGGTGGATAACGGGCTGCGGGCTTCGGTCGACAGTGCCAGCCTGCTGACCGGCGAATCGATGATCGGCCTGAATTTCGTCAAGAAGGCCACCCCGGCCGTGGTGACGACGGAGGGCACGGCACTGGTCATTCCCAGCAAGGCGGGCGGCATGAGCGGCATCATGGATTCGCTCTCCACCGTTGCCGACAAGATCGCTGCGATGCCGTTGACCCAGGTGGGCGATAATCTGAACAACCTGCTGGCGCATTCCGACGCACGGATCAATTCGCCGGAAGTGAAGCAGGCCATCGTTGCGTTGCGCGATTCGCTGCGGAGCGTCCAGGGGCTGGCGAGCGACGCCCGCACCGGCATGCACCCGCTGTTCCAGCGCCTGCCGCAGATGAGCGCGCAACTGGACAGCACGCTGAAGAATGCGAACAAGCTGATGGGGAGTTATGGCGGCGATACCGACTTCCACCGCGATCTGCAGCAGATGCTGGTGCAGCTCAACGAGGCCGCGCGGTCGCTGCGCTTCCTGACCGATTTCCTCAATCGCCATCCTTCGGCGCTGATTACGGGACGCTAGCCTATGAGACTGTCAGGGCATCCTTCCCGCCCGTTTGCCTCACGACGGGCGGTTCTGCGGGGGGCTGGCGGCCTGTTTGCCGTCGCCGCCGCCGGCCCGCTGGCCGCGTGTTCGTCGGACCCGAACCTCTATGCCCTCGTGCCGTGGCCCGGTGCCGTCCAGGCGGGTGGGCCGGCGGTGATCGAGGTGCGGACGCCTTCGGTCGCGACATCGCTGGACCGCGAGCGCATCGTGCGCAGCGAGGGCGATTATCGCTTGAAGACCGCGAGCGGCGATGCCTGGAGCGAGTCGCTGCCGAGCATGATAGGTCACGTACTGACTGCCGACCTGCAGCAGCGCCTGCCGGGCAGCACCATCTTCGCCCAGAACGACGCGGTGGCGACCACGGCGTTGGCGGCGGTCGAGCTGACGCTGACGCGCTTTTCGCGCGATGCCGGGGGACAGGCAGTGCTGGGGGGTACTCTGGCTGTCCACTGGCTGGGGCATGATGGTGGGGCGTCGGACGTGCTGGCGCTGAACCTGCCGGTCAGCGGTTCGGGGACGGCCGGTCTGGTGGCGGCGCTGAGTGCGTTGCTGGGGCAGGTGGCGGATCGTGCGGCGGCGCATCTGCGGGCGCTTGGGCCTGTGGCGCCACCTGTTTGAGGGGCAGGCCAGGGCGCTGCCCTGGACCCGGCAGGGCCTGAGGCCCTGCACCCCGATTATTGAATAACGATTGGGTTTCCAAAGGACAAAGCCGTTGGAACGAAAAAGGGGCGCCTTGCGGCGCCCCTTTTTGTATCTGGATGGTCGGGCTGTCTTAGAGTTTTTCGACCTGGCTGTATTCGAGGTCGACCGGGGTCGAGCGACCGAAGATCGAAACGCTGACCTTGAGGCGCGCCTTTTCCTCGTCCACTTCCTCGATCGTGCCGTTGAAGGAGGTGAACGGGCCGTCGGACACGCGCACCTGCTCGCCGATCTCGAAGGTAATGGAGGGGCGGGGACGCTCCACGCCTTCCTGCGCCTGCTTCATGATCCGCTCGGCTTCGGCCGCGGGGATCGGCGAGGGACGGGTCTTGGTGCCCAGGAAGCCGGTGACCTTGGGAGTGTCCTTGACCAGATGCCAGGCTTCGTCGGTCAGTTCCATGTTGACCAGCACGTAGCCGGGGAAGAACTTCCGCTCGGAACTGACCTTCTGGCCACGACGGACCTCGACCACCTCTTCGGAGGGGACCAGAATGTCACCGAAATGGTCGGACAGACCCTTCTGAGCCGCCTGCTCCTTGATGTGCTGGGCGATCTTCTTCTCGAAGCCTGAATAGACGTGAACGACGTACCAACGTTTTGCCATGGTCGTTCCTCAGCCTCCCAGCCCAAAAAGTTCACGTACGCCCAGGCCGATGATCTGGTCGACGACAAAGAAGAAAACCGACGTCATGGTGGCCATTGCCAGCACGGCACCTGTCGTCACCAGCGTGGCGCGACGTGTGGGCCATGTGACCTTGCTCGCCTCGGCGCGGACATCTTGCACAAATTTCGCGGGACTGACCGACACGAAACACCCTTCTCGAACCACCACGCCGCAGTCCGGACCGGAGCGCGGACGAGGCCGGAAACACCCAAATACTGCATGTCGGGGGCACCGTCACGGTCCGGGCGGGAAAACTCCCGACCGGGGCGAGTGGCAGGGGTGGAGGGTCTCGAACCCACAACCTCCGGTTTTGGAGACCGGCGCTCTAGCCAATTGAGCTACACCCCTGCAAGCCGCCTGCGGCGCCGACCAACGGAATAGCGGAAAGCTGTTCCCCTGGCCACCCGTGCGAACCCGGCGCAGGCAGCGGAAAAAAGTATGCCCAGCGGGTAAAGTCAAGAGGGGGGAGGCGATTCGTTCTTCCCGGTGTTGATTCATGCCCTTGCAGGATGGCGGAGAGGGCTTGCCGGAGAGGCGGGTTCGGCGGTATGGAAGGGCCATATGGGCGGGCGTAGCATAGTGGTAATGCAGTAGCCTTCCAAGCTTCTGAGGAGGGTTCGATTCCCTTCGCCCGCTCCATTCTCCCGAATTCTCCGCGCATGATCCGATCGTCTCCCGTCAGGCCGCATCTGGTGCTGGCTGCCTGCTGCCTCAGCCTTTTTCTGGTGATGATGGACGTGACCATCGTCAACGTGGCGCTGCCGGCGATTCGCGCCGGGCTGGGGGGCGGACTGTCGACCCTGCAATGGGTGGTGGATGCCTACACGCTGGTGGTGGCGACGCTGCTGGTGCTGGCGGGATCGACCGCCGACCGGATCGGACGGCGGCTGGTGTTCACTTCGGGCATTGTCGTCTTCTGCCTTGGGTCCGTGTTGTGCGGTCTGGCGCCCAGCGCGTGGGCGCTGGTGCTGGCGCGTGGGTTCCAGGGGCTGGGCGGGGCGATGCTGAATCCGGTGGCGCTATCGATCATTGCCAATGTTTTCGTCGAGCCCGCGGCACGGGCGCGGGCGATTGGCGTGTGGGGCGCGATGTCGGGACTGGCGCTGGCACTGGGGCCGCTGATCGGCGGCATGCTGACGACGCTGGTGGGCTGGCGTGCCGTGTTCCTGGTCAATCTGCCTGTCGGGGCGCTGGCGCTCGTGTTGAGCCTGCGGGTGATTCCCGAATCGCGGGCGGTCCGGGTGCGGCCGATCGACCGGGCGGGGCAGGCGCTGGTGGCCCTGATCCTGGCGGCCGCTACCGCCGCCCTGATCGAGGCGCGGGATTATGGCTGGCACGCGCCGGGGATTCGCGCGGGGCTGGCGATTGCGGCGGTGGGGCTGGTGGTGCTGTATCGGGTGGAACGGCGCAGTGCGCATCCGATGCTGGACCTGCGGTTTTTTCGTGCGTTGCCTTTTTCCGGAGCGATCGTGATCGCGGTCTTCGCTTTTGCGATCTTCAGTTCGTTCCTGTTCCTGAACACGCTTTATCTTCAGGAGGCGCGCGGTCTCTCGGCCATGCGGGCGGGGTTGTACACGCTGCCCTTCGCGCTGGGGGTCGTGGCCTGCGCGCCACTGTCGGGGCGGCTGGTGGGCGCGCGTGGCGCGCGGTTGCCGCTGCTGCTTTCGGCGTGCGGGCTTGGAAGTGGGGCGCTGCTGCTGACGGGGCTGACACCGGTGACGCCGCCTGTGGTGCTGCTGCTCTCATACAGCCTGTGTGGCTGTGGCTTCGGGTTGTGCAACGCGCCGATTACCAACAGCGCCGTTTCGGGCATGCCGCGCGATCAGGCGGGGCTGGCGGCGGCGCTGGCCTCGACCAGCCGGCAGGTCGGCGCGCTGCTGGGCGTGGCGCTGTCGGGGACGATGATGGGCGCGGTGCTGACCCGCGCGGCGGGGAGCGGCGCCGCGCTGGCGCTGGCGACGCACCGGATCTGGTGGCTGCTGGTGGCGCTCTCCTGCGCGGTGGGCGCGCTGGGGTTTTTCACGACCGGGGGACGGGCGCGGGCCAGCGCGCAGGCGGCGCGGGCGCTGTTCGACGATGCGCCCGTGCCCGTGCCCGTGCCCGTCCCCGTGACTGTGCCTGTGGCGGGTTACAGGACCGACAGCACGCCGCCATCGACATAGAGCGTCTGGCCGTTGACGAAGGACGAGGCGTCCGATGCCAGGAAGATGGTGGCGCCCTGGAGTTCCTCCACCTTGCCCCAGCGGCCGGCGGGCGTGCGCTTCGTCAGCCAGGCGTTGAATTCCGGGTCTTCGACCAGGGCGCGGTTCAGGGGCGTTTCGAAATAGCCGGGGCCGATGGCGTTGATCTGCATGCCGTGGCGCGCCCAGTCGGCGCACATGCCGCGGGTGAGATTCTTCACCGCGCCCTTGGTGGCGGTGTAGGGCGCGATGCCGGGGCGGGCCAGTTCGCACTGCACGCTGCCGATATTGATGATCTTGCCCATGCCGCGCGGGATCATGTGCCGGGCGACCGCCGTACCGACGAAAAAGACGCTGTCGAGATTGGTGCGGATGATCTCGGACCAGTCCTCGGGCGGGAAGACATCGAGCGGAGCGCGGCGCTGGATGCCGGCATTGTTGACCAGGATGCGGATCGGCCCGTCTTCGGCCTCGATCGCGCCGACTGCACCCTCGACCGCCTGGCGGTCGGTGACGTCGAAGGGGCGGGTCAGGATGGTGCGGGTGGCGCCCTGCGGCGTGGTGTCGCGCAGGCGGGCGGCGGCTTCCTCCAGCTTCGTCGCATCGCGCCCGTTCAGGATGACGTGGGCGCCGGCATCGGCCAGGCCGGCGGCGATGGCGTAGCCGATTCCGCCGCTGGAGCCGGTGACGAGGGCCAGTCGGCCGGTCAGGTCGAAGAGGGGCGAAGCGGGCATGGATGTTTCCTTCTTTCCTGCTCGGATGCGCCGTCCCTGGGCGGGCGCATCGTGCGTTTGATGATATATGTGGCTTTGGTCGCCGGGCGAGGTGACTATAAGCGCGTCGCGGATGGATAACGCACCAACGCGCGGAGTGGTCGCGATGCGCAGGGGCATGGGCGGAGATGGCAGGTAGGCGGATGACGGGCGAGGAAGCGACGGGTGGCGCGCGGCGGACGACGGAGCCCGACGCCGCGGCGGTCGTGGCGCGCGCCAGCGTGCGGCCGACCATCATCGACGTATCCGTGCGGGCCGGCGTGTCGCGGATGACGGTGTCGCGCGCACTGCGGGCGCCGCATCTGGTGCGGCCCGACACGCGCGAGGCGATCGCGCGGGCGATCGACGAACTGGGCTATGTGCCTGATCGGGCGGCCGAGGCGCTTTCGACCCGGCGCAGCGGATTCGTCGGCCTTGTGGTGCCGACGCTGACCAATACCAATTTCGCCGATGCGGCACGCGGCCTGACCGACATCATCCGTCGGGAAGGGTACGAGTTGCTGATAGGGTATACCGACTATGATGAGAACGCAATGCTAAGGCATGTACGGGACATGCTGGGGCGGCGGGCGGAGGCACTGGTGCTGCCGGCGGGGCCGCGTGGGCCGGCGCTGCGGGCGCTGCTGGCGGGCGAGACGATTCCCATCGTGCAGATGGCGGGGCTGGTGGCGGACCCGGTGCATCCCATGGTCGGGTACTCCAACCACGAGGCCGGACGGCTGGCCGCCCGCCATCTGATCGCGCTGGGCCATACCCGAATCGGGGTGCTGGCGGCGGAAGGCGACGGCCTGTCCTGCGACCATCGTGGCGGGAGGCGGCTGGAGGGTTTCCTGGAGGTGCTGCGCGAGGAGGGACTGGGGGAGGACCTGGTACAGCGGATGGGCAAGCCGCCGGTCTCGTTTACCCAGGGTGGGCAGGCCATGGGTGCGCTGCTGGACAGGGCGCCGGACCTGCATGCCGTCTTCGCCGTGTCCGATCTGGTGGGCGTGGGGGCTTTGATGGAATGCCGGCGCCGGGGCGTGCGGGTGCCGGAGGACGTGTCGCTGATGGGGTTTGGCGGGTTTGAGATCGGCGGCGCCGTGGTGCCCGCGCTGACGACGGTGGCGGTCGATTACCGCGCGATCGGCGAGCGGACGGGGACCATGGTGCTGGACCTGCTGGCAGGCCGGCACGACGTGCCGCGCATCGTGGATCTGGGCGTGACACTGGTGCAGCGCGAGACGACGGCCTTCCGCCCCGCGCTGCTCTCGGTGCCGGCCTGACGCGCGTGTTGCGCGTGGCGGATCAGCATGCTAGAGGCGCGCCATCGGCTTGGACTTCGTGCCGGGCCGTTGGCGCGCTGCAATGACCTAAAGACACTGGGATGGAAAGACCGACCGTGGTTTCGGGTGGAACGACAACAATACCGATCGCCTCCGTTGCCAATGGCCTGCCCGGTCGTTACGCGACGGCCCTCTACGATTTCGCCGCCGAGCGCTGGCTGCTTGATGACGTGCTGGACCATGCGGCGGCGCTGCGGCGCCTGATCGCGGAAAGCGCCGAGTTGCGCGCCGTCCTGACGAATCGCACGCTGGATATCGCCGTGTCGACGAAGGCGCTGGACGCCGTGCTGGAAGCCCAGGGCTTCGGGTGGGTCATCCGCAATTTCGTGGGCGTGGTCGCCCGCAACCGCCGGCTGCCCCGCTTGGCCGAGATCCTGGACGCCGTGGCGGCGATCGCGGCGGCCCGCCGTGGCGAAGCCGTGGCCGAGATCGTGTCGGCCCAGCCGCTGACGGACGTGCAGCGCATACAGATTCAGGGCCGCCTCGCCGAGGCCGGCTATTCCAAGGTCAATATTCAGGAGCGCGTTGACGCGGCTCTGCTGGGCGGTCTGGTCGTGCGCGTCGGCGCCCGGCTCTATGACACCAGCCTCAATTCCCGCCTGACCCGCCTGCACCACGCCATGAAGGGAGCCGCGTGATGGAAATCCGTCCCGCTGAGATTTCGGATATCCTCAAGCAGCAGATCGCCTCGTTCGACACGAGTGCCGAGGTCGCCGAGACCGGCACGATCCTGTCGGTCGGCGACGGCATCGCCCGCGTCTATGGCCTGCAGAACGTGCAGGCCGGCGAGATGGTCGAGTTCCCGGCCTCCGGCCAGCAGGGCATGGCGCTGAACCTCGAGAACGACAATGTCGGCGTCGTGATCTTCGGCGACGACTCCGAGATGCGCGAAGGCGACACCGTTGCCCGCACCGGCAAGGTGGTCGAGGTTCCGACCGGCAAGGCCCTGCTGGGCCGCGTGGTCGACGGTCTGGGCAACCCGATCGACGGCAAGGGCCCGCTGGTTGGCGACGTGATCATGAAGCGCGCCGACATCAAGGCGCCCGGCATCATGCCGCGCCAGTCGGTCGGCGAGCCGATGCAGACGGGCATCAAGGCGATCGACGCGCTGGTGCCGATCGGGCGCGGGCAGCGCGAACTGATCATCGGTGACCGCCAGACCGGCAAGACCGCCATCCTGATCGACACCATCGTCGCGCAGAAGCCGGTCAACGCGCTGGGCGACGACAAGAAGTCGCTGTACTGCATCTATGTCGCCATCGGGCAGAAGCGCTCGACCGTGGCGCAGTTGGTGCGCACGCTGGAAGAGGCCGGCGCGATGGAATATTCCATCGTCGTCGCCGCCACGGCGTCCGACCCGGCGCCGATGCAGTATCTGGCCCCGTATGCCGCCTGCGCCATGGGCGAGTATTTCCGCGACAACGGCATGCATGCGCTGATCGTCTATGACGATCTGTCCAAGCAGGCCGTGGCCTACCGCCAGATGTCGCTGCTGCTGCGCCGTCCGCCGGGCCGTGAAGCCTATCCGGGTGACGTGTTCTACCTGCATTCGCGCCTGCTGGAACGCGCCGCGAAGATGTCGGACGAATATGGCGCGGGTTCGCTGACGGCTCTGCCGGTCATCGAGACGCAGGCCGGCGACGTGGCCGCCTACATCCCGACCAACGTGATCTCGATCACCGACGGTCAGGTGTTTCTGGAGACCGACCTGTTCTATCGCGGCATCCGCCCGGCGGTGAACGTGGGCGGCTCGGTGTCGCGCGTCGGTTCGGCCGCGCAGATCAAGGCGATGAAGCAGGTTGCCGGCAAGATCAAGCTGGAGCTGGCGCAGTATCGCGAAATGGCGGCGTTCTCGCAGTTCGCCTCGGACCTCGATCCGGCGACGCAGAAGCAGCTTGCCCGTGGTGCGCGCCTGGTCGAGCTGCTGAAACAGCCCGAGACCTCGCCGCTGCCGGTCGAGGAGCAGGTGTGCGTGCTGTTTGCCGGCACCCGCGGCTTCATCGACAATGTGCCGGTGGAGAAGGTGACGGCCTTCGAACGCCAGCTCCTGACCGAGCTGCATGCGGCCGGCAAGGACATCCTGGACTCGATCCGTACCGAGCGGCAGATCACCAAGGACAACGAGGTCCGTCTGACCGACTTCCTGACGGCGTTCAGCCGTCAGTTCGCGGGCTGAAGGCGGACAGGCACCCATGGCATCCCTGAAGGACCTTCGCGCGCGGATCGGCAGCGTCAAATCGACGCGGAAGATTACCAGCGCCATGAAGATGGTGGCGGCGGCCAAGCTGCGCCGGGCCCAGACCCGCGCCGAAGCCGCCCGCCCCTATGCGGCGGCGATGCGCCGGATGCTGGCTGAACTGGGTGCCGGCACGCGCGGCCAGAGCGGCCTGCCGACCCTGCTGGCCGGTTCGGGCAACGACCGGGTTCACCTGCTGATCCCGGTGACCAGCGACCGTGGGCTGGCGGGTGGCTTCAACGCCAACGTCAACCGCAAGACGCGCGACCTGATCGGCCAGTTGCAGGCCGAGGGCAAGACCGTTCGCCTGCTGCCTGTCGGCCGCAAGGGCGGCGATTACCTGATGCGGGAATTCTCCGACCTGATCGTGGATACGATCCATGGATCGGGCGGCAAGGAGATTCCGTTCTCGGCCGCTGCCGAACTCGGCGAGCGAATCGCCGCGATGGCGGAGAAGGGCGAATTCGACGTCTGCACGCTGGTGTATAACCGCTTCCAGAACGTAATGTCGCAGACGCCCACCGCGATGCAGCTGATTCCGCTGGCGCTGCCGGCGAATGATACGGCGGCCTCGGCCGACGCGCCGGTTTACGAGTTCGAGCCGGGCGAGGAAGAGCTGCTGTCCAGCCTGCTGCCGCGCAACCTCCAGGTGCAGATCTATGCGACGCTGCTGGAGAGTGCCGCGGGCGAGCAGGGCGCACGCATGACGGCGATGGACAATGCCACGCGCAATGCGGGCAAGGCCATCGACCGGCTGACGCTGAAATACAACCGTACCCGCCAGACCAACATCACCAACGAACTGATCGAGATCATCTCGGGCGCCCAGGCGCTCTGAGCAACGATCCGCTTCCCTCGCCGCAGGAGCTGACCCCATGTCGGAAACCAAAGTGAATGAGGCTCCTGCCGCCACGCAGGGCCAGTCCAGCAACATCGTCGGCCGCGTGACGCAGGTGCGCGGCGCCGTTGTGGACGTGCAGTTCGAAGGCACGCTGCCGCATATTCTCGACGCGCTGCATGTCACCTTCAACGGCCAGACGGTCGTGCTGGAAGTGGCGCAGGAAATCGGCGAGCACGAAGTGCGCTGCATCGCCATGGACTCGACCGACGGCTTGACCCGTGGCGCCGAGGTTGTCGCGACCGGCAGCCAGATCATGGTGCCGGTCGGCCCCGGCACGCTGGGCCGCATCCTGAACGTGATCGGCGAGCCGATCGACGAGCGTGGCCCGGTGGCCGCGACCAAGCACTACCCGATCCACCGCAAGGCGCCGTCGTTCGAAGAGCAGGCGGCCGCGACCGAGATCCTGGTCACGGGCATCAAGGTCGTCGACCTGCTGTGCCCGTACCTGAAGGGCGGCAAGATCGGCCTGTTCGGCGGCGCCGGCGTGGGCAAGACCGTCATCATCCAGGAACTGATCAACAACATCGCCAAGGCCCATGGCGGCGTGTCGGTGTTTGCCGGCGTCGGCGAGCGGACCCGTGAAGGCAACGACCTGTATTACGAAATGCAGGACGCGGGCGTGATCAAGCTGGGCGAGAACACGACCGAGGGCTCCAAGGTGGCGCTGGTCTATGGCCAGATGAACGAGCCGCCGGGTGCGCGCGCCCGCATTGCGCTGTCGGGCCTGTCGTTGGCCGAGTATTTCCGTGACGAGGAAGGGCAGGACGTTCTGTTCTTCGTCGACAACATCTTCCGCTTCACGCAGGCGGGTGCCGAGGTTTCGGCGCTGCTGGGCCGTATCCCCTCGGCCGTGGGCTACCAGCCGACGCTGGCGACCGAGATGGGCGCGCCGCAGGAGCGCATCACCTCGACCAAGAAGGGCTCGATCACCTCGGTGCAGGCCGTTTACGTGCCGGCCGACGATCTGACCGATCCGGCGCCTGCGGCGACCTTCGCCCATCTTGACGCGACGACGGTGCTGAACCGTTCGATCGCGGAAATGGGCATTTATCCGGCCGTCGATCCGCTGGATTCGACCTCGCGTTCGCTCGACCCGAAGATTGTCGGCGAAGAGCATTATCAGGTGGCGCGCGACGTGCAGCGCATCCTGCAGACCTACAAGTCGCTGCAGGACATCATCGCCATTCTGGGCATGGACGAGCTGTCGGAAGACGACAAGCAGCTGGTGGCGCGTGCGCGCCGCATCCAGCGCTTCCTGTCGCAGCCCTTCCATGTGGCCGAAGTCTTTACCGGCGCGCCGGGCAAGCTGGTTTCGCTGGAAGACACCGTGCGGTCGTTCAAGGCGATCGTGGCTGGTGAGTATGACCACTTGCCCGAAGGTGCGTTCTACATGGTCGGCTCGATCGAAGAAGCGGTCGCGAAGGCCGAGAAGATGAAGGAATCGGCCTGAACGGCCGGCTCCCGCGCAAGGAAGACAGCCCATGTCGATTGAGGTCGAGATCGTCAGCCCCGAGAAGGTTCTCTTCTCGCGCGCTGTCGAGATGGCGGTGATCCCGGGCCTGGAAGGCGATATCGCCGCCATGCCCGATCGTGCGCCGATGATGCTGCTGCTGCGCGGCGGTGTGGTCGAACTATATGAAAATGGCGTGGTGACGGAACGGTTTTTCGTCGCCGGCGGGTTTGCCGACATGACGGCGACCCGCTGCACCATTCTGGCCGATCAGGCGACGGCGCTGGCCGATCTGTCGGTGGCCGATGCGCAGAAGCGGCTTGCCGGGCTGGAGGCGTCTTACGACGCCGCCGACAAGATGAACGTGCCGGCGCTGGACCTGCTGATGGCGAAGATGCAGTCCGCGCGGGCCGAAATCGAAGCCGCTGGTGGGGAGGCCGTGAAGGCCGCCTGAGGCTTTCGCCAGTAGACTGGTTTCATGTGGAACGCCCCCGGCTCTTGCGAGTCGGGGGCGTTTTGCGTTCTTGGCCGATCTGTTCAGGAGCCTTTATCGCTGCGCGTTGCGAGGCTCCTGAACGGATAAAAGTCTTTTTGCTTCTTTTTCGGAAGACAAAAGAAGGCCTTTAACCGCGTCCCCGGTACCCCGGCACGTCCTGTGCGGGAATCCACACATCGGCCGGCGGTGCGCCGGTCTGCCAGAACACGTCGATGGGCATGCCGCCGCGCGGGTACCAGTAGGCGCCGATGCGCAGCCAGACCGGGGAGAGCAGATCGACCAGCGTGGTGGCGATCTGGACCGAGCAGGCCTCGTGGAAGGCGCCGTGGTTGCGGAAGCTGGTCAGGAACAGCTTGAGCGACTTGCTTTCCACGATCCACTGGTCGGGCACGTAGTCGATGACCAGGTGCGCGAAGTCCGGCTGGCCGGTGACCGGGCAGAGCGAGGTGAATTCCGGCGCGGTGAAGCGGACGAGGTAGCGCCGGTCGCGATAGGGGGCGGGGACGCGCTCCAGCGTCGCGTCCTCGGGACTGGCGGGCTGGGCGGAGGCGCGGCCCAGTTGTGTGAGGGCCTGGGTGCCGTCGTCGGGCGGGGTGGATGCGCTCACGTTCCGTGATCCTTGCGATGCGGGGCTGTGGGAGAGGGGTGATGCCGGAGCCGCCTTTGCCGCGTCAAGCGGCGGTTTTCCCCCGTGGGTGCTTTCGCACCGGTAGGACCCCATGATAACAGGACCGGATGGCGCGTGCACTCAAAGCGGATTTTCCCGCCCCTGTCCTGATGACCTCCACTGACGAACTGGTTGCGGTCGTCGAACGATTACGGCGGGAGCCGTTCGTGACGATCGATACCGAGTTCGTCCGCGAACGGACCTACTGGCCGGAACTGTGTCTGGTGCAGTTGGCCGGCGCGCATGACGTGGTGGTGGTGGACACGCTGGCGCCCGGACTGGACCTGTCGCCGCTGGGCGAACTGCTGGACGATCCGGCGGTGACCAAGGTGTTTCATGCCGCGCGGCAGGACCTGGAAATCTTCCTGCATCTGTTCGACCGGCTGCCGGCGGCGCTGTACGATACCCAGGTGGCGGCGATGGTCGCCGGCTATGGCGACCAGGTGGGATATGACAATCTGGTCTCGTCTCTGACGGGCGCGCATATCGACAAGGCGCACCGTTTCTCTGACTGGTCCGCCCGGCCGCTGTCGCCGGCGCAGATCGCTTATGCCGCCGCCGATGTGACCTATCTGCGCACCGTCTACCAGCTTCTGCGCGAGCGGCTGGAGACGGAAGGGCGAACGGAATGGGTGGCGGCCGAACTGGCGGTGCTGACCCGGCCCGAGACGTTCCGCCCCGACCCGGAGAGCCTGTGGGAGAAGATGCGCCCGCGCACCAGCAACCGGCGGATGCTGGGCATTCTGCGGGCGATTACCGCATGGCGCGAACTGGAGGCCCAGCGGGTGAACGTGCCCCGCCAGCGGCTGCTGAAGGACGAGAGCCTGCTGGAGATTGCGGCGACCGCCCCGACCGATGCCGAGGCGCTGGCCCGCGTGCGCGGCGTGTCGCGCGGGTTTGCCGAGGGTCGCAGCGGGGCCGGGCTGCTGGAGGCCATTGCGGCGGCGTATGCGCTGCCCGAGGCATCGTTGCCGCGCCAGAGCCGGGGCAAGGACGGCCCGCGCCCGTCGCCGGCGCTGGTCGCGCTGCTGAAAGTGCTGCTGGCGGCGTGCTGCGAGGAGCATGACGTGGCGCCCCGCCTGGTGGCGTCGTCGGAGGATATCGACCGTCTGGCGCTGGAGGCCGAGCCCGATCTGCCGGTGTTGCAGGGCTGGCGGCGGGTGGTGTTCGGCGAGGATGCGTTGGCGCTGAAGGCCGGTACCATGCTGCTGGGGGTGGATGGGACGCGCATTCGCAGGGTCGGGTGCTGAAAGCCTGACCGAAAACGCGGGTTGCTGAGCGAGGGCGGCCCTTCAGGGACCGCGCCCGGCCTGTGTCTCCGGGCATTGGAGCGGAGCGGCCTTGAGGGGCCGCGCGCATCGAAGCGCAGGGGCGCGCGCTCGATCGTCGTCGGCGCATATTTACGGACAGGTTCCGCACCGTTTTTCCCCCGGGTTGTGAACAGGTTACTCCCAGCCTTGTCCACAAGATTTTGTGGTGGGATGGTTGAGTCCACCACAAGATAAGCCTAGTTTTCGGCTGTCCTTCGTCAGGAGAGATGGCATGGCTATGGAATGGACCGAGGAGACGATTGCGCGTCTCCGCGCGCTTTGGCAGCAGGGGCTGTCGACGGCCGAGATCGGTCGCCAGCTTTCGGTGACGAAGAACGCGGTTGTAGGCAAGGCGCATCGCCTAGGTCTGCAGGCGCGTCCGTCACCAATTCGCAGACCGCCGGCTTCGGCCCGTGCGGCTGAACCCGGTGAGGCCGTCGCACCGGCCTCGGCTCCGGCCCCGGTAACCGCTGCCGCCGCTCCGGCGTCGGTCGTGGTGCCTCCGGCGGTGTCGCCGGTTGTTGCGGCACCCGCGCCCGTTGCGGTGGTGCCTTCGGCGGTCGTGCCACCTGTGGTGGCACCTGTTGTGCCGGTGGCGCCGCGTGTGGCCGAGGCCGCGCCGGTCGTGAGTCCGGTCCGGCAGCAGGCCGAGCCTGCGCCGCAGGCGCCGGTGCGCGCCGAGCGCGAGCCGGTGGTTGAGGTGGCGCCGCCGCCGCCGGTTGCGGCCCCGAGCGTGTCGCGCCCGGAAACGCCGCGTGCGCCGTTGCGCGCGGTCTCCAGCCCGGCGCCGCGTCGCAGCGGCCTGAGCTGCTGCTGGCCGCTGGGCGATCCGGGCACGCCGGGCTTTCATTTCTGTGGGGCGACGCCGGTCCCTGGAAAGCCGTACTGTGCCGAACATGCGCAGCTTGCCTATGTGAAGCTGCGCGATCGGCGCGACAACGTGGCCTGACACGCCGGTACGCCGGGAAATCATGAAAAAAAACGCCGCGGATCGTTATGATTCGCGGCGTTTTTTTATGTCTTCAGGCATGCCCGTGAAGGACGGCGGCGCGTTGCCGCGCCGCCAGCCGGGGCAGGTGTTCAGCCGGCCGGGGTTTCTTCCGCGGCCGGGGTCGGGGCGGCCGCCTCGACGGGCTGGGCGGCCGGCGCGGCGCCGGTGATCATTTCCAGATGGCCGCTGACCTGGCCGCCATCTTCGACCTGCAGGCGGCGGCACTTCGCCTTGCCCAGCAGGCGCCCGGAGGAGCGGATGGTCAGGCTGCCGCGCACCGTCAGCGTGCCGTCGATGGTGCCGGCCAGATCGGCGTCCTCGACTTCGATCTCGCCACGGAACATGCCGCCATGGGCGACCTGGAGTTCATGCGCGTTGATCATGGTGGATTCCACCGTGCCCTCGACGACCAGGCGCTCGGCGTCCTGGATCGAGCCCTGGACGCTGATTCCGCGCCCGACCACGAGGGTGCGACGATCGCTGTGATCCTTGCGGGGGGCGGGCGTCTGGCCGGGCAGGCCGGGGCGGCCGGGGATCGGGGACGCGCCGGGCGGAACGGGCGGATTGGACGGGAGCGGGGCGCGGGACATGGGGGCGGTCTCCTTGGACGACTGGGGGAGGGAAGGGGTGCCGGCGGCTGGCGTCGCGCCCTGGCGGACGGGCGTGGCACCGGCGGGCGGGGCCGGGAACTCGATCTGCGAACTCGCCGGCCGGCCGGTGGACGGCGACGCGCCGACGGGCGGCTTCGCGTCTTCCGGCTTGGGTTTTTTTCTGGAGAACAAAAGCATACCCCGCTGCTGTCGAAGGTGAAGCCGCGCATGGCCCGGCGATCGGAACACGGTTGGTTCCCGAACGCATCCGGAAAACCGGTGTCTGGAACGATTAAGGATTACACGCGCGGGTGATGTCGGAAAAGCGGGAAGCTGCAACTTTACGAACAAGAAATGCAACCATTGCGACCCCGCAGCCCCGGTGTTAGAGCCTGAGCGCAGATGCGGGCTGGCGGCGATTCAACGCGCGTTTCCTGCGCTTCGGTGCTCATGGCCATCACGGCCACTCCGCTCCGATGCTCGGAAACACGTGTCGGGCGCGGCCCGAGACGGGCCGCTCTCGCTCGCCAGCCCACATTTTCGGTCAGGCTCTTGGCGAGGGGGCTGTCTGTACGACGATCTTGGTGATTTGATGGCGGGCCGGCCACGCAGTTTCGCCGGTTTGCGTGGGAGAAGAATGGAATGTCTGTGACGGGTGCCGGCAGCGCGGCCGAATGCCGCTTCGATCTGCTGGGGATCGGCAATGCGATCATCGATGTTCTGGCACCGGTCGAACCGGATTTCCTGACCCAGCAGGACATGATTCCGGGCAGCATGAAACTGATCGATGCGGAGCAGGCCGAAAAACTCTACGGCCTGGTGCATCGCGAGCGCGAGATGGGCGGCGGTTCGGCGGCCAATACCTGCGTGGTGGCGGCCAATCTGGGCGCGCGCGTCGCGTATCTGGGCAAGGTGGCCGACGATGCGCCGGGCCGTACCTTTGCCGCCGACCTTCAGCAGTCGGGCGTCTATTTTCCGTCGTCGTTCCTCGATGGCCAGGCGGGGCGCGAGCAGCCGACGGCGCGTTGCCTGGTGATGGTGACGCCGGACGGCCAGCGGACGATGAACACGTATCTGGGCGCGTGCGTGACCTTCGGGCCGGAGGATGTGCTGGCCGACGTGGTGGCCGACGCGCATGTGACCTATCTGGAGGGCTATCTGTTCGACCCGCCGCATGCGCAGGATGCTTTCCGGCAGGCGGCGGCGCTGGCGCATGCGGCCGAACGGCGGGTGGCGCTGTCGCTGTCCGACCCGTTCTGCGTCGCGCGGCATCGCGATGCCTTCCGTGAACTGGTGCATGGGCATATCGACATCCTGTTCGCCAACGAGGAGGAAATCTGCTCGCTGTACCAGACCGAGGATTTCACGACGGCGATGAACCAGGCGGCCGCCGATACGCATTTCGCGGTGCTGACGCGCTCGGGGCAGGGCAGCGTGATCATCCGGGGTGACGAGCGGATCGACGTGGCGCCGGTGGCGACGCAGGTGATCGACACGACCGGCGCGGGCGACGCCTATGCCGCCGGCTTCCTCGCCGGCTGGACCTCGGGCCGCACGCTGGCCGAATGCGGGCGGCTGGGCAGCGTCGCGGCCTCCGAGATCATCTCGCATTACGGAGCGCGGCCGCTGGTGAACCTGCAACAGGACATGGAACTCTAGGCTTCCGGTTCCTCGCTCCCTGCGTGGCAGGGAGCATCCATGCCGTGGGCGGGCGGGACCTGTGGTGAAGTTTCGCGTGCAATCCGCGTGCGTCCCCTCTATCTACCCCGGTGAATAGAGATCATCCGTCGGTTCCGGCCGCGGCCCGCAGGGCACGCGGCCGGCCGGCTTGCCCGTCCGGGCCCGCGAAGGAAGTCAGGTCACACACGTATGGACATTCGCAATATCGCCATCATCGCTCACGTCGACCATGGCAAGACCACGCTGGTCGACCAGCTTCTGAAGCAGTCCGGGTCGTTCCGCGAGAACCAGCATGTCGCCGAGCGCGCGATGGACAGCAACGACCTGGAGCGCGAGCGCGGCATCACCATTCTGGCCAAGTGCACGTCGGTGGTGTGGAAAGATACCCGCATCAACATCATCGACACGCCGGGCCACGCCGATTTCGGCGGTGAGGTCGAGCGTATCCTGAGCATGGTGGACGGCGCGGTGGTGCTGGTGGATTCCGCCGAGGGCGCGCTGCCGCAGACCAAGTTCGTGGTCGGCAAGGCGCTGGCGCGCGGGCTGAAGCCGATCGTGGTGGTCAACAAGATCGACCGTGGCGATGCCCGCCCCGACGAAGTGCATAACGAGATCTTCGACCTGTTCGCCGCCCTGGGCGCGAATGACGAGCAGCTGGACTTCCCGATGCTGTTCGCCTCGGGCCGTCAGGGCTGGGCGGACGAGGAGCTGGAAGGCGCGCGCAAGGATCTGGCGCCCATGTTCGACCTGATCGTGCGCCATGTGCCGGCGCCGAAGGTGGACAAGGAGGCGCCGTTCGCCATGGTCGCCACGATCCTGGAGAACGACAACTTCCTGGGCCGCGTGCTGACCGGCCGTGTCGAGCAGGGCCGCGCGAAGGTGAACATGCCGGTGCGCGTGCTGCGCCCCGACGGATCGGTCGTCGAGACCGGCCGCCTGACCAAGCTGCTGTCGTTCCGCGGTCTGGACCGCGTGCCGGTGGAAGAGGCCGAGGCCGGTGACATCGTCGCCGTGGCCGGCCTGTCGGAAGCGACCATTCCCGAGACCATCGCCTCGCCGGAAGTGACCGAGCCGCTGAAATCGACCCCGGTCGATCCGCCGACCCTGTCGATGACCTTCCGCCTGAATGACGGCCCGCTGGGCGGCCGCGAGGGCAAGAAGGTGACCTCGCGCCAGATCCGCGACCGTCTGTTCAAGGAGACCGAGGGCAACATCGCCATCCGCGTGTCCGAGAGCCCCGAGAGCGAGGCGTTCGAGGTGGCCGGCCGTGGCGAACTGCAGCTCGGCGTGCTGATCGAGCAGATGCGCCGCGAAGGGTTCGAACTGACGATCGGCCGTCCGCGCGTGCTGTTCCGCACCAATGAAGAGACCGGCGAGCGCGAAGAGCCGTACGAAGAGGTGCTGATCGACGTCGACGAGCCCTATTCGGGCGTGGTCGTCGAGAAGATGGCGATGCGCAAGGGCCTGATGCAGGACATGCAGCCTTCGGGCGGCGGCAAGGTGCGCCTGACCTTCCTGATCCCGTCGCGCGGGCTGATCGGCTATCATGGCGAGTTCCTGACCGACACGCGCGGCACGGGTATCATGAACCGTCTGTTCTCGGGCTATCAGCCCTGGGCCGGGCCGATCGAGGGGCGCCGCAACGGGTCGCTGATCTCGTCGGAAGACGGTGCGACGACGCAGTATTCGCTGTACTCGCTCCAGGACCGTGGCACCCTGTTCGTCGATGCCGGCGAGAAGGTGTATATCGGCATGATCATCGGCGAGCATTCGCGCGAGAACGACCTGGAAGTGAACCCGGTCCGCGAAAAGAAGCTGACCAACATCCGTGCCGCCGGCAAGGACGAGGCGCTGCTGCTGACGCCGCCGCGCAAGATGAACCTGGAACAGGCGATCGCCTATATCGAGGACGACGAACTGGTCGAGGTGACGCCGTCGGCGGTGCGGATTCGCAAGCGCTATCTGGACCCGCACGAGCGCAAGAAGCGCGACCGTGCCGGCGCTTCGGCCTGAACAGGCTGAGACTGGCCGTCGGGAAGGCTGACTTTCCGGCGGGCGGGTAGAATCAGAGTGGGGCCATGGCGGGTTTCGGGGGTATTCTTCCCCCGGAGCCTGCCATGGCCCGACCTGTTTAACGGACCTGGAATTTTTGTATCAAGGCGTGGTCCGGCGCGACATTTTCGAAAGGCAAGACGTTATAAAAACGTCATGAAAGAAATTGCCTTGGAAGGGTAAATCTGATAGCCGCGCTGGAAATCAGCTTGCGTCCTGCCAGGGTGGCTGCTGGTGCAACGATCTCTTTGACGATGCAGGCCCTGAACCAAGAAAATTTCTGAAAAGGAAGCGGACGTGTTTTTCGCGGAGAATTTCGTGTCTATGCCTGCCGAGGAACAATGGGGCTACATCATTGCCCATACTCCGGAAACGATCAGGCGTGGGCTCTGCGAAATCGTGCGTCGGAACGGCCGGACATGCGTCGTCAATTTCTACGAGGCGCTGCTGAATCTGCCGGAAGCGGCGCTTTTTCTCGAACGCGATACGGTGGAGAGCCGGCTGCGGGGGAGCCTGCAGAACTGGCTGGAGCGGCTGTTTCCTGAGCAGGAGACCGATATAGCCGGCCTGCGGGCGCTGCAGGAGCGCGTGGGATCGGTCCATGCGCAGCTTGAGATCTCGCCGGGCCTGGTCTCGTACGCGTTCTATTTCATCAAGATGAGCCTCAACCTGTTCATCATCGATTATTTCGAGTCGCAGGACGATCGGCTTCAGGCGGTGATCTATTGCCAGTCCATGGTCGATTTCGCCATGACCTACATGAACAGGGCCTACAATACCGATTTCAAGAAGAAGGTGGAGCAGGACCAGTCCTTCAAGATGTTCTCGCTGGGACAGGACCTGAATTTCGAGAAAGAGACCCAGAAGACGACCTTCTTCGACTGGAGCACGCAGGCGCTGTTCTGCCTGTGCGAACAGAGGCTGGATGAACTGCAGACCATCGCGGAGTCGCAGTTCGGCCTGTGGATGGCGCACAAGGGGCAGAATCTGTTCAAGGGGACCGAGGATTTCGCGCTGCTCCAGACCATGATCGCGGGGATCGACCGGCGGATCGTGGCGGTGCGGGCGAGTGATGGGGTGCCGTCCGGTTTTGCGGCGGAACTGCGGAACAATATCCGCGACGTCACCTTTCTGACCAACCGGCTGTTCCAGGCGATGGAGGCGTTGCAGAGCGGGCTGGACCCGCTGACCAAGACGCTGACCCGCCGGTTCCTGGATGTGGTGATCCAGAACGAGATCGCGTTTTCCCTGTCGCACGACAAGGAATTCAGCATCATTCTGCTCGATGTCGATTTCTTCAAGAAGATCAACGACAGCGCCGGGCATCTGGCTGGAGACGAGGCGCTGCGGCATGTCGCCGAGACCATCATGGGGTCGGTGCGCAGCAATGATTTCGTCTTCCGTTACGGGGGCGAGGAATTTCTGATCGTGTTGACCGAGAGTTCCAGTGCCGCCGCCGCCGAATGTGCGGAGCGCATCCGCAGCCGGATCGAGGCCAGCGCCATTCCGTGCTCCACCGGCGCGACGCTTGCGCTGACCATTTCGGGCGGGATTTCGACCTTCCGGGGCGGGATCAAGATCAGTGCGCTGATCGAACAGGCGGATCGGGCGCTGTATGCGGCCAAGGAGGCCGGGCGAAACCGGATCGAGATCTATTCCCGCGACCGGATCGACATGCTTTCGCGCGACGGCTGATAGCGTGTCGTAATTCGTAACGTTTTTAAGTTTGAGATTACGTTGCAATTAAGGCAATGTGCCCGCAACTGGGCACATATATACATATTTTAATACGAGACGGATTTCGGGCGGCGTGCTACCACTATCATGCACGGTCCGTATGCCGCCTTGCGCCCCATGCCTGCGGGGGAGGCGTTCTCCGGTTACGGATCCGGGTGTTGATTGGGATGACATCCTGATTTCTGGAGACATTCAATGATCGTTTCGACACGTCGCTTCCTGGCCGCTCTTTCGACCGTCGCCCTGATGGGCGCCGTCATTCCGGCCTTTGCGCAGGAAGCGCCGGCCACCCCGGCGGCTCCCGCGGCCCCGGCCGCTCCGGCTGCGACCGCCCCGGCAGCGCCCGCCGCCCCGAGCACCCCGGAAGTCGCCCCGGCGACCCCCGAGACTTCGACCTCGACGGGCGAGGCGCCGAAGAAGCACAAGCACAAGCACCACCACAAGAAGAAGACCACGACGGAAGCCAGCCCCTCCAAGTAATCGGGCTGTTGACGTCACGGCGCGGGGCTGCGGCCCCGCCGCCGGAAAGGAAGCGGGGGTGGCCAGGCCATCCCCGCTTTTTTTATGCGATTTCCGTGACGATGCCAGAGGTCGTTGCCGGTGTGGGCTGTACGGAGCGGACCCTGTTTGAATGCGTGCATTCAAACAGGTGAGGATGCGGGAAAAACAATAAGCCCTCGCATTTCCACCGAACGGTTTTCGGTGGAAATGCGAGGGGAACCGGCGCGCGGTGGTCAGGCCGAGTAGCGGTCGATGGACAGGTCGAGGTGCGGGATGGCGGGGCGGCGGCCGGTGATCAGGTCGGCCAGGAGCTGGCCGGAGCCGCAGGCCATGGTCCAGCCCAGCGTGCCGTGGCCGGTGTTGAGCCACAGATTGCCGAAACGGCCCGCGGTGCCGATGACCGGCGTGCCGTCGGGCGTGTTGGGGCGCAGGCCGGTCCAGTAGGTGGCGCGGCCGAGGTCGCCGCCGCCGAACAGGTCGGAGAACGAGCGTTCCAGCGTGGGGCGGCGGTCGGGGCTGAGGCGCAGGTTGTAGCCGGTGAGTTCGGCGGTGCCGCCGATGCGGATGCGGTCGCCCAGGCGGGTGATGGCGACCTTGTAGGTCTCGTCATTGACCGTCGAGGTGGGGGCGCGGGTTTCGTCGGTCAGCGGGACGGTCAGCGAGTAGCCCTTGACCGGGTAGACCGGCAGCCTGATGCCCAATGGACGCAGCATCAGCGGCGAGTAGCTGCCCAGGGCCAGCACGTAGGCGTCGCCCGTGATGCGGCCGGCGGAGGTGCGGACGCCCATGATCTCGGTGGCGCTGGCGTCTAGCCCTTCGATGCGGGTTTCGTACTGGAAGGTGACGCCCAGTTCCTCGGCTTTCTGCGACAGGCGCTGGGTGAACATGTGGGCGTCGCCGGATTCGTCGCCGGGGAGGTAGAGGCCGCCTTTCAGCAGGTGGCTGGCGTGGGCCAGGCCGGGTTCGCGCGCGACGATCTGCGGCACGTCGAGCAGGTCGTGCGGGATGTTGCTTTCGGTGAGCAGGCGCATGTCGTCGCGGGCATGGTCGAGCTGGGCCTGGGTGCGGAAAAGCTGGATCAGGCCCTTCTGGCGGTCGTCGTAGGTGAGGCCGGTTTCCGCGCGCAGGTCGGTCAGGCAGTCGCGGCTGTATTCGGCCACCCGCAGCATCCGCGCCTTGTTGACGTCGTAGGCATGGGCGGTGCAGTTGGCCAGCAATTGCGTCATCCAGCGCAGCATCGGCAGGTCGAGGCGGGCGCGGATGACCAGGGGGCTGTTCTTCTTCAGCATCCAGCCCAGCGCCTTCAGCGGCAGGCCGGGCATGGCCCAGGGGGTGGAGTAGCCGGGCGAGACCTGGCCGGCATTGGCGAACGAGGTTTCCATCGCGGCGGCGGGCTGGCGGTCGATCACGGTCACTTCGTGACCCTGTTTGGCCAGATACCAGGCGGTGGTGGTGCCGATGACCCCGGCGCCCAGGACGATAACCTTCACGCGTTCTCTCCCTGCGGTGATGTGTCGTCGCGATAGAGGCGATGGTAGCGCGCGCCCAGGCCGGTCAGCAGTTCGTAGCCGATGGTGCCGGCGGCGGCGGCGGCCTCTTCGAGTGGGTGGTGGGGGCCGATCAGGTCCAGCGCGGTGCCGGCGGCGAGGGGTGTGCTGCCGAGAGCGGTGACGTCGACCGCCAGGCAGTCCATGGAAATCCGGCCGACGATCGGCAGCATGATATCCGGCCGGGTGGGCAGGATGGCGTGGCCCCGGCCACCGATGGCGCGGGGGAAGCCGTCGCCGTAGCCGACGGCCAGCGTTGCGATCCGGCTGGGGCGGTCGGCGATGAAGCCCGCGCCGTAGCCGACCGCCGTGCCGGGGCCGATCTGGCGGGTCTGGATGAGTCTGGCCTGGAGCCGGACGACCGGGTGCATCGGGTTCGGCTGGCCGGGCGTGGGGTTGATGCCGTACAGCGCGGCGCCGGGGCGCACCATGTCGAAATGCCAGTCGGGGCCGAGGAACAGGCCGGAGGACGCCGCCAGGCTGGCGGGCATGGCGGGCAGGCGGGCGCGCAGGCGCTGGAAGGCGGTGTGCTGGGCGTGGTTGGCCGGGTGCGCGGGTTCGTCGGCGCAGGCCAGGTGGCTCATGACCAGTTTCGGGGCGAGGCCGGCCAGCGGGGCATTTTCGGCCAGCAGCGTGCCGAGGTCTTCCTCCGACAGGCCGAAGCGGGACATGCCGCTGTCGAGTTGCAGGGCGGCGGGGAGGGACGCGCCGGTCTGGTGGGCCAGGGCGCGCCAGCGGGTGATCTGCTCCAGGCTGTTCAGGACCGGGACCAGGCCGGCCGCGTGCAGGGCGGCTTCGGTGCCCGGCATGGCGCCGTTGAGGACGAAGATCGTGCAGTCGGGGCCGAGCAGGGGGCGGATGGCCGCGCCTTCGGCGAGGTGGGCGACGAAGAAGGTGCGGCAGCCCGCGCGGTACAGCGCCGGCACCACGCGCGCGGCACCCAGCCCGTAGGCATCGGCCTTGACGGCGGCGGCGCAGGTGACGGCCGGACCCACCCGGTCGCGCAGGGTCCGGTAATTCGC
This sequence comes from Gluconacetobacter liquefaciens, assembly GCF_003350405.1. Classification (GTDB taxonomy): domain Bacteria; phylum Pseudomonadota; class Alphaproteobacteria; order Acetobacterales; family Acetobacteraceae; genus Gluconacetobacter; species Gluconacetobacter liquefaciens. The sequence continues at coordinate 16,894 of NZ_QQAW01000013.1, read as the reverse complement.
GGCCAGGGCGGACAGGTCGATGGTCAGGATACCGCCGGCGCAGTCGGCCGGGATGGCGGAAAAGGTCTGTGGTGCAGCGTCGACTGGCACGTATCGCGGGCTCCCGTCGGAAGCGGTGACGATAGACCAATTTCGGGGTGACGCAATATCGGGCCGCCCGTGTGGGGGCAGGCCCGGCATGCGGTGGGGTCAGCGATCGTGCCCGGCGTAGGCGGTTGTTTCGAGCGCCATGAAGCCTTCGAATGACGGGCCGTCGGCGAAGGGCAGGATCTGGGTGGCCCAGAAGCCGCCCAGGCCGTTCTGCCGGTCGATCCAGTAATAGAGATTGGCCAGTCCGGCCCAGCCGAGCGCGCCTGCCGGCCTGCCGGTCGGCGCGGGTGCGTCGTTGATCATGAAGCTGTAGCCCCATGATTTGGGAAGGCCGGGGAAGAACTCCGCATCGTTCGACAGGGTGGGGATGACGCCACGCAGCGGGGTGATCCGGAGATCGCCCAGGCCGTTCGTGGCCATGGCGGCGACGGTTTCGGCGCGCAGGACGCGCCCGTGTTCGCCCATGCCGTCATCGAGGATCATGCGGATGAAGCGCATGTAGTCGCCGACAGTGGAATAGAGCCCGTGGCCGGCCATGTGCAGTTCGGGCTCCTGCGCCAGTTCGAAATCGGGGCGGGGGGTCAGCGTGCCATCTGGTTCGCGCTGGTACAGGCAGGCCAGGCGCGTCTGCGCGGCCGGGGTGAGGGTGAAGCTGGTGTCGGTCATGCCGAGGGGGGCGAACACGCGCGCCAGCAGGATTTCGCCCAGGCGGGCGCCGGCGATCCGTTCCACGACCTGTCCGGCCCAGTCGATATTGACGCCATAATTCCAACGTTCGCCGGGGTCGAACAGGAGGGGGGCCGTGATGGCGGCCCGGGTGGCGGAGACGATGCCGGGAAGGCGGCCGGTTTCGGCCAGTTGGCGATAGGGCTCGTTGAAGAAATCATAGCCGAATCCGGCCGTGTGCAGCATGAGCATGCGCGTGGTGATGTCGCGTTTCGGGGCGCGCAGGAGGGGGGTGCCGTCGGGCGCGAAGCCTTCCAGGACCTGGATGGCGCCGAGTTCGGGGACGTAGCGCCTGGCGGGGGCGTCGAGATCGAGCTGTCCGTCTTCGACCAGTTGCATGACGGCGACGCCGGCGATGGCCTTGGTGCAGGAGAAGATGCGGAAAACCGTATCCGTCGTCATCGCGGTGCCGTCCGGTCGGCGTTCGCCGGCGGCGCCTTCGTAGATCGTCCGCCGACGGTCGGTGAGCATGGCGACGACGCCGGGGACCCGGGCCGGGCCGGCCGTGGCATCGGCGAGGATCGCGTCATATCGGGATTTTGGTTCTTTGTGCATAACTGTCCAATGGAAAGAGAATAAATTGGACAATGCTGCCGGTGAGGGGCGGTCTCTGCCTGTGATCGGCATTGGGTGCCTTCGGTCGGCAGGTTTATGGCTGTTCGGCGTTCAACCCATGGTGAGCGCGGGCGAGCGTGGCTGAAGGCAGCTCGTGGAAGCGTGTGCGAAAAGCCTGTGCGAATGCGCTGAAATTCACGTAGCCCCAGCGGCTGGCGATGGTGCTGACGGTGTCGTGCGGGAGGGCGGCGTGCAGGTCGGCATGGGCGCCGAGCAGGCGCTGTTCGCGCAGGAAGGCGCTGGGGGTGGTGTCGCGGTGCTGGCGGAAGGCGCCGGAGAGGGCGCGCACGCTGATGCCGGCGGCGGCGGCGACCTGGGCCATGGTCGGCAGGGCGGCGGCGTGGGCACGCATGAAATCTTCGGCGCGGCGGACGTAGAAGGGGGCCGCATGGGCGGGACGGCTGAGGTCGATGCCGGCGGCGGTGGCCCAGTTGTGCAGCAGGTCGATGCAGAGGCTTTCCGCGAGGCGGGCCTGGAGGCGCGGGGCGGTTGTGTCGTACGCCGGTTGGGACAGGGTGCGGGTGACGTGGTCCAGCAGGGCGATCCAGGGGGAATGCCGGTTGCCGAAGCGGACCCGGGCCGTCCAGAGCGTGTCGTCGGGCGTGACGTCGAACCAGTGCCGGGCGGTGGCGGCCAGCATGTCGTGCGCGATCGTCAGGTTGAGCTGGAGGTGATCGGGGCTGGCGTTCAGCCAGTATGGGGTGCGGCTGCAATCGGCAACGAAGCTTTCGCCCGGCCGGGTGACGAGGCTGCCCCCGCCGGACGCGGCGTGCTCGATACTGCCGCGCAGGGTGGTCAGGACCAGGACGCGCCCGGCGGCGGGGTCGAAATCGGAGAGATGGACCGGGACGCCGTAGGAAAAGCGGGTGGCGACGATGCCTCCTGCCGCACGCGCGCACAGGGTGGCGCACGGAGCGGCCGGGGTGAGCGGGCGCGTGCGGTAGGGCATGTAGACCTGCCGGCAGAAGGCGCCGATTTCTTCCCAGTCGGAGGAGGGCGGCCCGAGGCTGTCGGCGGTGGGCAGGAGTGCATCTTCGAGCATCGGTTCCCGCCGGCTGTGCCGGGCTGGCAGGTTTCGGGGCCTGTCTTGTGGCCCGGTTATCCGTTCGGCGGGAAATCAAAATCTCCGGAAGGCCGGCGCGCGGCCGGCCCCCGGCGGTGTGTCGTGGGTCAGCCGGGCACGCCCTTGCTGGTGGAGTATTCGAAATGGAGCGCGGTATCGGGCCGCACGATGGGGTGGATGGCGTGGGCGGCCATGGCGGCCTCGCTGAAGCCTTGCAGGATCAGTTTCAGCTTGCCGGGATAGGTGGCCACGTCGCCGATGGCGAACACGCCGGGCAGCGAGGTCTCGCAGCTTGAGGGCACCACGGGGATGGTGCTGCGGATGGAGTCGAGGTCCCATTGGGCGATCGGGCCGAGATCGGTCGACAGGCCGAAGAAGGGGAGCAGGCGGTCGGCTTCCAGCACGCGGGTGTCGCCGTCCAGCGTCGCGACTTCCACGCCGTGCAGCGTGCCGTTGGTGCCGTGCAGGCCGTGGAGCTGGTAGGGGACGATCTTCTCGATGCGGCCGGCGGCGACGGCTTCGTCGAGTTGGCGCAGGCTTTCGGGTGCTGCGCGGAAACGGTCGCGGCGGTGGACCAGAAAGATCTTCTCGGCTTCGTCCTTCAGTGCCAGCGCCCAGTCGATGGCGGAATCGCCGCCGCCGGCGATGACGATGCGGGTGCCGGTGAAATCGGCGCGGCGGCGGACGTAATACTGCACCGCGCCCGTGGCCTCGAAGCCCTCCAGCCCGGCCAGCGGCGGGCGGTTGGGGCCGAAGGCGCCGGCACCGGCGGCGATGATGACGGCGCGGGCGCTGATGACGTCGCCCTTGTCGGTGCGCAGGGTGAAGGCGCCGCGATGGCCCTCCAGCCCCTCGACCCGGCGGCCGAGCAGGCGGGGGACGGCGAAGGGGGCGATCTGCCGGTCCAGGGCCTCGATCAGCGCGCCGCCTTCGATCGCGGGGTGGGCGGGGATGTCGTAGATCGGCTTTTCCGGATAGAGGGCCGCGCATTGGCCGCCGATGCTGTCCAATGCGTCGAGCAGCACGCAATCCAGTTTCAGCATGCCGCATTCGAACGCCGCGAACAGGCCGGTGGGGCCGGCGCCGATGATGGCGACATCGGTCGAGAGGGTGGGGGCGTCGGTCATGTCGGTTCCGTGTTGCTGCGCTGCTGAACGATCAGGGCTTCGGTTGTGCGGTCTGTTTTCGCCGAGTGCAAGATGGGCGGATAGGAGGGCGGGGAAAACGGGGTCTTGTGCCCCTGCCGGGGCGGTGGGCATCATGACCGGATGCAAGAACTGACCATCGATTTACCCGACCAGCACGCGACGGAGGACCTGGCCCGGCGGCTGGCCGGCGCGGCGCGGCCGGGGGATGCCATCCTGCTCTCCGGGGTGCTGGGGGCCGGGAAGAGCGTGTTTTCCCGCGCTTTCCTGCGGGCGGCCTGTGGGGACCCTGACATGGAAGTGCCGAGCCCGACCTATACGCTGGTGCAGAGTTACGACGCGCCGGGGGGGGCGATCGCGCATTTCGATCTGTGGCGGCTGGCGGGGCCGGAGGGGCTGCATGAACTGGGCTGGGACGATGCGTGCGAGGGCATCGTGCTGGTGGAATGGCCCGATCGGCTGGGGGCGCTGGCGCCGGCGGATGCGCTGCGGATTACGCTGTCGGTGACGGGCGAGGAGACGCGCGGGGCGCGGATCGAAGGCTGGGACGGACGGCCGGTATGGGCCGGACTGGCGGCGGGGAGGTCGGCATGAGCATTGCGATGCCACAGAAGGCGATGCTGTTCGCGGCCGGCGCCGGCAGCCGGATGCGGCCGCTGACCGAGGAGACGGCCAAGCCGCTGCTGACGGTGGATGGGCGCCCGATACTGGACCATGTGCTGGACCGGCTGGAGACGGCCGGGGTGCCGGAGGTGGTGGTGAATGTGTGCTGGCAGGCCGGCAAGGTGCGTGCCGCGTTGTGTGCCCGCGCCGAGGCCGGGCGGGGGCCGCATGTGACGATCCGGGCCGAGGAGACGTTGCTGGAAAGTGGCGGCAGCGCCGCCGCCGCGTTGCGGGATGGGGCGCTGGGGCCGGAGCCGTTCTTTCTGTTGAATGGCGATTCCCTCTGGCTGAACGGGCCGGTGGCGGCGTTGCGCCGGCTGGCCGCCGCGTTCGACCCCGCGCGGATGGATGCGTTGCTGCTGCTGGCGCGGACCAGTCTGGCGGTGGGGGCGGTGGGGCAGGGGGATTTTACCTCCGATCCGGACGGGCGGCTGTGCCGGGCGGAGCCGGGGATGGTGACGCCCTACGTTTTTGCCGGTGTGCAACTGGCGACGCCGGCCCTGTTCGCCGATGCCCCGCCGGGGCCGTTCAGCCTGAATCTGCTTTGGGATCGCGCCATCGCGCGGGGGCGGCTGTACGGGATCGTGCATGATTCGGTGTGGTGCCATCTGTCCCGGCCGGAGGATCTGCCGGCGGCGACGCGGGCGCTGCGTCTGGCGCGGGAGCCGGATGCGGCCGAGCGGGACGCCGCGTCGTGAGCCTGATTGCCACCGTTCCGCCGCATGTGCCGTTTCTGGACGAGATCGCGGCACGCTGGATGGCGGGGGTGGAGGACGATCCGCAACGCAGTGGTGACGGGCTGATCCTGTTGCCCAGTCGTCGCGCCGCGCGTGCGCTGACCGAGGCGTTTCTGCGGCGGGCGGATGGGCGGCCGCTTTTGCTGCCGCGGATTGCGCCGCTGGGGAGTCTGGACGAGGCCGGGCTGGCGCTGTCGGGGGATATGGCGCTGGATCTGCCGCCTGCTGTCGAGCCGCTGCGGCGGCTGGCGACGCTGGCGCTGCTGATCCTGAGGGCGGGGGATGCGTTCGGGGAGGTTCTGTCGCTGGACCAGGCTTGGCCGCTGGCGCGGGCGCTGGCCGAGCTGATGGACGATGCCGAGTGGGCGGAGTGCGATCTGGCCGAGACGCTGCCGCTGGCGGCGGATGGGGATTTTGCGGAACATTGGCGGGAGACGCTGCGGTTTCTCTCGATCGTCACCAGTGTGTGGCCGGCGTGGCTGGCTGAGCAGGGGGTGATGAATCCGGCGGCGCGGCAGGTGGCGCTGCTGCGGGCGCAGGCGGAACGCTGGCGTGCGACACCGGATGCGGAATCGCGTTTGTGGGCCGTGGGATTTACCGATGCGGTGCCGGCCGTGCGCGACGTGCTGGATGCGGTGCTGGGCCGGGCCGGGGGGCGGCTGGTGCTGCCGTGGGTGGATCTGTCGCTGGACGAGGCGATCTGGGCGGCGTTGCCGGACGGGCATCCGCAGGCGGGGCTGGCGCGGTTGCTGGGCGGGTTGGAGCGGACGCGGGCCGATCTGGCGGTGTGGGAGGGAACGGCGGAGGTGCCCGTGTCCTGCCCAGCGGCGCGGGGCGGGGTGCTGGCGCGGGCGTTGCTGCCGGCGGCGGCGCTGGGTGACTGGCTGGGCGACGAGGGCGTGGTGGCGCTGGACGGGGTGTCGGTGCTGCGGGCCGCCGACCAGCAGGAGGAGGCTGCCGCGATCGCGCTGGTGTTGCGGCAGGCGATCGTGACGCCGGGACGGCGGGCGGCGCTGGTAACGCCGGATCGGGGGCTGGCCGGGCGGGTGGCGGTGGAACTGGCGCGCTGGGGCGTGGTGGCGGATGACAGCGCGGGCGAGCCGCTGCATGCGACGCCGCCGGCCGTGTTCCTGCGCCTGCTGGCGCGGGCGGCGTCCGGCGGGTTGTCGCCGGTGGCGCTGCTGTCGCTGCTGAAGCATCCTCTGGCGGCTTGCGGGCTGGCGCCGGGGGCGTGCCGTGCTTCGGCGCGGTTGCTGGAGCGGGCGTTGCTGCGGGGGCCGGCGCCTCGGCCGGGATTCGCGGGGTTGCGCGACCGGTTGGCGGCGGCGCGGGATGATGCCCATGGCGCGCTGGCGGATCGGCCGGATGCGCCGGAGGATCTGGCGGGGTTCGTCGATCGGCTGGAGCGGTGTCTGGCGCCGGTGCTGGAGTTTGGCGCAGCGGGGAGCCGGCCGGTGGGCGATCTGCTGACCGGGTTGATCGCGGCGGCGGAGGCGCTGGCCGCGACGGACGAGAAATCGGGTGCCGACCGGTTGTGGGCGGGTGAGGACGGGAACGCGCTGGGGCAGCATCTGGCGGGGATGGTGGCGTTCTGCGACGTGCTGCCGGCGCAGCCGGGGTGGGTGCTGGAAGGGGTGTTGACCGCTTCGATGGGTGGGCTGTCCGTACGCTCGCGGCGCGGGTTGCGGGGACGGAGCGAGCATGCGCTGCATCCGCGCATCTTTATCTGGGGCCTGATGGAAGCGCGGTTGCAGTCGGTCGAGACCATGGTGCTCGGTGGGCTGGTGGAGGGCGTGTGGCCGCCGGCGACCGATCCGGGGCCGTGGATGAGCCGGCCGATGCGGGCGCGGGTGGGCCTGCCTTCGCCCGAGCGGGCGATCGGGCAGGCGGCGCATGATTTCGTGGCCTGCGGCTGTGCGGCGGGGGAGGTCGTGCTGTCGGTGCCCGGCCGGCGGGACGGGGCGCCGACCGTGCCGGCGCGGTGGCTGGTGCGGCTGGATGCGTTTCTCGCCGGGCGGGGGCAGGCGGTGCCGGCGCATCCGGCTTTGGCGTGGCTGGGACGGCTGGACCGGCCGGTGGAGGCGCCGCGCCCGGTGGCGCCGCCTCGGCCCTGCCCGCCGGTGGACTGGCGGCCGCGCCGGCTGACGATTACCGAGATCGAGACCTGGATGCGCGACCCGTATGCGATCCATGCGCGGCATATTCTGGACTTGCGCCGGCTGAAGGAGATCGAGGAGCCGGCGGATGCGGCCGATTACGGCACCATCGTGCATGCCGCGCTGGATCGCTGGTGCCGCCAGCCGGCGGGAGAGCGGGCGGACGAGGCCGGGTTGCGGGCGCTGTTTGCCGAGGCGCTGGCCGAGGCGCGGCTGCGGCCGGCGCTGGCGGCGTGGTGGGCGCCGCGACTGGAGCGGATTGCATCCTGGGTGATCGCCACCGAGGCCGCGCGGGCGGCCGGCGAGGGGCCGCCGATCGTGCTGACGCGCACCGAGCAGAGCGGCAAGGCGACGCTGAACGACCTGCCGGGCGGGCCATTCCTGCTGCGCGGGCGGGCCGACCGGATCGACCGCGATGCGGCGGGGGCGCTGGTGCTGATCGACTACAAGACCGGGACGTTGCCGAACCGCAAGACGGTGGTGGCGGGGTGGTCGTCGCAACTGGTGCTGGAGGCGGCGATGGCCGAACGCGGGGCTTTCGGGCCGGAACTGGCGGGGCCGGCGCGTGAACTGGCCTATTGGCGGCTGACCGGCGGGGCCGAGGCCGGGAAGATCCTGCCGCTGGCCGAGGGGGACGCGCTGGCCGCGCTGATCGAGGGCGCGTGGGAAAGCCTGCGGGGGCTGATTGCGATGTATGACGATCCGGACCAGCCTTATCTGTCGCATCCGCACCCCGGTGAGAGCCCACGTTTTGCCGATTATGCGCGGCTGGCGCGGGTGGCGGAGTGGAGTGCCGCGCGCGACGAGGCCGCGCCATGAACGTGACCTCGCGCGATGCGATCGGGCTGGCCAATGCGCGGCAGGCCGAGGCTTCGGACCCGGAAGCCTCGGTTTTCGTCTCGGCTTCGGCGGGGAGCGGCAAGACCAAGCTGCTGATCGACCGGCTGTTGCGGCTGATGCTGCCGCGCGTGGGACCGGAGGGGGTGATGCTGCCGGGGTCGGACCCGTCGCGCATCCAATGCCTGACTTTTACCAAGGCGGCGGCGGCGGAAATGGCGATCCGGCTCCAGAACCGGCTGGGGCGGTGGGTGACGCTGCCTGACGGGGAACTGGACCGCGAACTGGCGGCGCTGTCGGTGCCGCCCGGCGAGGCGGCGCGGCGGGCGGCGCGGGAACTGTTCGCCCGTGTGCTCGATCTGCCGGGGGGGATGCGGATCGGCACCATTCACGCTTTCTGCCAGTCGCTGTTGCGGCGTTTTCCGGTGGAGGCGGCGATCAGCCCGCATTTCACGCTGGTCGAGGATGCCGATGCGCGGATGGCGCTGGGCGAGGCCGTGGAAGCGGTGGTCGGCGCGGGCGGCGATTCCGTGGCGCTGCTGGCCGGGCAGGTGATGGTGGGGGCGTTCGCGGCGCTGGTCGGCGGCTTGCAGGCGCAGATGCGGCGGTTGCGGCCGGTGGTCGAGCGGCTGGCGGTGGATCGTGCCGGCGTCGAGGCCGCGATGATGCGCGTGCTGGGGGTGCGGAGCCGCGATGAAGAGTCGCTGCGTCATGCCGCCTGCGTGCCGCCGGACGAGGCGCATCTGCGCGCTGTGCTGCGGGTGGTGGCGGAGGATGGGCCGGCCGGCGCGCGGCGTACGGCGGTGGGGATGCTCGACTGGCTGGCGTTGCCGCCGGACGGGCGGGCCGCGCGCTGGGATGTGTGGCGCGCGGCGCTGGTGACGAAGGAGAACGAGCCGCGCAAGCGCGGGGGGCTGAGCGCGAAATTCGACGCCGAGCATGAGGGGGTGTGCGACGCGCTGGTGGCCGAGGCCGGGCGCGTGATCGCCATAGACGAGGAATGCCGGGCCATTGCCCTGCTGCGGGCCAGCATGGCGCTGCTGGATGTCGCGGTGCCGGTGCTGCTGCGTTACGGCGACCGCAAGCGGGGGCAGGGGCTGGTCGATTATGACGATCTGATCGAGCGGACGCTGGATCTGCTGAAAGATCCCGGTGCGGCCTGGGTGTTGTACAAGCTGGATGGCGGCATCGATCATCTGCTGCTGGACGAGGTGCAGGATACCTCGCCCGACCAGTGGGCGATCGCGGGTGGGCTGACGGCGGAATTCTTTGCCGGGGCGGGGGCGCGGGAGCCGGATGCGGCGCCGCGTACGCTGTTTGCCGTGGGGGATTACAAACAGTCGATCTATTCGTTTCAGGGGGCGGACCCCGAGGCATTCCGGCTGTGGCGGGCGCGGTTCCGCCAGCGCGTGGAGGAGGCGGGGAGCCCGTGGAAGGAGCCGGCGCTGACGGTTTCGTTCCGCTCCACCGCGCCGGTGCTGAATCTGGTCGATGCCGTCTTTGCCCTGCCGGACGCGGCACGGGGGCTGGTGGAGCCGGGTGGGGAGGTGCCGGTGCATCTGTCCGCGCGGCCGGGGCAGGGCGGCCGGGTCGAGTTGTGGCCGCTGATGCCGGTGGAGGATGACGGGGGGGAGGCCGATCCGTGGCGGGCGCCGCGCGAGAATGCGGGGCAGTCCACGGCGGCGCAGCGTCTGGCGGATGCGCTGGCGGCGTGGATCGTCGCCGAACTGCGCCGGCCGCCCGAGCCGGGGCAAGCGCCGCTGACGCCGGGTGACGTGCTGGTGCTGGTGCCCCGGCGCTCGGCCTTCGTGCGGGCGTTGATCCGGGCGCTGAAGACGCATGACGTGCCGGTGGCTACCCTGGTGCGGACCGGGCTGGTGGATCAGGTGGCGGTGCAGGACCTGATGGCGCTGTGCGATGCGCTGCTGTTGCCGCAGGACGATCTGACGCTGGCCTGCGTGCTGACCTCGCCGCTGGGCGGGGTGTCGGATGACAGCCTGATGGCGCTGGCGGCCGGGCGGGGCGAGCAGCCGCTCTGGGCCGCGCTGCGGCGGCGGCATGCGGAGCGGCCGGAATGGCAGGCGGCGTGGACCATGCTGGAGACGCTGTTTCGGCAGGTGGATTATGCCTCGCCCTACGGGCTGCTTTCCACGGCGCTGGGGACGCTGGGGGGGCGGGCGCGGCTGCTGGCGCGGCTGGGGCCGGAGGCGGCCGAGCCGGTGGACGAGCTGCTCTCGGCCGCGCTGCGCTATGAATCGCTGCATCCGGCGTCGCTTCAGGGGTTCCTGCACTGGCTGCGGGCCTCGCAGGAAACGGTGAAGCGCGAGCCCGACGCCGCGGCCGACATGGTGCGGGTGATGACCGCCCATGGCGCCAAGGGATTGCAGGCGCGGCTGGTGATTTTGCCCGACACGGTGGGGGCCGCGAAATACGATGGCGGTATCGTCTGGGGGCGCGATGACGTCTCCGGGCTGGAGGTGCCGGTGTGGGTGCCGCGCGCCGAGATGGGTGTGGACGTGACCGGCGCATTGCAGCGCACGATCCGCGAGGCGGCGGCCGAGGAATATCATCGGCTGCTTTATGTGGCGCTGACGCGGGCCAGCGACCGGCTGGTGGTCTGTGGCTGGCAGCAGAAGCGCACCGTGGCCGAGGATTGCTGGTATAGCCTGTGCCGGCAGGGGTTCGAGCAGGCGGGGGCGGAGGAACGGCCGTTCGATCTGGGCTGGGAGGGGACGCGGCTGGTGCTGGAGGCGCCGGCGGCCGTGCCCTCGACGGAGAAGCGGGCGGCGCGTGCCGAGGCCGTGCCGGCGGCGCTGCCGGACTGGATGGGCAGCGCGCCGGGGTGGAAGGCCACGCCGCCGCCGGTGGAAGCGGCCCTGATGCGGCCGCTGGTGCCCAGCCGGCCGGACGATGCGCCGCTGGGGCCGCAGCCGGCCGTGCGCTCGCCGCTGGCCATTGCGCAGGCACGGCGGCCGGCCGCGCGCGAGCAGGCGTTGCGACGCGGTGAGATCGTGCATGCGCTGCTGCAATATCTGCCCGATCATCCGCCCGCGCGGCGGCGGGAGGTGGCGCTGGCCTGGCTGGCGCGGCCGGGCAATGGGCTGGACCCGGCCGAGCAGGCGCGGATTGCCGGGCAGGTGCTGGCGGTGATGGACGAGCCGGCGCTGGCCCCCCTGTTCGGCCCCGGCAGCCGGGCGGAGCAGCCGGTGGCGGGTGTAGCCGGGGGCAGCGTGATCGTGGGACAGGTGGACCGGATGGTCGTCTGCCCGGACGCGGTGCTGCTGTGCGACTTCAAGACCAACCGGCTGCCGCCGAAGGACGTGGAGTCGACATCGGTGCTGTATCTGCGCCAGATGGCGTCGTACCGGGCGCTGATGGCTGCCCTCTATCCTGATCGGCCGGTTCGATGCACCCTTGTCTGGACCGAGGAGGTCCGGATTATGCCGTTGCCCGATTCGCTGCTGTTGCGGCATGCGCCCGACGCGGTGCCGGACGGACCGTAACTTGAATCCCGGTGGTCCGGCGCCATGTGCAGGCAGAGGGCCGCCAACGAAGCCCGAGGAGTGATGTGATGAGCGAGAATACCGTGGCCGTCAGCGATGCCACTTTCGAAAGCGATGTCCTGAAGGCCGAAGGGCCGGTGCTGGTCGATTTCTGGGCCGAATGGTGCGGCCCGTGCAAGATGATCGCCCCGGCGCTGGAAGAGATCGGCGCCGAGTTCAAGGGCAAGCTGACGGTTGCCAAGGTGAATATCGACGACAACCCCAATACGCCCAACGCTTATGCCGTGCGCGGGATTCCCACGCTGATCCTGTTCAAGGACGGCAAGCCGGCGGCGACGAAAGTCGGGGCGCTGCCGAAGAGCCAGCTTAAGGAATGGGTCAAGAGCAGCATCTGAGGCTTTGACCGGCGGGGGAGGCTGGGGCTCTGCCCCGGACCCCGCCAAAGGCCGGCGGCCTTTGGAAACCGATTCGTTGTTCTTTGAGCGGTGATGGCGTTACCAGGGGGCGCGGCCTGTGTTCTGGGCGCGGTTGTAGCCGACCAGAATGACCACGACGACGATCACGATCATGATCGGCAACGGAACGTGGCGCATGATCCGGTAGAGGGTCGAATACAGCATTGCGTTGTACATCGTGTGGACGATGCGGCCCGCGAACGCATGGGACGCGGCGTGGCCGGCGTAGCTCGACGCTTGAAAGAGCCCATGTGCGGCGGAATGAAAGCGCATCGTCATCTCCCTTGCGGAGAGAGCATAGCATGAATGCCCGCTGATCCGTTTGGGAGCCTGACGGAAAATGGGGGCTGGTCAGCGAGGGTGCCGCGCAGGCGGAATCAGTTGGACCAGCTTGTGGGGATGGCGTGGCAATGCGCCAGCCCGGCGCGGAAGCCGGGGCTGCATAGGGCCGCCAGTTCGCCCTGGTGGTCGTAGGTCGGCATCAGCTTTTGCAGCAGCGCGTCCTTGGCCGTGGCCGGGTGGAAATAGATTTCCGACAGGCCTTCGGGCAGGTGGGCGGCCAGGGCGGCGACGCGGTCGGCGGTCATGTGGCCGCTCCACGCGATGCCGAAGCACCAGTCGTTGGTGCGCAGGCCGGCCTTGCGGGCCTGATGGCGCAGAAGGCCGGTCCAGCGGCGCAGGGCGGCCGAGCCCATCGAATCGTTATAGGTGCCGGCCGCGATGAGCGGTTCGGGCGGTTCCAGCGGCACGCGGACGGCTTGCAGGCCGTGGCGCAGGCCGCTTTCGATCAGGTATCTGCCCACCGTAGGGTGCAGGTGCATGTGCTTGTGTGCGTTGGCGTGGTCCAGCCGCAGGCCGGTGCGGGCGAAGGCGGCGAACTGGGCCTCGATCTCCTGCGCCAGTTGCAGGCGCACGTCGGGGCGGAAGAAATAGCGGATGCCCAGATCGAGCTGGTCGGAGGGGAATTGTCCGTTGGCATCGACCAGCAGGGGGATTTCGGCGGGCGGCAGGATGGCCGGCCCTTCGATGACCACCAGATGCAGCCCGACATGGAGGCCGGGCAGGCGGCGGGCGCGCGCGATGGCGTCCTCGGCCGCCGGGCCGGCGACCATGAGGCTGGCGGTGGAGAGCAGCCCGTCGCGATGGGCGATCTCGATGGCTTCGTTGACCTCTTCCGACAGACCGAAATCGTCGGCGGAGATGATCACCTGCTTCATGGTGCGATCCGGTAAGCGGTGTAGCTCGGGACCGGGCAGGGCCTTTCGGCCCCGCCCTCCACGAATGGGTTTCCAAAGGGCGACTGCCCTTTGGTGGGTCAAGGGCAAAGCCCTTGAATCAGGCCGCGCGGCGATCCTTGAGGAACTGGAAGAACTCGACGCCTTCGCGCAGGCGGCGCTTCATCATCTGCGGGCTGCGCACCATCTCGTTGACGATGGAGGCGATCTTCGGGGCGCGGAAATAGAATTTCCGGTAGAATTCCTCGACGCCCTTGAAGATTTCCTCATGCGACAGATGGGGGTAGTGCAGCGGAGCCATCTGCACGCCGTTCTCGTCGATCAGCTCGGCGTTGCTCTCGTCCAGCCAGCCGTTCTCGGTCGCCTGCTTGTGCAGGAAGGTGCCGGGATAGGGCGCGGCCAGCGAGACCTGGAGCGTGTGGGGGTTGATCTCGGTGGCGAACTTGATCGTCTCCTGGATCGTTTCCCGCGTTTCGCCCGGCAGGCCGAGGATGAAGGTGCCGTGGATCTTGATGCCCAACTCGTGGCAGTTCTTGGTGAACTCGCGGGCCGTTTCGACGCGCATGCCCTTCTTGATGTTGTGCAGGATCTGCTGGTTGCCGCTCTCGTAACCGACCAGCAGCAGGCGCAGGCCGTTGGCCTTGAGCACTTCCAGCGTCTTGCGGGGCACATTGGCCTTGGCGTTGCACGACCAGGTGACGCCCAGCTTGCCGAGTTCCTTCGCGATAGCCTCGGCGCGCGGCAGGTCGTCGGTGAAGGTGTCGTCGTCGAAGAAGAATTCCTTCACCTGCGGGAAATACTGCTTCGCCAGACGGATTTCGGCCGCCACATGCTCGGGGCTGCGGGTGCGGTAATGGTGGCCGCCGACCGTCTGCGGCCACAGGCAGAAGGTGCAGCGCGATTTGCAGCCGCGGCCGGTATAGATCGAGATATACGGGTGCATCAGGTACCCGATGAAGTAGTCCTCGATCTTGAGGTCGCGCTTGTAGACCTCGGTCACGAACGGCAGGCTGTCCATGTTCTCGATGATCGCGCGGTCGCGGTTATGGACGATCTCGCCGGCCTCGTTGCGCCAGGAGATGCCGTCGACCTCGGCGAAGGGGCGGCCTTCGGCGATTTCCTTGATCGTGAAATCGAACTCGTTGCGGGCGACGAAATCGACCGGGCCGCCCTTGAGCAGGCTTTCCTCGGGCTGGACGGCGACCTTGGCGCCGACCATGCCGATCTTGAGCTTGGGGTTCGCGTCCTTGAGCATCTGCGCCACCTTCACGTCCGACGCGAAGGACGGGGTGGAGGTGTGCATGATGACCAGGTCGCGGTTGCGCACGTCGTCGAGGATCGGCTCCATGCCCATGCGCGCCGGGGGGGCGTCGATCAGGCGGCTGCCCTCGACCAGGGCGGCGGGCTGGGCCAGCCAGGTGGGGTACCAGAACGACCGGATCTCGCGCTTCGCCTGGTAGCGGGAGCCGGCGCCGCCGTCGAACCCGTCGAAGGAGGGGGGCTGAAGAAACAGGGTTCTCAACATGGTCATGGTACGCTGATCCTCGGACGTGGGGAGAACAGGCCCGGCACGGCCGTCTTCTCGGTCTGTCTGTTGATGTCGTGGCGGGCGGTTATTCGCCCGGCACGACCGGATGGGTAGGTGGCGCTATAGCCGAATGTGGTGTGATATGCATCGTCTGTCCACGCCAGGCAACGCGCGTGCCGCTGACGCTGCCGACCATGATGGCGGCCGACAGCCAGTCGCGCACCGGCAGGAGCAGAAGCGGAACCAGGCTGCGCTGGGCCAGCAGCCGGTCGGTAAAGAACGCGCAGACCGCCCGGATGGCCCACACGGAGAAGAAGACCCACCATGTCCAGGATGCATGGGGGTTCATCAGGACGCTGACCCCGGCCCAGAACAGCGGCAACTGGATGGCCGACGCGGCATAGCCCGCCGGCTCCAGCGTCTTGACCGTGCGGCCCCAGCGCAGTTCGTGCGTCAGCACGTCGCCGAAGCTGGCCTCGCCCACCGTGGTCCAGGTCATGCACGGGGCGATGGCGATGTGCAGGCCGCGCTCGCGCACCAGGCGGCCCAGCATGGCGTCGTCGGCGATGTGGGGGGCCAGGACCTTCAGCCCGCCGACGGCATCGAGCGTCTCGCGCCGCAGGGCCATGGTGGCGCCCAGGCAATCCTGCCGGCCGAGATAGCGCGAGAGCATCACGCCGGGCAGGAAATTATGGTTGATCTGGCAGGCGGCGAGCAGGCGCGGCAGGCTGCGCGAGGCCGGCAGGCCGGCATAGAGCGTGGTGGCCAGCCCCACGCCGGGCTGGGCCAGCGCGTGGACGACATGGCGCAGATAGTCCGGCGCCACGTGGATATCCGAGTCGGAAATGACCAGAAGATCGTGCCGCGCGCGGGGCAGCATGTTGATCAGGTTGCCGATCTTGCGGTTGACGCCATGCACGGTCGGGTCGACCACCAGGTCGATATCGCGCGTGGGGTGGCGCTGGCGCAGGCGGCGGACGATCGCGATGGCGGGGTCGCCGGCATCCTGCACGCCGAAGACGATCTGGAAGTGCGGATAATCCTGCGTGCAGAAGCTTTCCAGCGCCTCTTCCAGCAGCGGCTCGTCGCCATGCAGCGGCTTGAGGACCGTGACGGGGGGGAGCGAGGCGCCCGGTGGTACCCGTTCCTCCCGCCAGCGGAAGCGCGCCAGCAATCCGGTGCCCAGCCCTGCCTGAACGCAGCCGGCGGCCGCGACCAAGGCGGCGAGACCGGCGGGGGAAACAAGGGCTTGCAAGGCGGACATCAGCGTTCCGGTGAGGGGTGGTGGGACGGGGGCGGTGTGGCGGGCGTTCAGTCGTCAGAGAACGCCTTCACCTTTTTCTGTAGCAGGGCAATGAGATTCTGGACATTCCCCGATGAGAGTGTCGCGCTGAAATCGGACCTCTGGGCTGCGACCTGACTGATATGCGCGTTCAGCAACACGTCCACGATGCGCCAGCCCTGCGGGCCGGAGCGCATGACGTAGTCGATTTCGGTGCCGTCGGCATCCTCGGCCGAGCCGATATGGGTGGTCACGATCTGGTCGCTGCCCACCGGCGAGGGGCGGGGCGTGGGGTCGATGGTGAAGCGCGCGTCGCCGCCCGGTTTGAAGCTGGAGACGTAGCGGGCCACCGTGAACTGGCGGAACACGTCGGCAAGCTGCTGCTTGTCGGCATCGCTGAAGCTGGCATAGCGCAGGCCGACGGAGGCGCGCAGCACGGTTGCGAGATCGTAGACCTTGTCGACCACCGGGGCGAGCGTCTGCGTACGCTGCGCGAAGCTGCCGCTGTTGCGGGCCTGGATCTGGCCCAGGGCGGCATAGAGCGCGCTGACGGGCGCCGTGATTGCGGCGGCCGGTGCGGACTGGGCCAGCGCCGGGGCTGCGGGCAGCAGCGGGAGCGCCACCGGCGCCGCCCCGAGGACGGTGCCGAGTGCAAGGGAGAGAGAGAATGTCATACGGCGCATAACAGTCATGCTTTCAGTCCGATCGTCGCCTTGAGCTGGGGATGGGCGCTCTCTTCGAGGCCCAGTGCGTGCAGGGCGGTGGCTGCGATGGCGGTGGCGTCGAGGCCTGCCTCGCGATACTGGGCGTCCTGCGTGTTGTGGTCGATGAAGCGGTCGGGGAGCGTCATCGGGCGGAA
>NZ_QQAW01000012.1 GCF_003350405.1 Gluconacetobacter liquefaciens | reverse complement strand
CCAGATAAAACCAAAACCTAAAACAACCCTCTCTCAAAGGCCGTCAGAACGCCGCCAACATATCCCTTCCATTCCATATTCTGTTGTCAAAGAACTCTGCCAGTCACTCACTCAACCCAGCAGGGCCAAGGAAACTAGCAGGTCCGAACCGCCAGGTCAAGAACCTCAGCCCCGGCGGTGAAGAGCGATCTACACCCCACCCAAACCACCGTCAACAGCGAAAAATGACCCGCATCATTTTTTTCTGACCCGCCGATCAGAAAATGGCGGTTTCAGGCCGTTTTTCCACGATCGATCAACATGTTGGTCACGGCCGCCTTGAACGGCGCAAGGGAATCGGCGGCCCGCAGACCGGCGCGGCGCAGGTACCGAAAGGGTGATTCGTCGCGCGTATAGAGGGTGGCGATGCCGTTGGTGGCGGCAAAGAGGGGGGCCGTGGTCAGGCGATGGCGCATGGAGAACCGCCGCAACACCGCAGCCGACCCCGGATCGCCATCACGCGCCATGCCCGCCGCAATTTCCTGCGCCAGGACATCCTGCCCCTTGAGGCCCAGATTGAACCCATGCGCAGTGATCGGGTGCATGCCTACCGCCGCATCGCCAATCAAGGCGAAGCGTCGCGCCGTGAAGCGATGCGCATAGACCGCCCGCAGGGGATAGACGTGGCGCGTGCTAACCAGCCTCATGGCCCCCAGCCGGTTACCGACCCTGGCCATGATGTTCTCGTTGAACTGCTCGCGCTCCATCGTTCGTAGCGCCTCGATCTGCTCCGGCGGCAGGGTCAGCACCAGCGAGGACGCGCCGCCATTGACGGGCAGCAGCGCGACCGTCTGACCGTCATCGAACCATTGCAGCGCCACATGATGGTGGGGCGATTCATGCGCCATGCGACAGACCAGCATCGTGCGATGGAAATCATGGACGATTGCGCCGATGCCTTGCAGGCGCCGGATTTCGGAAAACCGGCCATCTGCCGCGATGGCCAGGCGCGACGTCACGTCACCGCCCTCGGCCAGCACGGTCACGCTCTCGCCCTCGTCCCGCACACGCCGCGTCGCGACGCCCGCGCGGATGACGATACCGGGACGCGTCATGGCCTCTTCATACAAGGCCTGGCGGATCATGTGGTTGGAGACCAGATACCCCAACGCCTCGACGCCCTGACCGTTGGTATCGAAGGTCAGCGGGTGGTTGTGCCGTCCGGTTTCCACCCGTGCCTCACGCAAAGGGGAGATACCCACCGGCGGGATGCGCGCCCAGGCCCCGGCATTCCGCAGGACCGAGACCGAATGATGGGTCAGGGCGATTTCCCGCCCGTCGAATGCGGGCTCGGCCAGTGCCGCCTGTGGTGCGCGCTCCAGAACAGTGACCGACAGGCCGGCGCTTTCCAGCGACAGGGCCGTGGCCAGGCCGGCAGGGCCACTACCGATAATCGTGACGTCACTACGCATCTCGGCCTCCCGCACTTTACTCTTTATCCGCCGCGAATGTGACGGGCGCGCCATGCCACTCCGCCACATATCCTTCGACCGGTCGGCGCGAGGGAACGGCCCGGTTCGGATCGGGCGTGCCGACGAACAGGAAGCCCGCCAGCCGGTGCGGTGCATCGAACCCCAGCGCCGAGGCCAGTGCAGGGTCGACCGCCATGTCACCTGTAACCCAGACGCCGCCGAAGCCGGTTGCATGCAGGGCGTTGAGGATATTCATCGCCGCCGCCGCGACCGCCATTTCCTGCTCGATCAGCGGGATCTTGTCTTCGGGGCGCAGGTGCATGCCCAGCGCGATGGTCAACGGCATGGTGGAGAAGCGCTTGCGGCGCTTTTCGATCTTGGCCGCCGGCACGTCCGGATCGCGCGCCAGCATGCCGGCCACCACCAGTTCGGCCAGCTTCGGCCGGGCCTCTCCGCGAATCAGCACATAACGCCACGGCCGCAGGCGGCCATGATCGGGCGCGCGCATCGCGGTGGACAGGATATCTTCGAGCACCGACCCTTCGGGCGCGGGGTCGGACAGGGCGTCGGTCGAAAAGCGGGACAGCAGACTGTCGAGCACGGCCATTGGGGCCTCCTTGGTCTCGGGCCCCGGCAGCGGTCGCGCGGCCCTGGCCGGCACCATGCCGCAGAAGGCATGGGAAGCCAATATCCATCCCCTGCGGGCCAGAGACGCGAACCCCGGCCGGTGGCGCATCGCGCACATATATAGGAGAGTGGCCTAACGCGCCCCATTCCTGTAGGAGAACGGGCATGGATACCGCCCGCACAGCCACGATTCATCGCGTCACCAGCGAGACCGACATCACGCTCCGACTGAACCTGGATGGCACCGGCCAGTCACGGATCGCGACCGGTATCGGCTTCTTCGATCACATGCTGACGGCTCTCGCGCGCCATGGCCTGTTCGATCTGGAGATCGAGGCCAAGGGCGACCTGCATATCGATTTCCATCACACCACCGAGGATATCGGCATCGCGCTAGGTCAGGCCTTTGTCCGTGCGATCGGCGACAAGCGCGGCATCCGCCGGTTCGGCCACGCTCTGGTGCCGCTGGACGAGGCGTTGAGCGAAGTGGTGGTGGACATTTCCGGCCGCCCCTTCCTGGCCTGGTCGGTGGATTTCACCCGCGACAAGATCGGCGAGATGGACACCGAACTGTTCGAGGAATTCTTCCGCGCCTTCGCCATGAGCGCGCTGCTGACGCTGCATGTGACGCAGAAGGCCGGGCGGAACTGCCACCATATCGCCGAGGCCTCGTTCAAGGCCGCGGCCCGCGCCCTGCGCATGGCGGCCGAACCCGACCCGCGCGCGGCGGGCAGCATTCCCTCGACCAAAGGCGTGCTGTGACGACCTATACCACATGGTTCCGGGCAGATGACCGGCGGCCGCCTGTTCTGGTAGCCGAGCGCCTGTCCTGGCGGGTACTGCTGCTGGGCTGGCTGGGGCTGGTGATTCAGGGAAGCTGGATCGCCGGATTGCTGGCCGGGGCCGGCAGCCTGATCCTGCTGAGTGCGGTGCAGACAGCGCATCTGCCGCTTCTGCCCTTCTGGGCCGGTCTGCATCTGCTGCTGGGCCTGTGTGCCGCCGATATCAGGGCGTGGGAATTACGGCTGAACGGTCTGGCCGCCGGACCGATCGTCGTTGCGCGGGGTCACGAGGCAGCGCTGCTGCGCCTGCTCGAGCGCAATCCCACGCTTGCACGCACGCGCGGGAATATGGCTGAGGCTTGAGCATGACATCCGCGACGCAATCCATCCTGGTCATCGATTATAATGGCGGCAATCTGGCATCGGCCGCACGAGCCCTGACCCGCGCGGCGGCGGATAGCGGCATCGACGCCGAGGTGACGATCTCGGCCGACCCGCAGGCCGTGCGGAGCGCCGACCGGATCGTGCTGCCAGGACAGGGCGCCTTTGCCGACTGCGCCGCCGGGCTGGATGCCGTACCGGGGCTGCGCGCCGCCATCGTCGACGCGACGGATGCCGGCACGCCGTTCCTGGGCATCTGTGTGGGCATGCAACTGATGGCCGAGCGCGGGCTGGAACATGCCGTCACCCCCGGTTTCGGCTGGATCGCGGGCGAAATCGCCCCCATGGACGCGCCGGGCCTGCGCCTGCCGCAGATGGGGTGGAACCGGCTGGATTTCGTACCGGGCGCCCATCCACTGACCGACGGGCTGGACGCGGACGCCCACGGCTATTTCGTCCATTCCTATGCGCTGCGCCACGGCGTGCCCGACGAACTGGTGGCGACTACCGATTATGGCGACGCGGTGCCGGCGATCGTGGCCCGTGGCAATCGCGCCGGCACGCAGTTTCATGTCGAGAAGAGCCAGACGGTCGGCCTGCGCATCCTGTCCAACTTCCTGCGCTGGATGCCTGCCCGCGAAGGAGTTCCCGCATGACCGGAACCGGCAGACCCTACGACCAGCCGCGTGCCGAACGGGTTCAGTCGCTGACGGAAGACGAGCTACAGGCACTATGCGAGGCTACCGATGCCGCGATCCTGGATGGCGGCGGGTTCGGCTGGCTGACCGTGCCGGGCCGCCAGGCGATGGAACGCTATTTCCGGGGCCTGCTGATGGTGCCGGAACGCATGCTGTTCGTGGTGCGGCTGGACGGCGTCATCGTCGGTGGCGCGCAGTTGGTGCGCCCGCCGCGCAACAACGAAGCGCAGGCG
The DNA here is from genome assembly GCF_003350405.1 of Gluconacetobacter liquefaciens. Lineage (GTDB taxonomy): Bacteria > Pseudomonadota > Alphaproteobacteria > Acetobacterales > Acetobacteraceae > Gluconacetobacter > Gluconacetobacter liquefaciens. The sequence continues at coordinate 99,199 of NZ_QQAW01000012.1, read as the reverse complement.
ATGAGCGCCACGCTGATGCATCTGTACGTCGCTCCCTATGCCAGAGGGCGCGGGCTCGGCCGGCTGCTGCTGCTGGAGGCCGAGCAATGCGCGCGGGCCATGGGCTACCAGATCCTGAACCTGGATGTGCGCGAGACCCAGGAAGCCGCGATCCGGCTGTTCCGCGCCTTCGGCTTCTATCAGTGGGGCACCCATCCCAGCTACGCCCGTGCCGACGGGCGGACGATGCGCGGCCTGTTCTTCACCAAGCGGCTGCAGGACAATGAGCGGGTCGTCCCCGCCCACCCGCAGGCCGCCTCCGTTCCCATCCCCGCGACAGGACCTGCCAGCGTGACCGGCCACAGCCTGACCCTCTACCCCGCCATCGACCTCAAGGACGGCGCCTGCGTGCGCCTGCGCCGGGGCGAGATGGATGATGCCACGGTGTATTCCGACGATCCCGGCGCGCAGGCCCGCGCATGGATCGCGGCCGGGTGCGGCTGGCTGCATGTGGTGGACCTGAACGGCGCCTTCGCCGGCAGGTCGGCCAACAGCGCCGCGATCGAAGCCATTATCGCCAACGCCACCGTGCCGGTGCAGTTGGGCGGCGGCCTGCGCGACCTGGACAGCATCGAACGCTGGCTGGCCGCCGGGATCACCCGTGTGATCCTGGGCAGCGTCGCGGTGAAGAACCCCGAACTGGTCCGCGCCGCCTGCCGCGCCTTCCCCGGCCGGATCGTCGCGGGCATCGACGCGCGTTCGGGGCAGGTCGCGACCGAGGGCTGGGCCGAAACCTCGGACATGAAGGCCATCGACCTGGGCCGGCGGATGGAAGATGCGGGCGTCGCCGCGATCATCTTCACCGAGATCAGCCGCGACGGCATGCTGACCGGCATCGACATCCCCCAGACCGCCGAACTGGCGAACAGCCTCTCGATCCCTGTCATCGCCAGCGGCGGCGTGGGCAATGTCGAGCATCTGCGCGCACTGCGGGCCGCGACCGTCACCGCGCCGGGAATCGAGGGCGTAATCGTCGGGCGTGCGCTCTATGACGGCCGGGTGGACCCGGCCGATGCGCTGCGGATTTTGTCCTGATGCTGAAGCTGCGGGTCATCCCCTGCCTGGACGTCAAGAACGGACGGGTGGTGAAGGGGGTCAATTTCGTCTCGCTGCGCGACGCGGGCGACCCGGTGGAACAGGCGGCGGTCTATGACGCCGCCGGCGCCGACGAACTGACCTTTCTGGACATCACCGCCAGCCACGAGAATCGTGACACCATCCTGGACGTGGTCAACCGCACCGCCGAGAAGATCTTCCTGCCCCTGACCGTAGGCGGTGGCGTACGCACGACCGACGACATGCGCCGCCTGCTGCTGGCCGGTGCCGACAAATGCGCGATGAATTCCGCTGCCGTCAGCCGCCCGGAACTGATCAACGAGGCCGCGCGCAAATTCGGCAGCCAGTGCGTGGTGGTGGGCGTGGACGCCCGCTCGGACGGGCACGGATCATGGGAAGTCTACACCCATGGCGGCCGCACCCCCACCGGCCGCAACGTCATCGACTGGTGCCGCGAAGTCACCGAGCGTGGTGCCGGCGAGATCCTGCTGACCAGCATGGACCGTGACGGCACCCGCAGCGGGTTCGACCTGGACCTGCTGCGGGCGGCCTGCGGCGCGGTGCGGGTGCCGGTCGTGGCCTCGGGCGGCGTCGGCACACTGGAGCATTTCGTCGAAGGCGCGCGCGCGGGCGCCACCGGCCTGCTGGCCGCCAGCGTGTTCCATTTCGGCCAGTTCACCATCCCGCAGGTCAAGCAGGCGCTGGCGGATGCCGGCCTGCCGGTACGCCACACGCCAGCCGCCAGATCCTGAACGACGCCGATACGCAAGCGAGGGCACGATGCCGAAAATTCCCAAGACCACGCGCAAGAATGACGACACCAAGGCCGCCGGCAAGAAGAGCGTCGCCAAGAAGACCGCCCGGAAGAAGGCCGCTCCCGCTGAAGCCATCGTAAAGGCTGCCCCTGCCCTGCCCGCCGAACCGGTGGCGACGGCGGAAATTCTGGACCGGCTGTTCAACGTCGTCGTCTCGCGCAAGGGTACCGACCCCGCCGTGAGCCATTCGGCACGCCTGCTGTCACGCGGCCGTCGCAAGATCGCCCAGAAATTCGGCGAGGAAGCGGTCGAATGCCTGATCGAGGCCGTCGCCGGCAACAGCGAGGAACTGATCGGCGAAAGCGCCGACGTGCTGTACCACCTGATCGTCATGTGGGTTGATGCCGGCATCCATCCGTCGGATGTCTGGGCCGAACTGACGCGCCGCCAGGGCACCAGCGGCATCGCCGAAAAGGCCGCCCGCCCCCGTGACCCGTTGGCGGTATAACGCAAGGAGGCATGTCCATGGCCGTTTCCGGACGAGGTCCCTACGACCCGCAGAACGTCTTCGCCAAGATCCTGCGCGGGGAAATCCCGTGCCGCAAGGTCTATGAAAACGAGTACGCGCTGGCGTTCCACGACATCGCGCCCCAGGCGCCAGTCCATGTGCTGGTCATCCCCAAAGGGCCCTACGTTTCTTTCGCCGATTTCAGCCAGACGGCCGGCGATGCCGAAATCGCGGGCTTTACCCGCGCTGTCGGCCATGTGGCGGGGTTGCTGGGGCTGGACGAGGACGGATACCGTCTGCTGGCGAATATGGGCGTCGCCGCCGGGCAGGAAGTGCCGCACTTCCATGTGCATCTGTTCGGTGGGGCCGCGCTGGGGCCGATGCTGCATCGGGGCTGAACGGGCAGTCTTCGTCAGGGCTCTGCCCCGACACCCCGGCAGGAGGCTTGCCTCCTGCACCTCGATTCCTGATCTTGAGCTGTCGTTCGGTCTTGGTGCTTGCGGCGCCTTGGTCTTTTTGCACGCCGTTGATCTGGCGCGAGATGGCGGGTAGATTATTTCAAAGGATTGCCAGTCAGGAGCCCACGCGGAATGGTCACGCCGAAAAACGCGCCTCTGCGCGCTCTCGCCATCCTTGCCATGCTAGGCAGCCTGCCGTCGTGTGAAACGACCGCCCAGCGGATCGCGCAGAAGGAAGACCACCTTGCCGCAGCGGGCTTTGCGCTGAAACCCGCCAGTTCGCAGCAGCAGCAGGCGATGCTGAACCGTCTGCCGCCGCATCATTTCGTCCGCCGGACTCATGGCGGCAACGTGTTCTACGTGTATGCCGACCCGACCGTGTGCGACTGCCTATATGTCGGCGACCAGGCCGCCTACGACAACTACCAGAGCTATCGCCAGCAGAAGATGCTGGCCGACGAACAGCAGATGACGGCCGGCGAATATCAGGACACCATGTGGAACTGGAACGCCTGGGGTCCGATGGGCGGCCCCGGCTGGGGCGGCTGGAACCCGTCGTGGAACCCGGCATGGGGAAACTGGGACCCTGGCATGGGGCAGTATAACGCCGGCTGGTAAGCCGGATTGTCAGCGCCAGAATGGCAATTTTATTCGTCGTCGCTTCATCGGGTTGAAGAACGATCAATACCAGCCGATCGCAAAATATCTCGATACAGTCTTCACCAAGACGCTGCCCCAACACCCGGGTATGAGGCTTGCCTCCTGCAACTCATCGCATAATGATGTTTTTTTCTAGCTGACTGCTTTCGCCCTCTTTTCGGACATCCAAAGGGGGGTGTCAGTTTTCCCAAAGCCGACACTGTAAGTTAAGCCGCATTTTTTACTCTAACTGTTCATGGCGTGCTTGATGGCCTCTGTAGCGGCGCTTACACCAAGGGTTTGCGCGATACCCAGTGCCCAGCTACCGGCATTTTTGAGGGCCGCGAACACTTCACCGCGCTCGCCTGCCTCAGCGGCTTTCGCTGCGGTCGCGATCTGACCAATCGCAACGTCATGGGTGGAATCATTATCGTCTGCATTTTTCTTCAAGGCGCCACGTAGCTGCTTTAGTTGTGAGGCCAGAAGCGGAAGATCAAACGAATTTAACTGGCTCCCATAATTGGCGATAATATTGCCAGCACTGGCACCGGCACCTACAACCACCCCGCCGCGATCGGCTATATATTTATGATCGTTCATTTCTATGTTCTCCACAAAAAAGCTGTAACCACTCAGGGGTTGGACCTTGGGTAGAGCTGATACCAATGTGGATCGCAAAGCTTCTTCGTCTCCGCCTGTTAAGCCACCGTTTATTTCACTCAGAAACTGGAAGATATGGCGAAAAAACTTGGTCAGGTCTGCTTTGGAAGTCGAAAACTCCCTGAGAGATATGCAGGCAGCAGCTCCAGCTGACCACAACAACGCGATCGGCAGCGCATTCACCCTGAGAGCTTCACCGCCTGGTAGCATGCGAAGGTCGCTCATCGCCGAGTACACATCTTCGTCCCCGCTCATCTGAAGCATCGACAGGTAAATGTCGCACCACTTGCCCGACATGCCATCCAGCGCCGACCAGTGTTCAGTGATGTAATTGCAGAGAGATTCGTCGTCAGACGAATAGGCTATGACCAACCGGTTAGGAACCTCAATAAAGCGCTGAAGGAGATCGCCGCCTCGGTCCGATGGAGCAGTACCTTTCCTGACCTTTATCCCAAGCGCCAAAAGCTCCGATTGGGAGATGAAGCTGGTGGCCTCGGGATTGAGTGCATCTTTCATCAGTCGTAGGCAGCCAATGCTTCTTGATCAGAGTGAGCATTCTCAAAAAAGTACATATGAGTGGACTCCCATTTTCTCCAGAGATCGGAATTCCGATTCGATATCGTGTTGATACCTTTAGCGAGTTCGTAGTCGGTCACATGTTCCATAAACCTCTCGCGATCAAGGCCGGACAAAGATTTCACTGATGGCTTATTCTTGCTAATCCATTCAAGTAAGCCAACAACCGCGATTTTTCGAACCGGATTCATTTAAGCGCTCTCCCTGACTTCAAATTGAGATGATAACATAATTGGTGCTATGGCCCATCGGGCTTCGTCGAATTGCGACCAAAAATGGGAAACGTTAATGCTTCTAGATCAGCGGGGGCGTCTGTTTCCAATGATATCTTATCACAATCCGGACTTTCCGTCCCCCCCCCAGGGCCGCCTGTCTACTCAGTAATATGGAGCAAGACAGGCAGCAGTCGCCTTCATAATGGTCTTTGCATCTAATGGTTGATTTTCCCGAAAGCGGAAATATTGTAATTATAACTTGACATATTGATAGAAAATAATGTCAAAAAATTGCTTGAATTTTAAGCGCACGAGAGTGAGAAGAAATGTCTTACTGGAAACAAAGTTTTGACCAACCAATCGCTTCAGCTTTTCAAAGCATAATTGAGTCAAATTTAAATAGAAAAGATTTGTTGCCAAATTTTTCATGCAACATAGATTCTGGTCACGATAAAATAACCGGTAGTGTCCCAAAGTTTTTTAGCAATTACCTTAAAGAGGAATACTCATTATTTTTCGGAAGAAAAATACTTTTGCAAAAATTAGACATCAATAATGCTATCATGTTCTGTGCAGAGCGCCCTTGGATGTTTAAAGATCCAGGAAGAGGAATATTCTTCTCATCAATAGTTACGGCTGTATACTCAGTATGTGCAAAATATGAAGGTGAAGATGAAAGGGATATAAATTCATTACTACTTCATGATGCCGTAAGAAATATGAATGACTTTTGTAAATTAGTTGAGTATCACGATAGCTTCAAAGAAAGACCAGATATCTTTTGGGCACCAACCACCGCTTCCGAAGGAAAAATTGGAGCTGATCTCGCGTTACTATTTCATAGGAAATTGGGAGTAAATGATTGGTACTCAGTCGCTTTATTGCAAGGAAAAAAGAATCTAAATATAAATGGAACCTGTTCGATTTCACGCGGTGATGACGGTACGTCACAACTAAATAGACTAATATCCTCCGGAATGTCTTATTATGTTTTTTATCAGCAACCAGGACAACGGAACGCAGGGGGTATTTCGTGTATTCCGGCGACAGTAAAAACTGCCAACGAAGTATTTCTTGAATACAGTAAATCTTTAAAATTATCTACAAATTCTTTGAGCGGAGATAGTTTGTGTAGTTTATGTGAGTTTATATTTAACCAGGTATTTGAAACAGACTATTCAAATATGAGAACATTTTCAAATCCAGAAGACGCTCTAGCATGTCTGCAGCAGCAGCGCGATCTCAAGGCTATGGTTGCATTATCGGCTGCATCTTCTCCGGCCTTTGAAAAGCTAAAAATTTTATGCGCCAATCATGCCCTTATCGACGAGAGTAAAATGATATCTGTGCCTATAATATCTCCTCCCCCTCCTCCTCCTCCTCCGTCGCATGATGACAAACCGCCTGGCATGGGTCGCTGATTTATCAAAATCCGACGCGCTGTTCATGCGGTGATCTGGGATTTCACATCATAGTTTGGCAATATGCCAACTGGTGCGCAAGTGGTGTAAAACTATCTGGAGAGGCGTTCACGCAAATGTCCGCTGTACGACCATCTCAACGGACAGCTGACATTCTCCTTTCCCCCCCCGAAGCCGACATTCTCTCGCCGTGCTGCCCCTCTGACCGAACAGGGGTGAAGGGGACGACTGTCCCCTTCCGGGTGCAGGGCAGCGCCCTGCGATTTCCCCTATCCGTCCAGCGACTGCAATTCGAACAGCCGCCGATACAACCCGCCCTCATGCGTCACCAGTTCCGCGTGTGATCCGTCTTCCAGCAACGCGCCGTGGGCGAAGACCAGGATGCGGTCCAGGCCGACGACGGTGGAGAGGCGGTGGGCGATGACCAGCACAGTGCGGCCGAGCATCAGCCGTTCCATGGCCTCCTGCACCAGGATTTCCGATTCCGAGTCCAGGCTGGAGGTGGCTTCGTCGAAGATCAGGATCGGGGCATTGGTCAGGAAGGCGCGGGCGATGGCCACACGCTGGCGCTCGCCGCCCGAGAGCTTGACACCGCGTTCGCCGACCATGGTGGCATAGCCCTTCGGCAGGCGGTCGATGAAGCCGGCCGCATTGGCCTGACGCGCGGCTTCCTCGATTTCCGCCATGGAGGCGCCGGGGCGGCCATAGGCGATGTTCTCGGCCAGCGAGCGATGAAACAGCACCGGTTCCTGCTGCACGATCGCGATCTGCGACCGCAGGCTGGACTGCGTGACGGTGGCAATGTCGGTGCCGTCGATCAGGATCTGGCCGGAGGTTACGTCATAAAGCCGCTGCAACAGCTTGATCAGCGTGGTCTTGCCCGAACCTGAAGGGCCAACCAGCGCGACGCGGCTGCCGGCGGGGATGTCGATCGACAGATCATGGAACAGTGGACGGGTCTGCGCCTTGTAACCGAATCCGACATGATCGAAGCGGACGGCACCATGCGTGACATGCAGCGTGCCGGCCCCCGGCCGATCTGCGACGCCCAGCGGCTGACGATAGATGGCGACCAGTTCTTCCATTTCGTTGACCGAGCGCTGGACCATCGAAATCTGCTGCCCGATATCGCGCAGGTAGCCCTGCACCAGAAAGACCATGGTGAGCACATATGCCACGTCGCCCGGTCCGGCACGGCCGCGCCACCATAGCGCCAGCACCGCGCCGATCAGCAGGACGCGCATCAACAGGGCTGCGACGTTCTGGAGATTTCCCGAATTGGTGCCCCGAATCCACGACCGTTCGGTGCGCGTCTGCCAGCGTGCGAGGATGCGTGACAGATGTGCGTCCTCACGCGCTTCGGCACCGAATGCCTTGACGACGGTATTGCAGGTGACGGCATCGGCCAGCGCGGCGCCCATGCGGGTATCCCACTTGTTGGCCAGCCGGGCCGAGGGCGCGACGTAGCGCAGGGTCAGCGACGTGGACATCGCCACCAGCAGGATCGAACTGACCCCCAGCAGCAGGCCCATCGACGGCCAGTGCGCCGCCAGCACCACCGTGGTTGCCGCCAGCACCAGCACGCTGGGCAGCAGCATGAGCATCAACGTATCGGCCAGCGTGTCGGTGGCCCACATGCCGCGCGTCAGCCGGCGCACGGTCGAACCGGCGAAGGTGTTGCCGTGCCAGTCGGTCGAAAAACGCTGGACTCGGGCGAAGGCGCTCTCGGCAATGCCACGCATGGTGCGCGCGGTCAGATGCGTAATCCCCAGATAGGACATGCGGCGCCCGGCCACGCCCAGCAGGCCCAGCAGCACCAGGCCGCCAACCAGCCACAGCGCGCCGCGCCGGGCGGCCTCCATCGCCGGCGTGGCAACCCCACCCGCGCCCACCCCACCGGCAGTGTGCGAGACGTCATCCACGATCCAGCCCGCCAGCAGCGGCGTGGCCACATCGGCCACCGTCGCCACCGAGACGCCCGCCAGCGTCCAGGCCAGCGCGCCGGGATGGCGCAGCCAGCGGCGGATCACGAAATCCAGAACCTCGGCAAATTCGTTGCGCGCAGGACCTTCCTGGCCCGATGCGGCTTGTTGGTCTGTCATGCTGCTCCGGCCGGTTCTGCCGACCATCCTCGTGCGTCAGCCCCAACCGCGGCGACGGCGCAGACCGTCGCGTGCCGCGCGGCGCGCGCCCGCGCCGCACGATGGGCATTCTGATCTTGTCCCGGTTTCTGGCCAAATTATCGCCGTGCAGCCCCCGGAACGCAAGGCGGTACGACAGGCCCGCGTGCCCGACGATTTACAGATTGCGTCATCCGGCCGAAAACGGACCGCACTTCACCTTTCACCTTCCGCAGAGACGGCATGACCCGCACCCCAACCACCCGCCCGGCCGGCGCCCGCCGCCGCATGACGCTGAAGGAAGTCGAACGCTTCATCACCCTGCTGGCCGCCGCCCACCCAAATGCGGAGAGCGAGCTGGATTTCGTCGACGACTATACGCTGCTGGTTGCCGTCGCCCTGTCCGCGCAGGCCACCGACGTCTCGGTCAACCGCGTGACCAAGGGCCTGTTCCGCGACGCCCCGAACCCCGCCGCGATGGTGGCGCTGGGTGAAGAGGCGGTCGGCGAGCATATCCGCAGCATCGGCCTGTGGCGCACCAAGGCCCGCAACGTCGTCGCCCTGTCGCAGGCCCTGCTGGACCAGCATGACGGACAGGTGCCGCACGACCGCGCGGCGCTGGAAGCCCTGCCCGGCGTGGGCCGCAAGACCGCCAACGTGGTGATGAACGTGGCCTTCGGCGACAGCACCATGGCCGTCGATACCCATATCTTCCGCATCGGCAACCGCACCGGTCTGGCCCCCGGCAAGACCACCCGCGCGGTAGAGGACCAGTTGGTGGCCCGCATCCCAGCACCCATGCTGCGCCCGGCCCATCACTGGCTGATCCTGCACGGACGCTATGTCTGCAAGGCCCGCCGGCCGGATTGCTGGCGGTGCCCGGCGACCGAGCCTTGCCAGTATACGGCAAAGGTGTTGATCGCGCCCTGAAGCTGTTCTTTTTTGAAAAAAAGAACCAAAAAACTTTTGATCTGTTCAGGATTTTTATTCTTGCACCTTACGACGCTCCTGAACCGATAAAGGTCTTTTTGCTTCTTTTTCTTCAGAAAAAGACGACCTACTCCCGCTGCGCCATCGGCAGAACGGGCACACCATGCTGGCCCAGCGCCAGCACCCAGGGGCGCGTTCCACGCCAACTACGATCCGAAAGCACCACCGGGCCGGCAGGGTGCAGAAACACAGCCTGCGCGCCGTTTTTCCAGGTCTCCAGCGTGTCGAGCCTGCGCACACCGGGACACCCTGCGTCATCAGGCGCGAGCGTAATCAGCAATTCCAGCCCAGCACAGCGAACCGGTGGCGCACCCCGCAAGCGGAGTGCGACACGTCCGCGATCGAGCAGGCACAATCCATCCTGACAGGCCGCGCTACCCGCCAGCGGCACGATCGGCAGCGCCAGAGCCTGATGCCAATCATCCTCGACCAGCCGCTCACTGCCGGGATGGGGGCCGACCCGCAGCACGGCACCATCCCGCACCGCCACCGTCCGTCCATCGGGGGACAGCAGCAGATCCGGACGCACGATCAGAAAAGGCGCGGCCATCCCCAGCACCATCAGGCTCACACCCCACCAGCGCCATCGGCCCATCCAAAGGCAAAGCCAGCACAGGCCCAGCACCCACATCGCCAGCCCCCATCCCGGCATGGCCGGCACCGCCAGCCTTGCCGCCGGCCAGCCGGAAACCATGCGCGCCAGATCGAGAATCCACCCGATGCCCCAACCCATCGGAACCAGGGCCACGGATTCGACGCCCCATGGCATCAGAAACAGGGACAGCAGGCCCAGCGGCAGGACGCACAGCGCCATCAGCGGCACCGCCAGCAGATTGGCCAGCACGAACCAGGGCTGGAGTGTGCCGAAATGCGCCATCACCACCGGCACCGTGGCCCCGCCGGCCAGCAGGCTGGCCTGCGCCAGATGCGCGACATGATGCAGGACGCGCCGCCACCAGCCGGGCTGCTCGGTCAGGCGGGCCATGAGCGGGCGCGTGACCTCGGCACCCGCCGCCAGCGCCATGACGGCGGCCAGCGACATCTGCAACGGGGCTTCCAGCAGATCGGCCGGCCCGGTCAGCAGCAGCAGGATCGCCCCCACCGCCAGCCCGCGCAGCGACAGCGCCCGCCGGCCGGTCACGATGGCCAGCACCACCAGCGCCGCCATGGTCAGGCTGCGCAGGGCCGGCAGATGCGCGCCCGTCAGCACCACATACACGATGCCGGCCGCTAGCCCGGCGAAGGCGGCGATCGAGCGGCATGGCCAATACAACGTCGCCCGTTCCGAACACGCCAGCAGCAGCCGCGCCGCCGCCACCGAGACCCCCATGACGATGCCCAGATGCAGGCCCGCCACGGCCAGCAGATGGGCCAACCCCGCATCGGCGAACGCATCACGATCCGCCTGCGCCATGCCTACGGCCGAGCCGGTCAGCACCGCCGTCGCCACTCCACCCACAGCACCCGGCAAAACTCGCACGATCCGGGCCGAGATCCGCTCGCGCAGCCCTTCCAGCGACGACGCCCCCGGCACGGGTCCAAGTGTCTGCGCCCGACCCAATGCCGTTCCGCTGCCGGCGGTGCCGTCGAAATAGGCGCGGCGCTGCCGGTCGGGGCCACCGGGCCAGGACGGCGGGGCTGGCGGCCGCAACAGGGCGCGCACCCGCACCATCATGCCCGGAACAGGCACCAGCGGATCGTCGGCACGCAGACGCACGCGCAGGATGCGCCGCAGGGGCGGCATGCCGGAATCCAGCGGGTCGTCCAGCACCGCGCCGGCCAGATCCAGCCGACGCACGGACGGACCATCGGCCGGCAGCAGCGCCACGGCCACGACACGGCCCGTCACGATGGTCGCGCGCGCCGGCAGGTCGGGCAACGGCGGCTGACGATGGGTGGCCCAGAACGCGGCGAGAAACCCCACGGCCACCGTCGCCGCACCGCCACCCAGCACACGCGGCGCCAGCGCGAACGGCCGCCACGCGATCCAGCCGAGCCCCAGAACGGCGATGCCGGCCCAAGCCAGAAGCTCCGGCACCCCCGGCTCGCACCGCAGCCGGAAATACCACGCGATGCCCAGCCCCAGCCCGACCGGCAGCCACAGCGCCAGACGCCTCTGCTCGGCCAACAGCAGCCCGACGAGCCTGTCCCGTTCTTTTTTGAAAAAAAGAACCAAAAAACTTTTAGCCTTTTAAAGGGAAAACCGCCGGACCAGACGGAATGCCGACAACGGAATAAAAGTCTTTTTGCTTCTTTTTCTTCAGAAAAAGAAGAGTCAAACGCCTCACACCCGCAACGCTCCCATACCGGCGCCCCCTGTCGGCAAACAGCGTCTCATGGTAAGGAGCCGGCTCATGACCGTTCGTACGCGCTTCGCACCGAGCCCGACCGGGTTGCTGCATATCGGCAACGCCCGCGCCGCCCTGTTCAACTTCCTCTATGCCCGCCACCATGGAGGAAAATTCCTCCTCCGTGTCGAGGATACCGACCGCGAGCGGTCGACCCAACATGCGGTCGACGTACTGTTCGACGGGCTGGCCTGGATGGGCATCACCCCGGACGAGGAACCGGTATTCCAGTCCACGCGCCAGGCGCGGCATGCCGAAATCGCGCACCATCTGCTGACGCAGGGGCTGGCCTATCGCTGCTACTGCACGCAGGAAGAATTGCAGCAGATGCGCGAGCAGGCGATGGCGGAGGGCAAGCCCCCCCGCTACAACGGCTACTGGCGCGATCGCGACCCGTCCGAAGCACCTCCCGGCGCGCCCTATACCGTACGCATCCGGGCCCCGCGCGAAGGCGAGGCGGTGATCCAGGATCTGGTGCAGGGCGATGTCCGCGTCGCCAACGCCGAAATGGACGACATGATCATCCTGCGCGCCGACGGCACGCCGGTCTATCAGCTCGCCGTGGTGGTCGATGACCATGACATGGACATTACCCATGTCATCCGCGGGGACGACCATCTGACCAACACCTTCCGCCAGGCGATGATCTACCGCGCCATGGGCTGGGACCTGCCGAAATTCGCGCATCTGCCGCTGATCCACGGGCCGGACGGCGCCAAGCTGTCCAAGCGGCATGGCGCGCAGTCGGTCGTGGAGTTCCGCGACATGGGCTACCTGCCCGAGGCGCTGAACAACTACCTGCTGCGCCTAGGCTGGGGCCATGGCGACGCCGAGATCCTGTCGCGTGACGAGCAGATCCATCTGTTCGACCTGGACGGCGTCGGCCGGTCGCCCTCACGCATGGATTACGCCAAGCTGTCGCACCTCAACGGCGTGTGGCTGCGCCAGGCCGACGACGCGCGCCTGACGGACGACGTGCTGCAACGGCTGGCGGGGCGCGAGGGCGTAACGGTGGACGACACGCTGCGCACGCGCATCCTCACGCTGATGCCCGGCCTGAAGGAACGCGCGAAGACGCTGGTCGAACTGGCCGACAGCGCCGCCTTCCTGGGCCGGCATGTGCCGCTGGCCTTCGACGCCAAGGCCGAGAAGCTGCTGAGCGACGACGCCCGCGTCATGCTGGGCAAGCTGGCGCGCGACCTCGCGGTGCTGGCGGAATTCGATGCGCCCTCGATCGACGCCGCCCTGCGCCATTTCGCCGAGAACCACGGCCACAAGCTGGGCCAGGTGGCCCAGCCCCTGCGTGCCGCGATGACCGGCGGCGCGACCTCGCCGGGCATCGACGCCACGCTGGCCGCCCTGGGCCGGGACGAGGTGATGGCCCGGCTTGGAGCCGTCGCCCGATGAACGACAGCCCGCGCGCAGCGCCGTCCCGCTTCTTCACGCAGCACGGGCGGCACCTGCTGGGTCTTCAGGGCATGCATCCGACCCGGATCACGCCCTTCCTGGACTTGGCCGAGAGCTATGCGCTGATGAACCGCTCGCGCCAGACGCCGCGCGACCGGTTGCGCGGGCGCACGGTCATCAATCTGTTCTTCGAGGACAGCACCCGCACCCGCACCTCGTTCGAACTGGCGGCGAAGCGGCTGGGCGCGGATGTCGTCAACATGACGGTGGCCACCTCGTCGGTGAACAAGGGCGAGACATTGCTGGACACCGCCGCCACGCTGAACGCGATGCGCACCGACCTGCTGGTGGTGCGCCATTCGCAGTCCGGCGCGCCGGCGCTGCTGGCCCGCAAGGTCGAGGCCAGCGTGATCAATGCCGGCGACGGCACACATGAACACCCAACGCAGGCCCTGCTGGACGCCCTGACCATCCGCCGGCATTTCGGCACGCTGCATGGGCTGACGGTCGCGATCTGCGGCGATGTCAGCCACAGCCGGGTCGCGCGGTCGAACATCCACCTGCTGACGGCCATGGGGGCCAAGGTGCGGGTGGTCGGGCCGCCGACGCTGATTCCCGGCGCCATCGGCGCGCTGGGCGTGGACATCCATTACACGATGGAAGACGGGCTGCGCGACGCCGACGTGGTCATGATGCTGCGCATGCAGCGCGAGCGGATGAATGGCGGGCAGGTGCCCAGCCCCCGCGAATATTTCCGTTTCTACGGGTTGGACCTCAAGCGGCTGGCCCTCGCCCGGCCCGGGGCGCTGGTGATGCATCCCGGCCCGATGAATCGCGGTGTCGAGATCGAAAGCCGCGTCGCCGATTCAGACCAGAGCGTGATCCGCGAACAGGTCGAAATGGGGGTGGCCGTGCGCATGGCCGTCCTCGACCTGCTGTCGCGCGCCGGAGACCTGACGTGAGCGCTTCCCACCCGGCCCAGCCCGTCCTGTTCGAGAATGTCCGCCTGATCGACCCCGCACGCGGGCTGGACCGGCCCGGACGCCTGCTGGTCAAGGGCGGCGTGATCGCCGGCATCGACCTGCCCGACAGTGAAGGCGTGCCCGACGGTGCGCATGTGGTCGCCGGCGGGGGCGCGGTGCTGTGCCCCGGTCTGGTAGACATGCGGGTGGCGATCGGCGAACCCGGCTTCGAGTATCGCGAAACCGTCGCCTCGGCCGCACGGGCGGCGGCGGCGGGCGGCATCACCACCATGGCGGTCCTGCCCAACAGCCAGCCGGCGATCGACGATCCGGCGCTGGTGCGGCACCTGCGCGCGCGCGGCGACGAAACGGGCATGGTCTCGATCCTGCCCTATGGCGCTCTGACACGCGGCTGCGAAGGCAGCGAGATGGCGGAAATCGGCCTGCTGGACGAAGCCGGGGCGGTCGCCTTCACCGACGGCACGCGGGCGCTGGCCGATGCGCGGATGATGCGGCTGGCCCTGACCTATGCCAGGGGTTTCGACGCGCTGGTGGTCCAGCACCCCGAAGACCCGTCACTGGCGCGCGGTGGCTGCGCAACGGACGGCGAACTGGCGACGCGACTGGGCCTGCCGGGCATTCCCACCGCCGCCGAGGCGATCATGATCGCCCGTGACCTGCGGCTGGCCGAACTGACACGCGGACGGCTGCATTTCGCCCATGTCTCGACGGCCGAAGGACTGGACCTGATCCGTGCCGCCAAGGCGCGCGGCCTGCGCGTGACCTGCGACACCGCGCCGCCCTATTTCGACCTGAACGAAACCGCGATCGGCGATTTCCGCACCTATGCCAAGCTGTCGCCGCCGCTACGCGGGGAAGCCGACCGTCTGGCGGTCTGCGCCGCGCTGGCCGACGGCACGATCGACGCCATCGCCTCGGACCACGCACCCTGCGACGCCGACGACAAGCGCCAGCCCTTCGCCGTGGCCTCGGCCGGCGGTACGGGGCTGGCCACGCTGCTGGCCGTCACGCTGGCGCAGGTGCATGGCGGCACGCTGCCGCTGATCGACGCGCTGGGCCTGCTGACCTGCCGCCCCGCCGCCCTGCTGGGCAGCGACGCCGGCACGATGGCCGAGGGTGCCGCAGCCGATCTGTGCCTGTTCGACCTCGATCGCGCCTGGAAGATCACGGCCGACGCCCTGCCCGGCCGCGCCCGCAACACCCCCTTCGACGGGCGGGCGGTGGAAGGCCGGGTGCGGGGAACATGGAAGGCCGGCCGGCAGGTCTTCGGCCAGGACGCGGCATGATGACCGAGACGCTTCCCAACTACGTCCTGCAATTGCTGGCGGCCATCGCCGTGCTGGCCTACGGCATCGGCAGCATTCCCTTCGGCCTGCTGCTGACGCAACTGGGCGGCGCGGGCGATATCCGCGCCATCGGCTCGGGCAATATCGGCGCGACCAATGTGCTGCGCACCGGCCGGCGCGGGCTGGCGGCGGCGACACTGCTGCTGGATGGCGGCAAGGGCGCCTTCGCCGTGCTGTGCGGCTTCATCCTCTCGCCCTTCCACACCGCCCCGGCGATGGCGGTGGCGGCCCTGTTCGCCGTCATCGGCCATTGCTTTCCCATCTGGCTGAAATTCAAGGGCGGCAAGGGCGTGGCCACCGGGCTGGGGGCGGCGCTGGCGCTGTCGCCACTGACCGGCCTTGCCTGCTGCGCCCTGTGGCTGGGCGTAGCCAAGCTGACGAAGATCTCCTCGGCCGGTGCGCTGGCCGCGTTCGTGGCCATGCCCGTGCTGCTCACCCTGTTGAACGGCGGCGACCTGCGTAGCCCGATTCCGCTGGCGGGGCTGCTGATCGCACTGCTGGTCATCGCCCGGCACCACGGCAATATCCGCCGCCTGCTCAACGGAACCGAGCCGCGAATCGGACGGAAAAATCCGTGACACCAGCCGGGCCGCTGGCCGCGCGCCTGCGGCTGGCACGCAGCGAAGGCGTCGGCCCGGTCGGCTATCGCAAGCTGCTGCTCGATTACGGCGACGCGGAACGCGCGCTGGCCGCCCTGCCGGCACGCGCCCGTGCCGCCGGCCGGGCGAAGGTGCTGCGTATCCCATCCGAAGACGAAATCGCGGCGGAAATCGAGGGCACGGCAGCCCTCGGCGGCCGGATCCTGATGCTGGGCGATCCCGATTACCCACCGCTTCTGGCCGCCATTCATGACGCGCCGCCGGCCCTCTCGGTCCTGGGCGATCCGGCGCGGCTGAATGGATGCTGCGTCGCCATTGTGGGCGCACGCAATGCATCCTCCAACGGCGCGCGCATGGCTGAAAGCCTGGCCGCGATGCTGGCCGCACAGGGCATCACCGTGGTCTCGGGCCTGGCACGCGGCATCGACGCCGCCGCCCATGCCGGCGCGCTGCGGGCCGGCACGACCATCGCCGCCGTCGCCGGCGGGCTGGACCGCCCCTACCCGGCGGAACACACACAATTGCAGGACAGGATTGCGCAATACGGCGCCGTCGTCACCGAAACCCCGCTGGGCGTGGCACCGCAGAGCCGGCATTTCCCCCGCCGCAACCGCCTGATCGCGGGCCTGTCGCTGGGCTGCGTGGTCGTCGAGGCCGCGTTGCGCTCGGGCAGCCTGATCACCGCCGATCTGGCGGCGGGCTATGGCCGCACGGTCTTCGCCGTGCCCGGATCGCCGCTGGACCCGCGCAGCCGGGGCGCCAATTCCCTGCTGCGGCGCGGCGCGATCCTGACCGAAAGCGAGAACGACATCCTGGCCGAACTGCCCGACGCAGCGGCACGCGACCTCTTTTCCACCGGCGGAGCAACTGGCCCATCGACCCGGCCCGGCGGGCTGGCGCAAAGCCGCGCACCCTGGCCGGAACCGCCACCCCAGGCCGGCCCGGAACCCCCGCGGGAGCCCCCCGGCGAGCCCTCCGATATCCGTCAGGCGATCCTGACTCTGCTGTCATTCACACCAACGCCGGTTGACGATCTTGTACGGCGCTGCCAGTTCTCGACATCGGCGATCCTGACCGTACTGTCGGAACTGGAACTGGCAGGCGACATTGAAACCCTTCCCGGTGGGAGTGTCGTCCTGCCATCCCTGTCCGACGGAGGCTGACGGACGTCGGAACGAGATGCGTGATCCGGAGACAGAATGACTGACGTGGTCGTGGTCGAATCGCCCGCCAAGGCGAAGACGATCAACAAGTATCTGGGAGACGGCTTTACCGTTCTGGCGTCGTTCGGCCATGTCCGCGACCTGCCGCCCAAGGATGGCAGCGTCCGCCCGGACGAAAATTTCGCCATGGACTGGGAAGCCGACGAACGCGGCAACCGGCAGATCACCGCCATCGCCAAGGCGCTGCGCGGCGCCAAGACCCTGTATCTGGCCACTGACCCGGATCGCGAGGGCGAGGCGATCTCGTGGCATGTCCGGGCGATGCTGGAAGAGCGGAAGCTGCTGAAGGGGGTGGATGTCCAGCGCGTCACCTTCAACGAGATCACCAAATCCGCCATCCGCACCGCGATGGCCCACCCGCGCGATCTCGACCAGCCGCTGATCGAGGCCTATCTGGCCCGCCGTGCGCTGGACTACCTGGTGGGCTTCACCCTCTCGCCGGTGCTGTGGCGCAAGCTGCCGGGCTCGCGCAGCGCCGGGCGTGTGCAGTCGGTCTCGCTGCGGCTGATCTGCGAGCGCGAAGCCGAGATCGAGAGCTTCAAGAGCCGGGAATACTGGACGGTCGCCGCCCAGTTCACCACGCCCGAGGGCGCGCCCTTCACCGCGCGCCTGACCCACCTGGCCGGCCAGAAGCTGGACCAATTCGACCTGCATGACGAAGCCGGGGCCATGGCAGCCAAGGCCACCGTCGAGGGCGGGAAATTCGCGGTGCGGTCGGTCGAGCGGCGCAAGGTCCGCCGCAATCCGCCGCCGCCCTTCACCACCTCGACCATGCAGCAGGAAGCCTCGCGCAAGCTGGGCATGGGCGCGCAGGCGGCGATGCGTGTCGCGCAGCAACTCTATGAAGGCATCGACCTGGGCGGCGAGACGGTCGGTCTGATCACCTATATGCGAACCGACGGCGTGCAGATGGCCGGCGAGGCGATCACCGCCATCCGCAACCATATCGGCAGCAGCTTCGGCGCCCCCTATGTGCCAGAAAAGGCACGGATCTATTCCACCCGCGCCAAGAACGCGCAGGAAGCGCACGAGGCCATCCGCCCCACCGACGT
Organism: Gluconacetobacter liquefaciens; assembly: GCF_003350405.1. Taxonomy (GTDB): domain Bacteria; phylum Pseudomonadota; class Alphaproteobacteria; order Acetobacterales; family Acetobacteraceae; genus Gluconacetobacter; species Gluconacetobacter liquefaciens. The sequence continues at coordinate 80,804 of NZ_QQAW01000012.1, read as the reverse complement.
CGCCCGCACCCCCGCCGAAGTCGCCCGCTATCTGAGCGACGAGCAACGGCGCCTGTACGAACTGGTCTGGAAACGCTCGGTCGCCAGCCAGATGCAGTCGGCGGAACTGGACCAAGTGATCGTCGAGATCGCGGATGGTGCGAATGCCGCGACCCTGCGCGCCAACGGCTCGATCATCGCCTTCGACGGCTTCCTGAAGCTGTACAGCGAAGGCCGCGACGACGCAGGCAAGGACGATCAGGACGACGAAAGCCGGATGCTGCCGCCGATGCGCGAGCGCGACCCGCTGAAAACCGGCACCGTCGAAGCCGACCAGCATTTCACCCAGCCGCCGCCGCGCTATTCGGAAGCATCGCTGGTCAAGAAGATGGAAGAGATCGGCATCGGCCGCCCTTCCACCTACGCCTCGATCCTGTCGGTGCTGCGCGACCGCAATTACGTGCGACTCGAAGCGCGGCGCTTCGTGCCCGAGGACCGGGGGCGGCTGGTGACGGCGTTCCTGACCTCGTTCTTCGAACGCTACGTGGATACCGGCTTCACGGCGGGGCTGGAGGAGCAGCTCGACGACATCTCGGGCGGCCGTGCCGACTGGCGCGATGTGATGTCGGCTTTCTGGCGGGATTTCTCCCACGCGGTCGACCAGACGAAGGAGCTGAAGATCTCCGACGTCATCAACGCGCTGGATGACGACCTTGCCCCCCACTTCTTTCCGTCCCGCCCCGACGGCACCGACCCGCGCGTCTGCACCGCCTGCGGCACCGGCCGGCTGGGGCTGAAGCTGGGGCGCTACGGGGCCTTCATCGGCTGCTCGAACTATCCGACCTGCCAGTTCACCCGCCGCCTGGTGGTGGACGCCAAGGAGGAAGGCGAGGCCGACACGCTGAAGGACGGCATGCGCGTGCTGGGCCAGGCGCCCAGCGGCGAGGACGTGACCGTCAAGCGCGGCCCATGGGGGCTCTACGTCCAGCAGGGCGAGCCCAATCCCGAAGACAAGAAGGCCAAGCCGAAGCGCGCCACCATCCCGCGCGGCATCGAGGGCGACAAAATCACGCTGGAACAGGCGCTGGGCCTGCTGTCCCTGCCGCGCCTGGTCGGCAACCACCCCGAGACCGGCGAGCCGATCGAGGCCGGGCTGGGCCGCTTCGGGCCATATGTGAAGATGGGTGCCATCTACGGGTCGCTGGACAAGGATGACGACATCCTGACTGTCGGCCTGAACCGCGCGGTCGATGTCCTGGCGCGCAAGCTGGCCTCGGTCCGCACCATCGCGCCGCATCCCAAGGACGGCGAGCCGGTGATGGTGCGCAAGGGCCGGTTCGGGCCGTACATCCAGCACGGCCAGATGGTGGTGAACGTGCCGCGTGGCGAGGCCATGGAAGACGTGACGCTGGACCAGGCGGTGGCGCTGCTGGCCGAAAAAGGCAAACCGCTGAAGCCCAAGGGCAAGGCCGCCGCCAAGAAGACGACCGCCAAGACCACCACCCGCAAGAGTGCGGCCAAGACCACGAAGACAGAGGCCACCGCCGACGCAGCCGAAGCCCCGGCCCGCAAGGCCACCCGCGCCAGGAAGGCGCCCCCGGCCGAGGGCGCCGCAAGCCCGGCGAAGCGAAGCCGGCGCACGGCGGCCAAGGCCGAGTGACGATGGCGGGGAGGAAGCCTTCCGACCCCCAGCCGTCGTCCGACACGCCGCCCGATACGCTACCCGATCCCTCCGCCCCCTCGCGGGACGGGGGGCTTCCGGATCGCGAAACCCTGCGCCGGTTCGTGACCGAGGCCACCGGCCGCGTCGGCAAGCGCGAGATCGCCCGTGCCTTCGGTCTTGGCCCGGAACACAAGGCGGCCCTGCGCGACATGCTGCGCGAACTGGCGCTGGACGGCGCGCTGGTCCCGGCCGGCGCACGCCGCTTTCGCGCGTCCGCCGCCATGCCCGAAGCCACGGTCGTGCAGGTCACCGGCACCGACCCGGACGGCGACCCGATCGCGCGCCCCGTGATGTGGGAGGGCGACGGACCGGCACCCGTCATCTTCATGCACCCCGAGCAGAAGGGCCGCCCGGCACTCGCACCGGGCGAGCGCGTGGTGGCGCGCCTCAAGCGCGTCGGCCCCGGCCGCTACGAGGGCCGCACCCTGCGCCGGCTGACCGACGCACCGGGCCGGATCGTCGGCCTGTTCCGCGCCACACCGGCCGACCCGGCCGCCCCGCCGCGCCGGGTGCAGGAGGCCGGACGCATCGTACCCGCCGACCGGCGGTCCAAGGCGGAATGGATCGTCCCGGCGGGCGAGACGATGGGCGCCGGGACTGACGAAATCGTGGTGGCCGAACCGCTACCGATGGCGGGGCATGGGCTGAAGCCGGCACGCATCGTCGAACGGCTGGGGCCGATCGGCGACGCCCGCTCGGTCAGCCTGCTGGCGATCCATACCCACGGCATCCCCAACCAGTTCTCCGCCGACGCCCTGGCCGAGGCCGACCGCGCGCGCGCGGCGTCCCGGCGGAAGGCCGCGAGGACCTGCGCGAGGTGCCGCTGATCACGATCGACGGCGCCGACGCCCGCGATTTCGACGATGCCGTGTATGCCGAGCCCTGGTCCGGGCCGGAAGGCCCCGGCTTCCGCCTGATCGTGGCTATCGCCGACGTGGCGCATTACGTGCGCCCCGGCTCGGCACTGGACAGCGAGGCAAGGCGGCGCGGCAACTCGGTCTATTTCCCCGACCGCGTGGTACCGATGCTGCCCGAGGCACTGTCGAACGGCTGGTGCTCGCTCCGCCCCGGCGAGGATCGCGGCTGCCTGTTCGTCGAAATCCATATCGACGCAATAGGCCGGAAACTGCGCCACCGCTTCGGCCGGGGCCTCATGCGCAGCGCCGCCCGCCTGACCTATGACGACGTGCAGGCAATGGCGGACGGCGCGCAGGACAGCCTCCTGCCCGAGGGCATGATGGAAACGCTGTTCGCGGCGTGGCGTGCCCTGTCGACGGCGCGGGCGCAACGTGGCACGCTGGAACTCGACGTGCCGGAACGGGTGGTGCGACTCGACGCGACAGGGCGGATCACCGCCATCGAGCCCCGCATCCGCCACGACAGCCATCGCCTGATCGAGGATTTCATGGTGCTGGCCAACGTCGCCGCCGCCGAGGAACTGGAACGCCGCCGCCGGCCGTGCCTGTACCGCATTCACGCCCCGCCCTCGCCGGAGCGGGCCGAGTCGATGCGCGACAACCTCTCGGCCATGGGCTTCGCCGTGCCGCCGGTCGGCACGCTGCACGCACGCGACCTAGCCGGGGTGCTGGCCCGCGCCGCCGAGGGCGACGCCCCCACGCTGGTCAGCGAGACCATCCTGCGGGCACAGAGCCAGGCCGAATACAGCCCGGAGAATATCGGCCATTTCGGGCTGGCGCTGTCCTCCTACGCCCATTTTACCAGCCCGATCCGCCGCTATGCCGACCTGATGGTGCATCGGGCCCTGATCGGTATGGGCACCCACCCGCCCGATGCGATGCCCGCCGCCGACGCGGCGAAGCTGGAGGACATCGGCACGCAGGTCAGCACCGCCGAACGCCGCGCGATCCTGGCCGAACGCGAGACCACCGAACGGTACGTCGCCGCATGGCTGGCCGACCAGGTTGGTACGGAATTTACCGGCCATGTGTCCGGCGTAACCCGGTTCGGCGTGTTCGTGACATTGACGCAGACGGGGGCGAGCGGTCTGGTGCCGGTATCGACCCTGCCCGACGATGTCTGGACCCATGACGACAAGACCCACACCCTGCGCGGCCGCGACAGCGGACTGGTCCTGCGGCTGGGCCAGCCGGTCACGGTACGGCTGGCCGAGGCCACACCGGTGACGGGCGGCCTGCTCTTTACCCTGACGGACCTACCGCCGGTGCCCGCGCGCCGTGCCCGCAGCCAGCGCCCGCGCTGATGCGCCTCCGCGCCGCCCCGTCGCGATGGATCGGCCGCCGCCGCCTGCGGTTGCCGACCCGCTCGGCCGCGATCATGCTGGTCGTCATCTATCTGATGACGCCGAGGCTCGCGGCCGCCGATCCGGCCAGTCCGGCGCTGGACACCAGCATGACGCAGGCCGTGCTCAATGCGGCGCTGACCTTCCTGCTGCCCCGCACGCTGGAGAGCCATACCTCGCGCGATTTCTGCCTGTGGGGGCTGAACGGGCTGAGCGCGATCGACCCCTCCCTGACCGTGACCGACCGCGACGGCACCGTGCAGCTCGCCTTCGGCCAGGACATCCTGCTGCGCGTGCCCGACCCCGCCGCAACCGACCAGGCCGGCTGGACCGACGTGACGATACGGCTGATGCAGGCGGCCTGGGGCCGGTCCTCCGCCGTGCGCGACGCCGGCGGCGGCGGGTTGCTGCAAGGGTTCTTCGACGAACTGTTCAACCATATGGACCCGTATTCGCGCTACGTCGCGCCCGCACCGGCGACGACCGACCGCGACAGCCGCACCGGCGGCGAAGCCGGCACGGGCCTGACGCTGGGCCATGACGCGCGCTCGATCCTGATCACCGCGGTCAATGCCAACGGGCCGGCATGGCCGGCGGGCCTCGCCGTCGGGCAGCGCCTCTATGCGGTCAATGGCCGCTCCACCCGCGACCAGACGCCCCAGACCGTCACGCAATGGCTGCTGGGCGCCCCCGGCAGCAAGGTGACATTGCTGGTGGGCGACGAGCGCGCACGCCGCACGATCGCGCTGCACCGGGCCTCGGTGCCGCCCGAGACGGTCTTCGCCTATGCCGACGGGCATGTGGTGGTCATCCGCATCACTGCCTTTTCCGCCGATACCGCGCAGGAAATGAGCCAGTATCTGGACCAGGCGAGCGACGACCCGCACCTGAGGGGACTGGTGATGGACCTGCGCGGCAACCGGGGCGGCGTGCTGCAACAGGCGGTTACCGCCAGCGCCCTGGTGCTGGATCGCGGCGTGGCAGCGGTCACGCACGGGCGCGACGCCCAGGCCAACCATGTCTGGGCCGTGCAGGGCGGCGACATGACCGGCGGCGTACCGATCGTGGTGCTGGTTGACGGCCGCACCGCCAGCGCGGCCGAGATCCTGGCTGCCGCTTTGGCAGACCACCGGCGCGCCGTGGTGGTCGGCAGCGCCACGCTGGGCAAGGGGCTGGTGCAGACGATCGGCCAGATGCCCGATGGCGGCGAACTGTTCGTGACCTGGAGCCGCGTCCTGGCGCCACTGGGCTGGCCGCTGCAAGGGCTGGGCGTGATGCCGCAGGTCTGCACCAGCCGGGGCGAGGCCGACCTGGAGCGGCAGTTGCAGAACCTGGCAGCCGGCCAACTGGACATGCGCGAGACCGTGCAGGCCACCCGCGCCGTCCGCTTCCCTGTCGCGGTGTCGCGCATCCTCGACCTGCGCAAGGCCTGCCCCGCCGCGATCGGCACCGATTCCGACCTCGATGCCGCCCGGTCGCTGATCGACAATCCGGCGGAATACCGCGCGGCCCTGTCCGCCATCCCGGAAGAAAGCGCCTATGCTCCCCAGGCCGAATGAAAAAAAATGCCCGGTCTCCGGCAATCGGGCCTTTCGACCATGACGGAAGCCCGGCTGCGAGCGGGCCTGTGGGCCTCCGCCGTGGTCCGCCATGCCAACCAGAGCGGCCATCCGGCGATGGTCCTGCGGCGTGGCGACGCCGACGCCGGCGGCATCCTGGCCGTCCTGCTGGGGCGCGACGGCCGCCTGTCGGTACTGGCCCAGACCAGGGCGCCGGACGGCAGTCCCGCGTGGATTCGCGGCACCGGGCCCGACCCGGTCGACCAGGCTGCCGCCGATGCCTACGTCGCCCGCCAGGTGGGGCGCGACCCCGACCTGTGGGTGCTGGAATTCGACGCTCCCGACCTCACGCCGCCCTTCGAGGCAACCCTGCTCTGACCACCCCTGGCGGAACCCTGGGGGTGTGTCGTGCGCTCCACACCCGTCCCCTCTCGACTGTCCGGCGCCGGTCAGGTCGCCGTGCATGCCACCCAATGGATTGCCATCGGCGCATCTTTCGGCAAAGAAGACAGAAATATAAAGGGCGACGCGCGTTCATTCGACCGGGCCGCACAGTCAGCATACCCGGCTAAGGGAGAAACCAGACCATGACAGTGCGGCACGGATTGCTCGGAGGAACGATTCTGGCGGCGGCGTTCGCTCTCGGTTCCACCCTCTCCGTTGCCCCGGCCTTCGCCCAACCCGTCCAGGGTCTGTATGTGGCCGGCGAGGGCGGCGCCACCTTCAACCAGGACCAGCGGGTGCGCTCGTCGCCCAATTTCCCCGACGGGCGCGACAAATACCATACTGGCGCGGTCGGAATCGGTAGCATCGGCTGGGGCCTGGGCAACGGCTTCCGCGTGGAGGTCGAGGGCAATTACCGCAATAACGGGTTGAAGGCCTTCAACTCCGGCGCGTTGCCCTCCAGCCATGTAGGCGGACGGCAGCAGACCTACGGGGTCATGGCCAACGCGCTGTTCGACATGGATATCGGCAAAAGCTGGCTCTACCCCTATTTCGGCGCGGGCATCGGCTACGCCTGGCAGTCGATGAACGCCTCCGTCATGGGGCCGGGCAACAGCTTCAACCAGCAGATCGGCGGCACGTTCGGCAATTTCGCCTATCAGGGCATCTTCGGCCTCGCCTTCCCCGTGCCATGGGTCGTCGGCCTGTCGGCCACGGCGGAATACCGGTTCTGGACGATGCTCGGCCCGCAATCCCACGGCGCGACATCGGTGGGCACGATCGGCGGCTACAACGCCAGCCGCCCCTACGGCACCGCGACGGGCAATCGCGACACCATGACCGACTTCAACCATTCGCTGATGCTCGGCCTGCGCTACGAGTTCAATCCGGCTCCGCCCCCGCCTCCCCCCTCCGTGGAGCCGGCGGCACCCGCCCCCGCGCAGACCCGCACCTATCTGGTGTTCTTCGACTGGGACAAAGCCGGCCTCTCAGACCGCGCGCGGGCAATCGTGTCCACCGCCGCCCAGGCCTCGACCCACACCCAGACCACGCGGATCGAGGTCAACGGCTACACGGACAATTCAGCCGCCCATCCCGGCCCACGCGGCGTGCACTACAACATGGCGCTGTCCCTCCGCCGCGCCCAGGCCGTGCAGGCCGAGCTGATCCGCGACGGCGTGCCCGGCACCGCCATCGACATCCACGGCTTCGGCGAAGACCACCCGCTGGTTCCCACCGGCCCGAACACCCGCGAACCGCAGAACCGGCGCGTCGAGATCATCCTGAAATAAGGTCCAGGTCGGGCTCCCCCTCCGTTGGCTTTCCCTCGGCCGTTCCGGCCGACGGAACCGTTGCCACCTCCGCCCGAACCCGCAAGGGGCCAGCCGGCTCCTTGACCCCTGTTCGGTTTTGAGTCGCGAGGTTCAGGCCCGGAAACGTGGGCTGGTGAGCGAGAGCGGCCCGCAGGGTCGCGGCCGTCGTGTGTTTCCGAGCACCGAAGCGGAGCGGCCTTGATGGCCGTGAGCATCGGAGCGCAGGAAACGCGCGCCGGATCGCCACCAGCGCGCGTTTACGGGCCTGAACGTCAGGTGAGGCCGGTGAAGAGGGACGTGGAAAGATACCGTTCGGCGAAGGATGGGGCGATGACGACGATCGTCTTGCCCGCATGCTCCGGTTGTTCGGCCAGCTTCAGCGCCGCATGCAGCGCGGCACCCGACGAAATCCCGACCGGCACGCCATCCAGCCGCGCACACCGCCGCGCGGCGGCGATCGCCTCGCGCTCCGAGACCGTCAGCACACCGTCCAGCGCCGGCAGGTCCAGCGTGCGGGGACAGAAGCCCGGGCCGATCCCCTGGATACCGTGCGGCCCTGCCTCGTCCCCGTTCAGGATCGCGCTTTCCACCGGTTCCACGCCATAGACCGCGAGCCCAGGCTTGCGGGGCTTCAGGGCATGGGCGATGCCGCTGGCGGTGCCCCCGGTCCCCACGCCGGCCACCACGATATCGACCGCGCCGGCGGTATCGGTCCAGATTTCCTCGGCGGTGGTCAGGGCGTGGATCGTCGGGTTGTCCGCGTTTTCGAACTGGCGCGGCATCCAGGCATGCGGCGTCTTCTTCACGATGTCCTCGGCCCGGGCGATGGCACCGGCCATCCCCAGCCGCGAAGGGGTCAATTGCAATTCTGCGTCCAGCAGGCGCAGCATCTTGCGCCGCTCCATCGAGGCCCCCTCGGGCATGGTCACGATCAGTCGGTAGCCCCGCGCAACCGCGACGAACGCCAGTGAGATCCCGGTATTGCCCGATGTCGGCTCGACCAGGACGGTGCGGCCCGGCGTGATGTCGCCCCGCTCCTCGGCGGCCAGCACCATGGCCGCCCCGATCCGGTCCTTGACCGACCCCAGCGGGTTGAAAAATTCCAGCTTCATCAGGATCCGGCTGGCCACCTCGTCCTCACGCATCAAGCGCGGCAGAGCGACCAGCGGGGTGCCCCCGACCGTATCCACGATCGAGTCGTACACGCGGCCCCGCGGCCCGGCCAGGCCCAGATGGCCGTCCGCCGTTCCTGAATGATCCATGGGTCGTTCCTTCCCCTCAACGCATTGACGCAGATTTAATCGTAATAGCTGACATAATCCATCATCACACCAAACAGAAGCGTGGATCATCGGCGCCGATCCTGCTAGCTTCACATCCAACGGGCATCCGGCCGTCGGACGCACCATGAATTGCAGGGGAAATCGGGAATGCTGCTTCGGCGTGACAGGGCCATGATCGCGGTGCTCATCATGCTCGACGTCGCCTTCCATGCCGGACGCACCGGCACCGTCAGCGCCGCCGACATCGCCGAGCGCGCCGGCCTGGCCCGACGGGGGATCGAACCGCTACTCCAGACATTGTCGCGTTCCAGCCTGCTGGAAAGCGTACGCGGACCGCGTGGCGGCTACCGGCTTGGCCGCCCGCGCCGCGACATCACTGTCGCCGACATCGTAGAGGTCGCGACGGCTGACGATTCGTCGTCCGATGACGGGCCGATGGGCCAGCTTTTCACCCGCGTCATCGATCCGTGCTGGCAGAAGCTGGACGACACGGTGTCGGGCCAGTGCCGCAAGCTGACGCTCGACGATCTGGTCCACAGGGCCGAATCCAGCGGCATGCGCCGCCCGCTGGCCGAGCCGATCACCTTTTCGATCTGATTTTCCGCGCTACGTGCGGAAACGGGCGGGGGCGCAGACCCCCGCCCACCCCATTAATGCGTGGTCTTGGCGCGACGCTTGGTCGCCGTCCTGCCCGTGCTCTTGGTCGTGCTCTTCGCAGCGGCAGCGGCCGGAGTCGGCGCGGTGATCATGGGGGTCGGCACCACCACACCTGTCGCATCGACCGTCGCCGCCACTTCCAGCGTGTCGCGTGTCTGGCCGGGGCCACGGATCAGCGTCACGCTGAAATGGTCGGGCCCGGCATAGGCTGTGTTGGGCGTGTACATCACAACCGTATGATCGTTGTGATTATACAGGAAGACCTTGCCGTGCTCCGGAGCCGGCGCAACGCCGAACGACGCGTATGCGTGCTCCCCATCCTGAAGCAGCACGACGCAATTGCCGTCATCACTGCGCACCGACATCGTCGTCGCCTTCCTAGCCGGCCCGGACGCCTTGACGGGGCTGACCTGACAGACCGCCGAACGCTTCATGTAGCCGAACGGATCGGGAGGACCTGCCACCTGGAGCGCAGGCTTGTTTTGACATCCGGCCAGCACGGCTGTCGCCGCCACCAGAATTGCAGAAGACAGTCGCACGCGCACTCGTCAACTCCGCTCGCTCAAGAAACCGGCACGCCCCAGACGCGGCCGCGAATCGTCCCGGCAACGCTCTAGAGCAATACCGGGATGCATACAAAGACCCTATCCGATCCCCAGGGATCGGCAATCTACGGATGGCACGGGGCCACGGAACGCGCCATGATACGGCGAACGGCCACGACCCCAAAATTTGATTGCCAACGCTCTGGTCAGGGTTATGCTGCCATTATAGAAGCCTAGCAAGCCCAGTTCACATGCCGGTTCATGTCATCGACGACGACCCGGCGCAGCTTTCCGGTCGGTCGGGAGAAACCCTATCATGACGTTTCCCATTTGGCGTGCCGCAATCGCCGGCCTGGCCCTTGCCGGGCTCGTGAACGGCCAGGCCGCGCTCGCCGCCGGCGCCTGCACATCCTCGCCCGCGCACGAGGCCTTCGACGTACAGGGCCTGAAAAGCGAGCTGATGGTCACGGCCCTGTCGTGCAACATGCAGGACCGCTACAATGCCTTCGTCACACGCTTCCGCCCCAAACTGCTGGACGAGGAAGGGGCGCTGAACGCCTATTTCCGCACCACCTACGGCCGCGGCGCCCAGCGTGAGCATGACGACTACATCACCCAGCTCGCCAACGTGCAGTCCGAGCGCGGGCTGAAGGCCGGCACCGCCTTCTGCAACCAGCGCGCGGCGATGTTCGACGAGGTCGCGGTGCTGGAAAGCGCGCAGGACCTTTCGCGCTATGCCCAGGCCAAGGACATCATCCAGCCGGCGTCATACGAGACCTGTGCCGCGCCCGAACGCGCGCTGCATGCCGAAGTCCGCAGCCGCTCGCGCGCCCGCGCCGCCCACACCACCCGCGCCACCCGGAGCTGACACCCGGCACGTTCGGGGCATGGCGCGTGACCTTGGGTACGCGCCTGCTTGACAGGGAACAGGGCTGCGGAACAAAGAACAGTCCATGAACGACGATCTCTTTTCCGCGCCGCGCCCGAAGCGGGGGCCTCGCCCCCGCCCGACCGATGCCGCCGCGCCGGCTCAGGCCAACGCGGCCGAGGCGTACGATGCCAGCGCCATCGAGGTGCTGGAAGGGCTGGAGCCCGTCCGGCGTCGGCCCGGCATGTATATCGGCGGCACGGACGAGGGCGCGTATCATCATCTCGCCGCCGAGATCCTGGACAATGCGATGGACGAGGCGGTGGCCGGTCACGCCACCACCATCGATGTCTCGCTTGAAGCTGGCGACTGGCTGACCATCCGCGACAACGGGCGCGGCATCCCGGTCGATCCCCACCCCAAATTCAAGGACCGTTCGGCCCTGGAAGTCATCCTGACCACGCTGCATGCGGGCGGGAAATTCTCCGGCAAGGCCTATGCAACCTCGGGCGGCCTGCACGGCGTGGGCTCGTCGGTGGTCAACGCCCTGGCCGCGCGGATGGAGGTCGAGGTCGCACGCGACCGCACCCTCTGGCGCCAGGCCTACGAACGCGGCCATCCGGTCACGACGCTGGAAAAGGTAGGGCCAACCCAGAACCGACGCGGCACCCAGATCCGCTTCACCCCCGACCCACAGATCTTCGGGCGCCTCCATTTCTCGCCCGCCCGCCTGTACAAGCTGTGCCGGTCCAAGGCGTACCTGTATCGCGGCGTGACCATCCGCTGGGCCTGCGACCCGGCGCTGATCCGTGACGACGCCATTCCCGCCGAGGCCGTACTGCATTTCCCCGGCGGCGTGGCCGACAGCCTGCGCGACGAGCTAGGCTCGGCCGCGCTGCTGGCCGAGATGTGGTCCGGCGACGCCGACCTGCCGGTGGGGCCGGACGGCGCCGAGACCGGCCGGATGGAATGGGCGGTGGCGTTCCTGGAATCAGGGTCGTCCACGCTCGCGTCCTACTGCAACACCATCCCCACCCCGCAGGGCGGCACGCACGAAGCCGGGTTCCGCACCGCGCTGCTCAAGGGCTTCCGCGCGTGGGGCGAACAGCGATCGAACCGCCGCGCCTCGGCCATCGCGGCCGACGACATCATGGGCATCATCGCCGCCAAACTGTCGGTCTTCATCCGCGATCCGCAGTTCCAGGGCCAGACCAAGGAAAAACTGACCTCGCCCGAGGCCGGCCGCCTGGTCGAGACCGCGCTGCGCGACCGGTTCGAGCAATGGCTGGCCGGGCACCCCGCACAGGCGGACAACCTGCTGGCCTTCATCATCGAACGCGCCGAAGAACGACTGCGCCGCAAGGACCTCAAGGACACCCCGCGCAAGAGCGCCACAAGACGCCTGCGCCTGCCGGGCAAACTGACCGACTGCACGCGCGAGAACGCGGCCGAGACCGAAATCTTCCTGGTCGAGGGCGATTCCGCCGGCGGTTCGGCCAAGCAGGCCCGCAACCGCGAAACCCAGGCGGTTCTGCCCCTGCGCGGCAAGATCCTGAACGTCGCCAGCGCCTCGACCGAAAAACTGCGCGCCAACCAGGAACTCCGCGACCTGGTCGAGGCCCTGGGCTGCGGCATCGGCGACCGGTTCGACGCCACGCGCCTGCGCTACGGGCGCGTCATCATCATGACCGACGCCGACGTGGACGGTGCGCACATCGCGTCGCTGCTGATGACATTCTTCTACCGCGAACTGCCCGAACTGATCCGCCGGGGGCATGTCTATCTGGCCCAGCCGCCGCTATACCGCCTGACCCAGGGCGGCAGGACGGTCTATGCGATGGACGATGCTGACCGCGAGCGGAAGCTGAAATCGGATTTCAAGCCTAACGCCAAGGTCGAGATCTCGCGCTTCAAGGGCCTGGGCGAAATGCCGCCGGGCGACCTGAAGCAGACGACGATGGACCCGAAGAAGCGCACGCTGCTGCAAGTCGTCACCCGGCCCGAAGACCGCGCGCTGACCAGCGACCGGGTCGAGCAGCTGATGGGCCGAAAGGCCGAGTCGCGCTTCCAGTTCATTCAGGAACATGCTCGCCTGGTCGAAGAACTGGACGTCTGACCCCTTGCCCGTCCCGCTACGCGCTGCCAGCCCCGTTGCCATCCCCCAAAGCCGGCGATGAGCGCAGCCAGGCCGCCGACGGGCGGCGAACATCTATATAATCCGCCTGTTGGCATGCTGCTGGTCGTGGCGGGCATGTTTTCGTTCCAGGTGGGCGGATCGTTCGCCAAGCTGCTGTTTCCCATCTTCGGGCCGTTGGGCACGGTCAGCCTGCGGCTATGGATCGCCGCCATTGTGCTGGGCATCCTGGTGCGCCCCTGGCGCGCAGCACCCGACCGGACGACCCTGAAACTGATTTTCTGGTATGGTGCCTCGATCGGCATCATGAACATGGGGTTCTATCTCTCCCTGGAGCGCATGCCCCTGGGCGTGGCGGTTGCCATCGAATTTGTGGGGCCGCTGGCCCTCTCCCTGTCCGGCGCGCGGCGCGCGCGCGAATTGCTGGTCTGCCCGCTCATCGCCGGCGGGCTGTATCTGCTGCTGCAACCGGGCGCGGCCCTAGCCGGTCATCCGCTGGACCTGCTGGGTGTGGCCTACGGGCTGATGGCTGCCCTGGCCTGGGCCGCCTATATCGCGACCGGCAGCCGGGTCAGTCGACGCATCGACGCCGCACGCGCAACGGCATTGGGGCAGGCAGTGGGCGCGGCGCTGGTCACGCCGCTGATGTTCGCGACGCTGCCCGTCGTCGTCGTTCATCCCCACGCCGCCTTTCTGGCGTGCGGCGTCGCCATCCTGTCCTCCGCCCTGCCCTACACGCTGGAGATGCTGGCCATGAAGCGGCTCCATCCGCGCCAGTTCGGTCTCCTGACCAGCCTGGACCCGGCACTCGCCACCATCACCGGCATGCTGCTGCTGGGCGAACATCTGGCCCTCACGCAATGGGCCGGGATACTGTGCATCGTCCTAAGTTCGATCACCGGCGTCCTGACTCAGTCACCAAGCTCCGAAACAGTGGTGGCACTGCCCGAGGCATGACAGGCGCCGCATGCGCGGCGATTGATCAACTCCGACAGGCAGCGTGGAAGGAATATCATGCTCACGGCATCCCGCACCCAGGGCTGCCGGAGAAGACGGCCAAGTGCATCAAAAAAAATTGTTCGCTAATTCCACCGAACAATTTCATTGAATTTACGAATTTCTAATATTTCTTCCCCGTTGAACACGACCCTTGCGAATATTGAAGGGCTCCCATGTTGCAGATGGGCAACAGAATGCAAGAAATCTGTAACAGGCGCCATGGAGGCAGTCGACAAGCCCGTTACGATCATGTGTAACTTTTATTAACGCGCCGTAACCGGGCAATTACACATGTCAAAGGAGTTCTACGCGACATCACAATCTCCGGAAGTCCGGAACAGGATGAAACGTGGCCGATCACTGGAAATCGTATCGAAATCATTATGATTTTGGGAAATTCTCCGTTCGGACGATGTGGCATGGCCTTTGGCGCCGAATACTTGTCGAGACACTCGCTTACCGATTTTCACGTTAACCCTTCTGGAGAAATTCATGGGCGATCGCCAGATAAAGCAGACGACCGCACGCGCCTTCCGTCGCAAGAACAGCTTTCTGCTCGCCTTCACGGCCATGAGCGGAATGATGTACGCTCATGCCTACGCGCAAACAGCCGAACCCACGACCCACGCGACGCATAAGCACAGCACCAAGGGCAAGAAGACCGCCAGGAAGGCCACGACGCCAGCCCCGACCGTTACGACGGCTCCGGCCACGGTGGTTCCGGCAACGACAGTTCCTGCCACGGCTGCCGTCTCGACACAGGCCACGTCATCGGTGCTGCAGGTGCCTTCGACGGAGCCTGAAGCCGTGACCGTGACCGGCACCCGCCTGTCGCAAAGCCGCCTGACCAACGTCATGGCCGGCTCGACGGTCAGCGCGGAGCAGTTGCGCACGCGCGGCTATACCGACATGGGCATCGCCCTGCTGCGTGAAAATACCGCATTCTCGCTCGGTGACCAGACGCCGATCGGCACGCAGGGGATGGCCGCCGGCCAGTCCTTCTCCTCGCTGCTGGGCCTCGGTTCCCAGCGCACGCTGACGCTGATCGACGGCATGCGGATGGTCGGCGGCGAGACGGCCTCGCTTTACGGCAACGGCTCCGGTTCGCAGGTCGATGTCAGCACGATCCCGACTTCGCTGATCAAGCAGGTCGATACCCGGCTGGGCGGCGCGGGCGCCACCTACGGCGCGGACGCCGTGGCCGGCGTCGTGAACTATCAGCTCGACGATCATTTCACGGGCGTCGATTTCACTGCGCAGGGCAACTGGACCCAGAAGCTGGATGCCCCCGGCGAGAAAATCACCTTCAAATTCGGGCATGAATTCGACCACGGTCGCGGCGGCGCCGTCTTCGACGTGGAATATCGCAATATGGGCGGCATGCTCGCCAGCGACCGCCCCAACATCACCGGCGCCAACGCGACGACCTATCAGTACGCCCCGATCGGCACGAACCCGGGTTATTCCCGCG
Source organism: Gluconacetobacter liquefaciens (assembly GCF_003350405.1). Lineage (GTDB taxonomy): Bacteria > Pseudomonadota > Alphaproteobacteria > Acetobacterales > Acetobacteraceae > Gluconacetobacter > Gluconacetobacter liquefaciens. Next base: position 65,569 of record NZ_QQAW01000012.1, on the reverse strand, counting down.
TCCTGACGCCGCAGGTCCGCAATCTGATCGCGTCGCCGAACGGCGTTCCGGGCCTTGTACCCGACGATGTGCCGATCTATGGCGGCCAGGTCGAAGCCGGCATCGCCAATGCAGCAGGCCAGCCGCTGATGTTCAGCCAGGACGGCAAGTCACTGGTGCCGCTGACCTATAACTGGGCAACGAAGAGCGGCTTCAACTCATCGGGCGGCAACGGCACCGCGCTACAGAATTACAGCCAGCTTTACGCTCCGTCCTCGCAGCTCAACCTGACGACGCTGGGCCATTACGACATCACCGACCATCTGCATGCCACATGGCAGGGCTGGTACGCGCGCGGCGAGGCATCGAGCCTGGTCGGCCAGGGCACCTGGAACACCCCGTATTTTGATTCCAACCCGCTGACGGCAGCAAACTACCAGAACTACACGACCGTCAACGGCGGCTTTGCCATGAGCACCGACAACCCGTTCCTGACGGCCGACGAGCGGACGACGATCAAGAACGCGCTGGCCGCCGCAGGAGAGCCGACCGATACGTTCTACCTGTCGCGCCTGAACCAGGACCTGGATCAGGGCATGTATCGCACCGACTTGCAGATGTTCCGCTTCCAGGGTGGCCTGAGCGGCGATTTCGACGCGGTCGGCCGTCATTTCGAATGGTCGGCCAAGGGCGAATACAGCAAGTATATGAACGACACGTTCCAGCCGTCGATCAATACCCAGAACCTGGCCAACGCGCTGAACGCGACGACCGACGCCGCCGGCAACATCGTCTGTGCCCCCGGTTACGTCAATTCGTCGGCAGCGACCCGCAGCTCGGTCTGCGCGCCGTTCAATCCGTTCGGCACCGGCCAGTCCAGCCAGGCTGCAGTCGACTACATCATTTCCGACGCGCACTACAAGAATACCAATGCGCAGCGCGACCTTCAGGCGGAAATCCACAGCACGGTCGTCCGTCTGCCGGCTGGCCAGGTCCGCTGGGATCTGGGCTACGAACACCGTCGTGAAGGCTACAGCTTCAATCCCGGTTCCTTCTTCAGCGGCGAACAGCAGCCCGACGGCACCTATAAGCAATATGGCAACTCGACCGCGCTGCCGCGTACGTCCGGCTCCTACGGCACGCACGAAGTCTTCGGCGAACTGGACGTCCCGCTCATTTCGCCCAGCATGCAGATGACCGGCGCCTACAGCCTGTCGGCGACCGCCAACGGCCGCTACATCCACAACAGCATGACCGGCAGCTACTGGACCTACATGTTCGGTGGTGCCTGGTGGCCGACGAAGGATTTCGGCCTGTCGGGCAACTATGCGCGCTCGGTCCGCAACCCCTCGGTTACCGAACTGTTCGCACCCAAGAGCACGTCCTATGAATTCGCGGACGATCCCTGCGACGGCGCCTACGTCAATGCCGGCCCCAACCCGGGCGTTCGCAGCGCCAACTGCGCCCGCGCCGGAGTTCCCGCCGACTTCGTCTCCAACATCGTGAGCGGGACGGTTCCTGGCCGGACCGGTGGCAATACCCACCTTCAGAACGAAACATCGAAAAGCTTCACCGGCACGCTGGAATTCCGCCCGAGCTTCATCCCGGGCCTGGACATGACCGGTTCGTTCGTGGACGTGAAGGTCGGCAACGAGATCACCTACCTCGCCGTCGAAGACCTGATGAACGCGTGCTATGACTCGTCCAGCTACCCGAACAATGCCTATTGCAACGCCTTCACCCGTGATCCGGAAACCCATCAGATCACGAACTTCAACGAAGGCTATTACAACATCGCCAACCAGCACATGCAGGCGGTCCAGGCCAATTTCGACTACGCCATGCCGTTGTCGCGCTTCGGCCTGTCCAGGGATGCTGGCACCGTGGAAGTCCGCGGAAACTTCACGCATTATGTGAAGAACAACCAGACCTATCTGGGCAGCACCTATTACAAGACCGGTGACACCTCGAATCCCAGCAACCTGATGACGCTGAACCTGAACTACTATCGTGGCCCGCTGTCCTTCCAGTGGCAGACGGTCTATTATGGCAAGTCAGTCTATGCATTGCAGGTTCCGGCCACGGCCTATGAGGCCAACAACCGGCCGGCGTTCGCCTACTTCAACGCGACGTTCGGGTACAAGATCACCAAGAACATCGACGCCAACTTCATGATCAACAACATCACCGATGCCCTGCCGAAATATCCCGGCACGGTCAGCCTGACGCGCTACTACGAAGCAATTCTCGGTCGCTCCTTCCAATTGAATATTGGGGCGCACTTCTAATCCATCGTAGTGTCCGATCCGCATTCCCAACCGGGCATGCGGGTCGGATCAGACCAGACGGCCGGCCCGGCGTAACCGGCCGGCCGTCATCTGCATCCGGTCCCAACCCGGATGCCGCCAATGCCAGAAAACCGGACCGGCTCCTTCATGACCGTCCGTACCCTCCCATAAAACATGGCGGTCGATTTGCGTTTTCCGTTCAAAGAACGGAAAATACCACGGTAATGGCCAGTTCCAGGCCATGACGCAGAGCTGTTATAACACGACCAGCGCCGTTACGGATGCCGACGGATCGATCATCTGCGCATCGGGCTATGCATCTGCCATCATCGCAACAGCGCACTCCACCCGGAACTTGCAGGCTTCTTTAACAGTGGCGTTCTGACCGGCCCTCGTCCTGACGGAGACGGGCAAAACCACGCCTCACATCCGCCTTCGAATCCCAACGACTCCCTAGTCTCGGCCCTAACCCGCCCATTTCCCGGCGAACTGCCCACATGTCACCATGAACTGGCGATCTGACCGCGCCTGTTGCATGACAGCAACATAATGCAAGAAATCTGTCACATCTGTTACGCAAACGGTCGACAGGACCGTCCCGATCATGTGTAGTTTTTGTCAACGCGCCTGCAACAGGCACATGACACGTGCTCAGGGAGTTCTACGAACGCATCGCCCTTATCGACAATCCATAAAGGGATGAAACGCGGCCGAGCAGAGAGGGAGGCAGGAACCAACCGGTTTCCTGTCTACATCTCTGCCCTGAACTCATGGCATCGCCCTTGGCGCCGAATGCCGACCAAGACATTTGCTTATCAAGCCTCACATCAATATCGGGAGAAATCCATGGGCGATCGCCAGATAAGGCCGACGACCGCACGAACAACCCAGCGCCAAAAGAATGTTCTTCTCTTTGCCTTCACGGCCATGAGCGGAATGATGTATTCTTCCGCCTTCGCCCAGAGTGCGGAGCCGGCAACACAGACTCTTCCCAAGCACCACAGCCGCACGACCAAAGCCGCCAGAGTCGCAAAGCCGGCATCGGCCGCAGCGCCCGTCGTTCCGGTCGCGGCAGTCCCCACGGCTCCGTCGTCCTCACGCAATGCCACGGTCCTCGCGAACGCGGCTTCCGCGACGATCCCCGAGGCAGCGCCAGAGAACGTCATCGTAACGGGCACCCTGTTCCACGATCCCAACGCATCCAGCGCGGCTCCGATCGAAGAGCTGACATCGCGCGATATGCAACGGCGCGGCATCAAGACGGTGACGGATGCCCTGCAGCAATTGTCGTCGAACGGTTCGGGCAATCTGACCAATGCGTTCGGTGCCAACGGTGCGTTTGCTGCCGGCGCTTCCGCGCCGTCGCTGCACGGCCTGACGTCCGATTCAACGCTGATCCTGATGGATGGCCAGCGCCTGTCCTACTATCCGCTCGCCGACGACGGCCAGCGTGATTTCGTCGATACCAACTGGATGCCCCAGTCGATCATGGAACGGATCGACGTAAAGGAAGACGGCGGGTCGGCGACCTACGGCGCAGATGCGGTCGGCGGCGTGATCAACTTCATCACCCGCAAGGAAATCAAGGGTTTCGAAGGAAACGCCGAAGGCGGCCTGAGCCAGCGCGGAAACGCAGGCCATCAGCGCCTGTACGCGACCTACGGGCACGGCGACCTGGCAAATGACGGCTACAATGTTTACGTCAACGCTGAATATCAGCAGGACGACGCCATCTATAACCGTGATGTCGGCTATCCATACAACACCTCCGATCTGACCGGAATCGGGGGGACGAACTGGATCAACAACAACAGTTCCAATCCCAGCGCCAGCTACGGTAGCCCCGTGGCTATGGTCGCCCCCGTGATCAACGGCAAGGTTGCCGGCGCTTATCAGCAGCTCAACCCGTCTGCTTCCTGCGGGAAATATGGTGCTCCTTCGAGCGGAACGCTTGGCGCATCGTCCAACTATTACGGCGGCGGCTCCGCGTTCAGTGGCTGCAGTCAGGATGAGACCAAGGCGTACGGCCAGATCACGCCGTCGATCCAGCGCATCAATACCACGGCTCATTTCACAGCCAACGTCACGCCGCGTTCGCAATTCACGGCGATGTTCACCTATTCGCAGACCCAGACGGATTTCATCAGTCATGATCCCGCCTATCTGCAGGCTCAGACCCAATCCAAGCAGACCAGTTCCTACAACGTACTGATCCCGGCTCTGCTGCCCAATGGTCAGTTGAATCCAAACGATCCCTTTGCCGCCCAGGGCAATGCCGCCAGCATGATCTATCAGTTTGGCGATATCATCCCCAGGCAATCCCAGTACAGCCAGAATTTCCGTGGCTCGATGCGCTATAATGGCACGGCGGCATCGAACTGGGGCTCGGACTGGAACTACGACTTCAACTTCGTCGGCATGAACTCCCTGCTGGCACAGACCTATTCCGGCTATCCGACGATCAACGGGATCAGGGAAGCAGTCGCCAACGGAACTTACAATTTCGTCGATCCGTCGCAGAACACCGATGCCGTCCGCAATGAGATTGCGCCCAAAGAGGTCGTCCACGACCGGACGCAGGAATACTCCTATGAAATGACCGCCAGCAAAGGCCTGTTCCGCCTCCCGGGCGGCATGGTCAATGTGGCGGTCGGCGGTAATATCCGGTGGGAATCCCTGTATGCTCCCAACGGCAACCCTTATAATGCAGCAGACCCCGGCGCTCAGTACTGGCAGATCAACCCCGTGAATGCCCAGGGCAGCCGCTGGGTTGAATCCGGTTTCTGGGAACTCGGACTGCCTTTTCACAAGATGCTGAAGGCCGATCTTGCCGGCCGCTACGATAATTACTCGACCAGCACCGGCGTCGGATATCGTCATTACACGCCCCAGGCTAACGTAGTGTTCAAGCCGGTCGACCAATTCGCCCTGCGCGGCACGTTCTCACGTGGCTTCCGCGTCCCCAGCTTCTCTGAGACGGGCGGCCAGACTGTCGGCTATATCAACAACAGCTTCTTCAACAGTAGCGGCGCCTATCAGTCCTGGGCGGCCAACTGGGCTGCGCAGCACAACAACAGTTCCTATACCCAGCCCTACTATGTCGGCCTGAACTCCATCGGTAACCCGAACCTGAAGCCAGAAATCGCGACGAACTTCAGCGGTGGCGCCGTCATCAAGCCGCTGCCGTGGATCACGTTGAGCGCCGACTACTACTACATCAAGAAGTCCAACTACATCATGGGCAACCCGGAAGGACAGAACGCCGGCGGGATCACCCAGGCTTATATCAACGGCGAAACGCTTCCCGACGGCATTACGGTTACGCCGGATACGGCTGACCCGGCGGCTCCGAATGCAGTGCCCCGGCCTGGATTGATCAACTACAGCTATGTCAATGCGCCTTGGATGCGCACGGACGGTGTCCAGCTTGGCTTCACCGCGTCGCACCGCCTGCCCGGCGTGCTGCATGATATCAACTGGTACAGCAAGGGCGAAATGACCTACGTCCGCCGCTTCTCCATCGCACTGCCCGATGGCGGCGGCGTTGAAGAATTCGCCGGGACGATCGGGCCATACAACACCACTTCGGCGTCCGGCTCTCCGCGCTGGAAGGCCAACTGGGCCAACACGTTCATGTGGCGCAAACTCGCGGTGACACCGACGGTGTATTACACCAGCGGCTACAAGCTCGTCGCGGAAGATGCCAACGGCCCCGGTGCCAACTCCTGCTCAACCGGTGCCCTCACTGGCTGGAATCAGGTTCCGTCCGGACAATGCCACGTCAAGAACTATTGGGATGTTGACCTGACCGTGAATTACCAGATCAGCCCGCGCTGGTCGGTCTACGCGAACGTCTACAACCTTCTGGGCTTCCGCGCGCCGTACGATTTCGGCACCTATGGTTCCTACCTCTACAACTCCTCCTGGTCGCAGAAGGGGATTGTCTATCGCTCGTTCCAGTTCGGCGTGAACGTCAAACTGTGACGCCATGACCTGCTCGGGGATGGCCTGAAGGCCCTCCCCTTTTTACGGGGGCTGACTTTCTCATGAGAAGGTCAGCCCTTTTTTTATTCTCTTCTCAACGCCCTGCCCGCCATGCGTTCCGGACATCGTCCCACGGTATTGTGTCCCGATACAGGATCTCCCTCTCTCCGGAGATCACGGACACAGGCGTGGCCAGGTGCTCCAGCAGTCCTTCTGTCGCGGCCGACACCTGCGGGAACCAGCCTGTCCGTTGCCTGGACGATTTGCGTTGCCAACGGCTCCGATAGACAATCGCGCCCGAGTATTCCATTCCGTCATTCACCCAAACTGGAGTGTCCGCATGATTTCCCGCCCCACCATCGCAGCATTTCTGCTGGCAGGTACCGCCCTGCTGTCAGGGCCGGCGCTGGCCGAATCCCCCTTCGATTTCGCGCACGCTCCCGGGCAATTGCCGAAAGACGTTGTTCCCAGCGCGTATCGGATCAATATCGTCACCGACCTGAAGCGCCTCGCCCTGACCGGACATGAAGACATCGACGTCAACGTCACGTCTTCCACCGCCAGCATCACGCTGAACCAGGCGGGTCTGACGCTGACTTCGGCAACGCTTGACGGCACGCCGGCGAAAATCACGCAGGACGACAAGGCCGAGACCGCGACGCTGACCCTGCCGCAGCCCATGACCACGGGCGCGCACAAGCTGGCGATCGTCTATCGCGGCCCCATCCCCGCCACGCCGAACGGCATCTATTACGACGATTACCGCACCACCAACGGCAAGCAGCACCGCATGCTGGTGACGCAGTTCGAGGTCGCGGATGCGCGCCGCATGTTCCCCGGCTGGGACGAGCCCGCCTTCAAGGCGACGTTCCAGTTGACGGCGACCCTGCCCGTCGACTTCACCGCCATCAGCAACATGCCGATCGAATCGTCCACGCCGGCCGGCGCGCATGCCAAACAGGTCGTCTTCGGCACGACGCCCCGCATGTCCACCTATCTGCTGGCCCTGGTGGCCGGCGACATGAAAGCCGTCAGCGGCAAGGGCGGCAATACGCCGATCAATGTCTACGCCCCCACTGGCGAGCAGGAAAAAGGACGCTACGCCCTGACCGCCGCGTCGCAGATCCTGCCGTATTACAATGAATATTTCGGCGTCGACTATCCGCTGCCCAAGATGGACCTGATCGCCATCCCCGGAAATTACGAGGCCGGTGCGATGGAAAACTGGGGCGCCATCACCTTCATCGACGACGACCTGCTGTTCGACCCCAAGACCAGCGCGCCGACCACCCAGGAAGCCGTCTATATCGTCGTGGCGCATGAAATGGCCCACCAATGGTCGGGCGACCTGGTGACGATGGGCTGGTGGGACAATATCTGGCTCAATGAAGGGTTCGCCACCTGGATGGAGACCAAGGCCACCGACCATTTCAACCCGACCTGGCAGATGTGGCCGCGCCAGCATTCCGAGCGCGAGCAGGCAATGGCGCAGGATGCCCATCCGACCACCCATCCGGTCCAGCAGGTGATCCACGACGTCAGCGAGGCCAATACCGCCTTCGACCGGATCAGCTACCAGAAGGGCGAGCAGGTCATCCGCATGGTCGAGGACTGGCTGGGCCCCGATGTGTTCCGTGACGGCATGCGCGCCTACATGAAGGCCCACGCCTACGGCAACACCACCAGCGCCGACCTGTGGGCCGCCCTGTCGCAGGTCTCGCACCAGGATGTGGCGACGGTCGCGCGCAGCTTCACCGAGCAGCCGGGCATCCCGCTGGTCACCGTGAGCCGTCGCTGCGAAGCCGGCAAGACGACCCTGACACTGACCGAGGGCCGCTTTTCCATCGGCGACGCCCATCCGCTGCCCGCACGCTGGAACATCCCCGTTACCGTCGCGGGTCCCGACATCACCGCGCAGCGCGTGATCCTGACGTCCGAACAGCCGGCGCATCTGACCTTCGCCGGCTGCGACCTGGCGCTGAAGGCCAATCCGGGCGAAAACGGCTATTATCGCGTCGCCTATGACGCCTCGTCGCTGGCGGCTCTCGGCAAGGCCTTCAGCCAGTTGAGCCCCGTGGATCGTGCCAACCTGCTGGGCGACCAGTACGCCCTGTTCCAGGCCGGCCTGGCGCCGCTCTCGACCTGGCTGAATCTGGTTGCCGCCCTGCCGGCCACGCACGAGGACAATATCGCCGTCTGGCAGGACACGATCGGCCGCCTGAGGGATCTGGACGCCATGGAGCGCGGCAGCCCGTCGCGGCCCGCCTTCCACGCCTTCGCCCGCGCCCTGCTGGGGCCGCAACTGGCACGCCTGGGCTGGACACCGCGCGCGGATGAATCCTTCCTCGATACCCTGCTGCGTCCGCAGGTGATCTCGGCTCTGGGCCAGTTCGACGACCCGGCGGTCGTCAGCGGCGCGCAGGAGCGCTTCGCGGCCTACGTGAAGAACCCCGCCAGCCTGCCGCCCAGCCTGGTCGACCCCGTCACCTCGGTCGTCGGCCGGCATGCCGATGCCGCGACCTACGCCATCCTGGCCCGGAAGCTGCACGCGGCCACCAGCACCGAAGACAAGCTGCGCTTCTTCAACGCCATGGCCGGGGCGCATGATCCCGCGCTGATCCGCCAGAGCGTGCAGCTCGCCTATAGCGGCGTCATTCCCAACGGCCGCGTCGCCCACTCGCTCGCCCGCGTGGCCAGCGCCAGCGACAATCCCGATCTTGTCTGGTCGCTGGTGCAGGATCCGCAGACACAGAAGCAGATCCGCGCACGTCTGGCTCCCTGGTCGCAATCCGCCCTGCTGCCGGCCATCGCGTCGTACTCGATCAATCCCGACGTCGCGAAAGCACTGGCTGCCGACACCTCCGCCACGGAATCGACTGGTGCCAGGATCGAGGCCCACAAGGCCACCGATCTGATCGCGGCCAACGCCGCCATCGCGGCCCGCGCCCAGGCGGACCTGACCCCGTGGCTGGCTGCCCTCTCGCACTGATCACGATCGGAAACGCCGGAACACCCACCCGATCGTTTCAGGCCGGCGGAGCCTGAAACGATCGTCTCCGGCAATCCCACCTCGGGGCGCGATCAATCGCGGCCCCACCTGCCGCCGAGGCATTGTTCGTCCGTATAACTTCGCGAACAACGCCCCGGCGCCATTTCTCCATCGCCCTTTCAAATCCCGCAGGGCAACCCAGCCCTGAGCCACCGCGCTTGCGGCAAAGATCCGCGTCCGGCCTACAGGGCCTGTGGCCTATGGCGCTGGAGGTGCTGTATCAGGCCGCAGCGGCGCCTGATCGAAGAACCGCGCGGAACCGGCCGGGGCGCACATATGCCGCCCGAAGGACTGCCGCAACGTGCCCCCAGGCAGGTCAATCACCGCAGTGGCCGGCGAGATGCAGTGGTGACCGTCATAAACGTCACCCGAGACCCAATGCAGCCGCGCCGTCAGTGCCACGCCGGGCATTACCTGAACCGATGACAGGACCGGTCCAGGATGCATCCCAGGCGGCGCACGGCGCACCGCGTCCACTGCGCGACCATCGGCATCCTCGAAATGCAGGCGCGGTAGCGCCCGCACCCGGCACGGCGTGCGACCGATATTCCGCAGCACCAGCAGCGTACCGCTCTGCGACATGCCGTTGAATGCTCCCCCTTCGTCATCGAAGCCGAGCGAGAGCTGCGAAACCGGGCATTGGGACGACCGTACCGACGCGGCTTGAACCACGGAAGCGGACAGAACACCTGCGACGAATAGCCCGGCGCAAGACGAAAGAACCGCAAACCCCACACGTCGCGCGTTCATCATATCCTCAGCATTCCCTATCGTTTGCCGAGCCGACAGCCTAAGAACAGCACGTCATCTGAAGCAAGCGTGCGGCAGGCGGCCCACCATCACAGAGAGAAAACCGTCCTGTCCCGCGCCAGCCGCCTGCTCGACCTGCTTCAGGCCCTGCGCCGCCGCCGTCATCCTGTCACGGCCGGCACGCTCGCAGGCGAACTGGGTGTCTCCGTGCGCACGGTCTATCGGGACATCGCGACATTGACCGCGCAGGGTGCCGCGATCGAAGGGGAGGCCGGCATCGGCTACGTGCTCCGGCCCGGTTACCTGCTGCCTCCCTTGCGCTTCACCGGGGACGAACTGGACGCATTGATTCTGGGCCTGCGCCTTGTACGCCAGCGGGGCGATGATACTCTGGAACATGCGGCGGCCGATGTACTCGCCAAGATTTCCGCTGTCCTGCCCGATACGCACGGGGAAGAAGTCGAAACCAGCGGCATGCTCGCCGGACCGGCCGGCCGGAACGAGATGCCTTGCCTCGCGGTCATCCGGCAGGCAATCCGCGACGAGACGAAATTGCACCTGCGATACACGGACAAGAAGGAGCACACGACCGAACGCCTGATCTGGCCCGTTGCGATCGGTTTCTTCGAAGCCGCCGAGGTGCTGGCCGCATGGTGCGAGAAGCGCGCCGATTTCCGGCATTTCCGTCTTGACCGCATCGTGGCCGTCACCCCAGGCCGCGAGCGTTATCCGAGACGGCGGCGCATCCTGCTCGCCGAATGGCGCGCGCTCACGGGGATCGACACGCCCTACTGACGGAAACTGTCACAGGCGCCTGATAGGCAACAGCCGTTCCAACAATCGGGAGACCGGCTCATGTTTCGCTCAGCGTCCACCATTCTCTACGTTGATGACCCCACGACCAGTGCGCGCTTCTATCATGCACTGCTCGGGGTCGCACCGGTCCGGCAATCCCCCGGCTTCGTCCTCTTCCCGCTGCCCGGCGGGGCCAATCTGGGGCTTTGGCAACGGGATGCCGTCACACCGCCGGGCCGGGATGGTGAAATCACCCTCACGACAGATGATCCCGATACGCTCCATGCACTCTGGGCCGAACGCGGATACAGGATCATCCAGCCCCCGACGGATATGGGCTTCGGGCGCAATGTCCTGATCACAGACCCGGACGGCCATCGGCTCCGCGCCTTCCGACCGTCCGGACAGTAAGCAGGGTCTGGAAGGAGGGTCTGGCAGGTTCGACCGCGAAATACCCTGCCCCACCGCCCAACTTTACAAAGGCTGTTTCGGCAGCATGATGCACGTCATGAGGGGAGCAGGCTGCCACGCCCCCCCATGACGCACGACAGTTCAGCGCAATGTCGCTCCCATGTCCGCCGAGATGGCCCGCGCGGCATCAAGCACAAGCCCACCAAGCGGTGCGATCCTTTCCTCGACGATGCGGGCCATGGGTCCGGAGGCGGAAACGGCGGCGACGACATCGCCTGTTTCGTCAAAAATCGGCGCGGCAATGCACCGCAGACCTACCGCATGCTCTTCGTCGTCGACGGCATACCCCACGGCCCGCACGCGTTCGAGTTCCTCGCGCAAAGGGAGAGGCGCTGTGATCGTCTTGACGGTCAGGCGCGGCATCCCGTGCTGATGCAGAATTCTGGACAAGGACTTGTCGGACGTTGCCGAGAGTATAGCCTTTCCCACGCCCGAGCAGTGCAACGGTACCCGGGTTCCCGGCCGCGCGAAAACCCGCATCATCTGGCTGCATTCGATCTGCGCCAGATAAACCGCCTGCCCCTCGTCCACGATGGCGAGATTAACGGTTTCACCTCCCTCCTCCATCAGATGGCGCATATGCGGCCTGGCCACCGCGACCAGGCTGCGCGTTTTCGTGAAGGTACACCCCGTTACGAACGCCTGGACACCAACCGTCCACAGACGCTGCTCATGATTGAAACGCACATACCGTTCCTGCTCCAGCGTGGTCAGCAAACGATGCGCGGTCGAAGTAGGTAGCCCAACCTGCTGTGCGAGATCGGTAAGGGAAGCACCATCGGGCGCTTCCGCGATCCGGTTCAGCAGCCCCAACGCACGAATCAGCGATTGAACCTGATCGCCGTTCCCGCGTGAGGCCACGGCGTTCCGGCCCGGTTGGGCAGCCCGCTTCCTGACTGTGCGTTGCGGCATGACGTCCTCCCCGTCCGACATAATCGGTACCGTTCAACATCCTGAAATGATTGATACGCGAGCCTTCTATCCCACGATATGGAAAAAATTCCATTTCCCTACCAAAAGAGCCTTATTTTACCTTATCGGAATCATGTAACATATTATATTAAAACGATTATTTTCTTATTTCCCGCACTACGGAAATCATCCCACAAAAAAATCCTGCCTGTCATAGTGCGTTCAACAACGAAACGCCGGGGAGAGTAACGTGCCCAAGATGACCGCAGTCGACGCCGCTGTCCTCGTTCTGGAACGGGAAGGTATTTCAACCGCCTTTGGCGTGCCCGGTGCCGCGATCAACCCATTCTATGCCGCGTTGCGCAGGCGCGGCACGATCCGTCATATTCTGGCACGCCATGTCGAGGGCGCCTCGCACATGGCGGATGGCTACACCCGCGCCAGGCCCGGCAATATCGGCGTCTGTATCGGCACGTCGGGCCCCGCCGGCACCGACATGATCACGGGGATTTACGCCGCGGCCGCCGATTCCGTACCCATTTTGTGCGTCACGGGCCAGGCCCCCCGCGCGAGGCTCTACAAGGAAGATTTCCAGGCGATCGACATCGAATCCATCGCGAAGCCGGTCGCAAAATGGGCGGTCTGCGTGCGCGAGCCGGCGCTGGTCCCGATGGTCTTCCAACAGGCTTTTCATGTGATGCGCTCGGGTCGTCCCGGCCCGGTTCTGATCGACCTGCCCATCGACGTTCAGATGGCCGAAATCGAGTTCGATATCGAGACCTACCAGCCGCTGCCGATCTACAAACCCGCCGCGTCACGGCAGCAGGCCCGGCGCGCCATCGAGATGCTCAACGCATCGCAGCGGCCGCTGATCGTCGCCGGCGGCGGCATCATCAGCGCCGACGCCAGCGATCTTCTCGTCACCTTCGCCGAACTCACCGGCGTACCGGTCATCCCGACCCTGATGGGTTGGGGAGCGATCCCCGACGACCACGCGCTGATGGCCGGCATGGTCGGCCTGCAGACCAGCCACCGCTACGGTAACGCCACCTTCCTGAAATCAGATTTCGTGCTCGGCATCGGCAACCGGTGGGCCAATCGCCATACCGGCTCCGTCGAGGTCTATACGAAAGGCCGGACCTTCGTGCATGTCGACATCGAGCCGACGCAGATCGGCCGGGTGTTCGGGCCGGATTTCGGCATTGTCTCCGACGCCCGCGCCGCACTGGAACTGTTCATCGAGGTCGCCCGCGAGATGCAGGCGGATGGTTCGCTCAGGGACCGCTCCGTCTGGGCCGGACAATGCCTGCACCGCAAGAACAGCATGCTCCGCCAGAGCCATTTCGATCAGGTGCCGCTGAAACCCCAGCGGGTCTACCAGGAAATGAACGACATCCTGGACCGCGATACCTGCTACGTCACGACCATCGGCCTGTCCCAGATCGCCGGCGCGCAATTCCTGCACGTCTACAATCCGCGCAACTGGATTAATTCCGGCCAGGCCGGGCCGCTGGGCTGGACCCTGCCCGCCGCGCTCGGCGTCCGCGCCGCCGACCCCGACAAGAAGATCGTGGCGCTCTCCGGCGACTACGATTTCCAGTTCATGATCGAGGAACTGGCGGTAGGGGCACAGCACAAGCTGCCCTTCCTGCATATTGTCGTGAACAATTCCTATCTCGGCCTGATCCGGCAGGCCCAGCGGGCCTTCCAGATGGATTTCGAAGTCAGCCTCGCCTTCGAAAACATCAACGCCAAGCCGGATGGCGACGCCGTACCCGGCTACGGCGTAGACCATGTGGCCGTTGCCGAAGGACTCGGCTGCAAAGGCCTCCGCGTCAAATCCGCAAATGAATTCAAGGCGGCTTTCGCCAGAGCCCACGAACTGATGGCCGAACATCAGGTTCCTGTCGTGCTTGAATTCATCCTGGAGCGCGTCACCAACATCGCCATGGGCACCGAGATCGACAGCGTCAACGAGTTCGAGGAAATCCTCTGCCTCGACCCCGACCTCTCAATCCGGGAAAGCGAAGATATGCGCGACGTCGCGGAGCCCTTGCCCTCGAACGTGCGTTAGGTCGCTGACAGCCGGCCTCCGCGCACCTGCCGAACAATAACGATTCTCGTGAACAGGGAGGGTCTTATGCCCAAATTCGCCGCCAACCTCACCATGTTGTTTACCGAACTGCCCTTCCTCGAACGCTTCGCCGCCGCCAGGGTGGCGGGCTTCGAAGCCGTCGAATTCCTGTTCCCCTATGATTTCGACAAACAGGAGCTCGCCGCCCTGCTGAAACGGCATCGGCTGAGCCTTGTCCTGCATAACCTGCCGGCGGGCGACTGGGGCGCCGGCGAGCGCGGCATCGCCTGCCACCCCGACCGGACAGCCGACTTCCGGGCGGGCGTCGATCGTACCATCGACTATGCAACGGCACTGTCCTGCCCACAGGTGAATTGCCTCGCCGGGATCCTGCCCAAAGGCGTCCCGGCGGAAGTCGCCCGCGCAACGCTGATCGACAATCTGCGCTATGCGGCAGAGAGGCTTGAGGCCGCCAGCATTGGCCTGCTGCTTGAACCGGTCAACAGCCGGGACATTCCAGGCTTTTTTGTTGACCGCACGGCGCCCGCGCTGGAGATCATCGCGGCTGTCGGCTCGGCAAACCTCAAGCTGCAATACGATATTTATCACGCACAGGTGATGGAGGGCGATCTCGCCCGCACGATCGAGACCCATTTCGCCCGCATCGGCCATATCCAGCTCGCCGACAACCCTGGCCGCCACGAACCGGGCACGGGCGAAATCAATTACAGCTTCCTGTTCCAGCACATCGACAGGCTCGGCTACGCCGGCTGGATCGGCTGCGAATACAAGCCACTGACCACGACGGCGGCCGGGCTGGACTGGCTCCAGCCCTACGCGCCGCCCCCCGCGGCCTCGTCACTTGCGCAAGTCTCCTGAAAATCGGGAAAAGATCATGAGCAGAATCGGATTCATCGGACTGGGCATCATGGGCCGTCCCATGGCCGGCCATCTTCTCACCGCAGGCCATACCCTTTTTATTCGAAACACCGGAACCCCGCCGCAGGAACTGCTCGACAAGGGCGCCCACGCCTGTCGCAGCGGGCGCGAGGTCGCCCGCCAGGCCGACATCATCATCACCATGGTCCCCGATACGCCCGATGTGGAAGAGGTTCTTTTCGGCCCCGATGGCGTCGCCGAAGGGCTCACACCCGGCAAGATCGTGGTGGACATGAGCAGCATCTCGCCGATCGCGACGAAGGCGTTCGCCCGGCGCATCAACGAACTTGGCTGCGATTATCTCGATGCCCCGGTCTCGGGCGGCGACGTCGGAGCGAAAGCCGCGAGCCTCACCATCATGGTGGGTGGCCCGGATGCCGCATTCGAAACAGTGAAGCCGATTTTCGAACACATGGGAAAGAACATCACCCTGGTCGGTGGAAACGGTGACGGCCAGACCACCAAAGTCGCCAACCAGATCATCGTCGCCCTGACCATCGAAGCGGTGGGCGAGGCGCTCCTGTTCGCCTCCAAGGCCGGCGCCGACCCGGCGCGCGTCCGCCAGGCGCTGATGGGCGGCTTCGCCAGTTCCCGTATCCTGGACGTGCATGGCGAACGCATGGTGAAGCGCAATTTCGCGCCCGGCTTCCGCATCGCGCTGCACCAGAAGGATCTCAATCTCGCCTTGCAGGGCGCCCGCAGCCTCGGCGTCAGTCTGCCCAATACGGCAACCTGCCAGGAACTTTTCAATGCGGCGGTTGCGGCGGGCGGCGAAGCCTGGGACCATTCCGGCATGGTTCGCGTGCTGGAACGCCTTGCCTGCCACGAGATCGGCGAGAAAGCTGCGGGGGCATAAGGCCCGGCGGACGCAACGGCGTTCGTCCATGGTCGCAGCCTGGAACAACCTGTCCGGCCGATAAAGGCGGCCACATCGAAGACCTGGCACGCGTGGGCGAGGTCGTCACCATCACCGCATCAACACCATTCGACATCATCGGTACCAAAAATCTCTTGAAACAAGAACGCGACCGCGGGTGAGGCGAAGCCTCCCTGACGGGAAAAGAAATGTTCAAAGGGAGAGATATCCGTGTTCCAGCAACTTCTGGCGCCTGTCGGCGGCAGCCTGGGCCTATCCTTCATCGTCGCGGTCCTACCGGTTCTCGCAGTCCTGACCCTTCTCGGCATATTGCGCCGGCCCGCCTGGGAGGCCGCGCTTGCAGGGCTCGTCATCGGCCTGATCGCGGCAATCGCGGTCTGGCGCATGCCCGCGGGACTTGCCGTCGATGCCGTGCTCAATGGCGCCGTCTTCGCCTTGTGGCCAGTGATGTGGATCGTGCTCAGCGCGCTCCTTCTCTACAACATCGCAGTCAGGTCAGGCCGCTTCGATGCGTTCCGCACCTGGCTGCTCACCAACCTTCCCAATGACCGGCGCGTCGTGCTCGTCGTCATCGGCTTCTGCTTCGGTGCCCTTCTCGAAGGGGTCTCCGGTTTTGGCACGCCAGTGGCGATCACAAGCTCGCTCCTGATCCTTGTCGGTTTCCCCGCGCTCGAAGCGCTGGTGTTCGTGCTCATCTTCAACACCGCGCCCGTCGCCTTTGGCGCACTCGGCGTGCCCGTGACCGTACTCGGAGCCGTTACGGGGCTCCCCGCTCATACGCTCGCGGCAATGATCGGGCGACAATTGCCGTTTATCGCCATTGCCCTGCCCTTTTATGTAATGGCCCTCTATGGCGGCAGGCGTTCCCTGCGGGCGCTCTGGCCGCTTCTTCTCGTCGCGGGAGGCAGCTTCGCCCTTTCGCAGTTCGTGTCGTCGAATTATCTCGACTACGCCCTGACCGACGTGCTCTCCGCGCTCGGCTCGCTCGGCGCCACCCTGATATTTCTCAGGACATGGCGTCCGGCACCAGACCCGGAATTCGCCATCGACGCATCGATCCTGAATTTGCAGGCACCAACCCGCACCGTCGCGTCCTGGCAGGGATGGCTGCCCTGGCTGATCGTCTCCGCCGTCGTGATCCTCTGGACACATTTCGGCGTTTTCCTCGTCGGCCAGCAGAAGATCCATTGGCCGGGCCTCGACAATGCGATCGCGATCACGCTCTACGACAACAGGCCCTACGCCGCCGTCTGGGTATTCCAGCCACTGGCGACCGGTACCGCAATCCTGATCTCCGCCATCATCACCGCCCTGGTCGTCAGACTGTCGTTGGCCGATTTCATCGCCTGCATCGGCCAGACCCTGCGTCAGGCGTGGCTCGCCGTCATTACCGTGATGCTGATCATCGGCCTGGCCTATCTGATGAACTATTCCGGGATGGCCTACACACTCGGCAAGGCGGTGGCCTCCACCGGCCATCTGTTCGTCTTTCTCTCACCCTTCCTGGGCTGGGTCGCCGTCCTGCTTTCAGGCAGCGACACGTCCGGCAACGCGCTATTCGGCAATCTGCAGGTCGTCGCTGCCCGGCAGCTCCATTTCGATCCGGTCCTGTTCGCCGCGACCAATTCCTCGGGCGGCGTCATGGGCAAGATGGTCTCGCCGCAGAACATAGCGACCGGCGTCGCGGTCACCAGGCTGAAGGGGCAGGAAGGTGTCGTTTTCGCCCGCACCTTCTGGCATAGCATCGTCGTGACGCTGGCACTCAGCCTCATCGTCGCGGCACAGCAGTTCCTGGTTCCCTGGATCATTCCAACCCTGGGAGGCGGCCAATGATCAGGATGCCCGCTCCCGACGAAGCCGTGCTTGCCCGTCGTTCCGAAATCGTCGATGCGCTCCGGCGCATCGTGCCCGGCGAAGGTGTCATCGACAGCGAGCCCGAACGTCGCGCCTTCGAATGCGATGGCCTCACCGCCTACCGCCAGCTTCCGATGGTGGTGGTCCTGCCGGAGACGACGGCACAGGTCTCCGAAATTCTGCGCTACTGCCATGCCAATCGGATCAAGGTCGTGCCGCGGGGCGCCGGCACCTCCCTGTCCGGGGGCGCTCTGCCATTACAGGACGGCATTCTACTCGGCCTTGGCAAGTTCAAGCGCATTCTCGACATAGATGTCGAAAACCGCTGCATCGTGGTGCAGCCGGGCGTGACCAATCTCGGCATTTCCCAGGCCGTGCAGGCACAGGGTCTCTATTACGCCCCCGATCCCTCAAGCCAGATCGCCTGCACGATCGGCGGGAACGTCGCGGAGAATTCCGGCGGCGTGCATTGCCTGAAATACGGCCTGACCACCAACAACGTCATCGGTGTCGAACTGGTGATGATGGACGGCGAGATCATTCGCCTCGGCGGCAAGCATTTCGATGCATCCGGCTATGACCTGCTCGGCGTCCTGGTCGGGTCGGAAGGCATGCTCGGCGTCGTGACCGAGGTCACGGTGCGCATCCTGCCGAAGCCTCCGGGCGCCCGCGCCCTGATGATCGGTTTCGCAACCATCGAGGGCGTTGGTCATTGCGTCGCGGAGGTGATCGCCACCGGCATCATTCCCGGCGGCATGGAGATGATGGACCACCTCGCGATCGAGGCGGCCGAAGCCTTCGTCCATGCGGGTTATCCACTCGATGCGGCGGCATTGCTCATCATCGAACTCGACGGTTGCGCGGCCGAAATCGACCATCTCATCGCCGCGGTCGAGGCAATTGCCGGCAGGCACGGCGCGACGAGCTGCCGCGCCAGCCAGTCCGAGGAGGAACGGCTGCTGTTCTGGGCCGGCAGGAAGGCGGCGTTTCCCGCCGTCGGCCGGCTTTCGCCCGATTACTATTGCATGGACGGGACGATCCCACGCCGGCAGATCGGCACCGTGCTGCAACGCATGGAAGAGATGGAGGCGAAATATAAACTGCGCGTCGCCAACGTCTTTCATGCCGGCGACGGCAATCTGCATCCGCTCATCCTCTATGACGCCAATCGGCCGGGCGAATTGCAGCGCGCCGAGGATTTCGGCAACGACATCCTTCGGCTCTGTGTCGAGGTCGGGGGCGTTCTGACCGGAGAACACGGGGTCGGCGTCGAGAAACGCGACCTGATGGGCACGATGTTCAACGACAGCGACCTCGCTCAGCAAACCCGGCTGAAATGCGCTTTCGATTCCGAAAGCCTGCTCAATCCCGGCAAGGTCTTTCCTCAGCTTTGCCGCTGCGCGGAGCTTGGCCGCGTCCATGTGCATGCCGGGAATCTGCGCTTTCCCGACCTGCCACGCTTCTGAGAAGGGATGACCATGATCGTCCTTCGACCATCGAACGACGCCGAGGCGCAAGACATGATTGGCTGGGCGATGGCGGAAAACCATCCGCTCGAAATCGTCGCCGGCGGCAGCAAGCGTGCACTCGGGCGGCCGCCACGGACCGACCATCAACTCGACGTCTCCAGGCTCAGCGGCATCGTCGATTACGAACCGGCGGAACTCGTCATGACCGCCAGGGCCGGCACCCCGATGGCGGACATCCAGCGCCAGTTGGCGGACCAGCAGCAGATGCTGGCATTCGAGCCACCCGACTGGCGCAAACTGCTCGCAAGCAATGCCGAACCGACGCTGGGCGGCGTGCTGGCCTGCAATCTCTCCGGCCCGCGACGCCTGCGCGCCGGGGCGGCGCGCGATTTCTTCCTCGGTTTCGCCGCCATCAACGGGCGGGGGGATGCCTGGAAAGCAGGCGGGAAAGTCGTCAAGAACGTCACCGGTTACGATATGTGCAAGTTGCAGGCCGGCGCTTTCGGCACGCTCTCGCTGCTGACCGAGGTCACACTGAAGGTCATGCCGAAACCCGAGACCTCCTGTACCCTGCTTCTCCACGGGCTCGCCGACGACGTCGCGATCCCGACCATGCTGCGGGCTCTCAACACACCTCACGAGGTTTCGGGCGCGGCGCACCTGCCCAGCCCGGCCGCCCGCCGCTCCGGCGTCGATGCGGTGGCGAACGGCCTCGGCGGCGTGACCGCGCTGCGCCTTGAGGGGCCCGCGCCCTCGGTGATCTACCGCGCCGCCGAACTTGAGAAGCTGCTTGGCCATGGCGACCGTCTCGACGCAGCCGCGAGCGAACGACTTTGGACGGAGATCGCCTCCGTAGAGTCCCTGGTCGCGGGGCGGGAGCGCTATTTATGGCGGCTCTGTCCTACGCCCGCCAGGGCGAGTGCCGTCGTACAGGCGATACGTGCCCGACTGGTTTCCGCCGACACGCTGTTCGACTGGGGCGGCGGACTTGTCTGGCTGAACCTCGATGCGGAGGACGCCGGCCCCGATGGCGGCGCGGCAATCATTCGCGCCGCGATGGGCCAGGTCGGCGGTCACGCCATGCTCGTGGTCGCGCCGGAGGCGCTGCGTGCCGCGACACCCGTCTTCGAACCAGCCAGCGCGACGATGGATGCGCTTCAGTGCCGCATCAAGCAGGGCTTCGACCCCGGCGGCATCCTCAACCCGGGTCGCATGTGGGAGGGTCGATAAACACCATGCAGACGAATTTTTCCCCGGCTCAACTCGCAGATTCGGATATCCGGGAATCCGAGAGGATTGTGCGTTCATGCGTCCATTGCGGCTTCTGTACGGCGACCTGCCCCACCTACACATTGCTGGGCGACGAGCTCGACAGCCCGCGCGGACGCATCTACCTGATCAAGGACATGCTCGAAAATGACCGGCCGGCCACCACGGAGGTGGTCAAGCATGTCGACCGCTGCCTCTCCTGCCTCGCCTGCATGACGACCTGCCCCTCGGGGGTCAACTACATGCACCTCGTCGATCATGCGCGGAGCCATATCGAAAAAACATATCGCCGGCCGTGGATGGACCGTACGCTACGCCGGCTTCTCGGCGTGGTCCTGCCCCGGCCCGGTCTTTTCCGCCTCGCGCTGCGCGCCGCGAAGCTCGCCAGGCCGTTCGCGCATGTCCTGCCTGCCCGGCTGGCGGCAAGCCTGCGCCTGGCGCCCTCCCGGGTGCCTCCGCCATCGCCCGTCGACCGGCCGCAGTCATTCCCGACGGAAGCACCACGGGTCCGGCGGGTGGCCCTTCTCAACGGCTGCGCCCAGCAGGTGGTCGCCCCACAGATCAACGAGGCGACGATCCGCCTGCTGACGCGCCATGGCTGCGAGGTCGTCGTGGCCAGGGGGGGCCGGCTGCTGCGGCGCCCTCACCCACCATCTCGGCCAGGACGGTCACGCCTTCGCACGCGCCAACATCCTGGCCTGGACCAGGGAGATCGAGGCGGACGGCCTCGATGCGATCGTCATCAACGCTTCAGGTTGCGGCACGACCGTCAAGGATTACGGCTTCATGTTTCGGGAAGACGCGGAACTCGCCGAGCCCGCACGACGCATTTCGGCGCTGGCACGCGACATGACCGAGATCATGAGCGAAATCGGCCTGCTGCCCCCCGTCCAGCCCATGAAGCACCGGGTCGCCTACCACAGCGCCTGCTCGCTGCAACACGGTCAGCGGATCATCCAGCAGCCGAAACGGCTGTTGCAGGAGGCCGGCTTCGATGTCGTCGAGCCCCCCGAAACCCATCTCTGCTGCGGTTCGGCAGGAACATATAATCTGTTGCAACCAGACATCGCGACCCGCCTGCGCGATCGCAAGGTCGCCAATATCGAGAGCACCGCGCCGGATTTCATCGCAGCTGGCAATATTGGCTGCATAACGCAGATCGCCAGCGGAACGGACCTGCCGGTCGTCCATACCGTCGAACTCCTCGATTGGGCGACAGGGGGACCAAAGCCACCAGCATTGACCCCATCACCAGCAGGATGACCCGACCGTCATCCGAGGATCACCGGCCGGGACGCGACCAACCATCTGACCGACGAAAACCCGCCCGTCATCCCCCTGCATTCATTGCGTGATGCGCTCTCCGCTACCCAACAGGATCGGTCGGTCCCGGCGGACGATGGCGATCAGCGTCTGGTTCGTCTTCTCCGGGAGCCGATAAGCGCGGTAGTCGCACACCGTTGCCGGGGACTGTCCAATGACAGTCCCCGCCTCTGGACTATGCGCGATTGATCTGCCTCTGTGAAACTGGTCCGGTTTGAGTGTTAGTTTTTTTGGCGGATTTTCCTGATGAAGGGGTTCACGGAATGAAGA
The DNA here is from genome assembly GCF_003350405.1 of Gluconacetobacter liquefaciens. Lineage (GTDB taxonomy): Bacteria > Pseudomonadota > Alphaproteobacteria > Acetobacterales > Acetobacteraceae > Gluconacetobacter > Gluconacetobacter liquefaciens. Next base: position 43,266 of record NZ_QQAW01000012.1, on the reverse strand, counting down.
CGAAGCGGTTCAGCGTGGAGCAGATTGTAGCCTGTCTGAAGCAGGCGGAACTGGGGCTGCCGGTGGCGGATCTGATCCGTCAGATCGGGATATCGGAGCAGACGTTCTACCGCTGGAAGAAGCAGTATGCGGGCATGGAGTCCGATCAGGTGCGGGAACTGAAGCAGGTGGTCGAGGAGAATGCGCGGCTCAAGAAACTGGTGGCGGAGCTGAGCCTGGACAAGGCGGTGTTGCAGGACGTCCTGTCAAAAAAATTCCCCGGCCGGCGCTCATGAAAGAGGTTGTGGCTTACGTGGTGACCCGCCACGGCTACAGCCAGCGTCGCGCCTGTGGCGTCGTGCGTCAGCATCGTTCGACGCAGCGTCTGGTCGGGCGTCGCGATCCGCGCACGGCCGAGCGCCAGAGGATGCGCGAGATAGCGGCGGCGCGGGTGCGCTACGGGTATCGGCGGATCCATGTCCTGTTGCGTCGCGAAGGATGGGCCGTGGGCAAGAATCTGGTCTACCGGCTGTATGGCGAGGAGGGACTGACCCTGCGGCGCGGCCGACCGAAACGGCGCAAGATGGCTCTGCACCGCGAGGCGCGCTGCACGCCGACCCGAGCGCATGAGGCGTGGAGCCTGGATTTCGTGCATGACCAGTTGAGCGACGGACAGAAATTCCGCGCCTTGACCGTGATCGACATCTACAGCCGCGAGGCGCTGGCGATCGAAGTCGGGCGGCGGCTGCGTGGCGAGGACGTCGTCGCCGTCCTGAACCGTCTGGTCTACAGACATGGAGCCCCACGCTGCCTGTTTGCGGACAATGGCGGCGAATTCACCGGGCGTCTGGTCGATCTGTGGGCGTATCATCACTCCGTTCGCATGGATTTTTCCCGTCCCGGAAAACCAACCGACAACGCCTATATCGAGACGTTCAACGGCACGCTCAGGGATGAATGCCTGAACCTGCACTGGTTCGGCTCGATCGCCGAGGCGCAGCGCCAGATCGAGGCATGGCGTCGGGACTATAATGAGAGCCGTCCTCACTCGGCTCTCGACCACATGCCGCCGGCGGAATATGCTGCCAGGGCAAAGATCTTGCTGGCCCCCATGGGGGCCAGCAAGACGGAAAACTAACTCTCGACCCGGACCACACAAGCCAGGCGCTTCAAAGCTACGATGCACTAACAATCAAACCGGACCACTCGGTGGGGGCCAATCAGATCTGCGCATTATGACAAAACATCGCGCGTACAATCTTACAGAATATCCTTTTCTTATATTCGTTATTCACGATAGCTCTCTGCACTTCCTGGCAGGATTCGGTCGACGATCACGCGCCCGATAGGCGCCAATTGAAGATATTGTCCCAATACATGTCGACATAACGATCTATCGCACTCTTGAGTTCCTCGGACTTTAATGTGACGTATTTATTATATTCTTTATCGATAAATGAATCGTGCAACTGATGAATTTTGGCATGACTTTTTCCCCGAAAAAGAAAGATGCACATCCACAGAATAAATATCCTCTTACTAAAAGAAAATTTTTACAAGATTCTTCCGGAAATTCAAAAGCATTATCACTTCCAATTCCATTGATATCATGTTCACCTTCATCCAAACTGAAGCAGGATACCTCGAAACAATTGCGATCATAACGTCTCACCATCAGGATCAGTGCTGACCTGTAACACAGACGTTCGTGGCGTATCATTCGAACATGGATCTGATACATTTATCGATCAATTCAGGATCGTACCCTTGCATGCCGCCCCGCCATCCGCCACGCGCCACCAATTCGCGCATGGCGATCAATCGCCCTTGAGCATAGACCCGATTATCTCGGGGCCTTCTGCTGAACCACCAACCGAAGACGCACCAAGCAGGGCATCGTCCCATGCTGCCTTCCACGCCGTCGCCACACCTTCACAATCCGCACATATGAAAAAAAGTCCGGTGCTGCGTGATCAATAAGCGGGAAGCATCCTCTTTTCATTTTCAAAAAAATCCTCGAACGTTCAAAAATTAAGAAAAAATCAAAAATTCTAAACAAGAGTTTAGGCAACGCATCCTGCCCCGAGCGTGTTTGCAACCGGAGGCGGCGGTTGCCAGAGGCCGTTACCTGCCAGTCCATGATTTTCCGCAGGAGACACCCTCATGACTCAAACCATTCCCCCCCAGAGCCAGGACCATCAGCCCGGCGTCGAGCGTCAGATGAAGCCGCAGGCGGAACATATCCGCGCCGATTATCGCGGCAGCGGCAAATTGCAGGGGCGCCACGCCCTGATCACGGGCGGCGACAGCGGCATCGGCCGCGCGGCAGCCCTGCATTTCGCACGCGAAGGTGCGGATGTCGCGATCCTCTATCTGGAAGAAACCGAAGACGCCCAGGAAACCATCCGCCTCATCGAAGCCGAAGGCGTAAAGGCCCTGGCGATCGAAGGCGACGTGTCGGACAGCTCCGTCTGCAACGATGCCGTCGCCCGCACGGTCGACACATTCGGCGGCCTGGATATCATAGTGAACAATGCCGGCGTGCAATATGTCAGCGAAGATTTGACCGACATTAGCGACGAGACGTGGCAGCGCCACATGAACGTCAACATCAACGGATATTTCTACATCACGCGCGCGGCCCTGCCCCATCTCGGCAAAGGCAGCGCCATCATCAACACGTCGTCGATCAATGCGTTCGCCGGCAACAAATCCCTGGTCGCCTACACCACGACCAAAGCAGCCGAAATGGGCTTCACCCGCGCCCTGGCCCTGCAACTCGCCGACAAGGGCATCCGGGTCAACGCCGTGGCTCCCGGCCCGGTCTGGACGCCGCTGCAACCCGCAAGCTGGGGCCCGATCGACCCGCAGGAAGTGGCCGACCTGGGCAAGGACACACCGCTGGGCCGGATCGGCCAGCCGAGCGAACTCGGCCCGGCCTATGTCTATCTGGCGTCGCAGGATGCGTCCTACGTCACAGGCCAGACCGTCCACGTCAATGGCGGCATGATCATCAATGGCTGAGCCACTTCCCTCACTGATGCTGCCGGCCTCAAGTTGGCTGCGCGCCTCCACGCATCGCCGCTGGCTCGATCTTCAGGGCCAGCGACTGCTGGATTTCTCCAAACCCTCGCGGGTCGATGCAGGCTTCGCCCCCCCTGGACAATGACGGCCGCCTGGTGCCGGGCAAAGCCGCCGACACGATCCTGACCGCGCGGATGACGCACGTGTACGCGGTTGCCGCCGGGCGCGGCCTGCCGGGCTGCGCCCCCCTGGCGGCGCATGGCGTCGCCAGCCTGCTCGGCCCGCTGCGCGACCAGACACATGGCGGCTGGTTCGAAGGTGCCGAACAGGGCGGAAAAAGACCGGGCAACGGCCGCAAGCAGGCCTACCTGCATGCCTTCGTGGCGCTCGCCGCCTCCTCGGCCGTGGTGCAGCGCATCCCCGGCGCGGACGACCTGCTGGACGACGCGCTGGCAGTCTGGGACCGGCATTTCTGGAGCGAGGAAGAAGGCGTCTTTCGCGAAAGCTTCGCGGCGGACTGGACGGATGAGGAAGCCTATCGCGGCGCCAACGCGAACATGCATTCGGTGGAAGCCTGCATGGCGGTCGCCGACGTCACCGGCAGGCCGCTCTGGCGCCACCGCGCCCTCAGGGTCGCCGAACGCTTCATCCACACCTTCGCCCGCAACGCGGATTACGCCGTGCCGGAACATTTCGATCTCGACTGGACGATCCTGAAGGATTTCCACGAGGACAAGCCAACCGACGATCTGCGCCCCTACGGCATGACACCGGGGCATTTCGTCGAATGGTCGCACCTGATGCTCAAGCTGGAAGCTGCCCTGCTGCGCGAGGACGGCACCGCGCCATCATGGCTGCTGGAAGACGCGATCGGCCTGTTCCATCGTGGCATCAAGGCAGGCTGGGCACGCGACGGCGCACCGGGCCTGCTCTATACGGTCGACTGGTCCGGGGAACCGGTCGTGCATAACCGCCCCCACTGGTGCCAGGCCGAGGCACTGACGGCCGCCGCCGCGCTGCTGAAACGCACGGGCCACGCCGAATATGAACGATGGTACCAGACGATCTGGGATTATATCGACCTGCACATGATCGACCGCAGACAGGGCGGCTGGCTCCAGGAACTGGACCGGAACAACCACCCCTCAGGCGTGGTCTATGAAGGCAAGGCCGATCTCTACCACGCCTGGCAGGCAACGCTGACGCCGCTCCTGCCCTTGGCACCGAGTTTCGCGACAGCAATCGCCATACTCGACCAGTAAAAGGCGGCCGGGCCATCAGGCCCGGCCGTCCTGTGCGTCAGGCAGCGATCGCCTTGCGCAGGTTGGTGTCCAGCACCGCCAGGAAGTCCTGGGTCGTCAGCCACTTCGCATCCGGCCCAATCAGCAGGGCCAGGTCCTTGGTCATCTGGCCCGCCTCGACCGTCTCGACGCAGACGCGCTCCAGCGTCTCGGCGAAATGGGTCACGTCGGGCGTGTCGTCGAACCGGCCGCGATAGGCCAGGCCGCGCGTCCAGGCGAAGATCGAGGCGATCGGGTTCGTGCTGGTCGGCCGGCCCTTCTGGTGCTCGCGGTAATGGCGCGTCACGGTGCCGTGCGCGGCCTCGGATTCCACCACGTCGCCGGTCGGGTTCAACAGGACCGAGGTCATCAGGCCCAGGCTGCCGAAGCCCTGCGCCACGATGTCGCTCTCCACGTCGCCGTCATAGTTCTTGCACGCCCACACATAGCCGCCGCTCCATTTCAGGGCGGAGGCCACCATGTCGTCGATCAGGCGATGCTCGTAGGTCAGGCCCAGCTTCTCGAAATCGGCCTTGAACTCGGCGTCGTAGACTTCCTGGAACACGTCCTTGAACATGCCGTCATAGGCCTTCAGGATCGTGTTCTTGGTCGAGAGATAGACCGGCAGCTTGCGGTCGCGGCCATAGGTCAGCGACGCGCGGGCAAAACCTTCGATCGAAGCACGGGTATTGTGCATGCCAAGCGCCACGCCGGGGCCCTTGAAATCATGCACGTCGAGCGTGACGGGCGCGCTGCCGTCGGCGGGCGTGTAGGTCAGCGTCACCTTGCCGGCACCGGGGATCTTGGTCTCGGCGGCGCGATAGATGTCGCCATAGGCATGGCGGCCGATCACGATCGGCTGCGTCCAGTGCGGCACCAGGCGCGGCACGTTCGAGCAGATGATCGGCTCGCGGAAGATCGTACCGTCGAGGATGTTGCGGATCGTGCCGTTGGGCGAGCGCCACATCTTCTTCAGCCCGAACTCGGTCACGCGGGCTTCGTCGGGGGTGATCGTCGCGCATTTCACGCCGACCCGGTATTTCTTGATCGCCTCGGCGGCCTCGACGGTCACCTTGTCGTCGGTGGCGTCGCGATGCTCGATCCCCAGATCGTAATATTTCAGGTCGATATCGAGGTACGGGAGAATGAGCTTCTCCTTGATGAAGCTCCAGATGATCCGCGTCATCTCATCGCCGTCGAGTTCGACGACCGGTTCCTTCACCTTGATCTTGGCCATACGGCATGTCCTCTTGGTTCTGCTTGCCTACGGGGGCGAAACGCTTCATGGGGGCCGGAGGAACCTGACGGTCCCCGGCCTGCCCCCGCCCCGTCCTGGCCGCGCGATGCGCCAGCCGCGAAATCCGGGCTCAATGTCATACCGGCCTGCAAGGAGACTGCCTAGCAGTCCTCGCAACTCTGTTATGACGATTGCGACATTCTACTTGCGAATGATTATCATTTGAATATAATAGGCAGCACACCTTGCCCGATGGAGTCCCGGATGCAGCGTCACCTCTCGACCGGTTCCACCCTGATCTCCGCCCTGCTGGCCCATGATCGGAACGGCCACTCCTCATCTCCCCGCCGCAACCGCGCGGGCAACCCGCCCGACCACACCGTCCCCGGCCGCCTGCCCTCCCCGTCACCCCGGCCGCACCCCGCGCGCACCCCCCTGGGATCACGATCGGGTCATCCCCTCGGCGCGCTGATCCAGATCATAGCGCAGGGCCATGCCGACATGATGGAGTAAGCAGGCAATCCCGACCAATGCGCCGGAGGCCCCGACCATGCATGCGATGAGACTGGATGCCCCACACGCCGAACTCCAGTGGGTGGAACTGCCGGACCGCCAGCCCGGCCCCGGCGAAATCCGGGTAAGGGTCTGCGCCTGCGGCGTCTGCCGCACCGATCTGCATGTCGTGGACGGCGACCTGCCCTTCCCCGGCCATCCCGTCATCCGGGCCACGAGATCGTGGGCCGGATCGACGCACTGGGCGAGGGGGTGCAGGGCCTGCATCTGGGGCAGCGGGTCGGCATCCCCTGGCTGGGCCATACCTGCGGCACCTGCCGCTACTGCCACACCGGCCACGAAAATCTATGCGACCACCCGCTCTTCACCGGCTACACCCGCGACGGCGGCTATGCCACGGCCGCCATCGCCGACGCCCGATACGCGTTCCCGCTGGGCGAGGAAGGCGACGATATCGATCTGGCCCCCCTGCTCTGCGCGGGCCTGATCGGCTGGCGATCGCTGGTCATGGCGGGCGAGGACGCCCGGACGGTGGGCCTCTACGGCTTCGGCGCCGCAGCCCATATCATCGCCCAGGTCGCAATCTGGCAGGGGCGTCAGGTATACGGCTTAACCCGCCCGGGCGACCGCAAGACGCAGGATTTCGCGCGCGACCTCGGCGCGGTCTGGGCCGGCGGATCGGACGAGGCGCCGCCCGAACCGCTGGACGCCGCCATCATCTTCGCGCCGGTGGGCGCGCTGGTCCCCGCCGCCCTGCGCGCGGTGCGCAAGGGCGGCCGCGTGGTCTGCGCCGGCATCCACATGAGCGAAATCCCGGCCTTTTCCTACGATCTGCTCTGGGAGGAGCGGCAACTGGTCTCGGTCGCCAACCTGACGCGACAGGACGGGATCGATTTCCTGTCCCTGGCCCCGAAGATCGGCATCCGCACCAGCACGACGCGCTATCCCCTTCGCGACGCCAACCGCGCGCTGGACGATCTGCGCGCCGGACGGTTCGAAGGCGCGGCGGTCCTGGTGCCCTGACTCTGGCGGCGGAAGCCCAGCCCTGCGCGGCGATCGTGCTTTCGCACTGGTATTTTCGGCGGCTATTCTTTATGGAGCGCGATCCCGCCACCGTGCCCTCTCCTGTCTCGCGCCACGTCGCGACGTGGCCTCTTCTGTCCGGATGATCCGCCCCATGCCTTTTCCCGAAACCCATCCCGCCCTTCGGCGCGCTCTCGACACGCGCGGCTATGACGAGCCCACGCCGGTCCAGCAGGCCGTGCTGGATGTCGCGGCGGACGGCAAGGATCTGCTGGTGTCGGCCCAGACCGGATCGGGCAAGACGGTCGCCTTCGGGCTGGCCATGGCCGACACGCTGCTGGGCGGGGCGGAACGGTTCGGACCGGCCGGCGCGCCCCTGGCCGTCATCGTCGCCCCCACGCGCGAGTTGGCCATGCAGGTGCAGCGCGAACTGACGTGGCTGTACGCACCGGCAGGCGGGCGCATCGTCTCGTGCATCGGCGGCATGGACGCGCGGCGCGAGGCCCGGGCACTGGAACTCGGCGCCCATATCGTCGTCGGCACGCCGGGCCGCCTGTGCGACCACCAACGCCGCGGCCGTCTGGTCCTGTCCGACCTGCGCGTCGTGGTGCTGGACGAAGCCGACGAAATGCTCGATCTCGGTTTCCGCGAGGAACTGGAGCAGTTGCTGGACGCGATGCCCGCCACGCGCCGCACGCTGCTGTTCTCGGCCACCATCGCCAAGGAAATCGCCTCGCTGGCACGACGCTACCAGCGCGACGCGCTGCGCATCGACACGCTGTCGGGCGCCCGCCAACACGCCGACATCACCTATCGCGCCGTGCTGACCGACCCGCGCGAGATCATCCCGGCGGTGGTCAACATCCTGCGCTATACCGACAGCCCCACCTCCATGGTGTTCTGCGCCACCCGCGAACTGGTGCGCCACATGCAGGGCGCGCTGCTGGAACGCGGCTTCGCCTCGGTCGCCCTGTCGGGCGAACTGGGCCAGAACGAGCGCACCCGCGCCATCGACAGCCTGCGCACCGGCCAGGCCAGCGTCTGCGTCGCGACCGATGTTGCGGCACGCGGCATCGACATCCCGGCACTCGCCCTGGTGGTGCATGCCAGCCTGCCGACCGACAGCGCCACCCTGCTGCATCGTTCGGGCCGCACCGGCCGCGCCGGCCGCAAGGGTGTCTGCGCCCTGGTGGTACCGGTTTCGATGCGCCGTCGCGCCGAACGCCTGCTGGCCATGGCCAAGGTCACGGCGGAATGGACCCCCGTTCCCACCGCCGACGCCATCCGCGCTCAGGATTTCGAACGGCTGCTGACCGACCAGAGCCTGACCGAAGCCACCGCCCCCGGTGACGAGGAGCAGGTCGCGCGTCTGGCCGCCGACCGCACCCCCGAACAGTTGGCAACGGCCCTGCTGCAGATGTACCGCGCCCGCCTGCCGGACCCGGAGGACATCCGCCCCCTGCGTGTCGATGCCCCCCGCCCGGCGCGTGATGGCGAACCCGCAGCCCGCCGCGAGCGCCCGGCTCGCGACGAGCAGGACCCGCGCGGCGACGGCGTATGGTTCTCCATGAGTGTCGGCCGCCAGGACAAGGCCGACCCGAAATGGCTGGTGCCGCTGATCTGCCGCCTGGGCGGCGTGCGCAAAAACGAGATCGGCTCGATCCGCATCGCCGGTGACCATACGCTGTTCGAAATCGCCACGGCATCGGCCGAGCGCTTCAGCGCCTGCGTCGCCGCCACGGATTCCGATGAGGTCCAGATCAGCGCGGCACAGGCTCCGGCCGGTGGCGGCGGCGGAGGTCGAGGCGGTGATCGCGGCCCCGGTGGCGCCCCGCGCGGACGTGGTCCCCGTAGTGCTCCCCCGTCGGGCGCTCCCCGCCGTCGCCCGGCGGCAGGGCCGTCATCGCGCAAGCGCGGCGCTTAAAGCCGCCAGGAACCGTCAACTGCCCGGATATGGGGATCCGGGCAGTTGACGGTTGGCGGCCTTACGCCACCGAGTCCATAACCTCCGGCGCAAAAACCGCCGGCTTCGTCGGCGGCGGAACACGATCGAAAATTTCGCGCAGAGTGAAGCGGGAGACCGTCTCCTCCATGCGCCGCGTCCCACGCACCAGACTCAACGACGCGGCGGTGACTTCCTCGCCCATCGCGGCGTTCTGTTGGGTCGAAGCGTCGATCTCCCGCACGTTATCCGCAATATGCCGGACTTCAGTCGCCTGCGTCCGCGTGGACGCGACGATCACCCCGAGATGCCGGGTGATGTCATCCATGACAGCCGATACCCGCCCTAGCGACCCGTCGGCCGCGTCGACCAGGCCGACGCCCTGATCGATATACAGCACCGCTTCGCGGATCTTCTGCCGAATGTCGCGGGCCTGCTCGGTCGATCGGGTCGCCAGATTGCGGATTTCCGTCGCCACCACGGCGAAACCACACCCGGACTCGCCCGCCCGCGCCGCCTCGACGCCCGCATTCAGCGACAACAGATTGGTTTGCAATGCGATATCGTCGATCACCCCAACGATCGTCTCGATATCGCGGGACGATGTTTTGATGACCGTCATCGTTTCCGTGACCTTGTCCATCGCCTGGATCGTCGCATCCATCGACGTCCCTACCGTCTCGACCAGTTTCCCGGCCTCGGAGGCCGACTGCGAGGCATCGCGGGTCCCGTCGGAGAACATAGCGATGCCGGCCGACATGCTGCCGACATCCCGGGCCTGCCCCTCGGTGCGACCGGCAAGATCCCCAACGGCTGACGAAATCTCCGCCGATGCCGAGGCAACGGCCTGGATACTCTGTCTCACCTCGTTGAATGCCGTGGCCAATTGCGCGATGGATGCGTTGAAGACCTGCGTCAGGCGTGCATAACCCGGCGCGAACTCCCTCTCGATCCGCACCAGCAGGTTGCCCTTGGCGACCTCTGACAGAGCCCTGTCGAGTTCGGCAATGAAGACCAGCGTCTCGGCTTCCTGCCGACGGATCCGCTCCATGCTGGCTTCCAGATTGGCGCTCAGCTTGACCTGCTCCGCATGGGCATCTTCCGCCTGCTGCTTGCGCCGCTCCGCTTCAGCGCGGCGATGGTCGGCATCCCGCGAAAGGGCCTCGGATACCTTGAACGCCCCACGTAGAGAGGCCGCCAGCCAGACCAGCGCCACCGTCTCCACGATCAGGATCGCCGCATGCAGAACAAGGCGGAAACTGTCGCAACCGCCAGGATAAAGCAGGTCGGGACGATAGAAATTGAGGCCGATATGCTGCACCGCCACCATCAGGGCGGCAATCACGATAGCGGAACAATCACAGGTCGCCGAGACGAACGCCAGCGCGGCAAAGTAGCCCATATGCACATCGACCTGGAGCTTGTTGCCTGCCAGCAGCGCAATGATGGCCGAAATGTTCGAGACGATCCCGAGACTGGCCGCCGACGAGATCCAGGAGGACCCGGCACCGCCGAGCATGAAGGACAGCGCCAGGGCATTCAAGCCGATGCTGGCCAGAAACCAAGCATATCCGCCGAAACCATAAAAACACATTCCCCCCACGAGCAGGGCAAGAACGGCATTCAGGGCCAGAAGAAAACAGAGAGCCCTTTTCGTTATGATTTCAAACGACATGTCATTGGACCACCCTCCGTCCCTGGAAATGGCCCACTCCCACCACTCCGACGGCATGGACGACGGGATTAAAGAGGCCGAGACAGCCCCGATGGCCGACTTTATCGCAACATGGAAAACGCGCGGGCTATCGCCCGCGCGCATTTCCAGACAGGCTTTTACAGGCCGCCCGTCAGCACGCTGGCAGCATTTGTACGGGTCTTCTGACCCAGCGCATTCAGGCTGTTCTGCTCGGTCGTACCGGCAGCGCGCACGCGGTCCATCTGGGTCTGCGGCATGTTACGCACTGCATTGACCGTATTGCGACCACTCTGCACACGCTGCTGCACACCCTTGGTCACTCCATCGCGATAGGCTTGGCCACGGCCGGCGAGGCAATCCTCGCGCTGGGCCAGGCGGCCGGCGACATCCCACCCCGGCGCCTTGGACTGCGTGCCGGACTGGGCGCAGGCATCGTCCGCCGCGCGGGCAACCGGCATGGCGATAGAGAGCCCGGCCAGAACGGTTATCGGCATGGCGAAAGCAAGCAGGCAATTCCGGATCGTCATTGATCGATTCTCATGTTCTGTGACAACAGCGCATGGAACCATGCAGTGATGGCGGGAATAGGTCCATCGTATGGCAGAACCGGGTCTGCCGCATAGGTCGGTTTCGCCCCCGGTATTCCGGAGTTTTTCAGACCGTCGCGCACCCCGATTTGATCCTAGACCTTCCCCTCATATATTCATTACGCGCATAGATAATGATCATTTCATTAGAGTATCCGTTATGCTCTAGCGGATCGTCACCGACGGCGGCGGTGGAAGCGCCACCGTCGGTGCGGGCTGAAGCTGCACTGCCGGCGCTGGCGGCGCGGCCCCGACTGGCGGAGCCGTCTTGACCACCGCCACGGGAATGGCGGTATAGCGCGACTTCGGGGGCGGCTTGGGGTGCCGCGACAGGGTCAGGAACAACACGCCATAAGCCACAGCCAGCACGACCAGCACCCCAAGCTTGAGCTTTTTCGGGTTCGGCAGCCTGGGCAGAATGGATGAGGGAGCGGAACGCAGGCGCATGGCGGGGACGATATTCCTGAACTGGCGGATGCGCCGGCGCGCAACTGGATAAGAGAGATCATACACCAGACAGACGTGCTCTGCACGGGCAGCGGAAAGCCCGGAAGACAGCCTCCACGGCTCGAAACCGATCTTCCAGAGTGACCCTGACGATAACGCCGGAAATCACGATACGATTTGTAGTGACCGGGGAATCATCTCCGCAGGCATTTCCTGAGTAAAAAAATCGAGCGTGGGAAGGATATTGTAAACCCCCACTCGCGATAAGCGTCTTCGACCTCAAGCGGCATGACCTGCATGCCGGGCGATAGAGAATCCTGTCATCAATGTCGCACGGCGGCAGTATCAGAGAGACCCGAAGGCGCTCCACCGCCAGAACCATCCTATCGTCTCGCCCTATTTCGGGAGCCACGCCGACGTGCCGTGTCGCCTTATCCATTTCATCCACGCATGCCCCGCCCTACTGCTCCTGATCAGCCACCCTGGCCGAACAGCCGAACAACCGCAGACAGCCGACTTGTTGCTCGAAGCTCCCTATCGCCGGGCCTATGTCGTCATGCAGCGCTTTCCGGACTGGATCAGTCGCGGGCAGGCGACGTCGACGCCCGTAGCGCGGGTCGTGACAGGCGGCCACAGCTATCTGCTCGGGCATCTGTGCAAGCCCCACGATTGCGATAACAACCAACTCGATATCGTTTTCGCGGCAGACGGCCACGCTGCCTGGGGATTGCTGCATACCCGGCGGGACGAACGGCAGCCTTTTCTGCAAAGCTGGCTAGGCAATCCTAATGAGGAAATGCAGGCTCTGCTGCTGCAGAACCATGCCGCCATCAACCCACCTGCTCCCTAAGCGCATCGCCAGGCGCAGAGGAACGCACGCCGGGCACCCTTTCGTCCAACGGCACTTCCTGCCATAGTCCCGCCGATCCCGCGCCGCCGCCGCCCGACCGGCCCGGCGTTCCCCGGGGAAAGCACGGGATCGCCGTCGAGAAGCGCGCGTCGCGTCCCCGGGGCCTCGCACCAGTGGAATACCCAGTGTGACGATTACCCATCCCGGCCGGCTTGCAGTCCTGTTCCTATCCGGCATCCTCGCCATCTCCCCAGCCTTCGCGCAGGCCGACGACGATGAGGCAGCAGCGCCCCCCACCGCGATGCAGTTGCAGAAAGTCGTTGCGGTGCTGCAGAGTGATCCAAACTCAACTAGTCAGTCATGCGTCGACGCTCTGACCGAACTGCACAAGACGCAGGACACTCTGGAAGCCGAACAGAAGCGGACCAATGACCCCGATATGGCAGTTGCTCGGGACGTACTGGAAACCGATTTCGAAACCGCGGTCGAATCCTGCACTGCCGATGCCACCGCATTGTGTGAGAAGCACGGCGACGATCCCAAGGTAGCCCGCGCCTGCACGGCTCTAGACCAGCCTGGCCCCGCCTCGAAATAAGAGGTGGGGGCAGAATACCGGCGCGCTCTGCCAAATCGTTCAGTCGCGCCGTTCACCGCCGCGTAGGGCATCGAGCCGCTCCAGACCCTCCGCGCTGCCCAGCACCGCCGCCTTTTCGGTCCGGCGCAGCCGCATGACCGCACTGTCGGGATCGGGGCTTTCCGACAGTTTCAACAACCCGACCAACAGGTCGGAATTGATCGAGTCGCCCGGCCTGCGTGGCGGCGGCAGCATCGCGCGGTGCGCGGCCATCAGTTCGGGATCAGCCAGCAGAAGATGGATTGCCTCGCCACCCTCGGCCTCCGGCCGGGCGGCGTTGGCGGCAGCGGCACGGCGCAGGATATCCGGCGGCGACGTTTCCTCGGGAATCAGCAGCAGTCCGGCCCGCAGCAGGGCCTGACCGGCATCACGGCTGCTGGTTGCTGCTGCCAGCGGAATAGCGAAAACCAACCCCAGCAGCACCGGCGTCATCCACAGAAACAGCGGGATCGACACACTCCACGCACATGCGCCCAGGACCAGGCCAAACAGCATGTAAATCCAGTAGGCCCGCACCGTATCCATCAACGGCACCCCACCATCGTCGCGACGCTGCGCGTTCCAGCCCGAATCACGTCCCAGCAGGATCGACAGCACGCCAGAGGTCTGGATCAGCATCGCTACCGGCGCGACCAGCCCACCGATCAGCGTTTCAACCAGCACCGATAGCGCGGCCCGCACCGCTCCACCGCAGCCCCGACGTGTGGCGGGATCGAACAGCAGCGCGACATAGGCCAGCAGCTTGGGTGCCAGCAGGATCCCCATGGTGCCGATGAACACATATTTCGCCTGTTCCGGATCAACGTGCGGCCAGTTCGGATAAAGGGATTTGGTATCGCCGAAATATTCCGGCTTCTCGAATCGAGACTGCAACGAGATCAAAATACCCGCGAGCAGGAACAGCAGCCACAGTGGCGACGTAACATAAGAGCCGATGCCCATCAGCATGTGCATCCGGCTGACCCAATTCAGGCCCCGTGTCCCCACCACCTTGGCATGTTGCAGATTGCCCTGGCACCAGCGGCGGTCGCGGATTGCGATGTCGGTCAGCGACGGCGGGCTTTCTTCGTAAGATCCGGGCAGGCCCGGCACCATATGAATGGCCCAACCGCCCCGGCGCATCAGGGCCGCCTCGACGAAATCATGGCTGAGGATATGTCCACCGAACGGTTTGCGCCCCGGCAGATGGGGCAGGCCCGCCTGCTCGGCGAAGGCACGGGTGCGGATCACCGCGTTATGCCCCCAGTAATTGCCCTCCGAACCGTGCCACCAGGCAATGCCGTGAGCGATCAGCGGACCATAGACCCGACCCGCGAATTGCTGCATGCGCGCGAACAGCGTGGTGCCGTTGACGATTTCCGGCAGGGTCTGGATCAGGCCCACGCCCGGATTGCACTCCATAGCGGCCACGATGCGCACCACCGTCCCGCCCGCCATCAGGCTGTCGGCGTCCAGCGTGACCATCTGGGCATAGGCTCCACCGAAACGGCGTACCCATTCGGCGATATTTCCGGCTTTGCGCTCGGTGTTCAGTGGCCGCCGGCGATAGAAGATGCGCCTGTCTCCACCCGTCGCTGCCCGCAGAGCCAGGAACGCGGCTTCTTCCTCGACCCACACATCCGGATTGGTGGTGTCGGAAAGGATAAAGAAATCAAACGAGTCCAACCGGCCAGTCGCCGCCATGCTGTCATACATGGCGCGCAGGCCGGCCATCACCCGTCCCGGACTTTCGTTATACGTCGGCATCAGCAGGGCGGTGCGGGTCGAAAGCGCCGGCAATTCCCCGTCGCATGCAATCCCCAACCCCAGACCACCGTGGCGCAACAGCGAGACGAAACCGCCCACGGCGGAAGTAAAGGCCAGCGCAATCCACTGGAACAGCAGCACGAACAGGACGAGCACGATCACGCCCAGCACCGAGTACCCCACCGAGTTCAGCACCCGGTTCATCGCGTAGGCGCCATAGATCGTCAGCAGGGTGGCCGAACCGATCACCGCAAGCCGCCGTAGCGCCATCAGCGCGGGCTCGGTAACCGGCACGCGCGGCCGGCCATGCGTCAGGGGACGCTCGGACAACGATTGCGTCGCCATCTCCATCGGAGCTTCGTCAGGCAGGGCCCGAAACATGCCACCATCGCCTGTCCCCGGCCGGGAGCCGTCCCCCATGCCCATCTCTGCGCGCCGCCCTATGGTGTCCATCGGTAGGTCCATTGTTCGGAGACCGGCCCGGCATCATTGGCCAGGACGCAAGTCAGTTCGGCGATCTTGGCGTTGCCAGGCGCGAATTCGAATGTCGTACGCCACCCCTGAATGGCCGGATCGGGTTCGACCACGACGTTGCGGATCGTACCGGCCGAACTGCTGGGCACCAGATGGAATTTGGCATCCGGCGGCAAATTTTCGAATGGCGCGCCGCTGAAATCGATCGCAAAGAACCGCGCAGCCGGATCATCGGTCACCGCACCGACACGGGTGGCGGCAATCCGCGCCAGCTTGGTCGGCCAGGGCGTATCCCAACCCCAATACATGCGATAGGTAAAGGCATATTCCTGCCCCGCCGCCAGCCCGCCGCCGGGGCGCCAGAACGAAACGATGTTGTCGTTCACCTCGTTGGGCGTCGGGATTTCCACCAGATCGACCGCACCGGGGCCCCAGTCGCCGATCGGCTCGATCCACAGCGACGGACGCTTTTCGTAATTGAGCGCCAGATCCTCGAAATCGGCGAAGGCCCGCTTGCGCTGCATCAGCCCGAAGCCGCGCGTCGAATTGTCCGAGAACGCAGAGAATTGCAGGTCTCGCGGATTGCGCAGCGGCCGCCACAATTGCTGACCGCTACCCGTCCAGATCGAGAGTGCCTCGCTGTCATGCGCAGCCGGGCGCCAGTCATCGACATGATTGCGGTCGTTGGCATCGAAGTAGAACATGCCCGTCAGGGGCGCGATGCCTGGCTCGTCGATCTTCGTGCGCGGATACACGTAGGACTGCACATCAAAAACAGTCATGTCGCCCGGACGGATGGTAAAGCTGAAAGCCCCTGCGACCGATGGGCTGTCCAGCAGCGCATGCACAACCACGGAATCGACGCCCGGCTGTGGCTTTTCCAGCCAGAAGGCACGGAACAGCGCGAATTCTTCACCTTTCGGGTTACCCGTGCCATCGGCGAAACCACGGGCCGAAAGGCCGTAATTCTGCCCCTTAGCCACTGCGCGGAAATAAGACGCCCCCAGAAAGACGCAGAATTCCTCCATTACGCCCGGTGTGTTGATCGCATAGCGCAGACGCAACCCAGCAAAACCCACATTGTCCGGCACCTTCAGCTTCGGGTCGCCATAGGTGAACAGATCGGGGTTATAGGGCACCGGCGCCGATTTGCCGTCCACAACCTCATAGATCTCAATACGGGGACGGTAGAGAAAACCGCGAGGGAAGAATTCCACATCGAACGCCAGGTTCTGGCCGTGCCAGAGCGCCTGATCCTCGCGATAGGCGATCGAGCGGTACTGATCGAAATTCAGCGAATCGATCGCCGCAGGCAGGGTCTGCTCGGGCGCACGATAGGGCCGGCGCGACAATTGCTGGGCGATCCGGCGCACCGTGCCTGCCTCGAAGGCGCCTGTCGGTGAGGGCGCACCAGGTGCGTCGGCATGGGCGTCACGGGCGCCGGGCGCCAGCATCGACAGCAGAGAGACACCCGCTCCGGTCTTCACGAGATCGCGTCTTAACATCCTTGCTCCCCGAACGCCGCGCATGGCAACGCCATCTGTCCATGATCTGCCACCGGCGCCAGCGCGCCAGCAAGTTGCGTTTCAGCGCCGCTGACGTCGGCGCCCACAAAGCCATACAGGCAATCTCTTAATTATGACAAAGGCCTGTGGCCATATTGCGGCGCGTTGTTACAATTCCCAAACATGAAATTATCAATGCAACGACACACGACCCTCATCGCGGTGCAAGACGCGTAGCCAGTTCCCGCAACGCCGGCAGGGCCGCCTGTGCTGCCCGCCCCTCGATCTCGCGATACAGACGTAGGATCTCGATCCCGGCCGGCGACAACTCGGCACCCCCACCCCCACCCGGTCGGGTCGCCACCACCGGCTCCGCGAAGGCGGCATTCATCGCCTCGACCAGCAGCCACGCGCGTCGATAGGACATCCCCATCGCCCGCGCAGCGCCGGAAATCGAACCACTGGCACCGATGGCTTCCAGCAAGCGGATCTTGCCATGACCCAGCAGCGGCGCGTCATGCGCGTCGATCCGCACCGTCAGACGCGCATCCTCCATCCCACACCGTCTCCCGCTGCCAATAGCGCTAGCACTGTCCGCCCACGCGCCGCATGCTATGCTGGAGTTGTCGCCCGCCTGTCGAGAGCGTTTTTGCCGCCCATGCCGACTGCCACCACCATACCAGGCTCCCGCCAGCCAAGCTGGCGCGCCATGCATCCGACCGATCTGCCCGCCGTGCTGGATATTGCGGCGCGCGTGCATCCTGCCTATCCCGAAGGCGAATCAGTCTTCGCCGAACGGCTCGCCCTATGCCCCCTCGGCTGCCTGGTCCTCGACCGAGGCGCGGGGCTCGAAGGCTATGTCATCAGCCACCCCTGGTGCGCCGCCGCTCCGCCGGCATTGGATTGCGCCCTGGGCGCGCTACCAGGACGACCGGATTGCTGGTATCTACACGATATCGCACTTTTACCTGACGCCAGAGGTCAGGGCGCCCCTGCCGCCGCGCTGGCTATTCTTGCCGAACACGCGGCATCCGCCGGCGTGTCGCGCATTGCACTCATCGCAACCGGCAGTGCCGGAGCTTACTGGCTGCGTATTGGCTTCGCCCCGATCGACGAGCCGAAAGCCACCGCCATTCTAGCCAGCTACGACCCGAAAGCACGGCTGATGACCCGTGCCATGCAACCGGGCTAACACGCCAGCAAGGCGACACCCTCAGCCTGGCAAGCCACCGCATTCCGCCAGCGCGGCCCGCACGCCGATTTCGCGAATAGCCTCACGGGCGGTGACGATGGCATCGGTCAAGGCGACGCTCCGCACCTCGCGCCAACCATCGAAGGCTGGCAGGGCCAGCGCCGCGCGCAGGTCTTCGGCATCGGCCAGTTCCAGTTGCGCGGCATCCAGCGTCGGTTCTGCAGGCGTATATTGCACGCCCGTTTCATCCACACCGCGCAACGCTTCCAGATAAGCCGCAATGCCGAAGGCGATACGCCGCAGATCGCCACCATCGGACAGTACGCGCCGCACCGTTTCGGTCCAGAAAACCTGAATCTTGGACGAACCATCCCCCCCGATCCGCAGTAACTGGTCCGCCATCGCCGGATTGGAAAAACGCCGTAATATGCTGCGCCGGTAATCCTGCGGGTCCAGGCCAGCCGGCGCATCAAGACGCGGAATCACATCCAGTTCCAGATAGGCGTTGACGAACCGCGCCAGATCCCTGTCGCGCAATGCTTCATCCACCTGGCGATAACCCAGCAAGATGCTAGGGAAGGCCAGTAGAATATGCGATGCATTCAGCATCCGTACTTTTACGTGCTCATAGCCGGTCACGTCGGCCACGAACTGGACGCCCGCCTTCTCCAGCGCCGGACGGCCGGCGCAGAACCGGTCTTCCACCACCCATTGGGTGAAATCCTCGGCCACCAGCGGCAGCGCATCGTCCAGACCGCTGGCGACATTCAGCGTGCGGGCAATCGCGTCGTCTACCGACGGCGTGATGCGATCGACCATGCCGTTGGGGAAGGTGACATGGGCCTCGATCCACGCCGCCAGATCCGGATCGCGCGCCTGGGCGAAACCCAGGAATGCCGTCCGCGCCACATCGCCATTATGACGCAGGTTATCACAGGAGAGCACGGTGAACGGTCCGCTCCCTGCGGCGCGACGACGAGCCAGGGCTTCGATAACAAAGCCGAAAATGGTCGTCGGCAGGGCATCAGCGACCAGATCAGCCCGCACCGCAGCGCTATCCAGGCGAAACGCCCCTGTCGTCTCATCGATGTTGTAGCCGCCTTCGGTGATCGTCATGCTAACAATACGCACCGATGGATCAGCCAACAGGTCCAGCACGGCTGTCGGATCGGCCGGTGCCAACAGATAGGCATGCAAGGCACCGATGACCCGCACTGCCCGCGCACCGTCCGGGGCGGCCTCGGTCAGGGAGTAAAGGCAATCCTGCTCCGTGAACTGTCTGGCCTTGCGTTCGGACCGCGCCCCCGCCGTCAGCCCGACACCGGCGATCCCCCAATCCTGCTGCCCCTCCAGCGCCAGGCAGCGATCGACATAGAAAGCCTCATGGGCCCGAAAGAAATTGCCGACCCCAAAATGCACGATACCGGTCCGGATGGTCGCCGGATCATAGCCAGGGGCGGACACACCCGCCGGAAGAGTTTTCAGGATCGTCCGGTTCAGCATGGGATCTACCCTCCGCTTTTTTCGCCTCTGCATATGGATGCGCCGCGCCGTCAGACCAGACCGCCTCCACCGCACGTTCCAGATCTTCATGCAGCATCCCCAGGGTAAACTGCATGGGCGCGCTCCAGGAGGGACCCGGCGTGTGCAGCACTGCCAATACGGTTGCCGCGTCCTCGCGCGATATCCGTCGGCGGCCACGCGCCGCACGCGCGCACCGGCGCGAAAGCTGCGACAGCACGCGCGCCAGCGCCCGCCGTTCGGCATCCAGGGCAGTATCCACGCTCGGCAATTCCCCCGCCTCGGTCGCCGCACGCGCGGCGAAGACCGCACTGCCGCGCAGGCGCCGCAGAAGGCCAGGCAGAACATCCAGCAACGGATCGGCCTTGCGGCGCAGGATGCGCAACCCCTCCACCCTGGTCTCGGCTACCGCGCCGTAGATTTCCTGCAAATGGGTGCGGCATGCCTCGTCGATCGTCTCGATCGTATCGTGATCCAGTTCGCCACGCAGCGCGCGGTCCAGCAGATCCGCGATATCGGCGATCAGCCGGCCGGACGCAGTCAACACGTCTCCTCGCGCAGCATCGTGCAGCACGAACATCGTTACCACGAGCGAAGTCACGACACCGATCAGGATCGAGGCGATCCTGTCCAGCGGTCGCAGGAACGGGTCACCGCTGATCGGAAACAGCAGCACGATCATCAGCGTCACTGCGGCAAAGCGCAGATTCGGTCGCGCCGCCGCCAGCAGGGCCAGCGGCGTCAGCGCCAGCCAGAACGCAACCCAGTCCGGCAGTATCCCCGTCTGGACCATCAGGATAGCCAGCAGCCCCGCCCCGGCCCCGACCAGCGTGCCCACGATCTGGTCCCGCCCGGTGGTCAGGGTCTGGGTAATCCGGCTTTGCGTGACGATGACCGAGGTAATCACCGACCAGACCGGTTCATGCAGATGCACCACACGCGCCAGAAGGTCCGACAGCAGAACCGACACCAGCAGGCGTGCCGCCTGGCGGATTTCCGCGCCCCTGGGTTCCAGCACCCGGCGGATCGCCGCCCAACGCGCGGACGGCGGCACGACCGGGCCATCCGCTACATTCAGAGCATCACGGTCCATGATTGGCTACGAACGTTATTTCGCGTCATCCGCCAACGGCAGGGGCACCCAGCGCAGACCGTCGGCATTCTGGACCAGGAACAAAATCGACCGCCGATGCTTGGCTCGCGCCGCATCGACCGACCGCCGTAGATCAGCAGGAGTCGCGACTTCGGCCTGCTGAACCTGGGTGATCACGTCGCCGGCCCGCAGGCCGCGATCCGCCGCGGCCCCATCCTGCGCCACACTGGTCACGACCACACCCTTTTGCCCTTCGGCCAGGTTGAATTTCTGCCGGGCCACGTCGTCGATCGCCCCCACGGTCAGGCCCAGGCCCTGAAGCTGGACGCTGCCCTGCACCTTGGCATCGGGCTTGGGAGCCGGCGCCTCCTTCGGGTCCTCGGGCAGCGCGCCGACCGTGACCGAGGCCGCTACCGCCTGGCCATGCCGCCAGACCCCCAGCTTCACCACCTGTCCGGGAGCCGTGTCGGCCATCAGGCGCGGCAGGGCGCGGCCGTCGATCTCCTTGCCGTTCAGGGTCTGGATCACATCACCGACCTGCAATTTCGCCGCGGCGGCCGGTCCCTTGGCTTCGACACCGGCGATCAGCGCACCATGAGCGGCCTTCAGCCCCAGCCCGTCGGCGATGTCCTGCGTCACGTCCTGAATCCGCACGCCGATCCAACCGCGCGAGACCTTGCCGGTGCGGCGCAACTGATCGATGATTCCCCGCGCCTCGGCCGAGGGGATCGAAAACCCGATACCGATCGACCCGCCGGACGGCGAATAGATTGCGGTATTGATCCCGATCACCTGCCCCTGCATGTCAAACAGCGGGCCACCCGAATTCCCTTTGTTGATCGGCGCATCGGTCTGGATGAAATCGTCGTATGGCCCCTGCTCGATATTGCGACCGCGCGAGGAGATGATGCCCGCCGTCACCGTACCGGACAAACCGAACGGGTTGCCAATCGCCAGAACCCAGTCCCCAACCCGCGCATGGTCGCTGTCACCGAAGACCACGGCAGGTAGCGGATGGGGGGTCTCCACCTTCAGCACCGCAAGATCGGTCCTGTCATCGTGGCCAAGCAGCTTGGCCTTGAGAACTGTATTGTCCTGAAGCGTCACCGTGATCTGGTCCGCGTGGCGGATGACATGATTGTTGGTGACCACGATACCCGACGCATCGATGATGAAACCCGACCCCAGGGCTTGCATCTTGCGCGGCGCAGCCTCCGGACCGTTCTGGTGGCTCATGAAATCGTGGAAAAACTTCTCGAAGGGCGACCCTTCGGGGAAATTCGGGATCTGCGGCGCATCCTCGCCGTCACCATCCGACTCCCCATCATCATCCCCAGGCTTGACCGTCTCGGTGGTCGAGACGTTGACCACTGCCGGCAGCAACCGTGCCGCCAGATCGGCAAAGCTGTCGGGGGTCCCCCGGCCTGGCCCAGGCAGGCGGATCGACGGCGCGGCGTCGGCCTGCGGCGGTGCCGGCGGGGGCGGCACCATGGCAGGCTCGGCCCGGGCAGCGGCCGCCGCGATCAGGGACAGGGAAACCGCCAGCCCGACGGCGGCGAACGGGCGAGGGAAAACCGGAACAGGCAAAGACATCGGGTAAAGCGCTTCCAGCAGTCAGGTCGTCGTGACCAGACTATCCTAGAGCATGATCGCGGCCGAATCGGAAGGGCTGACCCGCGCCCCGCGCGGGACGATCAGCGGTTGGGGAGAAATGCACCCGCCGGAGCCCCCGTCAGTTCCAGCAGCCAGCGCGCGACCGCCTCGCCCAGCAGCAGGTAGCCCCGGTCGCCCATATGCAGCCCGTCGGGTGACAATTCGTCGCGGTCCATGCCCAGCTCGGCGCACCAGGATTTCATGCGGGCATAGCGGCCGAAGACCGGAATCCCCAGTTCCGAGCCGATGCGATGCACTGCCGGGACAAAAGGCGGGAAGGCCGCGCATTCCTCGAGCATACGGCAATATTGCGGGTCGATCAGCGCCAGGTCGGCCCCCGTAGCGCGGGTGGCCAGCAGATCCCGGCGTGTCAGATCCTCGTAGGTTTCCAGCTTCACGCCCTGCCAGGCATCGTTGCTGCCGGTCTGCCACATCACGAGGTCCGCGTCGTCGGCCAGCACGCCGGGCAGGCGGTCGTGCATTTCCTGCGCACCGTTGCCGCCGATCCCACGATTGATCACCGCCAACCCGCCGGTCACGAAGGGCGCCAGGGTACGTTCGAAGACGGCAGCAAATCCATGCTCCGGACTGCTGGCACCGATCCCCTCGGTGGTCGAGGACCCGAATAAGGTCACACGCACCGGCCGGCCGCGCCTCAGCCGGTCGGTCAGACGGGGCAGGATAGGAGAGGGCGGACGTTCGGTCGCATCATTCATCAACGGGCTCTTTCCATTACGCTCCCCGCAGGAGCCGGGTTGCCGCGCCCCTCCGCTGCCGCAGGAGGCGCCGCCTGACGCTGTTTCTGCCTGATACGAGCCCGATCGAGAACCGTCGCGAGTTCCCACAGGATCGTGAATCCAATCACATTCACCGCGATCTGCAACATCCAGCCGGAACCGAAGGAGGTAAAGATCAGCCGCGCATACAGGTCGATCACCGTGCCGGCCGAGAAGACTTCCAGCGAATGGCGCCCGAAGAGCGCCATCACACGTCCAATGCGCCCCTCCGCAGCACCACGCACGCCATGCGAGGACTGAACCAGATAGAAGATTGCCAGCACATCCAGCAGCCGCAGCGGAGCAAGTACGCTCTTGTCCGGCGCGGTGATGGCGAAGGGCCGCAGATCGGGCAGACCCCATTGCTGCCAGGGAAAGGCCTCGAGCGCGGAGACCGCGAGATAGAGGCCACAAACCCAACGCAGCCAGCCCCGGCGCGGCAGGCTGCCGTCATGCCGTCCGGCCACCACGGCAGCACAGGCCCCCAGCGTGAACAGGAACTGCCAGGCCAGCGGATCGAAATACCAGCCATCCGGGTCCAGCCAGTTGGGAAAATTGATCGAGGGGTCGAGGTTAATGAGCAGCCACAGACTGGCACTCAGCGCCAGCGTCAGCCACAGACTGATCCGCATCATCAAATAGATCAGCGGGAAAACCCCGAGCAGAACCATATAAAGCGGCAGGATATTCAGATTGCTGGGCAGCGCATCGAGAAACAGGACCCGCCAGAAAGAACTCAGCCCGTGGGCCAGTTCGGGCTCCAGGAAATCGACCGGCACCGGCCAGAATGCGCGCCAGTATCGGATGGTGGCCGTGGTCACCACCACCATGACGGCCTGAAAGACGTACAACCGCAAGCAGCGCCGCCACACCCGGCCCACACCGGCCCGTAACCCGACACGCTCGAAATTCCGGCCATACGCCAACCAGGAAGCATAGCCCGCCAGCAGCACGAAGATCTCCGCGGCGTCGGCAAAGCCGACATTGCGCAACGTAAAACGATTCAGCACGTTCTGCGGAATATGATCGACGAACATCATCAACAGCGCGACCCCGCGCAACGCGTCGATCCGGTGATCACGTCGGCTGCCCGGTGGCCTCGGCGGCACCGTCGCTCCTTGTCCTGATCCGGACGAGACCTGCGGACTAGGCGCAGATGCAGTCATATCAGCCGGTTCTCCTGCCCGCCGCGAACATGCGGCATCTTCGACAAATGGAGCGGAACCGCCCGCCACTCCAGTCCCGTTGCGATTTCTTACATATGCCCCGAAGACGCGGGCACGACCATTCCGATTTGCGCGCAGACGGTTTTCGCCTATGTCCGGGCAACGACGCGACCACGCTCCGCGCGGCCGCCACGGAAGGATAGACCATGACGGAACCCACGCCGGCGCGGATCGCCGACATCCTGCGCCAGGTCCGCGACGCGGACGGATCCACGATCCTGGACCATGCGGCCCTGGACACGACGATGCTGCGCGACGGCACATTGCATGTCGCCCTGGCCACCGACCGGGCGGCGGCCGGACGCATCCAGTCCTTGCTGCCGGCGGCCGAACAGGCATTACTGGCACTGCCCGACGTGGTCGCCGCCAGCATCATCCTGACCGCCCATCGCCCGGCAGCCGCTCCCGCCCCGGCGCCGGCTGGTGGCCATCGACCGCTGAATCTCGGCACCCCCGGCGGCCGGCCCGCGCAGGGGCCGATCCTGCCGGACGTGCGCACCGTGATCGCCGTAGCCTCTGGCAAGGGCGGGGTCGGCAAGTCGACGACCGCCGTGAACCTGGCCGTCGGGCTGGGGATGGAGGGGCTGCGCGTAGGCCTGCTTGATGCCGACATCCATGGCCCTTCCCTGCCACGCATGATGGGCCTGCACCAGCCGCCCCAGGTCCGCGACGGTCGCATGGCGCCGCTGGAGGCGTGGGGCATCCGCGCCATGTCCATCGGCCTGCTGGTGGACGAACGCCAGGCCATGATCTGGCGTGGCCCGATGGTGATGGGTGCGCTGGGTCAGCTTCTGGGTGACGTAGAATGGGGCGCGCTGGACGTGCTGGTGGTGGACATGCCCCCTGGCACCGGCGACGCCCAATTGACCCTGGCCCAGAAGGTCTCACTGGCCGGCGCGGTGATCGTCTCCACCCCGCAGGACATCGCGCTTCTGGATGCGCGGCGCGGGATCGCGATGTTCGAGAAGATGAATGTCCCCGTGCTGGGGATGGTCGAGAACATGTCCTATTTCTGCTGTCCGAACTGCGGCCACCGCACCGACCTGTTCGGCCATGGGGGCGCCAGGGCCGAAGCCGAGGCGCTGGGCGTGCCCTTCCTGGGTGAAATCCCGCTGCTGGCCGATATCCGCGCTAGCGCGGACGCCGGTGCCCCCATCGTGATCTCGACGCCCAGCAGCCCCGCCGGCCAAGCCTATCGCGCCCTGGCCCATACGGTGGCGGCTACCGTCAGGCGGGTAAAATAGCGAGCGGGATCGCTATCGGCACGAAGCTCAAAGCTTCCTGTCGCGCTTGATGCGGTCCCAGGCGGCATTGATCCGGGCGATCCGCCCGGCTGCCGCTTCAACCGCCGCCTCGTCGGCACCACGGGCCGTCATGGCGTCGGGGTGATGTTCTCGCACCAGGACACGCCAGGCCGCGCGCACTTCGCTGTCCGTCGCATTGCGTGCCACGCCGAGTTCCGCATAGGCGTCGACCTCGCTGACATCGGGCCGCGCGCCGCCGGACTCCGCCCGGTCCCATGCGCCGGCGCTCAGGCCGAAGGCCTGATGCACGCGCCGCAGGAAACGGATTTCTGCCGGATGCAATGTCTCGTCATGGCCCAGATCGGCGCGTGCGATGATGAACAAAACGGCCAGCGCCTCTTCCAGCATTTCAGGCTTGTCGTGGAAAGCGCGGCCCAGTTCGGTAGCGAAGGCTTCGAAATCGTCGACCCGCTGCCGCGCCTGATCGAACAGGCGGCCCACGTCGCTCGCATTCTCGGCGGGAATCTGGAACCGGCGCTTGAAGGCATCGATTTCGGCCCGGTTCACCGGCCCATCGCATTTGGCGACCTTGGCGCACAGCACCACCATCACCAGCCCGTAAAGCTGGTCACGCTTGCCCATTACCGAGGCCAGCTTGGCCGCGACGAAGGTCGCCGCCCCATTCGGGTCGGCATTCACCCGGGGGGCCCAGCGGTCGGTCCAGCCGCCGACGGGCGTTTCCAGAATCGACCCGTTATCGGCCGCGTGACCAAGGGCCGCGCCCACCACGGCGCCCATGGGGCCGCCGACCGCGAACCCCGCCACACCACCGAATAATTTACCCCAGATCGCCATTTTTCCCGCCCAGATGTCCGGACCGATTCCGGTCTAGCACGCGGGCGGCTCCGCCCCCAAATCAGCGCGTGTCTGCTGGGCGTGCAACGCTGCGACCCGCAGGGCGGACGCCAGTGGCCGCGCCGGGTCGCGTGCGGCATCGATCGCGGCAATCAGCGCAGGCAGACCCATGGAGCGCGCGCGCGCCATGCCCTCCAACGCTGTCCAGAATTCGGGTTCCAGCGCCACGCTCGTCCGATGGCCGGACAGGATCAGACTGCGCTTGACCAGACCGCCGCTCATCGGGGCAACCGCCCGACCGCCCAACGCGCGGTCTCGGCCACCACCGCGTTCGCATCCTCGCACAAATCCTGCGCCACCGGCACCAGGGCCGCCTGCCCCGAATTGCCGACGGCCACCAGCACATTGCGCACGAACCGGTCACGGCCGATCCGCTTGACGGGAGAGCCCGAGAACAGGGCGCGGAATCCCGCGTCGTCCAGCCGCGCCAGGTCTGCCAAGCGTGGCATCGTCAGATCCTCGCGTGCGCGCAACTTCATATGACGCGACTCCGTGGCAAACCGATTCCACGGACAGACGGCCAGACAATCGTCGCAGCCATAGATCCGATTGCCCATTGCCGCACGGAATGGCTCCGGGATCGGTCCAGAGCTCTCGATCGTCAGATAGGAAATGCAGCGTCGCGCATCCAACTGGTACGGCGCGGGAAAGGCATCGGTCGGGCAGGCATCCAGGCAGCGATGGCACGACCCGCACCGCCCGCCGGATTCGTCGGACGCCGGCAGTTCCAGGCTGGTGTAGATTTCACCGAGGAACAGCCAGCTTCCATGTCGGCGCGAGACCAGATTGGTATGCTTGCCCTGCCAGCCGAGCCCCGCCTGCTCGGCCAGGGGTTTTTCCATCACCGGCGCCGTATCGACGAAGACCTTGACCTCGGGCGTGACGCCCGCGCGCGCCCCCTGGGCCACCACGAACTGGGCCAGATGCTTGAGCATGCCCTTGACCACATCGTGATAATCGCGATGGCGGGCATAGACCGAGATATTCCCCCGGTCCGCCAGACGTGTCGTTGCCAGCGCGTCACCCGCAGGGGCGTAGGACAAGCCCAGCGCGATCACGCTCCTGGCCTCGGGCCACAGGGCACGCGGATCGCCGCGCTGCTCCACCCGGTCGGCCAGCCAGCCCATCGCGCCATGATGGCCGGCCGCCAGAAAATCGGCCAGATGCCGCCGGGCATCGTCCCCCAGCGCAGCCGCGCAGAAGCCCACCGCGTCAAAGCCCAGCGCCAGCGCCTTGTCGCGAATGGCATCGCGCAGCGCGACGGCCCGGCCGGGCGGCGGACCGTTTTCCATCACGGAACCGGCGGAATATCGGGGGGTGGCATCTCGTCCGGGGACCAATCCTCCATCGCCCATTGCGCGCGCAGCCATGCCGCGTGCGCCTCGAGCGTGCCCTCGACGATCGCTGCCCGGATGCCGCGCATAAGGCGCTGATAATAGGCAAGATTATGCCAGGTTAGCAGCATCGGGCCCAGGATCTCGTTCGTGCGGAACAGATGATGCAGATAGGCACGGCTATGGCACGTGCAGGCCAGGCAGTCGCAATGCGGCGAAATCGGACGCGAATCCACCGCATGCCGCGCGTTGCGCAGGTTCAGCGTGCCGCGCTCGGTATAGGCCCGCGCCGTACGCCCCGCGCGGGTTGGCATGACGCAGTCGAACATGTCCACGCCGCGCTCGACGCTGCCCAGCAGGTCGTCAGGCGTGCCCACGCCCATCAGGTAGCGCGGGCTGTCCCACGGGATCAGCGGCGTGGTGGCGTCCAGGGTCGAGAACATCAGTTCCTGCCCTTCGCCCACCGCCAGGCCGCCGATGGCGTAACCTTCGAAGCCGATGCCGGTCAGGGCGCGAACGCTCTCAGCCCGCAATTCGGCCTCGGTGCCTCCCTGGATGATGCCGTACTGGGCGTAGCCGGGACGCTGCACGAAGGCTTCGCGGCAGCGCGCGGCCCAGCGCATCGACATCCGCATGGACTGCGCGATCACCTCGGGCGCGGCCGGCAGGGCCGGGCATTCGTCGAAACACATGGTGATGGTGGCATCCAGCGCGTGCTGGATGTCGGTCGAACGTTCCGGCGTCAGCCGGTGCTTGGAACCATCAATGTGCGAACTGAACGTTACCCCGTCCTGGTCCAGCTTGCGCAGCGGGCCCAGCGACATGACCTGGAAGCCGCCGGAATCGGTCAGGATCGGCCCAGGCCAGTCCATGAAGCGATGCAGCCCCCCCAGGGCGCGCACCCGTTCCGCCCCCGGCCGCAGCATCAGGTGATAGGTATTGCCCAGCACGATGCCGGCGCCGGTCGAGCGCACCGCATCCATCGTCATCGCCTTGACGGTGCCGACGGTGCCCACGGGCATGAAGGTTGGGGTCGGCACCACGCCATGGGCGGTGTGCAGGTGCCCTGCCCGCGCGCGGCCGGAACGGGCCTGCTCGACCCAGCGGAATGACGTGCTCATGCTCCTGTTTCTCCCGGTGTCGGCGCGCGATGCAGCAGGCACGCGTCGCCATAGGAGTAGAAGCGGTACCCCGTGCCGATGGCATGGGCATAAGCGTCGCGCATCCTGTCATATCCGGCAAAGGCGCAGACCAGCATGAACAGGGTCGAGCGCGGCAGGTGGAAATTGGTCATCAGCAGGTCCACCGCCCGGAAACGGTAGCCGGGACGGATGAAGATCGCGGTGTCGCCGTCGAAAGGCCTGATCGTGCCGTCGGGGTCGGCGGCGCTTTCCAGCAGGCGCAGCGACGTGGTGCCGACCGCCACGATCCGGCCGCCCGCGCGGCGGGTGCGGTTGAGCCGCTCGGCCGTCTCCTCGGTGATCACGCCGCGTTCGGCATGCATGCGGTGGCCGGCGATGCTGTCGCCGCGCACCGGTAGGAAGGTGCCTGCCCCGACATGCAGGGTCAGCGTGCAGCGCTCCACCCCCGCCGCGTCCAGCGCCGCCAGAAGCTGGGGGGTGAAATGGAGGCCCGCGGTGGGTGCGGCTACGGCGCCGCGATGGGCGGCGAAGATGGTGGCGTAGTCCTGCCGGTCCTGTTCGGTGGGTCCCTGGGGGCGGTCGATGTAGGGGGGGAGTGCGAGTACGCCTGCCTTTTGAAGAAAGGCATCGAACGCCGCCCCCTCGGTATCGAAGCGCAGGATCACCCCGCCTTCGTCGTCACGCGACACGATGGCTGCCGTGTTGGACGTGCCGGGAAACGTCAGCACGTCGCCGGCGCGCAGGCGGCGGGCGTTGCGGGCCAGCGCATGCCATGTGCCGTCGGGCAGGATACGGTCCAGCGTGATGCCGATTTTCGCCTCGCCGCGTCGGGCGTCGAGTTGGGCAGGGATGACGGCCGTGTCGTTGGCCACCAGCAGGTCGCCCGGCCGCAGCAGCGACGGCAGGTCGCGCACCACCCGGTCGTGGAACGGGCCGGTCGGCATGACGTCCAGCAGACGTGCGGCATCGCGCGGGCGCGCCGGATGCTCGGCGACCAGCGTGTGGGGCAGGTCGAAATCGAAATCGGAGACTTGATCACTCATCGGATGCCCCGTTTACGGAATCCGGCGCCGCGTGGCCAGCACGATGCGACGGTTGGACAGCGGCGGCGGCGGCGGTCAGAATGGCGTCCCTGCAATGCAAACCGGAGCCTGACCCATGTCCTATGCCGCGCTTGATGCCGCCCGCGTCGCCCGTGCCTGCAAATCGGCGCTGACCGTTCTGGAAAGCAGCGATGAAACGTCCGAAGCCCATGTGCGCAAGACGCTGATGGTCCAGCGCATTGCCGCCCTGGCCGAAGCGGCCTCGGAATCCCCGGCCGGCGGTGCCGTCGTGACCCTGACGTCGGAAGAGTTCTGGCTGGTCAGCAAGAACTGGTAAGCGAAGGACTGACCCATATGACATTCACCCTGACCAGCCGGGCCTTCAAGGACGGTGAACGCCTGCCGGACGCCCAGGTCTTTGACGGCATGGGCTATCGTGGCGGCAATATCTCGCCGCCACTGGCCTGGAGCGGCGCGCCCGAGGGCACGCGCAGCTTCGCCATCACGATGTACGACCCCGATGCGCCGACCGGCTCGGGCTGGTGGCATTGGGTAGCCGTGAACATTCCGGCCACCGTCACCACCCTGGCCGCCGGTGCCGGATCGGGCGATGCGGACCTGCCCGACGGCGCGTTCATGACCCGCACCGATTTCGGCGGCAACGTCTATGGCGGCGCGGCCCCCCCGCCCGGCCCGGCGCACCGCTACATCTTTACCGTCCACGCGCTGGATACCGAGACGCTGAGCGTACCCAGCGATGCCTCGGGCGCCATGGTCGGCTTCTTCCTGCACAGCCATTCCCTCGGCTCGGCCAGCCTGACGGCCCTGTTCGGCAAGGACGCCTGAGCGAAACCGACCCCGGAAAAGACTTTCCCCGTATGCCCCCAGAGGGTATACGGGCCGGTGAAGCCGCGTTTTCGCGTCGGAGCACAGGAGCCCTGGATGGTCAGGACACATGCCCGGATTTCGACAGGTCTGCTGGCCTGCCTGCTGATGCAGGTGTGGCTGCTGGTCGGCTTCGTTCCTGCCCATGCGGACGCGCCCCCGGTGATGCACCATCACGGGGCCACCATGGTGACGCACCATTGCACCGACATGAACCACCACAGCGACAAATGCTGCCATGTCCATGCCGCGTCGACCGATCTTTCGCCTCCGGCGACGATTCTGCTGGCGGCGCTGCAACCGGAAATGCGCAAGCAGCCCTTTGTGGCGTACGGTCTGGCCGTCCCCCCCAGCACTGACGGGATGCCGTCTTTCAGGCCACCGAAAATCCGCGCTGTCTGAACGCCTGACGGGCGTCTTGCGTCCTGCCATCTGCCGGTGGCCTGTTCTGACACTGTTTTAGCGGATCCTTAGCTATGTCCATACCGTCCCGCATGGCGGGCGGCCTGACACGTCGCCGTTTTGTCGCGCGTGTGGGGGCTGGCGGTCTTCTGGCCGCCCTCCCGCACCCGTCACAGGCGCTGGCCACGCCGCCGGGCGTGCTGCCACCCGCCGCTTCGGCGACCTGGAATTTGAATGTCGGCCGTTCGCGCATCGAAATCGACCGCAAATCCCTGAATGCGCCTTGTATCGGGGGTAGCGTTCCCGGCCCCATCCTGCGCTGGCGGCAGGGCGACACCGTTGCGATCAACGTGACCAACGGCTTGGAGAACGAAGACACCTCCATCCACTGGCACGGCATCCGTCTGCCCGCGGCCATGGATGGCGTGCCGGGCCTGAGCTTTACCGGCATCCGGCCCGGCGAGACCTTTACCTATCGCTTTCGCGTCCATCAGAGCGGGACATACTGGTATCACAGCCATTCCGGCATGCAGGAAGTGCAGGGACTGTACGGCGCCGTCGTGATCGACCCGCGCGAGCCGGCCCCGGAACCCTGTGACCGGGACTATGTGATCCTGCTGTCGGAATGGACAGACGTGGCGCCGTCGGACATCGTCAGCAACCTGAAGATGCAGGATGACTACTATACTTTCCGCCAGCGTACCGCCGCGTCTTTTCCGGCAGACGCGCGCCGGGCCGGCGGTGCGATCGCCGCGCTGAAGGACAGGCTGGCATGGTCGCGGATGCGGATGGCCGCCACGGACATCTCGGATGTCAGCGGGATCATCTACACCTATCTGCTCAACGGCCATGCGCCCGAGATGAACTGGAACGGCCTGTTCCGGCCCGGCGAGCGGGTTCGCCTGCGCTTCATCAACGCCGCGTCCATGACGTTCTTCGATATCCGCATCCCCGGCCTGGAGATGCTGGTGGTGCAGGCCGACGGCAACGACGTGGACCCTGTGCCCGTGGACGAGTTTCGGATCGGCGTAGCCGAGACCTATGACGTGATCGTGCAACCGAGGGAGGACCGGGCCTACACGATTTTCGCGCAGAGCGAGGACCGCACCGGCTTTGCCCGTGGCACGCTGGCGCCGCGGGCGGGCATGGCCGGCGTGATCCCGCCGATGGACCCCCGGCCCGTGCGCACGATGATCGACATGGGCATGGGAAACATGGGCATGGGAGACATGAAACCCGGCGAGAGCATGAAGGACATGGATATGTCCGGCATGCCGGGCTCGGGCGGCATGGATATGGCGCATGGGGATATGCCCGCCATGGGCGACATGCCCATGCCCAAGCCGGCGATGGAGGTGGATGACCCCGGACCACCGCCGCTCAATGTCGAGAACCAGAATGTCGCCATGATGCCGGTGGACCGGCTGGGCAGCCCCGGAGACGGGCTGGAGGAGAACGGCCGGCGGGTCCTGACCTACAAGCAACTGAGAGCCACCCGGCCGGGCGCCGATCCGCGCCCGCCCACGCGGGAGATCATCCTGCATCTGACCGGGAACATGGAGCGCTATATCTGGGGCTTCAACGGCCGGAAATTCTCAGAATCGGGGCCGATCCGGCTGAAACTGGGCGAGCGGGTGCGCTTTACGCTGATCAACGACACGATGATGGAGCACCCGATCCACCTGCACGGATTATGGAGCGAACTGGAAAACGGCCAGGGGGATTACCGCCCTTACAAACACACGATCATTTCCCAACCGGGGTCGCGCCTGAGCTACCTTGTGACCGCCGACGTGCCGGGCATGTGGGCCTATCACTGCCACCTCATCTACCATATGGATCTTGGCATGTTCCGCACGGTGATCGTGGCATGAAGGGCGCGCTGCTGGTGACGGCGCTTATGCCGTTTCTGCTCGCGGGGCCGGCGTGGGCGCAGGGTTCGGGCACGCATTATGTCGCCGCCGATGCGCCCTCCGCGACGCCGGTCGCCTATCTGGGCAACATGCCGCCCGTCATGGACCAGGACCGTTATTTCCATGGCATTCTTGACGAATTCGAAGGCCGGTATGCGCCCGGCGGCTCTGCCTTTCGCTGGGATGGAGAAGCCTGGTACGGCACGGACTACAACCGGATCTGGCTCAAATCCGAAGGGACGGTCCAGAACGGCAAGCTGGGCGACGGGGACCACGAAATTCTCTACAGCCGCGCGATCTCGACCTATTTCAATCTTCAGGGCGGCGTGCGGGCGGATCTCGATGACGGGCCGACCCGGACCTGGGGCGCGTTCGGCATCCAGGGGCTTGCGCTCTATCAGTTCGAGTTGCAGGCCACGGCCTATGTCAGCGACCGGGGGCGTTTCGCCAGCCGGGTGGAAGGGTCCTACGATTTCCTGCTGACCAACCGGCTGATCCTTCAGCCGCAGGCCGAGTTCAATCTGTACACCAAGGCCGATGCCGAGCGGCAGGTTGGCGCCGGGCTGTCGGATGTGGATGCCGGGCTGCGCCTGCGGTACGAGATCTGGCGGAAATTCGCGCCTTATGTGGCCGTGACCTATGCGGGGCATCTGACCCAGGGCCGCCGGATCGTCCGCGATCAGGGCGGGGAGACCGGCACGCTTCGCTTTACCTTCGGCATCCGAAGCTGGTTTTGAATATTCACAAAAGAAACAAGGATATTTCGATGCGTTATATTCTTTCCGCCATGATGGCCGCGCTCTTCGCCGGCACGGCCCATGCCGCGCCGATGCGGATGACGCCCGGCATGGCCATGGATTCCATGAAAACGTCGTCTGCGACGCAGGCGCCGGACCCGATGGCCGGGATGTCGATGGAACAGCAGATGGCGCTCTGTTCCAGCCTTGAAAGCCAGGAAAGGCAGGGCAAGACCCTGTCACCGACCATGAAGCAGCAGAGTGCCGCCTGCCATGGCATGACAATGGGGGCATCGGCGCAGACCGCGCCGCCGGCGACCCAGGAACGCTGAGACTGTTGGGCGCGTGCTAACGCAGCATGCGCCTGACGACGCCGAGCAGTTCTTCGATGGCCTCTTCGCCGCCATCCTCTCTCACCGCCTTGCGCACGCACCCGCTGGCATGGGTGGACAGAACCTGGATGGCGACGCCGTCCAGCGCCGATTTGACGGCGGAAATCTGCATGAGGATATCCACGCAATACCGGTCGTTCTCGACCATGTTCAGCACGCCGCCGATCTGCCCCTCGATCCGGCGCAGACGGTTGACCAGGGCCTTTTTCTGCGGCTGACGAACGCGCTTGCCCGTGTCATCCGCCTCCACCACGCACTCCGTGCAGGTGTCGACGGCTGCCGGCTTTCGACGCTGTGTTGCCATGCCTGTCCTGCCTCCTGTCGGCGTTTACAATCATTCCCTTGAATATACCGGGGTGGGGTATAATATCCAGAGCGTATTTCCGGGGGAGAGAAACAGTGTCGGTAACGGTCAGTTTTCAGGTTGGCGGCATGAGCTGCGCGGCCTGCGCCGCCCGCATCGAGAAAGTGCTGAACCGGCAGGATGGCGTGACGGCGACGGTGAATTTCGCCACCGAGCGCGCGCAGGTCGTTCTGGAAAACCCGGCCACGCCGATCGATTCCGTCGTCGCTGCCGTGCGCAAGGCCGGGTTCGATGTCGCGGAACGCAGTATCGACCTGTCGCTCTCCGGCATGAGTTGCGCGGCTTGCGCCGCCCGCATCGAAAAAATCCTCAACACGCTGCCCATGACACGGGCGGCCGTGAATTTCGCCACCGAGCGTGCGCATATCGTGTTCGTACCCGGTATCGTGGA
Organism: Gluconacetobacter liquefaciens; assembly: GCF_003350405.1. GTDB lineage: Bacteria > Pseudomonadota > Alphaproteobacteria > Acetobacterales > Acetobacteraceae > Gluconacetobacter > Gluconacetobacter liquefaciens. The sequence continues at coordinate 8,106 of NZ_QQAW01000012.1, read as the reverse complement.
GCCCGAGACCTTCATCACCCGCATCGAAAAGGCCGGTTTCGGCGCGAAACGGCTGGATGACGGCGTGCGCGAGGACCCGCAGGCCGAACGCGCCGAGACATGGATCGCCGAGCGCAACCTCTTCATCCTGACGGCGGTCCTCTCCCTGCCCTTCTTCGTGCAGATGCTGGGGATGCTCGCCGGGCATATGGCGATGATGCCCGGCTGGCTGCAACTGGTGTTTGCGACGCCCGTGCAGGTTTTCTGTGCGTGGCATCTGTATCGGCGGGCGTGGAATGCGCTGCGCGGGGGCTCGGCCAACATGGATGTGCTGGTGGTGCTGGGCACCGGCATCGCATACGGGTTCAGCGCCGTGGTGGTGCTGTTCCAGCTTCATCAACCCGTCTATTTCGAGGCCAGCGCGTCCATCCTCACGCTGATCTCGCTCGGGAAACTGATGGAGACGCGGGCGAAGAACCGGGCCAGCGCCGGGATCGAGCGCCTGCTTCAGCTTCAGCCGCCGGTTGCGCATGTCGAAAGCGGCGGCGATGTGATCGACCGGCCGGTGGCCGATCTCCGGGTGGGGGATATCGTCGTCATTCGCCCCGGCGAAAGCGTGCCTGTCGATGCGACGGTGATCGAGGGCGCGTCGGACATCAACGAGTCCATGCTGACGGGTGAGAGCATGCCCGTGCTCAAGAAACCCGAAGACCGGGTCTTCGGCGGCACCCTGAATGAAAATGGCGTGCTGCGGGCCAGGGCAACCGGTGTGGGCGCGGATACCGCGCTGGCGCATATCGTACGGATGGTCGAGCAAGCGCAGGGGTCCAAGGCCAGGGTGCAGCGGCTGGCCGACAGGGTTTCGAACATTTTCGTCCCGACCGTGGTGGCGCTGGCGCTGATTACGTTTCTCGCCGGCTGGGGGGTGACGGGGAACGCCATATGGGCCCTGGTTTCGGCGGTTTCGGTGCTTGTGATCGCCTGCCCCTGTTCGCTCGGGCTGGCCACGCCGACCGCGATCATGGTCGGGACGGGGCTGGGAGCGCGTTCGGGCATTCTGTTCCGCAATGCGGACGCGCTGGAACAGGCGGAAAAGCTGACGACCATCATCGTGGACAAGACCGGCACGCTGACGCAGGGTCGGCCGACCGTCAGCGACCTGCACCCCGCGCCGGGCAGCCGTGAGGCCGAATTGCTGGATGTGGCCTACGCGCTGGAGCGGGATTCGGAACATCCGCTGGCGCGCGCGATCGTGGACCATGCACGGGCCGCCCATAGTGCCGAACGGGTCGTCGTGGATTTTCAGGCCGTCGCCGGGCTGGGGGTTACGGCCATGCTGGACGGCGCCGTTGCCCGCCTGGGTTCGCCCCGGTTTCTTGCGGAGGCCGGGCTGACCGTTGACGATGCGCTGGTCGGGCGGCTGGAAAGCGAGGGCAAGACCGTTATCGGCGTGGCGCTCGCCGCGCGGGTGCTGGGGTATATCGCCCTTGCGGACCGCCTGCGGCCGGATGCGGTTGCGACCGTGACCGCCCTGAAGCAGGCCGGAATCCGGGTGGTGATGCTGACCGGGGACAACCAGCGCGCGGCAGCGATCGTGGCGAAGCAGGTCGGCGTGGACGATTATCTGGCCGGCGTGCTGCCCGGCCACAAGGCGGAGGGCGTGGAGCGATACCGCGCGCAGGGCGGTGTGGTCGGCATGGTGGGCGATGGCATCAACGATGCGCCCGCGTTGGCGGCGGCCGATGTGGGTTTCGCGATCGGTGGCGGTTCGGCCATTGCGCTGGAGACGGCGGATGTGGTGCTGATGAACAGCGAATTGACCAGCGTGCTGGATGCGATTTCGCTCTCGCGCGCCACGCTGTCCAAGATCCGGCAGAATCTGTTTTTCGCTTTTATCTACAATATTCTGGGGTTGCCTTTGGCCGCGTTGGGCATGCTCAACCCGATCGTGGCCGGAGCGGCGATGGCCATGAGTTCCGTCTCGGTGGTCAGTAATTCCCTGCTGCTCAACCGTTGGAAGCCGTCGGTCAGGCCCCGCGATGTTCGGCGGGGGGCGGCTTGAGAGCCGCCCCCCGGCCGGTCCATGCGTCGGCCTTATGCGTCGGTCTGGGTCGGGAACCGCCCTTCGAACGCCAGGTCGGACAGCGGCCGGCGGCCCGATGGCGTTTCACGCGCGCGCAGCCCTTCGGGCAGGATGTCGGCCGCCCCCTGGCGACCGATGACGATGGCCGCGTTGAGCGCGTAATCGTCCGGCAGTTCCAGACCCGCACGGGCGACGTCCTTGTCGAACCCGCTGACCGGGTGCGTCGCCCAGCCGGCGCGGGCCGCCTGAAGCTGCACCAGCACCGCTGCCGCGCCGGCATCGAAGGCATGGGTGGGGGCGGGCACGGGCTCGGCCTGCCCCGCCGCGCTGGTCACCGTGTGCGACGCGACATAGACCAGCGCCGAGGCATGCTGCGCCCAGGAATGGTTGAACGGGATCAGCCAGGACAGGAACCGCTCCCAATCGGGTGTGTCCCGCCGGGCATAGAGAAAGCGCCAGGGCTGGGAATTATAGGCGGACGGCGCCCAGCGGCCGGCATCGAGAAGGGCCAGCAGGTCGGCTTCGGCAATCGGAGCGGCGGCAAAGGCGCGCGGCGACCAGCGGTCGAGGATCAGCGGCTCGACGGGTGTTTCGGACACGCGCCCGGAGGATTCAGGCCTGGAAGATTCAGCCATGGTGATCAACCTCTTTTACAACATGCATCACAAAGCGGATGTCGTCATCGTCATGGACGCCGGGGCGGGCCCGGTCCGGCCATGAGGTCGTGACATCGCGGCCCGCTGACATATCATCACGCCCTGTCGTTTGATCAGACTTTAGTCATGGTGTCATGTGGATATTATTAATACGAACATCCATCGTGATTCGATCGCTTCCTGTGATCCTGGCTGGGTCAAATCGCTCTGGCATTATGGTCACCGCCGCGCCATGCGGCGCCGGGGCGCAGATTATCGGCCATCGTTTCGGCGACCAGCAGGTGTCGGCACGGGATGAAGGAGAAAAAATCCTTTTGTAATCATGATTCTTTACATGCTCATGCGCCGATCCGCCGCCCGTGGCCGGCGAGTGCCCCATGCCGCCATCCTGGCCACCAGAAGATAGAGGGCCGGCGTGGTGAACATGGTCTGGGCCTGGCTGACGACGAGACCGCCGATCAGCGCGATGCCCAGCGGCTGGCGCAGTTCCATTCCGTAGCCCCCCATCAGCACCAGCGGCAGCGCGCCGAGGGCGGCGGCGCAACTGGTCATGACGATCGGCCGCAGGCGCAGCAGGCAGGCCTGCTGGATTGCCTCCTTTTCCGTCAGGCCCTGCGCACGTTCGGCATGGATGGCGAAATCGACCAGGAGGATGGCGTTCTTGAGCGAGATTCCGGTCAGCAGCAGCATGGCGATGGCCGCCATGCCCGAGAAGGGCAGACCGAACAGGCCCAGCGCGATGACCGCGCCGACCCCGGCCGAGGGGATGGTAGAGAGAATGGTCAGGGGATGCAGCACGTTCTCGTAGAGCATGCCCAGCGTGAGATAGACGGCGAGGATCGCGCCGCCGATCAGGATTTCGGTATCGTAGGTGTTCCGACCAAGGTCGCCCTCGTCGCTCTGCAATTCGCCGCCGACCGCATCGGGCAGGTGAAGCGCCAGCCGCTCGGCGCCGATGATCGTCTCGACCTGCGACTGGCTGACGCCCGGCGCCAGTTCCAGCGCCAGCGACGCCGAACTGGCGTAGCCCAGATGGGTGACCGCCACCGGGTCGAGGCTGGGCGTGATCCGGGTGACCACCGATAGCGGCACCAGGGTTTCCGCCCCCGTGGCCACCGCCGAACCGGTCGAGACATTGGCACCGCCGGCCAGGCTGTTGGCGATCTGGTTGCGGAAGGCCGTGCCGGCGGCGGCCGATGTGGCGACCCGGACGGTATTTGAAGCCGAACGGCCCGAGGCGGAGCCGCCGGAGGGGCTGATCCAGAATTGCTGCAGGATGGCCGGGTCGCGCAGGAAGCGGTCCTGGACCGTCATCACCACGTTATACTGGCCCTGCGGCGTGTAGACGACCGAAGCCGTGGTCTGGCCCAACGCATCGGACAATGTGTGGCCGATCACCTGCGGCGTGACGCCCACGCGGGCGGCGGTGTCGCGGTCGATGGCAAGCGTGATCCCCTGCCCCGGCGGGTCGATATCGGGATCGACCGTGGTGAATTCGGGGTGGTGGCGCAGGGCCTGTGCCAGCCGGCGGGTGACGGGGCTTAGAAGCCGGTCGTCGTCGCTACGCAGGATGTAGCTGAGGCCGCTGCTGTTCGACCCCACGCGCATCATCAGGTTGCCCGGCGCCTGCGCATGGTATTCGGCGTGAATATCCCGCCCCATGCGGGCCGCCGCTCGCGCGGCGATGACCGGTGCGGGGTCGCGCCCGGTCGAACGGTCGCGGAGCGTGGCGAAGAGCATGCCGTGGCTGCTGCCCTCGTCGGTATCGAGATAGGCGATGACATGCGCAACGCCCGGATCGGCCAGCAGGACGCGGCTGAACCGCTCCAGCCGGGCCTTGGTCTGGGCCACGGAGCTGCCGGTCGCGCGCGAGCCGCCGGAGACGATCCCGATATCCTGACGCGGGAACACGATTTTGGGCATGCGGACGAACAGCGCCACACCCAGCGCCAGCGTCAGCGGAAGCAGCAGCGCGCTGCGGCCCGGATGCGCCACGCAGAATGCCAATGTCCGACGATACAGGCTGCCCCGCTGCTTTTCATGCGCCAGCAGGGCGGCGACATCCGCGTGACGGGGCCTGCGCCCACCGATGCCGCGTGCCTCGGCCAGCCGCATGCAGAGCGCCGTCAGGCAGGGTGTCGCCATGCAGGACAGGACCAGCGACACGATCACCGCGATGCCGACCGTGCCGGCGAACTCCCGGAACAGCCGCCCCGTAAGCCCCGAGGCCAGCCCGATCGGCAGGAACACCGCCAGCACCGACACGGTAATCGACAGCAGGGTGAACAATACCTCGCCTGCTCCCGCGATGGCGGCATCCTCCGGCGACAGGCCGCGCGCGCGATGGCGCATGATGTTTTCGATCACCACGATGGCGTCGTCGACCACCAGTCCGGTCACCACCGTGAGGGCCATGAGCGAGAGATTGTCCAGCCCGAAGCCCGCCAGCTTCATCGGCCCGAGGCTTGCGGCCAGGCCGCAGGGCACGATGATCGCGGCCGCGATCGAGGCCGTCCATGACCGCAGGAACGCCCACACCACCCCCAGCGCCAGCAGGCAGGCCAGCAGCAGCGTCACCATCGTATGATGCAGCGAGGAGCGGATGACGGCCGAACCGTCGCGCGCCACCGCGATATCGGCGCCGGGCGGCATCAGCGTGCGCAGTTGCGGCAGGCGCGCCCGCACCGCATCGACGATGCCCACCAGATTGGCACCCGGCTGGGCCCGGACCATGAGCGTCAGCGCCGGCTTGCCGTCGAAAAACGCGGCGGCGTTCACGTCCTGCATGCTGTCGGTGACGGTGGCCACGTCGGCCAGCCTGACCGGGTGGCCATTCTTGTAGGCGATGACCAGGTCGCGATAGGCCGCCGCCTGTTCCGCCTGGTCGTTCACCGCGAGCTGGTAGCGACGATTTCCCTGGTCGATCACGCCTTTGGGCGTGTGGGCATTGGCGGAGGCCAGGGCCGCGCGCAGATCCTCGAACCCGATCCCGTATTTGAAGAAGGCGAGCGGGTTCATGGCTACGCGGACCGCCGGATCGGAACTGCCGACCAGCGTGACGTCCCCGACCCCCTGGACCTGCAAAAGCATCGGGCGGAGCGTGGTATTGACCAGATTATGAAGCTGGGACAGCGGCTGCATGCCCGGCGTGACGGCCAGGATCAGCACCGGCGTCGCATTGGGATTGGCGCGATGATATTGCGGGTCCGACCCCGGTGTGGTGGGCAGGTCCATGCGCGCGGCCCGCAGCGCCGCCTCGACATCGCGCGCGGCGCCGTTGAGGTCCCGCCCCAATGCGAAGCCCAGCGAAATCTGCGTGCGCCCGCGCGACGATGTGGAGACCATCTGCGTCACGCCGGCGATATTGCCCAGACGCCGTTCCAACGGGGCGGCCATGGTGCGGGCCATGACCTCGGGCGAGCCGCCGGCCTGGGACGCGGTGACCGAGATGACCGGCAGATCGACATCGGGCAGGTCGGACACCGGCAGGCGCGGCAGCGCCAGCAGACCGGACAGGACCGCCGACACCAGCAGCAGCATGGTCGCCACCGGGTGACGGACGAACCAGACAATGACTTTCAACGCCCGACACCTATCCCGCCCAGGCGGCCACTCTTCCCATGACGCACGACAGACGGGGGTTTCCCCCAGCCAGACCGAACGGTTCCGAAAGACTCAGATTCTGTTTCCACCGTTTCTGTTTGCACCGTGTCGATGCACGCCCCAGGTGCCCGCGCGCACCGAAGCACGGACACTGCGTGCCGGATCACCGGGAGGGCGATGGTCCAGACAGCCTATGAGAGTCCGACCGGAACCACCGTAACCGATGCCCCCTGCACCGCCAGCCCGCGCTCGGCGGCGATGCGGTGCAGCAGGCTTGCGATTTCCGTTACGTCGCATGGAATTTTCCGGCCGGTTCCGGCCTCGACAAAAGTGATCAGGGGGGCGACCCTGCGCTCGGAGGGCACCCGGTAGTGCCAGACCCGGTCCGGCCCGACCTCGCGCCGCAGCACATCATGCTCCACCAGCAGGTTCAGGTTGCGCTGGATCGAGCCCTGGGTGGGAGCGTGCCCCGTCATCATCGCCGCGATGGTCTTCCAGATCCCGACCGCGGTGGCGCCGGGCCCGGCTTCCAGCACGCCATGCAGGAGCACGCGGCGCAGGTCGGTCATCTTCAGGCCGGCTTCGCGGCAGCATTCCTCCAACCGGCGGACCTGTTCGCGGCCGGCGCCCATGCCGGGACGGATCTGATGAATATCGGGCGGAGAACGACGATGTTCGGGGAAGGCAAGCATGAAGGCGATCCTCTCACGATCTGCGGAAACATCAGTTCGGGTGGATGTAGAATTCGACGGGCACGGTCAGCGTGATCGGGTCGCCCTTCACCTCGTCGGGCGGGACCGGCAGCGGTTCGGCACGCCGCACCAGCGCCAGGGTTTCCTGATCCAGCAGGCTGTGGCCGGAACTGGTTTCGATATTGGCCGACAGCACATGACCCTTGCGGTCCATCGCGAAATGCAGATAGGCCGTGCCTTCCTGCCGGTCTGCCTGGGCTTCTGCCGGGTAGCGCTTGAATTTTTCCAACTGCGCCAGCAGCGCGCCCTGCCATGTGACCGGATCGTGCGCGGCATGCGACGACGAGGCGCCCGGTGCGGGGGCCGCCTGATCGGGCGCCGGCGGGGCCTCCGACGAGGGAGGGGCCGTGGTGGCCTCGGCAGGCGGGGTCTTGTCCGGGATCGGCTTCTTCTGCAACAGCGTCGGCTTGGTCTTCTTCTTGATGATCTTGCGCTTTTCCTCCTTCGGCACCACGAGCGGCGGGTTGGGCGCGGGCGATGGCGGGGCGGTGATCTTGGGCGGCGGCTCGGGTTGCGGATCGGGCACCGAGACGGTCTGTTGCGGACCGACCGGGGCGTCGGTCGGCGGGGTGGGGGTGGAGACCGGCTCGGGCGCAAGGTCGATGGCGATCGCGGCGGGGGGCGGCTCGGGCACCGGCATCACGGGCGGTGGCAGGTGCATGACCCACAACACCACGCCACCCGTCACGGCCAGCACGGTGACGAAGGATACCCCCCAGCGCACGACCTCGCGCCGCCGTTCGCGGCGAAGCTGCCCGGTCCGCCAGTCGGCGAAGGACAGGAGCGTACCGCCGTCAACCATTTGCGCCATGTCCGCCGTATCGCTCACGGCGTGGCTCCGGGCGCGGGAACGGCGGCGACGGGAGCAGCGGGGACGGGGGCCGTAGCGGCCGCGCTGCCTTCTTCCTGGCCCTGGAGATTGACCAGCGCGACCTTGGGGTAACCCGCGGCCCGCAGCTTATCCATCACGCCCATCAGGGTGCCGTAATCGACCGTCTTGTCGGCGCGCAGGAAGATCCGCTCGTCCTTGTTG
>NZ_QQAW01000011.1 GCF_003350405.1 Gluconacetobacter liquefaciens | reverse complement strand
CGCGTCCAGGGGGCAATCATATACGTGTCCCACAGGGTCACCCCCAGAACGATCGCCAGCACAACGACGCTCAGGGTCAGAACCACGCGGATCAGTGTGCGGAAAAGAGGCATCGGACTCTCGGATCTTTCATGGCCGGCCCATCAGAACGACCGGATCGACAGGCGCGGACCGCAGAGCGCGGCCGGCGCGAACACCGAAAAACATGGCGACGCCGGGCCATCGCACTTCACCCCACATGGCGTCGCACCCGCCCCAGCAAGGGCGTATAGACCGGCACCGGCCTATCGAGCGGGCGATGCGCGTCCGGCATCTCCGGCGACAGTTGCAGCGGGCCATGCCGATGGAAAAAGCCGGGCACAGCCCGCAGGATATAGGCCGCCTGTTGCAGGCACGCGGCCCCCCGCCGCGCCTCCAGCCCCGCCGCGCCCTCACCGGCGCGCGCCAGGATCGCCTGCGCCGCGTCCACCAGTCCCCGCGCCGTCGCCTCCGGGTCGCGCAGCAGACCATCGAAGCCGCGCACGGCCGCACGCATCGCCTCAGCATCCACCACGTTCAGCGCAGGCAACTCCGCGATCCGCCGCGCCCGCACTACCAGCCGCCCCAGGGACACAGCCCCCAGCGCGGCATCGGTATAGGCCTGCCGCTCGTCCGGCCCCACACCGACCGAAAGCCGCATCGCCAGCCGCCAGATCTTCTGGATCTGCAAACCTTCCCACACCACCCAGTTCTCGGGCGCGACCGGCAGCACCAGCGCCAGCCGCCGCAACGCCCGCGACAGCGACCCCACCAGCCGCCCCGCATCCAGCCGGTCGTCCGGCGGCAGGATCACACGAAAGCCCAGCACCAGCAGCGCGGCGGCCGCCACAAAGGCCATCCATGTATTGGTCAGCGCGATGTCGTCGTAATGGATGGGATTGGACACATCGAGCATCGCGGCAAAGAACACGCCATAGCCGAACGCCCCGATCCCGTAGCGCGGGCTGAACTGCAACCAGATCCCCGGCGCGAGAAACATACACAGCGAAAACCACAGCAGCGGAAACCCGTCGATGCGCGGCAGCGCCAGCATGTGGCAGGCAATTCCCGCCGGCACCGACAGCGTGGTACCCGCCGCCATCATCACGCTGGAGCGCGAGGCCGAAGGCGTGGTCGCCACCAGGCTGGATGCGGCGACGACATACAGCATCAGCATCGGCCCGGCGCTCCAATGCAGCACATACCACAGCAGCCCGGCCAGCAGCGCGATCAGCCCGCCGCGCGCGCCGTTGCGCAGGGCGGTCGGCCAGTCCAGAAACCAGCGCAGCCGCACCCGGCGCGGCATGGAAGGCGCCATCACCATCCGGATCACGGCATCGAGCTGCACCAGCACGTCCCGCATATTGTCGATCGCCGACAGCAGTGCGACGTCCTGCACGGCCCGCTCGGCCACCGCCAGATCCTCCAGTGCCGTGGCAAGCGCGGCCAACACCGGCTCCGGCGTCTCGATCCAGTCCGCCCCGTCCGTTAGGTCCAGGATCTCGGCCATCAGCGACGCGACCCGTTCATGCAGGCGCCGCATCGGAGCCGCGTCGTTTTCCAGGTCGTGCCACAGCGGATGATAGGTGGCGACCACCCCCGCCAGCCCGCTCAACCCCACGCGCAAGGCATTCACCCGGCGCGAAATTTCGTATGTGTCGGCCGCCGCATATTCCACCGACGACATCAGGCCGCTGATCCGCGCCAGCAGAGTGCCCCGCCTGTCGTTCAGCGGCAGCGGCAGGGTGCGGAACCCGCCCAGCACCACCGGCTCGGCCGTCACCGCATCCGGCGACCGGCCGCCCGCGAACTGAAAGCGATGGAAATCCATGGCATACGCGATCACATCGCGCACCATTTGCCCCACCTGCGCCATCACCCGGTCGGGCCGACGCACCGACGTGACCATGAACACCACCGCCGTCGCGACGATCCCGACCGTCACCGCCGACAGCCGCGCCATGGCGCTGAGAAAGATACCGTCAGGGTCGGCATAAGACGGCCCGGCCACGATCACGATCGTATAGCCCGTCAGCACGGCGGCATAGGCGCGGAACAGCCGCAGGAAGGTCGCGACCAGACAGGCGAAGGCCACCACCACCGCCAGCATCATCGTATAGAGCACCGGCGACTGCGCCACGACCGCCATCAGCGCGACGGCGATGGTCGCCCCCAGCAGCGTGCCGATCACACGCCACATGCTCTTGGCCATCAGCGCCCCGACCGTGGGATTGGCCACGATCATCACCGTCGTCACCGAAGACATCGGGGATTCGAGCTGACAGAAGAACGAGCAGGACAGGGCCAGCCCAATCGCGGCAAAGGCCCGCAGGCAGAAGGCCGCCCGCCCCCGCACCTCGTGCCATTGCGCATCATTCGTCAGAAAGGCCGGCAGAATGCCCGCAGGGATAAGCATCGTCACGTCGTCTCGCCGCCGTCAGGGGCACCGACCGACGGCGACTGCCTGGCATTGCGCAGAATCTGCTCCAACCACGCGACCAGATCCGCGCTGTTCTCACCCGGCACGCCCGCCATCATCTCGACTTCCAGCCGGGCCGCGATCTCATGGAACTGGCGGCATTTGCGCCGCCCCTCCTCGGTAATGAACAGATTATTGGCCCGCCGGTCATCCGCATCGGGCCGGCGCTCCACCAGACCCGCCTCCTCCAGCAGGTCCAGCACCCGTACCAGAGCCGAGGTATCGGTATCCAGCGCCGCCGCCAGATCCCGCTGTGACGTGCCATCGGGCATCATCATCAGATAAACCATCGGCCGAAAGCCGGCGACGGTCATTCCGACCGGCTTCAGGTCGCGCTCAAGCCTCGTCCGCCACACCGCCCCCAGCCGCATGATACGAAAGGTGACGGACATGCCCGCAAAAGGGGATTCGTCGATTGCCAGCAGCGCGCGCGGGTCCGGCGCCTGCGGCCTGGTCCGTTCGCTCATGCAAGGTCCTACGTCTTCATAGCAATAATGGCCATGTCAACTAATTATATGAAAACGTTCTGTCTACCCCCTCCTTCGCCTCACGAACCCGTTATTTTCGGCGCAACGAGATCGTGCGGCCCGAAATCCTGACCAGTCTCTACAAAAGCTCCGGGATCAGACTAACGACCTGGCTGTGTTAGCAAGCGTCTCGGGTTCAGAGTCAGAATGCGATCAATGTCAGCATCCGCGATCTCGCGACGTTGCATCAGAGGGACGATATTCGCGAACATATGCTGATAGCCATGCCCACCGTACCGCAACAGGCGAGACTTGACACAGATATCATGGCTCAACAGGATCTGGTCGCCATAGCCACGTTCGAGCAATGCTTTTACTAGGCGAAGGCGATCCGCGTCATTGGGCAGATCGATATCCAGATTGGGCCAGTAGCAGGCATTTTCCCACCCAAACAAGTCAAACTCGAGAATACAGCCCGTATCGGCCAGGCGCAGTAAAGTCTCGATGTCGAAAATAGTCCGGTCCAGATGGCAAATAATACTTCTGGATATATCGGCACCATGCTCCCTCAGAAAGCCGACGATTTCCATCGGCTGATTTTCATGGCGTCCCGGATGGATCGTCAATGCCGCACCAGTTTCGTTCTGCGCGAGAATCGCCCCGAGAAGAACCCGCCGTTCGACATCCTTCCAAGGATATTCGCATCCTATTTCTCCGATGATACCGGCCTTGATATCCGTCCCCCAAGCGCCCGTCGCGACTTGCCCGACGATTTCCCGCGCAAAGGATTCCACCGGGCGCGATGCATTGTCCGGATCCTGATAGGCATCGACGTAGTGCCCACATCCCATCACGACATGGACACCCGATGCTTCGGCGATCCTCTTCAGCGCCAGAGGGTCGGGCCCCAGTCCCCCAACCGTCAGTTCAACAAGAGCCATGCCGCCGGCAGCACGCATTTCCCGCAATTCATCAATGGCAACCCCTTCGTCACAGAGACGGAAATTCGCGATATCCCGCTTCTGGCCCCAATTGAGCTTGAAATTGTCCTTGGGATCGATGTCCTTCCTCGAAAGAGCACCGTAATTCTCCACCTTCGCACGCTGCGCCGGCGAATTCAGATCGATGATCAAATGCTCATGCATCAGGGTCGGCCCAAGACATTCAGGCGCGATGCTCCCCAGAACGGTCTGGATGAACCCTCTCGACATTGCCACCTCGTCAGAATGCGGAAGAAAGAGAAACAAGCGCGGCAAACCCGCTTCCCACGGTATAGGTCGGACTGCCGGCCGCGATCGTCGTCCCATGGATACCCTGACGGGCCTTGGCCGTAGTCGCATATCCGTTGATTCCGGAACGATAGGCGCTATCTCCGATATTGAGGAGATTCAACTGCACCTGAGGATAGCGGAACCTTGAAAAGGAATGAAAGCGATATCCCAATGTCAGGTTTGATGTCGTATAGGCCGGCAGTTTCTGATCATCCATAAATGTCGAATATTGCGAGCTGACATAATTGAACGTGAAGTTCCCGAACATCGACCCGTCATCATATTGAATGCCAACCGCACCAGTGAATTTCGGACTGGCCACAAGGATCTTTCCCGCCGTCGGAAGCGCGTCGTTTCCCACCTTGTAGTTATTGTCCATCGTCGCGTGCAGATACTGCGCCGAAATATAGGGGCTCAGATGATGCCACTGCCGGAGTCCGATTTCGGCCTGCGCACCACGGGAGGTCACCCCCCCCCCGATATCAATGACGGACGAGACAAGATATGTTGAATTCGGAGCGTAACGGCTCGAAACGACCTGATAATTCGTCATGTTGTTGTTGAACAGCGCCATGGAAAAATTGACGAATCCCGTATGCCGATAGCCTATCTCCTCACTGATGGCATATTCCGGCGGAACCATGTTCGGAACCTGCGTCGGCGTCGGCGAAGACGGGCTGTAGAGATTAAGATATGCGAAATTTCCCGCGGCCGGCTTGAAGGCCGTCGAACCATTCACATAGATCTGGTTATGCGGGTCGATATCGAAGGACCCCCATACCTGCGGCAAGGGCTCGAAGAAACTCGGTGTCACCCGCGGTACCGACGCGCCCGGCACCTTGTTGAGAGCATCGAAGTGAACCATCGACGCACGCAGTCCGGCCCCCACTTTCAGGCGGTTACCCAGCAACGAGAGGCTTTCCATGAGATAGAAAGTATTGATCTGCTGAGTGATAAAGGAATCGGCCGTCACCAGCTTACGCCCATCGACGACAATGGGCTGGGTGCCGGTGCTGTTGGGCGCCTCCCCCGTCGCGCTCACGGCCGAATAATTGTAGATCGAACTGCGGGTCGTATAGGAGTACCAATATCCAAACGTCAGATGGCTGATACCATGATCCCAATTCAGGGCAATGTTCTGGGCCGCCGTTCGGTCTTCGTACGGATTGCCGAGCTGCGCCGTCACCTTGCCATTCTGCGCCGTATTCACCGGCAGCACATCGTAGCGCTGGTTCCCGATATATCCGTTCTCGTACGGAATGCTCGAGCCGGCCGACGCATAACCCCAGTTCCGCACAAGATAGGGTGTGAATTTCAGTCGCAACTCCCGAGCAATATGGAAGTTCATCGGTGCCACGAGGTATTCATAGTTCACGGCACGCGCATTCAATTTATAATACGCTGTATCGCCCGGATAGTATTGCCCATTGTAGGTCGCACTTCTTCCGTATTTTTCCCATACGGCCTGGGTCGGCATATAATTGTAGGTCGCGTCCTGCTGGGAAAATCCGAAAATGGCATTGATGCTGTTACCATCGCCCCATTCCTTGACGAACTTGGCATTGACGAGATACCGGCGGGTCCTTCCGGGTCCCATCCACATATTGCTTGAGGTATGAGAGAAGGATACAAACCCACGCACCCCGCTGTTACCAATCTGTCCCGTCTCCAGGCGAAGAAATTCCTTATTCAGAGCGCGCGTTCCACCGGTTACCGACAGATATGCACCTGCACGCGCCGATGGATTGATCAACGTGGAAGACACTTCACCACCGACAGCATTGAAGACCGGGCTTTCCATATCCGGCGATCCCTGCGTTACAGTGACGCTTCCCAGATTTTCCGGATCCACCATGGCGGCCGAATAACTATAATAGCTGATCGGATCGGCCAGCGGAATGCCTTCCAGCAGGAAGCCGATGCGTGTCGCGTCGAAGCCACGGATGTGAATATTGTCCTGGTTCATGTTGGTCGGCCCCTGGCTAGCAACATTCACACCAGGAAGCTGGGAAATTAACGACGTCACACTCGCTGTTGCACTCTGCTTGGCAATAAAGTCGCGCGTCACGCCGCCTTTGGACTTCGCTGCGGTCTGATGAGGCATCATCCCACCACCCGGCGTGGTATTGGTCACGCCGTTTGCCGATCGGATACCGGCTGAAACGGAAACCACCTCCGGCACCTTCTCAGTGCTGTCGCCTTTGGATGCGCCTGCCCCACCGTGCTGACCAGCGCCCCCATGACCCTTTATCGAGGACGAGGCACCAGGCACCGTAGCGGCATCGGCTGCCCGACTGACGCCCAGCGCGAGCGTGCAGGCAGAAAGCAGGTAGGCCTTCAAGAGAGACGACCGACGCTTGTTATACATTCCTACCTCGTTACGATTTTCCAACAGCAACGACATCGCGGGATTCTGCCCGCCTTCATCGGCTGCGTTTCAGGAAACTCTTTCGTTCCGGTAACGGGATGCCCTGTCTCCGGCACCCAGCCACCGAAATCCGTGCGATGATCTGGCGTGTCATGACAGCGAAAGCGTGGCACTTTCCCGCCGAACACATTCCATGACCCTATCGAAACGAGATTTAATTGTCTACCGGATAATTATTGATTCCGACAAAAAACATCCCCAAGGCGGGATCATGATATTTTATCGTTTTAAATTAATGTATTAATGAATTTTCTCGTTCAAATTACCCTGAACGAATCCGGCGCATCCGCCTTGACATATCATTATCCATCGGACAATAACGTGAGGCACAAACGTGCAGGCCCCTCATTGGGCCTGCAACAGGTGCTCCAGACCCTGGATAACAACGAACACATAACGGTTGAAGCTCGTATCAAGGGGCACGGTAATGCCATTCTCCCACCGGAGAATGAAATGGCGATTCGCCAGGCTCTCCCGATACCGTGCAAGGTGGGGATATGACGTTTCATCAATATCTGCGACCGTCTCACGCATGCTTTCCGCCCAGTCCGCATAATCATCTTCCGGAAGGGCCGCATGTTCCATCGTGACAAAGCCGAGCTGTGCCGCAATGACCACATCGAATGCGGACAGCAGTTTCTCCCCGATAAAACCGGCCCCTTCCAGAACCCCGAGCAACCGGTCGGCAAGCATCAGGTCGGCGCCCCGGTTCGACAGAAGCTGGGATGCGATCAACGGAGCGATGCGCGGATGGCGGCGAACGACCGAGCGATAGCTGTGCAGCAACTCCGCGATCCACCCCTTCCAGTCGGAAGGCGGCGTGCGGGGGTCGACCCCTTGCGTGCAATGATTGACGACAGCGGACAACAGGGCGTTCTTGTTCGACAAATGCCAGTATATGGCACGAGGAAAGACGCCCAGTCGTTTGGCGAGCGTCCGGACGCTGAACTGCTCGAGCCCGATCTCGTCGATCAGCGCCACCGCCTCCTGCAGGATATTCTCCTTGGTCAGGGAATTCTCCTGCTTGGGCCTGCCCCTTCGGGCTTTTGCTTCCAACGCTTCCATACGCTTCCCTCTGGCAGTCCCATCGCGGCGGCTACAGGCATTTCGATCATCACGCGCCCGATGTGATGATCCTTACCGATCACGACCCAGGAAGACAATCTATGTCCCCACACCCGTCACCTGTTCCGGTCGATCCGGCACGTATACGGCACAGGCTGCAACAGGCGGAAAAACGATATGTCGAGCGGCATGAAGCCAGCCGCGCATCGTGGAAGCTGGCCGAACTGGCCATGCCCGGCGGAAATACGCGCACATCCCTCTGGTATGATCCGTTCCCGCTGTGCTTCGTTCATGGCCATGAATGCTACGTCAATGACGCCGACGGCCATGATTACATTGATTTCCTCGGGGAATATACGGCCGGAATCTATGGGCACTCCCCCCGCATCATCCAGGACGCGATCAACGAAGCCGTTTCAAACGGGATCAACCTGTCCTCGCACAATGCTCTCGAAGGCGCATTCGCCAACCTGCTGACCCAACGGTTCAGGAGCATGGACCTTCTCCGTTTCACCAACTCGGGAACGGAAGCCAACCTGATGGCAATGACGGCAGCCCGCGCCGTGACGGGGCGCGAGAAGATCCTGGTCTTCCGCAATGGCTACCATGGCGGCGTGCTGTCCTTTACAGGCGCGACCTCCCCTTTCAACGCACCCTATGACTTCCTCATGGGAACCTATAACGCGATCGAGGAAACGGCGGATCTGATCACCACGTTCGGCAGCCAACTGGCGGCTGTCCTGGTCGAACCGATGCAGGGCGCGGGCGGATGCATACCCGGCACGACCGAATTCCTCGCCATGCTCCGCCAGATGACCGAGCACTACGGCATTGCCCTGATTTTCGACGAAATCCAGACCGCACGCCTCGCCTTCGGCGGCCGGCAGGCCCAAATCGGAATCTATCCCGACCTGACAACCATCGGCAAGTTCTTCGGCGGCGGCATGGCATTCGGCTGCTTCGGCGGTTCCGAGCGCTTCATGTCCATTTTCGATCCCCGCCGGCCCGATGCGGTCCCCCATGCCGGTACGTTCAACAACAATACAATCACCATGAGCGCCGGATATACCGCGACACGCCATCTTCTGGGCACCGCCGCGCTGGAAGAATTGAACCGCCGGGGAGACGCGCTGCGCGAAGCCATCCGCCAGATTTTCAAAGAGGAAGACATGCCCTTCTCTGTCACGGGCCTGGGTTCGCTGATGACGATTCATCCCGAGGTCTCGAGAGAACATCAGGCGATCCTCCGCAAGTTCCTGTTCTTTTCGATGGTCGAACAGGGCATATATTTCGCGCCACGCGGCCTGATCGCCCTGTCATTTCCCATCAGTGCAATCGACATCAAAAAATTCCTCGACGCACTGCGCAGATTTTGCACTGAATATCATTCAGCCTGACAGCATCCGGCCGCACGATGATCCACCGCCCGGGAGGCAAGGAATCCCCATGACGAAGCGTATCGACAGCGATCGGTTCACGTCTCTCCAGACCGGGCTCGTTACATTCTTTCTGACATTATGCTACATTTTTTCCATCCTTGATCGTCACATCATCTCTTTTCTGTCGTCGAGCATCCGGCGGGATCTCCATATCGACGACTTTCATTTCGGGTTGCTGCAAGGTTTTGCCTTTTCCATCTTCTACGCAGTAGCCGGCATTCCAATCGGCTGGGCCGTGGACCGGACTCGGCGCTTTCGCATGATTGCAGTCGCTCTTCTTGTCTGGAGCCTTCTCACCGTTGCGTCTGCCTACGCACAGAATTTTTCGCAGTTCGCGGCATTGCGGGCCGGGGTCAGCATCGGTGAGGCCGTTCTTACACCAGCCGCATTCTCGATCCTGACGCAAAATGCTCCCCCCCCGGCTGTTTCCCCTCTGCACGATGTTCTATGGTCTGGCAGTACCCGTGGCCTCTGCCCTGGCCGCATCAACGGCCGCTTTCTTTCTTCATGACAGACAGGGGCACCCGTGGCATCTCCCTCTCTTCGGCGCGATGCCAGACTGGGGTGCCGTCCTGATCTGCGTCGGCCTGCCGGGAATCCTTCTCGCGATCCTCTCATTGCGCATCCGCGAACCTAAGAGGCCAACGTCGCAAAAGTCGGTGACGACACAGGGAAGCGGCGCGGAATTCCTGCTTTTTCTGAGGACTCGCGCCCGGCTGAATGGCGTTTATACGCTTGCCATGGCGCTCGCCGTATCCGTCAATTACAGCCTTACCGCCTGGAATGCCGTCATTCTCAGCCGCGTCTTCGGCTGGTCGCCCGCCATGATCGGAAAGATCTTTTCTTCGATGGGCTTGGCCTGCGGAGTTTTCGGCTGCCTGCTCGCTGGCCTGGTGTCGCATATGCTGGTCAAGCGAAACATGATTCCATCCATGCTGCATCTCGCTCAGATTTCTTCGGGGATCATGTGCCTGTGCGGCCTAGCCATGCCCTTCGTCGCCAACGGTTGGCAATATTTTGCAATTGCATTGACCGGGGCCATCATCGCGCCGCTCCTATTCACCCTCGGTCCGACACTGCTCCAATTCATGACGCCTCCCGCCTTGAGCGGCCGCATGACCTCCTTTTTCATGCTGGTGGTTATCGGGCTGGGCGCCGGCGGAGGCCCCTCCCTCGTCGGTTTCCTGAGTTCGTCGGTCTTCACGAGTGCGCGGCTAAACACGGCACTGGGCAGCGTCGTTGCGGGCGCCAGCCTCCTGGCCGTCGTCGGCTTCACGATATCCTACCGGTCGTTCACCACGCATCTCGCCGGCACCAATGCCGTCCCCTCCCGCACATCCCCAGTCAGGAGCTGAGCCATGGCAATCCTTTCGGAAAGCACACTTTGCGACCTCCCCGCCACGACACTGCAAGCCCTCATCTGTTCGGGCAGCATCTCGCCAACTGATCTGGTACGCGCCTGCCTCAATCGCGTTGCATCCATCAATCCCGCGGTCAACGCCGTGGTCGTGCTCGACACGGACGGGGCTCTCGACGCAGCCCATCACGCCGAACAGGCACTGCGCGACGGCCGACCGGTGGGCGCGCTACATGGCATCCCGGTTCTCGTCAAGGACACCGACGATGTCGCCGGCATGAGAACGACCTATGGCAGCCGGTTGTTCGCGCATCATATTCCCCTGCAAGATCTCGGCGCCGTTAACCGCCTGCGTAAAGCCGGTGCGATCATATTGGGGAAAACGAACACCCCCGAATGGGCCGCCGGTGGAAACACGCGCAATCCCGTCTATGGGGCGACAGGCAATCCTTTCAATCCGCTCTATTCCGCCGCGGGCTCGTCCGGTGGCTCGGCGGTGGCGCTTGCATGCGGAATGGCCCCACTAGCGACAGGGTCCGATACAGGCGGCTCGCTCCGCAACCCCGCCGCCTTCAATGGCATCGTCGGTTTCCGTCCATCTTCTGGCCTGGTCGCCAACGAACGGCGCGTGCATGGATGGTCGAATTTCTCGACGAACGGCCCGATGGCCCGCACCGTTGCCGATACCGCGCTGATGCTCTCGGTCATGGCAAGCGACGATCCCTGCGACCCGCTTGCCTACAGCATCCCCGATGAGCCGATCCGTGCCGTTCCCGGGCGCTACATTCCGCTCCCTACGGTGGATACCGGCCGCCTGCGCATGGCCTATACGGAAGATTTCGGATTCGCCCCGACCGAGCGCCATGTACGGCGCGTTTTCACCACCCGGGTCGACGCCCTGGCCTCCCTGTTCGCAAGCGCCGAGCAGGCTCACCCCGACTGCACAGGCGCGGATTTCGCCTTCGCGGTCATCCGGTCTTCCCTGTTTCTCGCCACGCATGGCGCGCGCTACAGGAACAATCCGGAAAGCCTGGGCACAAATATCCGCGAAAACATCCAGGAAGGCCACGCCTACACTCTCGAGGACTACGCGAATGCCGCAACCATACAGACGCGGATCAGTCGTTCCTTCGTCGCGTTCTTCAAGACGCGCGACCTGCTGATTTCCCCCGCCGTAACGATCAGCCCGCACCCATGGCGTGAAGCATATCCCGCGCAGATCGACGGTACTCCCACCCGCTCATATTATCATTGGCTCGCCATGGCCTACGCGGCAACTCTGGCCGGATGCCCCGCGATCTCAATTCCCATGGGTGTTGACGAGGCCGGCTTTCCCTTCGGCCTGCAGATCGTCGGGCCGCGCGGCGGAGACGCGCGCCTGCTCGCTATTGCGGCGGCCATCGAAACCACTTTCGCCGGCACCCCAGCCCTCTGCCGGCCCATCCCCGATCTCGACGCGCTGAGCACAATGCCCGCCCTGTCGGATTCCCCCGGCTTCCGGGACGACGTCTAAAGCAAATCCTTTTTTGAACACGCGCGTTCGAACAGGTACAGATGCTCGTAACAGCAAATAAAGACGCTATGCCGCGAATGCATGCAGCAAACGGTCGGAGGGTGCGCTCTGGGGCAGCGCCCCGTCCCCACTAAGCGGCCTTGAACCCTCCAGATCCTGCGGTCAATATATCCTCCCTGCGATGTCGCGGGGCGTCTCACCGTCTTCCCAGGCGCCGAATCCCGAGGTCCCTTCCGTGCTCACACGCCGAAATATCTTCCCCCTAACGGCAGCCACCGCGATCCTGGCCGCCGCGCCACGCGTCCGGGCGGCATCATCGCTGGCGCCCCAGCCGCTGGTCTTCGCCCATCGCGGCGCCTCCGCCCTGCGACCGGAACACACGCTGGCGTCCTACGCCAAGGCCATCGCCGACGGCGCGGACTATATCGAGCCCGACCTGGTACCCACCCGCGACGGCGTGCTGGTCGCCCGGCACGAGAGCAACATCGCCGGCACCACCGACGTCGCCACGCGCCCCGAATTCGCCGCCCGCCGCCGCACGATGATGATCGACGGTACGAACGAAACCGGCTGGTTCACCACCGATTTCACCCTGGCGGAACTCAAGACCCTGCGCGCCCGCGAGCGCCTGCCCGGCACCCGTCCGCAAAACACCCGCTACGACGGCCATTTCGACATCCCGACCTTCGAGGAAGTGATCGACTTCGTCGCCGCCGAATCCGCCGCACGCGGCCGGGTCATCGGCCTGATCCCCGAGATCAAGAACTCGACCCATTTCCACGCGCTCAACCACACGCCGGAGGAAACCTTCCTGCGCGTGATCGCGGCGCACGACTACACAAGCTACGCCCCGCTCGAAGTACAGTCGTTCGAAACCGCCAACCTGAAGATGCTGCGCGGGCGCGTACAGGCCATCAACCCGCAGGCCCGCCTGATGTTCCTGATGGGCAACCGGAGCGAGCGCGTGCCCGACATCGCGGCCACCGGCGGCCACACCACTTTCGGCGACCTCATGACACCGGAAGGCCTTCGCCAGATCCGCACCTACGCCGACGCCATCGGCCCGTCGAACGTCGACCTGATCCCGCGCGACGCCTCAGGCGCCTGGCAGGCCCCGACCACCCTGGTCGACGACGCCCATAGCGCCGGCCTGCTGGTCCATTCCTATACCTGTCGCCCGGAAAACCGCTTCCTGCCCCGCCAGCTCCGCAACGGTGCCGGAGACGACGCCCGCAATCCCGAAGGCTCGATCGCCGAAATCCGGCGCTATCTCGATATGGGGCTGGACGGCTTCTTCACCGACGACCCCGCGCTGGGCCGCCGCGCACTGGATGGCTGAGAGCCTGACCGCAAATGCGCGCTGGCGGCGTGTCCTCCGCGCGTTTCCTGCGCTTCGGTGCTCATGGCCATCAAGGCCACTCCGCTCCGATGCGCAGACATCACGGCGGACATGTGGCTCGCGCCACGCGTCCGCCCCCTATCGGTGCTTCTGAAAGAAGCCCCCGATCCATTCTCACGTCCGGCCCGACATCTTCCTGCCGGACTTGTCCGGCGAAGGCGCCCCCGGCCGCGCCATGGCATCCGGCTCATCTACCCGGCCCGCCCGGCTGCGCAGGCGCCCACCCGCCTGGCGCATCGCCCTGCGATGGGCCGCATGAATCTGTGCCGGTGTCAGTTCGACCCCATCGGACCATTTGGCCGAAGCGGACACTGCCTTTTCCTCGACGGATGAAACCGACATCACGATCCTCCTGCTCAAGGTGCCCCGCCGAAAGGCCGGAGCGGCTTGGCTTTCAATTATAGGAAGAGAGGTGCGGCATTTTAAGGGCGCGTTCCCACGAAAGACCGTATGGCTGCCCTGCACGGCAGATCATTTTCATACCGAAAACGAATCATTTATCATACCACCCTGATAATGCCATCGTCACAGACGTGGCGACCCGTGAACAGGGCAATGGCGCAAGCCCGACCATCGCCGCGCAACGCAGCCCGCCCAACCCCGTTATCACTGTCCACGCCACATGCCCCCCAAACCATAGACCCAGAGCCCGCATGCCCCTATCCCCGCCGTCATTCGTCCCGCCCGCCACGCCGCTCCCCGCCCCCACACTCCCCACCCAGCCGCGCACGCGGCTGCAAAGCCTGGCCCAGGGCGTGCTCGCGCTGGTGGTCGTCGCATTGGCTCTGTTCGTCCTCGGACGTTTCCGCTCCGCGCTGTTCTGGGGCGGCGTGCTCGCGATCGTCTGCTGGCCGCTGCTGACAGGATTGCGACGGAAATGGTCCTCCCCTCATGCCGCCACGCTGGCACCGGCCGCCATCGTCCTCGGCATCGCGCTGGTCTTCATCATCCCGACCGCCGTGCTGATCTCCGCCGCCGCCGGCGAGGCCCGGGAAGGCGCCCAATGGGTCAAACAGGCCACCGAACAGGGTATCCCCGCCCCCGCATGGCTCGACCGCCTGCCGTGGGGCCGGGCGCAGGCCCAGCACTGGTGGCAGGCCAATCTGGCCACGCCAGACAGCGTGCATGACCTGATGGACCGCCTCAGGCCCGAACACGCCCTCGGCACGGTGGAGCATCTGGGCCATGGCGTCGCCAACGGGCTGGTCATCATGGGCTTCGCCCTGCTCATTCTCTTCTTCTTCCTGCGGGCCGGCACGCCGCTGGTCGCCCGCATCGACCTGCTGATCTGGCGCCTGCTGGGCGCACGGGGCGGCATGGCCCAACGCCAGGTCGTGGGCGCCGTGCGCGGCGCGCTCGCGGGCCTGGTACTGGTCGGGCTCGGCGAAGGCCTGCTGATCGGCCTCTCCTATGTGCTCGTGGGCGCGCCCCAGCCCCTGCTGCTGGGCATCTTCACGGCACTGGCGTGCATGATCCCTATGGTCGGCGGCTTCGCGCTCGCCCTGTGCGTCCTGGCCATCCTGATCAAGGGCAGCAGCCTGGCGGCCGCCATCGGCGTCGGCGTGTTCGGCGCGGTGGTACTGTTCCTGGCCGACCATTTCATCCGCCCCGTCCTGATCGGCGGCTCCATCAGACTGCCCTTCATGTGGGTGCTGCTCGGCATTCTGGGCGGACTGGAAAGCTGCGGCCTCTCCGGCCTGTTCATCGGCCCGGCGGTGATGGCACTCGCCCACCAGCTCTGGCGCCTCGGCTCCAGCCGCGGCGCACGCCCAGCCCCACAAGGGGTCGTGACCACCCGCATGGTGAATATTCGCGAAGAGTAAGCCGGCGTCTCTATTCTTCCGAAAAAAGAAGATTCAAGCCCCTACACCCGATGCGGAGAAAACAGGATCACCCCAGCCCCACACAGACACAACGCCGCCCCGATCAGATCCCACCGATCCGGCCTTACCCCTTCGGCCAACCACAGCCACAACAGCGCCGAGAGAATGTAAATCCCGCCATAAGCCGCATAAGCCCGTCCGGCTTCCGAACTCTCAACCCGGGTCAGCAGCCATGCGAACAGCACCAATGAGACACAGCCAGGCAGAAGCCAGACCGGCGATTTGCCCATCCGGAGCCACGCCCAGAACGCGAAGCACCCGGCAATTTCCGCCATGGCCGCGCCGACATAGATGATAATCGATTGCATCCGGCGACCCTAACAGCCAAAGCCGCCGCATGGTAGGGATCACCCGGCGCACACCGCCGGGCCCCCACTGCTATTCCTCCAGCGTGATCGGCTGACGCATCTCCCGCACCTGCTCCGGCGTCACCGCGTCCGTCCAGTGGTTGCCGAGATGACTACGGATATAGGTCACCACATCCGCGATCTGCCTGTCGGTCAGAATGCCCGCGAACCATGGCATGCCGCCATGGCCATTCAGAACCATCATGGTCGGATAGGCAGCAATCGCCAGCTTCTGGTCTCCGGCCAGCGCCGGATATTTCGCCCCGGCACCACGCGCCCCCTTGCCGTCGGCCATATGACAGGCAGCACAGATGTGATGGTAAACCAGATCGCCATTATCCAGCCGGGTCATGGTGCTCGGCACCCCGCCCGCCGTATCGGCCCGGGCCGACGCACCGGCCAGCATCATCCCCGCCACAAGCAGGAAAGAAAAAGAGACGCCCCGCATCAGCCCACTCCCTGCGCCCGCTTGTGTATCTGCTCGACCGCCGCGAGAGACGACAGGATCGCCCCCTCCTGCCAGCAACCGACATAGGATGCGTGCTCCCCGGCCAACACCAGCCGGTTCTCCATCCCCACCAGCGTCTTGTAATGCATCTTGCGCGCCTGCTCCGACCACATGGAACAGCAGCCCAGGGTCCAGGGCATGCGGCTCCACGCCACGGCCACACCATTGCGGAATTCGCTGCGATAATTAGGGTGAAGGGCCAGCCCCTGCCGCAGCCCTTCCTCGATCCGCTGCGCGGGCGTCATGGTCGTGAAATCCATCGCCGCCGGCCCGAACATATAACCGCCCAGCAGAACCGCCGGCCCCTGCGAGAAAATACCATGGCTGGGATAGGCGATCTGCCCGATCGGCTGGTCGGTGAAGCTGATCCCGCCATAGATCTGGTCGTTATCCTCCCAGAAACGCCGCTTGAATTCCATGCCCAGCTTCACCGACGACGCATAAGGCACGGCCGCGATCGCTGCCTTCATCCGGTCGCTGACCTGCACATCGAGCTGCGAAAGAACCGGCAACGGAATCGTGCAGACGCAATAATCGGCCTCTTCCACCCGCGATGCTCCGCCATGGGCCACATCGTCATACAGGATCTTGACCCCATGCTCGTCCTGATGGATGGCAGTGACCATGCAGCCCAGCGTGATCAGATCCTGGACCTGGCGCGCAAACCCCTTGCCGATATTGTCCATTCCACCAACCGGCTGGAACATCGTCGTCTGCATGTCGAGCTGTTCGGGAAAGGCCAGCCACTGCGCCAGACCAGAGCCCATCACTTCCGAACGCGGCGCCGGGGTCGAGAAGGTCGGCGCCCCATCCACACCAGCCCCACGAGCCTTGTCATATCCCCGGTGCTGCGACGACCGCGCTCCCGCGCGCCACACGCCATCATCATCCAGATTGGCCCAGGTCCCGATGGACGAAAGCACATGCGCCCGTTCCTCGGGCGTCACGATATCATCCAGCCGATGCTGGTTGATCGCCTTGGCCAGCAACTCGGCGGTGTAACCCGAGAAATCCGCCGCAAACTCCCGATAACGCAAACGCTTGCCGCCATAAGCCTGCGAGGAATGCAGCCACGCATTGTGGTTGAGCTGAATGAACGGCTCCAGCGCCACACCGAACTTCCGGCAATAATACAACAGTCCCTGATGATGATACGGAATCCGCCACGGTCCCGGATTGATATAATTGCCGGGTGCGAAAGCGACCTTCTGCGTCGCGCCTCCCAGTTCCGTCACGCTGTCGCCACCGCGCAGCGAGATATTGCGTCCCCCCGCCCGGTTCTGGAATTCAAGCAGTCGAACCTTGTAGCCGGCCTGCCGCAATTCATACGCCGCCAGCAACCCCGCCAGCCCGGCCCCCAGCACCACGACCCGGGTACCCGGCTTCGCGCCGGACAATTTCGGCGGCCCTTTGAAGTCGGTACCCATCGCATGACCCATGCTGGTCATCGCCTGATAAAGCCCGGCACTTCCGGCCAGAACCCCGATTTTCGTCAGAAGCTGACGGCGCGTCTGCGCCTGAAAGCCGGACTGTCCGGTCATCAATCACCCTGTCTCTATGCAAAAAGCGCCTTCCTGGGCGCAAAAACAAAAAATGCCGCATTCGCGGCACAATTTCCAAAACAAGAATGGATACCGGGATCGCTCCCGGTATCCATGTCGCCTGCGTCAGAACGTGGCGTTCAGACGGCCATAGTAGTAGGCACCGGTGATCGGCACCTGTAGCGAGAACTGGTCATAGATCTGGGCGCCGTAGGAATTGACATCCTGCGAGACCTTGCGCGGACGCACGTTGAAGACGTTGTTGGCACCAACGGCGAAGTGCAGGTGGTCGGTGAACTGATAGCCGATTTCGATATCCGTCAGCCAACGCGGCGTATTGTTGAACTGCTTGAAGCAGGAGTTCGAATACTGGATCGACTGACCATCCAGCGGGCAGATCGTGTTGGAGTTCGACCAATCCTGATACTGCATCATGTCGGTGGTCTGGCCATAGCGGGTCTGGCGCACGTTCACGTCCAGCCTGCCCACCTTGTAGTAGGCATTCAGGATGATCTTGCTGCGCGGATACGCCGTGGTGATGTAACCGATATTCTGCGCATTCAGGATCGGCTTCCCCTGAGAATCCAGGGCATTATGATGCAGGCGCGTCCGGTTCAGGTCCAGCGCCATGCTCAGGTCCAGGTTGCCATACTGATGCAGATGGAACCGGTAGTCCGCCTTGATGTCCAGGCCCTGCGTGCGGGTGCTGGCACCGTTGGTCAGGTAATAGGCACTGTCCTGCGACGTATCGTCCAGCGCCGGCCCGGCCAGCGTATAGCCCATCGCCTGGATAGCCTGAACAGCCAGGTCACCCGTGACGGTACCACCACCGACGATCCGGTTGCGCAGGTTGATCTGATAGACGTCGGCCTCGATATGGAACCCGTCGACCGGCTCCAGCACGATACCGCCCGACGCACTGACCGACTGCTCAGGCTTCAGCGGCTGGGCACCCAGCGCACGAGCCGCCGCCGAATCCACCGCCAGCATGCCCGAGGCGCTGGAAGGGCCGACATTCATCGCGCTGTAATGCTGCTCGGCCAGCGTCGGCGCACGGAAGCCGGTGCTGATCGTGCCGCGGATCGCAACCCGACGCGAGAAATCGTAGCGGGTCGAAATCTTGCCGTTCTGGGTGTTACCCACGTCGGTGTAGTGTTCGAACCGGCCGGCGAAATCCAGATCCCAGTGCTTGGTCAGATGGAAATCGCCGTCGATATAGGCGGCGAAGATGTTACGGTTCCAGTTACCAGCACTCTGCGGGCCAAGGCCGGC
This sequence comes from Gluconacetobacter liquefaciens, assembly GCF_003350405.1. Classification (GTDB taxonomy): domain Bacteria; phylum Pseudomonadota; class Alphaproteobacteria; order Acetobacterales; family Acetobacteraceae; genus Gluconacetobacter; species Gluconacetobacter liquefaciens. The sequence continues at coordinate 84,421 of NZ_QQAW01000011.1, read as the reverse complement.
ATAGCCCTGCGTACCGCCCAGTTCATAGGAGTTCGGGTTACCCGCCTGGATCTGGTAGGTCTCCATCCGATGCTCGCCACCGAACGCCAGCGTCATGGGAACGACATTGCCGATATTGAAATGGTGACGGAAATCCAAGTTGTTCGTCCACTGCGCCATGCGGTACGTTTCCGCCAGCGTCGAGGTCGGCGACCAGCCGCACCCGTCGGTCGAATAATAGTCGCTACCCGGCGTGGTCGAGCAGGTCGAGGCCAGCATGCCGGTATTCGCGGTGTTCTTGTTGCCGATCTTCGTGCCGTCAGCACCGTAGGTCGAACTCGCGTCCCAGTCCCAGTCACCGAACAGATGGCTACCCTTCAGGCCCATCGTAACGGCGTAGTCGTTTTCCTCGTTCGTCTCGCGAGGAGAGAAACCCGACGGATACATCGAGGGCGCACGGGTCGGAATACGATAATTCTCGTACGCCTCGCCATGGCGATGCGCGTAGGTCAGGTTGCCATAAAACTGCAACCGGTCGCCGATGATGTCCTTGCCCCAATCCATCCCGAAATTCTCACGGGTTTCCTCGGGGCGACCCAGGATATGGTTGGAGTTGGTCGGCACGTTCAGCGGGCCGGTGTAATTCGCACCCGTATAGGCGCCTTCCGGCGCGGCGCTCAGCGGCAGCAGACGATGGTCGGTCGACGGCGCGACGAAGAAGTCGGTGTGATAGACCTGACCGCTGATGTGCAGGAAGCCGTTGTCACCCCACTTGAAGCCGGCGTCGCCATTCACCTGATACTGCCAAGCCTGGCCGCTATAGGCGTTGGCACCAGTCGTGGCGCTCAGATTATAACCGTGATCCTGCTTTTTCGTGATGATATTGACGACGCCGGCAATCGCGTCCGATCCATACTGGGCCGCCGCGCCGTCTTCCAGCACTTCGATGTGGTCGATCATGTTCGAAGGCAGCGTATTCAAGTCCGCGCCGGTCGAACCGAACTGCGGGCCGGAATCTGCAACGATATTCGCGGTCGAATGGCGGCGCTTGCCGTCGACCAGCACCAGCACTTCGTTCGGGCCCAGACCACGCATCTGGATCGACTGCGTCAGCGCCGCGGAGTCCGCGGCCATGGCGACGACGTTGATCGAGGCATAGGTCTTGGTCAGCGCGTCCGAGAGGTTCATCTGGCCCGAACGGGTCAGGGTCGCCGCGGTCACGACCGATACCGGCGCGGTGCTCTGGCGCGCATGGCGGTTCGAATCACGGGTGCCGGTCACGATCACGGCTTCACCCGGATCGGACGGCGGCGCGTGATAGACGGGCTCAACGGCCGGCAGAACCCGCGCAGCCGGAACCGCTACCGCCGGAGCCACCGCCGCTTTCGGCGTGGAGCGGGCAGAAGCATTCACGCCCTTCTTGGCCTTCGCCGCATGGCGAGGGCTGGTCGTCGACGTACCAGACGTCGGGGCAGTTTGCGCCACCGCAGCGGCGACGTCGAACTGAATGGCTAAAATCGTGGCCGCGATAAGGCTTCGCCTCAGGGTCATAGACTTAACGTGCTCCCGCGAACGTCGTTACTTTACCAGCACATCAAGCGACAGAAACCGACCTCAGTTCAATACCGAATCATAACCTTCCATAACGAATTCGGAATATATGACATTTTTATCACAACCCAGACACCTGGCCGTCCGAACCTGGGGCACACAATTGAAATTTAACGGTTAATTTATGATGTTTCGAACACACCTCCAGGAAACACCCTCGTAAATCCGGCCAGAACCTGTTCCGCATCCGGTCCAGCCCCACCCGATCGGCAGCCCTTTCCGACGCGCCGTCTCCTTCCCATTCCGAATCGTTCCATTCAAAAAATAGATAAGACCGTTTCTCTTCACACATTAAATTCCCATGGCGTGGCAGGCCACGCCACGGTGCCGGATTGCTGCCCTCCCGTCGCTCCGCTTTACTGACCGCAAACCGGAGCCCCCTCATGACCACCACCCCCACCACGCCCGTCCCTCCCCATCGCCGGGCACGCCTGGTCCTGCGGATCGCGGTGGCCGTGGTCGGCCTGGGCGCCGTGACGGCGGGCGCGATCTCGGGCTACGGCGTATGGGTGCTGCACGCCAGCCGGCCGATGCTGGACGGCACGCTCGCCCTGCCCGGCCTCGAAGCCCCCGTCACGATCACCCGCGACGGCGAAGGCGTCCCCACGCTGACGGCCCGCACCCGCCCCGACCTGGCCCGCGCCATGGGGTTCCTCCATGGCCAGGAACGATTTTTCCAGATGGACCTGCTGCGCCGCCTGGGCGCCGGCGAACTGGCGGAACTGGTCGGCCCCGCCGCGCTGGATCTGGACCGCACGCACCGCCTGCACCGTTTCCGCGCCCTGGCCCAGGCACTGCTGGCCAGGCAGGACCCGGCCGACCGCGCCCTGCTCGCGGCCTACACGGCAGGCGTCAACGCCGGCCGTGCCGCACAGGGCCACGCATCGTTCGAATACACCCTCCTGCGCGTCGCCCCCACCCCATGGCGCGACGAGGATTCGCTGCTGGTCGTCTATGCGATGTATTTCGACCTTCAGGAGTCCGACGGTGCCGGTCAACGCCTGCGCGCCGCCTTGCGCAACAGGTGGGGGGCCGACATGACGGCCTTCCTCGATCCCGAACTGACACCGCTGGACGCGCCGATCGACGGCTCCACAGCGCCCCCACCGGCCATGCCCGCCACCCTGCCCGCCCGTCCGCCCGCCGGCATCGCCCCCACCCCTCCGGCCACGCTCCCGGCACCGGAACGCGGATCGAACAATTTCGCGGTCGCCGGCCGCCTGACGGCCACCGGCAGCGCCATGGTGGCCAACGACATGCATCTGGGCCTGATGGTGCCGAACATCTGGTACCGCGCCCGCCAGATCCTGCGCCCCGACGACACCCAGCCCCCGACGCTGGACCTGACCGGCATCACCCTGCCGGGCGAGCCCTACCAGATCGTCGGCACCAACACCCACGTCGCCTGGGCCTTTACCGACGGCTATATCGAAGCCGGCGACCTGATCGCGCTGGACATCCCACCCGGCGATCCCACCCACTACCGCACGCCCGACGGACTGAAACCGTTCGGCACCGCGCGGGAAACCCTCTGCGCGGCGCACGAAACCTGCCATCCGATGGCAATCCGCACCACGATCTGGGGCCCGGTCAACGGGCAGGATGCCGAAGGCCGTCCATTTGTATGGCACTGGAGCGCCGAAGACACCGGCGCCGTCGATTATCGCGGCATCCGCGCGCTGGAATCCGCGGGCAGCGTGCGCGCGGCGCTGGATGCCGCCCACCGCACCGGCCTGCCGCAGGAAAACATGCTGGCCGGCGACCGCGACGGCCATATCGGCTGGACCATCATCGGCCAGGTCCCGCGCCGCATCGGGCTGGACGACCGGCTGCCCCATTCCTGGGCCGACGGCAGCCATCGCTGGGACGGCATGCTGCCCCCGTCCGAGATCCCCGAAATCCTGGACCCGCCCGACGGCCGTCTCTGGAGCGCCAACGGCCGCGTCGTCGGCGGCGCGACACTGGCCGTCCTGGGCGACGGCGGCTACGCCGACGGCCTGCGCGCCGGCCGCATCCGCGACGACCTGCACGCGCGCGACCATTTCGCCGAATCCGACCTGCTGGCCATCCAGACCGACGACCACGCCACCGTCCTGCGCCCCTGGCAGGCGCTCCTCACCGCCGCCATCGCCGCCCGTCCCGGCCGGGCCGACCTGGCCGCGATGGCCCCCTACGTCGCCTCATGGGGCGAACATGCCCGGCCGGATTCGATCGGCTACCGGCTGGTGCGGCAATATCGCGCCCACGCGCTGTCGCTCGTCTTCGGCGCCTACGCCCACGCCCTGCCCGGCCTGCCCGAAGCCACCCCCCGCATGCCGCCCCGCGCCGCCTGGGCGGTCCAACGCCTGCTCACCGACCGCCCCGCCGCCCTCCTCCCGCCGGGCCAGCCCAGCTGGACCGCAATGGACGACACCATCCTCAACGCGTTGGCAGCCGAGGTCCGCGCCGCCGGCGGCGTATCGTCGTTCCGCTGGGGCACGGCCAACCATGTCGGCATCCACCACCCGCTGGCCCGCGCAGTCCCGCTACTGGGTCATATGACCGACCCGCCCGACCTCCCCGAAGCCGGCGACACCCTCGTCCCGCGCGTCGCGGTACCGGGCTTCGGCGCCTCGGAACGGCTGGTGGTCAGCCCAGGGCATGAAGACACGGCCCTGTTCGAAATGCCGATGGGCCAGGCCGCCAACCCCCAGACCCCCTATTACGGCGCGGGCCAGCATGCCTGGGTCACCGGCGCGGCGCGCCCGCTGCTGCCCGGCACCACCCAATGGACCCTCACGCTCACACCATAAAAACCTGGCCGCAGACCCGGCCTGGCACCGATCCCACACGCCTTTCCTGCCCGTCGGTGCTCAAACCCGCAGGACGGGCACGGTCCCTGCCTGCCGGCCCCGTTCTCCAACCCGCCTTTTCGGTCAGACTCCAGAACATGGCTCGCGCACCCGTGCCCGGATGTCAGGTCCGCCCTCCCGGCATTGGCCCTGCTCCCAGTTGCTGCCAAGGTAACGGCCGGACATGAAGGGGGCACATCGCGATGAATTTCAAAGCACTCTTCTCCGGCATGGCCCTGGCCTTCAGCGCCTATGCCCTATTCTCGATCAGCGATGCGTTTTCCAAATTGCTGGCCGGCTCGCTCAACCCGTTCGAGGTCGCGTTCTCCAGCGGCGTCTTCGGCCTGCTGCTGCTGCCCTTCGTCCGCAAGCCGCATGAATCCTACCTGGATGTCTTCCGGCCCCGGCTGCGCGGCACATGGGTGCTGCGGGCGGTGTGCGTCTTCGTGGCCACCGCCGCCAGCGTCAAGGCGTTCATGCTGCTGTCGATGCCCGAAGCCCTTGCGCTGATGTTCCTCATGCCGCTCTTCGTCACCATCCTGTCGGTGACGCTGCTGAAGGAAAAAGTGACCGCCTGGGCCTGGCTGGCCGTCATCCTCGGCTTCATCGGCGTACTGATCGTGCTGCGCCCCGGCGTGCGCCCCCTCAATCTGGGGCATCTCTGCGCATTGCTTGCCGCCTTCGCCAATGCCGGCAGCGTCATCGCCTATCGCCTGTCCAGCGCCGAGACGGTCCGCCTGTCGCTCCTGGGCTCCAGCCTCGTCGGCCCGCTGGTCGGCGACGGCCTGCTGATGGGGCTGAACGCCACATGGCCCGCCACGGCCGAGGCCTGGATCTACCTGTTCGGTTACGGCTTCCTGGCCGCGCTCGGCCAGCTCCTGATGATGCTGGCCACCGCCCGCGCCCCGGCCAACCGCGTGGCCCTGCCGCAATACAGCCAGATGGTCTGGGCGGTGGCATTCAGCTACCTGCTCTTCCACCAGTCGCTGGATGGCTGGACCTTCGTGGGCATCATCGTCCTGACCGCCTCCGGCCTGCTGAACTGGATACGCCAGCGCATCCGCTACGAAAGCCTGGTCATCGAGCAGCATCTGGCACGCTGGGAACACCGCAGGCCCGCAGGCAACCAGCCGCAAACGCCCCGATAGCCCCGACGCAGGTCAAAGACAGATCAGCCGGAACCGATTATCCAGAAAGCCCCTCTGTCCCGCATCGCGCGACACGTGCCACCCTGGAGAGCCCAGACCATGAAGATCGTCCTGTTTTCGGCCAACGAGGCCGAGACCGCCCAAGCCATCACGGCGCTCGATCCCGCCTTCACGGTCACAAGCGTGGCAGGGCCCATCACGGCGGAAATCGTGGACAGCTACACCGACGCCGACGTCATCAGCGGCTTCGCCGGCTGCGATTTCAGCGCCGCCATCCTCTCCCGCCTGCCGAAACTGCGCTTCATCGCCATCCGCGCGACCGGCTTCGATTCCGTCGATCTCGACTATTGCCGCGCTCACGGCATCCAGGTCTCCAACGTGCCCGTCTATGGCGACAGCACGGTGGCGGAACACGCCTTCGGCCTGCTGCTCGCCCTGTCGCGCTCAACGGTCCCCTGCGCCGAAGCCACCCGGCGCGGCGATTTCGCCTATACCCCGGCCCGGGGCTTCGAACTGCGCGGCAAGATCTTCGGCGCCATCGGCACCGGCCATATCGGCCGCCGGGCGATCGAAATGGCCCACGGCTTCGGCATGTCCGTCATCGCCTATGACGAATATCCCTCGCCCCTGCTGCGCGACGCCCCGAACGTCCGCTACGCCCCCCTCGATGAGTTACTGGCCCAGGCCGACATCATCAGCCTGCACGTCCCTGCCACCCCCGAAACCGACGGCATGATCGGCGAAAGCCAGTTCGCCCGCATGAAGCGCGGCGCGGTGCTGATCAACACGGCCCGCGGCCAGGTCGTGGACAACGCCGCCCTCCTCCGCGCGCTGGAAAGCGGCTATCTGGCGGCAGCGGGCCTCGACGTGCTGCCCGATGAATCCCTGCTCCGCCACCCCGCCGCGCTATTCGCGCCGGACACACCCGCCGCTCCGGCCACGATGCGCGACGTGCTGGCCGCCCGCGTGCTGGCCAGCCTGCCGAACGTGATCGTCACCCCCCACAACGCCTACAACACCGCCGAAGCCTTCCGCCGGATCACCGAGACCACAGCCGCCAACATCAAGGCGTTCGCACAAGGCAACCCCATCAATCTCGTAACCTGACCACGCGTCCCCCTGTTCCGCATTCGCGGCGAAGCGAACGGCCGGCACGCCCGCTCCGCCTCTTGCACTCGATGCGGAATCATCATGAAATACCAACGGCCCGCTTTCACCCCGCACGCTTCCAGAGCGCAGAAACCGTTTCAAAGCGCCGGTCATGCGCGGGAGCACAGCCGGAAGGATATCTCATGAACCTCGCACAGGATATTTCCGTCATCGGCGCCATCGCCGCCTTCTGGCTGGTCGCCATGATCGTCCCCGGCCTCGACTTCCTGCTGGTCACCCGCCTGGCCATGATGAAGGGCCGCATGGCCGCACTCCGCGCCACCCTGGGCATCGCGACCGGCATCGCCGCATGGGGTCTTGCGGGCTTTTTCGGCATCCGCACCCTCTTCATCGCCTCGCCCTGGCTCTACACCCTGCTGAAAGTCGGCGGCGGCCTCTATCTGTTCATCCAGGGAGCCCGCCTGTTCGCCGGAAGCTGGAAGAAAGCCCCCGCCGACGATCAGCCCGCCAATCCCGCCCTGGCGACGACCCGTGCCTTCCGCATGGGGCTACTGACCAACCTGGCCAACCCCAAGGCCCCCATCTTCGTGTCCAGCCTCTTCGCCGCCGTCCTGCCGCAACATGCGTCCATCGGGCTCGGCCTTGCCTGCGTCGGCACGATGTTCCTCATCGCCGTGGCCTGGTTCGCGCTGGTCGCCACGGTGCTGAGCCTGCGCCACGTCTCCCGCGCCTTCCTGCGCCTGCGCCACTGGATCGACCGCGCGTCGGGCCTTGCCTTCATGGCGCTGGGCATCCGCTTCGCGACAGAAAAGACAGTATAAAGGTCTCGTTTTTCGTCAGGAAAAGAAGAAAAAAACTCCCGAACGAATCAGGTTTTCCCAAACATTCATGCCCGGAAACATGGGCTGGCGAGCAGGAGAGCCACGCAGCGGTGCGTCCGTCATGCGTTTCCGGGCACCGAAGCCGAAGGGCCACACAGGCCGCGAGCATCGAAGCACAGGAAACGCGCGCCGGATCGCCTCCAGCGTGCGTTTCCGGGCAGGAATCAGATGAACATGCCACCTGAAATCTCGATCCTCTGCGCATTGATCCAGCGATTATCCTCCATCAGCAACGACGCCACCGCCGGGCCGATATCCTCCGGCAGACCGGGACGACCGAGCGCCGTCACGCTGGAGACGAGCGCATTGAGCTGCTGGTTGTCGCGCACCGCACCACCGCCGAAATCGGTCTCGATCGCGCCGGGCGCCACGGTATTGACCGCGATACCACGCGGCCCGAGTTCCTTGGCCAGATAGCGCGTCAGCACCTCCACCCCACCCTTCATCGCGGCATAGGCCGCATAACCCGGCAGGCTGAACCGGGCGAGGCCGCTGGAAAGATTCACGATCCGCCCGCCATCGGCGATCAGCGGCAGCATCTTCTGGGTCAGGAAGAACACGCCCTTGAGATGAATGTTCATCAACCGGTCGAAATCGGCTTCGGTCGTCTCGGCAAAGGGCGCATGGATGCCGATGCCCGCATTATTGACCAGAAAATCGAACTGTCCGCGCCCCCATGTGCCCTCCAGCACCTGCGTCACTTCCCCCGCGAACGCGGCAAAACCGCCGACATCCGCCGTGTCGAGGCGGAACATCGCCACCTTCCGCCCCAGTGCCGCGATGGACGCCGCCGTGGCATCGGCCTCCTCCCGGTTGCTGTGATAGGTGCCGATCACATCCACGCCCTTGCGGGCGAGCGCGATCGCCATGCTGCGCCCCAACCCGCGGCTGGCGCCGGTAACCAGGGCGATTTTCGTGCCATGCGATGTCATGTGCCGATCCTTTCCAGAACACACCCCCTGAATGGCACTTTCTCCCCCACAAATAATCGGCCAGAATTCGCGTTCACTATCCGGAATAAGCGAATAATGGATCGCATCGACACCATGCGGGTCTTCACAAGGGTGGTGGAGCGCAGCAGCTTCATCCGCGCGGCGGAAGATCTCGGCCTTCCCCCGTCGACCGTCACCGATGCGATCAAGGCGCTGGAGGCGCGGCTGAAGGTCCGGCTGCTGCACCGCACGACCCGCCAAGTCCGCGCCACGCTGGATGGCGAGGCTTATTACCGCCGCTGCCTGGCCATCCTCGACGATATCGAAGACGCCGAAAGCGCCTTCAGCGCCCCCCACCCGCGCGGCAGTCTGCGCGTCGATGTCCTGGGCGCGCAGGCCCGCCGCATCATCGTGCCCGGCCTCCCGCACTTCTTCGCCGACTATCCCGATATCACGCTCCATCTCAGCGAGACCGACCGTTTCATCGACCTGATCAGCGAGGGCGTCGATTGCGCATTGCGCGTCGGCGCACCGAAGGACAGCACCCTGATCGCCCGCCGCATCGCCCTGCTGCCCGAAGTGACGGTCGCCTCCCCCACCTACCTGCACCGGTTCGGCACACCTCAACGCTGGGACCGGCTGGACGGCCACCGCATGGTCGGCTTCCATTCCTCCGCCACCGGCGGCGTGCTGCCGCTGGAATTCATGGTGGCGGGCACGCTGCGAACGGTGATGCTGCCCTCGACCCTGACGGTCAACGGCGCCGATACATACAAGGAGGCCGCATCGCAGGGCCTCGGCCTGATTCAGGTGCCGCGCTACGCCGTGCAACAGGAGCTTGCCGCGGGCACCCTGGTCGACTGCCTGCCGGACACCCCGCCCTCCGCGTCACCCGTCCATGTGCTCTATCCCCGCAACCGCCAGCTCACCCTGCGGGTCCGCGTCTTCATCGACTGGGTGGCCCGCCAGTACGCCAGACATGTCTGAACGACCGGCAAAGAGCATCACACCCCTTCCAGAAAAGCCGCATTCGCCGCGATCAGCGCATCCCAATCCGCTCCAGCAGGCATCAATTGCCGCCAGGCCAGGCCATGGCATTCCATGATCCGCGACCGCACCCAGCGCCATGTCGCGCGCTGAATGCCGCCCCAGGTCAGCAGCGACACCACGGACTCCTCTTCCACGCCGTCATAGGCCCACGCCAGCAGGCAATGTCCGCCCCACGATCCCGGCATCTGGTCGCCGGGCGTCGTCGTGTCCCACACCCCGCCTTCCGCCTGGTCGGCCAGCGCCAGCCGCACGCCCAGATAGGCCGCCCCCATGCCGGCCATGACCAGCCGCAGCGCGTTCAGATCATCCGGCGCCACCGAGCCCCAGACCGGATAGAAGGTCTGGTCCGCCAGCGCATACCCACCGCGCGCGGCACAGGCCAGCACATCCACCTCCACCCCGCCCCGATCGGTCGCCGCGTCGCCCGGCCGGTAACCGGTCGAGCGTTCGTAAAACAGGATGGCATCGGCCTCGCGTACCGCCACCTGAAACCCGGCCAGCGCCGCCGTGGCGCGGATATGATTGCCCAGCCCGGCCGCGGTGCAATCCCCCAGCCGGTCGTTGCCCAGCATCAGCGGCGCCGGGTCGATCCCGACGCGCACCAGCCGCTCCGGCGCCCGCCGCGCCATCATCCGCAATCCGGCCAGCGATGGCTGGCCGGCGCGCGTTTCAGCCGGCAGACAGCCCAGCCGCCGGCCGAAGGCGCGCGGCATCGTCATACACCCCGATACAGCGCCGCACGCACCGCCGGCGCATCGCCCGTCGCCGCGACCGATACCGTCGCCGGCGTCAGCCCCACCGCCGCCTCGATCAGCGGAACGATCTGCTCGGCAGTGCTGATATACCCCGCCACCGCCGGGTCCAGCGCCGACGCCACGGTGCCGGCAATGGTCAGAATGGTCTGGAATTCCCCAGCAAGAGACGTGGCCCACCCTTTGCCGGTCTCGACAGCGATCACCCCACCCGAGGCCGCGTCGATCTGCGCGGTAACGGCCTTGATCCCGCCCAGCGCCTCATTGATCAGCGCCACCTGATCAGCGGAAAGATGCGCCGACAGGCCAGGAATCGCCTCGATCGCCTGCGCCGCGAAATCGATCGCCCCGGCATCCGCCGCCAGTTCGGCGGTATTGATGCCGGCGGTGCCCCCGCTCACGGTGCAGGCCCCCAGCACCGTCGCCGCCCCCAGTCCCAGCAGCAGCACGATCGCAGGCCCACTCCCGCCATCCTTCCCCGGCGCGGAGCCCGGTTTCGTGCGGTTCGCGACATTGCGAAAATTCTGCGCCAGCAGATTCAACGCCAGATAAACCCGCCCATAGACCGACGCCGCACCGGCCGGCACCGGCAACCACGGCATCAGCGCCGCGCACACCCCGCACAGCGCGGCCACATAAACCACATCCTGAACCGGCACGACCGAAATCAGGGTCTGAAAGATCGCCATCGAATCCATGGACCGCTCCACTCCACATTACGAAAAATCAAAATTTCTTCAAAAAAGAGACGAAAACCCGCTCCGGCGCGCGAGAGCGGTCCGCCAGGGCCGCGCCCGTCGTGTGTTCCCGAGCACCGAAGCGGAGCGGCCTTGTCGGCAGTGAGCATCGGAGCACAGGGAACGCGCGTCGGATCGCCGCCAGCGCGCCTGTCCGGTCACGCTCCGATTGCGGTGGCGAAGGCGGCAATGTGCACACTATCCACCCTGCCGGCCCCAAGCGCGCTGTTATAAATCCGCTTCCAATAGGCACAGAGCGCACCGGCATCTTTCGCATCCGGCACTGGCGCCGGATCGAAAAAATACTTCACCCGCGCCATCGCGCAGCCATACCGCAGATTCCCGATCAATTGCGCCACACGCGGAATATCCGCGCAACTCATGCCCTCCACACGAGTGCGCAGATCGGCATGCCCAGCCCCCGCCAGCATCTCCCACAACGCATCATGGGTCGCCGGCTCCATCTGCCACAGCCCCAGCGCCGGGCCGCCCCTGCCCTGCACCAGCCGCGCGGCACGCGATTCAACCAGCGCCGTGCCCGTCAGCAACGTCACCGCCGCCGCGCCGCCCAACCCCAGCCGATCGAGTACCGGCGCCACCACCCGCCATTTCAGGTCCGAGGGATCGAGGCCGCCCATCATCCCCCCTCCCCCCGCGCCACACGGCCCAGCCAGTCGACGAAGGGCTGATACCCCATCAACGCCGACACCACGCCCCCCAGCGCAAAGCCCGCATTGCGAATCAACCTGACACCACCGGCAATCTGCGCATTCATCGTAATCAGCGTCCGCTGCGATTCCGCCAGCGGCGCCGTGGTGTCGGCAATCACCGCCCGCATCTCCCGTCGCAGATCGACGATCGCCCGCCGCATCTCGTCTCCATCGCGATCCGCCCGCTGGTCCTGATGCGCCCCCCCGCGCCCGCCCCTCGGCCGAAATCTCGACCAGTTTCATCATCATGTCCCGCTGTCCGGCCTCCAGCCGCCCGATCCGCGCATCATGCTGGCGCAGCGTATCGGACAAGGCCGCCGGATCAGGAACCCCATGCCCGTCATTCATGCCCCGATCCCGTCTTTTCCCAAACCCGGACTCCAGACCACCCTCAGAGCCCGGCATAGATAATCCTATTCAGCATGATGGCAGGCGGCATGTTCTGACTGTCGCCGCTCCCCGCAGAGACGATCGTCAACCCCGTGGTCGCGCTCGCCGCCACCAGCCCCGTCGCCGCAACAGCCGTCTGCGCCGTCGCCTTTTCCTCGACATCCCCGCCGCCGGCGAACACCGCATCCATCTCGCCGCCCGATCCCTGCGGCACCACGAAACCGCTGCCATGGTTCGACCCATGGGCATGCCCCGGATCGGTCAGCGCGTGCGTATGGCCCGGATCGGTGACATCATGCGCATGCGCCGCCGCCAACTGGCTGCCCCCAACGGCCCCCAGCACCACGCCATTGACACTGGACCCCGCCATCGTCACCAGATTGGCGGCCACCCCACCCATATTATCGAGGCCGAACGTCGTCCGTCCGCGCAGATCCGGCAGCCCGAAACTCGTGGCCCCGTCTCCCGCGCCATACAGCGTGCCCAGCACCCCAAACAGCGCGGCATAAACCGTCCGGCTCACACTCTGCCCGCAGCACAGCAGCCACCCGGCCGGCGCCGCCGCACCGGCATAATCGACGATCGCCCCCACCGGCACCGCCCCACCACCCGCGCCCCCGGCCACGCCGACCGGGTCCATGGTCCAGATCTGCTCGCCGGTCCCATCGCACAGCACGACGGCATAAGCCGCCCCGCCACTCAGGAAGATATTGCCGAACTGCCCGCACGCATCCGCAACCACCGGATTGGCATTCGCCACCGTCAACCCCGCGTCGGCATAGGTCGCCTGCGCCGTGGTCGTGCCGCTCTGATAGAAGAACAGTTGCGCCCCGGCCCGCGGCACGCCCGTCGCATCCACGCTGAAACTGTTGGGCCAGACAAATCGGGCACCAGAATACGCCATGCACCACTCCCACGCCCGCTCCGGGCGCGTCTCGTTGGGGCGGTGCCTTTGCCCTGATGGGGGAAGTCTAGCCGGCGCATCGGGGGCCAGCAATTCCGTATTTCCAAAAAATATCGGCATGATCAGTGACGATGCAGGGCGCTGCCCTGCACCCGCAAGGGGATAGTCATCCCCTTGACCCCTAGACGTTGTAGCTGCCGCCGTTGGTTGCGCCGTAGATGTTGCCCAGTACGCCGGGGGAGGTGTTCGTGCCTGCCAGCAGCGACAGCGCGTTGCCGATGCCCGACATCAGGGCCGAACTCGATGCCGTGGTGCCGCGCGCCAGCGCATTGCCCTGCCCGCTCAGCGCACTCAGCAACGTGCTGGCCGAAGCATTGCCCTGGCTGCCCAGCGCGGAGGCCGCCGAACTGCCCATGCCTGCCAGCCCCGACAGCGCATTCATGTAATCGCCGAACTGCTGCCCGGCATAATTCTGCGCATAATTCTGCAACGCATTCATCTGCCCGCCCGAAAGCGTCAGCCCCCGCGCCGCCGCCGACTGGTCGAGCGACTGCTCCCCCTGCTGCAAGGGAAACTGATAATACGGCGTGTCGGTAAACGCCTGATAGGCCGCCGCCGCCCCCGATCCCTGCCCCGAAGACCCACCCGGCAAGCCCAGCAGACTTGCCAGACTATACAGCGCATTGGTCCCCGTCCCCACATAGGGCGACAGGTTCTGGTCCGTCTGGTCATAGACATTCTGCTGAAACTGCTGCGCCTGACTGTAAGCCTGCGCCTGCTGCCGCGCCGCCTTCGATGCCGCGTCCGCCCCCGCGATCCCACCCGCCAGAGACCCCAGCGCCGACAGCCCGCCCCCAATCGCCGTTACCATGCCCCGATCCACTTCCCATACTGGCGTTCCATTTCCACCCAACCGAGCCGGCGAAAGATCGGCCCCACATCCAGCGGCCGTCCATTGGGTGCACGATGCAGCTTGGTGCCGGTCATCATCCGTCGCACCCCGCGCGCCGCCAGCGTCCGCTCGGCCTCGCGAAACAGCCGGATACCCGCCGTCCAGCGCCGATGCGCCGGCCGCACGTAATAAAGGTCGAAAAACGCATGGCTGACACTGCGATGATGCAGATGCGGCCAGACCAATGCCACCAGATACCCAGCCAGAACCCGGCCCTCGCGCATCGTCAGCACATGCAGCGCCCCGGCCGCCTCCAGCCGCGCATAAGCCTCCAGATCCGGATCGAGCGGCGCACGCTCGCGGTCACTGGCCACTTCATGGAAATGCGCCTGCCACAGCCCACGCATCTCCTCGACCACGTCACTCCACGGCTCGACGGCATACACTGTCACGACACGGTCACCAGCAGCCCGCCCGCCGAAATCGTCAGCGCCCCGCTCGCCGAAGCCTGCGCCACGATCGCATCGCCAGGTTGCAGAACCCGCCCGATTTCATTGGGACTGTTCCAGGTCTGCCCCGGCAGGACGGTCTGGCCGAAAGTCGTCGCCGTCGCCGGCCCTGCCACAGACCCGGACGGCACCAGATAAAGCGTCACCGAAGCCGGCACGGCGCCCACATTGCACACGCCCAGACTATCAATCCGCGCGATCACCCCCGCCGGCGCGGTATAAAGCGCGGCAGTCGCCCCAGGCACAGCCTGGGCTGGAATCAGGGCAACGGGCTGAACGGACATATGGCATCGACCTTCGCGCAACGCCCCCGCAAAGGGGGCCGGATGGTGAGCGATGCCTGCGCCCGATACCCGCTTCTACCGCACGAACAGTTTTCCATACAAGACGAAGAAACCGACGAGGATAAGAAATCACTCCCTACCCGGCCACGATCTCCACCGCCACCGCCCGTGCGCCCAACTGGCCAAACCGCCACGCCACATGCGCAGCCCCCCACGCCGGCACGAAAGCCAGCGCATAAGGCGAAATGCTGCTCACCAGATCGCACCCGCCCGCCCGGCCCGACACCCAGTCCACCGTGCCCGCGCCATAGCAGCACAACGCCCGCAACCGTCCCGGCGGCAAAGGACCAGCCTCCGCCCACGCCGCCGGATCGCCCAGCACGACCGTCAGCGTCGCACACACCGCCAGCGCCGCCACCAGCGCCGCCGTCTGCTCCACATCCTCGATCAGGAACGTCGGATAGCGCCGCCGCATGTCAGGCCGCCGCAACGCCAGCGTCACCTCGTCCAGCGTCCCGCACAGCACGACACGCCCCGCCGGCAGCGCGCACGCCTCCAGCGTCTCATGCCACGCCGGCGGCACGACACGCGCCCATACCACCATATCCACCCCCGGCCCCGCGAGGTCCGCCAGCGCGCCGGGCAGCACCGAAGCCCGCACATAGGGGGCCGTCCCCCGCTCCGGACCGGACCAGCTTTCCATCAGAAACATCGTTCAGGCCGCGATCATCACAGGTGCATCATCCGCCGCCCCGCACGCATCGGCGGCATCGACCGTCAGCAGCAGCCGCACCCGCTCGGCCTCGGGCAACCCCGAAACCGACGGCGAACGGTGCAGCACATGCCCCTCCTCCGTCCAGTTGGCGAACCGCTGTCCCTTCAGCAGCACCACCGCACCGGTCTGCGCCTGCCCGATATGCGCCCCGCCATCCGCCGTCCACTGCACGCCCGGCCCCACATAAGCGCACAACAGCCGCAACCCGACCTGATCGACATGGAACCTGCGGCAACTGTCGGTCACGATCCGCTCCAGACGCAGCCGCACCGCCTGCTGCCCGGCCACCGCGCCATAAAGCCGCGCCAGATCCAGCACATCGTCCAGCAGCGCCACGGTCCGTCCGGTAAAAGCGCCCGCAATCCCGGCCCGGATCTCCGGCACCCTCCCCCGCGCCTGAATCAGCCGTGCCCCCTCGGCCAGATACGCATCAGCCGCCTCCCGCACCCGCGCAACCGGCACCCGAGGACGTTCCACAATAAAGCGTCCCTCCTCCCGGATCGCGGCACAACCCGCCAGATCACTCAGTCGATCGCGCGTGGGACAGCAGGACATCGAACAAACACCACTCTACGGCATGAATTGATATATTATAACATACGGTGTAGAGGCCACAAACACAACCTTCCTCCTCGGAGCATCGCGATCATGGACACCCGGCTTCCCGTCACCGTGCTGTCCGGCTTTCTCGGCGCCGGCAAGACCACGCTGCTCAACCACATCCTGAACAACCGCGAAGGCCGCAAGGTCGCGGTCATCGTCAACGACATGAGCGAGGTGAATATCGACGCCGACCTCGTGCGCAACGGCGGCGGCGACCTGTCACGCACCGACGAAAAGCTGGTGGAGATGAGCAATGGCTGCATCTGCTGCACCCTGCGCGACGACCTGCTGCACGAAGTCGGCCGCCTGGCCCGCGAGGGCCGTTTCGATTACCTGCTGATCGAATCAACCGGCATCGCCGAACCCCTGCCCGTCGCCGCCACCTTCGAATTCCGCGACGAAGAGGGCACCAGCCTCAGCGACCTCGCGCGGCTGGATACGATGGTCACGGTGGTCGATGCCGCCAATCTGCTCAACGACTACGCATCGACCGATTTCCTGCGTGACCGGGGCGAAGTCGCGGGCGACGGCGACGACCGCGCGCTGGTCGACCTGCTGGTGGAGCAGATCGAATTCGCCGACGTCATCATCCTGAACAAGACCGACAGCGCCACCCCCGCCCAGCACGACGCCGCCCGCCAGATCGTCCGCGCCCTGAACCCCGACGCAGACCTGATCGAGACCAACCACAGCCGGGTCGATCTCGCCCGCGTGCTCGATACCGGCCGCTTCGACTACGACCGCGCCCACACCCACCCCCTCTGGTTCAAGGAACTGCACGGCCACGCCGAACATGTCCCCGAAACCGAGGAATACGGCATCGGCAGCTTCGTCTACCGCGCCCGCCGCCCCTTCATCCCGGCCGCCTTCGCCCGCTTCATCGAACAGAGCTGGCCCGGCCTGGTCCGCGCCAAGGGCTATTTCTGGCTGGCCACCCGCCCCGACTGGGTCGGCGAACTCAGCATCGCCGGCGCCCTGGCCCGCCACCAGGCCGCCGGCCACTGGTGGGCCGCCATCCCGCACCAGCACTGGCCGCAGGACGAAGACTGGCGCCGCACCCTCACCGCGAACTGGGACGACATTTACGGCGACCGCCGGCAGGAACTGGTCTTCATCGGCACAACGATGGACGAACCCGCCCTCCGCGCCGCCCTCGATGCCTGCCTCGTCCCCGAAGAAGGTCTCCACCCCCACCGCCACGCCGCCCTGCCCGACCCTTTCCCCCGCTGGGCCACACAGGCTGCGGAACCCGCCTGAACCAGAGGGGCAACCGCTCCGCGCCGGAGGTCGACACAGCTGCGCGACCTCCGCCCTGCCGGCCTGAAGATGATTGGAGTACACCCTACACGCACAGTATGCTCGGCCCGATCCAGTGCTCAGATCCAGCTCGGGAAACGATCATGCAGACAGGCCATCCGCCGGACGCTTCACGATCCCTCGCTGACGAGCCGGAGGACGAGCCCCCATACGGCGACCTGCACGCCTTCTCCGATCCCGACCTGGACGACATCGCCGTCGCAGCCGCCGCACTCTGCCGCGCCCCGATCGCCCTGATCAGCCTTCTCGACCAGAACCTGTTATGGTTCTCGGCCAGGGTCGGCCTCGACCTGCCCTTCGGGCCGCTGGCCCATTCCGGCTGCGCCAAGATTGTCGCCCTCAAGGCCCCCGTCGTCATCCCGGACATGCAGGCCGATCCGCAGACGCGGGAGAACGCGCTCGTCTGTGACAGCCCCGGCCTGCGGTTCTACGCCGGCTTTCCCCTGTTCAACCAGCACGGAACGATCATCGGCAGCCTGTGCGTCGTCGATCTGGCGATCCGCGACGCAGGCCTGTCCGCGCTGGAGCACAAAGGGCTCGCCGCACTTGCACGGCAATCCATGCGCCTGATGGAGGTGCGGCGCGAGGCCATCGCACAGGACCGTCGTCTCGCGGCCCAGCACCTTAGCAACCAGCAGACTGCCGAGCCGGCTCGCGACGCGGACCTGGACCGTCGGCGCGTGCTGGAAAAACACGCCCTGCACCAGGCAACCGGCGCGACCAGCGGGATCGGGATTTACGAATTGGACTTCGCCACCGGCAGGATCACTGTGTCGCCCGAAGTCTGCCGCATCGCGGGCCTCCCTCCCTCCCCCACGATCTCGGCAGAACAGTGGGTCTCCCTGATGCATCCGGACGACAGGGAGAGGGCGCCGAGCCTGGCGGGGCTGATCGATGGCTCCGCCCCATTGCGGCTGCAATATCGCATCCTGCGCACGAATGACGGAAAGGAATGCTGGGTGCTGCGACAGGGGATCCTGGATCGCGACGACAGCGGCCACCCGGTCCGCCTGGTCGGCACCATCCAGGATATCTCGCCCGAGCGGAATACCACCGCCCGCCTGACGACCCTCCTGGCGATCGGCGATGCCCTACGCACGGCCGAGAGCCGGCAACAGGCGCTGGAAGATAGCTGCATGCTCATGGGCAACCGGCTCGGCATCGAGCGGGTCGGCTTTGCCAGGATCACGACGCGCGAGGAACTGTTCATCGTCGAACAGAGCTGGTGCGCACCCGATATCCCGCCATTTTCCGGATCGTTTCCCTTCCAGGACTTCCAGCATACGTCGGATTTTCTCCGGGGCGGCTCGGTCTTCGTCCTTGACGACATCACCCGTACCTCCTGGATGCGCGCCGAGCAGGCCGGCTACGGCTCCGTGCAGGTCGTCGGCCAGGTCGTCGTCCCCAAGATGACAGGAGAGGATCTGACGGGCTGCCTCTTCGTCCATAGTGCCCGCCCACGGGAATGGACGCTGGACGAGACATCCTTCATTCGCGCCGCCGCCGACCGAATTTTCGCGGCCCTGGATGAATGGGACGCCACGGCCCGTCAGGAGATCATCAACCATGAAATCCTGCATCGCCTGAAAAATACCCTCGGCATCGTCCAGAGCCTCGCCCATCAGAGCTTTCGCCGGGATACGGACCAGGCCGCCCTTGCGACCTTCAGCGCCCGCCTGGTCGCCCTCAGCGCCGCCCATGATCTCCTGATGAAGAAGAACTGGCGCTTCACGGACCTGGCCAGCCTGGTCACCGGCGTCCTGACGCCGCTGGGGCTGGAAACGAGGGTGGCCCCGAACGGCCCATTCGTCAGTCTCGGCCCGAATGCCGCCACCTCGTTCTCCATGCTGCTGCATGAACTGGCAACCAACGCCCTCAAGCACGGGGCGCTCAGCGTCCCCGAGGGCAGCGTCTCCCTGCAATGGCACCTCCAGAGCCAAGGCAGCGACACCGTCATATCACTGGTCTGGCAGGAAGCAGGCGGCCCCCCCGTCACGACACCAACACGAACCGGCTTCGGGGTCCGCCTGCTCAAGGCGGGCCTCGGATATCATGGCGGGACGAAACTCCAATACGACCCAGCGGGTTTACGTGCTGAACTGACGATACCAGCCCAGGCCATGGCCACCGACTGACGCTGACTGGAGAGCCGCATTCCCATGTCGAAGGTCCCCGAAACACGGCCAACGATCCTGATCGTCGAAGATACGGTGCTGATCCGCATGATGGCCGAGGATTATTTCGAGGATGCCGGTTTCCGGACATTGAGCACGCACTCCGCCGCCGAAGCCATCACGTTTCTCGAAAACGATCCCACGATCCGGTATCTGTTCGTCGATATTCAGCTTCCCACCGGCTGGGACGGGCAGAGACTGGCCGCCGTCGCCCGCAAGAGATGGCCGCCCGTCAAGATCATCCTCACCTCGGGCGACCTGCTGGCCGATCAGGTCAGGCTGCCCATCCGGGGCCTGTTCATCCCCAAACCGTATAATCTCGATCAGGTCAGGCAGACATTCGAAACAATGCCCTGACCCGCCGTCATACGGACACTGACGCCTCGCGAACCGGCCTTCTGACCAGTTCCCCGCCACAATTCGGGCATCGCTGATCCAGCACCTCCGCCGCGCAGGCAACGCAAAAGATGCATTCGAACGAACAGATCACCGCCTCACGTGACGAAGGCGGCAATCTCCTGCCACAACAGCCGCAGTCCAAACGCATCTCAAGCATGGGGCACGTCCTGAAGGGTAAAGCCTTCATCCACCCACCCCGCTACGCCGCCAATCATGATCTTCACCGGCCGTCCCAGCCGGGCCAGACGCAACGCGCCACGCGCAGCGCCATTACAGTGCGGCCCGGCGCAATAGGTCACGAAGACCGTCTCCCCGGACCACACTGCCATACGCGCGGCAGTGATCTTTCCATGCGGTATATTGAGCGCCCCGGCGATATGCCCCCGCGCGAAGAGATCGGGCCCACGCACATCGAGCAACACAAAATCGGCTTGCCCGGCCATCGCCGCGTGCACATCCCAACAATCGGTTTCAAACCCGAACAACGCGGAGAAATACGCCACGGCCTCGGCGGACGGCGCGGGCGGAATGGTGGTGACGGATGACGCCATCGAACGACTCCCAGCTTCTTCTCCCGCCAGTGTCCGTCCCGCGCCCCGCGCTTGCAATTGGCATAAACGTCAATCATCATGCAGATCATGCCAAACACAACCGGCCCGCTGGTCGCCGCCCTGCTCTATGACGGCCTGTGTACGTTCGAATTCGGCATCGTCTCCGAAATTTTCGGCCTGCCTCGTCCCGAAATGGGGCCGGGCTGGTACCGTTTCGCCAGTTGCGCCATCGAATCCGGCCCCCTCCGCGCCCATGGCGGCTTCACCATCCTCCCCGATCACGGCCCGGACCTTCTGGATCAGGCGGACCTGATCGTCATCCCCGGCTGGAAAGACACCGAAGCCCCGGTTCCGCCCGCTCTGGTCGACCAATTGCGCCGCACCCACGCACGCGGCGCCCGACTGGCCTCCATCTGTTCCGGTGCCTTCGTGCTGGCCGCCACCGGCCTGCTCGACGGCGCCCCGGTCACGACCCACTGGCGCCATGCGGCGGCCCTGCAACGCCGCTTCCCCGCCATCCACGTCGACAGCGCATCCCTGTATCGCGAGACCGGCCGCCTTTTCACCTCCGCCGGCAGCGCCGCCGGCATCGACCTGCTGATCGCGATCGTCCGTCAGGATTTCGGCCCGGCGGCCGCCAATTCGGTGGCCCGCCGCATCGTCATGCCCGCCCATCGTGCCGGCGGTCAGGCGCAGTTTCTCGAACGTCCTGTCAGCCCGCGCCCCGACACCGACATCGCCCCCCTGATCGACCGGGTGCGACAGACGCTCCACCAACCCTGGCCCATCGCCCGCCTGGCCGAGGAAGCCGGCATGAGCCGCCGCAGCTTCGAACGCCGCATCGTAGCCGCCACCGGCATGCCGGCCGGAGAATGGCTGGCCGCCGAACGCATCGCGGCCGCCCAGACCATCCTGCGTGAAACGACCTGCCCGATGGAAGACGTCGCGGAAGCCGTCGGTTTTGGCAGCGTCTTCGCGCTGCGCCACCATTTTCGCAACCGCGTCAAACTCAGCCCCAGAGAATACCGCCGCAACTTCGCAGGCCAGGACACATCCCCCGGAACGCCACGGGGGGCGGCACCGCCGCCTAATCAGCCTCCCCGATAAAGCCCGTCGCTTCCAGCTTCCTGTTATCGATCCGAAAGAACCCCATCGGATACCGCCGGGAGAAGGTCTTCCCCATCTTGATTCCCTTCAGGACATCGAACAACAGCGGCACGTTGAACCCCACCCTCAACCCCGCCGCCTTATGCACCTCGGCAAAAGTGGGCGAGTCCGGGTCGGCGATATTATAGACCTCGATCCCCTTCTCCCCGGCCTTCAGCCCGCGCTCCATCAGATGCACCATCGCCCTGGCCGCATAGGTCGACGAGATGAAGTGCGAGTTCCGATAAAGAGAAAATATCTTCCGCACCCGGCTCCAGTTCAGGGATTCGACGAGGAAGGCATGGCTCCGGGCCACGGCGATGCGGTACAGGTCGATATGCATGTCCTTCTGGTAGGAGGCCAGGATATCCTCCCCCAGAATCTTGCTCCGCGCATATTCCTGCATGAAATATTCAAAGAAATACTGCTTGCCGATCGGCTTGCCCAGATCGATGCGCGGCGTCTCCTCCGTCACCAGCCGCGTGGTCGGCGACCCGTAGACAACCATGGAACTGGCCTGCCCGAAATAAGACACCCCCTGCCGCACACAGGCTTTCGCCAGCCGGTCGAGATTCGTGACATTGACGACCTCCATTGTCGCCACATCCGACAGGCTCGCCGCCAGATGGATCACCGCACGGGCCCCGCGTACCAGATCGTCGAACGCCTCGTCGGGCAGGTCCGGCCGGGCAAAATCGCACTGCACCCACTCCACGCGCACATCATCGGGAATCGTGCTGCGGAACTGCCCCCGGATGCGGTATCCGCGCCGGGCAAGCTGGCCGATCACGGCATGCCCCAGATTACCGGTCGCCCCCGTCACCACCACCAGCGGGCGCGTCTCGTCGTCCATATGCAGGGCAGAGAGCGTCCCCAGCCTGGTTTTCATGACCTCCTCCCGCACCCTGTCGGCCAGCCGGATCGCCAGCGCCATAATCATCAGGGTCGGGTTGGCATGGCCGCTGGTCGGAAACACCGATGCCCCCACCACATGCAACCCTTTCACCCCATGCACCTGCAACGCGGGATCGACCACGCTGGTCGCCGGATCGGTGCCCATGCGGGTGGTGCCGGCCGTATGCGCCATGTCATAGACGACAAGCGACGAGAGATCCTCCGTGTCGAACCCGGGCGCGAAGCGCAGGCCCCCGATCCCACTCCGTTCGAAATCCTCCCGAAGAAGACGCGCGAAACCCAACATGCTCCGGCGAAGATCGTCCGATATCTCCCAACTGACCGCCGGCAGTCTCAGGCCCAGCCGATCGGTCTTTTCCGCCAGCGTCACCCGGTTGCCTTCCTCCGGTGGCTGTTCGGAAATGATGTTCAGCGTCACCCCGTCCAGCCGTCGTCCCCTGCCCCCTCCCGCATAATCCCGCGCCACCATGTTCGCATTCAGGAATACGGCGGCATCGGCCACCGCGCGGCGGATTTTCTCGGGTATCCTGCGGTAGTTCAATAATTTCCGCCCAACCGACGACACGACGAGCCCGCTGTTGCGCAGCACCGTCAGGCCATCCCTCAACGGCGCACGGCTTTCCCGCTTCGCCAGGCGCCCCAATGCCATCAGCGGATCGTCGCTGGCGATGCTCACCCCGGCAAAGGCGGCCATATTCGGCATCCGAAAGTCCGACTGGGCCTCCGGCGACAGCGCCACCCCGCAGGAATACATATAGACCCGGTAATCCTTCTGGAGCGGATAGAACCCCAGAAGCGCCGCGGCTTTCTCCCGATAATCCGGCGAAAAATCCCCCAGCCTGACACTGGGATGATCCGTCAGATAGCGCCCCACCGGCCCATGCTCCGCCCCCGGCGACAGCAGCAGAAGCCGCGCATTCTCAATCGTTCCGGCAGCAAGTATCACCTGATTGCACCAGATCGTGCCCCGATTGCCGCCCGTCAGCGACGAAAGGACATCAACCCCGGTCACACTCCCCCCATCCACCCGGACCCGCGCAGCCGTCGCCTTCAGAAAAACCGTCACGTCCCGATGATCTTCCGCCAGAAAATCGGGGCCGAAACGCATGACATCGGTCAGGGCATGGCGCGAACGGGCGAACTGCCAGAAGAACGCCCTGAAACGGCCAAGCGTCGCCAGTTCGGGCGGCTCGCGGCGCCCCATGGCCTTCCACAGCGCCGATCCCTGCAGCAGTGGCCCGAGGTCCAGATAACGCGCGGCCCGCTCTAGAAAAGGCCGCAGGTCGGCATCTCCGACCGGCCAGCCGGAATTGGCGATCCACCCCCGTTTCGCGTAGTCGACCGGGTCGAACGCCGCCACTTTTCCGGCCCACGCGGCCGTCGATCCCCCGAGAACCCGGCAGCGGATACCGAATCTCTGCCGATCGGCGCTCCAGACTTTCATCTGGACATCGTTCTGCTTCCGTCTGGCCTCCTGAACCGCGTCATTCAGGAGCGATCCATTGACCTCGACCTCGTTGAGCGCCTCGATCTCCGGCGTTTCCTCCCGATCCCCGCTTTCCAGTACGGCAATCTTCAGATTATGCCCGGCCAGTTCGCGCACCAGCGTCAGACCGGCCGCACCACCACCGATAATGACAACGTCGAAAGGCTTGGAAAGGGCGCCAGAATCCGTCGCAGCTTCAAAATCCACATAGACCGTCATACGAACGCACTCCGGATTATTCTTGTTTTTTAACTGTTCCCATTACAAAAATCGTACGCGGCTCCGATCAAAGAGATCAAAATCAGGACCAGCGGATTTCCAGAAATAGCCAGGAACCATTCCTGCCCGATCTCAAGGAAGATCGTCAAACAACAGTAAAATCGAACACTATCATGAAGCACGATGCGCAGAATCTGCCATACAGGCAGGCATGGCAGCCGCCGGCCACTGCAAGGCAAGCCGACATGGCAACATTCTGTCTCAATACGCCACGCAATGGCCCGGGTTTCAAGCCGCCGCCATTTTTGACGTCACTCTTTCCGACGTCATCACAATTATTTCAAAACCGCCGGGAGCGCCCGATCGGGCTCTGCTTCACACGGCGGCCGCAGCAACACCCGGTTCAGGCTCTCCAGCACGGTAAAGCCCTCACGCCACACCTTGAGGAAGCGGTTTCGTTCCATGCCCCCATCGGCCATCAGCCCGGCCAGAGCGCCCACGCTGCGCGTACCGTCCACCAGCGGCAGAATGGTCCGTATCTGCGGCGGCACCGGTACCGGCACGGTCAGCGTACCGAAGGCGAAGGGCAACATACCATCCGGCCGGATCTGCCGCGCCAGCTCGGCACCGGGCATTTCCCGCATCACCGGCACCGCGTCGGCATCGCAGCAATCGGGCGCCGCCACCCGCGCCCCCTTGCGCACCACATAGGCGACATGGGTCGCCATGTTCCCCGTCAGCGCCTCGGCCACACTGGCCCGCTCCCGCCAGCCCAGTTCCGCCACCCGCGCGCGCAGGCGCGGATTGGGCAGGAACAGCGCGGCGTCATAGCGCGCCGGCTCCATCAGGCACGAAGGCTCCAGCCCCGCCCCGTCAAGCAGGTCCAGAAAGCCCCCGATCGTATAGGCCCGGTCACGCGGATTCAGCAGCAGGTCATACAGCCCCGCGTCCCCGCCGGTCAGATGATCGCCAAAATTACCGTTCTGGCGCAGCCAGGCCGTCGCCGGCAGGGCCGCCATCACCCGCTTGGCGGTCCCCAGCCGCTCCGCCGGCTTCTGGCCGTGCGGCGCCAGAATCTCGAGCGCCTCCTGCACCATATAGACACCGGTCCGCCCATAGGGGGCATAGACCATCAGCCCCATCCCCCCACCGGGCGCCAGCAGGCCCTCCAGCTCGCCCAGCACGGCCGCCGGGTCGGGCAGATGATGCAGCACCCCACAGCAATCGATATAGTCGAACAGCCCCAGATCCAGCCCGTCCAGCGCATTCAACGACCCCTGGATGAAGCGGATATTCCCCAACCCCCGCGCCTCGGCCCGCGCCCGGGCAATCCCCAGCGCATGGGTGGAGCGATCGACGCACACCACCTCGCCCGCCCGGCTCGCGCGCGCCAGATGCGTAGCGAGCATGATCGCGCCATCCCCGGTGCCGCACCCGGCCACCAGCGCCCGCAACGGCACCGCCTGCGGCCGCCGGGCACCGAACACCCAGTAATCGATCTCCCGCAGATGGCTGGGGCTGCCGATCAGCAGCCGCTTCGCCTCGTCACGCGGATCGCGCTGGGGATAGGGATAAGCCTCGTACTGGGCCGCCAGATCGGCATCGCGCGCATCGGCGCCGGAGAGGGTGGTCATAACGCTTCCCGCAATCAGATCGTAAGGGCAGTACCGACCCGCGCAGCCATCAGGCGCGCGAGAACAGCACGTCGTCCGTCAATCGCGATTTCGGCAGTTTCGCGTTGAAATCGGTCTCGGCATGATAGCCCAGCGACACGATCACCGCCGGCGCCAGCCCCTTCTCCGTCAGGCCGAAGGCCACATCCAGCGCCTCGGCATCGAACCCCTCCATCGGCGTCGCATCCACGCCCAGCGTGCCGGCGGCCAACAGCAGGAAGCCCAGCGCAATATAGGCCTGCTTCTGCGTCCAGACCGGCAGATCGCCCGCCTCTTCATGCAGCGTCACATAGCCGCCGCGCGTCTTGCGCTGGCCCTCACGCGCCTCCTCGCCGGCAAAGCGGCCATCCGCCTGCTCCTGGTCCAGCACCGCCTGTAAATAGTCAGCTGGCAGGCTCGTGCGCGCACACAGCACCACCACATGCGAGGCATTGAGGATCTTCGGTGCGTTATAAGCAAACGCCCCCGCCGCCCCTTTGGCCACGCGCGCCTTGCCCGCCTCGTCGTCAGCCAGGATGAAATGCCAGGGCTGCGCATTGACCGAAGACGGGCTGAAGCGCAACGCCGCCTTCAGTTGCGCCACGATGTCGTCAGGCAGACGGCGGCCCGTATCGTAAGCCTTGGCCGTGTACCGGTGCTGGAGACTCTCGCTCAGATCCATGATGTCGCCCTCCCGCGCGCGCTCTTCGAGCGGGGAAGGTGGGCCGGCACGGGCAACGGGGTCAAGACCCGGCCACGCGGCCCGGCCCAGCGCATCAGGCCGGCCCGGTCGCCTCCGGCACGATCTGGAACAGCTCTTCCACCGTCGCCTCCAGGCAATCCGCCAGCAGCAGGGCCAGCGCCACCGAGGGCGTAAAAATACCATTTTCGACGGTATTGATGGTCTTGCGCGACACCCCCACCCGCTCGGCAAGCTCCGCCTGCGTCAACCCGCGCGCCGTCCGGTATGCTTTCAGTTCCGTCCGCACCTTCATTGCAGTGCGGCGGCCCGGCGATCCATTACCTGATACGCACAGGCCGGCACCGCCAGTGCCATCGCCAGCCCGACCGGACACGCCACCAGTGCCAGAGAAGGCACATACAGCAGGATGCCGCCCAGCGCGCACAGCACGAAAATGGCGGTGCCATACCCGATACGCAGCGTCCGCGCCCGCAGGAACACCACCCATTCGTCGTCGGGGTTAAACACCATGCTGTCCGAAGGCACCATCACGCGGCTGATCTCGACCAGCACGAACAGTCCGAAAAACAGCAGCGGCACAATCAGCCCTCCAGCATGGGGCTGCGAATCATGCTGGTATTTGTAAAGCGAAACGACAAGAACGGCCAGAGACACGAGCAGAAAGACCATCCGCGCGGAAAAGGAAATCGGCTGCGCCGTCCGGTTCCGCAACTGCTCCCGCCTGTCACGCATATCCGCCCGCCACCGCCCCTTGCCGAAGGTCACGTAATACAGACCGATCCCCGTGCTCCACAGCACGAACAGAATCAGCGTTTCCACAAAATACCCGTGCGCGGCTTCAAAAGCCCGAAATCCGAACAGATACCCAAAAGGATGATACCGGGTCACCAGAAAATCCGCCGCCACGAACAGCGTCCACGTCATACGGCGCCATTTCGACAGAATACCCCCGATTCGTCCGCTCTCCATCACACCCCTCCCTTCGGCACGATGTCACCTATAGGTTACATACCCACCCGCCTGTCAAGCCCCGGAAAGACCAGGCCGCCACCGGCCGCGCTCCGGCGCCCGCCTACGGCACCGCCTCGATCTGCAACCAGGTCGTCGTATCCGCCGTCAGCGTAAAAGCCGCCACCGAGGCATAGGCAATACTGATCGCATCGCCCGGCGACACGGGAATGACACCCGAGACCCCGTTCGCCCCGTCATCACTGTAACCGGCCGGAACCGAGATCCGGAACGACCCCACCACCCCGGCGCCGTTCCGATGTACCAGAAACTGGTTGGCCCCAATGCCCGACTGCGAGATCGACAGAGAAACCCGCACCCTGCTCACCCCGGCCGGAATCGTAAACTGCCCCGGCGCCGCCGCCGACCAGAAAGACGATGTATCGAAAACCTTGCTGTTCCAGACATTCATCTGCACCAGATTGCCACCGGTCGCCGCCATCGCCGCATCCGCCGAAAGGGTCACCATCGCCCCCACCCAGGGCGCACCCGTCGTCCCGCAGGCAAAGCGTCCGCTCGCGGGCACATAATTCAGATGATTGCCGCCAGCATCAGGACAGGCCGGGATTTCCCCATGTCCCACCGGCCCCACCACCTGCGCCCGCGCCGGGCCAGCACCATACGCAGCCAGCGCCAGCGCACCGGCGAGGCCAAGCAGAATCGTCTTCATTCCGAATACCATTGCATTGCACTGCTCTGCCAGAACGTGGCGCCCCCACCGGGCACGATCGCAACCGCCTCCCCCGCCGCCAGCGCGTCGATCGCGCTCCCCACTGGCGGATAGACCAGCAATACGGCACCTCCCCGGTTCAGCACCTTGCGCCAGGTGCCCACCAGCCCCGCCACCAGCACCGCCCCGGTGCCCGACGTCACGCTGGTAAACAGATTGACGTCCGACGACACGGCCGTCGCCGTCCCCTGCCCGCTCCCCGCCGCCACCAGGCCGCCGGAGAACGAAACCGCCGACGGCGCCCACTCCCGCCACGCCCCATCCCACACCTGGATCTGCCCGGTATCGGTCGCGTAATAGACCCCAAGACACCCCGCCGGCAGGCTCGGCGCCACCGGCCGCGCGGCAACGGTGCCATAGCCCAGATAATCCGTAATCAGCGTGCTGTTACCCATCAGACCGGCACCCCGATTGTCTGCCCCGCCGGATCGGACAGCATGCCCACCGGCGCGATATCCCCATTCACCAGCGGCAGCACGGCGCCTGCCGCACCGCCTGCCTGCCCCAGCGCCCCCCAGCCCGCCACCGTCCCGGCACCGGACTGCTTGGCCCATACGGCCCCAGCCGGCCCGCCATCCCGTTGCAGGAACAGGTCGCCCACCCACCCCGCAACCCGGCCCTCCGGCCCGCCGAACCCGTCCAGCACCCGCGCGCCAGAATGCAGCACCACCACATCCCCGGGCCGCACAGGGCTGGCCGGCAACACCCGCAAACCGGGCACAACGGGGCGCGGCACCGCCGCCAGCATCGCCAGCAGCCGCGCGCCCTGCCCCGCCGGCAGCGGTGCCGGCGGCGGAAACGACGCCGGCAGAACGATCCCGGCCGCCCCGCTGGCGGCAATCTCCGCCACCGGCGTCCCCAGCGCATCGGCAATCACCGACAGATTGCGGATCGACCCGCTGGCTCCCGCCTGGAGGCGTGCGAGAAACTGATAGGCCGAGAGCGTCAACCGCCCGGTCGCCATATCCACGAACGGCCAGTCGCCCACCGGCAGGGTCTGGCGCGGTGCCGCCGGCATCACCCCATCCCCGTTTCGGTATCCAGATAAAACCCGATCAGATTGCGCCGCACCGGGTCCGTCACCTGAAGCCGCAGCACCCGCTGCCGCGCCTGCCCCAGCTTCAGCCAGCGCAACCGCGTGCGATACGTGCCCTGCTGCCCCATCGACCGCCACAGCCGCAACGTGCTCCAGGTCCGCGCCCCATCGTCGGACCAGTCGAGCATGATCCGTGGCTCCACCCCCACCGAAGCGTCGGCAGCCGGAACGCCCTGCGCATACACGCTCCCCGGCGGGTCCGACCCGGCCGGCACAATCCGCCCCGTCACCGCAAAGCCGCCGCCCGACCCGCCATTATCGGCAAACGCCGCCACCGGCGCCCCCGCCTGCACGGTCAGGAAGACCGGCGGCGCCACCCCCAGCACCTCCGACCCGTCAGACGACAGATACCGCGCCCCACCCGCCGCATCCAGGAACAGCCCCCGGTTCGCCGCCACCGACAGATCCACGAACGCCTCCGGTGCCGCCACGAACAGATCCGCAACCCGCGCCGTCGCAAAATCCAGCCGGCCGAAGCGCGTCTGATACTGCGTGCCCGCCGGCACGGGATAAGACCCCACGGCCGTCTGCCGCATATTGCCGCAGATCGTCACCTCGCCCCCGCTCACATAGGCCACGGCATTGCCATCGCTCCACGGCCCGATCGTGTACCCCGCCCAGTCGGTGGCCGCATAGGCTTCCCCCGAAACCGGCGCCCCGATCTGCACCGCCCGCCCGGCAGAATAGCGAAAGACCCTGACCGTATCCCACATGCTCGCATTGCCCCGGTTGACGGCACTGTCCGACAGCCCCACCAGCAGGAAAGACACCAGCCAGTCGCCAGTCTCCCCGATCGGCGTCAACCCCGGCTGGCCGCCATACACATCCGTCCCCCCGGCCTGCCCGTCGGCAATGAAGGCATATTCATCGGCAAACGGAATCTGCACGGCCCCGTCGGCATCGATCCAGTTTGCATTGTCGATGCTGTACATCGGCAGCGTACCCGTCAACGCCACGAGCCCATTCCCGGCGAACTGCGCCGCCAGCGCATCGTAATTCACCACGCCCATCGCAATCCGCACCATCGCCCCATGCGGACAGGCCGGCCCGATCACCCCCTGCACTTCCGGGTTGGCATTGCCGCCCGCCACCGCGTTGGCCGCCATATCTCCCCGGCTGAAATACAGATAATGATTGGTCCCCCCCTGCCCGTCCGGCAGAAAGAACCCGACATTGCCGTTATAGCCGGACTGGATCAGCAGATGCGTTCCCAGTTGTGCCGGATAGGCATATTTGATCACCGGCACCCGGCACGCCGCCCACGCCACCGTACTGCCCAGCCTGGGATAAAGCCCGTTGAGCCCCCCCCACCCGCGCCGCACCCCCGATGATCTGCGCGATACTGGGAAACACCAGCACCACCCGCGGTACCGCCGGATAATCGATCTGGTACGACAGGATCGGATCATTGATCGTCTGCGATCCCGCCAGGAAACATTGATTGGCGCCATAGATCGGCCCCGGCCCGCCGATGGCATTATAGACGAAGCCCAGAAAACCCGGCGCCGCCTCCCCGTTGGCCTGATACAGCGCAATCCCTTCCCACACTGCGCCGTCATCCACCCCCACCACCAGATACTGCCCCAGCAGCAGCACCGAGACCGCATTCAGCCGGAAGTTCAGCATGTCCAGCCCCGGCGCCATGGTCAGAATGTCGGCCTGTACGGCAGATTTCGCCAGCACCCACACCACCGAACCCGAAGGCGACACCGCATTGACGGCCCCGCTCCCCAGCGAAATCATGTTGCCCGACCGATCCGGCATGCAGGACGTATTCGACCACCCGTTATAAACGGCGGTCGACCCGGCCGTATGCCCGCCAAACTGCGGCGCCGCCAGCAGCCCCGCCCCCTCGCCGCCATTCCACGGCGCGACCCGCCACCCCTGCCCGGCCGGATTGCCGATCGGCGCCGCCGAAGACCACGCGACCGAGACCGGCACCAGCGCCACCCCATCGGCATAAAGCTGCACCTGCCGCTCCCCCGGCGACAGCGACAGGATCAGGTTCACCCACCCCGCCCCCCAGCCGGCAAAAGCGTAGGTGGCCGTCACGATCGCCTGCCCCTGCCCGTCGGTCGCCCGCACCACGATCTGCGCACCGGCCAACGTCCCGTCATTGGCCACGCCGATGAAAAAACCCGGCTGTCCTCCCGATGCATCGCCATTGCCCAGCACCAACCCGCGCGGCGCGCCATCCTCCGGCAGATCCACCCACAGGCTCACCAGCAGACTGGCCAGGCCCGGCGCCATCCCCTCCGGCGCGCCCGCGCGCACCAGCGCCGCAGGCGTCGTCATCTCCACCCCACGCGGCTGATAGGCCACGCTCCGCACGGCAGGCGTCCCCGGCAGGCCCACCCCCGTCTCCACATCCAGTTCGAACCGCCGCATGAACACGCGCTCGCGCAGCCCCTGCACCGGCGGCGCCGCCAGCAACCCGCGCATGGTCGCCCCCAGTTCGGTATAGACCAGCGGATTCAACACCCCGACCACACCGCTCAGGCAATCGCCGACCAGCACCCGGCCACGGACCATCAACGCGCAATTGGCCCGCCACCGGCCGATCGAACTGTCGGCGCCATCGCCGGTCCAGGATTCCCGCTCATGCCACAGCCCGGTCGCCACATCATACACCCAGGTCGCGGCCGCCGAGGGAAACAGCAGGGTGACGAATTTATGTCCTTCCAGCGTATAGCTGAAACACCGCGCATCCGCCCGCGTCGGATAAGCCTGCCATGCCCCCTCGACCGCATGGGTCGAAATCCGCTGCGGCTGATATCCCGCCAGCCGATAGAACATCCCGTCATCGCCGAGGAAAAAGACGGTATTATCCTCCAGGCAATGCGCATGCGGCCCCGCGATCCCCCGCTGGATAAACGCCCCGTCGAACCGCTGGAACGGAAAGGACGGCGCCGCATTCCCCGCGTCGTACCACACCTCGGTCCGCGCCGCGCCGAACAGATAAAGCTGTTCGTGCGAATTCACGATCGCCAGCAACGGGTCGGCCGTCGCCTCTTTCGAGGCGAACATCGTGCCATCGAACGGCGTCACACCTTCCTGCGGCGACAGAAAGAATTGCTGCGTCCCGGCCCGGTTGAAGACGAAATAGGTATCGAAATAAACGACCGAATCCGCCGGATAGAAATTCTCGTCCGCAATCCGCTGCACGCCACCGGCCACGGAGTACGACCAGCCCGTTTCCCCATCCACCCATACCAGGTCGGTGCCGTTGGTATCCATCGACACCGGCCCCGTCACCCAGGTCGCGCCCAGTTCCACGGCCGCCCCGTCCGCCTCCACCCGATACAGCGCCTGGCCCGAGACCACATACAGCGCCCCGCCCATCACGCACATGCCCCACACCGGCCCGTCCCCGCACTGCGCAAACGCGACCATGCCGGGGCACCCCCACACCGGCACCGGCGTCTTGGCATCCTTCGGCGCATATTCGGCATAGAAATTGACGCAGCGCTGCGCATCCAGCGCCACCGAGTGCGCCTGGTACGATTGCGCGGCAAACGCCACCTGCTGAACCGCCATCGCCTTACCCCGCCCGCCCGGCCGGGCCGCAACCGGCGCCGAACAGCACCGATTGCGGCTCCCGGTCCCACGCCTGCGCCATCATCAGCTTGCCGGCCGCTTCCTGCTTCAGCAGCACATACTGCGCCGGATTCCCCGCCGCCGCGCCCGACCCGTTATATTCAGGCCAGAGTTCGGCCGCGAGATTCCACCGCATCGCCGCCAGCCACTCATCGGGAAAATCCGGCACCGCCCCCAGGTCGGCAAACGCCAGCAGCGGCCGCTGCGCGGTAAAGGCCACCGCACTCCCACTCTCCGCGGGCGCGGGCCACACATGCAGCACCCCAGCCCCCAATTGCGGATCGTAGAAGAACTGCGTCACCACCCCCGGCACCGTCTTGTTCGGAACATTCGCGTAATCCAGACGCGACATCGGCACGAGCGGCGTTTCGATCGCCTGCCCGCCACTGCCCGCGAACTGAAGCCGCCGCGCCGCCGGCACCCGCAACGGCCGCACCATCGGCGCAGGATAGGCCACAACCCGCGCCCCCTCCGACGCCGCCGACGGCAACGCCGAGGCCAGCGTCAGCCCCACCCCGGCAACCGCCGCCACGCCGGTCCAGAACACACCCCCGCCATCCAGCCAGATCCCCACCCGCCAGCCGGCGGCAATCCCCGCCTCGGTCGCAACCGTCACCTGCGCCGCAACGCCCGCCGCCGCCAGCACCGTCCCGACACACTGGCTGCTCACCGCCACCGCATCCGCCGACCCGGCCCCGATCAGGTAGCGCACCTGTCCCGGTTGCAGGAACAGGGTGCAATCCTCCTCGGCCCATACATGAATGCCCGAAGCCTGCCACGCCCGCACCATCGCATTGAGCGACGCGAATGCGTTCTCCACCAGCCCCAGACGCGGCACCTCCTGCGGCCCCACCGCCCCGCACAGCCGCAGCGCCCCCGCGATCATCTGATAGACCGGCTGGCTGAACGGGCAGGTGGTCGTCCCCTCCGGTTCCCGATCCCACTGCGCCACCACAGCGAATTTCTCCGCCGCCATCGCCCGCAGCATCTCGAAACGCTGGGCCGGGCAGTCATATTCCGGCGCCAGTTCCACGGCGAGCGCAAAGCGCAGCGCGGAAATCCATTCCTGCGGCACATCGGCACGGTCGGCCGCGCCGCCGATATCCTGCAACGGAAGCTGGCAGGTAAACGTCACCGCCACCCGCGCGGTCAGCGGCGCGGGATAAACGCTGAAAACCCCAGACTCCAATTGCGGATCATAAAAATACTGCACCGGCGCTCCACCGGGCGCGCCCTTGCCCGACAGGTTCGCATAATCCAGCCGCGACATCGGAATCAGCGGCGTCTCCACCCCCGTCACCAGATCGACGGCCCGCGCCCCGACAATCTTCAGCGGCCGCCCGACCGGCACGCCATACCCGATCACCACCGCCCCCGCCGAAGCCGGGCCGGGCAATCCGCCCGCCAGATAGACCGTCTCCCCCACGACAGACAGCACGGAACTCCAGAACATCACCCCCGCATCGAGCACAATCCCGATCCGGCTCCCCACGCCGATGCCCGCCGCCGCCACCACCGTCACCTGCGCCGCGCCCGCCACCACCGGCGCGCCTGCCATCGTGGCAACATAACCCTGCGCCACCTGATCCGCGCTGCCGCCGCCGATCCCGTACCGCCCCTGACCGGGCTGGAGAAACACCGTCCCCTCGGCCATGGCCCAGACATGCACGCCCGACGCCTGCCACGCCTTGACCAGCCCGTTCAGCGCCGCCAGCGCGTCCTGATACTCGTTCGCCGGCGGCACCTCCCCACTGGCAATCGCCCCGATCAGCCGCAGCGCGCCGCTGATGATATCGGACGCACCGGGGTTCCAGCCCACACTGCCGCTCATGCCGGCACCGGATAAAGACTGCCGGCCCGATCCACCCCCGGCCGCACGGCCACCAGGACAGCACGGCCAAACACCTGCAATACGGCATTCCGCATCACGTCCCCCCTTCCCGCACCAGCAACCGTCCAGCCCCAGCCCCAGCCCCAGCCCCAGCCCCAGCCCCAGCCCCAGCCCCAGGCGGCACACCACTCTCGACCACCAGCAAAGACGACGACGACGAAGACGAATCCTGCGCCATCTTCAGCACCATGTTCTCCATCCCGCCGCCCAGGCATCCCGCCGCTCCCGGCAGAGCCGGCGCGACCGTCAGCATCCCGCCCCCGATCTCCACGATCACGACCGCAACATTCTCGCCCCGGTCGAGCATGATCTGAATCCGGTCGCCAACCGCAAACCCGACCGTGGACGCCACCGCCACCACGCCGCTCCCGGCGGCGCAGGGCGCCACCACGCAGGTTCCCACCACGGTAAAGCGGTTCTCCTGGCGCGGCCGGGCCACATCCACGCTCTGGTCGTCCGCCACCCCGCGCACGAAATCCTGCGGCTGCTGCGCCTCCCACCGCCTTCCATCGACCAGCGCCTGTCCGGTCTGCCCGCCAGGAATGGTGCGCGCCCGCGACCGCCGGACCTTGAAGCCCGACAGATCGTCCAGCACATAATGGTCGCCGGGCCTGTAGCACCACGGTTCGCTCACACCGCCCCTCCCGTCACGCCCGCGGCACACCCTTGATCATCTCAAGAACGATCGTGACGGCGCTCCCAGCACCAGCCCCCATCGTCGTCAGCAGGATCGACCCCGTCGCCCCCGCCGCCCCCGGTCCCGGAATCCCCTGAAACCGCCGAAAATCCAGATGCCCGAAGCCCGACAGCGTCGCCAGGTCCACCGGTTCCGTCGCCTCCCATTGCAGCCGCGCCACCATCCCATGCACGTCATAGGTCATGCGACGCACCTTCAGATGCACCCCCGGCACCTGCCCGCCGACCGCAAAAGCCACGGACTGCGCATCCACGATCTTCATCGCCGCCAGCCCGGTCCCGTCGCTCACATCCGTCACCCGCACGACCAGGTTGCGCGGACCATTCGCAATCACCTGAACAGTCGTCACATCCGCCATGCCGTCCCTCCCCGCATCAGGGCGCAGCCGGCCCCACCGGCTGCGCCCCCTTCCTCAGCCCCGGCGCGTCGGCACCGGCTTGCTGCGCACAGGCGCCTTCTTTTCCCCGGCCGGCATCGGCGCGGTGCCGTGATAATGATGGTGCACTTCCACCACGGTCCCGCGACGGGGTGCCGGAGGAGTCGGTTTGCGTTTGGTCATCAGGATTGCTCCATTGTCAGCGTTCTGTTCTTTTTTGAAAAAAAAGAACCAAAAAACTTTTGATATTTTAAGGAAAAAACTCTCACTGGCACGCACAATACAAAACGAATAAAAGTCTTTTTTTTTCTTTTTCTTCAGAAAAAGAAGAACCCCCTCAAACCCCCGGCGTCCCATACAACCCGCGCCAATCCGCCCAGTAGCCGGAATAGCGTTCGTAACAGGCCGCCTTGGCATTGCGCGTGTCGAAATCGTTGTCCTGATCGAACGAGATCGGATCGCGCTCATAGTAGGTCAGCGAATTGGGCACATTGGTCCGGATGAACCACGCCGTCTGGCTGGTGAAGTAATGGTTCAGCTTGATGCCTTCGGGGAAGGCATTGGTGGCGCGCAGCACGTTGATGGCATTGTTCGCCGTATCGTTCTGCAATACCGAGTTGCACACCCGGTTCGCCTCGAACCACAGCGCAGACGGCACATTGAGCGTGCGCGGCAGCGCCGAAATCCGCATCCCCCGGTTGTTCTGGCACTGCATGATCTGCACCGTCAGATCCTCGATCGCCGCTTCCGACAGATCCGCCGCCGTCCCCAGCAGGTTGGACTGATTGCCCGCCAGCGTCGGATGACTGCCCGAAATCAGCGGCGCCCCGTCGCCCCCCAACGCACTGGCCGAAAACGCCATGTTATAGATGCCGGCCAGCACGTTTTCCTTGGTCTGGCGCATCGAAAACGCCAGTTGCGCGGCCCGGCGCTTCGACACCGCCTCATACAGGTTGTCGCGCAGTTCCTCGTAGGTCACGATATAGCCCAGCGCATAGGCCACATGGGTAAAGCGGCTGACCGCCCCCTGCGCTTCCGTGTCGTAATAGATCTGCTGCCCCTGCGGCTTCACCGGCGCCAGGCCGAAGCCGGTAATCTCGACCTCCTCCTCATACGCCTTGTCCGACGTCTGCTTGTCGAACAGATCCATATATTCGACGCGGTGCTCGTCATAGCTGCGCCCCCACCACGCCTTGATACCGGGCCAGAGAGCCTTGGGGTGCGCGCCCGTCGTAATTACGGCCATAGAACAGACTCCTCAGACGCCAAGGGCGCTGGTGATGGAATGAAGATTGATGCGGCACAGCCATTTCGCATTGGCGCCGACTGCATTATCGATCGCCTGATACGCGCGCAGAATGCGCATCTGCCCGGTCGCCAGCGTCCCCGCACTGCTCGACTGGATCTGCCACCCCGACTGCGCCGAAACGGTCGATCCCGCCCCCGCCACCAGGTTGACATTGCCCGACACCGCAGCCGCCGCCAGCGCACCGCCCACTGAATCCTCCTGCACGGCAAAGACCAGATTCGGATCATCGGCCACATACACATACGCCGCCTGCCCCGCCGGCAGATACGGCGCCTGGTTCTGCAACAGCGGCAGCACCAGCTCGCCGGCATTGCTGGCAATGCCCTGCATCGCCCCGGTCACCAGGCCGGACGCCCCGGCGGTCGCAATCCCCACCGCCGGCACACCATTGGCATCCGCCCCCGGCAACACCACCAACGGATCACCCAGAAACAACGGCGTGGGATTGCTCGCCGGCACATAATAAACCTGCACGCCGCCGGCATACGGCGCACCGGACGCATAAGCCATCGGCCGCAGGCCGAATGGAGTATTGGAATTCATCGGCAGACCTCTGCACGGGTGAAAAGACGGCAGGCACCCAACGCGCCCACCGATCGTCCTTGCCTGTTTGTGCTGCCTGAACCCTTCTTTTTCTGAAGAAAAAGAAGCAAAAAGACTTTTTCGACGTTTCTCGATAGCATCCGGATGGAGAGGGAGTATTCCTAAAAATCCATAGTCTTATAAATTAAACTACAAGACCCTCTCAAATCCCAAGCAGACATGTGGACTGGTGAACGAGAACAGCCCGAAAGGGTCACGCCCGTCGTGCAATTCCGAACACCGAAGCGAAGCCACCTCAATGGCCGTGAGCACCGGAGCACAGGAAACGTGCGTCGGATCACCACCAGTGCGCACAGACAACCACACTCTCAAATCCTGACCGGAAATGCGGACTGGTGAGCGAGAGCGGCCCCGAAGGGCCGCGCCCGTCGTGTGTTTCCGAGCACCGGAGCGGAGCGGCCTCAATGGCCGTGAACACCGGAGCACAGGAAACGCGCGTCGGATCACCACCAGTGCGCACAGACAACCACACTCTCAAATCCTGACCGGAAATGCGGACTGGTGAGCGAGAGCGGCCCCGAAGGGCCGCGCCCGTCGTGTGTTTCCGAGCACCGGAGCGGAGCGGCCTCAATGGCCGTGAGCACCGGAGCACAGGAAACGCGCGTCGGATCGCCACCAGTGCGCATTTACGGTCAGGATTTTACCGGCGTTCTTCGTGGATCGATATCCCAACCCCCTGCGGCACATACTGCGCCTGCCGATCCGCCCCGGTCGGCCCACCCGGCACGCGCCCTTCCCTGATCTGCGCCATCAGTTCCCGATGGCCCGATTCCTGCGCCGCCATATCCTCGCGGTACCACTCGGCCGGGATCTCCATCAGATAAGCAACCTGCGCTCCGCCACCCCGCGCCACACCCACCGTCATGCTCACGGGTTTTCCGGCATCATCCAGAACCTGACTATACCCCGCATCCCCGGCCCGCGCGATCCGCCCCGGTTCGTCATTGAACCAGTGCCGGTGGTACCCCTCCCGGTCAGGATAAGCCAGCTTCTGCTCCCGCAACCCGAACGGCCGCCGCGACACCCCCCGCTGCCGCCCGGCAACAGCCCCCGGCACCGCACCGGCCGCAGCACCGGCCGCCGCGCCCTGGGCGCCACCCTGCGCCACCCGGCTCCGCGCCGCCTCGTTCAACGGCACCCGCCCGCGTGTATCCTCGCTCATGCGTCGTTCTCCCAGTAATAGCCGGCCCATTCATCCTTCGTCAGCGGCTTGCCCTTGCCCGCCAGCGCGCGGGCATAGCGGTCATATTCCCGCCGCGCCTCCACCGGCAGCGCATCGAACCCGCGCGGATTCCCCCCGCGCCCGCCCTCGCCGCGCGAGGGGCTGACCGGCGGCGGCGCCTCCCGGCGCCTGTTCTCGAACAGCGCCGGATGCAACTGCCGCACCTTGCGCCGCGTAATCTCCAGCCGCTCCGCCAGGCTCAACCCCGGATGCTGCCGATCCACCGCCGACTGGATCGCAATCGCATCCTGCCGCGCCTCCGCATTGCGCGAAAACCACGGATTCGCCTGCACGAAATCCATAATCTCCACCGGCATACTCTCCACCCGCTCCACCGGAGCAGGCACAGGGGCCGGCGCGGCCTCCTCCGCCCGTGCCGCCGGCAACGGCGCCGTATCGCGCAGATCCTGCAAATCCCGCTCGGCCACGGCAAACGCGGTCGTATCGCCACTGGCCACCGCCGCCTGTCGCCGCCCCTCGATATCCCGCACGGCGCGCTGATACGCCCGCTCGTCGGCCCGCCGCGTGCGCTCCGTCAGGTCCGCCAGCGCCTTCTGGCTGTCGCGCAACTGCGCCTGCATGCTGGCATAGCGCCCATCCAGCGCCCGATATTGCTGCTGCAATACCGGCAACAGCGTCATCCCCCGGTCGAGAAAATCCCGCGCCGGCCGCCATTTCTCCGCATCGCCCCGAAAATCGTCGCGCGGCACCCAGCCCATCCGCCGCGCCTGCGCCTCAACCTCCGGGTCCGCATCGGCCTCAACAGCCGCCACTACACCCTCCAGCCCCCCGACCCCGTGCTCCCCGGCCCCATGCTCCCGCCCGGCGGCCTCAGCCTCGGCGTGCAGGTCCACAGCCTCGTCCCGTTCGTCCGTCATGCCCGTTCTCCCTCCGCCATCACACCCGCCGCCGCCACCGCAATCGCGGCAATGCAGCGCTGCGACATCAGCCGGTACAGCCGCCCATCCTCGCCCTTCAGCAACTGCCCAGCATACCGCTCGAAATAAACCCTGTCCCCGGCCGCCGGAATCGTCCCCACCCACTGCCGCGTGCCATCATCGTTCCAGCGAAACGCCGCCGGCCCCACCGCAATTACCGTCCCATGTTCGGCCGCCAGCGTCTGGCGCTCCACATATTCCGCCGGCAACTGCACCGCCCCGCTGGTCATCTCGGCATGCACATCCGCCAACACCAGAATCTTGTCATCCAGCGGCACATATCCCGCCCGATTCACGCCATCCCATGTGGAAACAACAAATTCCTGCTGGTCGAATTTCAGAATGCGTCCCTCACGCATCGCCACCCTCCTTCTCTCCCGGCCCCTGGCCGTAAAACGCCCGCATCGCCGCCCATTGCAGTTCCGCCACCTCGGCCACCAGCGCCACCCGGCCCCGCGCCTCATGCTCCTGCGCCAGCGTAATCGTCCCCGCCCGCCACTGGCCCAGCATCCGCTGCTCGATGCTCTCGCCATAATCCGTCAGAAACAGACGCACCGCCCGCGTCACCGGATGATGCCGCCAGGCCCGAAACGCCTCCTCCGACAGATCCTCCAACATCGCCTGACGCTGCTCCATCGAGGGATTTCCTTTTTTCCGATTCTCTTCTTTTTCTGAAGAAAAAGAAGCAAAAAGACTTTTCGACGTTTCTCGATAGCATCTGGATGGCAAGGGAGTATTCCTAAAAATCCATAACCTTATATTTTTATATCATAAGAACAGAACACAGCTTTACACCCAACCCACCAATCCAACCGAACCCAAACAGATCAAAAGTTTTTTGGTTCTTTTTTTCAAAAAAGAACGCCCTTCTCACCCCCGATCCACTTTCCGGGCCTGAGCCAACCGCAAAGCCGCCTCCGCGAGTGTCGAGACCTGTTCCGCCGCCTCGCTCCCGGCGCGCATCTCCATCTCCTGCGCTTCCCGCCGTGCCCGCAGATCCAGTTCCGCTGCCCGCGCCATGGCGGCCGGATCTGGCGCGGGACTGGGCCGCAGCACCTTGTCCACCAACCCGATCGCGGCGGCCTCGAAAGCACGACGACGGATTTCATGCCCGTCGCACCAGGGATCATCCTTGAACGCGAGCAGAAAATTCGCCCGCGCCAACTGCTGCATGTCGGTAACGATCTCGGGGTCCGACACCGGCTCCACCCCGCCCGCCTGCTCGTAATCCGCACGGGTCACACGAAAGAACGCGCTGCCATCCCGAAAGCCGGATTCATCGGGCAGATACAGCCGGTTCAGTCGATAGAGCTTACGAAACTCCGCCCCCAGACTGCGATGAATCCGCTTGAAGATGGCACTGAACACTTTCAGCCCCTGCTGGATCACCGCCAGCCCCAGCATGCCCGACACGTTCCCCCCCGGCATGGCACCGGAGAGGATATCCTTCACGGACGCAATCTCCCGCCCGGCATCGACCAGAAACCCCAGAAGCTGGAACAGCACCGGATTTGGCCCCGGAAACTGCATGGGCACCAGGTTCTCGCGCAACGTGGCACCCGGCGTATTCACCACCTTGTACTCGCCCACCTGAAACCGCACCGATCCGGTATTCAGCGACATGCCGGAACCCACGAACCCACCCCCGGCATTGGCCAGATGCGCGGCATCGAACATCTGGTTCAGGCTGGTATTCACCGCAGCATTCAGCGGATGCAGCAGCGTGCCGAACCCGATATCGTAGATTGCGGAATCTGGCGACGGGATAAAGGAGAATTTTGTATAATACGAAATCGCCTCGATCCGCCGGATACGATGATCCTGCGCATCGAACATCACCCCATCCATGTCGAACCCGGCGGCAATCCGCGCCAGTTTTCCGGAATCACGGGCAATGGTCACGATATAGGGCTCGGCATACCCGTCCCCATCCAGGTCCAGCCGCCGATGCTGTTCCAGAAACGTCACCGGCGCGTCGCTATCCTCGCCGGCATCATGGTTGCCACCGTAATCATGGTCGAGAAACAGCCCGGCCCGGATACGTTCCTCGATCTCCCAGGGGTATAGGTCGATCTCCTCGGTAATCCGCGGCGCGGTCGCAAAGGATTTGGCGTGGTAGTCGATGCACAGCATCAACGGGTCGACCGTCTCGCTGACATTGCGCTGCAACGCCGGGTCGAAATAGGTCTTGCGGAACATGGTGCCGACAATGGCCAGCTTCAGCAGCAGCTTGTCGGTCTGTTCCTCCCACTCCGCCATTTCGTCCAGCAACTGCCAGCTCATATGCCGGCCGATCGCCGTCGCCCGCGCCCGCTTCGCCCCCGGCGGCACCAGCCACAGCGGGGCGCCGTCTGGCCCCGCCAGCACCTGCCCCGGCCGCAGAGGGTCAGGCATCGGCACGCCGGAATCATCGCCCAGCACGGTACCGCGCACCACGTCCCGATCACGCACGATGCCCGGATAGGCCCGCGCGGCAAACTGCACCGCCGCCACGGTCAGCAGCGGATAGATCACGTTGGACGCCCCCGGCCAGGGATAGGTCTTGGGCTCGGCCACCTGCTGCGCCAGATCCAGCCAGCGGCGGCAATTCTCCTTCCACTCGGCGCGCGTGACCTCGTCGGCGCGCCAGTCCCGCGCCACCCGGTCGGCCACCTGCCCGTGCCGCGCATCGTCCAGTTCCACGGCGATGTTCGGCATCTCGATCCAGCGCCGCAGCCGCTCGGCCAGATCCATATCCGGCCCATCCAGCCCCACGCCGTCCATATCCGGCCCGTCCAGGTCCTGCCCATCCATGCTCAGCGCCCCTCCCCACCGGGCGCGAACTCGCCGCACACATGCTCGGGCACCACCGGCGGAAAGGTGGCGAAGGGCTGCGGCGCCAGTTGCCCCACGCGCGGCGCCCCCTGCGGCACCAGCACCACCGTCACCTGCGGCGGATAGCGCCGGCACACCACATCGCCCCCCTCCACGCCATGATGGCGGCACTGGCGGCAGGTACGCCGCCCCAGCCCCCCAGGCGCGTCCAGATGCGCGCCCATATGCGCGGGCAACAACAGTCCAGCCATCTCAGTACCCCGTAATGCTCGATCGCGTCCGCCCGTCATCGGGCAACTCCCGCCACATCCCGTCCGCTTCCGCCCCACCGGCCCCGCGCAGTTCGCTGCCGAACAGCCGCGTCGCCACGTATTGCAGCGCGTCCATCACATGCGACCACCGGTTCTTCTCCGGCCGGTCGGTATAGCGTTCGCCACTCACCTGCATGCGCCGATACTGGTATCCGCCCATCAGCGCCCGCCGTACGGTCGTGCAGCGCGGATGCAGCACAAAACCCGGCGCCGCCCCGTCCAGCAGGGTGCGCAACGGCCGCCGCACGCTCTCCAGGCGGATCGCCAGCGTCTGCATCCCCGGCTCGATCGCAATCCCCCGCGCATGCAGAATTTCAAAACAGGTCCGCTCGTCGGTCTGCGCCTTCTGCATCCCCGCCGGATCGCCGATATCCACAAAAGACGTCTCGGGAAAATGCTGCGCCGAATGCCGCGCCACGATCTCGGCAAACCGCTCGATCCCCATGGCGTCCGACACCAGCT
This sequence comes from Gluconacetobacter liquefaciens, assembly GCF_003350405.1. Lineage (GTDB taxonomy): Bacteria > Pseudomonadota > Alphaproteobacteria > Acetobacterales > Acetobacteraceae > Gluconacetobacter > Gluconacetobacter liquefaciens. The sequence continues at coordinate 40,707 of NZ_QQAW01000011.1, read as the reverse complement.
CGTCCACCACGATCCACTGGCCGGAGGGCAGCATCTGCGTAAACACGCAGGCCGGCGTCAGCCCGAAATCCCACCCCCGATAAACCGGCAGCGCCGGCACCGTCCGGCAGTCCCGGCAATGGAACCCATCGTTATACTCGCCAAAGACCGGCCGCCCTTCCATGACGAACCCGTAATCTCCGTCGATATAAACCTTGTTCCACTCGTCGCTTTTCCCGACCGCCAGCCGCTGGTAATAACCGGGCGGTAGATTGTCCAGATTCTCCGCCGCAGCCCCCCGCCCACCGGGCTGGCGAAAGATCCGCGCAAAGCGCTCCACATTCATCCCCGGGATCACCTGCGCCAGCGCCGCCACCGCCTCCCCATGGTCCTTTTCCTCGAAAAACCGATACCAGTCCGATTCCGCATCCGGCGGATTGGTATCCATGATCACGCCAGACCACGTCGCCCCGCCATCCCGCCGCGCCGGGTACCGCCCCACCCGTCCCTGCACCGCCTCGATGATCGCCCACGGCACTTCCCGCGCCTCGTTCACCCACGCCCCGGTCAGTTCCAGCGACAGCAGGTTCCCCACCTGGTCCGGCCGATCCAGCGCCCGGAACAGCAATTCGATCTCGGCAGGCTTCTCGTCCCCTTCCGCCACCATGCGGTTGATCACATAGGAATGCTCGGTCGGCTTCCAGCGCCCGAAGCGCATCGGCGGAAACCACTGATGCACGGTGCGGATCGTGGTATCCTCAAGCTGCCGGTAGGAATTGCGGATCACCGCCCACCGCGACCGCCGCACCCCATCCGCCCCCGGCGCCTGCCGCAACCCCCGCAGCACGATTTCCCACACGCAGCCCGAGCTTTTCCCGGACCCGAACGGCCCCATCAATCCCCTGATGAAGGCATCCGATTCCATAAAGCGCCGGATCGTCGGCACCGACTCCCGATTATACCCCAGCACCAAACCCCGGCGCCCTCAGCGCCCCTTGCCCACGCGATGCGGCCCGTGGTCGGGCAACGGGGCCACCCCCATCCGCCCGCCACGCGGACGCGGCGCGGGCGCGGCCGCGCGCTCATGGTCCTTCAGGATACCGCCATCCGCCTTCCCGCATGCCCCGCGCCTCGGCACGCCGGTCAGCTTTCCGACACCGAAATCCTGCGCCTCGCCGGGAATCATCTCGCCCTCGGCCAGTTCTTTGTGCTGTCGCATGAATAGTCTCTCCCGATCTGTTCGCAGGGCTCCGCCCTGCACCCGGAAGGGGGCAGTCGCCCCCTTCACCCCCATTCAGCGGACGATGACCGTGTACAGGCCCGGCGGGTCGGCGGGCTTGCCGTCGCGGCCCAGATGCTGCTTCACATCCTTCAGCAGGCCGAAATGCCTTGCCAGCAGGTCCAGGCTGGGCGTGCGCGCCGCAAGCCGCACCGTGAAATTGCCCGCCTTGTCCCACGACCAACCCGTCACCGCCGCCCGCACCTCCACCGGCAACGTCGCGATATCCTCCGGCCCCTTCAGCGGATGCGCGGCAATCGTGCCCACATCGTAGAATGCCAGCCGCGTCAGTTCCGCAATCACCCGGTCCTGGCTGAACTTCGTCCGATCCTGCAACGCCAGTTCCGCCTGCCCGATCGCCTCGCGCACCCGCGCCGACCGCAGCAGCTTCCACGCATGCCGGCGCGCATACCCCGCCCCATACCCGGCCCGCATCGCCGCCTGCGTCGTATTCAGGTCGACGAGATACTCCGCGACGAACCGCGCCTGCCGCACGGTCAACCCCCGCGCCAGCTTCTCCTCCGCGTCCGCCGCCATCACCCCCTCCACGTCCCACGGCGCCGACCATATCGCCCGATCCGGGGGCCCGGATATCCTTATTGTCGCCTCCAGCCGAAGCGGATGGTTTGGTTCGTTTTTTACGCCATAAGCCAAAAATCCCGCCACGCCTCCAGGGCACCACCCCCTCCCCCGCCTTCGTTCTCTCCCGAGAACATTATCCGCCCGAATCAGTTTGACATCGCGATAAGTAGGTGCCATCTAATTTCATATCGAAATCAATCAACGCTGGATCGGGCGCCCCGAGGTGCCCGTCCCGCGCTCCTCCCGCCGCGCCACGGCGCCTGGAAACGGGCCGCTTCGCGATGCCCAACATGATACGAAACAGGAACGAAAAAACGGATGAAGCCGATTTCCTTCAGAGTTTCTCTGCTTCTATGCGCAGTCTCGATCGTCCCGTTTTCCGCCACAGCCGCAACCCGGCCGAAGACGCATCCAGCCCCCCACCCGGCCGCCACCCGTTCCGACCCCGAATCCATATCGGTCGTCCGCACCCTGCGCCAGGCATCCGGGTCGGGCCAGATGGTGCGCACCCGTGCCGAAGCCTCGGTCAGCACGGTCGACCGCGCATACATCACCAAGCAGGTCGCCAGCGCCGGCGCCCTGAACCTGGTGCAGAACATGCCCGGCGCCAACGTCGCGACCTCCGACGCCTTCGGCATGAGCAACCAGGTCACCATGACCCTGCGCGGCCTCAACCAGCAGGAAATCGGCTTCATGGTCGATGGCACGCCGCAGAACGACCCCAATAACGGCACCATCTACCCCTCGCAGCTCATCGATTCCGAAAACCTGCAAAGCGCGTCGATCACCCAGGGCTCATCGCCCATCGACACCCCCAGCTATGTCGATCTCGGCGGCCAGGTCAGCTTCAGGACCATCGACCCGTCCCACACATTCGGCGGCTACGCATCGGCCATGTTCGGCACGTGGGATTCCAAGAAGCAGTTCATCCGCATCAATACCGGCGATATCGGCCATACCGGCATCCGCGGCTGGGTGTCCTTCTCCAATTTCTACGACCAGCACTTCACCGGCCCCGGTACCGACCGCCGCCTGCATATCGACGCGAAATTCCTCAAGGAATGGGGCCAGGGCAACCGCGTGGCGGCCGTCTTCACCTGGGCCCACCAGACGATTTCCAACTACTACGAGCCCACGCTCGCGCAGTGGAACGCCAACGGCCGCTCCAACTATTACAGCCCCACCTACATCCAGGGCGGCTCCCCCGCCGCCAATGCGGCCTACTGGCGCATGTACCAGAATCCGTGGGAAGATTTCAATATCGGCCTCCCCTCCACCTTCCGCCTGACCAAACACATCACGGCCGATGTCGAGCCCTATTTCTTCCACGGCTCCGGCGGCGGCCTCAGCGGCACCACCCTGCCCACGGGCGGCTATTACTGGGGCAACCAGTTCGAGGCCCCCGGCTCCGCCCTCCCCGGCGCCAGCGGCGGCCAGGCCCCCGCCGTCCAGCGTTACCTCAATTCCCCCTATCGCACCGGCTTCGTCGACAAGCTCAACTGGACGCAGGGCAAGAACACCCTCACGCTCGGAAGCTGGTACGAATACGACGATTTCTCCAACTGGATCGACTATACCCCCGTCACCGCCAGCGGCGCACCGCAGGGCCCCCGCGGCACCGACCCCACGGTCATGATGGCCAACGGCCGCCCGCTGCGCTCGGGCGACTACAACCTCATGACGCAGGTCAACGGCATCTTCCTCAACGACCGCCTCAGCCTGCTGCATGACCGTCTGCAGATCACCGGCGGCATCAAGACCGTCATGGTCAACCGCGTCGGCACCAACCACATCCCCGGCACCGATTACCGCATCCACGACAACAGCTTCCAGCCGCTGCCGCGCCTGATGGTCCGCTACGACATCAATCACGAACACCAGGTGTTTTTCAACGTCACCACCGGCTTCCGCGCCCCGCTGGGCACCAGCTTCTTCGGCAGCACCAGCCCCGCCACCGGGCAGGTCACCTCCCTGGGCGCCGGCCAGCAGAAAGACGAATATTCCATCGCCGAGGAAGTCGGCTACCGCTATCAGGGCCGCCAGATCCTCGGCAGCGTCACTTTCTTCAACTACAATTTCACCAACCGCCAGATCGCCACCCAGACCTATATCGGCAACCTGCCCGTCTCCACCACGATCAACGAGGGCGGCCAGACCTCACGCGGCGTCGATATCGAACTGGGCACCGTGCCCTTCATGCATTTCAGCCCGTACGCCTCGTTCGAATATCTGCACACCTCGATCGACAACGATTTCAGGGTCGGCAACGACTACCTGCCCACCAGGGGCAAGACGGCGGTGCAGAGCCCCCGCTTCCAGGCATCCTTCGGCCTGTCCTATGACGACTCGCTGTTCTTCGGCAATTTCGGCTTCAAATATCTCTCGTCGCAATATTCAACCTTCATGAACGACGAGAAGATGCCCGCCCAGACCCACGGCGACATGACGATCGGCGTCTACCTCCCGTCCTACCGCTACATCAAGCACCCGAAATTCCAGCTCAACTTCGTCAATCTGTGGGATACCCACTACCTGGCCGGCCTCGGCTCGGTGCTGCCCAACGCCCAGGCCACACGCGGCGTCAACGGCACCATCATCAGCGCCGCCGGTTCGCCGACCTACATCATCGGCGCGGGCTTCACCGTCGCCGCCCAGCTTTCCACCGAATTCTGACCCCGATCGGTCCGGTCGCAACAAGAAACATAAAAACCAGACAGGCTCTCACACCCTATGGACCTCATTATCCGGAACGTCCGCCTCGCCTCCCGCCCGGCACTGCTCGATATCGGCGTCTCCGCCGGGCGGATCGCCGCGCTTCACCCTCACATCCCATCCACCGCCCCCGTCGAATTCGACGGAGGCGGCAGCCTGGCGTTCCCCGGTTTCGTGGAAAGCCACATCCATCTCGACAAGGCCGCCACCCTGCATCGCTGCGGCACCGACGGCGCCACGCTCGCCACCGCCATCCGCAAAATCACCGAGCTCAAGGCCGCTTTCACGGTGCAGGACGTGCATGACCGCGCCGCCCTCGTCCTGCGCGACGCCGTCACCCACGGCACCACGGTCATGCAGAGCTTCGTCGAGGTCGATCACGCCGCCGGCCTGCGCAGCCTGGAAGCCCTGCTGGCCCTGGCGGCGGAAGCCCGCCACGCCATCGACCTGCGCCTGTGCGCCTTCGCGCAGGACGGGCTGACCCAGCATCCGGGCGGCGAGACCCTGCTGGACGAAGCCCTGCACCTCGGCGCCAACAGCGTCGGCGGCTGCCCCTACACCGACCCGGACCCGGAAGAACAGATCCGCCGCATCCTCGCCCTCGCGGCAAGGCACGACTGCAACGCCGATTTCCACATCGATTTCGACCTCGACCCCACAGCCAGCGCCCTGCCCTTCCTCATCCGCCACGTCATCGAGACCGGCTATCAGGGCCGGGTGGCCATCGGCCACGCCACCAAACTCTCCGTCCTGCCCGAAGACGAGCAGACGGCGATCCTGGAAGGATTGCTGGCCGCCGACATCGTGCTGACGGCCCTGCCGGCCACCGACCTGTTCCTCATGCGCGGCAGCATGGCCCCGCTGATGCGCTACGCCCGCATGGGCGGCCGCTGCGCGCTGGCCACCAACAACATCGTCAACCCCTTCACCCCCTTCGGCGACGCCAACCTCCTGCGCATGGGCAATCTCTTCGCCAACATCACCGGCGCGTCGTCCGATACCGATCTGTCCCTGATCTGGGACATGCTCACCACCTCCCCCGCATCCTCGCTGGGCGTGCCGGCCACGATCGCCGAGGGCGCCCCCGCCGACATCGTGCTGATCGACGCCCCCGACACGGCCACGGCGGTACGCGAACTGCGCCCCGTCCTCGGCGGCTGGAAGGCCGGGGTCTGGACCTTCGTCCGTCATCGTCCTGAAATGAAGGCTCCGTTCTGAAACAGGAATCCATCATGGACGACGCCCGAGACCTCGACCCCCAGCAGCTCCGCTCCTTCCTGGCGGTGGCGGAGACCCTGCATTTCACCTCCGCCGCCCGCCGTCTCGGCATCGTCCAGTCCACCGTCAGCCAGCATGTCAGCCGCCTGGAACAGGCCATCAACCGCACGCTCCTGGTCCGCAGCACCAAGCAGGTCACGCTGACGCAGGACGGCCATATGATGATCGCCCTCGCGCGCGACATCCTCTCGGCGCAGGACCGCGCGCTCACCTGGTTCGACCGCTCGGTGATCCGCGGCTATATCCGCCTCGGCATCTCCGAAGACCTGACGATGACCCGCCTGCCGGAAATCCTGGGCATCTTCCGCGAGAAATACCCCAAGGTCGACGTCCATCTCCGCGTCGGCCTCAGCGGCTCGCTCCAGAACGATCTCGACACCGGCTCGGTCGACCTGCTCTGCACCAAGCGCCGCATCGGCGACGCACGCGGCACGACCATCTGGCGCGAGCCCCTCACCTGGTTCGGCAACTGGGAGCCCGGCACCCCGCTGCCGCTGGTCGTCTTCCCCGAGCCCGCCATCACCCGCCTGATCGCGCTCGAATGCCTCAACGCGGCGGAAATCCCCTGGTACGTCGCCTTCACGTCCGAAAACCTCACCGCCCTGCTCGCCGCCGTCCGCGCCGGCTACGGCGTCACCGCGCAATCTTCCTTCCTCAGCCAGTACGACCGCTCGCTCCCCGTGGCCGAGGGGCTGCCCGAAACGCCCGAGGTCGATTTCATCGTCATCGGCAAGACCGAAACGCTCGAAGGCCCCGTCAAGGCCCTCGCCGACACCATCGCCGCCCATTCCCGGCAGATCACCCCCCGCATCCCCCGACGCAGGGCCTAGCGCCCCGGCGCCGGGCCAAAACCGGAAAGACCCCATGCTGGACACCACCCAGACCGTCCGAGACCCCCTGCTGTGGAATCCCGACATCGCGCCCCTGCCCCCGCAGAAACGCGACTGGACCTGGGTCACCCTCGCCGCGGTCTGGATGGGCATGGTCCATAACGTGGTGGCCTACGAGGCCGCCGCCGGGCTGATGGCCGTCGGCTTCTCCGCCCTCCAGTGCCTGCTGATCGTCTGGACGGCCTATTGCTCGCTGTTCGCCGCCATGTGGTTCAATGCCCGTGCCGGCACCGAATGGGGCATCCCCTTCTGTGTCCTGATCCGCAGCGCCTTCGGCCCGCGCGGGGCCGTCATCCCCGTCGCCATCCGCGCCGTGGTCGCCATCTTCTGGTTCGCCGTCCAGTCCTACGCGGCGTCCGAGGCGCTCGACGCCATCCTCGCCAGCCTCTGGCCGGCATGGGACAGCCTGCACCTTCCCGGCAGCGGCACATCGCTCGGCCTGTGGCTATCCATGGCGCTGGTCTGGGGCCTGCACGCCCTCGTCGCCGCCCACGGCATGCACCGCATCCGCAATTTCGAACTGGTCGCCGGTCCGCTGGTCCTCGTCGTCGCCGGCGCCGCTTCCCTCTGGGCCATCAGGATCTGCCACGGCACCGGCCCGCTCTTCGCCATTCCGTCCACGCTTCACGGGTCGGCGCTGTTCCTCAAGGGCGGGGCGGCCGTCACCAGCATCATCGGCATCTGGGCCTCGTTCGCGGTCAATATCCCCGACCTCAGCCGCTTCGTCCGCTCACAGCGCGACCAGGCCATCGGCCAGCTCATCGGCCTGCCCGTCACGGCCGTCATCTTCACGCCGATGAGCATCCTCATCACCTCGGCCACCATCGTCACCTTCGGAAAGCCGATGTGGAATCCGGTCGAAATCCTAACGCAGATCCACAGCACGCCCCTCACGCTCATCGGCGGCACCACGATCATCGTCGCCGCCCTGTCGGTCAACGTCGCCGGCAACATCGTGCCCGCCGCCTACGACCTGCTCAGCCTGTTCCCCCGCCGCCTCGATTTCGACCGCGCGGGCATCGCGGTCATCCTGCTCGGCCTGCTCGCCGCCCCCTGGATGTGGTTCGACCACCCGCAGGCCGTCTTCGCCCTGCTCGGCATCCTGTCCGCGATCCTGGCCCCCATTACCGGCATCATGCTGGCCGACTACTACCTCGTCCGCCGCCAGACGCTGGACCTCCCGCAACTCTACAGCTTCACCGGCCTCTATGCGGGCCGGCATGGCTGGCGCCCCTCCGCCCTGGCTGCCACCGCCCTGACCCTGCTGCTCATCCTGCCCCCGACCCTCTTCCCGGCGGGCACCTTCCCCGGCCAGGACGCCATCAACGCCGTCTCCTGGTTCCTCGGCATCCTCGCCGGCGGCGGCCTCTACCGCGCCTTCAACCGCACCACCCCGTCCCGCTGACGCAGCAAGACCATCCGGCCTCACAGCCATGCCCGATTGACAGCACAAACGCCCGATCCGCATCCTGTCCCCTACAGGGCGCGGGGACGGACGACATGCACAACTGGCACCTCCACTGGCTGCGCGCCACCGGCAACCTCGACGCGCAACAGGCCGGCATCCAGGCCGCCATCGCACGGGCCCACACCCTGCTCTCGGTGCAACACCCACTGCCGCCGCTCGATATCCTGATCCAGGCCGCCCGCCCTGGCACCATCCCCGAAATCGGCATCGGCGGCCGCGCCTGGCACGCCCGGCTGGTATCGCTCACGATCAACCCCGCCAACCCCAACACGGCGGCCACCATCGCCAACGGCACCCTGACGCGCGAAATGCTGCACGAGGCCCACCACACCCTGCGCATGGCCGGCCCCGGCTACGGCCGCACCTTCGGCGAGGCCCTGGTCAGCGAGGGCCTCGCCTGCCACTTCGCCCACACTCTCAGCCAGATGCCACCCGCCCCCCTGGGAGGGCGCCATCGACCGCCCCGCGATCCTGCAACAGCACGACCGCCTGCCGCCCATGGCCACCACCGGCTACGATCACGCACGCTGGTTCTTCGGCGCCGCCGACATCCCCCGCTGGTTCGGCTACACGCTGGGCTGCGCGATGGTGCAGACATGGCGCGACACCGCCGGCCCCCTGTCCGCCGAACGCTGGATCACCGTCCCGGCCACGGAAATCATCGCCACCGCCCGCGCCACCGGCCTGCTGCCGCCCGACGGGGCCGACATCGCGCCGGCATAGGCCATCCCCCCGACATCACCGGTGGCAAAGGTGGGAAAGGCGGGCTCCTCCCCCGCCGGTCTTCCCGGATTGCCAAAGCCAGTTTCCCTGCCTCAAGGACCCCGACCTCACCATTCCCCCCTCTCCCACCACCTCCGGCGAGAGAATGTCCATTACGAAGACTGGTCATTTTCTGCTGTTTTTCGGCATAAGGCCGCATATAATCAACGATATAGGAAATATTCCCAATGTAATGGATCATGAAGGAGGCAAGAATTTTTTGCTTGCTTCCAGAATTTATTCATGTGTAGATGGCAACGGTGGATGCTTTTATGAGGATCTCTGGCGCGCGTTGCGTCGGGTCTGTCCCGTGACAAGTTACGATTGCGTACACGTTTTGTATGTACCACCGCACTACAGTAAAGGAGCCTCGTTATGACAACAGGCACCGTAAAATGGTTCAACGGCACCAAGGGCTACGGCTTCATCCAGCCGGAAGACGGCACTGCCGACGTGTTCGTGCACATCACCGCTCTTGAGCGCGCTGGCATGGCCACCCTCAACGAAGGCCAGAAGATTTCGTATGAAATCGAGGCCGGCCGTAATGGCAAGAAGTCCGCGGTCAATCTCAAGGCTGCGTGAAGGTTCCGCCAGCGGCACCCTCGGAAAACCGCCCTTCGGGGCGGTTTTTTTATGCGCGGAACACTCCCCGGCACAAGCCGGCCCCAGCACCGCAGCACCAGGGCCGGCCCTGTCTCAGCGCAGACCGCCGGACGCGATCAGCGTTTCCCCGGTCACCCAGCCGGCATCGTCCGAAGCCAGGAAGACCGCGATCGACCCGATATCGCCCACCCGGCCTACGCGGCCCAGCGGCGTCTGGGCAATGATCGCCTGCTCCATTTCCGACCCCACGACATTGGCACTCCGCGTCCCCTCGGTCTCGACCAGACCCGGATTGATGGCATTGACGCGGATCTGCCTCGGCCCGAGTTCCCGCGCGAGCGTCCCGGTCACGGCATCGACCGCCCCCTTCGTCCCGTTATAGACGACCGAATTGGGCGGCGTGATCCGCGAGACGACCGAGCCGATATTGATGATGCTGCCCCCCGCGCCGATATGGCCGACCGCGGCCTGCGTCACCAGCAAGGTGCCCAGCACGTTGACGTTGAACTGCCGGTGGAAATGCTCCTCGGTCACCTCCTCGATCGGCGCGAATTCATAAACGCCCGAATTGTTGACCAGGATATCCAGCCGCCCGAACGCGCTCACCGCCGCATCGACCAGCCCCCGCGCCTCGTCGCCGCGCGAGACATCGCCCCGCACCGCAACCGCGTTGCCCCCCGCCCCGACGATCGCCGAGACCACAGCATCCGCCCCCGCCTGGCTGGAGGCATAATTGACGACGACGGCCGCACCCTCGGCGGCCAGCGCCCTGGCGATCCCGGCGCCGATCCCCTTGGAGGCGCCGGTCACGATCGCGACTTTTCCCGAAAGCTTGCTCATTGGTGTCATGCCTCTTCTGGGCCGGGAGGCGCCTCACCCCCTCATGCCCGGTTTGCGAAAATCACGCGTTAAAATGTGGAGCGACCGCTCCAACATGAGGCATATTGAGAGACGCATCCCCGCGTTCAAGGATTTATGGAGCGATGACACCAAAAATAATCGCCACCAGCGGAACGACGCCCCCACGGCGCGGCCGGGGCCGCCCGCAGGCTTTCGACCGCGCACAGGCCCTGTGCGCGGCCATGCGCCTGTTCTGGGATCGCGGCTATGACGGCACCAGCTTCGACGACCTGATCGCCGCCATGGGCATCAGCGCATCGAGCTTCTACAACGCATTCGGCAGCAAGGAGGCCCTGTATCACGAGGCGATCGACGCCTACCTCCAACTCGCCGGCGCCTGGTTCTTCGCCATCCTGAACGACGAGACCGATACCCGCACCGCCTTCCAGCACCTGCTGACGACGGCCGCGTCCCAGTTCACCCGCGACGACCAGCCGGCCGGCTGCATGATCGCCGCCGCCGCCACCCAGTGCGCCCCGACCCAGGCCCGCCTGCGCGATCTCCTGGCCACCCAGCGCACCCAGGCCGAAGCCGCCCTGGCCACCCGACTGCGCGCCGGCATCGCGTCAGGCGACCTCCCGGCCGAAACGGATATCGAAGCCATGGCCGCCTTCTACAGCGCGCTCCTGCGCGGCATGGCCCTGCTGGCGCGCGACGGCGCGCCGAGGGAAAGGCTGCTCGAAATCGCCGGCATCGGCATGCACGCCTGGCCCGCGCCCCCACAGTCCGGAAGCCTCTCTTAAAAGGCCGTTCGGGCCTGCCCCTGCCGCCTCTTCAGCGCCCGGCAGGCCGAAGTCAGCCTCACTCCTCGCCGGCCTTCAGCACGCAGCACTGTGCCCGCAACGGCGGCGCGATGCCGAGAAATTTGAACGGCGTCGCCTGCCTGAACTGCCCGTTCGCCACGCCGGAATAGATATGGGTCTGGTTCGGCCCAAGCTCCAGCTTCATCACCTTTCCGGTCTTCTCCGAAAGATCGAGCGTTTTCAGATCTACCCAGAAGATATTCGGCGTCAGGACCGATTCGAAGAAATACAGCCTGCGCTTCTGGTCGGCGACCGTCCGCCACCGCGTCGAGGAAATATTGGGCTGGTCCGGCGTCGTAATCCCGAAAGGCACCGACACGTTGCGGATCACGCTGAACACGCTGGCAATCGCCTCGTCCGGGCTCTCGCTTTTCGGAATCGCGTTGACATAGAAGGCGGCACGCGCAAACCGGTCGGCGGCGCGGTTGGTGCCGGGCAGCATCACCGTGCCGCCGATATCCTTCCAGTATTCGTTCAGGGCAAGCTGCTTTTCGAAACTCGGCGAATTGGTCATCACCTGATAGTCGCGGCTATGGTGAATGACCTGCTTCCCGTCGATATATTCGATGATCGCACTGTCGCCCGAAGCATCGGAGAGCGACAGATGCAACGTGGCCAGCCGCGTCTCGCCGGGCACGTTCGCCGTGACGATCGTAAAGGGCTCCTTCGCCAGCGTCTCCACCGCTTCCTGCACGGTGGCGAAATTGTCCAGCACATACTGCGCCCACGCCGCGATCGACAGTCCCTTTTTCCTGCCGTCATATTTCGGATATTCGGACTCGACCAGCCAGAGCACGTTGGCGACCAGCCCGGCCTCGTTCATGCCATCCGTGGTGGCGATATCGTAGCCGGAGGCAATGACGCTGCCATATTTCGATGTCCAGACCAGCGATTGCGCCCCGGCTTCCCCCGAGCGCCGCATCCCGCGCGGAAAGGCCCAGAGATTGGTGGCGACATCGGTCTTCCAGTCCATCGACCGGGCCGTGATCACCTCATTATCCGCGCCATGATAAACAAAGCGCGTGCAGGCTTCGACCATCGGCGCGGCCAGCAGACCGGCCGAGAGAACGGCGGCAGCACAGCTTGCCGCAAACAGGCGCATTCTGGACATTTCAGTATCTGTTCCGCTCGTTTCTATCGTTCAGGCAAAGGGATATCATCGGCCCCTCCTTGTCAAAGGAAACAGGCCGCCCGTCGCGCCGCCCCCCGCGCGGGTTTCCAGGCCGGCCCTCACCCCAGCGATCCCGTGCTGAAGCCCAGGCCCGCCGCGGCGATCAACGCGGCGTAATAGGCATCCGAACGGCTGATATCGGCATCCAGCAGCCCGTTCCGTGCCAGTTCCGCCTGCGTGACCGACCCGGTGCCATTGCGATAGGCCGCAAAGGACGCATCGAAACTGGTCTGCGACGCCACCCGCAGCTTCGATGCCGCGTCATAGGCGCTCAGGCTGGTATGCAGGGCATTCTCGGCCGCCACGATCTGCTGGACCGAATCATTGACCGTCTGCCGCAGCGTCGCCTCCGCGCTGTCTTCCTGGTCCTGCGCACGCTTCACCATGGCGGCCCGCAACCCGCCATCGAAGATCGGCACACTGATCCCGCCCAGAATGAGGGTGCTGAAGCGATTGCCCGACAGGTTCAGCGTCGGCGCGGAATCCGCCCCGGCACCGGGGATGGAGGTCAGGTTCGTGCGCCCGGTCGCGTACGCCACATTGCCCGTCATGAAAATGCTGGGCAGAAACGCCGCCCGCGCCGCCGTCACCCGATGATGCGCCGATCGCGCCGCCGCATAGGCCGCCAGCACGTCCGGCCGGCGCGCCACCGCGCGCCGGACCATCTCGCCGCTCAGGCGCGCATCCTCCATCGTCAGGGCACGCCCCGATACGTCCTCCAGCCCCACGCGGGCATCGGCCGAAACCCCCGCCGCCGTCAGTAGGGTCAGGTACGTGTTCTCGTCCTCGCCCTGGGCCTGCACCAGGCGCAGCGTCACCTGCGCCGTCGCCTGCCGCGCCTGGGTCACGTCCACGATGGTCCCCTGCCCCTGCCTCAGCCGCATCTCCGCCGCCGCCTGCACGCGCTGCGCATTGTCCAGCGCGCCACGCAGCAGCCGTGCGCGGGTGGCGGCCGCCGCATGGGCGTAAAAGGCCGTCGTCACGCTGTAGATCACCTTCTGGTGCGCCGCCGTGAACAGCACGTTGGTCGCAAGCTGCGCCTCGCGCGCCGTCCGCACCAGCGCCTCCCGCCGCCCGAAATCGAACAGCAGCCAGCGCAGGCCGATGGTCTGGACTTCGGCCGAGCCGTCATTATGGCGCTGCGGCGTGCCGTCGATGTCCAGCGCCCCATAGCTGCCGGCATCGAGCGACGCATTGGTGGTCCGGCTCTGGCTGTGCGACCAGCCACCGACCACCGTCGCCGTCAGGTACGGCAGATAGGTGCTCTTGACGATGCCGACAGCCAGCGCCGCATCGCGCGCCGTATTCCACGCCCGCCGCGTCTGCGGGTTCGCCGACTGCGCCACGTCGATCAGTTCGGCCAGCGTATAGACCTGCCCCGGATGCGCTTCCAGCGTGCGCGAAGTGCCATGCGTCACCACCGACGGGTCGGATGGCAGCGTATAGCCAGGGGGCAACGACAGGCCCGGCCGCCTGCCGGGCCGCCCCGGCAGCAGCGCGCCGCCGGCCGACACATTGGGTTGCCAGGGCTGCCCAGGGCTGGCCGGCGCGGTCGCCAGTTCCGCCGTCGCACAGCCCGCCAGCATCAGGACCGCCCCGGTCAGAACCGCCGCGATCAGAACAGGCACGGTCAGAACAGGCACGGCCAGAACAGGCAGAAAACGCGGCAAACGCGGCAATGTCATGATATCAGCCCCTCCAGGGCCGCAATGCGCCGGGCAGGGTCCACCACCTCGCCGTCGATCATCCCGATGCCCAGCCGCGCCGCCTCGGCCAACGCCTCCTGCAAGGCCCCCAGATGCGCCATCTCCCGGCGCATGTGCGGCGGCTCCGCCAGCGCGTATTCCACCTGCCGCTCCCCGTCCGAAACGGCCGATTGCAGGGCCGCCATGCCGTCCGCCCGCGCCTGCGGGGTGGCGGCCCCGCCCAGTTGCCGCAACCGCGCGATCACCCGGTCCAGGCACCCGCCGATGCCCGCATAGGCGCTCGACGGCCAGAAGCTGGTAAACATCGCATAGGTGATGAAATTGCCGATCAGCACACCGACGACGCGATCGCGGGCCGTCTCCATGTCCGTCGTCGGGCCGAAACTGCTCAGGTCGCTCAGATAGAACGCCAGACCGATCTGAAACCCGGCATAGGCAATCCGCTCGTCACCGATCCTGATCCACGCCGCCAGCAGAGAGACGACGAAGATCAGCACGAGAAAACCCGTGATCCCCTGAAGATGCGGCATCATGAAGACGATCGACAGAATGCCGATCGCCCCGCCCACCGACGCCCCGATAATCCGCAGGGTCAGTTTCGAGATCATTTCCCCCATCGTCGGCAGCGCGACGATAAAGCAGGTGATGATGCAGGTATGGATGCCCGGCCAGTCGAGCGAGCGGAACAGCACATAACTGCACATGACGCCCGCCGTCCCCTTGACGGCAAACCGTACATGGTCCGGATTGGTAAAGGCATCGGCCAGGAAAAATCCCCCGCCCTTCTTCTTCTCCTCCCGGCGCGCCCCCGCCGCCTCCGGCGTCGTAAACACCGGCATCAACCCCGCGATCGCCTGCAAGGCAGGCCGACCGGACGGAACGGCCGGCACCCCGATCCCGACCGGATACGCCCCGGCCGCGAAAACATCCGCCATCCGCTCCAGCAGCGCGATCAGTTCCTCCGGCGCCTCCCCGCCATCCGCACCACCACCACCACCGGCATCCGCCTCGGCCAGCGCCAGCACCGCCACCGCGCAACTGGCCGCCTGCCCCAGGCACGCCAGGTCCTCCGGCCGCCACAGGCGCTCCAGCCCCGCCATCCGCAGCGCCTTGCTCATGCCGGCCGCGCCCTCGCGCAACAGCCCGACGGCATGCGCCTGCTCCCGCGCGCCTGCCCCACGCAGCAGCCCGGCACTCACCCGCAGCCGCGCCGCGATCCCGTCGGTCAGCACACGGCGGGGCGAAGGACAGATCAGCAGGCCCAGCACCACCATCACCGTGCCGGGCACCAGCGTGAACAGGTCGGTATAGAGCAGGGCGCGGGTCACAAGCTCCCCGATCGGCACCTCCTCCAGCGCCACCAACCCGTACACCACGATCAGCCCGAGCATATAGGCCACCGGCTTCAGCTTGCTGGCCGATCCCAGAAAGAAGAAACAGAACGACAGGACCGCGATCGACAGGACGAAGGCCAGCGGCCGGTCGAGCGTGAAACGCACCAGCCCGTAGATCACGGCCAGCAGGACGACGACCAGCAGATTGACCGCGACGCCGGCGATCACGTTGGTCACACGGTCCTTCTGCCACAACGCCATGGTAACCAGTGCCGGCACCCCCAGATCCGGCACCTGCCAGATCTCCCCGACAAGAACCGTCACCGTGCAGGCCCCGGCCATGCGCAGCGCCTGCCCCAGCCGCCCCGGTGCCGGATCGCGGACCAGCGCCCAGATGCGCCCGGCGCTCAAAGGCGCGCTCAGGGGCGCACCCATGGGCAAGGTCGGGGCCGCGCTCGGGGACGAGGCCGGGGACGAGCCCGGACTATCAGCGACAGGCCGCGCCATGCCGGATCTCGACCGTCGCCGTCGCGCCCATGCGCATCAGCAGGGGGGCGGGAGACGCGATATGGACGCGCACGGGAAAGCGCTGCGCGACATGCACCCAGTCCATCTGGCGCGGCACGAACGGCAGCCCACGCCCGATCCCGGCCGAATCCCCCGACAGCACGCCCCACCCGATACTGCTGACCTTCCCTTCCAGCGGCACCGAGCGGTCGATCATGGAATACACCGTCGCACAATCGCCCGGCCGCACGGCCCCGAGGTTGATCTCCCGCAGGTTGGCGATGGCATACCAGGCATCATCGACGATCAGCGTAAACAGCACCTGCGACGGTGCCAGCACTTCGCCGGAGCGCACGCGCAGGCTGGTCACATATCCATCCGCCGGCGCCGTGACGGTCGTCTGGCGCGCCTCGTAGCGCGCCCGCGCCAGCGCGGCCTGGCTGGCGGCCAGGGTGGCCTCCGCGCTGGCCAGGTCGCCCACGGCCACGTCGGCCGCCTCCGCCTGCTGCCGCGCCTGCGCGACCGAGACGGTGGCATCGCTCTGCGCCACGCGCGCCTGGTCATATTGCTGCCAGGGGATGTAGGCACGCCCCGCCAGCGGGGCCAGCCGCGCCGCCGTGCGGTCGGCCAGGTCGCGGTTCGTGGTCGCCCTGGTCAACTGGTCGCGCGCCGTGGCGGCCTGCGCGACGCGCACGGCCAGCAGCCGCTTCTGGTTGGCCAGTTCGGCGGTCGTCAGCGCCACGTTCGCCTCGGCCTGCCTCACCGTCAGGTCATAGGGCTCGGGGTCGATCCTGTATAACACTTCCCCCTTGCGGACATGCTGGTTCTCGCGCACGCGCAGATCGACCAGCCGCCCGCCGACCACGGCCGCGACATGCACCATTTCGGCATCGAGCGACGCACTGTCGCTGGTCGGATAGGCATCGTCGCGATGCGCGACGAAAACGCCCGCCACGGTCGCCGCTCCCACGCACACCAGCGCAATCACGATACCGACCCGCCTGCTGCCCCCCATCTTCACCCGTTCCATGCTCATGGGCCGAAGACCGCAAGCCAGACCGCCAGCGCCGCCAGCACGCCCAGCGACACATAGGTAAACAGGCGAAAACTCAGAAAATCGTCGATCCCCACGGCAAGGCACAGCACGCGCGCCCCGATCGCCACCGCAATCCCGACCAGCGCACAGAACATCCAGGCCGGAAAATACGCACCCACGACCGGAAAGGACGGCGCCACGTCAAGCGAACATCCATCCAGCAGCCCCAAAGCGGGCACCAGGCAAGCGGGCATCAGGCGAACAGAGCGACACCCCGCGAGAGACACCGCCCGCCGGGCCGTCCATCTCCACGCAGGCAAGGGAATGAGCACCAGACGCATGGGCTTGCAGGCCCCTTTCCAGACTGCCGACACGGGAACGGACAATCCTGTTTCTTCCCTATTTCTTCGTCGCCGCGCCCGACTTCGCGGGCGTCTCGAACATCGCGCGGCATCGGGGCGACAGTCTGTCGATCTTCTTCTTCATGCACGCGGTGATCCTGGCTTCGTTGGGGATCGCGAAGGCGCACAGCTTCAGCGCATCCCCCTTGCAGGCGGCGGTCTGTTCGTTGCGCGTGGCGGCCGACGCCCCGCCCCACGCCGCGCTCACCGCCAGCCCGGCGGCCAGCAGCACCACCCCCCATCCCGTCGTCCCGTTCCTGTTCATATCCATCCCTTTCCGCCTCACCGCACTTCGTCGACAATCAACCGCAGACCCGCCCCCGTTCAGGACAGCAGCAGCACGATCACCAGCCCCCACATCGTCAGCAGCGTATTGCTGACGGCATAGGGCACGGTATATCCCAGCATCGGAACATTGCTTTTCGCGACATCGGCAATCATGGCGACGGAGGCGGTGCTGGTACGCGCCCCGCCACAGCACCCCAGATTGATCGCCGGATCGAAGCGGAAGATATATTTCCCGATAAAGGGCGCCAGGATCATCGGCACAGCGCTGGCGAACACCCCCCAGAAAAAGATGCTCACCCCGGCCTCCCGCAATCCGGTAATGAAGGTCGGCCCTGCGGAAATCCCGACAACCGCGATAAAGATATTCAGCCCGACGGTATTCATGAACCAGATCGAAGCCGCCGGTACGCTGCCCAGGCGCGGCGTCACCCCGCGCAGCCACCCAAGCACCAGCCCCGCGATCAGCGCCCCGCCCGACGCCGACAGCGTGATGGGAATGCCGCCGACGGGCAGGACGAGCGAACCCAGCAGCCCGCCGACGAAAATCCCCGCTCCCACCAGCACCATGCTGGTCGCGTTGGTCGGGCGGTCTGCATAGCCGACCTCACCGACCAGCCGCTCCACATTCCGCCGGCTGCCGGTAATGCTGATGATATCGCCACGGTTGATCGCCGTTTCCGACAGAACGGGAATGTCCACATTCATCGCACCACGGCGGATGCTGTTGATATAGATCCCCTGCGCATAGGGGGCCGTCGCCAGTTCGCCCAGCCTGCGCCCGTCCAGGGCCTTGCTGGTCATGATGACGTCGATGGTCTCGATCGGGATATCGATCAGTTCCCGGTCGGATATCTCCTCGGCATGGTTGGACCAGTAGACCAGCGCATCATGCGGCCCCGAGACCGCCACGATGTCCCCTTCCCGCAGCAGCGTCGCACCGTCGAACGGGATGATGGCCCCGTCCCGCCGCAGCTTTTCCAGGAAGATGCGCGATCGCGTCGCCCGCTCGGCATCCGCCACGCTCTTCCCCGCGATCAGCCCGGCGGTCCTCAGCCTGTAGGCCCGCACGATATATTCGTGCCACGCCGTCTCGGCATTCTCGTTGACCGGCGTGATATTCATGTCCCGTTCGTAGCGCCGGCATTCCGCTTCCAGGTCGATGCCCAGCAGCTTCGGGCCGAGAAACGCCAGGATCCAGCCCGTCCCGACGGTCCCGAACAGATAGGTCACCGCATAGGCCACCGGTATCGCATTCAGTTCCGCCTGCACCCGCGCCGGCGCCAGCCCGCTGCGATTGATCGCATCGGTTGCCAGGCCGATGGAGGCCGAAATCGTCTGCGAGCCGGCAAGCAGCCCCTCGGTCATGCCCGGCCCGTAGCCCGAGACGCGCGCGGCCGTATAGACCCCCCCCAGGCACAGCAGCGAGATCACGACCGCAAACAGCGCCTGCGGCAATCCGTCATTGGCCACCCCCCGCACGAATTGCGGCCCGACGCCGAAACCGACGGCGAACAGGAACATGATGAAGAAGACCGATTTCACCTGGGGCGAAATCACAATCCCCATCTGCCCGACCAGCACTCCGACCAGCAGCGTCCCGGTCACCGCCCCCAGGCTGAAACTACCGAACCTGAGCGACCCGATCCAGAACCCGACCGCCAGCGTCAGAAAGATCGCCAGTTCCGGCGAGGCACGCAGCGTATCCGCAACCCAGTGTAGACTCATCTGTAAGATCCCTCACGCACCAAGCGGACCGATGCCACCGCCAAAGATCACGCGCTTTACGCGCCGGCTCCGTCACCGGCGGTCCGCTTCAGCAGCTTCAGGCCAAGCGACCGGTTGAAACCGTGGATCTCCTTCACATCGAGCTTGCGCATGAACGCGACGATCCCCGGCGTAATGACCTGCCCAGGCACCATGATCGGAAAGCCCGGCGGATACGGAATCACGAAATTGGCCGACACCAGTTCCGGCCCCGACTGCAGGCGCCTGTCCACCTCCTCGCTGTCCAGCAGCAGATATTCGCACTCCGCCTCGTTATACGCATCGTAGAAGGCCCGGCGGATATCGCCATGCAGCGTGTCGCCCGTCGCATCCTCGCGATACCGGTCGTCGAAACGGCTGAAATTCGGCAGCGTCGGCAGGTCCTCGACCAGTTCGCGCACCTGGTTCTGGAACGCTCTGCGCGAAGCCTCGCCATTCTCCGCGATCTTCTGCTCGATCTGCATCGCGATATCGATCAGGACCCGGATCAGCAGCGCGATGTCGCTCCGGGTATTATTGATGTTGGATTGCAGGAGAATGCTGTTGCGGGACGTCTTGTTGAGCTGGATATTGAATTTCTCGGCCAGGATGTTCTTGAAGGTCGTGCCGTCGAATCCCGCATGCCCGCACGACAGCGTCATCCGGGTCGGATCGAGCAGAAACTCGTCATCCTTTATCGCGCGGATCGCCTTCGCCCAGCTCATCTCCGGGTCGTTGTAATCCTTCAGGTCGGACGCACGGAACGCATCGGGGATCATCTCCGCGCTGCCCAGAACCCGGAAATATTTCGAGATCACCGGATGGCTGTTGACCTGCCTGCGGATTTCAAGCGCCACCTGCAACGCATTGGCAACCAGCCCATACCCCTCAAGCTGCATCTGCCGCCGCGCAACATCGAGCGAGGCGATGATCTGCAGGTTCGGGCTGGTGGAGGCATGGGTAAAGACGGCCTCATGGAACTGCGATTCGACATGCTCGAAATCCACGTCGCGAACCAGCACGATCGACCCCTGCCGTAGCGCCGACATCGATTTATGGACCGAATTGGTCTGGTAGATGCGCAGGCGCACCGCACGCGGGTCGGGCACGAGGCGCGTATCGAGCAGCACCTGGTCCGAGGGCGCGTCGCCCAGCGCCTTCCGCTGCGCTTCCCAAGCCGCCAGGGCTTCCGGCCAAGCCAGTTCTTCCGTCAGCGCGGCGGCGGCCCCCATGGCGGTGCGCTGGCGCAGCAGGGGCGACCAGTGCGCAAAGCCGAACCACGCCTCGTCCCACAGAAAGATCAGGTCGGGCTTGATGGCCAGACATTCTTCCATGACCCTGCGCGTATCGTACACATGGCCGTCGAACGTGCAGTTGGTCAGGTCCACCATCTTCACGCGGTGCAGTTCGCCCTGCGCCTTCAGCGCCAGCAGCGCCTGCTTGATCGTACGCAGCGGCACCGCGCCGTACATCGAATATTCGACCAGCGGAAACGCCTCGACGTAATAAGGCTGGGCCCCCGCCAGCACGCACCCGTAATGGTGCGATTTATGGCAGTTCCGGTCCAGGATCACGATATCGCCGGGGGCCAGCAGCGCCTGAAGCACCATCTTGTTGCTCGTCGAGGTGCCGTTGGTCACGAAAAACGCATGGTCCGCGCCGAAGGCCCGGGCCGCCATCTCCTGCGCGTCCTTGATATTCCCCGTCGGCTCCAGCAGGCTGTCCAGCCCGCCGGTCGTCGCCGAACTCTCGGCCAGGAACAGGTTCGGCCCATAGAACTCGCCCATGTCGCTGATCCAGTTGGACATGAACACAGACTTGCCGCGCGCGATCGGCAACGCATGAAACGTCGCGATCGGGCGCTGGGCATAGCGTTTCAGATTGTCGAAAAACGGCGTCCTGTAGCGCCTGCGTATCCCTTCCAGAATGGACAGATGCAGCTCCAGCGGCTCCTCCATCTGGTAGAAGATGCGATTGATGATACGGCTCTCCGGCCGCCCGGACAGGGATTCGATATTCCTGTCGCTCAGAAGATAGAGATCCAGTTCCGGGCGAATCTTCCTGATCGCCTGCGCCAGCCGGATCACATGGATCTCATCGTCACCGGCCGGCGAAATGTCGATGACGCTGCGGAATACGTCGAGCAGCGGATTGTCCCCGCTCCCGTCCGGCGAAAACCCCTCATACAGCACGACGGCACCGATATCCGGGTTCAGCAGGATCGCCGTCAGGGCATCGGGCGCATTGCCGACGATGACGGCCTGATAGACGAAATCATCTTCCGGCCTGCGCACCCCGGCAACTTCCTCGTGGATCAGCTTCCAGCGGCTGGGCGCGTGCGGCACGACACTCAGCACCTCGAAATACGGCGTATTCTTCTGGTGCGTGATCGCCTGCGGCAGACGGTTCAGGGGGTCGTCCTCCTGCTCGTCGGTGCTCCAGGCATTCACATCCCGATGGTATTTCTTCGAGACGATGGTGGTCGAGATACGCTGGGCCAGGCGCAGGAACGCCTTCGCGTCGTCATCGTCCAGCCAGCCATTCAGCCGATCGAGCAGCGCCGCCCCCGGATAGGCGAAAAATCGTTCGAATTCCTTGAGGTCGGCCAGGGCCCGCGTCAGGGCGCCCCTGCTCTCCGCAGCGCCCGACTCCGCCCATCTGCGGGCAACGGACAGAACCGAGAGCCAGCGGTCCGCGCGCAGCGCCGGCGTCGCCAGCGCAGCGCCGATCAGGGAATGCGGGGCCTGTTCCGTCGATACAGGATACGTCATGACATGGTTCCTTTTTCACGGCCACGCCAGGCCCAGCCGGCCGGCATGCGTGCAGTCTTCGTGAAAGGCGCGGGCGCTGCGGACCGGCCTATTTGCTGACGGGAATCGTCACGAGGGCACCGGGGGTCTGCGACGTCTTCGAAAGCTCGAAAAGCATCTGCGTGATGGTAAAGGCCACCTTGCTCTCGAAGTCGCCCTTGTCGACCCAGTAATAATAATTGTCGTAAAAGACGGACACGAATGCCCTTTTCGGGGCCTCGTGGCCGGAATGAACGGCGATCAGCGATTTCTCTTCGTTCCGCAACGACATATCCACATGCCGGGTGGTGCTGCCCGACGTCACTTCGTCGTCGGGAACCTGGATCTGATACGCAACCTGCCCAAGAACACTCAGCATGCTCCGGCTCAGCACCCGTATCTCGCCCGGCCGGGGCTCTCCCACGCCATACACCACTTCCATGCGGGTATCGTGCGGCGAGAAGTTCAAAAGCTCCCGCGTCCTGGCAACGACATTCAAAAGCGCCGGATCACGGGTCGAGGCAATGCCCAGATAGACATGGCTCGCCTCCGCCGATTTCCCCGGCACTTCCGCAACCTGCTGCAACTGGATACTCAGCAGGCCCGATGCCTGGAGCAGCCGCAGGTCATGAATCAGTTCGAAGAAATCGCCGATATTCGGGTTGATATGGTCGTCGATATCGCCATTGTTTCTCGAAAACGGCCGGTTGTTGCTCATCATGTTGATCGACTGCACCGAAAGCCGCATCAGGACGTCGATCGGCAGCCCGCCCATCGCCAGCGGCAGCAGGGTCGCGGGCGGCAACGGGCGCAGAAAGCTGTGGGCATAGGCATCGCCGGTCACAGGCTGAAAGGTAAAGGTCGGGCTCTCCTGCAACTGGGCCGCCAGGCCACCATTGGGCCGGATCGGAAATGTATCCGAAGCCACGCCGACAAAGGCGCTGCGCTGCAACTGGTAGCCCGATATCAACTGCGTCGTATCGAGCAGGCCGGGCGTATCCGCATAGCGAAGGCGGACAAGATTCATCAATGTCTGTTTTTTATTGGATTCTATGATGGATACCGAATACTGGTCCTGGTCTTTCCCCAGCCTGTAATTGCCTATGCTGTAACATCCGTTCAAAAAAGGGAAAAATGAAAGACATAATAACTTAATGGCAAAACGCCTCATCTTTCACTTTCCCGCCTTCAGCCACCCTCAAGTGACGGGACTGTCAGCCAAAATACTTAATTTTTCTTCAATGAATCCGAATAATCGGCATGTTTCCCGTTATATGCGGGCCGCACGCCGCCCCCTCCCCCGTCCCGATATCCGGCATCGGCCGGGGCCGAAAGCGCCCTTCATGCCCCCACACGCCGTCACGCAATCCGCCACCGGTCCACGGATAAATCGCCGCCGTCCGGCCCTTCATCCCACCCCGGCATCGCTCCGCTGGCGACAGGGTACAATCCATTGGGCATTCCCCGTTCCGCCCGGCATAATAGGGCCCTGTCCGCCCAGCCCCCACGACACCGACCGCCCGCACCTGCCGCCCGTCAGAACGAAAAAAGAAATCACCATGACCATAGACCGATAAAACCGCCCCAAATCCGCGCCATATCCGAATTTATGCCATCAACGGATCTTCCGAAGTGCCATCGTCATCCATATCGTTCGTAAAACGCATTCTGAATGCCATAAATGACCTGCCGGACGCCGAGCGACGACTGGCCGAATTCATTCTCGACTTCCCCGGCGACCTCGCCAGCTACGAAGCCAGGGAACTGGCAGGATATGCCGGCGTCTCCAACGCAACCGTTTCACGGCTCGTCCGGCGGCTGGGATATTCCGATTTCAGCGCCGCCCGCCACAGCGTCCGCTCCGAGAAGACGCTCGGCTCCCCCCTCATGCTCGATGCGAAGCAGCGCGACCAGCCGGATACGATCGCCGCCGGCCTGGCCTACAGCCACGCCAGTCTCGATGCCACCTTCGCCGCCCTGTCCGACCAGGCCCTGAACGATGTCGTGCAGTGGATATCGCGCGCGCGCATGGTCTGGATTGCCGGCTATCGCAGCAACCAGGCCTTCGCCGCCTATTTCCGGTGGCAGATCTACCAGTTCCTCCCCCTCTGCCAGCTCATTCCCGGCCCGGGCGAGACCATCGCCGAGCATATGGCCCATTTCGAAAAGGACGATTGCCTGGTCGTCTTCGGCGTCAGGCGGCGGGTGCGCCAGGTCGACCTGCTGCTCGAACACGCCCGCCAGACCGGCATGAAGACGGTCCTGATCACGGATCACCTCTATGGTGAAACGAAGACGGTCAATCGCGTCCTGCGCTGCGATACCAAAGGCCCCGGCGCGCTGGACAGCCATGTCGCCGTCGCCGCCGTCTGCAGCCTGCTGATCACGCGCCTGTTCCATGCCTCGGGCGCGCATGGCCGGCGGCGGCTCGTGGCGATGGAAGCCGCCCACGAACAGGCAGACGAACTGGCCCAGAACTGACATCCCCCCCGCCGCCGGCTCCGGCCATGGCGGGCCGTCCGGCAGGCAACCGAATTTCTTTTCGGCAATACATTTTCACCATGACACAAACATGAAAACGTGTTTTCATGCCGACCATGGAACGAACACTGCACCCGGATGCTCTGGACGACAGACAGGATGCCGCGGCCGGGGCCTCTCCCGCCCGCTCGGCATCCCCCCTGTCCGCCATGCAGCAGATGGAGGCGGCCCTTGTACAGATCGGCGTCACGAAGGCCCATAAACAGGTCATCGCGCTGATCCTGTCGGGCTGCCTGTTCGACAGCCTGGAGCAGAACACGGTCGGCATCGTCGGCCCGCTGCTGCGTCGTCAGTGGGGCCTGACGATGGCCGATATCGGCTTTCTCAATACCCTCACCTTCGCCAGCGCCGCCGCCGGGCGCCTCCTGTCCGGCCTGATCGGCGACCGCCATGGCCGGCGTGTCATGCTCGGCACCAATCTGCTGCTCTTTACCGCCGGTTCGCTGGGCTGCGCCCTGGCTCCCGACTTCACGGCCCTCTGCGTCTTTCGGGTCATCGTCGGCTTCGGCATCGGCGGCGAGGTCTCCACGGCGGTCACCATGCTGTCCGAGTTCTGTTCGCCCGCCTTTCGCGGCACGGCCGCCGGCCTGGTGAATGTCGGCGCGGGCGGCATCGGCAATTTCCTGGCCCCCATGTTCGGGTTGCTGGTTTTCACCCTGTTCCCCGGGCCGAATGGCTGGCGCTTTCTCTTTGCGTCCCTGGCCATCCCGTGCCTTCTGGTCGTGTTCTACCGCCGCTTCATGCCGGAGACACCGCGCTTCCTCGTGTCCGCCGGCAGGATCGCGGAAGCCAATACCGTCCTGTCGCAGTTCGCATCGGGCTCCCTGCGCACGCTGCGGGGCGCCAGCACGCCCTATGTCACGGCAGAGCCACCGGGGCACGGAGCCGGGCGGCCGGCCGCATGGCACAGCATCTTCGCGCCGCCCTATCTCAGCCGGACGCTCTTCGTCTCGTGCGCCATCCTGATGTGCTATGGCGCGCAGCTTTCCGTCCTGACCCTACTTCCCACCATCTTCATGAGCCTGGGCCACAGCTACACCAACAGTCTGGTCGATACGTCGATCACCCAGGCCGGAAGCGTCGTCGGCACGCTCCTCGCTTCGTTCCTGGCGCGTTCCGTCCCCCGCAGAAAGGTCCTCACGGCCGGCGCGCTCTGCGCCGTCCTGTCCGTCGCCGGCATTCTCTCCGCCGCGCACAATGCCGATGCCGTCATGACATGCGC
Source organism: Gluconacetobacter liquefaciens (assembly GCF_003350405.1). GTDB lineage: Bacteria > Pseudomonadota > Alphaproteobacteria > Acetobacterales > Acetobacteraceae > Gluconacetobacter > Gluconacetobacter liquefaciens. The sequence goes on along the minus strand of NZ_QQAW01000011.1, from coordinate 14,713 downwards.
CGTCATTTTCCAGGTCTTCGCGCTTCTGCTCAATACATCCATCTGGGTGTACGTGCCGGAACTCTATCCGACACGCAGCAGGGCGTTCGGCGTCGCCGTCGTTCTGGCCGCCGGCTCGGCCGCCGGCGCCATCATGCCAACCGTCACCGGCTCTCTTTTCGATCATCACGGCCTGGGGGCGGTCCTCACCCTCGTCGCAATCATGTATGGCGCCTGTCTGGTCTGTATCCAGTTCAGCCCGGAAACCTTCGATCGATCCATGGAATATGCCTCCCTCCCCGCGCAGGACCGGCCCTGATGCCGTCCCATCCCTTTCAACGCATCCTCCTCATCAATCCCAATAGTTCCGCCGCAACCACGCGGATGATGCTGCAGATCGCCCGCGCCGAACTGGACGAGACGGCAGAACTGCTCGGCGCCACCGCAACCCGCGCCCCACCCATGATCCTCACGCCATCTCAACTCGCCGCGGCAGCCGAGGAAGTCGTGGAAATTGCCGAGGTCGGCGCCGCATATTGCACCGGCTTCATCGTCAGCGCCTTCGGTGACCCAGGTCTCGACGTCATCAGAAAGCGCAGCCTGCTGCCTGCGACCGGCCTGTGCGAGGCATCCATGCTGGAGGCCGCGGCGGGCGGTCGCCGGTTCGGCGTCGCCACCGTCACCCCGGAGCTGATCCCGGTCATCGACCAGCGCGCCACAATGCTCGGCCTCGGCGCGCTCTATACAGGGGTCCAGTGCACCCCCGACGATCCCACCGCCCTGACAGCCGACAGCGACCGGCTGAACGGAAAGCTGGCCGAAGCCGTCGACGCCTGCATTCGTAAAGATGGTGCCCAGGCCGTCATCATTGGCGGCGGCCCCCTGGGCCAGGCCGCCATCTGCCTGGAAAAGACATTCGACATGCCGATCATCGCCCCCATCCCGGCGGCCATCCGCCAGGTCATGGCGCAGATGGAATCGGCACGATCGATGACGCTCTAGCCCGACCTCACATCCCTCCCGGCACAAGACAGTGAACATCGGCAGGAAAGGACATAAAATGTTTCGATATCAATATAATATACTTTTCTCCAGGCACCGGATCGGCATGGTGGGCACATTGGCGACGATCCTGTTGCCCATGTCGGCCATGGCCCAGACCGTTCAGCCCTCGCACAGCCCGGCAGTCAACGCGGCACCGGCCCATCCCGGTCCCGCACGCCATGCCGGCAAGGCCCGTCCGACGGCGGCACAGGCACAGGCGGGCGAAAACCTCGTCGTCTCGGTTCGGCGTGGCGTCAGCGGCGCGGGCCAGCACGAAGCCCATTCCGAAACCATCCTGTCCCGGCAGGACCTGCTCAACCGCAATATCCGGACGCTCACCGACATCGTGCGCGTCGCGCCGAACCTGATCATCCAGCCCTCGTTCGGCAGCGCGGCGCTGAATTTCGCCATTCGCGGCGTCGGCCTGATGGATTTCACGCAGAACAACACACCGTCGGTCATGCCCTATGTCGATGGCGTCGCCTATCCCATCAGCATCATGACGTCCGGGTTGCTGTTCGATATGGAGGATGTCTCCATCGCGCCGGGGCCGTCAGGCTTCACCCACGGGCAGGCCACGACGGGTGGCGAAATCGACTTCCATACCGGCGACCCGACACCCCAGTTCCACGCCGGACTGACCGAAGACATTTCCAGCTACGGGCGCAACCGCGTCGAAGGCTTCATCTCCGGCCCCCTGTCCCGATCGGTCTTCGTCCGCATCGCCGGACAATCCATGACAGGCGGCGGTTTCCAGCATAATGCGCAGGGTGAGGGATACGGCAATGCCAATCTGGGCGCGCTGCGCGGAAAGCTGAAATGGCAGATCGACGATACATCCCGCCTCGAAGTCGGCGGTCACTGGACGACGGACCAGTCGGAATCCTCATCCGGCCATAATCTGTATAACGGGTATCATATCCCGGTCACGTCGGACATCATGGAAACGGAGTGGGGGCTCGACCCACGATTCGCAAAAATAATCGGCATCAACCCGAACAACAGCAAGCCGCGCGAAGACAACATCTTCTGGGGTGCAAACGTCCGGTACACCAAGGATTTTTCATGGGCGCGTCTCTCGACGATCAGCGCATACGAATCGGTCGACGAACATGAGCTGACCAACCAGACGAACTCGATCCTGGCCTACGGCAACATGTTCCGCAACAACCAGTCGAATGTGTTCTCCCAGGAAATCAAGCTGGAATCCAACCAGCCTTCCGCCCGCTTCCATTGGGAAGCAGGCCTGTATTACAGCCGCTCGCGCATGGCGCAGAGCTTCTGGTACGATTCCTCGGACCGGCCGAGCAGCACGCCGCTGAACCAGACGCGCTATTCGGAAAATCAGCAGAACTTCAACCAGTACGTCCAGCTTTCCTACGCGATTCTCCCGAAGCTGCGCCTGATCGGCGCCATCAATCATGAATCCGACGATCGCCAGATGCTCAACGCGACGAATGCAATCTACAATCTCGATACCGGGGCGGTCGTCGGCACCCCGACCAATTTCGGCAGCAGCGGAGCATTGACCAACCAGTTTGCCGGGCGGCTTGGCGCGCAATATCAGGCCACCCGCAACATCATGGGCTATTTCATGATCAGCCGCGGCTTCAAGCCCGGCGGGTTCAGCGCCAACATCATGCAGATCGCCTCACAGATAAAGCCCTTCAAGCCGGAGCAGGTCCTGTCCTACGAAGGCGGCTTCAAGGCCATGCTCTTCGATCGCCGCCTGCGCTTCAACGCTGCCGGATTCTACTACGATTATCGCGATCAGCAGCAGTGGAACACGGTTCTCGTGCCCCCGCCTTTCGGCGTCCTGGGCGGCTATGTCAACGCCCCGCGCTCCTACATCTACGGTGCGGAGTTCGACATGGAGGCCCACCCCTTCCCCGGCATGGTCCTGACACAGAATTTCGGCTACGAATACGGCGCCTACACGCAGTTCCAGAGCTATAACCGCGCGGCCATGACCGCGCAGTTCGCGGCAACGGGCGTATGGACGCCGATCACCACGAACTATGCCGGCTATTCCATGGGCCTTCCGGACCTGACGCTCAGCGGCGCCGCCGCCTACACCTGGAACGTCATGAAAGACTACCAGATGACGTTCGACGCCGATTACAGTTATCGCGGCGCCCAGACCCAGCCCCAATATATCGGGCAGACCGGCATGTATCGTGCCCCGGCCTATTTCCTGGTGAACAGTTTCCTGACCTTCGCGGCCCCGAGGCAACATTGGTCCGTCACGGTCTATGGCCAGAATCTCGCCGACCGCCGCTACTGGATCTCTAGCAGCACACAGGCCACCTTCTACGGCGTCACACCCGGCCTGCCACGCTTCGTCGGCGCACGCATCAACGTCACGTACTAGGGCCTGTCTGCGGCGTACGATAGCAGCGTTTTTTTCGCGCCATGAGAATGGTGCGAAATGGCGGAACATCCCCGCTGAACTTGGGTCCTTGGTGGCGGGCGGCGCAGCTTTTCATCCGCAGGACGAAACTCGGCGTATGGGAACGCCTGCTCGAACGGGTTCAGGAACAACAAGGAGTGGCGTTCGGAATGACTTTTCTGGATGGCACGAACATCAGGGCTCACCACAAAGCGGCGAGAGCCCCAAAAAAGGGACCTCTTTCGAAGAGCGAGACCATCGTGAAGCACTTGGCCGCTCTCGCGGCGGCCATGGCACGAAAGTCTGCGTGATCGCTGATGGGCATGGAAAAGCCTTCTGTGGAGTGACGCGCTGTCGCAACCAGATACGAAAAAGCAACAACGTCGTTCCTCGCGGTGATCCACATCGCTGCCGCTGCAAACTGGATCAAGCCCTAACAGGCCCTAGACCTATCTGGACATACATGATCGCTTTTATCGCTTTGTTTTCTGCGGCAAGCCCTGGAGTGAAACGCCCCTGATGAACACCCATCAAACAGAATAGGAGACACCGAAAAACTTCAAACCGTCTTTGTTCCTCTTCACTCTGGTAAAATCCGAATTCAGATGAACGAGACTGAAAATGCTTCAAAAACGGAACAAGTCTATTAATTTCCTTTTTTCACCGCCGATGCGTTTCCTACTTTTCGGCCTCGGCTGACTGGCTTCTGAGGTACGGTCTTACCATGTTCCAACCACCATGCGGTCAGTGCTTCCATGGTCGGCCCGAGGCCGCGTGCCTTGGCGGTCATCTCATATTCCACACGCGGTGGAACTTCCGCATAAACCGTACGGGAAATCAGACCATCTGCCTCCAGTTCGCGGAGTTGGGCGGTCAGCATGTGCTGGGTAATGCCGGGTATAGCCTTGCGCAATTCGCCAAATCGATGAACGCGCTGGTTGAGCAACCACATGATTTCAAGCTTCCACTTGCCTGAAAGCATCGAGAAGGCGCGCCGCATCTCATCCTGCATGGTGAAATCATCGTCAGCCATTAGTCATATTTTCCATACATACTGTCATTAATTCATCCTACTTGCGCCAATTCATACAGAAGATCAAATCTTATACACGCTCGTGGTGTCAGCCCCAATGAGCGTATGAATACAGCGTGACATCGGGCCGATGACCTCATCGAAGCACGGTGCGATCGGGAACAGTTATGACCGCAACCATTCTTTACTGGATCAGTACACTCCTTCTGTCTCTGCTCTATTTCGGCTCCGCGACCTTGTACCTGACGAAAACTGAGTGGGTTCGACAGACACTGGCGGACTTGAACTATCCAGCACCATACCTCGTGCCGCTCATGATCGCGGTCAAGATTCTGGGACCGTTGGCAATCCTCTCACGGATCAGCGTTCCCCTGAGCGATCTGGCCTATGCGGGCATCTTCTTTCACTTGCTCCTGTCCGGATCGGCACATCTCGGGGTTCGAAAACCTCAGGGTGCCTCGCCCGCTTTGATCGGTCTGGTGCTGCTGGCAGCTTCGTTCACTACCCAGAACACTGCACGTGCCGTGCCGTCCCGTCTCCATATGCAATGGCCCGCACGCGCTGACACAGAAAAAAACCTTAAACACCCAAAGGAAATGACCATGGGACGACTTGAAGGAAAAATCGCACTCGTCACAGGCGCCAGCCGTGGCATCGGTCGCGCCACCGCCAAACTGTTTGCAGCCGAAGGCGCCAAGGTTGGCGTGCTGTCACGCACACCGGCTGGCGTCGATGCGGTTGTGGCCGATATTCAAGCCGCTGGCGGTACCGCTCTGGCTATCCCCGCCGATGCGGGAAATGCGGACCAGATCAAGGCAGCCGTGGACCAGGTAGTTTCTGCTTATGGCGGTCTCGACATCCTTGTGAACAATGCCTTCGATGCAACCGTCGCTTATTCGTCGATCCTCGATCTGTCGACAGAGCAGCTTCAGCGCAATTTCGACATGGGACCAACCGCCTACCTGCACTTCATGCAGGCAGCCTATCCTCATCTCAAGGCCAGCGGCACAGGGCGCGTCATCAATTTCGGCTCGATGGCCGGGATCATCGGCCTTGCAGGTATGGGGCCTTACAATATGGCCAAGGAAGCCGTGCGTGCGCTGACCAGAACGGCTGCGCGTGAATGGGCCGGTGACAAGATCACCGTCAACAATGTTCTCCCCGTCGCAGAAACCTGGGGGCCGGAGGCAAACGTGCCGCCAGCGACCAATCCACTCGGTCGCTATGGTTCCCCGGAAGAAGACATCGCCCCTGTGGTTCTCTTCCTGGTCAGCAAGGATGCCCAGTTCATGACGGGTTATTCTCTGACGCCCGATGGCGGATCCATCATCGACGGCGCACGCTGAACCGGTAAGGCGACGGGCACTGGTCGGGGCAATTGTGAGGATCACCATTGCTGCCTCTCCCTCGCAGTTCATTTCCGCTCGGGCCACTCCTGTAACAAGGGAACAGATTATGAAAATTCACGCTGTTACTATCGACACCGCAAATCCGCAGAAACTCGCCGCATGGTGGTCGCAGGCTTCAGGGCTTGCGATTGGCAATGATTATGGCCAGATCGTCCAACTGACTCCATCGCCCGACCTTCCTCTCATCCAGTTTCAGAAGATCGAAGACGTTCCCACACAACGCAACCGCGTTCATCTCGATCTCAGAATACCTGATCTCGACCATCGGATTCAGTACCTGCTAAGCATCGGCTCAACGCTCGTCAAACAATATGAGCTGCCACAGATCCGTTACGCAACATTACTCGATCCCGATGGCAACACATTCGACCTCGTTGCGGAATAATCGAATCAGAGACTTCGCCTAAACCAGTGAACTGGAATTTTTCTGACGAATACCGCCTGACACAGATCATCCGACGGCATTCAAAAGCAGATCAAAATTTACATAGCCTGACTCATTACCGAGATTACGTTGAGGGCAGGGTCATGATAGCAATACAAAAACCAACCATAGGAAAATATCGCTGCTATCGTACGCCGCAGACCATGGGGCGACATCCTGCCCCTTGGGCGCACCGCCTCAATCAGAGGTTCCCGGATCGCCCATGTCTCGTCCGTAAAAGTGCCTGTTCTGTCTCCTTCTTCCATTCCTACAACATGGGAAGAAATTCAAGATCCAACCGGCCCCAGAAACCCCCGCGGCTCCAACCCTCCGACGAGGGTTGGAAGCACGCGCTCACCACATGTCCCTCACCTGAAGCGACAGGGCTGGTCCACCGTCGGCGCCTCGTCCACCTGCACCACCATCAGTTCCACCGGATCGTCCCCCACATTCCCCGCATCATGTCCCACATGCCCCTGCGGGTCCCTCCGGCTCAACTGATCTTCCCCCAGCGACACCTCTCCCGGCCCCATCACCACCTTGTGCCCATCCATGGCGGTCACATACCATGCGCCCTTCAGCGGAATGATCCATTGCACCTTGGGGTCGGGATGCCAGGCGCCATTCCAGTGCGCCGGCTGCACGGTAAAGATCACCTGCTCCGGGCCGCTCTTCAGCCGGTCCTGCCATTGCGGCCCGGCCGGCGCCGACATCGTCTTCAGGTCGAAATCCCGCACCGGACATTTCGTCATGTGGCTGATGCCGTCATGATCGGTCCAGTTATGCCAGTACCACATCGTCGGGCGCGGCGGCGCCGTCTCCGCATCGGCCGCCCCAACCGGGCACACGGCAAAAACCATCCCGGCCAGCAGGGCCAGCACCCCAGCCCGGCCGCACGGACGCTGATCGTTCCCCATGGGCACCACTCCCATTTCCATCAGGGGTCAACGACACGCCACCCGCCAGGGTTGCAGGCCCGCATCACACCCGCTCGACCGCCCAACGCTTCACGCCGCCATGCGCCATCCCGCATTCCACGACCCGCAGCCCGTCGATCACCCGCCCCCGCCGCGCCAGAAACCACCGCCCCAACCGGCGGGAATTCAGCCGCCCGGCCGGCGTGCCGGCAATGCGCAGCAGCGCATCCCGCAACTCCGCGTGCCGCAATCCGTCGCGATACCCGGCGGAATCCTGCCGCTCCAGCGCCGAAAGATCGTCGATCTCCCGCACCGTCCGCCCGCAATGCCGTCCCACCCCGGCCGCCTCGGCCAGCAGGCCCAGCATCTCGCGCAACTCGCCGCGCTCCGGGTCATCCTCGCGCGCCGCCTGCATGCTCAGGCACGGATCGGCCCGCCCCAGCCACACCAGCGCCGCCCGCACGGTCCGGCTCCAGCCCTCGAACGAGGCCAGCGGCGGCAGGTCCACCACCGCCCCGCTCCCCATCCATGCGCGCAGAATCGTCAGGCAGGCGGCAACATACGCCCCGCGATCGGCCATGATGTCCGCCACCGGATCACGGGCAAACCGGCGCAGTTCCGGCTGTTCGACCCCGGCATCCAGCGTCGCCAGCAACGCCCGCCGCGTCATGTCGCCGCGCACCCGCAGCGCATTGCCGGTGGCGAAGATCACCGCCCGGTTCTCGATCTCGACGCTGGACGATGCCCCCAGTTCGCGCAGCCGCAGGATCGGCCGCTCCGTCGCCTGACACAGCAGGTCCCCGCCCAGTTCCTCATTCACATTGTCCAGCGACATGATCGGATAGCCCGCCAGCAGCAGCCCGGTCAGGCGCTTTTCCATCTCCGCCACATCCTCGCCCGCGCTGGTCACCGGGCACACCCGCCCGGTCGCGATCACGCTCGCCAGATCCACCAGAAAACTCTTCCCCGACCCCGGCGCGTTGGCCCGAAAGGCAAAAAGCGGGCTCACCGGCATCATCCCGCGCGCCACGGTGGTCAGAATCGCCGCCAGCGCCACCGACCGGTCGGCCTCGGCGGCAAAGGGAAACTCCACCAGCAGCCCCTCCAGCAGCGCCAGCGCCGCCTCGGCCGCCACCCGCGTCGGTTCCGGCAGGCTCAGCTCCAGCGTCGGATCGTCCACATGATAAAGCCGCGTCGCCAGATCATAACCCGGCGCCATCAGCACCGATCCGTCCGGCCGCAGCGTCGGCGTGGTGATCACCCCGGCCAGCACAGGAAACGGCCACGTCCCCGCCCGGCTCAAAATCACCTGCGCCACCGCCGTCGGCGGGTCGATCGCCTTCCACCCCTGGCTGCGCCGGTCGAACCGCCGCCATTCCACCACCTGACACAACAGGTCGGTCAGTGCCGGCACGCCGACATCCATCAGGCACGCCGCCTGCGTCAGCCGCCCGTCCGCAGCCGCCACCTCGCGCCGCCCCGGCCGCGCCAGGCGGGTACCGCGCTGATAAACCGGCGCATTCGCCGCCACCAGCGCCCGCTCCCCGGCACTGGCCACCAGGTCGATCTCCCCGCCGCGCACCGCAATCGGCTCCAGCCCGGCCACCCGCCGCGCCACCACAGGCCCGCCTTGCGCCCCGGCGCGCTTCACACTGGTGCCGCACAGCACCGGCCCCACCCGCTCGCACAGCCACGCCCGCGCATCGGGCACGCGCAGATCCGCCGCATCGTCTCCCGGCTCCAGGTCGCCGACATCCACCAGCCGCACCGTCGCGGCAATCCCGCCCAGAATGGCGGCAATCTCCGCCGCCGCCTTCGCCCCCGGCGGGTCATGATCGGGCCACAGAATCACATGCCGCCCCGCCAGCACGCTCCAGTCCGCCCGGCCCACATGCCCGCTGCCCGCCGTCCACGTCACGCACGCCATGCGCGGAAACAGGCACTGCGCCGCGTCGGCCGCCTTCTCGCCCTCGCACACCAGCACGGTGCGTGCCCGCATCACCCGCTCCAGCCCGTACAGCGAGCGCGGCAAGGCGGCATGGCGCGGATGCCAGCCGGTCCGCTCGCCGCCCTCGCCCCGCAACGTGCCCCAGGTCAGCGGCATGATCCGCTTGCGCGCATGCGCCGTCGCATCACGCCGCACGACATAGCGCATCACCCGCCCGGCCGCGTCGCGATAGGCATAGACATGGTCCCACCCCGCCAGGTCCGGCATCGGCGCCCCCGGCGGCGGCACGCCGGGCCGCCAATCCTCATCCTCGTCCGCCGCCGCACGCCGCACCGGCCCGCCCGCCTCCACCCCCAATAGCGCCCCCAGTTCGCGTGCCGCCCGCACCCGGTCGTCACGCGCATACAGCGCCGCATAGAGGCTGATCGGGTCCCCCCCACGTGGCCCGCCGGCAAAATCAGCCCAGAGCCCGGTGCGCAGATTGATCGAGAGCGACCGCCCCGGCGCATTGTCCAGTCCGCCCACCACCCATTCATCGCCCCGCCGCCGGCCCGCCGGCAGCCAGCCCGCCACCAGCGCCGGCCAGTTCGCCAGCGCCGCCGCGTTGATCGCATCGAACGGAATGCCTGCCGTTCCCGTCATGATCTTTCCTTGTCGTTTCAGCAGAGGTCAGCATTCGGCCCGGCAGGTCGGGCACAGCCGCAGGAACGGCGAGACCACCTGGAACGCGGCCCGGCAATTCAGGCACGTCCGGTCGATCAGCTTCGGCGCCACCCGCTTCATCCCGGCCCTCGGCGCCCGGCGGCGATAACTCAGCCGGTCGCGGATCGTCTGCACCCGCATCTCCAGCGCCTGCGCCACCTGCGTCACCCGCAGCCCTTTCGCCAGCATGGCATCCACCTGCGGGTCCAGCCGCGCCCAATCATATTTCGATGGCCTCATCACGCCCCCCGTGCTCCGTCGGGCAGACCGGCCGTGTTCCCCCATCCCGTGTCCGGGCATCGCGCATGCACGCCACGACGCGCAGCCGTGTCGCCCGCCGCACTTCCCGCCCCGCCCGCATCTCATGGACGAAGCGCGGGTCCTTCATCGCCAGCACGCCGAAAGCCGTCGCCGACAGGCCGCTCTCGGTCAGGAAGCGCTCGATCATCCCCAGCAGGGGATCTTGCCGATAGGAAAGAAAAACAGGATCAGTCCGCATGGATAGGCACAATAATAGGCATAATCCTGCCGTCAAGAGGATATATCCTATTGGGAATTCCCTATTCCGCTCGGCATAATAGGGTCATGTCGGTCCTGACCCCCTCCCGCTACGCGCTGCTCAGGCTGATTGCCGAGGCCGGCAGCAACCTGAAGGCGGAATCCCTCGCGCTGGGGCGCAACCACGCCTATCTCCAGCAATATATCCACAAGGGCACGCCCCAGCGCCTGCCCGAGGACGTGCGCGAGTCCCTCGCCCGCCGCTTCGCCGTCAGCGCCAACGTGTTCCGCGACGACGCGGACCCGAATTGGGAGCCCCTGGCCCCCGGCACCCTGCATGACGCCAGCGAGGCCTCACCGCGCCGCCCGCATTTCGCCACGCCCCGCGCCCCGTTCGGCGCGGCCCCCGTCGAGCGCGACCCGCCGCCGACCGAGGGCCAGTTCCGCATTCCCGAATATAACGTGGCCCCGCAGGCCGGCCCCGGCGCCCTGCCCAGCCACATGGCGGTCGAGGACGGCCCCCAGCCGGTCGATCACTGGTTCCTGCCCCGCCGCTTCCTCAGCGCCTTCACCGACAGTCCGGAGGCCCTGGTGGTCCTGCGCGTCGCGGGCGACAGCATGGAGCCCGACTACCAGGCCGGCGAACGGGTGCTGGTCGATACCGCGCACCGCACGCCCTCACCGCCGGGCGTCTATGTGCTGTGGGACGGCTTCGGCCTGGTGCTGAAACGGCTGGAGATCGTCTACGGCACCACCGACCCGGTCATGGTCCAGATCATGAGCATCAATCCCGGCTACCCCACCTACACCCGGGCGCTGGACGAGGTGCACATCAACGGCCGCGTCGTCGGAAAGTGGGTCTGGAAATGATCTCGACGCCCGATCGGGCGTTTCCGTCCCGAAGCCGCCACGATTTCCCGTCAGCCTGACCCGACGCGCCGCCCCGGCGACGGATGGGACCAGTTGAAGGAGACCCCAGCATGACCAGACTGCTCCGCTCCACCTGCGCGCTGCTCGCGATACTCACGCTGGCGGCCTGCACCTACGAACGCGCCCCCTATCGCGGCTGGCACCGCGGCCATCACAACGGCCGTTACGGCTGGTACGACGATCACGGCGGCTGGCGCGGCGACTACTACCACCACCGTTTCTAACGAACGCCGGGCGGCTGCGGGCCGCCCGGACATCCCGCGCCTCACCCCAGGCGCGCCACCCAGTCCGCAACGGCATCCCCGCTGCCGATCGCCGGATCGACCAGCCCGTCGATCATGAAGGTCGGCGAGACATGGATGCCGTTCTGCCGCGCATAGCGGCAATGGCGCTTGATCTCGCGGTCCAGGTCCGCAATCGCGAACGCCTCCGCCAGCGCCAAGCCGCTATACGCCTCCAGCCGGGCAATGATCTGCCTCGGCGTGGCATCCATGTTCGGGCCGCCGCAATGGTGCGCGAACTCGAACTCCTCGCGATGCGCCCCCACGGCCGCCAGCACCGCCCGCGCGCTCTCCCTGCCCCCCGGCAACGTCGAAGCCGCGATGACACAGCGCGTCACCACACCGGAATACATGTGCCAGGGCTGCGACTGCATCGTCAGCCGCACGGTCACCCGCTCCTCCCCCGCCGCCGCCAGAAACGCATCCATCTTGCCGAAAGCACGGACGGAGAACGGACAGGTCGGCTCAAGAAACATCTCGAACAGCCGGGGCCCATGCCCCCACACCAGCGGATCGGCCCGCCAGCCCGTCACCTGCGCCATCGCATCATCCTCCCTCTTCCGGCCAACCCGACACGGCGGCCGCTCACGCCGCAACCCTATGGCACGGAAGCAAAATCAGCCAAGGCGGGATACAACGCCCGATAACGCGGCAGCACCGTGCCATAGGCCGCCTGCAACGCGTCATCCGGCGCAATCGTCTCCACCCGCTCGGGCGGCAGGCACACGGCCGCCACATCCTCTCCCGTCACGGCCAGCCGCGCCAGCCGCGCGGCACCGAACGCGCCCCCCTGCTCGCCATGCGCCAGACGATGCAGCCGGATCCCCATCACCGAGGCCAGAATCCCCAGCCACGTCGCACTGCGCGACCCGCCCCCGATCACATCGGCCTGCTCCAGCACCGACCCGGCTCCGGCCAGCCCGTCCAGCGCATCACGCAGCGAAAACGCAACGCCTTCCAGCACCGCCTGCGTCATCTGCGCCCGGCTCGTGCTCCGCTCCAGCCCGATAAACGCCCCCCGGATGCCGGCATCGTTGTGCGGCGTGCGCTCCCCCGACAGATAAGGCAGAAACAGCAGCCCCGAAGGCCGCGCGATCACTTCCGGCAGTTCCGCCAGCAATTCCGCCTCGCTCCGCCCCACGACCGAAGCCCACCAGGCCAGCGAGGATGCCGCCGAGAGCGTCACCCCCATCTGGTGCCACATCCCCGGCACGGCATGGCAGAAAGCATGGATCGCCGCGCGCGGCCCCGGCCGAAACCGGTCGGTCGTCGCCCACACCACTCCCGACGTCCCCAGCGAGACAAAGGCGTCGCCCGGCCGCACCGCCCCAAGCCCCACGGCCCCGGCGGCATTGTCGCCCGCCCCGCCGGCCAGCACCGGCGGCGCATCCATCCCCCATCGCTCCACCAGTTCGCGGCGCAACACCCCCGCCCGGTCCGTCCCCTCGCAAAGCGCCGGCATCGCCGCCAGCGGCAGACCGGTCGCCGCCAGCGCCGCCTCCGACCATTGCCGCCGCCCCACATCCAGCCACAACGTGCCGGACGCGTCAGACATCTCCTCGATCATCTCGCCGGTCAGCCGATAGCGCAGCCACGCCTTGGGCAGCAGCACATGCCGCGTGGCGCGAAAGATCTCCGGCTCATGCCGCGCCACCCACAGCAGCTTCGGCGCGGTGAAGCCAGGCATGGCGATATTCCCGGTCACCGTCCGACTGTCGGGAAAACGCTGTTCGAACACCGCGCATTCCGCACTGGCCCGCACATCGTTCCACAGGATGCAGGGCCGCAGCACCCGTCCGCCGCCATCCAGCAGCACCGCCCCATGCTGCTGCCCCGACAGGCCGATCCCCCGTACCGCCGCAACCGCACGCGGATGGCTGTCGCGCAGGGCGTCGATCGCGGCCAGCAGGGCACACCACCAGGCTTCCGGGTCCTGCTCGCTCCAGCCCGCATGCGGCGACTGGCTGGTCAGCGCCTCGGTTCGGGTGGCCAGCACGGTCTGGTCCTCATCGACCAGCACCGCCTTGATCCCGGACGTTCCCGCATCAATGCCGATATACATCGCCCTGCTCCCTGTCGGTGCGCACGGCCCGACGATAGCGCAAGCGCCCCTCTCGGCACAAAATCCGGAAACACCCTTTCAAATCAGAGAGATCAGCAAACCAACCCGCGTCGCCTCACATCCGCGTCACGACGCGCCATACCCGGCCCCGCCATCCAGATAAGGCCCGGAGGCACGATGGCCATGCCCCCTGCCGTCCCGCACCCCGCACGCCGCCAACACCAGCAGCAGGGCCAGCGCCATCATCCGCGCTCCCGTCCGCATCAAGCCCTGCCCCACATCCGGCGCAGCACGCCATCACGCAGCACCCGTGCATGATACAGCACCGCCGCCACATGCAAGGCCGCCAGACTCATGATCGCCCAGGCCAGCCAGCCATGCGCGCCGCCGAACAGATGATGCGTCGCCTGCGACATCGGCCCGAAAGGCGACCGGATCACGGCCCCGAACGCCGTCACCGGCCGACCGCCCGACCACCGGGCTAGATAACCCAGCGCGATCACCATCCCCAGCAAGAGATACAGCACACCATGCATCGCCCCCGCCGCGCGGCCGCCCAGCCCGTCGCCGGCAGGAAAGCGGATCGCCCGCCCTCCGGTCACCCGCCAGACAATACGCGTCACAAACAGCGCGGCCAGCAACACCCCCAGCGACAGATGCGCCGACACGACCGGCCCCCGCATCCCCTGCGGCACCCGGTGCATCACTTCCCCCAGCCCGAACTGCGCCACGACCAGCCACGCGCACGACCAGTGCAGCCACCGTGTCTCGACACTGTAGCGCACCGGCGCGGCCATCTCTCCAACCGCACCCGGCATCCCCATCCCGTCCATGGCACCACGCTCCCTGTCCCACCGACAGAAGCATGAACCCTCCGATCGCGTCCATCATGACGAAACCGTCAGACCATGCACCTCCCAGCCGTGATCAGAAACGGCGGCAGCCCTGCCCAAACAATCGCGAAAGGGCAGCCCCGTCAGTATCCGACGGTCAGGGACAGGTTGCCGAAAGCGCCCTTGTTGCCGAACCCGTTCTGGTCGAGGTCGGCGGGCAGGCCGCGCAGGCGCCAGCCGACATTGAAGGTCAGGCTGGCATAG
>NZ_QQAW01000010.1 GCF_003350405.1 Gluconacetobacter liquefaciens | reverse complement strand
AAGATACATTTGGTTACATGAAAAAATCTGACCAAATGGCCTTGGTATAACTCATGATTTCAAGCTAATTTCTGACTTTCCAAACAGTCACTAAGTCAAACCGCTTCATCACGAACCGGTTCCGGCACCGGCGGCCCCTTGCCGACCTGGAACGTGTTGAGGAACATCCGCGTCACCGTCCGCGCGATCATCGCGATATGGGCGGGGTCGGCGTCCACCGGCAGTTGCAGACGTTTGCGCCAGGTAATCCGCGTCTGGCACAGGGCATAGAACAGTTCCGCCGCCAGCTCCGGATCGGGTACGTCCAGAATACCCTCGCTGGTCCGTGCGCGCAGCCAGTCAGCCAGAATTCCCACTGCCTTGCACGGGCCCACCTGCCAGAACGTTTCGGCCAGGTGTGGAAACGTCGCGGCTTCCGAAATCACGATGCGGTTCAGCATCAGCGACAGCGGCGAAGTGGTCAGCCGGATCATCGCGGTGGCGATGCCCTCCAGCGTGGCCTCGGGGCTCTGCGCCTCCCCGATCGTCTCGAACAGCTTAGGCAGCTTCTCGCACGCACATTCCTCGATAAAGGCCGCGAACAGACTCGCCTTGCTGTCATAGTAGTTATAGAGCGTCCCTTTGGAGACCCCGGCATCCCGCGCGATCTGCGACATGCTGGCCCCCTCGTATCCGTGCTCGGCAAAGATGCGGGCCGCGCCATCCATGATCTGCCGCCGCTTCGCGCTGGAAATCCCCGGCAGAACCGGCACGTTGGGCGACTGAACGGCTGACATGGTGCGTACTGAACCTCCGGCGACCATTGCTTTCCGGTCCGGACGGATTGACCAGACGGGGAAAGCCGATAGGGTATCGGCAATGACCGAACCGGTCGGTCATTATTCTTGATGATGTCATATTGCCTCCCGTCATGTCGATAGGACCGCTGGCGGGACCGGGGGAAGCAGGGGACCGTCTGGTGCATAAGGGATATTCTTGGCGGGCCGCCATCATCGGTTTGTCTGCGCTGGCCGGCGGTTGCGCGGTCGGGCCCGATTTCCACAAGCCCGCGACCTGGACGCCTCCGCACTGGGCCGGGCCGGGTGCCACGCCGCCGACCGGCCCCGCAACCGGCCCGGTCACCAGCGATATTTCCGACGCGGCGCCCGACCCCGCATGGTGGGATGTGTTCCACGATGCCGAACTGTCGGCGCTGGAGCGCCGCGTGGCGTCGCAGAACCTGTCGGTCGCCATCTCCACCGCCCGACTGGCGCAGAGCCGCGCTCAGCTCCGCATTGCCGGTGCCGAACGCTATCCGGGCCTCAGCGCCGCCGGGTCGTATACCCGCGCGCAATACAGCACCAAGATGCTGCAACGCATCGTCAGTGACGTGGGCAAGACCCCGCAGGTCCAGCAGGCCCTCGGCGGACAGTTGGGCGGCGCCAGCCTGGCCGACGAGTCGGGCCACCTCTCGATCCCCCTCTTCGACCAGTGGAAGGACAGTATCGACGCCACATGGGAGGTCGATCTGTGGGGCCGCGTCCGCCGGCAGTACGAAGCCGCCGGAGCCGACATGCAGGCTTCAGACGAGGAACGACGCGGCGTGCTGACCGCCCGCATGGCCGAACTCGCCCGCGACTACATGGCCCTGCGCGAGGCACAGACCCAGTTGCACATCCTGCTGGATAATCGCGACACCGCAGCCCGCACGCTGGAACTCAGCCGCCAGCGCAACCAGGCCGGACTGGTCAGCGAACTGGACGTGGAAAGCGCGCAATCCCAGCTTGATGCCACAACGGCGCGTATCCCGCAGACCGAGCAGCAGATCGCCTTGCAGGTCAACGCGCTCAGCCTGCTGCTGGGCGAACCGCCGGCCGCCCTGGCCGGCGAACTGCTCAAGGCCGAAGCCATCCCGCCGGTGCCCCCCGCGCGTCCCGGCCGGCGTGCCCTCCGAACTGGCCCGCCGCCGCCCCGACATCCGCCAGGCCGAGGCCCAACTCCACGCCGCCACAGCGCAGGTCGGCGAGGCGGTCGCCGAATTCTACCCCCGCGTGACCATCGACGCCGGCTTCGGCTTCCAGTCCCTGTCGTTCCGCGACCTGGGGTTCTGGAACGCGCGGGCCTGGAATGTTGGCCCCTCGATCACCCTGCCGATCTTCCAGGGCGGCCGGCTGCGCGGGCAGCTCGAACTGCGCAAATCGGCCCAGCAGGAAGCCGCGATTTCCTACCGCCAGACGGTTCTGGGCGCGTGGCACGAGGTCGATAACGCCCTGACCGCCTATCGCGACGAACAGATGCGCCGCGACAGCCTGGCGCGCGAAGTCGCGGCCGATCAGCGCGGACTGGACTTGGCCCGCGACCAATATCGTCACGGCATGGTGACATTCCTGACGGTGCTGGATGCCGAGCGCCGCATCCTCGGTGCACAGACCGACCTGGCCAGCAGCACGGCCACCCTGTCGACCGACCTTGTGCAACTTTATTCCGCTCTGGGCGGCGGATGGGAGACCACGTTCCCAGACGCGACGCCCTCGGCCACGGCCCCGCGCGCGGTCGCCCAGGCCGCGCCCCACGGGCCGGCGTAAGGGGAACTCCGATTCGAAACCCGCTTTTCCAGACGAATCCGGGCGGCTTCAGGCTTGGCGGATGGCGGAGGCCAGCGTATAAGCCGCCCGTTTCGCGGCGGGTCCCTGTCGGGCGATAATCTCGTCCCGGGGCGAAATTCAAGGACGCGCACCATGATCACACTGCCCCCCGATTACCAGCCCTCGGAATCCGAGGAGTTCATGAATCCGCTTCAGGTGGAATATTTCCGCCAGAAGCTCCTGAAATGGCGCGCCGACCTCCTGAAGGAGGCGGACGAGACCCTGGCCAGCCTCTCGGAAGGCGGGATTCACGAAGCCGACATCACCGATCGCGCCAGCGTCGAGACCGACCGCGCGCTGGAACTGCGCACCCGCGACCGGGCCCGCAAGCTGATTTCCAAGATCAATCAGGCGCTGCTGCGAATCGAGAACGGATCGTACGGCTATTGCGAGGAAACTGGCGAGCCGATCGGCCTGAAGCGCCTGGAAGCCCGCCCGATCGCCACCCTGTCGATCGAGGCGCAGGAGCGCCACGAGCGCATGGAAAAGATCCACCGCGACGACTGACCGCGCTTCGGCGAGAGGCATGACCGGCGACAAACCCACCCGGTCATGTTTTCTCGCCAAGGGGGCTTGCAACGCTCCCCCGGAGGCGGTAGGAACCGCCCACCCCGTTGCTGCTGTAGCTCAGTGGTAGAGCACTCCCTTGGTAAGGGAGAGGTCGACAGTTCAATCCTGTCCAGCAGCACCATGATTTCCCTATATTTTATCCGATAGCCATCCGGCTCTGTTCTGGCCCGCGTGGTCCAGAAAGCACGGGCTGCGTATCCGCAATGCGCTTGAGCCAGCCTGGACCAGGATCGCCCTCAGGCGCCCTGTTATCATGCATATGCGCCGTCCTTCCCTGCATATGTCGGACGACGATATGCCGGACAGCGCACACGGCTTCATACGATAGAAACGGCGATTACCACGCTCGCCTGCTGGCCGCACAACGCTCCTGCAACCGTCTCATGGCATCCGGTGGCATGGGTGCAGTCATCATCGAGCGATATTCCATGCATGCAGGCGTTTCCTCATGCTCATGCCGAGGTTGATGACCGCAGCCTGCGAGCGCCACGACAGCCACGCACAACGCAATCCAGCGCTTCATCCCCATCTTCCTTCCCCGGCCATCCCCAAATAGCGCATTCGCGCCAGGCGTGATCGTCGTCGACCACGGCGACATGCCCAACCGACATCCCGGTAGGCCACGGCAGATCCACGGCCAAGGATTGCACATGGCTCCAACGTGAGGGAAAACCCATCCATGGACATATTGACGATGGCCCGCGCCATGGGCGCGGCACGGGCAGAATTGAGCCGTCAGGCTGCCGAGGGGGCTGCCGCTCCGACCGTCGGCTTCGAAGGCTGGCCGACGGACGTGACGATCGACGGCCACGTGGACATGGAAGCCTTGGTAAAAGCCGTGCTGGCCGCGGTCACGACCGGCGCGTAAAGCCGGGGGCAGCACCCGACACAAGGCTCACAGGCCGTCATATTCCGCCGATGGCCTCACACCACCGAGGCCCCGGCCTGCCGCGCCGACAGCCGGCCATGCAGCAGCACCAGCACCGTCAGCCACGCCGCATCCAGCAGGAACGGCACATACAACCGCCCGGCCCAGACGATATCCAGCCCGATCGCCAGCAGGAAAGCGATGGCCAGCCAATTGCTGACCGGCGCCCCCGGCAGCGCCGCCACCACCCTGCGCGCGCCATCCGCACTACGCCGATAGGCCAGATGCGCCACCATGATCGACGCCCAGACGAAAATCAGCAGAAACGCCACCCCCTGGATCGCGTAACCGAACAGCCGATCGGGCAGGAAATAATTCAGCACTACGCCAGCCAGCACAGTCGCGAACGAAGCCGCAAACGCCATCGCAGGCACCCCCGACGCCGAGCGCTCGCGTAGCCGCGCCGAGGCCATGCCACTTTCGGACAGCGACGCCAGCGTCCGACTGGTGGCATACAGCCCGGCATTGCAGGACGACAGCGCCGCCAGCGCCATGACGCCATTGATCGCCTCACCTGCCATCGGCAGCCCCATATGCTGGAAGGCCAGCACGAACGGGCTGTGCGTGGCATCCGCCTCGCCCCACGGCACGATCGCCATGATCACGGCCAGGCTGCCTACATAGAAAACGATGATGCGCCCGACGATGCCGTTGATCACGCGCGGCAGCACACGCACGGCGTCATCGGTCTCCGCCGCCGTCAGCGCGATGATCTCGGTGCCGCCGAAGGCGAACAGCGCCATCGGCAGGATGGCGGCAAACCCCGCCATGCCATGCGGCAGCATCACCCCCGCATCCCACAGATGACCGAAGGAGGCATGTGCGCCCCCCGGCCCGACATGCCCCAGGATCGTAACCAGTCCGCAGCCGATCAGCGCCAGGATGGCCCAGATCTTGATGATGGCCAGCCAGAATTCCATTTCGCCGAAGGTGGCCACCGCGCGCGAGCCCACGGCCAGCAGCACCCCTCCCAGCACGGCGGCGACCGCCCATTGCGGCACGTCCGGCATCCAATGCCGCACGAAGATGCCTGCGGCGGTAATTTCGGAAATGCACACCAGCGTCCAGATCAGCCAGTAGCTCCAGCCGACCAGGAATTCCATCCGCGCGCCCAGATACCGCCCCACGAAGGCGTTCAGCGTCCGCCCCTCGCGGTCGGACAGCGCCAGTTCCGCCGCCGCCCGACCGATCAGGAACACGACGATCCCACACAGCACATAGGCCAGCAGCACCGACGTTCCCGCCTGCTGGATCGCCCCGCCGGAGCCGAGGAACAATCCGGCCCCGACCGACCCGCCCAATGCCATGAACAGAATATGGCGCTGCTTCAGACCCAAGAACCGTCCCCCCGAAACGAACAGGGGCGGCGCCATGCCGCGCCGCCCGGACCGTCACCATAGACACGGCCCCAGCCGGCGCAAAGCCGGATCGCGGAAGGAACGACCTGTCGGCCGGCCCGATTACTTGGTCGTGTATCCACCATTGATCAGGATGGTCTGGCCGGTGATCCACCAGCCGTCAGAAACCAGGAAACGGATGAACGGCGCCACGTCCTCGATCTCGGTCAGGCCCGTGGGGCTGAAAGCCGAGAGCGCCGCCGCCTGCTTGTGATAGGCCACGGCCTCCGGCGCCTCCTGCCCATAGAAGAACGGCGTATCCATCGGCCCCGGCCCGACCGCGTTGACCGAAATCCCCCGCGCGCCGAATTCCTTCGAGGCGGCGCGGGTATAATGCTCCACCGGCGCCTTGGCCCCGGCATAGGTCGAATAGAACGGCGTGTAGGCCCCCAGCAGCGACGTCACCAGCGTTACCAGCTTGCCGTTGTCCTTCAGATACAGCCCCGCTTCCTTGATGAAGAAGTAGGCCGCCTTGGAATTGATCGCCGCCATCGCGTCGAATTCAGCCTCGGTGGTCTCGACGATTGGCTTCTTCAACACCTTGCCCACGGTATTGATCGCGATATCCGGCCGGCCGATCGCACCCACCGTATCGGCGAACAGCCCGGCACAGGCCCCGGCCGTGGTCAGGTCGGCCTGAAAGGCCACCGCCTCGGCACCCGCCGCGCGAATATCGGCCAGCGTCCGCTCGGCGTCCGGCCGCGAGGAATCGCTGTTGTAATGGATCGCAATCGCCTTCGCGCCGGCCGCCGCCAGGTCGCGCGCGATCAGTCCACCCAGATTCTTCGCCCCGCCGGCAATCAGGACCGTCTTCCCACTGATGCTGTGATCGGCCATCTCGATGGCTCCTTCCCGTCCCTCCCCCGCCGGATGCGGGAGATCATGCAGGCCACGATATCATTCCAAAAACGCGGATAAATTTGCGTTTTCGAACAACACATGTCGTAGAATCCGAACAAACACCCCATGCCGCGAGGGTTTCGAGGGAAGCGATGGACCGCATCGACCTGTTCCGCATCTTTGCCCGCGTGGTGGAAAGCGCCAGTTTCACCCACGCCGCCGCCACTCTGGACCTGCCGCGCTCGACGGTCTCGACCGCGATCCAGGACCTGGAGGCCCGGCTGGGCACCCGCCTGCTGGCCCGCACCACCCGCCGCGTCGCCCCCACGCCCGACGGCGCGACCTTCTACGAACAATGCGTCCGCCTGGTGGCGGACATCGAGGAAGCGGAAAGCCAGTTCCGCCGCGATCCCGCCGGGCCGCGCGGCGCGCTGCGGGTGGACATGCCCGGCCGCATCGGTCGGCTGGTCGTCGCCCCCGCCCTGCCCGACTTCCTCGCCCGTTACCCCGACATCACCATCGAACTGGGCGTGACCGACCGCGCCGTGAACCTGATCGAAGACGGCACCGACTGCGCGCTCCGCGTCGGCCCGATCCATGATTCCGCCCTGATCGCCCGCCGCATGGGCGAATTCCGCCTGCTCAACCTCGCCAGCCCGGCCTATCTGGCCCGGCACGGCATGCCCCGCCACCCGGACGACCTGCCGGCCCACCAGGCCGTGCGCTACGCCTCGCCCGCCAGCGGGCGGGTCGAGCCCTGGGAATGGCTCCAGGACGGCACGCTACGTACCCTCACCCTGCCCGGCCGCGTCACCGTCAACGGCGCCGAAGCCCTGATCGCCTGCTGCCTCGCCGGGCTGGGCATGATCCAGGTGCCGGCTTTCGACGTGCAGGACCATCTGCGCTCCGGCGCGCTGGTCGACCTGCTACCGGACTGGCGGGCCGAGCCCATGCCGCTCACGCTGCTGCATCCCCATCGCCGCCACGCCGCGCGCCGGGTGCGGGTGTTCGCCGACTGGCTGTCCGGCCTGATGGCGCCGCTTTTACGCAGTTGAGCGCATTTTTCTGTTTTTTTGAAAAAAAGAGCCGGAAAAACCTTCTAAAAGGTTAATGATGGAATCCTGACAGCCCACTCGGAGCCCAATGAGACAAAAGTCTTTTTGCTTCTTTTTCTCCTCGAAAAGAACAACCCTGCTCCCCCTCCTCGCCCTGAACGGATGCGCGCTGCACGGCGCCCCCTCCTTCCCCATCGTCGGCGCCTATTTCCCGGCCTGGATGCTGTGCGCGCTGACAGGCGTGGCGGTGGCCGTCGGACTGCGCGTGGTCTTCCTGCTGACCGGCATCGACGCCCTGCTCAGTTTCCGGCTGTTCACCTACGTCGCCCTGGGCACCCTGGCTGCCCTCGCCCTGTGGGCGCTGGCGTTCGGGCCATGAGCATGGGGCGGGTACGCATGGGCGGCAAAAGCCGCATCGGCATCCTCATCGCCGTGGTCTGCATCGGTGCCGCCACGCTCGCTGGCCTGTATGTCGCCTATCAGGACGATTCCTATCCATCCACCGACAGCGCCGCCATCGACGCCGAACTGGTGCATGTCGCCTCCGTCGTCGGCGGCCGATTGATCGACCTGCCGGTGCACGAGAACCAGCATGTCCATAAAGGCGAACTGCTCTACCGCCTCGACCCCGAACCCTACGCGCTGACCGTGCGCCAGGCCGAAGCCAACCTGGCGCTGGCCACGGCGGAACTGGAAAACCAGCGCCGCCTGCTGGCCGTCCGCACCGCCCAGGCCGCCACCGCCCGCGATCAGGTGACGCGCGCCCAGACCAACCGCGACCTGACCGACCGGACAGTCGCGCGCCTGGCGCCATTGGCAAGCCACGCCTACGTCCCACTACAGCAATACGACCAGGCCAAAGTGGCGCGGAACGATGCCGAAATCTCGCTGTCCCAGGCCCGCCAGCAATCGGCGGCGGCCGACGTCGCGATCGGCGACCTCGCCAGCGCCACGGCCACCCAGGCCGCCAGCCAGGCCGCACTGGACCGCGCCCGCTACGAACTGCGCCAGACGACGGTCACCGCCCCGGCCGACGGCTACGTCACCAGCCTGCGGGTCAAGGCCGGCGAAGTCCTGGCCCCCTCGCAGGTGCTGTTCACCCTGATTGCCGACGATGCCTGGTACGCAGTGGCCAACCTGCGCGAACTCACCCTGCCCATGGTGCACCCCGGCGATTGCGCCACCGTCTATTCGATGATCGACCGCCGCACCCCGATCCAGGGGCGGGTGGAAAGCATCGGCTGGGGCGTGCTGTCGGCGGATTCCGCCGGCCTGGCACGGTCGCTGCCGCTGGTACCGCGTCAGATGGACTGGGTGCATGTCGCCCAGCGCTTTCCGGTGCGGGTCCGCCTGCAAGGCGCCGCCCCCACTCTGCTGCGCATGGGTGCCACGGCCACGGTCGAAATCCGCCATGGCGCCGCCTGTCCCTGACATGACCGACGCCCCCCTGACCCCGGCGCGCCTCTGGCGCCTGGTGCACGCCCCCACACCGGGCCGACTGGGCTACGCCCTGCGCATGGCGGCCGGCTGCACGGCAACGGTGCTGGTCGGCGAAATCTGGCAGGTGCCGGATCTCGCGGTGCCGGCGCTGGTCACGATGGCGCTGTGGCAGAAAGACCGTGTCACCAACGCGGTCGCCGGCATCGCGGTCAATGTGCTGATCCTGATCCTGCTGCTGCTGATCTACGGGCTGATCATGCTGACGCTGGATCACCCGATGGCGCTGGTCGCCACCATCACCCTGCTGTCGTTCGGCTTCTTCTTCCTCGGCTCGGCCAGCAAGCTGAAGCCGGTGGCCTACATGCTGGGGCTGATCGTGGTCTACGGGCTGGTGGCCATCGACCAGGTGCCGGTCGGCGAGGTCGTCACCCGCTCCCTGCTCTATACCGACCTGTTCCTGGCGGTGCCCGGCGCGGTGATGGTGGTGCTGGGCCTGCTGATCTGCCCCTCGCCGCGCCGGGTCCTGACCGACGACATCGCCGCCCGCCTGCGCGTCAGCGCGGCCCTGCTGCGCGGCACCGACGCCGAAGCCCGCGCCCATGCCACCGGCCTGCTGCGCGAAGGCGCCACGGGCATGACGAAATCCCTGCGCATGGCCGGCCTGGAACGCCTCTGGCGCCCGGCCGACCTCGCCTGCCTGCATCAGGCCGCGGACTCCGCCGTCGCCTTGCTGGCCCTGGCGGAGTCCGAAGCCACACGCGCCCCCGACGCCCCGCCCCCACAGGCCCTGATCGACACGCTGGAGCACATGGCCGCCATCTTTGCCGAGGGCGACTACCCCACCGCCATCGCCGCACCCGCCACGCCCCCCGACCGGCCGGCCTGTGCCGCCATGGCCGCTCTGCTGGCCGTCTTCACCACGCCCGACCCGACGCCGAAACAGCCGGACACACCAGCAGAAAAGAAAAACGGCTTCTTCTCCCCCGATGCCTTCACCAACCCTGCCCATGTCCGCTTCGCGGTGAAAGGCACCGCCGCCGTCATGAGCAGCTACCTGCTGTTCCGAATGATCGACTGGCCGGGCATCCACACCTGCATCATCACCTGCTTCATCGTCGCCCAACCGACGATGGGCGAGATGATCGCCAAGCTGACACTCCGCATCAGCGGCGCCCTGATCGGCGGCGCCATCGGCATCGCCGCCATCGTCTTCGTCCAGCCGCATCTTCAGGACATCACCGGTTTCCTGATCCTGGTCTTCGCGGTCTCGCTGCTGGCCGCCTGGGTCAAGACGGGCGACGAGCGGATCGCCTATGCCGGCTTCCAGATCGGCCTGGCCTTCTACCTGACCGACCTCAAGGGTTACGGCCCGACCAGCGACATGGCCACCGCCCGCGACCGGATCGTCGGCATCATGCTGGGCAACGCCATCACCTACGCCATGTTCACCAGCTTCTGGCCCACCAGCGCCTATGACGGCATCGCCCGGCGGCTGCACGCGGTCGTGGCCCTGCTGCACCGCCAACACACGGCCACGACACGGCAGGAACAGGCCGCCTGCGTGGCGGCCCTGCAATCCGCCGTCTCGCAGGGCGAACGGCAGGTGGAATACGCCCTGGCCGAACCGATCCACATGCGCGCGGAAATGGACCGGATCACATCGTTTCAGACCGGCTTCGCCGACGCCGCCCGCCTCGGCGCCGACATGCTGACCGACACCCGTACCGAAGCCGCCACACGCATCGCCGCCATAGAAGTCCGCGCCTCATGAACCGCTACCGCCAGACCGCCGCCACCACCGCGACCCTGCTGCTGCTCGCCGGCTGCGCTACCTCCGAACTGGCCACCGCCCCGCCGCGCCCCGACCGCCCCTGGACGCCCGATGTCACGACGGAAGGCGCGATCATCCTCCCCGGTCACGGAAAGCGCGGCCTGACGCTGCCGCCCGGCTACAGCCTCCCCGCCGACCCGGAGGCCGTAACACGCGGCGCATCGGCCGCCCTGCCGGCACGAACGGCCCAGCCCTACACGCTGGCCGACCTGATCGACATCGCGCAATCCGCCAATCCCCAGACCCGCCGCGCCTGGAACACGGCGCGCGACGCGGCCCTGGCGGTCGGCATCGCCCGCAGCACCTACCTGCCGCACCTGACGGCCACGGTGGTCGGCGGCTGGTCCCACAGCCACGGCCAGACCTCCGATGCGTCGCTGGACACCAACGGCTACGGCACCCTGCCCCTTGGCAACGGTCCCGGCACCCGCAATTCCGGTGCGGGCGAGGTCCAGACGCTGGGCCTGGAATGGCTGCTGTTCGATTTCGGCCGGCGCGAGGCCACCATCGCCGCCGCGCGACAGGCCCAGATCGCCACCAATGTCCTGTTCACGGCGGCGCATCAGAAGGTGATCTACGCCGTCACCACCGCCTTCTACACCCACGCCGCCGCCGCCGCCCGCGTCAGGCTGCTGCACACCGCCCTGGACAACGCCCAGCATGTCCAGCAGGCCGCCGAGGCCCGCCTGCACCAGGGCCAGGGCACGATCCTCGACGTGACACAGGCCCGGCAGGCCACCGCCCAGGTCGCCCTCCGCCTGGTCCAGGCCGAAGGAGAGGACGAAAACACCTATCTCGCCCTGATGACGGCGACAGGCGTCTCCGCCGACACGAGGATCGGTCTGGAAGACGTCTCCGGCCGCCCCCTGAACCAGGATGACGCCCGCCTGAGCGAGGACATGGTCAGGCGCGCGGTAGCGCGGCGCCCCGACGTACTCGCCGCCTACGCGGCGGCGCGGGCGGCGCACAGCCGCGTCAGCGCGGCACGCGATGCGTTCCTGCCCAGCATCTTCATGACCGGCAACGTCTCCTACGCCACCGGACGGATGAACCTCACGTCGGTGCCTGGAATCGGCAGCGATTCCGCTCCCACACTCAATCTTTCCGCCAACCGCTTCAGCAGCCTGGTCCTCGGCGGCATCAGCGTGCCGATCTTCGACGGCGGCCTGCGCGCTGCGGTCGTCAAGCAGGCTCAGGACCAGTCGGACAGCGCCGAAGCCACCCTGCGCCAGACGGTCAACGACTCCATCCAGCAGATCGTGGCGGCGGAAAACGCCGTCCGCACCGGCCTGCACGCCTACGCCGCCGCCACCAGCCTGCGCACTGCCTCGCAGACCAGCTTCGACGCCGCCCTGACCGCCTATCGCAGCGGTACCGGCTCGATCACCCAGGCCCAACTGGCACAGAACGGCCTGCTGGATGCCGAGATCAGCCGGTCGGACGCCTATTACGCCACCCTAATCGCCGCCGCCGGCCTCGCCTTCGGCACCGGCGCACTGGGCGGCACCTGATGCAGGCATCGTGCAGGCCGGGCTGCTCTTTTCAAAACAAGTCAATTTTTACATAAGATTTTTTAAAGCCGATTTATGGCACTCAGTGCCATTTTTCACGCGGATGTGACCTCCACCCCGATTGCCGGACGCCCCCCTGTCTATATAACGCGGTATACAACAACCGGACCAGCCCGGTCCTGTTTGATGTCCGGCTCCCTTTCCGGCCACCTGTCGGATAGGGCCGTCGCAGTCCAAGGAGTGTCCGCATGTCTGTCAACGAACAGCCCCCCTTCAAGGCACGCTACGAGAATTATATCGGCGGAGAATGGGTTGCCCCGGTCAAGGGCACCTACATGTCCAACATCACGCCGGTCGACGGAAGCGTGCTGTGCGAAGTTCCGCAATCCACCGCCGAGGATGTCGAACTGGCGCTGGATGCCGCCCACAAGGCGTTCAAGGGCTGGGCCCACATGTCGGCCGCCGACCGTTCGCTGATCCTGCTCAAGGCCGCCGACCGGATGGAGCAGAATCTCGACCTGCTCGCCCGCGCCGAGACCTGGGACAACGGCAAGCCGATCCGCGAGACCCTGAACGCCGACATCCCGCTGGCGATCGACCATTTCCGCTATTTCGCCGGCTGTATCCGCGCCCAGGAAGGCGCGCTGAGCGAAATCACCGACTCCACCATCGCCTATCATTTCCACGAGCCCCTGGGCGTGGTCGGCCAGATCATCCCCTGGAACTTCCCGCTGCTGATGGGCTCGTGGAAGCTGGCCCCCGCGCTGGCCGCCGGCAATTGCGTGGTCATGAAGCCCGCCGAGACCACCCCCGCCAGCATCCTGGTGCTGATGGAACTGATCGGCGACCTGTTCCCGCCCGGCACGCTCAACATCGTCAACGGCCTGGGCCGCGATGTCGGTGCCGCGCTGTCCAACAGCACCCGCATCGCCAAGATCGCCTTCACCGGCTCCACGCCCACGGGCAAGATGATCGCCCATGCCGCGGCGGAAAACCTGATCCCGGCCACGCTGGAACTGGGCGGCAAGTCGCCGAACATCTTCTTCGCCGACGTCATGGATCACGATGACGACTATCTCGACAAGGCGATCGAAGGCTTCGCCCTGTTCGCGCTGAACCAGGGCCAGATCTGCTCCTGCCCCAGCCGCGCACTGGTGCATGAATCGATCTACGAGCGCTTCATCGAACGCGCGCTGCCCCGCGTCAAGGCGATCAAGCAGGGCAACCCGCTGGACCCCACCACCATGATGGGCGCCCAGAACTCGCTGATGCAGCAGAAGAAGATCCTCGATTATATCGACATCGGCCGGAACGAGGGCGCCGAACTGCTTACCGGCGGCGGCACGCCCGATCTCGGCGCCGTGCTCAAGGAAGGCTTCTACGTCCAGCCCACCGTCTTCAAGGGCAACAACAAGATGCGCATCTTCCAGGAAGAGATCTTCGGCCCGGTGCTGGCGGTCACGACCTTCCGCACCGAGGAAGAGGCCCTGGCCATCGCCAACGACACCGAATTCGGCCTCGGTTCCGGCGTATGGTCCCGCAACGCGAATACCTGCTACCGCATGGGGCGCGGCATGGAAGCTGGACGCGTGTGGATCAACTGCTATCACGTCTACCCGGCTCACGCCGCCTTCGGTGGCTACAAGAAGTCCGGGATCGGTCGTGAAACACACAAGATGGTGCTGGAGCACTACCAGCAGACGAAAAACCTGCTGGTCAGCTACAGCGAGAAGAAGCTCGGCTTCTTCTGAAAACCAGACCGGACGGGCGCGCTGGTGGCGATCCGCCGCGCGTCCGCTATACTCCGGGGGACGCGGCCATCAAGGCCGCTCCGCTCCGGCGTGCGCGGACACATGCCGGGCGCGGCCTGTCCGGCCGCTCTCGCGCACCAGCCCACCAGTCCGGCTGGTGCCCAGATCACCGGGCGGGCGCTCCCAACAGCGCCCCTCCCACCCGTGGCAACCCCTTGCAGATGGACCCTGAAGACGCGATGGCGACAAAACCGGAAATTCTCATCGTAGGGGGCGGTGTCGCGGGGCTGGCCCTGGCCACCCGGCTGGGCGACACGCTGGGCCGTCAGGGGCTGGCCCGGATCACGCTGATCGACAAGAGCTTCTCGCATGTCTGGAAGCCCATGCTGCACTGTTTCGCGGCGGGCACGGCGCAAAACGAGAATGACCGCATCAGCTTCATGGCGCAGGCCAGCAACCGCCATTTCGAATTCTGGCCCGGCGAGATCGTGGCGCTGGACCGCGCGAACAAGCGCGCCATCCTCGGCCCGCTCCGCTCCGCCGAGGGTGAAGTGGTGCTGGAGAGCCGCACGGTCGAATATGCGGCCCTGGTCTTGGCCATCGGCAGCCGCGCCAACGATTTCGGCACCCCCGGCGTGGCAGAACATTGCCTGTTCATCGACAATCTGGTCGAGGCCAACGGCTTCAACGAGAAGTTCCGCATGGAGCTTCTGCGCGCCTATGCCGTAGGCAAACCGCTCGATATCGCCATCGTCGGCGGTGGCGCCACCGGCACCCAGCTCGCCGCCGAACTGCACAAGGCGCTGGATCTGGTCGCCCTGCACTCCTTCGGCTCGGCCCCGCCGCAACTGCGGATCACCCTGCTTGAAGCCGGCCCCCGCGTGCTCCCCGCCTTCCCCGAAGCCGTCTCCACGGCGGCCCAGCGCCAGCTTGAGAGCATCGGCGTTTCGGTCCGCACCTCCGCCATGGTCTCCGGCGCCGATGCCGAAGGACTAAGCCTGAAGGACGGTACGCGCGTCCCCGCCACCCTGCGCGTCTGGGCCGCCGGCGTGAAGGCGCCGGACGTCACCTCCGCGTTCGACGGGCTCTCCCTCAGCCGCTCGGGCCAGATCCTGGTCCACCCCAACCTGCAATCGCAGGATGACGAACATATCTTCGCGATGGGCGATTGTTCGTTCATCTCCTCGGACCCGCTGCCGCCTACGGCGCAGGTCGCCCGCCAGCAGGCTCATCACCTGGCCCGCCACCTGCCGGCCCTGCTGCGCAACGGGATCGCCGTCCCCAGTTGCGTCTTCCGCAACAAGGGGGCCATCGTGGCACTGGGCAACTACAATGGCTGGGGCACGCTTCCGGGCGGCACCGTCTTCGGCGGCGGCTTCCTGCACGGCCTCAGTGCACGGCTGGGCCATCTGATGCTCTACCGCCAGCACCAGGTGGAGCTGTACGGCCTGTTCCGTGGCCTGATGTCCATCCTGGCCGACCGGATCGATGCGTTCGTCCGGCCCTCGGTGCGGCTCGACTAACCGCCTGCAGGCGGGGTCAGCAACTCCGCCTGCAACACCAGCACCCTGCGCAGGATCGGCACCAGCGCCGGGCGCCCCCTGCACCGTATCCATTCGTCCAGCGCCGTGCGAAAGGCCGCAATCCCCGAGCGCGCGGCCACACGCGCCGCCAGCCCCTGATCGGGCGAAGCCGCCAGCCGGCTGGCCAGCGCAGCCGCCAGCGCATCCTCCCAGCCGGCATATTTCCGCAGACTGACGGAAAGCAGCGCCGGTGTGCGCTCGATCAGGTAAACGAAGGCGAACGCCTCGGTACGGTTTTTCGCCATCTCCGGCACGACCGCTTCCAATGCCGTGCGGATGATATCCTGCGGGCTGAAATCCCCCGGGCAGGCTTCGACGCTGGCCGTCAGCACGTCGGTCATGTTCTGCGCCCACGCGGTCACGATATCCGCCTTGGTCGGAAAATACCGGAACAGCGTCCGCCGGGAGATCCCGGCACTGGCCGCGATCTCGTCAACCGTGGTCGCATCGAACCCCTGGGTCGACAGCAGACGCATCGCCCCCTCGATCAGCGCGGCATGCGTCTCACTCCGCCGCACCTCTCGCCGGGACGGCACGGAAACGGGGGCTGCAACGCGCGGGGAAGAAACCGGGGACCGGGGCACAGGCAAGGCAGGATCGCTCTCGAACAGACATGCGGGAAAAGGGAAGCCGGCAGAATATCGGCCCATGAAACGACCCTTGTCGGCAAATCATAGGCGCGAATGCCGAAAGCCTCCAGCCTTCCGCTAACACCCCAGCCCGGCCATGGCGGCAGGCCCCCTCACATTTCTCCGCGATACGAAACAGGCTGGCAGAAAACCTCCCCGACCCGATCCGCCAGCGCCACAACGCGCATACCCCAGGAATTCTTCATTCGAATCAATGATCTTTACAAAAAAAATGCCTTCCGGGTTGCACCACGCCCGGCCGACAGCCGATAATGCGCCGGAAAGAAACAGCAGAAAGAGAAGACCGCATGCCGGGATACCCGCTCCCCCTCCATCTGACCGCATCCTCCTTCCAGGCCGTCAAAGGCGTGATTTTCGACATGGACGGCCTGCTGCTGGACAGCGAAACCCTGGCGATGGATGCGCTGGCCGAAGCGGGGACCGACCTCGGATATGACGTGCCGCTGGCCTTCTGCCGTGGCATGATCGGCATGCCGGCCGACACCTGCCGCCAGATGGTACACGACACCTACGGCACCGATTTCCCGCTCGAACGCTTCTTCGCGTTGCAGGAAGAGCATCTCCGCCGCTACGTCGACAGCGACCGGCTGGTGCTGAAAAAGGGCGTCACCCCGCTGCTGGACCTGCTCGACCGGCTGAGCCTCCCCCGCGCCATCGCCACCTCGTCCAGCCGCTACCGCACCGACCACCATCTCGAACTGGTCGGCCTCCTGACCCGCTTCGACGCCATCGTCACCCGCGACGACGTCACGCGCGGCAAGCCGAACCCCGAACCCTACCTGACGGCAGCAGAGAAAATCGGCATCGCCCCCGAAGCCTGCCTGGCCCTGGAAGATTCCCACAACGGCGCCCGCGCCGCCCACGCCGCCGGCATCCCGGTCATCGTGGTCCCCGACCTGCTGGCCCCCACCGAAGACGTCCGTGAAAAAGCGCTGGCCATCGTGGACGACCTGGACTATGTCCGCCACTGGCTGGAACAGGCCCACGCCTGAAAACGTGCCGGAACATGCGCTCTGACGATCAGACACGCATGTTCCGGCAAGGCAGGCGCCGGTCGAGATGGGCGCAGAGCCATCATGACTATCGTCCCACCCGTTCTTTCAACCACGCAGGATAGCGATCGCCAACCACGGTAATGCGTTCGAGGGCTTCATCAATGCCCTTCAACTCATGTGGTCCCAGATGAACACCCGCGCTGCCCAGGTTTTCCTCCAGCCGGTCGATTCTGGTCGTACCGGGGATCGGGACGATCCATGGTTTCTGCGCCAGCAGCCAGGCCAGGGCGATCTGCGCGGGTGATGCCCCGTTGGCTGCGGCAATCTGTTGCAAGAGCGTGATCAGTCCCTGGTTGGCCGCAAGGGCCTCCGGGGCAAATCGCGGCACGACACGGCGGAAATCCTCGTCACCGAACGCTGCATGGGCGTCGATCCGACCCGTCAGGAATCCCTTGCCCAGAGGGCTGAACGGCACGAAGCCAATCCCGAGTTCTTCCAGTACAGGGATGATCTCTTTCTCCGGT
This sequence comes from Gluconacetobacter liquefaciens, assembly GCF_003350405.1. GTDB lineage: Bacteria > Pseudomonadota > Alphaproteobacteria > Acetobacterales > Acetobacteraceae > Gluconacetobacter > Gluconacetobacter liquefaciens. The sequence goes on along the minus strand of NZ_QQAW01000010.1, from coordinate 101,232 downwards.
TCGCGCCACCACAGGGAATACTCGCTCTGCAAGGCGGCGACCGGATGAACGGCATGGGCTTTGCGGATAGACGTCACACTGGCCTCGGACAGACCGAAATACCGGACTTTCCCCTCCCAGATCAGTTCCTGCACCGTGCCTGCCACATCTTCCATCGGCACGTCCGGATCGACGCGATGCTGATAAAACAGATCGATCACATCCGTGCGGAGCCGCTTGAGCGATTCTTCAGCGACCTGCCGGATACGCTCCGGCCGGCTGTCGAGTGATTGTTGCGCATCCCCGTTTCGAAAGCCGAATTTGGTGGCGATCACCACGTCCCGGCGCATCGGCGCCAGCGCCTCGCCGACAACCTCCTCATTGATGAACGGGCCATAGGCTTCGGCCGTGTCGAAAAAGGTGACCCCCTTCTCGAACGCGGTACGGATCAGGGCTACGGCACGGCCCCGATCGGTCGCCGGACCATAGCCGTAGCTCAGCCCCATGCAGCCCAGACCGATGGCCGACACTTCCAGACCATTCGTTCCCAGAACACGCTTTTCCATGTCGTCCCTTGCTCCCAGGTGCTGTCATCCACGCACCTCCGCACCGGCACGGACATACGCGCCGGTGCCGATTCGGCATGTTTTCCTACAAGCTCTCAAATCTTCAAAAAGACGTCAGCGCCGGTACTGCGCGTCGCCGACATGTTCCATCCAGTCCGAAGACCTGCCATCCTTTGCTTCCGTAATGGCGATATGAGTCATCGCGCATTGCGGCGATGCACCATGCCAATGCTTCTCGCCGGGCTCGAACCAGACGATATCGCCCGGGTACACCTCCTCGATCGGGCCACCGTCACGCTGCACCCAGCCCAGGCCCGCCGTGACCAGAATGGTCTGGCCGAGCGGATGGCTGTGCCACGCCGTGCGCGCACCCGGCTCGAAAGTGACAGTCGCGCAGGCCAACGCCCCACTGCCCGCGAACGGCGCATCCACGCGCACATTGCCGGTAAACCATTCGGCCGGTCCCCTGACAGACGGATCGGAACCGGGGCGACGGATATCCATGCATGTTCTCCTCAAACAGGGGCAGGCGGGCAGATGGTCGCCCGACAGACCGAAGCGTCATTCAAGCATGAGGTCATTTCCACGATTAGATGCTATGATCCGCTTGATCTTATATCCGGAGTTCATGAATGCGCCGCGAGGAACTGGTCGATCTCAATGCGTTCATGGCGGTCGCCGAAGAGCAGAGCTTCACGCGCGCCGCGGCCAAACTTGGCACGTCCCAATCCACGCTGAGCCATACGATCCGCCGGCTGGAAGCCCGCCTGAACGTACAGTTGCTGACGCGCACGACCCGCCGCGTCTCCCCCACCCAAGCCGGCGAACGCCTGCTGAGCACGCTCGTCCCCGCTCTCGAGACGATCGCCGACGAAATCGCATCGCTCAGCGAGCTTTCCGAAAAACCCTCCGGAACCGTCAGGATCACGACGTCGGAACACGCAGCCTCCACGCTGCTGTGGCCGGCACTGCGCAGGCTCCTGCCCGACTATCCCGACCTGCGTGTCGAACTGGCGCTCGATGCCGGCCTGACCGATATCGTCGCCGAACGTTTCGACGCAGGCGTACGACTGGAAGAAACCATCGCGCGGGACATGATCGCTGTCCCGATCGGGCCGAAGCTGCGCCTGGCGGTGGTCGGAGCCCCCTCCTATTTCGCACGCCATCCGATTCCCCGCACGCCGCAGGACCTGGCCCGCCATAGCTGCATCAATCTACGGTTTCCCACCGCCGGCGGCGTCTATGCGTGGGACCTGGAAAAAGGCCGCCGCGCCCTGCGCGTGCGCGTGGACGGACAACTGACCTTCAACAACGTACCGATGATCCGGCAGGCGGCACTCGACGGTTTCGGCCTGGCCTGCGTCATGGAGGACCAGATCATGCCGTATCTTGCGGAAGGGCGCCTGGTCCGCGTTCTGGAGGATTGGTGCCCGCCCTTCCCCGGCTATCACCTGTATTACCCCAGCCGGCGGCAATCTTCCGCCGCCTTCCGTCTGGTCGTCGATGCACTGCGCTACCGTGGATAGAAAACAGAAACAAACCGGACACCCGATGATCCACCCATCGGCGTCGTACTGCTTCTCGATATAGGGATACTGGTTAAGGAGGGCGTCCCGGGGGCGCCATGCTCAGTATACCTGTGCCGTCGGGCGGAACAGGATCTCGTTGATGTCGACGTCTTCCGGCTGGCTCATGGCAAACACGACCGCGCGGGCGAAAGAATCCGCCGGAATGGCATATTGATCGTAGAATGCCTGAATGGCCTTCGCCGTCTCATCATCCGTCACACTGTCAGGCAGTTCGGAATGCACGGCACCCGGCGAAATGACCGTCGTACGGATATTATAGGGTTTGACCTCCTGCCGCAGACCTTCGGAGATCACCCTTACCGCGGTCTTGGTGGCCGAGTAGACGGCGCCTCCCGGCCCGACCTTGTGACCGGCCACGGACGAAACATTGATGATCTGTCCGCTTTTCTGCGCCTTCATATGCGGCAGGGCAGCGGCGATCCCGTAAAGAGTGCCTTTCAGATTGACGTCGATCATCCGGTTCCAGTCATCGACGCGGAGTTTCTCCAGTGGAGAATGAGGCATCAGGCCGGCATTGTTGATGATGACATCGATCCGACCGTGGCGGCCCACTGCATGATCGACCAACGCCTGCACCTGCTCCAGATGCGTGACATCCGTCCTGACGGCAGCATCGGCACCGAGCGACAGGTCACGGGCCAGGGCTTCCAACCTGTCCTGCCGACGGGCACCCATGACGATTTTGGCGCCCTCCGCCGCAAGACGACGGACGGCAGCCTCGCCGAGACCGCTGCTGGCACCCGTGACGACGACGACCTTGCCGGCAATATTCTGCGTCATGAGGCTCAGTCCTTCTGTTCGTCAAAAACGCTGCGCGCGATGGCCACGGCCGTGGATGCCGCGGGCCATCCCGCATAGAATGCCAGGTGTGTAATGATCTCGACGATTTCGGCCCGGCTGACACCGGTTGCGAGCGCCTTGCGGATATGAAAGCCCAGTTCGTTGGTACGATAGAGCGAGATCAGGCTGCTGATCGTGACGATGCAGCGTTCCCGAGGCGCGAGGCCGGGCCGCTCCCAGACATCGCCGAACAGCACCTGATCGGTGTAATCGGCCAGGTCGGGTGCAATATCGCCAAAGGCCCTGCGGGCAGTTGAAAGAGTATCGGACAAGGGGGCGTTCTCCCGCTCCGTCAGTGGTTGCAACACTTCGGGTACGGGGACGAACGCAGGACGGCCTGAACATGCCGGTACCACCGCATCCCCTCTCCGAAGCTTTCTTCCATCGAGAGCGTAAGACCGGCGCCTCTCAGCGATTAGTCAATATATTGCGCATGATGTTATCGGTTGAATTCATGAATCCGGTTCTGGACCAAAGCGGACGGACGCACCGGGACATCGGCCCGCCCTTCAGAAACAGCACGACCAGAAAGTCTATTTTCCAGCTCCTACCGTCGCTGCGTGCTTCCCTTTCCCACCATCATCCATAACCCGGACAACCTCGCGCATTTTTTACGAACAGGCTTGCGCAACCTCGCGCAACACAGCCCGCACATCGCCCTCCGTCAGCCGTCGCAGCATATCCGCGATCGCCGCCACCTGCCCGTCATGATCCGGCAGAGGCGGCCCGAACACCTCCTCCATCGCCAGAAACGCCTCCGCCTGCGCCCGATGATCATCCCGCGCATCGGCGCAGATCTGCCGCAGCACATCCGCCCGCGGGTCCGTCAGGCCGATTTCCAGCGCTTCCTGCTCATGCAGTGCAAACCACCGGATCCAGCACGCAATCAACAGCACAGCCCCCGTCACCGGCCGACCGGCTTCGAGATTCTCCCGCATCGGCGCAATCACCCGCGCGGCCATCTTCGCCGATCCATTGCGCCCGATCCGTTCCACATCATGCGCAATGCCCGGATTGCGAAAGCGGGTCATCAGTCCCGCAGCATAGGAATCCAGATCCTCATCCGACAGCGCCACCCCGGCCGACTGCTCATGCCGCATGAAATACGTGGCAATCGCCCCGAGTGCAGGATCAGTCGCCGCCTCGGCCACGGTCGGCAGGTCAGCCAGCCCCCCGGCATAGGCCAGAATCATGTGCGTGCCATTGAGCATCTGCAACTTCGCCCGCTCGAACACGCCGACATCCCGCACGAACCGCGTGCCCGGATGCGCCTCCCAGAACGGCCGCTCACCGTCGAAAGCCTGGATGATCCACTGAAACCATGGCTCCGCCGAAACCGGGATCGTATCGTCTACACCGCCGAGCAGCCGCCGCGCATCCTCCACATCCGCCTCTTGGAAAGGTGGCGTGATCCGGTCGACCATCGTATTGGGAAAGACCACATGCGCGCCGATCCAGGCCGACAGCGCATCGTCGCCGCGCAGCGCGGCATAATCCATCACCACCTGCCGCAGCGTATCGCCATTCTCGGCCACATTGTCGCAACTCAGCACCACCGGCGGCACGCCCCCGCGCTGCCGGACCAGATCGAGCCCGGCCACCAGAATGCCCGGCGCGGTACAGGGGAACACACGCGCCAGATCCTCGCGAATGGCGTCGGATTCCGGGTCCAGCCGCCCTTCGGCGGTGATGTGATAACCGCTGGCCGTCACGGTCAGCGTCACGATCCTGATAAGCGGATCGGCAATCCGGCCGATCAGCGCCCCCGGATCCGCCCCGGCGAACACAGCTTCCGAGATCGCCGCCATCACGGAGGCCACCGTGCCATCGGGCTCGCGGGTCAGCAACGTGTAGCAATTATCCTGCTGCCGCAATTGGTCGGTCAGCGTCGGCCGCCGCATCGTTGCCGATGCGATGGCCCCAGCGCAGTCCGTCGTCTCCGGCATGATGAATCGCCGCCTGGGTTGCCGCGACCTGATGCGCGCGATGGAAGCTCCCACATCCCAGATGCAAAATCCCGCTTTTCAATAAGGCCGGATCGAAACGTGGCCTGTAGACGGCAGCGGGCAGACTGGACAATGCGGAACGACTCAATCGCAAAACATCAACCTCCATCTCATTATTATCAATATCAATTGAACAAGAATTATAAGGAAATTTCAATATTTTTCAAACATAAAAACAGAATCAAATTTTTTCCAGAAATTCAAAAGATCTTTCGCGACATAAAATCCCACACGAAAACACCCCACCGCGCCGTCGTCCGAATGCGCCAGCGCCCCCTGTCCCCATCATCCCCCCGCTCCAGCCAACGCGGGATTTTCTCGCTTTCGCGCCACGATCCCATTAGGCTACGCACCATCCCCACCCGTGGCGAGCATAGCCATGCCGAACGCGACGTCGCCGGTCAGCAGCAGTTTCACGACGTCCGATGGCGCTCCCTATCCCCCCGGCGCCGTCTGGCTGCCCGAGGAACAGGCGTTCAATTTCAGCATCTTCTCACGCAACGCCACCGCCATCACCCTGCTGCTCTATCGCGCGGACGATCTCGTCATCCCTTGCCTGCGCCTGTCCTTTTGCCTGCCGCACAACAAGACGGGCGATATGTGGCACGCCCGCCTCCCAGCCGAGCAGGTGGGCGACGCCTGTTATTACGGCTACTCCGTCGCCGGCCCGCACCGCCCGGAAGACGGGCTGCTGTTCGACGCCGAAAAACTGCTGCTCGACCCATACGCACGCGGCGTCTTCTTCCCACCCGGCTTCGACCGCGACGCCGCCTGCAGGCCCGGCCCCACAGCCGGACGCGCGCCACTGGGCGTCCTGCCGGAACGCACGACCACCACTCCCCCGCCCGCCCAACGCCCCCAACGCCACGATCACGATCTCGTCATTTACGAACTCCATGTTCGTGCCTTCACCCGCGCCCCCTCATCGGGCGTCGACGCAGCACAACGCGGCAGCTACGCCGGGCTGACGGCCCACATCCCCTACCTCAAGGCGCTCGGGGTCACGGCGGTGGAACTAATGCCGATCTTCCAGCGCGATCCACTCCACGGAACGTTCTGGGGCTACATGCCGCTCAATTTCTTCTCGCCCCACGCGGGCTACGCCTCCGATGGCACGGTCGCCACGTCATGGCGCGAATTCCGCGCGATGGTCGCAGCGCTGCATGAAGCCGAAATCGAAGTCTTTCTCGACGTTGTCTACAACCATACGGGCGAGGACCATGCCGGCGGCCCCGTCTGGTCCTATCGTGGAATCGACAATCCCAGCTATTATACGCGCGCACCCGGCCTTCCGTTCCGCCCCACCAATCGCAGCGGCTGCGGCAACGATCTGGATGTGGCGGCACCGGTAGTGCGGCAGCTCATTCTCTCCAGCGCCTGGTTCTGGATCGAGGAGATGGGCATCGACGGCCTGCGCTTCGATCTCGCCTCGATGTTCTCGGTCGATGAGAGCGGGCATATCAATCTCGCGGAACCGCCGATCATCACCGAACTCTCCACCGCCTCCCACCTGCGTCAGACGCGGCTGATCGCCGAGCCCTGGGTCGGTGACGGCTCGCTGATGCAACTGGGCCGCGCCTTTCCCGGCCGGACCTGGCGGCAATGGAACGCCCGCTTCCGCGACGATATCCGCCGTTTCCTGCGCGGCGATGACGGATGCGTGCCGGCCCTGATGACCCGCCTCTACGGCAGCACCGACCTGTTCCCCGACGACCGTATCCACGCCGCCCGCCCCTATCAGAGCGTCAACTACATCGCCAGCCATGACGGGCTGACGCTGCGCGACCTGTTCTCCTACGACGATCCCGGCCAGATCGCCGCCAATTGCGGCCATCAGGGCATCGACGGCGCGCCCGAGCCGGTAATGACGCTCCGCCGCCGCCAGACGCGCAACGCCTTCTGCCTGCTGATGCTGGCCAACGGCACGCCGATGTTCCAGGCCGGCGACGAATTCGGCCACAGCCGGGGCGGAGACCCCAATCCCTACGACCGCGATGACGAAACCAACTGGCTCGACTGGCGCCTGACGGAAAACGAAAGCACGCTTCTGCGTTTCGTACGGATGCTGATCGCCTTTCGCGCCGCCCATCCTTCCATCGCGCGCAGCATCGGCTGGCGCGACGACGTCTCATGGCACGGCGTCGATGGCGGCGAACCCGACCTGCGCCCCGTCTCGCGCAGCCTGGCCTTCTTCCTGCGAGGAGCCACGATGGCGGATGGCGATCTCTATGTCTTCATCAACGGCTGGGACGACACGCTGCATTTCGCCCTGCCCGAGGCGGCACGCGGCGGCACCACCCCGTGGCGCAGCTTCATCGACACCGCTGCCGCCTCCCCCGCCGACATCCTCGCGCCCGAGGAAGCAGCGGAGATCGGCGACATGGCGCGCCTGTCCGCCCAGGCCCGCTCGATCCGCGTCCTGCTGCGCATGAGGCACGACGCGACAACCGGATAACACACACACGAGGGAGACGACGTGACATGGCGCCAGAGAATCCCACGCTGACCGCGCGCGCGGCAGAACGCGCATTACACGGCTTCGCACTGGATCTGCGCTGGAGTTGGAACCACGCGACCGATCCGCTCTGGCACCAGATCAATCCCGAATGCTGGGAACACACCCAGAATCCCTGGACGACCCTGAACAACGCCTCGCGCGCCCATCTCAAGGCGCTGCTCAACAAGCCCGCCTTCCGCCGCCAAGTCGGTCACGCCGTGGCCGCCCAGGCCGAAGGGCTGCGCCACCCCACCTGGTTCGCTCAGAAGCACGATACCTCCGCCCTGTCCTGCGTCGCCTATTTCAGCATGGAATACATGCTCAGCGAGGCCCTGCCGATCTATTCGGGCGGGCTGGGCAACGTGGCGGGCGACCAGCTCAAGGCAGCCAGCGACCTCGGCGTACCGGTGGTCGCGGTCGGCCTGTTGTTCGCCCAGGGCTATTTCCGTCAGGAACTGACATCAGACGGCCAGCAGCACGCCCTCTACCCGTTCAACGACCCGTCCCTGCTGCCGATCAGCCCGGTCCTGACGGAAGAAGGCGACGTGCTGCGTATTCCGATCCATTTCGGCAAGGGCCATGTGTGGGTCCGCGCCTGGAAGGCAACCGTCGGTCGCGCGACACTCTACCTGCTGGATACCAACGATCCGGCCAACCCACCCGGTGTGCGCTGCGTCACCACCCAGCTATACGGCGGCGACGCCGATCTGCGCCTGCGCCAGGAAATCACGCTGGGCATCGCCGGCTGGCGCCTGCTCGATACGCTCGGCTACCGGCCCGATGTCTGCCACCTCAACGAAGGCCACGCCGCCTTCGCGGCGGTGGAGCGCGCACGCGGCCTGATGGACCGGCTGCACATCCCGTTCCGCCAGGCGCTGACCATCGCGCGGGCCGGCACCCTGTTCACCACCCACACCGCCGTCCCCGCCGGCTTCGACCGGTTTCCGCCCGACCTGATCCGCACCTACCTCGCGGACTATACCGCCAACCGGCTCGACATCCCGCTGGAAACCCTGCTGGCCCTCGGCCGCGCCGATCCGAACGATCAAGGCGAGCCCTTCAACATGGCATGGCTGGCCATCCGCGCCAGCGGCGCGGTCAACGGCGTTTCGCGCCTGCACGGCACCGTCAGCCGCCGCCTGTTCGCGCCGCTTTTTCCCCGCTGGCCGGAATGCGAAGTCCCGGTCGGCCACGTCACCAACGGCGTGCATACGCCAAGCTGGGATTCGGTCGAGGCCGACACGCTCTGGACCGAAGCCGCCGGCCCCGAACGCTGGCGCGGCACGCAGGAGGGTGTGGCCGACCGTATTCGCGCGCTCGACGACCGCACGCTCTGGACCGCCCGCTGCCAGGCCCGCGCGGGCTTCATCCGCAAGGTCACCGCCCTCTGCGCGCAGCAGCAGGGCTATGCCGATAACGGCGGCGCCTCGGACCAGCCGGTCCCGACCCTGAGCCCCGACGTACTGACGCTCGGCTTCGCCCGCCGTTTCGCAACCTACAAGCGGCCGGACCTGCTGCTGCACGACCCCGACCGCCTCGCGCGCCTGCTCTCGCACCCCGAGCGGCCCATGCAACTGGTACTGGCCGGCAAGGCCCACCCCGCCGACATGGTGGGGCAGGCCCTGATCACGCGCTGGATCGCATTCTCACGGCGGCCGGATGTCCGGGGCCGCGTCGTCTTCATGGCCGATTACGACATGGCACTGGGCCAGATCCTGGTCCAGGGCGTCGATCTATGGATCAACACCCCCCGCCGCCCGTGGGAGGCCAGCGGCACCAGCGGCATGAAGGTGCTGGTCAATGGCGGGCTGAACCTTTCGGAACTGGATGGCTGGTGGGCCGAGGCCTACGCACCGGAAGTCGGCTGGGCACTGGGCGACGGGCGCGAACATGGCGACGACCCGGCGGTGGACACCGCCGAGGCCGAAGCGATGTACACCCTGCTCGAAACCGAAATCTCCCCGGCCTTCTACGCCCGCGACGCCCAGGGCATTCCCGCGTCCTGGGTGGCGCGGATGCGCGAGAGCATGGCGCGCCTGACGCCGCTTTTCTCCGCTAACCGCGTGGTGCGCGACTATACCGACCGTTTCTACCTGCCGGCGGCAGCCCGCTACCACGCTCGACTGGCCGATGGCGGCCGCGCGGCGCGCGAGATCGTGCAATGGCAGGACCTGCTGAATACATCCTGGTCCGAACTGCACATCCACTCAGTAACGATTTCACAACCCGACGGGCATTATCATGTCGCGGTCGCTCTCGCGCTCGGGCCCATTCCCGCCGAAGCGGTCCAGGTGCAGTTCTACGCCGATCCCGTCGATGGCGGGCAGCCCACCGTCACGGTCATTCCCCCCAGCGGCTGCCGCGATGCCGACGGCCTGACTCATTACACGCTCACAACCGGGCTGGACCGGCCGGTGACGGATTACACCGTCTGCGTCGTCCCTACCCATGGCGGCATGGCAATCCCACTAGAAAGCCCGCATATCCTCTGGCAGCGGTAAGAATACCCGGTCACACGTGAAAAGAAGATAAATTATCAGAGGGGATACAAAAAAGGTTACGTTTCATAGTCGATACGGCATAGAAAAAAGAGGTGAGCACAACCGCGCTATACCGCGACATAACGGGAGCACTGACAGAAAAACGACCAGTCATCCGGCCCGGACGACACGCTGATGAGGCCACACTCGCCTCTCGACCATCGCACGCCGAGGGCATATGCTGTTGCCGCTTTGGTGACATTTACCCCGTAAAAAAGAGAGACCAAGACAAGATACCGTCCCTGTGAACCTTGCCTCCCCGTCTTCAGACCGCGCACGACGCCACGCCTCAACAATCGATATAAGGGTATTCGTGGGAATCAATCAGCCTGTCCTCCCGCCCCTCACGGCGGAAGCCGTGATCCGGGTGAAGGCCTTCTGATGTTCAAAGGTGCATTGGCGATCCTGCTGTCAATGCTGATCTCGTCACTGGGCGTGTCGGCGCATGCTGCGCCGGTGGATCTTCATGCTTCCATCTGCCTGGATGGTGCGGCGGGCATGGTGGAGCAGATCGACCATTCGGCCTACAGTATCCGGGGCTGCGGCATGCCGCCCCGCACCGACGGCTGGGTCTGGCTGCGTCTCTCCGACCCGTCGGTGCTGAAAGACCTCCCCTCGGGCTGGTCCCTCCTTCTCGACGAAAATCGTTTCGACCACATCACCGTCGCCGCGACCAACGGTGATGGCAGCATCCAGAGCTACAGCTATTCCGACGGCCATGTCGGCAATGACTGGGCTCCCGGCGGCCTGCTGCGTTTCCCCTTCGATTCGCCGGGCGTGGAAATCTCGAGCCTGTCGATCGGCTTTCATCATCTCGATGGCGCCCTCTTCATTCGGAAAGTCGAAGCCCGCACTCCCGATGACGAAGCGGCGCGGAGCACGGCGTGGCTGATCCTGATCGGGGTCATGATCGGCGCCCTGGTCTCCGCGATGGTCTATAATCTGGCCATCTATGACGGGCGGCGCGACCGCTTCCAGCTCTGGTATGCCGCGTGGACCGTCCTGGCGCTGGGCTACTGCCTCTCCTGGACCAATTTTCTCGGCATTTTCGACGACCGCCTGACCGGCCCACTGGCCGTCCGGCTCAGCGACTGTTTCCTGGGCGCGATGATCGCAGCCGGAACCATGCTCCTGCTCACGCTTATCGAGGCCGACGCGCGCCACCGGCGCCTGCTGTGGACAGGCTATGTCCTGACCGCGCTCTCTACCGTCGCCGGCTTCATCGCGGCGGCGGACATGCTATTTCCGCCGATCTTGACCGATCGCCTGTTCAATGGCGTTCTGATTCTGGACGTACTGTGGATCGCCGCGACGATTACGGTCGCCATCCGCAGGCAAAGCCGGATCATCTGGTTCTTCCTGCTGGGCTGGCTGCCCGTCATCTCGGTCTTCGCCCTGCGGCTTGCCCGCAATATGGGGTTCCTGCCCCAGAACGACGCGATCGACATGGCAAGCTTCGCCTGCGTCGCCTTCGAATCCGTCGCCCTGTCCGTCACGATCGCCTACCGCCTGCGCGACATAGCACGCGCGCGCGACAATGCGGCCCGCACGATGGCCATCATGCAGACCGAGGCCGAAACGCTCCGGCGCGCGGCAATGACCGACCACCTGACCCAGTTGGGCAACCGCGCCGCCTTCCAGGCCGCCCTCGAACAGGCCGATCCGCTCTCCACCCTGCTCCTGGTCGACATGGATCATCTTAAATCGGTCAACGATTCCTACGGGCAGGAACTGGGCGACAACCTGCTGCGCCATATGGCCATCCGCCTCAGCCAGATCGTTCCCGACGGCACCGTCCTCGCGCGACTGGGGGGTGACGAGTTCGGCATCCTCGTACCTCAGCCCCTGGCCCAGACGATGCTCGAACGGATCGATGCCCTTCAGGGCGAGCCCTGGTCCCAGTCAGGGCGCACCCTGTCGCTCTGGTTCAGCGTGGGACAGTGCGACTGCACCGGCTCCCCCGCCTCCGCCATGCACCGGGCGGACCGGGCGCTCTACTGGGCCAAGCAGCGCGGCGGCGGCCGTCGGCAGCCCTACACCCTGGAATTCGACCGCGCAGACTCGCTCGCCGCACGCCTGCTGGCCGACGCGCCGCGTGCCTTGGCGGCAGGAGAGTTCGTGCTCTACTACCAGCCCCTGGTCGATCTCCAGACCGGCCGGCAACGCGGCAACGAAGCCCTGCTCCGCTGGAACCACCCCGAACTCGGCCTGCTGGCCCCACCGGATTTCCAGATCCTGCTGACGGACGATACGATCGGCCCCCTCCTGCAGGACGAAGTCATCTCCATCGCCCTGGCTGCACTGTCCACGGTCGGCGACGGACTGGCCTATATCGCGGTGAATTTCACCGGCGTGCATCTGCGCGGCGCGGCAGCGGGACGGCACATCCTCAACCGCATGCAGGAAGCCGGGGTCCCGCCCCACCGGCTCTGCGTCGAGGTCACCGAAGGCATCGCCCTCGACCATGCGTCCGACGAGATTGCCGAGGCCCTGCATATCCTGCACACGGCAGGCGTCCGCATCGCGTTCGACGATTTCGGCACCGGCTTTGCCTCCCTGGTCCATCTGCTGCGCTTCCCGGTCGACATCATCAAGATCGACCGCTCCTTCGTCTGCCAACTCACGATGCCGGCCCGTAACGCGCACGAGATCGTCCGCTCGATCATCTCGCTCGGCAAGGCGCTGGACAAACAGGTCGTCGCCGAAGGAATCGAGACGGAAGCCCAGGCCGCCATCCTGCGCGAACTGGGCTGCGATTACGGACAGGGCTATCTTTTCGCCCGCCCCGGCCCGCTTCTCCAGCCGCCGATCTACTGGCCCGTGCTCGACGAAAGTCACGGATAGCGGCCGTGTCCTTTCAATCCGCAAAGACCAGCCCGCTCCATGTCCCGACCGGCTGGGCGGCCCTGTTCTCCGGCGGCAATGCCGCGCGCTCCATCACACTGTCCGCCGGCGTCGTCCTGCATGCCATCAATCTGTATATGGCCATGACCGTGCTGCCCTCGGCGGTACGCGATATCGGCGGCATGCGTTATTACACGTGGAACACATCGCTTTTCGTCGCCGCCTCGATCATCGGCTCGTCGCTGTCGGCGCGCGCGCTCGGCCGCTTTGGCCCACGCACCGCCTACGGCATCGCTACCGCGATCTTCGCCACCGGCGCCGTACTCTGCGCCACCGCCCCGGCCATGCCGGTGATGCTGGCCGGCCGCGTAATGCAGGGCATCGGCTCGGGCCTGCTGGTCTCGATGGCGTATGCCGTCATCCGGCTGGTCTTCCCGCCCGGCCTGTGGCCACGGGCGATGAGCATGCTGTCCTCGATGTGGGGCGTCGCCACGCTGATCGGCCCCGCCATCGGCGGCCTGTTCGCCGGCCTTGGCGCCTGGCGCATGGCCTTCTGGACACTCGCGGCCCTCTGCATCCCCTTCGTTCTGCTGGCCATCAGCGTGCTGCCCCGCACGACCGGCACCCAGCCCGCCGGCCGCCCCGGCGTCGCGTGGGCGCAGATCGCGCTGATGGTCGGTTCAGTCCTTTGCCTGTCGGTGGCGGGTGCCAGCCCGCATGTCTGGGCCAATCTGGCCGGATGCCTCGTCGTGCTCGGCCTGTTCGCCGGCCTCGCCTATCTCGACCGTCACCACCGCACGCGCCTGCTGCCCGCCGGCGCACTCACCTGGGGCTCCGCCCTCGCCCCCCTCTACGCTTTGATGGGCTGCCTGGCCCTGACTGTGGAAGTCATCGAGATCTTCGCGCCACTCTTCCTGCAGGACCTCCACCACCAATCCCCGCTCACCGCCGGCTATCTCTCGGTGCTGATGGCCGCCGGCTGGTCCACCGGCGCCATCCTCAACGCCGGCGCCCCGCCGCCCCGCGTGGCGCGCGCCCTCGTCGCCGCCCCCGCGCTGGGCCTGGCAGGCATCCTCTTCCTGGCGTTCTATCTGTCCACACCCACCAATGGCGCATGGCCGGCAATGCTGCCCGTCTGCCTCGCCTTCCTGACCGTCGGGCTCGGGGTCGGGGCAGCCTGGCCACACCTGCTCACCCGCGTGCTCATGGTCGCCCAGCCCGCCGACCGCGATCTCGCTTCGGCCTCGCTGACCACGGTGCAACTCTACACGACGGCCCTGGCCGGAGCCTGGGCGGGCATGATCGCGAACATCGCCGGCCTGGCGGACGGCAACGTGGCCGGCATCGAACGGGCCACCTTCTGGGTTTTCGCGCTATTTGCTCTCATCCCGGCCAGCGGCATCGTGGTGGCGCAATGTATCGCCCGCGCGACCAGGGCGCGCTAAACGCCCTCACTTCCATCGCTCACACCGCGCCCCCTCTCCGAAGGCTTCCGAACAACCTGTAGCCGTCGCACGCCCACAAACACGTCCGATATAAGGCGCGCGTCATCCTGTTTGACAAACTTTGTAATGATCGTGGCTTTTCGGCAACGTCTTCAAACCTTCATGGGTCATCCGTCTCCTCATTCCGGTAAGAGCGCCGCGTCAATTCGCCCTGATCGGAAGAGACCGGAATGCAGCCAACATTCTTATCCAGACATCTGAAAAAAGCCGTTCCCTCTGCCGCGTCTCGCCGCTGCACCCTGCTGGCCACGACCTTGCTGGCCATGAGCATGGCATCGGCTCACGCGGCATCGACCGATACGACCACGCAGGGTCCGACGCCGCGTCGAAACGCGGTGCAAAAGGCCCCGGCACCGACTGCAACCCCCGCTCCGGCAACCGAGCAGATCATCTCCACAGCGCACCGCACCCGCTCCGAGCAGAGCGTGAGCCATGTGCAGATGCAGCGTATGCTGCCGGGCATGAGCCCGGTGAAGGCCCTGGAAATCCTTCCCGGCGTGGTGTTCGAAAACGCCGATCCCTGGGGAAATAACGAACAGAATTCATCGCTGTTCATCCACGGCTTCAACCAGAACCAGCTCGGCTTCACGCTCGACGGCATGCCGCTGGGCGACCAGTCCTACGGCAATTACAACGGCCTGACGCCCCAGCGCGCGGCCATCAGCGAAGTCATGGGCGGTGCGTCGGTCTCCACGGGCGCCGGCGCGCTGGGCACGGCCTCGACCAGCAACCTGGGCGGCACGCTGGAATTCCAGACGCAGGACCCGATGCACCGGGCTGGCGGCCAGTTGAACCAGACATTCGGCAGTTGGTCCACGTTCCGCACCTTCGCGCGCATCGACACCGGCGATTTCGGCAACGGCAATTCGGCCTATGTCGCCTGGGCCCGCCAGGACGCCCGCGCCTGGGATTTCGCAGGCCACCAGGGCGGCAACCAAGTCAACGCCAAGTTCGTCCACGAGGACGACAACAACAAGATCACCAGCTTCTTCGACTGGTCGGACAAGGTCGAGCCGAACGAAGACAGCATCTACGACCCCCAATACACAACACTTTACAAAAAACCCTTTATCTATCCCAATCTGAATGAAGCTCTGAAATACTACAACTCCTCCGCATACAAGGACGCCGGCCTGAATTACCGGAACTACTATTCCGCGGCCCAGCGCGAGGACTTTCTGGCCTACACCAAATGGACGCATGATTTCTCAAGAAATCTGCATTGGGACAACCAGATCTACTATCATCATGACGGTGGCGAGGGCGTCGTGGCGGGGCCGATCTCGGCGGCCGGCCTGCCTGCCCTCTTCAGCGCCTATTACCCCACCTATTCCTCCTCGCAGCTTTCCGAGGTCTTCGGCGGCAGCGGCATGGCCACCCGCACGACCGAATACTGGGACAATCGCGGTGGCCTGATCTCGACCCTGCGCTACAAGCTGGGCAACCACCATATCGAACTGGGCGGCTGGTACGAGCGCAACAACAACACTCAGGCCCGCCGCTGGTATCCGTTCTCGGCCTCCGACCCGACCACGCCCTACGAGCGGCAGCAGAACCCGCTGATCCATCAATACACCAACTATTTCTACACCAATACCTGGACCACACACCTTCAGGACACCTGGCAGGTTTCGAAGAATTTCTCGCTGAACGCCGGCTTCAAGTCCGAACTGGTCTACACGAACGGCACCCTGCCGGTCGCGAGCAAGACCGGCTCGACCGTTCCGGGCGGCACCATCGCGGCGGTCAAGCCGTTCCTGCCCGCCTTCGGCGCATTGTGGAACATCACACCGCACGAACAATGGTTCGCGAACATTCAGGAAAACATGCGGGCTTTCCAGGCCGAAGGCACCGGAAACGCCACGCCCTGGGGCGTCACCACGCAGGAAGCGTTCGACCATTTCCGCGAGCATGGGCATCCGGAAACGTCATGGACCTACGAGACCGGCCTGCGCACCAACCGCGACATCTCGTTCGGCCCCCTGACGCATATCAGCGGCCAGCTCGAATATTATCACGTTCACTTCTCGAACCGCCTGCTGTCCGTCGCTTCCGCGCCCAACCTGTCCTGGATCGTCGGCAGCGCCAACATCCTGACCAACGTGGGCTCGGTCTCGACCGACGGCATGGATTTCTCCTTCACCACGCAGTTCGGCCGTCATTTCTCGTTCTATAACGCGCTGTCCTATAACAAGTCGGTCTATAACGACAATTATTCGACAGGCACGTCGATCGTGCCTACGGCCGGCAAGAATGTCGCGGGCGTGCCGAACTGGACCGAAAAATTCGTGGCCTCGACCAACTGGGGCGCGTTCAACGCCCAGTTCATCGGCGATGTCATCGGCAAGCGCTACACCACCTACACCAACGACCAGCATGTCGGCGGCTACGCCCTGTTCAGCCTGAACGCGGGCTACACCATCCACGGCATTCCCCATGTGCGCGGCCTGAAAATACAGGGCAACATCACCAATCTGACCAATACGAAGGGCTGGTCGACGCTCAGCATCGGCAACGCCTCGACCACATACTCGGCCTACCCGATCGCGCCGCGCATGTATTTCCTGACCGTGGGCGCCGAATTCTGACGCGCCCCAAACACAAACGGCCGCCCCACAGGGGCGGCCGTCCAGACCGACAGACCGATCTCTGCCGATAACGCCGCGCCGCTTTCACAAGCGGCGCGGCGCGTCGTCATTACGCAACCCGGCGCGAACCACCACCGCGATGCTGCCCGCCACCCGAGCGGGACTGGTTGCGGCCACCGCCGCCACCCCCACGACCCCGGCCACCACCGCCGCCGAGCACCGGCGGACGCATGGTCGATTTCTCGGCCGCTTCCGAATGGTAGGGATGTTCCATCACGACCGGGATCGACTTGCCGATCGCCTTCTCGATGTCGCGCAGCCACGCCCGCTGCTCGGCATCGCACAGCGACACCGCCCAGCCCTCGCGTCCGGCACGCGCCGTCCGGCCGATCCGGTGGACATAGCTTTCCGGCACGTTGGGCAGGTCGTAGTTGAAGACGTGCGTCACGTCGTCCACGTCGATGCCGCGCGCCGCGATGTCGGTCGCCACCAGCACCTTGACGGCGCCGGAGCGGAAGCCCGACATCGCCCGCTCGCGCGCACCCTGCGACTTGTTGCCGTGAATCGCCTCGGCCACGATGCCATGGTCGTTCAGGAAGGCGGCAACCTTGTTGGCTTCATGCTTCATCAGCGTGAACACCACGGCGCGCTCGACCTTGGGCGAATCCACCAGCATCTGCAGCGCATCGCGCTTCTTGTCGGTATCGACGAACATCACCGCCTGGCGGATCCGGTCGACGGTGCTGGACGGCGGCGTCACCTGCACAGTGGCCGGATCGCGCAGCAGGCCGTGCGCCAGTTCGGCGATGCTGCGCGGCATGGTAGCCGAGAACAGCAGCGTCTGCCGGTCGCGCGGCAGTTCGGCCACGATGCGGCGGATGTCGCGGACGAAGCCCATGTCCAGCATCCGGTCGGCTTCGTCCAGTACCAGCACTTCCAGGCCCGACAGGTCGATATGGCCCTGACCCATCAGGTCCAGCAGGCGGCCGGGGGCCGCGACCAGCACGTCCACGCCACGGCGCATCGCCTCGACCTGCCGGCCCTGGCCGACGCCGCCGAAGATCACGGCATGGCTCAGGCGCATATGGCGCGCATAGGCCTTGAAGCTCTCGTCGATCTGCGACGCCAGTTCGCGCGTCGGCGCCAGCACCAGCACGCGCGCGCCCTTGGGGGCCGCACGGCGCTGATGGGTGAGCAGCCGGTGCAGGATCGGCAGCGCGAAAGCCGCCGTCTTGCCGGTGCCCGTCTGCGCCAGTCCCAGCAGGTCCCGGCCGGCCAGCAGGTGCGGGATGGCCCCGGCCTGGATGGGGGTCGGGTTGGTGTATCCCTCCTCGTTCAGCGCACGCAGCAACGGCTCGGCAAGCTGAAGGTCGGCAAAAGTCGTCATGAAATGAAGCGCCTCCGGGCACTCGGCAAAGGCCGGATTCCTCACGACAGGATGAGCATCCGGAAAACTCGAAAGAAGAACACGACGCACGGCCCGCGTCCCTGCAAAGGCAGGACACGCTGTCATTCACCGTAATCCGTGGGTCAGAAAGGGTCTCTTGTCCGTCCAGTCCGTGCCCCCCGCATCAATAAGGCACGCGCGTACAAGTCCAGATACGGGACAGGCGGGGACCGTCCACGGCCGGGCTTCTACCCGCATGCCATCCCCACCGCAAGTCCTTATTCCAGATGGCTGCCCAGCGGCCCCGCCCGAGCGCCTAGGCCGGAGGCGTGTCGTGCAGCCGCCGCGCCAGCCTCATCGCCCCGTCGATGGCGTCACCCTTCGGCGCCGACAGCCCGGCCTGCGTGGCAGCGGAAAGATAGGGCAGCAGCACGGGCCCCAACCCGCCCAGCAGGCAGCAGGGCAAGGATGCGAACCCCTCCACCGCACGCAGGGCCTGTAGCAGCAGTTCGATCTCCGCCCCGGCCCGGCCCAGCAGGCCCCGCGCCTCCGCGTCCCCGTCCCTGGCCAGCGCGCCGACCATCGGTACCAGCGCGGCAAAATCGGTGGCCCGGGCTCCGACCGCCCACAGCATCGGGTCCGCCCCTCCGTCCGCCAGCCGCGCCCGCACGGCCTCGCTCAACAAGGTGCGGGGAATGCGGCCATCGCCGGCGCGCAGCATCAACCGGATGGCCTGCAGCCCGATCCAGGCACCGCCGCCTTCATCCCCCTGCGGAAAGCCCCAGCCGCCGACCCGCCGCGTCGCCCCGCCGGCAATGGCCAGCCCGACCGTGCCGGTCCCGGCCGCGATCATCGCACCGTTCGCGCCCGCATGCGCCCCCACGCAGGACGTATAGGCATCCGAGACGATCCGCAGCCGCGCGAACATCGCCGGCCGGGCGTTGAACCGCGCCACCGCCCCGGTCACTTCGGCCCCTGCCAGCCCGGCCACAGCGATCAACCGGCAATCCGCCCCCAGCAGCCCGACGCGCGACAGCGCCAGGTCCAGCGCCTGCTGAATCGACTCCCGCGCCGGCCCGGCATCGAGGGCGATATTGGCCGGGCCGCCGTCGCCATCGGCCAGCACCGTGCCCTCGGGCGTCGCCAGCCGCAGGCGCGTCCGCGTCCCACCGCCATCGATCCCGACCAGAAGCGTGCGGACCGTCACGCGCGGTCCATCCCATCCTGTCGCATCATTTCAGCGTCCCCGGCGCCGCAGCAGGAACAGCGCCTGCTCGCCGAACAGGTTGGCCAGCCGGATGGAGCGGCGCCAGGGCGCGCGCTCGCCATCCTCGTCCACCGCCATCCACTGCTCGACCACATACCCCTCTTCCCGGCACAGCATCAGGAAGTCGAGGATGGTGCACGGGTGAATGTTCGGCGTCTGGTACCACGGCGTATGCCACACGGCGGTCATCGGCATGCGCCCGCTCGTCAGCAGCTTCAGCCGCAACTGCCAGTGGCCGAAATTGGGAAACGAGACGATGGCATGCCGCCCGATCCGCAGCATCTGGCGCAGCACCTCGCGCGGCCGCTCGACCGCCTGCAAGGTGCGCTGCAACACCACGTAATCGAAGGCTTCATCGGGATAATGCGCCAGATCGTGGTCGGCATCGCCATGCATCACCGGCAGCCCGTGCGCTACCGAGCGCGTCACCTCGCGCATGTCGATCTCGATCCCCCTCGCATCGCAGCCACGGGTGCGGAACAGATAATCCAGCAACGCCCCGTCACCGCTACCGATGTCGAGCACCCGCGTGCCGGGACGGATCATGTCGGCGATCAGCCGCTGGTCTAGGCGCATGGGTCAGCCGATCCGTGCATGTTCGGCAGCGCCGGAGAGAAAACCCCGCACCGTCCGGTCGAAATCCGGCTCGTCCAGCAGAAACGCATCATGCCCCTTGTCGCTGTCGATCTCGACGAACGACACGTTGGCCGCCGCCCGGTTCAGCGCCCGCGCCAGCAACCGCGCCTGCGAGGTCGGAAACAGCCAGTCGGAGGTGAACGAAACGATGCAGAAGCGCGTGCGCGTGCCATGGAAGGGCCGCGACGGGTCCCCGTCATGGTCGGCACCGAGGTCGAAATAATCCATGGCCCGGGTAATGGTCAGATAGGAATTGGCATCGAACCGCCGCACGAACGACGACCCCTGATGCCGCAGATAGCTCTCCACCTCGAAGATCTCGCCGAACAGCGACATCGCCCCCGCCTGGTTGTACGGGTCGCGCCGCACCCGGCGGCCGAACTTCCGCGTCAGCGCCTCTTCGGACAGATACGTGATGTGCGCCATCATCCGCGCCACCGCCAGCCCGCGCGCCGGTATCGCCCCCTGCTCCCAGTAGCGCCCGCCATGCCATTCGGGGTCGGCGAAGATCGCCTGCCGGCTCACCTCGTTGAAGGCGATATTCTGCGCCGAATGGAAGGGCGAGGTCGCGATGGGCATCGCCGCGAAGACCATCCCGGGAAAGGTCGCGGCCCATTCCAGAACCTGCATCCCGCCCATCGAGCCACCGACCACGGCGAACAGCCGGCTGATGCCCAGCGCATCGACCACCAGCTTCTGCGCCCGCACCATGTCGCGGATGGTGATCGGCGGAAAATCGGTGCCCCACGGCTCGCCCGGCATATCCGGGCGCGGATCGCGCGGCCCGGTCGAACCCATGCAGCCGCCCAGCACGTTCATGCAGATCACGAAGAACCGGTCGGTATCGATCGGCAGCCCCGGCCCGACCATGCGGCTCCACCATCCCGGCTTGCCGGTCAGCGGATGGGTCTCCGCCAGATACTGGTCGCCCGTCAGCGCATGGCAGACCACGATCGCATTGTCGCGCGCCGCCGACAGCGTGCCGTAGGTCCGATAGGCAACCCGGACCGGCGCCAGAAGAAAGCCGCATTCAAGCTGCATCCCCTCGGGAAACAGCATATGCGCATGTTCGATGTGGGCGGGCGTTGTCTGGTCCATTGCGCAGGCAGGCATTCCGTCATGAGCGATTGCGGGAAGCGGGCAATATCCCTGTCACGGTCCGGTCGTCCTATGGCACCAGCGCCCGCCGCACGCAACAGGCGCCTGCACCGCACCCGCACCACGCCCCCTCTCACAGGATCGTGCGCGGCCGCACGGGTCCCTCCCGCACGATGCCGCGTTAAGGTCGGGCACGCGGCCAACCATCGAAGGAACCGACGCCATGACCATCAAGAAATTCGGCACCGCCCACTGGGAAGGCAGCATCAAGGAGGGCAAAGGCACCGTCTCGACCGAAAGCGGCGCCCTGTCCGCCCAGCCCTACGGCTTCAACACCCGCTTCGAGGGCGTCGCCGGCACCAACCCCGAGGAACTGATCGGCGCCTCGCACGCAGCCTGCTTCGCCATGGCTCTCTCGGGCATCCTCGGCAGCGCCGGCCTCACCGCCACCGCGCTGGACGCGAAATCGGTCATCTCGCTGGAAAAGCAGGCCGACGGCTTCGCCGTCACCGCCGCCCACCTGACGCTGACGGCCACCATCCCCGGCGTCACCGAGGACCAGTTCCAGGAACTCGCCGCCAAGGCAAAGGCCGGCTGCCCGATCTCCAAGCTGCTCAAGGCCGAGATCACGCTGGAAGCGACGCTGAAGGCCTGAGCCTCTCACCCCCTGACCAAGCATGTGGGCTGCAAGCAAGAGCAGCCCACATAGCAGCCCCCGCCGTGTGTTTCCGGGCATCGGAGCAGAGCACCGATAGCACAGGAACGCGCGCCGGATCGCCGCCAGCGCGCATTGACGGTCAGACGGGGCGCGGGTCGTGCCCTGTCTGGCCGCGATGACGCAAGAGATGATCGGCGAGCACGCACGCCATCATCGCCTCGCCCACCGGCACGGCCCGGATCCCCACGCAAGGGTCATGCCGACCGCGCGTCGAAACCTCTACATTCTCCCCGCTCCGCGTCACCGACGGCACGGGCGTCAGAATCGAGCTGGTCGGCTTCACCGCAAACCGCGCCACCAGCGGCTGACCGGTCGAAATCCCGCCCAGCACACCGCCTGCATGATTGGCGCCGAAGACCAGCCGCCCGTCTTCCATCCGCATCGGATCGGCGTTTTCCTCACCGGTCAGCGCGGCGGCGGCGAACCCGTCCCCGATCTCGACCCCCTTCACGGCATTGATGCTCATCAGCGCCATCGCCAGGTCGGAATCCAGCTTGCCGTAAATCGGCGCCCCCAGCCCCGGCGGCACCCCTTCGGCCACGATCTCGACCACCGCGCCGACCGACGACCCGGCCTTGCGCACCGCGCCCAGATACTCTTCCCACACCGGCACCATCTGCGGGTCGGGGCAGAAGAACGGATTGTCCCCCACCACGTCCCAGTCCCAGCGCGCCCGGTCGACGGCATGGGGGCCGATCTGCACCAGCGCGCCACGAATCCGCACACCCGCGCCCAGCACCTGGCGCGCGACCGCACCCGCCGCCACCCGCATCGCCGTCTCGCGGGCCGAGGAGCGGCCGCCACCGCGATAATCGCGAATTCCGTATTTCAGGTCATAGGCCACATCGGCATGGCCCGGCCGGTAGCGTTCGGCGATATCGCCGTAATCGCGCGACCGCTGGTCCACATTGCGGATCAGCAGCGAAATCGGGGTTCCGGTCGTCCGCCCCTCGAACACGCCGGACAGGATCTCGACGCTATCGGGCTCCTGCCGCTGGGTGGTGAATTTCGACTGGCCAGGTCGCCGCTGGTCCAGCCAGGGCTGGATATCGGCCTCGGACAGCGCAATGCGCGGCGGGCAGCCATCGACCACACAGCCAATGGCCGGCCCATGACTCTCCCCCCAGGTCGTCACCCGAAACAGATGCCCGAAACTGTTATCCGACATATCCAGATCATCCCTTCACTAGGGGCCCAGCCTCTCCGCAAAACCTGATCGGAAATGTGGGCTGGTGCGCGAGAGTGCCGCAAAGCGGCACGCCCGTCGTGTGTTTCCGAGCACCGAAGCGGAGCGACCTCCAGGTCGTGAGCATCGGAGCACAGGAAACGCGCGTCGGATCGCCGCCAGCGCGCATTTACGGTCAGGTTTTCAGTCGTTGGTGACGCTGATGTCTGGCGCCTTGGGGTTCTTCATGCCCACGATGTTGTAGCCGCAATCCACATGATGGATCTCGCCGGTCACGCCACCCGACAGGTCGGAGAGCATGTACAGCCCCGCCCCGCCGACTTCTTCCAGCGCCACGTTGCGCTCCAGCGGCGCGTTATACTGGTTCCATTTCAGGATATAGCGGAAATCGCCGATCCCGTTGGCCGCCAGCGTCATGACCGGCCCGGCCGAGATGCCGTTGACGCGAATGCCGTCGCCACCCAGATCGGCGGCCATGTAGCGCACCGAGGCTTCCAGCGCCGCCTTGGCCACGCCCATGACGTTGTAATGCGGCATCACCTTCTCGGCGCCGAGATAGGAGAGGGTGAGAATCGAGCCGCCATTGGTCATCAGCCGCGCCGCCCGCCGCGCCACGGCGGTGAACGAGTAGCAGGAGATGTCCATCGCGGTCAGGAAGGCATCGCGCGGCGTGTCCAGGTACCGCCCGCGCAGGAACTGCTTGTCCGCCCAGCCGATGGCATGGACGAGGAAGTCGAGCTGCCCCCACTCTTCCTCGATGCGGGCGAACGCCTCGTCCATGGCCGCGTCGTCGGACACATCGCACGGCAGCACCAGCGACGAGCCCACGCGCTCGGCCAGCGGGCGGACGCGCTTGCCCAGCGCCTCGCCCTGGTAGGTAAAGGCCAGCTCGCCGCCCTGCGCCGCCACGGCATTGGCAATGCCCCAGGCGATCGAGCGGTCGTTGGCCACACCCATTACGAGGCCGCGCTTGCCCTTCATCAGGGTGCCGGCGGGCGGGGCTTTGGACGCGCCATCTGACATGATAGAATCCTCGGAATGGATGGAATATGGCATGATCGGATTGGCGCCGTGGTTGCACAAGCGCGCGCGTCGGACAAGGTCCGAGCGGCCGTGCAGCCCCGGTTTCACCGAATGCGTGGCATGCCGGCCATGTCTCCGCCTCCCGCCCGGCCAGAATGGGACCAACCGTCATGACCATGCCGCTGATCGACCTGGGCTCCGACCCGTTCGCCCTGTTCGCCCACTGGATGCGCGCAGCCGAAGCCGCCGAACCCAACGATCCCAATGCCATGGCCCTGGCCACGGCCACGCCCGACGGGCGCCCGTCGGTGCGGATGATCCTGCTGAAGGGCGCCGATCGGCGCGGCTTCGTCTTCTATACCAACCTTGAAAGCCGCAAGGCCGGCGAACTGGTCGAAAATCCGCAGGCCGCCCTGCTGTTCCACTGGAAGAGCCTGATGCGCCAGATCCGCATCGAAGGCCCGGTCGAACCGGTCACGGATGCTGAGGCCGATGCCTATTTCGCCAGCCGCTCGCGCCTGTCGCGGCTGGGCGCCATCGCCTCCGACCAGTCCCGTCCCCTGGCCGACCGGGCGCTGTTCGAACATCGACTGGCCGAGGAAGAGGCCCGCTACCCCGAAGGCGCGCCCATCCCCCGTCCCGCCGACTGGTCCGGCTTCCGCCTGATTCCGGATCGGATCGAATTCTGGCAGAATCGCGCCCACCGACTGCACGACCGGGCGGTCTGGCGCCGCCCGGCACCGGATGCGGCATGGGAGACCACGCGCCTCTACCCCTGACCCCTTCCGCCGTCCACGTTCCTGGGATTCTGGAGAATAACATTGAAAAATATACAGAAAGTCCTGCTACCTCTGAACGGAACATCCAATGCCGAGGCCGCCCTGGCCACGGCCCTGCTCTTCGCCCGGCAGTTCGGCGGCCACATCGCGGGGCTCCATGTGCGCGCCGACAGCCGCGACGTCGCCCCCCTGGCCGGCGAGGGCCTGTCGGGCGCGATGGTCGAAGACATGATGTCCGCCGCCGAGCGTGAAGGCTCCCGCCGTGCCCTGGCGGTGCGCGAGATCTTCGGCCAGTTCACCGCCGCCAACGGCGTGAAGGTCACGGACATGATCCCCCCCTTCTCCGGCAATCCCGTCGGCAGCGCCTCGGCCAGCCTCGTCACCATGACGGGCCGCGAGCATGAGGTCGTGACCTACCGCGCCCGCCTGTCCGACGTCACCGTGGTCCCTCATCCGGATTCGGGCGAGGAAATCTCGTCGTCCGAAACCCTGCACGCCATCCTGTTCGACAGCGGCCGCCCGGTCGTCATCGCCCCCCGCCGCGTGCCCGCCACCGCCGGCCGGCGGATCTGCATCGCCTGGAACGGCACGTCGGAATCCACGGCGGCCCTGCACCATATCCTGCCCTGGGCGGCCGAGGCCGAGGCCGTGCGCATCCTCTATTCCGGCGACTACCAGCGCCGTGGCCCCGAAGCGCGCGACGCCGCCGACTACCTGACCATCCACGGCATCCACGCCGACCTGGTGGAATTCGGCGACCCGGACGAGACGGTAGGCGCCAGCCTGCTGGCCGCCTGCCACGATTTCGGTGCCGACATGCTGGCCATGGGCGCCTATTCCCATTCCCGCCTGCGCCAGTTAATTCTCGGCGGCGTTACACGCCACGTTCTGGAGAATGCCGAAATACCCGTGCTGATGAGTCGTTGAGCGCCCGCCTCATAGGTGCCATGCCGAAAATACCACGACTATAAGACGTATATTTCACTTGAACATGGATTGAGGAATGGCTAAATCCCCCTCAAAGCACGATTACATCTCGTGCATTGAGGATATGGGTCTGCACCGTGGGTCTTGAGCCGTCGATCATCCATGCCATAGAAGCCGCCGGCGAAGATGCGCCGGCGATCCTGCGCGCGGCGCTGGGCGCCTCGCCCCGCGGGCGGATCGGCCTCGTCTCATCCTTCGGCACCGAATCCGCCGTCCTGCTGGCCATGGCAGCGGAGATCGATCCTTCGGTGCCGGTTCTGTTCCTGGAAACCGGGCAGCATTTCCCCGAGACGCTGGCCTATCGCGACCAGCTTGTCGCGCGGCTGGGCCTGACCGGCGTGCTGGACATCCACCCCGACCCGGCACAGATCGCAGCCCGCGACCCGCAAGGCCAGCTCTGGGCATTCGACCCCGACGCCTGCTGCGCCCTGCGCAAGGTCGAGCCGCTGGACGAGGCGATCATCCCCTTCGACGCCTGGATCACCGGCCGCAAGCGCAGCCAGGCCGCCACCCGCGCCCACCTGCCGGTCATCGAGCCCCAGGCGGACGGCCGTTTCAAGATCAACCCCCTGGCACGCTGGAACGCGGCGGAACTGGACGCGGAAATGACCCGCCGCGACCTGCCGCGCCACCCGCTGGCCGCCCAGGGCTATCGCTCGATCGGCTGCGCGCCCTGCACGCGGCCGGTCGCCGAGGGCGAGGACCCACGCGCCGGACGCTGGGCCGGACTGGCCAAGACCGAATGCGGCATCCACGTCTGACCACACGCCGCAACGACCCCGAACCCCCTTTGCCGAACCTGTAAGGTAGCGCCCCCATGGACGATCTCGACCAACTCGAAGCCCAGAGCGTTTACATCCTGCGCGAGGCGTACCGGAAGCTGAAGCCACTGGCGATGCTGTGGTCGCTGGGCAAGGACTCCAACGTCATGCTGTGGCTGGCGCGCAAGGCGTTCCTCGGCCGGGTGCCGTTCCCGGTGATGCACGTCGATACCGGCAAGAAATTCCCCGAGATGTACCGCTTCCGCGACGAATATGTGAAAAAGTGGGACCTGGAGCTGCTGCTGGGCGACTGCCCGCCGGTCGAGGAAATCGACCCGACGCTGCCCCCGGCCGCCCGCTCCGCCGCGCGCAAGACCGCCGGCCTGGCGACGATGATCGAGAAATACAAGCTGGAAGGCGTCATCGCCGGCATCCGCCGCGACGAACAGGCCACCCGCGCCAAGGAGCGCGTGTTCAGCCCGCGCGGATCGAGCCATAAATGGGATGTCCGCAACCAGCCCCCCGAATTCTGGGACCAGTACGCCACCCCGCATGAAGAGGGCGTGCATATCCGCGTCCACCCGCTGCTGTCATGGCGCGAGATCGACATCTGGCGCTATATCGAGCGCGAGGGCATCCCGCTGGTCGACCTGTATTTCTCCAGGAACGGCAAGCGCTACCGCTCGCTGGGCGATCAGGACATCACCAGCCCGATCGAGAGCGAGGCCGCGACGGTGGCCGAAGTGATCGCGGAACTGCAGACCACCCGCACCTCCGAGCGCGCGGGCCGCGCCATGGACCATGAATCGGAAGATGCGTTCGAGCGGCTGCGCGTCGCCGGCTATCTATAGAACCCAGCGGACGGATCGAGACATACCATGAGCAACGATACCCGCCAGGACGCGGCCACCCCCATCGTCATCGTCGGCCATGTCGACCACGGCAAATCCACCCTGATCGGCCGCCTGCTGCATGACACCGACAACCTCCCGGAAGGCCGGGTGGCGCAGATCATCGAATCCAGCCGCAAGCGCGGCCTGAAGGTGGAGTGGAGCTTCCTGCTCGACAGCCTGCAGATCGAGCGCGACCAGGGCGTGACCGTCGATTCCACCCGCATCCCCTTCCTGCTGGGCGACCGGCAGTTCGTGATCGTCGATGCGCCGGGTCACCGCCAGTTCCTGCGCAACATGATCACCGGCGCCGCCGATGCCGAGGCCGCCGTACTGGTGATCGACGCCGCCGAAGGTGCGCAGGAACAGACGCGCCGCCATGCGATGCTGCTGCGCCTGATCGGCATCCGCCACGTCATCGTACTGATGAACAAGGTGGACCTGCTGGATTATGACGAGCAGAAGATCGCGGCCTCCGAACAGGCGGTCGCCGCCCTGCTCAAGCAACTCGAGATCGAACCCAGCCTGTTCATCCCCGCCTCGGCGCGCGAGGGCGACAACATCGCCTCCCGCTCGCCTCAGATGGCATGGTACAAGGGCCCGACCCTGACCGAGGCCCTGGCCCTGGTCCCGTCCCCCGCCGGCCGCGCCGACCTGCCGCTGCGCCTGCCGGTGCAGGATGTCTACCGTTTCGACAGCAAGCGCGTGGTCGCCGGCCGCATCGAGCGCGGCCGTGTTTCGGTCGGCGACACGCTGGTCATCGGCACCCACGGCACCACCGCCCGCGTCGCCTCCATCGAAAGCTGGCACACCGCCCCGCAGATTTCCGCCGTCGCCGGCCAGTCGGTCGCCATCACGCTGGAACCGGACGTCATCCCTGATCGCGGCGACCTGCTGCACCGGCCGGACGAAGCACCGATCCGCACCGCCCGCATCCGCTCGCGCCTGTTCTGGCTGCGGCAGGAGCCGCTGCGCGTGGGCGAGAGCTTCCGCCTGCGCCTGGCCACCGCCGAGCATCAAGTCACCGTCGCCTCGATCGATTCCGTGGTGCGGCTGGACGACCTGACCGAACACGCATCCGATCACGTCCCGCCCGAGGGCTTCGCCGAGATCACGCTGGCGGCGTCGGAGAGCATCCTGTTCGATGCCTTCACCCCCGGCACCACCGACGGGCGCGGCGTGCTGGTCGACCGTCACCAGCGCATCGTCGGCGGCGCACCGCTGATCGGCCCGGCCGACATCGCTAGCGGCACCAAAGCCATCCACCCCACCGACAGCACCGTCTCGCTGTGGGACCGGGCGCAGGCGCGCGGCCATCGCGGCGGCGTATTCTGGATGACCGGCCTGCCCGGCGCAGGCAAGAGCACCATCGCCCGCGCGGCGGAATCCCGCCTGTTCGCGCAGAAGATCGACGTCTCGGTGCTGGATGGCGACACGCTGCGCGCCGGCCTGTGCGCCGATCTGGGCTTCTCGGAGGCAGACCGCACCGAGAACGTGCGCCGGGCCGCCGCCGTCGCCCGCATCCTGGCCGAAACCGGCCAGGTGGTGCTGGTGGCGCTGATCTCGCCGCGCACCGCCGACCGCGAACTGGCGCGTCAGGTCGTGGGCGAAGGCTTCCACGAAATCTTCGTGGATGCCGACCAGGCCACCTGCGAGGCCCGCGACCCCAAGGGCCTCTATCAGGCCGCCCGCGCCGGGCAGATCACCGGCTTCACCGGCATCGACGCGCCCTACGACGTCCCGGCCACACCGGACCTGCACCTGGCCACCGGTGCCGGCAGTGTGGCCGACGTCGCGGATCGTCTGGCCGGCTATGTGGCCGATAGCGTCAAACTGGCCGAAGCCACCCGCCGCCGCTCCTGAGCGGACGGCCCCGGCAGATATACAGAGCGTAATGCACGATTAACAATCGTGCATTCCTCTTGTATTGCGCGCATGAAACCCCTAATGCCTCTGTAGAACGGGGCGACATCCTGCCGCCATCGGCCGGATCGGGTAAAATTAAGGACGGACCAGTGAGCGATGTCAGGAACAACCGCCGCGAGGCCGGCGGTTCGAGCGTGATCACCGCCAACCGGCTGCTGGACGGGCGCATCGTCTGGCAGGTGGCCGAAGGCGACTGGTCCCCCATGATCAAGGACGCGCGGATCATCCCGAACGCGGAGATCGAGGCCGCCATCGCCCAGGCCGCCGCCCGTCAGCAGGCCGACGGCCTGGTCGGGGTCTACGGCGTGCAGATCGAATCCGACGAAGCCGCGCCGACCCCCGTCACGGTGCGCGAGCGCATCCGCGCCTTCGGTCCCACCGTCCATCCCGATTTCACGCCCGCAGCCGAGCTCGAAGCCCATGCCTGACACCATCCCAGCACCCGCGCTGCCCGTCGGGCATTACGGCTACGATCAGGTCGACCGCGCCTTCCTGGCCGACCGGGTGGAGCAGTTCCGCGACCAGGTGGCCCGCCGCATCGCCGGCACCCTGTCCGAGGACGAGTTCAAGCCGCTGCGCCTGATGAACGGCCTGTATCTGCAACTGCACGCCTACATGCTGCGCGTCGCCATCCCCTACGGCGTGCTCGATTCCCGGCAGATGCGCGAACTGGCCCATATCGCCCGCACCTACGACCGCGATTACGGCCATTTCACCACCCGCCAGAACCTCCAGTTCAACTGGATCAGACTGGAAGACACGCCCGACATCCTGGCCCGTCTGGCCGATGTCGACATGCACGCCATCCAGACCAGCGGCAACTGCATCCGCAACGTGACCTGCGACCAGTTCGCCGGCGCGGCGCAGGACGAACTGGTCGACCCCCGCGTCCATGCCGAAATCCTGCGGCAATGGTCCACGCTGCATCCGGAATTCACCTTCCTGCCGCGCAAGTTCAAGATCGCGATCAGCGGCAGCCCCAACGACCGCGTGGCTGCCCGCTTCCACGATATCGGGCTGGTGGCCAAACCGGCCCCCGATGGCGGCACCCAGTTCGACGTCTTCGTCGGCGGCGGCATGGGCCGCACGCCCATCGTGGGCGTGCACCTGCGCGACGACCTGCCGGAAGAAGACCTGCTGGCCTATCTGGAAGCCATGGTCCGCGTCTATAACGAGTACGGCCGCCGCGACAATATCTACAAGGCGCGGATCAAGATCCTGGTCCAGGCGCTCGGCACCGAAGGCTACCGCCAGAAGGTCGATGCCGAGTTCGCGTCCATGAACCGCGCCCGCTACCGCCTGCCGCCCGAGACGGTCGCTGCCATCCGCGCCCGCTTCGGCACGCCGGACCTGAACGCGCCCGACGACGCGGCCGCCCAGTTCGACCGCGCTCGCCGCGCCGACCCGGCCTTCGACCGCTGGGTGCGCACCAACACGCATCCGCACCGCGCGCCGGGCTACATCTCCGCCGTCATCTCGCTCAAGCCCGCCGGCGGCATCCCCGGCGATGCCACTTCGGCGCAGATGGATACGGTGGCCGACCTCGCCGACCGCTACGCCTTCGGCGAAATCCGCGTCACGCACATGCAGAATCTCGTGCTGGGCCATGTGCGGCAGGACGAACTGCATGCGCTGTGGCAGGCCCTGCGCGCGGCAGACCTCGCCTCGGCCAATATCGGGCTGATCGGCGACATCATCGCCTGCCCCGGCCTCGATTACTGCGCGCTGGCCAATGCGCGGTCGATCCCGATCGCCCAGAAACTCGGCGCCCGCTTCGCCAGCCCCGAACTGCAGGAAACGATCGGCCCGATCGAGATCAAGATCTCGGGCTGCATCAATGCCTGCGGCCATCACCATGCCGGCCATATCGGCATTCTGGGCGTGGACAAGAAGGGCGAGGAATTCTTCCAGCTCACGCTGGGCGGCTCGCCGGGCAGCGACGCCTCGGTCGGCCAGATCCTCGGCCCGGCCCTGCCCGAGGACGCAACGGTGGACGCCATCGCGCGCCTGGTCGATGCCTATCTGGTCCACCGCACGGGGGGCGAGCGCTTCCTCGATACCTACCGGCGCCTGGGCGCCGCCCTGTTCAAGGATGCCGTCTATGCCACTGCATGAAAATGGGTCGCTGCTTGAAGACGGACGGCTCGTCCCCGACGCCTGGACGACGCTCGACGCGGAATCCCCTCTCCCCGCCACCGGCCCGGTCATCGTGCCGCTCTCCCGGCTGGAGGAAGGGCTGGCCCGCCCGCATGACGAAAAACTGGGCGTAGCACTGCCGCAAGACGCTGAAATCGACACGCTGCGCACGGCCCTGCCCCGCCTGTCGCTGGTGGCGGTCACTTTCCCGATCTTCCGCGACGGCCGCGCCTTCAGCCAGGCCCGCGCCCTGCGCGAACATCTGCACTTCACCGGCGAAATCCGCGCCACCGGCAAGCCCCTGCCCGATCAGTACGAGTTCCTGCTGCGCTGCGGCGTCTCCACGGTCGCCCTGCCCGCCGGCAGCGATCCGGACATCTGGGCGCGCGCCCACACGCGTTTCCGCACCGCCTATCAGCCCTCGGTGCGCGGCGAACGCGCCGAAGGCTTCGCGCTCCGCCGCCTGCTCGGCTGACAGCATCACGAAAGCGGCGTGCCTGTGCCGACAGGTGCCAGCACGTCGTCCTGTCCCGCCAGATAGCGACGCGGCGATGCCCCGAGCATCTTTCGGAACATGGCGGTAAATGCCGCCGGATTGTCATAGCCCAGATCCATCGCGATGGTCGTGACCGGCTCGCCGGCCACCAGACGCGGCAGCGCAGCGATCAGGCAAGCCTGCTGGCGCCAGGCCATGAAGCTCATCCCGGTCTCGCGACGGAACATCCGCGTAAAACTGCGGGGCCGCACACCCAGCCGCCCGCTCCACGCTTCGATCGTCTCATGGATCGACGGGTCGGCCAGAAACGCCCGACACATGCTTGCCAGCACCTCATGCCCGGGCACCGGCAGAAACAGCGGCACAACCGGCAGATCGGCAATCTCGTGGCGGATCAGGTTCATCAGCGCCCCGGCCCGTCCGTGCATGTCATAATCCGCGGGCAGCTCGACCGCCTCGGCCAGCAACGCCCGCATGAACGCCGAAAGGCCGACCACGCAGCAATCCGCCGGCATGGCACCGATCGCACTGGGCTTGAGATAAAGACTGTTCGAGCGTACGGCCCCCAGCATGCGAACCTGATGAACGCTCCCGGCCGGAATCCAGATCGCCCGCTGCGGCGGCATCACCCAGGTTCCATGCCGCGTCGTCACCATGACAGCCCCCGATGTCGCGCAGAGAAGCTGCGTCCGCCGGTGGCTGTGCGGCGCAATGACATGCCCGTCGATATACGCGTTGCCCAGAGCAACGATATCGCGTGGCGAATCCTCGATCTGCTCCACGCGGCGGTTCCAGACCACTGGCCCACTCTCACTGTTCAGGTGCCCATCCGCGGTGGCGGGCCGTGTGGCGTCCGCTTAGGCTTCCCCTCATGCTTTGGCAAGCCAATCTCGAAAAAACCAGGAATCAGGAAAGACCTTTCCCCGTGAGCCAGTCCGCCGCCTCCGCGTCGCCCCACCGTCCCATCGCGTTTCCCGTCCTCGGCGCGATCAGCTTCTGTCATTTCCTCAATGACACCATGCAGTCGCTCCTGCCCGCGATCTACCCGATCCTCAAAGGCGGCTTCGCACTGAGTTTCGGACAGATCGGCCTGCTGACATTGATGTACCAGGCCACCGCTTCGCTGCTTCAGCCGCTGGTCGGCCTCTATAGCGATCGCGGCCCCAAACCCTGGTCTCTTCCCTGCGGCATGGGCTTCACGCTGCTGGGGCTGCTCACGCTGGCCTATGCCCCATCCTATGGATTGCTGCTGTGCGGCGCAGCCCTGCTCGGGACGGGTTCATCCATCTTCCACCCAGAATCCTCGCGGATCGCCCGCCACGCCTCGGGGGACGCCCATGGCCTGGCCCAGTCGCTGTTCCAGGTCGGCGGCAATTTCGGTACCGCGATGGGCCCGCTGCTCGCAGCGTTCTTCATCCTGCCGCACGGCCGGCACAGTCTGGCCTGGTTCGCCCTGCTGGCACTGGGCGGCATGGCGCTGCTCACCCTGCTGGGGCGCTGGTACCACAACAACAGCCAGCCCCGGCAAGCCGGACACAGGGCCGGCGCGGATGCCGCCCGGCTCCCGCGCGGACAGGTCGTCCGCGCCCTCGCCATCCTGATCGCGCTGGTCTTCTCGAAATATTTCTATCTCGCCAGCATCACCAGCTATTACACGTTCTACCTGATCCACCATTTCCATCTGTCGATCAGGGCCGCGCAGGCCGACCTGTTCATCTTCCTCGCGGCAGCCGCCGCCGGCACCATCCTCGGTGGCCCGATCGGCGACAGGATCGGCCGCAAGGCCGTCATCTGGACCTCCATCCTCGGCGTCCTGCCCTTCACACTGGTCCTGCCCTATGTGGGGCTATCCGCCACCATCGGCCTCAGCATCGTGATCGGTGCGATCCTCTCCTCGGCATTCTCCGCAATCGTGGTCTATGCGCAGGAACTGATGCCGGGCCGGATCGGCTTGGTATCTGGCCTCTTCTTCGGCCTGTCCTTCGGCATGGGCGGCCTGGGCGCCGCCGTACTCGGCACGCTCGCGGACCATACGAGCATCGAATTTGTCTATCGTCTCTGCTCCGTCCTGCCCGCGATCGGCCTGCTGGCCGCCTTTCTCCCTCACGCTCGCCGCCCCGCGCAGTCATAGTCCTCGCCCGGCTTCATACCGGCACCGGCACGGGCGCCCCTTTCGCCCGGCGAGCGCGCATGCTACCGCCGGGTTCATGATCCGACGCCCCGCCCTGCGCGGCACGCCATGCTGAAACGCCTGACCGGGGCGGGCGCGGCCCGCGCATCAGCGATCGTACTGCTGCGCGCCTATCTGCGGCTGACAATCGGCACCACGCGGTGGACCTTCGACATCCACCCGGATGCATACCCACTCCTCACCGGCCAGGGCGAACAATCCGTGCTGGTCGCCTTCTGGCACGAAACGCTGGCCCTGACCCCGGCCCTGCTCTGGTGGTCCATCGCGCGCAACCCCACCCTGCGGCCGCACGTCCTGATCAGCCGCAATCGCGACGGCCGGCTGATCGCCGACATCATCGCCCCCTGGGGCGCCGGCACCATCGCCGGCTCGACCGACCGCAAGGGCAAGGACAAGGGCGGCGCAGCAGCCCTGCGCCAGCTACTGGCCCTGATCCGCAGCGGCGACCCGGTCGTGATCACTCCCGACGGCCCGCGTGGCCCCCGCCGGCAGGTCGAACAGGGCGCGATCGGCCTGGCCCGCCTCTCCGGTGCCCCGATCGTGCCGGTGGGCGGCTGGTGCGCAAGCTGGCGGCTGGGCGGCTGGGACCGCATGATGCTCCCCCTGCCGTTCGGGCGCGGCCGGATCGTCTGCGGCGCGCCGATCGCCGTCACCCGCGAGGATCAGGACACAGCCCGCGCCAACCTCACCGGGGCCCTCGATGCGGCCATGCACGCCGCAGCCCCCGCCCCGGCCCGCGCGGCGCAACAGCTCTGGGCCGGACTGGCCACCCTGCTGGCCCCGGCCCTGACGCTCCTGCTGCACCGCCGCCTGGCTCGCGGCAAGGAAATACGCGGCCGCCAGCGCGAGCGCATGGGCCTGACCACACAGCCCCGCCCTCCCGGCAAACTGGTCTGGCTGCACGCCGCCAGCGTGGGCGAAACCCTGTCGATCCTGCCCGTGATCGCAGAACTGCTGGCCCAGAATGCCAGCCTGCATGTGCTGGTCACCACCGCGACCGTCACCGCCGCCACCCTGCTGGAACAGCGGCTGGCCGACATCAAAGGCGGCACGCGGGTCATCCATCAGTTCATCCCGCTGGATGTCCCCCGCTGGATCGACCGCTTCCTCCGCCGCTGGCGCCCCGATGCCGCCGCCCTGACCGAAAGCGAACTCTGGCCCAACCTGATCGAGGCCTGCCACCGCCAACGCATCCCGCTGGCCCTGCTGAACGCGCGCCTGTCCGACCGCGCGCGGGCCGGCTGGGGCCGCGTACCCGGCCTGGCCGCGCGCATGCTGGGCCGCTTCGCCTGGATCGCTGCCCGTTCCGATCGCGACGCCGCCCGGTTCCGGACCCTGGGTGCCGAACGGATCGACACGCCGGGTGACCTGAAAAACGCCGCCCCCCCCCTACCAGCCGACCCGACGACGCTGGCCCATGTGCGTGCCCTGCTCGCCCACCGCCCGGTCTGGCTGGCTGCCGCCACTCATGCAGGCGAGGAAGAGGAGATCGCCAAGGCCGCCCGGCAGATCCGCACCCGCTACCCCACATTGCTGACCGTCATCGTCCCCCGCCACCCCGAGCGCGGCCCGGCCATCGCCGAGGGCCTGGACAACGCCCCCCGCCGCGCGGCCGGGCAGGAACCAGGTCCGGAAGACTCCTTCTGGATCTGCGACACGCTGGGCGAACTGGGCCTGTTCTATCAGGCGGTGCCGATCGTCTTCATCGGCAACAGTCTGCCCGGCCCCGGCCGGCGCGGCGGCCACAACCCGCTGGAGCCGGCCCGCTTCGGCGCCACGCTGGCCACCGGCCCCCTGACGGAAAACTTCCTCGACGCCTTCACCCGCCTGGGCAATGCGGTACACATCGTGCCCGATGCCGACGCCCTGGCCAAATGGGTGGAAACAATGCTGGCCGACCCCGCCCGCCGCACCGAGGCCGGGCAACAGGCCGCATCGGCGACCCACGCCGCTTCCACCCTCCCTAACCGTCTGGCCACACGCCTGCTCGCCCTGATGGACGCATGCTGATGCGCGCCCCGCGTTTCTGGTACGCAGCGGATGGTGGCTGGTCGGCCCGGCTGCTGACCCCCGCCGCTGCCCTCTACGCGCGGGCCACCGCGCGCCGCCTGCGCCAACCCGGCTGGCACGCCCCGATCCCGGTCCTGTGCTGCGGCAACCTCACCGCCGGCGGCGCGGGCAAGACGACACTGGTGCTGGATCTGGCAACCCGGCTGATCGCGCGCGGCCGGCGCGTCCATATCCTGACGCGCGGCTACGGCCGCCGCCGCGCCGGCCTGCTGCGGGTCGATCCCACCCGCCACGACGCCACCGATGTGGGCGACGAAGCCCTCCTGCTGGCCGCCCTCGCCCCCACCCACGTCTCGGCCGACCGCGTAGCCGGCGCCCGCGCAGCCCTCGCCGAAGGCGCGGATTGCCTGCTCATGGATGACGGGTTCCAGAATCCCGGCCTCTTTCAGGACATGAGACTGCCGGTCATCGACGGCGCCAGCGGCTTCGGCAACGGCCATGTCATCCCCGCCGGCCCCCTGCGCGAACCGGTCGCGACCGGCGCCGCCCGCGCCCACGCCGCGATCCTGATCGGCGACGACCATGCCGGCGCCCTCACCCACCTGCCCGGCCACCTGCCGATCCTGCACGCCAGCCTGGCGATGCAGGACGCAACACCCCTGCTGGCCGGCCGCCCCGCCATCGCCTTCGCCGGCATCGGCCGCCCGGAAAAATTCTTCGACGGCCTGCGCCGACAGGGCATCGCACCGGCGGCCTGCATCCCCTTCGCCGATCACCACCCCTACACCCCCCGCGACCTGCATCGCCTGCGGGACCTGGCCACCGTCCACGGCGCGGCGCTGCTGACCACACCGAAGGATGCCGCGCGCCTGCCCACGAACATGCGGGCCCAGGTTCTGAGCATCGGTGTCGGGCTGGCATGGACCGACCCGGCCGCGCCGGAACGGCTGCTGGACCAATGGCTGGCAGGCAGACCGGAAACCAGCACCTCATGAGCAAGCCCCGCGACGAAACCCGCCCCGTCACCCGGCTGATGCGGCTGGAAGCCCTGGCCGCGCGCGCAGCCCTGGCATTGCTGCGCCGCCTGGGCCCGGTCGGGGCGTCGAATGCCGGCGGCGCCGTCTGCCGCGCCATCGGCCCGCGCCTGCCGGTCTCGCGCATCGCGGACGCCAATCTGCGCCTGGCCATGCCGGAACTGGACGCCCCAGCCCGACGGGCAGTAATCAGCGCGGTGTGGGACAATCTGGGCCGCACGGTCGGCGAGTTCCCGCATATCGCCGCCCTGCCGGAAAACCCGGCATCGGGACCGGGCTGGGATGTCGTCGGGGCCGAACATCTGGCGGCGCAGGTCGCACGCGGTGGCCCGGTGATCTTCATGTCCGGCCATATCGGCAACTGGGAGATGCTGCCGCCCGGCGTGGCCCGCCACGGGCTGCCCTTCGCCTCGTTCTACCGCGCCGCCGGCAATCCGCTGGTCGACGGCATGATCCGCGCGCTACGCGAAGCGGCAATGGGCGAGACCGTGCCCATGTTCGCCAAGGGCGCACGCGGCGCACGCGGCGCCCTGGCCCATATCGCGCGCGGCGGCCGGCTGGGCATGCTGGTCGACCAGAAGATGAATGACGGCATCGAGGCGACACTCTTCGGCCACCCGGCCATGACCGCGCCCGCCCTGGCCGCCATGGCCCTGCGCTATCGCTGCCCGGTCATCCCCGGCTATGTCGAGCGACTAGGCCCGGCCCGCCTGCGCATCCATGTCGAACCCCCGCTCGACCTGCCCGACAGCGGCGACCGGCAGGCCGACATCCTGACCCTGACGCAAGCCGTCAACGACCGGCTGGAACACTGGGTCCGCGCCCGCCCCGGCACCTGGCTGTGGCTGCATCGCCGCTGGCCCAAATCCTCCTACAGCTGATCCACAGGCCCTGCATCCATCCCGAGCCCTGCTTCGATAAGGGTCAATCGCGGGCAGATTCGTCTCACAATCGCATCAATCACAGGCAATTCACGCCAGAAATGTGACAAAGAGATGAAGCCCACGTTTACGCGCTGATTACGTTACGATCATATGCACTATTTCGTGCCTAAAATTAGGTCTTTCTCGCAACAAATCATTGCTTTTTTGCCACATACCCGAACTTCTGCCTTTTTGAGTGGCGACTTCCACCAGATTCAATTTGGCAATGCCCGGCACCGCGCTCTAGCGTTCCCTCGTTCCGCCCATACTCCGAGGACATGACAGATGCCCGCGACGATGACCCTGAAGGCGACCACTTTCTCCACCGACAACGTCGTTTCGCTGCGCGCGAATTTCCTGCCCCGCCATCGGGAATATCTGATGCGCTGGCTCGACGCCGGAACCTGTATGGGATTGTGCGACGTCGATGTTTCTCCCCGCTCCGGCAACGGCCCGATC
Organism: Gluconacetobacter liquefaciens; assembly: GCF_003350405.1. GTDB lineage: Bacteria > Pseudomonadota > Alphaproteobacteria > Acetobacterales > Acetobacteraceae > Gluconacetobacter > Gluconacetobacter liquefaciens. Next base: position 62,371 of record NZ_QQAW01000010.1, on the reverse strand, counting down.
GAGCACGTGCTGGTCTGGGTACGTGAGAACGCCGATCCGGCCTATCTGTTGCGTCCCGAGGGCATGAACTGGGTCCTGGTCGACAATCTGCGCGACCACCGGCTGGGCACCTTCAAGACCTTCGAAGCGGCGCTCTACGCAATCCGCCCTGTCCTGGCCTGCGGCGCGACCGCGGCGGCCTGACCGCCGCCGCCCCTTTTCTGCCCGTCAGCTCTGCTCCCGCGCCAGACGCCCCGCCGCGGGACTGACAATCCGCCCGCCCCCTGAGGGCTGGATCTGGAAAATCGCCAGATCCCGGCGTGTCTGACCATCCGGCGTCAGCCCGAACACGCCATCCACCCCCGAAAATCCATCCGGCCGCGTCAGGGCTTCGACCGTGTAGCCGTTCGGCCTGTCCGCCGGTCGCGCACGATCCAGCGCCCCAACCAGTGCCGAGGCGTCATAAGCCAGATCGCTCAGGGGTGTCGGCATGGTGTGATAGCGCGCCATGTAAAGCTGGACGAACCGCTGCCGCGCCGTCGGGTCGGGCGCCGCGTACCATGCGCCCTGCAACTGGCCGAGCTTGCCGGCGAATGATGCCCACAGCGCCGTCCCCAGTATTCGCACCGGCGGGGCGGCGGCATTCAGGGGCACCGCCGCAGGCGCGGCCCCATCGGCCGTCGCCACGGCACCCGGCACCGGCGGCACTCCGATCACCTGGAACGCACGCAGCGCCTCGATCACCGACGCCAGTTGCAGCCCGGTATCGGCCAGCAGCAGCGCGTCGAAGGGCGGCGGTCCCAATCGCGAGGGTGCAGGCGCCGGCTGCGCCTGCGGCACTGCCCCCCCCACGGGATCGACCGCCGCCGCCGCATCGGGCGGCAATGCCGCCTGGGCGGCAGGCTGCGCCGCCATCGCGCGCACATCGAAATTGGACAGGGTCTTCAGCCCCTGCGTAATGCTGGCCGGGCTGTCGGCATGATAGACGATCTGCGGCGCGGCCAGGCCCCGCGCCGCGCAATTCCGCGCCAGCGCCCGGCCCATCGCCCGGCCCAGCGCCGTCTCGGGCAGGAAGGCCGCAAAATGCTGCCGCCCCTCGGCCTGCGCCGCCATCACCATCCGCTCGACCTGCTGCTCCGGCGCGATCCCCAGTGCCCATACCCCAGGCCGGCCGACCGACACGTCACTGGTAAAGGCCAGCATCGGCACCGACGCCGTGGTGGAGACCGCGGCAGCCTGCCCGGTCTCGGCCGCCGTCAGCGGCCCGAGGATCACGCCGTCACCATTCGCAAGAGCAGCCTGCGCCGCCGCCCCCGCCCCACCGGGGGCACCCGTGTCGCGGATATCCAGCGGAGGCGCCGTCGGGCTGCCCAGCGCCATGCGCGTTGCCGACAGCATCGCCTGGCCCAGCCGCGCGTTGCCACCACTCAGCGGCAGCAGCACGCCGACCGTCCGACCGGGCGGAACCGCCTCGGGCACCGCCGGAACCGGCAAGGGATGCTCCGTGCCCGGACCGGCGCAGGCCGCCAGTCCGGCCAACGACGCCGCCAGCAGCAGTCCGGCCTTGCCAGACAGGCCCTGACGGGCTGACTTTACGGGCTGTTTCTGCATCCGGGTTGCGAATGACCGATTCATCTTCCTCGTCCCTGCCTTTCCACGCGCCCCATGAAGCCGCGTCCTTCAGCCCTGCGCCATCTTCCCATAGCCGAGCCGACCCCGCCCGTCATGCCCCCGGCACGCACGAGGACACGCCTCCGGCGGAGGACCCGTTCGAAACCCACGCCGAAGAGGAAGACGATATCCCGCCCACCGGCCATCCCGGCCGTGGCGTGCTGACGCTTGTCTCCACACCCATCGGCAATCTCGGCGATTTCAGCGACCGCGCCGCCACCACCCTCGCGGAAGCCGACCTGATCCTGTGCGAGGACACCCGCACCAGCGCGCGCCTGCTCATCGCGCGCGGCATCACCACCCGCACCGAGCCCCTGCACGACCATAACGAGCAGCAGCGCATTCCCGCCCTGATCGGCCAGTTGGAACGCGGCCGCCGCATCGCCATCATTTCCGACGCCGGCACGCCACTGCTCTCCGACCCCGGCTTCCGCCTGGCGCGCGCCGCGATCGCGGCCGATATCACGCTGACGGCAGTCCCCGGCCCCAACGCCGCGATCACGGCGCTGACCCTGTCCGGCCTGCCGCCGCATCCGTTCATGTTCTCGGGCTTCCTGCCGCCGCGCACGGCGGCAAGGCGCGAAGGGCTGGCCAGACTGCGCGCCGCCGAGCAGGCCGGCCTGTCCGCCACCCTGATCTGGCACGAGGCCCCGCACCGGCTGGCCGAGATGCTGGCCGACCTCGCCGACATCTTCGGCGCCGACCGTCCCGCCGCCGTGGCGCGCGAACTGACAAAACGGTTCGAGGAGGTGCGTCGTGGCCCTGTCGGCACACTGGCCGCCTGGTACGCCGACTATCGGGCACGCGGGGAAATCACCGTCCTGCTGGGTCCGCCCGCCGAGGATGACACGGGTGCCGACGATCTGGACGACCGGCTGCGCGCGGCACTGACGACCCTGTCGGTCAAGGATGCAGCGGCCCTGGTCGCCGGCGCGATCAACCTTCCGCGCCGTACGGTCTACGCCCGCGCGCTGGAACTCGCCCGCGAAGCCGGGCCTGACGAGCAGCACCGCTAGCCCCGGATCCCCGGCCGATCCATCCCGCTTACTGGTCACCAATATTCGTATCGAACAGCCCATCCGGCATCGGGCCGCCGCCAAGGCGGACATTGAACAGATCGACCTGCGTCGCCTGTCCCTGCGCATCGACCACACTCCACGAGCGCAGCGACAATGGATTGTCATGGAACACCAATGTCAGGCTCCCGTCCCCCGGCGAGGCGGTCCGCACCAGCGTAACCTGCACCAGCCCGTTGGCATGCGTGAAAGCCGTAACGGTCACGTCGCCCGACAGTTGCAGGCCGGGCCGCAGCAGCAGCCCCAGCGGCGTCTTGTCCAGCGGCAGCGTCGTGGTCTGGCCCAACTGGCTGTCGTTGAAGACGACCTGACCATGATTGGCCACCAGCAACAGCGGGCTCGGCTTGTCATATTCGAAGCGCATCCGCCCCGGCCGGTTCAGCCATGCCGTGCCGGTGGCCCGCTTGCCGTCCGGAGCCAGTTGCTGGAACTGCGCCTCCAGCGTCGTAATCCCGTCCAGATAGGTCTGGATACGCTGCACCCACCCGCGATCGGCGGTCGAGAGCGTCGCGGCCGCCGTCTGGGCATGCAGCGCGGCCACGGGCAGACAGGCCCCGGCCATCAACCCGCCCAGCAGGCAGGTCGCAAGACGGGTCGGCAGGAAAGGCAGGCGGTTCGGTCGCGTCATGGCACCCGGTCGGTCGCAGGAGGTCACCAGCCGATACCTCGCGCAGGCACCGGTCCAGCCCGACTTCGTTGCCCGATCATTCCGGCAAGATCAAGGCGCCGACCGTACCATGCAGGTCCGACCGAAATGTTCTTTTAAAAAAAGAACGAAAAAACCGTGATCCGTTCAGGAACCGTATGCTGAAGCCACAAGACGGGCGCGAGCGTGGAGACCGACCCATCCATCAACCCGACCAGACCGGGCTGGATCACCTGCAACACGACGCGCCGCCGCGCGTCTTCGTCCTCGTTCGAAATGGCGAAGGCAAGGATCTCTCGATCGTTCAGCGTCGTGAATTGGCGCATGAAAACTGCATGCCGAAACTCTCCCGGCATACACAAGACGTTTCGACATCGCGAGAATAACGCGCGTTATCGGCTACGACAGATCAGAGACCGATCAAACCGCCGCTTCGGCGAAGATCCTGCTCACATCGCCCTGCCACGCGCCATGATACCGCTCCAGCCAATGCTCGGCCTGGGTCGGGGCGCCGGCCGCAATCGCCTGCAACGGCGCCAGCAGATGGCTCTCGTCGCGCCCGTTGCCATCCGTCACCGCGCGCGCGCGCAGCCCTTCGGCCGCGATCGCCACCATGCGGGCGGCCAGGTCGTGTGCCACCCCTCCGGCCCAGGGCGCGTCCAGCCCCTGGCGCGGCACGGCGGCACGCAGCGCGACATAGTCCGCCCAGTCCCGCTCGCGCACCAGCGCATCGACCGCCGTCAGCGCCGCATCGTCATACAGCAGGCCCACCCACAGCGCGGACTGCGCCAGCATCATCTCGGGCGACCCCGCATCCGCGCCGCGCATTTCCAGGAAGCGCTTCAGCCGCACATCGGTAAAAGCGGTGGTCATATGGTCCTCGAAATCGCCGATGGTCGGCACCAGACCCTCCAGCCCGTCCTGGCGCTCGCCCTTCATCCACGCCCGGAACGACCGCCCGGCCACGTCCAGGATCTGCCCGTCGCGCACGATGAAATACATCGGCACATCCAGCAGCCATTCCACATAAGCCTCGAACCCGAATGACGGATCGAAGAAGGCCAGCGGCATGCCCGAGCGCACATTGTCGGTATCGGTCCACACATGCGCGCGGTTGGAGAGCAGCCCGTTCGGCTTCCCCTCATAGAACGGCGAATTGGCGAACAGCGCGGTCGCCACCGGCTGCAACGCCAGCGACACGCGCAGCTTGCGCAGCATGTCGGTCTCGGAGGCAAAATCCAGATTAACCTGCACGGTGCAGGTCCGCGTCATCATGTCCAGCCCCAGCGTGCCGACCTTGGGCATGTAGTTGCGCATGATCGCATAGCGGCTCTTGGGCATCCACGGCATGTCCGCGCGCCGCGCCATCGGGTGGAAGCCCAGCGGCGCGAAGCCGATGCCCAGCGAGCGGCTGACGGGGCGGATCGCCTCGAAATGCCGGGCCATCTCATGGCCCGTCTCATGCAGGCTGGCCAACGGCGCGCCCGACAGTTCGAACTGCCCCGCCGGCTCCAGCGACACCGACCCGCCGCGTTCAGGGCCGATTCCCTTCAGCCCGATCAGCTTGCCCCTGTCCTCGATCGCTTCCCATCTGCCACCGCCATCCTGGCGGTTCAGGTCGGTCAGGATCTCGCCGATTCCGTCGGGCGCATAGGGCGGCGGCATCCAGGGCGTCCGCTCCGGCCCGGCGGCGGCCGGCAGGACAAAGCCGAATTTCTCATGCTCGGTGCCGATCCGCCACCGTTCGCGCGGCTTGCCCCCCTCCGCCAGCAACCCGGCCAACTGGCCGATCGATTCAACAGGGGTGGTATCTTGCTCGCCGGGGTTCGACATCGTTTCTGAACAAGCCTTCAAAGACAGAACGGATCGACGGAAGGGTCCGCCGCAGCCATGCGACCGACCGGTCGGTTAGCGCGAATCTGCACCAGACGCGCGCCGGAAGCCAGCCCCCATCAGGGAGAGGCCGCATGCCGCCGCCGTATCCGCCCGCAGGATCAGTTTTCCCAACGTGATCATCCTGACAAACGGCCGCGCACGCAACATGCGCCGCTCGGCGTCGGAAAACCCGCCCTCGGGGCCGACCAGCAGCCCGTCGCCATCGGCCACGCGGTCGATCTCCCCCACCCCGTCATCCGGCCCGTCGCGCTCCGCCGCCACGAACAGGGTGCACCCGGCCGGCCACGCCGCCAGTTGCTCGGGCAGGCGTACGGGCTCGCCGATCGTCGGCACGTCCAGGCGCTCGCACTGCTCCGCCGCCTCCATCGCAATGGCTTCCAGCCGCCCGACATTGACGCGATGCGTATTGGTACGCTCGGTCAGCACGGGCAGGAAGCGCGTCACGCCCAGCTCGGTGCCCATGCGCACCACCATGTCGGTGGCATCGCGTTTCAGCGGCGCGAACAGCAACACCGGCCCGCATGCGGGCTCGGGCGCGCGGCGGCGATGCAGCAGCTGCACCTGCGCGCGGTCGCGCCGCACCGCCACCAGACTGGCCAGCCATTCCCCGTCCCCGGCATTGAACAGCGCAACCTCCGCCCCCGGCGCCATCCGCATCACGGTGCCAAGGTAATGGGCCTGCCCCGGCTCCAGATCGCGCACCGCATCCGCCTCCATCGGCGGCTTTCCAGCCGGATCGGCGAACAGGCGAGGACAATCCTTCATGACGACACCACCTCCGACCGGCCGGGAACATGCCCTCCCGCACCCGGCCCTTGACCGCTTCCATCCCGCGCCCCATTCACACGCGGGCACAAGCTGCTCCCGATGCCTCTATTGTGCCCGCGTGTCCAGACGGAGACCCCAGCGTGACCCCGCTCCCCCATACCGACATCCGGACCACAGGCTGGATCAGCCGCCTGCCCGCGGCGCTGCGCCCATACGCGCTGCTGGCACGGCTGGACCGGCCCATCGGCACCTGGCTGCTGTTCCTGCCCGGCCTGTGGGGCATCCTGCTGCCCGGCGGGGTCGAGGCCGGCGAGCGCCTGCGGCTGGCGCTGCTGTTCGGGATCGGCAGCGTGGTGATGCGGTCGGCCGGCTGCGTGGTCAACGACATGTGGGATCGCGATATCGACCGGATGGTGGCGCGCACGGCGGGCCGCCCCCTGGCCTCCGGTGCGCTGCGCATGCGCCAGGCCGCCTGGTTCCTCGCCCTGCTGCTGGCGATCGGACTGGTCATCCTGCTGCAACTCAACGGGCTCTGCCGCCTGCTGGGCGTGGGCTCGCTGCTGCTGGTGGGGCTGTATCCGCTGGCCAAACGCTTCACCTGGTGGCCCCAGCTCGTCATGGGCTTCACCTTCGGCTTCGGCGCCCCGATGGGCTACGCGGCGGCGGCCGGGCGGATCGACGCCGCATGGGCGGCGCTCTATGCCGCCACCATCCTCTGGCAGCTCGGCTTCGACACCATCTACGGCTTCCAGGACATGGAGGACGACGCGCGCATCGGCGTCAAATCGACATCCCGCCTGTGGGCGGGCCAACCCCGCCAGTTCGTCGGGGCCTGCTACGGACTGGCCGTGGCAGCCCTGCTTTTGGCGGGCTGGCTGGCCGGCTGCACCATCGGCTTCTGGGTGGCGATGGTGCTGCCCGCCATCGCGCTGGGCTGGCAGGTCGCCCATCTCGACAGCACCGATCCGCGCCGCTGCCTGATGCTGTTCCGCTCCAACCGCGAGACGGGGCTGGCCGTGGCCCTGGCTATCCTGGCCGGGCTGACCGGCCGATGAGCACCCGCCCCGATCCCGAATCCTTCATCCTCGCCAACACCAGCCCGGCCCACGCCCCGCTGGTGCCCGAGATCACGCTGCACCTGGCCACCGAGATCACCCCGATCTGGCAGGCCAGCGAAGACTGGCTGACCCGGCAGGATATCGAGCCCCCCTTCTGGGCCTTCGCCTGGCCCGGCGGCCAGTTGCTGGCCCGCCATATCCTGGACAATCCCGCCCTGGTCGCCGGCCGCCGGGTGCTGGATTTCGCGGCGGGCTGCGGCATCGCCGCCATCGCCTGCGCGCAGGTCGGCGCCAGCATGGTGGAGGCCGCCGAAATCGACCCGCTGGCCGTCGCCGCCACCACGCTGAACGCGCGTGCCAACGGCGTGGCCGTCACCGCCACCGGCGCGGACCTCGTCGGCACCGCGCCGCGCTGGGACCTGATCCTGTGCGGCGATGTCTGCTACGAAAACCCGATGACCGAGCATATCCTCCCCTGGCTGCGCGCATGCGCGCGCACCGCCGAGGTCTGGATCGCCGATCCCGGCCGCGCCTACCTGCCCCGCGCCGGCCTGCACCCGATCGTCACCCGCGACATCCCGACCACCCGCGAACTCGAAGACCGCGACGCACGACGCACCACCCTCTACCGCGTCACCCCCTGATCCGCCCGGAAACAGGCGCAGGCGACGATCCGACACCCGCTTCCTGCGCATCGGCACCAAGGCCCCTCATCCGTGCGCGGCGTTGACCACGCGGTCCTCCAGCCAGTCCCGCATGTCGCGCGCCATCTCCTCCGGCACCGGGCCGGCGGAACAGATGCGGTACCATCGCGCTGCCTCGGAATCATCGCGACCCAACCGTTCCAGCCATCGCGTCAGCGGTCCGTCCCCGAACGCGAACTGCCCCAATGGCGGGCAGTCGCGCGTAGCCGTCCACAGCCAGGCCAGCGCACCGAGAACGCTGCGGATTTCGCTGTCCTCTTCCACCCGGTCGCGGCCCGGATCACGCTCCGCATAGGCGCGATGCCAGTCCAGGAAATCATCTGGCGGCATGGGCCGGGCGATGCCGAACCCCTGCCCGTACTGGCAGCCGAGATGGCAGATCGCCTCGATCATGTCGGCATCTTCCAGCCCTTCCACCACCACTTGGCTGTGCAGATCGCGGCCCATTTCCCGCAGCGAGCGGATCACGCTGAAGACCTGCAAGGGCACGTCGCGGACATAGCGCAGCAGGCCCTGATCCACCTTGATGCAGTCGAAGGGCGCCGCGGAAAGCCGCAGCAGCGTGCTATGGCCGGCCCCGAGATCGTCGATGGCCATCTGCACGCCCCTGGAGCGGAAATCCCGCAGCGCCGCCTTCTGCTTGGCGGAATCGAGGCCCTGGGTCTCCAGCACTTCCAGCGTCAGCCGGCGGGGGGCGATATCGTGACGGTTCAGCATGTCGTCGACCATGGGCAACACATTGGTGTTCGACAGACAGGATGGCGGCAGATTGACCGACATTTCGGTCGACAGACCCTTGCCGTCCCACGACCGCAGCCATGACAGGCTCTGCTCGAGCCCGAACTGGAACAGCCGGTCCAGTTCATCATGCCCCAGCAATGCCAGAAAGGTCGCGGGCGGCAGGATGGTGCCGTCGGCATCCTGCAGCCGCGCCAGCGCCTCCACCTTCAGCAACTGCCCGGTGCGCAGGTCGATGACCGGCTGCATGAACATGCGCAGCCCCCCGGAGAACAGGCGCTCGCGCAGGCGGCCCGCACGCGCGTCGGACATGTCCTGCCCATCCCGCCACAGGCGTTCCCATTTTTCCTGCAATCCAACGATGAACTGCCGCATGTCGGCGGATTCGAACTGGTTGGGGCAGGCACCGAACAGGGTCAGCACCAGCGCCGTCGTCCCGTCCAGGCGCCGGATCGGCACGCTCATGGCCGAACGGATGCGCAGATTGGCCATCAGTGCATGCCACGGTGCCATGGCACCATCCAGTTCGACCGACGGACAACTCTGCCACGCACCCGTGCGCCAGGCCTGGGCACCGATAAAGCTGCCCCGGCGCGCACTGGAGGCAATCACGGGCCGCACCTCGCCACGCAGCAACGCCTCGTCCAGCGCCGTGGCACAGGGTCCGGCAATGGTCTGCGCGACCAGTTCCCCCGCCGCGTTGGGGCGCATCAGAAATGCCGACCGAATACCGGGCAGTTTCGCAAGCGCGGTCAGCGCGTCGTTACTGACCGCGCTCCACGCGCCGCCGGGCATCTCGTCGGAGAGGGCGGCGATATAGGCCTTGCGCACCTGCTGCGCGATCATGCGCCGCATCCTGCGATCATCCCGGTAGCGGGCTTCGACGATCTGCTGCACGCGATAGCGGTCGTCGCCGTCCATCCCGCCGGCTTCCATCTCCGCCAGCAGCAGGCGCAGATAGAAGCCCTGTTCGGCGACGATCACGGCCGCATCGACGCCGAACAGGGCATACATCGAACCCAGCCTCCGCGCCTCCCCGAGCAGATCCTCCCGAACGATCACCGGCGCGACCATGAATTCCAGATGCTTCACCTCGCGCTCGGTCAGGCGCTCATGCTGCTCGGCCGTCAGATTGGCGAGCACCGGCGCGCCGCCGCTTTTCTGCCACAGCGCCGGAATCACGCCCTGGCGAATGCGTTCGCCGATCCGCGCGACGGCCGCAACCACCCGACCCAGCAGGTCGGCGGCGACCGTCCCGTAGGGCGCGATCGGCAACAGGTCCGCGGCCGCTTCGTCGTCGAGAATCCGCGCCTCGTCGAGGGCACCCGCGAAATGCCAGTTGGCGTCGCGCGGCCCTTGGCCCTGCTTGGCCTGGTACATCGCGTTATCGGCCTGGCGCAGCAACGCCTCCGGCTTTTCACCGTCCTGCGGATAAAACGCCACCCCCATGGCAAGCCCCACCCGGGCGGTGGTCCCGTCTTCCAGGACGAACGGCTCCCCCACGACCGACGACAGACGGTCCAGTTCTACCGAGGCCTGCTCGTTTGCCGTATCCTTGTCGAGATTTTCCAGAACGACCACGAACTCGTCGCCTCCCAGCCGGGCAATATAGCCGTTCTCGCGCAGCGCCTCCCATAACCGCCGGCTCAATTCGACCAGCACCTTGTCCCCGGCCGCATGGCCATAGGTGTCGTTGACGGATTTGAAGCCGTCCAGATCCATCAGCCCCACTGCCACGGACATGCCGCGCGCCCGTGCCCGTTCCTGTGCCCTGGGCAGATATTCCTCCAGCGCCAGCCGGTTGGGCAGCGCGGTCAGCACGTCGCGCCGGGCCCGCCTCGCTTCCTCCTGCCGCAACTGTTCCAGATTGCGGCTGGTATCCAGCCGATCGAAGCTCCGGCCCAGCAATTCCGCCAGCCGCCGGCACAGCGTGATGCTCTTGTCCTCGAAGCCACTGGCCCGCAGCGTCGTGAGCGTCAGCACGGCCCAGATCTGCCCCCCCCGCAGCACGGGAACCGACAGCACGGCACGCCATCCGTAGCGCATCACCGTCCCATATCCCGGGATCCCGACAAGATCGGTCGCCATATCGTTGGTATGGACCAGACACGCGTCCCGCCAGGCCCGCACCGTCATCGGCAGGGGGCCGGAATCCTGATCGATCCGCCAGTTCAGCCGGGCGATCATATCCCCGCCCCGGCCCGCGTGCGCCCGCACCACCATCCGGCCGGACAGGTCGGGCTGCACCAGCCACACGGCATTGAACAGCGTGCCATCCACCAGCGTCTCGCACACGGCACGGCATTTTTCCGCCTCGTCCTCGGCGGCCAGCATGGCGGAGACGGCATTGATCAGCGCGCGGTACAAACGCTCCGTTTCATCGCGCCCGGTCACGTCCTCCATCGTCCACACCGAGTCCGCACCCGGCGGATCGTCCAGCGCCACGGCGGAAAGATCGGCAATCAGGTCATGCCCGTCCGGCCGGGGCAACGGCACACCGGAGAGCCTGGCCCGACCCGTCTCCCGCAATTGCGTCCGCGCCTGCTCCAGACGGGCTTCATCGCCGCCCACAATGCGTTCCGCAGGCGCGTGATGCAGGCCATCGGGCGCGCAACCCGCAAGGCCGGCAGCAAAGCTGTTCGCGGCATGGATGCGCGCATCGCGCAGCAGTACGATCCCCACCTGCGCCCGGTCGATCTGGGCGGCCTTCAGCCGCCGCTCGTCAAGCGTCTTCAGCCCACGCGACAGGCTGGTCGCCGCCTCCAGCAAGATCGTCGAGATCGCGGGATCGAATGCATCCGCCTGCCCGTCATAAACGCCGAACACGGCCCAGACCTCGCCACCGCGCCACAGCGGCAACACCGCGCACGATCGCACCCCCAGTTCCCGCATCCGCGGCCGCCAGGGCAGCAACGCGTCCTCCCGCGCCACATCGGCGCAAAAGACCGGCTGCCCCCCATGCCAGACACGCCCGACAAGACCGTACTGTCCCGCCAAGTCCGGCCGGGCAGAAAAAACAGGATCATGCAATTGCACGACCGGCCCACTTTCCGCGAGCAGATGAAACGCCCCCTGCGCATCCGGCCGTGCGATAAAGGCCGCCCGCAGCCGCGCATTCCGGGTCGCGGCCTCACACGCCGCACTCAATATGGCGGTTTCGTCCGATGCGGGATCGAACGCCATGCCGACACGCGCCAGGAAACTATTGAAGCCATTCAGACGATAAAGCTGCTGAAACCGCCTGCGATGGCGTGGGCCGCCGTCCTCACCGCTGCGCTCGGGTTCGCCTTCGGCCTGCGTCGCAAGGCGACGACGCGATGCAGGCAACAAAACGCGCGGCAGACGCATCAGATAGTCCAGCTCTCGAAATAGAAAATTACATTCCGCACAAGATTGACCGAAAACCCACGCCGCGCCAGCGTCATATTCATGAATTCAAACAATTGCTCAAATTCCGATCACGTTCTCACAGCCTGACCGAAAATGTAGGCTGGCAAGCGGGAGCAACCCCCGATGCCCGCAACTGGCCTTTACGGTCGGAGGCTATTCAAACACTCATCCTGCCGAGCGAGCGTGCCGGGAGGCAGCATGGCTGGCGGGTCTTGTCGAGCCTCCGGGCGGAGCAGCCCTGACGCCCGCAGCACAGGGCACGGAGAACACGCCGGCAGACGTGTAACCATGCAAACAGCGTCTCAGCCGCCCCGATGCCGCCCGCGCACCAGGCGGCTGGAACTGATCAGCGCCGCCCCATAGGCGCAGGCCGCCGCCAGTTCCAGGCAACGCAGCGTCGGATCATGGCGGACGAAGCCGAAGGTCAGGGCCACGAACATCGCCCCCATCGTCTGCCCCCACAGCCGGGCGACCGAGACCATGCCGCTGGCGCTGCCCGAGCGCCCACGCGGCGCCGCCACCATCATCGCGCGATTGTTCGGCGCCTGGAAAATTCCGAATCCCATCCCGGCGATGGCGATCCGCCAGGCGATGTCCAAATTCCCGGCATCCGCCGGCAGCAGGCAGAGCAGCACGAAGCCCGTCCCCGTCACGCACAGCCCGATCGACGAGAGAATGCCCGCCGGCACCCGGTCCGCCAGCCGCCCGACCAGCGGCGAGATCGCAACGATGCCCACCGGCCACGGCGTGATCAGCAGCCCGGTCGCCACCGCCGAGCGATGCAGCACCGTCTCCAGCGTAAAAGGCATGGAGATGATGAAGAAATTGGACGCCACGAACGCCAGCGAGCCGACGCTGAACGCAATCAGGAAATCCGGCACCGCCAGCAGGTCCAGCGGCAGCATGGGGTCCGAACGCCCCGTCTGCCGCCGCGCGAGTTGGAAGAACGCGGCGCCGCCGATCAGCAGCAGCCACACCGCCACCACCGGGCCGCTGCGATGCGCCAGACTGTCCAGCCCGACCACCAGACAGCCGATGGCCACCACGTTCAGGGCCGCGCTGGGCAGGTCGAATGACGACAGGCTGCGCGGCGTGGCGGGCAGATAAACCAGCGCCGCCACCATCGCCGCCCCGCCCAGCGGCAGGTTGATCAGGAAAATCCACGGCCAGTCCGCCACCGACAGCACCGCCGAGGCAATGGTCGGCCCAAGCGCCACGCCCGTCGCCACCACCACCCCGTTCAGCGCGATGCCCTTGCCGATCTCGGCATGGGGGTAGATGAAGCGCACCAGCGCGATATTCACGCTCATGATGCACGCGCCGCCGATGCCCTGAAGCGCGCGGGCCAGCGCAAGCTCCAGCAGCGTATGCGACATCGCGCAGAACACCGACGCCACCACGAACGTCGCCAGCCCGATCCGGCACAGCCGCGCGAAGCCCAGCCGCGACCCCAGCGAGGCCAGCGGCAGCAGCGTCGCCAAGCAGGCCATCTGATAGGCGTTGATCACCCAGATCGACGAAGACGGGCTGGCATGGATATCCTGCGCGATCGTCGGCAACGCGACGTTGGCGATGGCATAATCCAGCACCGACAGCAGGACCGACAGCGCCACGGCGAACATCGCCAGCGCCCGAGGCAGACCGTAAAGACCCTCGCCTTCGTGCAGGACTTTCCCCGTCATGGCCGCTCAGTCCGCCCGCAGGGCACGGGCGAACAGCGCCTGAACCCACGCCATGGCCTGAAGGAACAGCACCGGGTCGAACCGATGCCCCTCGTCACGCAGAAAGGCATGCTGGCCATTCACCTCGTACCATTCATGCCGAACCCCGGCCCCCTCCAGCGCCGCACGGATCGTCTGCCGCCCCGCGAAAGGCACATGCGGGTCCTGCCGCCCCCAGACCATCATCGCCTCGCCGACAATCTCGCCCAGCCGCAACAGGGTATCGTCGGCACGCCCCTCGCCCAGCGACGCGGAATGAATGTCGGTGGCATAGAAGCACGCCGCCGCCTGCACGGCGGGGTTCATCGCCGCCCGCAGGGCCAGATGCCCGCCCAGGCACACACCCATCGTCCCGATCCGCCCGGTGCAGGCCGGATGCGCCGCCAGCCACGCCACGGCCGCACGGGCATCATCGTCATAGGCCGCCAGGGGCTTGGCATATTTCAGCGCATTGCCGCGATCGGTCCCCGGCGTGTCATAGGCCAGCACGCATCCGGCCGGCTCGTATTCGTGATAGACTTCCGGCACCGCCACCACATGGCCCATCCCGGCGACCATCGCGGCCAGCCGGCGGATCGGCGCCGTCACCTGATAGATCTCGGAAAACAGCACCACGCCGGGAAAGCGCCCTTCCGCCGCCGGGCGCAGCACATGCAGCCGCATCGGGCCGGTCGCCGTCGCGATATCCTGTGTTTCGTCCCCGCGCAGTATCATCGCCGTCGCCCCGCCCTATCGTCCCAGATCCCGCAGCCGACGGCCCGCCATCAGCCGCGCCTCGATCTCCTCCAGCGACACGCCCCTGGTCTCGGGCACGTAGGCAAGGGTGATCAGGATGAACACGCCGTTCATGATGGCAAACAGCCAGAAGGTCCAGCTCTGCCCCAGCGCCGCCATCACGCTCAGGAAAATGTTGCTAACCAGCCAGTTCGCCGCCCAGTTGGTGAAGGTCGAGCACGCAATGCCGAAATCGCGGCCCCGCAGCGGCTGGATCTCCGAACACAGCGTCCACACCATCGGCCCCGCCCCGATGGCGAACCCGGCCACGAACAGCAGCAGCGCCACCACCATGCCGCCAAGGATCAGCGTCGACTCCCCGCCGATCGCGGCCAGTCCACCGGCCATCAGCATCGCGGCGGTCATGATCGCGCAGCTCAGCACCAGCAGCGGGCGCCGCCCCCAGCGGTCGATGAAGGCAATGGCCAGACCGGTCGCGGCCATGTTGACCAGCCCGATCAGCGCCGTGGCCCAGGTCGCGGCGGACACCCCGAAATGCGCGGCCTGGAAGATCTTCGGCGCGTAATACATCAGCACGTTGATGCCGGTGACCTGCTGCATCACCTGCAACGCCACCCCCAGCAGCACCGAGCGGCGGAAGTTCGGGTTGCTGCGGAAGAACGCCAGCCCGTTGCTCCCCTCCCGCTTCAGTTCCTGCGCAATGTCGCGGATTTCCGCATCGGCCTCCGCCGGGCTCACGCGCAGCAGCCGCATCACCTGGCTGGCCCGGCTCCGCTCGCCCCGCATCATCAGCCAGCGCGGACTGTCGGGCAGGAACAGGCAGGCAGCACAGAACAGCGCCGCCGGCCCCGCCATCAGCCCCAGCATCCAGCGCCAGTGCCCGCCATAGGCGAGCAGGCTGTCGGTGACATAGGCGAGAAAGATCCCGAGCGTGACCATGAGCTGGTAGAACGAGATCATCGCCCCACGCACCGATTCCTGCGAGATTTCCGAAATATAGAGCGGCGCCGCAAACGCCGCGATCCCGACGGCGAGCCCCAGCAGCACCCGGCCGACGATCAGCACCGCCACCGACGGCGCCAGCGCGCACAACCCGGAGCCCGCGACGAACAGCAGCGACGCCGCCAGCAGCGCCCGCCGCCGCCCCAGCCGGAACGAGATGCGCCCCGCCACCACCGAACCCAGCGCGGCGGCGGCCATCATCGACGAGACGATCCATTCCTGCGTCCGGGCGGCGGCATGGAATTCATCGCCGATAAAGCCCAGCGCCCCGGCGATCACGCCGGTATCCAGCCCGAACATCAGCCCGGCCATCGCCGCCAGAATGCCGACCACCACCGCCCGCGCAGCCGCATGCGACCCGCCCGCCGCCAGACCCGTCGCCGTCTCGCCCGCTGCCGGCTGCCCCACTGCCGGCTGGGGCACCTTCGTCTGATCCGCTGTCATGTCATGGTGTCCTTTCCCGGATTCGGCGCCCGGCGGGGCGTCCAGGCGGGTTGTCTCCCGCCCTGTCTGTCCTGTGTCGTTCCATGCAAACCCGATCCCGGCACCGCGAAGCAGGGAAATCGCTCCGTTATGGAACCAAATCCACACGCATGGCCAGACACCATGCCACGCCGCCCCGTGAAGAAAAAAAATGCCCGGACAGTGAACCGATCCACCTCTCCCGGATGTGAGAGCGAAACCATTGACATTCGTGCACCCGTTCCGCGCTGATGCACGTTCACATTCACTACAGACGCGGTCCAATGTCCCCAATTCTGGCAATTTCCCTGGCGACCGCGGCGATTGGTGCGGTCGTGCTCCTCATCGGGCGCTACAAGCTCAATCCCTTCATCGTACTGGTCTGCGTCTCTATTCTGCTGGCGATCTGCGCCGGCATGCCGCCCCAGAAGGCCGTCGCCTCGTTCGAGGAAGGCGCGGGCCATGTGCTCGGCCACATCGCGACCGTCATCGCGCTGGGCACCATGCTGGGCAAGATGCTGGCCGAATCCGGCGGAGCGGACCAGATCGCCCTCACCATCACCCGCCTGGCCGGTGAAAAGCGCATCAGCTGGGCCATGATGGTCATCGGCCTGCTGATCGGCCTGCCGGTGTTCTTCGAAGTCGGCTTCGTGCTGCTGATCCCGCTGGCCTTCACCCTGGCCAGGCGCACATCCACGCCCCTGCTGCTGGTGGCACTGCCGATGGCGGCGGCGCTCTCCGTCACCCATGCGATGGTCCCGCCGCATCCGGCCACCCTGCTGGCGCTGGCGGCATATCATGCCGATACCGGCCGCACGATCTTCTGGGGCGTGATCATCGGCACGCCGATCGCAGCCCTCGCCGGCCCGGTCTATGCCCGCTTCATCACGCCGCACATCCGTTTGGAAGGCGAGGCCGCCCTGGCCGAGCAGTTCGCCAGCAAGGACCGGCCAACCGACATGCCGCCCTTCCTCACCACGGTGCTGACCATCCTGGCGCCGGTGCTGCTGATGCTGCTGGGCTCGGCCGCCGACCTTGTCACGCCGCCCGGCAGCATGCCGAACACGGTCCTGCATTTCGTGGGCAATACCGACATCGCCCTGCTGCTGGCCACGGTCCTGTCCTTCTACGTGCTCGGCCTGGCGCGCGGCTTCTCGCGTGAGACGATCCTGCACTTCACCACCGAATGTCTCGGCCCCACGGCGCTGATCATGCTGCTGGTCGGCGCCGGCGGCGGCTTCGGGCGCGAGTTGATCGACAGCGGCGTGTCGAAGGCCATCACCGATGTCGCGGTGGGCGCGCATGTGCCGCTGCTGGTGCTGGCATGGCTGGTGGCGGTGGTGGTTCGCGTCGCGGCGGGCTCGGCCACCGTGGCCATGAGCACCGCATCGGGCATCGTCGGCCCGATCCTGCTGCACAGCCACGGCACGTCGCCCGAGCTGATGGTGCTGGCCACCGGCGCCGGCTCGGTCGCCCTGGGCCCGATGAACGATGCCGGCTTCTGGCAGATCAAGGAATATCTCGGCCTCACCGTCGGCCAGGCCATCAAGACCTGGTCGGTCGTCGAAACCCTGATCGCAGTACTGGGCCTGGTCTTCTGTCTGCTGGCCTCACTCTTCATCCACTGAGAGCCTGACCGCCCGAGCCAGGAACAGACGAGGCCCCTCGCAAGAAACAGCTTGCGTCATCCCCTGGGGATGACCTTACCACCGATTCCATGGCAAAAAATCACTCCATGGCGTCACCCTTTCCAGACGGAGCAGCCGCCGTCGCCCGCCGTTTCGGGGTGACGGTAAAAACCCTCCGTGTCTACGAGGACGCAGGACTGATCCGGCCGGTGCGGGACGGTCATGGTTGGCGGACTTACGGCCAGGCGGAGTGCGAACGGCTTCACCTCGTCCTGCTGCTGCGACGCTTCGGCCTTACGATTGCCCGCATTGCTGAAATGTTCGCCGCAGGGCAGCCAGATCTCGCAGCCATGCTGGACCTTCAGGCCGAAGCCCTGACGGAACAGCAGACCCGCATCCGTGAAACGCTGTCGCTGATCGGCCGCGCCCGCCGACATCTGAGCGAGCATGGCAGCATCGACCGCGAAACGCTGGCAGCCTTCGCGCGGGCCGAGCCGGCACGGCTGCGTTGGACGCCCGCACTCCGGGCGCTTGCGGCACGGTGCTTCACACCCGACCAGCAACGCCTGCTGGCAGGCGTCGCCCCGTCGATCGAGACGGAATGGGAAGCCGTCTATCAGGAACTGGCGCTCATCCTCGACGGACCACCCGACACGCCGCGCGCGCGCCTGCTGGGTGCAAAAGCAGCCACGCTGATCAACCGTATGACGGCCGGCGACCCCGCCATGCGCACCGCGCTTGCGCGCTTCTGGCATGACGGTTTTGCCGTCCCCGAAATCGCACGATCACTGCCGATGGATGAGAAGGGCTGGCAATTCCTCGGCCAGGCGATGGCAGCGCACGCACGAGCGGAGACCGCCCGATGAACCGCGTCCTGGCCACGCTCCGCGGCCTCTTCCACACTTTCGGCGGGCTGGCGCTCTACTGGACGGTCCTTCTTGCGTTCGGGGTCAAACCGGCCATCGCGGCAACCTTGCTGTTCATGGTGCTCGAAGGGGCATGGCGACTGCTGACGCATCGCCCCTTCCCGCCGCTCTGGCTGCTCGCCAACGGCACTGCCCTTGTTTTCGGATGCATCGACCTGTGGGCACGCACGCCCTTCATGCTCCGCTATGAGGGGGCGATCCTCAATCTCCTCACCGCTGCGATCTTCGCGGCCGGCGCATCGGGCCGCGAACCGCTCGTGATGACATTCGCCCGCCGAAGGCGTCCGGACATCCCCATCGAACGTCCGGAGATCGTACGCTTCTTTCGTGCCTTTACCTATGCGTGGTCGCTCTACTTCGTCGCACGGGCGGCGGCCTTCCTATGGATCATGGCGGCATTTCCCCTGATCCAGGCGGCTGCGATCCGAACGGTGGTCGCCTGGGTCAGCCTCGGCGCGATGCTGCTGGTCAGCATCAACGGGCGCCATGTGTTCGATCTGTGCCAGCGGTTCGGCTTCTTTCACCCCGCACGAGATTCCGCATCATGACGGCGACGCCGACCAACGCCCCCGCCGACCGTGTACCGCTGCCCCAGCAGGCATGGTATGTCGGCGCGGCCAGCTCGCGCCTCGCGGATGCACCGCTCGCGATCGTGATACACGGGCAGGCCATCGTTCTGTTCCGCGACAGCGCGGGACGCGCGCACGCCCTGCACGACCGCTGCCCGCATCGCGGCGTCGCCCTGTCGCTCGGTACGGTATCCGAGGGCCTGATCGCCTGCGCCTATCATGGCTGGCGGTTCGATGGCATGGGGCGCTGCCGGCACATCCCCTCCCTGCGCTCCGAGCAGCCGGTCAAGACGGCGCCAGCACGCACCTATCCCACAGCCGAGCGCGACGGCTATGTCTGGGTATGGACGGGTCAAGGCGCACCGACAGGACAACCGCTGCCGATCGAGGGGTTCGATCGTTATACGTGGCTGCAAGGCGCAACTGCGCTCGCCTGTGAAGCGATCATGCCGATCGAGAACAATCTCGACATCTGCCACGCGGCATTCACCCACCCGCACATGCACCCGCAATGGTTCCGCGCACAGGCCGCCGGTTTCCAGCCGACCCGGTACGAACTGGCGACCGATCCGGGAGGATTGACCGTAAGCGCGCCCGGCACGCTGCTGCGCTTCGACCTGCCCGACCGGGTGACAGTCGGAGGCAGCGAAGCCTTCAGGCTCATCCTCCACCATGTTCCCACCATGCCCGGCCGATGCCTCCAGCACTGGCTGTTGCAACGGGAGCCGACCCACGAGCCGGCAGCGCCGATATGGTCGGACAAGGAACCGGAAATCCTGGCGCAGGACCGCCGGGTCCTCGAATCGGCCCAGCGCGCCTACGCGCAGGAAGGAGACGCTTTCGAGCAAAGCGTGGAAGCGGACGCGACGACACTCGCCGCACGGCGCGCCGTGCGGCTTGCAGTGCAAGGACGCATCGCAGAGGCATTTCCCGGCAACAGGAGCCTATGCGTGCTGAGTTGAGCACCCCCGCCGAAAACCCCGCCGGCGTCATTGCCGCCCGCCACGCGCTCACCACCCAGCCACCCGCACGCATACTGACGGCTCTGTCGTCACCGGAAGCGACGGGCAGCCTTACAGGCCCGCATAGATTGCGGGCCGCCTTCCGTTCCAGAACCGCCCGCCCATCGCCCGTTCGAGTTGCGCCCCGAGTTGCAGCAGCAAGCCGTCATTCCCCTGCCGCGTCTGGAAATGCATACCCAGCGGCAGTCCCGATTGCTGCCAGGCCAGCGGCAGCGAGAGTCCCGGCGTGCCGGTCAGGCTGCCCAGCGGGGTGTAGGAGAAAATCTCCCACAATTCGTAAAACCAGTTCAGCACGTCGGGATTATCGCTCAGCGTCAGATATTTCCGCTCACCGAGCCGGGGCGTCGGCTTCGAGAAGGTCGGGGTGAGAATCACATCCCATTCTTCGTAAAACTGCCCCAGCCGGCGCGAAACGGTATTGAAGACATCCTGCATCTTCCACCGTTCGGTGTAAGACATGCCAATCCCTTTTTCCCATATCCTGATATTGATCGGTTCGATCAGATCCTCAGGCGGCGTGGACAGTCCCCTCTTGTCCAGCATACGCTGGATGAATTGCGCGAAATTGCCGATATAGCACGCGGTCTGCGCGCGAAATGCCTCCTCGAAATCAATGTCCGGGACCACCCACTCCACCACATGTCCCAGTTCCTGCAGAAACCGCGCAGTCTTTTCCAGTTCCGCGACGAAATGCGGATCGGCCGCATATCGCCCCCATTCATGGGACACAGCGATCCGCAGCGGCGTCGGGTCCCGGCCGATCAGCGTGGTGTATGACCCGTCACTTTTCCAGTACGGCATGAATTCTCCCGGCGCCCCACCCCGGCAGGAATCGACGAACAGCGCCGTATCGCGCACCGACCGGCTCACGCATCCCTGGGTGGAAACATAGCCGGTAATGTCCGATAGACCGGGCGCGATCGAAAACACGCCGCGCGAACATTTCAGCCCGACCAGCCCGTTCGCCCCCGCCGGAATCCGGATCGATCCGCCGCCATCCGTCGCATGAGCCATCGGCACGATACCGGCAGCGACCGAAGCCGACGCGCCGGCGGAAGAACCGAACGTCGTATAATCCGGGTTCCACGGGCTGCGCGTCACATAGATATTGGGATTCTCCGCCGATCCGCAGACACCGAATTCGGGCACGGTCGACCGGCCGATGATGTTCAGTCCCGCGTTACGCATCTTCGCCGTCAGGAAAGCATCCCGATCCGACCGGTTGCCACGGAGAAATTTCGATCCCTGTTCCTGCAGACGCCCCGCGACCGTCGCGCCCAGGTCCTTGATCAGAAACGGCACGCCACGGAATGGTCCGTCCAGCCGGGTTCCACCCGTTTCCGGCGCGGCCACGGCATCGTCGAACAGTTCGATGACCGAGCCGATCTGCGGATTCACCCACGCGCTCGCCTCAACCGCCATCTGCGCCAGTGCGGAAGGCGTCACAGCACCCTGGGCCACCAGTTCTGCCAGCCGGGTCGCGTCACAGGCGGACCATTCGTCCCGGCTCATTCCTGTTGTCGTCATTTTCCGTATCCGAAATTACGTGCGTTGTCCGCGGAATCGCCCCGATGCCCCCGCACCGGACCTAGAGCATTTCCACCGAAACCGGTTCGATGGAAATGCTCCAGTTTATTGTTTTGCCAGCATCTTCACCTGTTTGAACGCACGCATTCAAACAGGATCTGCTCTAGCCGGCACGGGGCCGCCATTCAGAGCTTTCCGGTCAGAAACTGAGCCTCGCCATAGCCGAACGACCAGTCATCATCGGTATTGGTCACGAAATTGACCATGACGTCGCTAGGTGCGGTCCCGCAGCGTTCCTGCAGCTTCTCGGTCAGCAACCTGTAGAAGGCCTGCTTTTCCTCACGCGTCCTCGGCCGCGTCGTCACGGAGACGATCATGACATCGCGCGTACGCGGAATATCCAGCCCCGTATCCTCGATGCGCGTCTGTTCGGCGGGATGCTGATACACCAGTTGATACCGGTCGCGCGCCGGAACCCTGAATGCTTCGAGCATCGCGTCATGCGCCGCATCGAGCAGTGTCGCGACCTGCTCGGCCGTTCGTCCTTCGATCAGGTCGAAACGCAATAAAGGCATCTTTTTCCTCCATATCGTCATGATGCACGCTCGGGGACCAACCAGCCCCCGGCCGTCCGGGACTATTGTCCGTGACTATTTCCGGCCTGCAGTCCGCATCGCCGCCTCTCCAGCCTGATAGCGGCGAATACCTTCCAGAACGCCTACGATCGCGAAATTCCACAGCAGGCCGACCATGCCGGCGTTGACCGCCGCCGGCTGCGGTCCAAACAGGGCCAGCCCCGCCGACACGCAATCTCCCACCACCAGCCCGGCTCCGATCGGGAACGCGCCCACTCCCTTCCGCAGGACGATTGCGATCATAGCTGGAATAATCTGTGAAATTCCCATATAGAACAGCGTGTTCAAAACCGTCATGACCGACGTCAGATGGTCCGCCGCCACGACCGAAAACAACAGATAGCCGCCGATCACGACCTGCGCCCCGCGCCGCTGCCCCCGATCGGACAGACCATGCAGCAGGTTGTGCGACACCAGCGGGCCGAGTGTCAGGCAGTTCCCGGCAAGGATCACCAGTCCAGACAGCCCGCATGCCGCAGCCACCAGACCGACGGCCCAGCCCGGCAAAAGGGTGGTCGCCGAGGTCATGAACACGTCATTTGCCACCGTCCCCGCCCCGCCACCATGACGGGCAAACATCGCCACGGCGTACAGAAACGGGAACATGAGCATGTAAAGCGGCATGACGATCTGGTTGCGACGAACGATCCGGTCCGAGCGCGCCGTGAACAGAAAGGCGATATTGGCCGGCGCGACGCAGAAACCCGCCGCCTGAAACAGGATCGTCGACATCACCAGCAGATTGCCCTCACCCGGCCGATGGACCGGAGATTCCGCTACGGTCTGCGTCGCCGCTCCGTCCATTCCCAGCGCCCGCAACGCCGCCATCCCGACAAGCAGCACGGCAACCACTACCAGCGTGTCCTTGATGAAAGAAACATAAGCAGGGGCACGAATGCCGGAGAGCAGGATCCAGACGAACGTCACCCCCGCCGCCCCCGCCATCGGGACAAATCCGCTCACCGGCCAGTGAAACGCCTTCAGCACACCCAGCAGGCCGACGAACTGCATTTCACCTAACGGCACCAGGCAGATGATCGCATTCAACGCGACCAGCTTCTCCAGCCCGCGACTATCGAAGTGAAAACGGAAGAGATCGACCCCCGTCATCGCGCCGACACGCCGTCCCGCCCGCCAGATCAGGGGATTGACGAAATAACCCAGCGGAAAGGCCAGCACGATATAACCGAGAAACCACAGGACGAACGGCGTGCCCTGCACATAGGTCGCCGCCGGAAAACCCAGGATACTGCCGATGCTGTACGTCTCGCCGACCGAGAGAAAGAACAGCAGAAAGCCGCCGAACTGCCCTGACGCGACGAAATAGTCCCGCGCCCCGCCTTCGCCATGCCCGCGCCTGGCATACAGCACGATGACGAATGCCAGCATAATGACGGCGAAGAAGACGATATTGGCACTCATTCCCTCGTCTCCGACGCCGCCATCCCGGCATCGTGTTCCTCTCCCGCCTCATCTGCGCGATCGAACAGAAGCCATGTCGCCAACATGCAGGCGGAGGTGATGACAAATGACAGAAACATCCAGAAGACCGGAAATGCCGCGCCCAATACGGTCCGGTCGACCCGCGTCGTGAACGGGATCGCCAGATCGATCACGCAGAACGGAATCCCGAGCCCGACAGCCAGCCGCACCACCTGCCGGCCACGCGCTCCGCCGCCTTCGGCCGACGGACTACGCTGCTCATCCATGGCTCCAGCCTCCCCATGCACCCGCAACGCTCAGTAGGTATAGCTCAGGCGCGCACCGTAGAAACGCGGCGGTCCAACGATGCCGAAATCCGCCGTCGTGAAATAATTCCGCGTCAGGTCATAGGTCCGGTTCAGCGCGTTCTGGATATACCCCGACACGCTCCAGCGCCCATGCTCCGGCCGGAAGGTCAGGCTCGTGTTCAGCAGGAAATACGGTTTGATATTGAACAGATTTCCCAGCAGCACCGCTCTCTGAAGGCTCCGGTAGGAATAGTCGGCCTGGGGCGTCAGAACATAACCGTGCAGAGGACCGGGCAGATGTATATCGTAGCTGATCGACCCGTTCAGCGACAGACGCGGAAAGCCCATGTCGTGATTCTTCATGTCGGCATAGATCGTCGTCCACGGCATGCCGGCCTGATGCGCCGCCTGCGTCGCCGTCAGGTCGGCAATCTGGAACCTGTTATACTGCCCCTGCTCGTAGCCGAAGGTCTGTGACAGGACCAGACCCTTGACGGGTTCGGCCTGCATCTCGCCCTCCACCCCCCATACGGTCGATCGCGGCGCATTCACGATCTTCGCAACCGGACCCAACACCGAATCGACGACGGCGCTCTGCACCTGCTGGTCGTGATAATCATATTTGAACAGCGTGCCGTTCAACCGCAGCCGGTGCTGGAAGAACTCGGTCTTCATGCCCACTTCGTAGGCCATCAACCATTCGGGCTTGAACCCGTCGATCTGCGACGGCGTCGTCAGATTGACTGCCGAGAACCCGCCCTCCTTCGCCCCCCGCCGGACATTGAAATAGGCCATGACATCGCGCGTCACGTCATATTCGATCCCCGCCTTGCCCGTCACCTGGTCCATGCCGACGAAACGGTCATAGCGGTTGGCGCGCGGCAGCGTGCTGCGCTGGGTGTAATAATCGTTCAGATACTTCCACGCATTCTCATGCCGCAGTCCAAAAATAATCCGAAGGTTATGAATCGGCCGATAGACCATCTGCGCGAATTCCGAGAGAGACTGGCTCCCTTGTCCATAGCGCGTCGTATTGATGAAATGATGCGTCGACATATAGTCGGTAATCATCTTGTCCTGAAGAGACGACTCATAGAAATACATCCCAGTGGACCATGTAATCGGTCCCTGCCGACGCGATGCCAGACGCAGCTCCTGCGAAAAAACGCTGACATTGCTGTCAAAGAAATTGTCTGCCTCGAAGGATGACGATGCATCCCAGTCATTCATCTCGCGCCGCGCCATCGCCTCGAAGGCACTGATCGCACTCAGACGCGCCCAGGAGAAATCCTTGGTCAGCGACAGGTCGATACCCCAGCTCTGGTTGTTGCGGAACGGCTTCTGGTCGGGCGATACGCCGATCATGTTAGCAAATTCCGGCGAAATTCCCCACCCCGTCGCGTAATGGTCGCGGTCTGCCGGAATGGTCGGTCCATTGCCCAACGCCGTCGCCAGCGGCTTGATCAGATATCCAGGCGTCGCATCAGACCGATCGATCGCCCAGTGGCCGTTGAGCGAAACCCTGGTCGTCTCGTCCACTTCCCAGTTCAGCTTGCCTCTCACGGCGCCCCGGTTGGCATTGCCGATATGCTCGCCCGTGTCGCGGTTGTGCAGATAACCGCCGCCATGGTTGGTCTCGGCCGAGAGCCGGAACGTCACCTTGCGCGAAATCGGTCCGGAAACATACAGGTCGGTCTTGCTACGCGCATAATTCGCAATGTCCTCCATCACTCCGGCCGTCCAGCGATGGGTCGGCTCGGCGGTAATGATATCGATATCGCCACCACTGGTATTGCGCCCCGACGCAACGCCGGTCGGCCCCCGTTCGATCTCGACCCCTGCCAGATCGAACATCACACCCTGCGTCATGATACCGAACGGATACGCCACGCCGTCCACGTAGGTCATGACATCGGGCATGTTGTTCGAACCATAATCAAAGAATCCGATTCCACGCAGATGGAACTGCGGCTGCCCGCCACCCATCGCCGGCTCGATCTGCAGATTCGGCACCAGCCGTTGCAGGTCGTTGATGGTGGTCACGCCGGCGCGCGCCAACACCTCCTTGCTCAGATACGAAACAGCCACACCGGAATGCTGCAGCCGCGCTCCGTTATTCTGCGCACCATGCACCAGGATCTGCTCCGGCGCCGCGGTCGCGGGAGCACCGGCCGATGCAACCGCATCGTCCGTCCGCGTCGGGCGCGCACTCCCTGCTGCCCTGGCCGCCGGTATCGCCGCATCCTTCTTGCCTGGATGCGCGTCGGTCTTGTGTACCGATACGGCCTGTGCGTCGGCGGCACGCGGCAATGCCAGGGCCGAGACGAAGATGCTGGAAAGCAGAAGCATCGACCTGCGGCATGTGCGCTTCACCATCGCTCGTCTCACCCTCTCTGATCGCGTTCTGAACCGTTCGGATCGGGCTCCCGGCACATCGCCGCCCCTTCCCGTCTCTCGCATTAGCAATGCCCCGCCCTGCCGGGCGCTGACACAAGAAAAGCGGGCGTCGGAACAGTATGATCGTGCATGCACGTCAATCGTCCGCCCGCGTCGATTTCTACCGGGGCATCGGCGCTGTCCGTGCCCTGCGATAACGTTACGAACCCGATTGTATCATGGATACCTACTTTTTGTGGGCAGCGTGCCACGCTATTCGTTGCACAACCAATCTGTTCAGGCGGCCGAACTGGACGCGGAAACGATAGGACAATACAAAAAATTCTCTTTGAAAATAAATCTCTATCCGGCCCAGTGCCCTGCCGCATCCATACTGGCCATGACATCGGCGATCCGGGAACTCACAACCCGCGCCGCGGCCGACAGCGGCTTGTGCGACGCTCTCAGCAGGTCCAGCGACGTGGGCACCTGCAGATCGGGGCCGAGCGGCACCGCACACAACTGGCCGCGCTCGATATAGGTCCGGCAGGAAAAGGCGGGCAGAAACAGAATGGCCCGTCCCCGCATCGCCAGTTCGATCTGCAATTCAAACGACCCTGTGACAAACACCGGATCAAGCGACATGGCGCTCGATTTCACCGCCCGGTCGAACGCACGCCGCACGAAATAGGCACTGTCAGGCATCGACAGCGGATGATCCTGCAAGTCGCGCAGCGAGATCGTGTCGTTTCCGGCCAACGGATGCGCCGGCGCCATGATGGCCGAATGAACCACCGGCATGCGTGCGCACAGCGTCAGTTCCGACAGGTCCGGCGCGAAGATCGTCAGCCCCAGATCGGCCCTTCCCGCCACCAGCGCCTCTCCTACCAGCGGTGCCGTCGCGACTTCGACCATAAAGCGCAAACCCGGATATTCATCGTTCAGCGCAGTCAGGGCAGGTACCAGCACACTGGTCAAAGTACTCGACGAAACACGTATATTCACGATTCCGCTGCGCAATCCCTTCAGGTCGTCCACCCGCTGGCGGGTCACATCCAGTTCGCGCGAAACCCGCTCGGCCGTCTCCATCACGACCTCGCCCGCCGCCGTCAGCCGGATTCCACGCTGGTCACGCTCGAACAGCTTCATACGGAAGAAATATTCCAGATGCTCGATCTGCCGCGTCAACGCGGTCGCCGTCACGCCGATCTTCTGGGCCGCTCCGCGCAACGAGCCAGTTTCCGCAATGACGCGCAGATAATCGAACGCTCTTACATGCATGCCAACACTCCGCATCAGTGGATCGAAAACCGTGGCGCAGTGTCATCATAATCATTATGGATTCGCAATGTCATGTTCAGGCAAAACGGTCTTCTCGTCATCAGGAGACCTCCGATGCCCATTGTCCTGCACGAAAGCCCGGCCCCCCTGACCTCCCTGCCCTTCGATCTCGAAGCCGCGGTGCAGGGCATTTCGGAATGGGCCGCCTGCGAAAGCCCGACATGGGATGCCTGCGCCGTCGACCGGATGCTCGATCTGGCATCACGCGACCTCGCCATCGCAGGAGGCAGGATCGAGCGCCTGCCCGGTCGTATGGGGCTCGGGGGCTGCGTCCGCGCCCGTTTCGGCAATGCGGAGGACACACCCGGCATCCTCATTCTCGCCCATCTCGACACCGTTCATCCACTGGGCACGCGCGACCGTCTGCCGATCCGCGTTGAAGGCGGCAAACTGTTCGGTCCCGGCGTCTGTGACATGAAGGGCGGAACCTGGCTCGCAGTCGAAGTCCTGCGCGTGATCCATGCCGCCGGACTGCGGACAGCACTGCCCGTCACCGTCCTGCTGACGCCGGACGAGGAAATCGGCACCCCCAGCACCCAGGACATCATTGAGGCCGAAGCCCGACGCCACCGAATCGTCCTCGTGCCCGAGCCCGGTACACCAGGCGACACCCCTTTCGGCAATCTCGCCAGTGGACGCTATCCGGTTTCGCGCTTCGCCATCCGCACGACCGGCCGCCCCAGCCACGCCGGAGCCCATCTCTCCGCAGGGCGCAGCGCGATCCGCGAAATGTGCCATCAGGTCCTGCGGATCGAAGACCTGTCCTCGGAAAGCTGCACCTATTCCGTCGGTGTCATCCAGGGCGGCGAATGGGCAAACTGCGTCGCCACCACCTGCGACGCCCGGATATTGATGAGCGGCGCCCGGACGGAAGAAGAGCGTCAGGCCGGCATCGCGCGCCTCCTGGCGCTCCAGCCGTCCTCGCCGGACGTGGCGCTCACCATCACGCCCACCGTCATGCGTCCCCTCTGGACGCCGGGAGACGGATGCCGCCAATTGGTCACGCACGCGCAGGCAATCTGCGACACGCTCGGCCTCGCAACCGCCGCCGAAAGCGGCTTCGGCGGATCGGACGGCAATTTCACGGGCGCAATGGGCATTCCCACGCTCGACGGGCTGGGTGTCCTCGGCGGCGGCATCCACACGCTCGACGAGCATCTCCAGGTCGACAGCCTGCTGCCACGCGCCAGGCTTCTCGCCGGCCTGCTCCTGCAACTGACCGTGCAACCGGACGCCGCGCAATCCTGACCGCCAGACCGACCGACGGAAGAACCTCACGATGAACGACCGCGCAAACACATTCGACTGCCAGCAGACAATCGCCAACGGCACCTACTGGATGCCCTTCACCGCGAACAGGCGCGTCCGCGCGAATCCCGCCGGACGCATCATCACATCCGCCGCCGGGCCATATTACCATACGCAGGATGGCCACGCCCTGTTCGACACGCTGTCGGGCCTGTGGTGCACGCCGCTGGGCCACGCGCACCCCGGAATCGTCGAAGCCCTGAAGCAGCAGGCCGAAACGCTCGATTATTGCACGGCTTTCCAGATGACCAACCCGGTCACGGTGCGGCTCGCCGAACGCATTGCCAACCTTGCCCCCGACGGGCTCAATCACGTCTTCTTCGCCAATTCAGGCTCGGAATCGGTCGATACCGCGCTCAAGATCGCACTGGGCTACCACCGCCTGCGCGACGCAGGCGGCCGTTTCCGCATGATCGGGCGCGAACGCGGCTATCATGGCGTAGGGTTCGGCGGCATGTCGGTCGGGGGCATCGTACCCAACCGCAGGATGTTCGCCACTGCGATGCTGAACGGCGTCGACCATCTGCGCCACACCCACGATCCGGCGCACATGGCCTTCTCGAAGGGCCAGCCGACATGGGGCATGGAACGCGCCGAGGACCTCGAACGCCTGGTCGCCCTGCACGACGCCTCGACCATCGCCGCCGTGATCGTCGAACCCGTCCAGGGCTCGACCGGGGTGCTGGTTCCTCCGGTGGGCTATCTGGAACGCCTGCGGCAGATCTGCACCCGTCACGGCATCCTGTTGATCTTCGACGAAGTCATCACCGGCTTCGGACGACTGGGGGAGAATTTCGCCGCCCAGCGCTTCAACGTCAAACCGGACATGATCACCTTCGCCAAGGCGGTAACCAACGGCGTGGTCCCGATGGGCGGCGTCATCGTCACCGATGCGATCTACGAAACCTTCATGACCGGCCCGGAAAACGCCATCGAGTTCGCTCACGGCTATACCTATTCCGGCCATCCGCTGGCGGCGGCGGTCGGCCACGCGGTGCTGGACGCGATGGAGCAGGATTCCCTCATCGCCAGGGTCCGCAGCCTGGAGCCGGTGCTGGAAGACGCCATCCACACGCTCGACGGCCGGCCGGGCGTCGCCGACATACGCAATATCGGCCTGACGGCGGCAATCGACCTCGTACCTGCACCCGACGCACCCGGCGCCCGCGGCACGGCCCTCTTCGAACAGGGCCTGAAACACGGACTTCTGCTGCGCTGCACCGGCGACACGGTATCGTTCGGACCGCCCTTCATCTCCACACCGCAGCAATTGCGCGACATGGTCGGCACCGTCAGGCAGATTATCGACGACCTGGCCTGACCCGCGCCCACACGTCACCCCAGGCACCCACGCAGGGGGTGGGTGCCTGCGGAGTCAGGAGCCCCCTTCGGCATACGGGTTGCGCGTGCCGCGCAGCAGCAGCCGGATCGGCGTGCCGGGCAGGTCGAATTCCTCGCGCAGGCCGTTCACCAGATAGCGCTGGTAATCCTCGGGCAGCAGTTCGGCGCGGGTGCCGAACAGGATAAAGGTCGGCGGCCGGGCCTTGGCCTGCGTCATATAGCGCAGCTTCAGCCGGCGCCCGCTCACCAGCGGCGGGCTATGCCGCTCCAGCATCATCTCGAACCAGCGGTTCAGCGCGCCGGTAGGAATACGCTTGTTCCACACCTCATGCGCCCGCCGCACCACCGGCAGCAACTTGTGCACGTTGGCCCCCGTCAGCGCCGAGAACGACACCACCGGAATCCCGCGCATCTGCGCCAGCGAGGTCTCGATCCGGTCGGAGATTGCCTGCCGGGTGGCAATCCGGTCTTCCACCGCATCCCACTTGTTCAGCGCGAGCACGCAGCAGCGCCCCTCGCGCTCGATCAGGCGCGCGATCTGGAGGTCCTGCTCATGCACCCCCAGCGTGGCATCCAGCGCCAGCACCACCACTTCGGCCATCTTCAGCGCCTCGATGGTGGCGGAGGTGGACATCTTCTCCAGCCCGTCCTCCACCCGCGCCCGGCGCCGCAGCCCGGCGGTGTCGACAAGCTGGATCGGCCCCTGCTCGTCATGCAGCAGCACGGTGACGGAATCACGGGTCAGCCCCGGCTCCGGCCCGGTGATCATCCGTTCCTCACCCAGCAGGCGGTTCAGCAGGGTCGATTTGCCGGCATTGGGCCGGCCGACGATCGCCAGGCGCAGCGGGCCGGGCGGCCGCTCGTCCAGTTCCTCGCCATCCTCGCCATAGGCCACGGGCTCCACCGGCTCCGGCGGCGCCTCGGGCGGCATGCGGTCCGCGATCTCGCCCATCAGTTCCGATAGGCCCTCGCCATGCTCGGCGGAAATCGCCAGCGGCGTTCCCAGCCCCAGCGCGAACGCCTCCATCGCGGCGGCCGCACCCTGGCGCCCCTCGGCCTTGTTCGCCACCAGCAACACAGGCCGCCCCTGGCGGCGGATCCACGCGGCGAAATGCTCGTCGGCCGGCGTAATGCCCGCTCGCGCATCGATGCAGAACACCACCAGATCCGCCTGCGCCACCGCCGATTCCGACGACGCACGCATCCGCCCATACAACGTATCGGGCGCGGCCTCCTCCAGCCCGGCGGTATCGATCAGCCGCACACGCCGCCCGCGCACGGTGGCCTCGGCTTCCTTGCGGTCGCGGGTCACGCCCGGCGTATCGGCAACAAGCGCCTGCCGCCGCCCCACGAGGCGGTTGAACAGGGTGGACTTGCCGACATTCGGACGCCCGGCGATCACGACGATCGGCAGGTCATCCCCGGTCGGAACGGAAGGAAGCTTGGCCAAGATATGAAACTGTCCCTGGAGCAACGATGCGTTCGCCCATGCTGGCGCATCCCGCTCTCTCTTTACATCGTTTCAGAGCCCGATTCACGCCTCGGGTCGCAGCGACCCAGGGCGATCAGGCTCCGTTGCAGCGTCGGCCACAGCGTCAGCTATAGGCGTTCAGCTTGCCGTCATCGGTCACGATCAGCAGCCGGCCATCCACCACGATCGGTGCCACCGTGGCAACCCCCGGCAGCTTGCCGATCGTCAGCAGCGCCCCGGTCGCGGGGTCGACCGTCGCATAACCGGTCTCCGGTATGGTGCTGATGCACACCAGCTTGCCCCCGGCCATGATCGGCCCGGTCCAGGTCACGCCATCCTTCTGCGCCTCGACCCGGCGATAGCGCCGCAACTGGGTGATCCAGCGCACATGGCCGTTCACCCGGTCGAGACAGGCAAGCTGCTGGTCCAGCGAGATGACATAGACCCAGTTATCGATCACCAGCATCGTGTCCTGCCCGGCCACGGTGCGTTCCCACAGCCGGCGGCCCGACCGCAGATCGACCGCCACCATCACCGAACCGGCACTGATGGCATAGACCGTATTGTCCACAATCACCGGCATCCCGCGCACGCAGGAGAAATCGACCGTCGATTCCTGGCCGTTGGTGCTGCCCAGCGTGTCGCTCCACACCACCTCGCCACTGGCCACCCGCAGCGCGACCAGATCGCCGGAGCCGAACCCGGCCACCACCACATCCCCCACCACGGCGGGGGCCGGCTGGCCGAAGATCACGGTCACGGCCTCGGTGGCGGTGTAGCTCCACAGCACCTTCCCCGTCGCCGCGTCGAGCGCCATCAGGCGCTCGTCGATCGTACCGAAGAACAGCCGGCCATCCACCACCGTCGGCGCCGAGCGGCCCGGTGCATCGATATCGACCCGCCATTTCACCTTGCCGGTCGCGGCCTCGACTGCCAGCACCTGCCCCACGCCGTCGACGATATAGAGCGTGTCGCCGGCAATGCTGATCCCGCCGCCGAGATTGCTGGAGCGCATCTTCTTCGGCTTCGGCTTGAACTGCCAGATCTGGCGCATGCGCGGCCATTCATAGGCCCGGATCACCCCCTGCGCGTCACCGACGAAGATCCGCCCGCCCGAGACGATCGGCGTCGCCTGCAACACCCCACGTCCGCTATCGCCCAGCGCTGCGTACGAGAGCAGTTCGGGTTCCGACACCCCGGCCCCGATGCCGTGCGACCACTCGCGCCGCATCTGGCCGCCCCAGGCCATGTTGACCCCTTCGTGGGAGGCCACGCGCCCCGGCTGCAACCATTCGCTGATCGTGGTCTGGGCAGGCAGCGCGATCGGCGTCTTGTCCTCAGGGTCGACCATCAGGCCGGCACCCGTCGTCAGAACGTCGACGCGCTTGCCTGCCATCAGCGGCTTTTCGTCATCATCGAACAGGCTGCATCCGGCCAGGACCGGCACCATCGCGCCACCAAGAAGCGCATGCCGGCGGGTCAGAACTTTGTTCATGTAAATCCTGCGCTACGAAAGGAAAATGGGGCCATTTCGGTCTCGGTACGCCCAACGGCATGAAAACACCGTCCGCGCGACACCGCCAGTAGAGAGATCGACCGGAGAAGACGCATCCATGCGCCCCGCCCCGGCCGGATACGGACTAGGACGGCGCGGCGTTCAACGTCTGGAGCATGCCGCCGGCCCGGCTGCGCAGGCCCTCCGGCACGTCGATCTGGGTCGTGATCTGGCTCAGCTTCCGGCGCGCATCGGCCAGATGCCCCTGCCGCAGGTCCAGCATCGCCTCGCTTTCCTGCGCCAGTCCGCGCCAAGGCTTGCCCGCGCCGTCCAGCGTGGCAAGACGCGAGCGCAGCACCGCCGGGTCCCCGTCGTCGATCTGGTGCTGCACCCACAGCAGGCTCGCCAGCCCGCGCAGCAGCGGGTCGGTCGCCTGGTCGTCGGACACCTGCGTCCACAGCGCCAGCGCGCCTTTGGTATCGCCGCTGGAGGCCAGCAGCGCCGCGCGTTCCAGCCGCGACAGCGTACGCAATCCGGAAGGCACGGTGTCCAGCGTCGCCAGACGCGCCATCGCATCCTTCTGCTGGGGCGTCAGCGCACTGGTCTCGCCGGGGGCGATATGGCTGGTATCGGCCAGATGCAGCGCCGCGAAATAGGTCGCACCCCATGCCTGGGCATCCTGCCGGCCACGCCAGGCATGGTACTGCCAGCCACCCACACCAACGGCAGCCACCACCACCACTGCCACTGCCGCGCCGACATAGCGCCGGGCCATCAGCCGCAAACGCTCCATGCGCATGTCGTCGTCGACTTCCCTGAAGATGTCGTCAGCCACGTCTCAACCGCTCTCCGCATCCAGCCCAAACGGACAATGGCCCGTCATTCCAAGCGCGGACCATAGCCGTCCCGGCGCACGCGGGCAACAAACCCGCGTGCATCAGGCCGCCCCGGTTCAGGCGCGCGGACGGCGCGCCCGTTCAGGGGTGCGAAAAGCGCGCGGCCCCGGCCTTCAGGTCGGTCGTCAGCTTCGCGAAATGCCCGGCTATCCGCTGCTGCACGGCCACGCTGGTCTGATGGACCTGCCCGATCCGCGCCTTGGCCTCGGCGCTGATCGCGCTCTCGTCGCGCGCGGCGGCGGAACTGACGCAGGCGTTGTAGGTCCGCGCGGCCTTTTCATACGCCGTCACGGCGTCCACGCTGGCATTGTATTTCGCCACGGAACTGGAATCGACGGCAGGCGCCACCGGCTCCTTCCCGCAGGCCGGCGCGGCCCACGCGGCATCCGCCGCACGCGCCACGGAAGGGCCGCCCGCCAGGGCCACGGTCAGACACAGGGCAGCGGCACAACCCGACAACCGGGCCGATATCATAGCACGCAAGACACATCCTTCTCGACTACGGTCCCGCCGTCACGATGACGGAAATCGCGGACGGTGCCGCCTATGCCGACAAGATGTCGAAATCAGGGCGCAAAGCACGCCAGCCGGCCCACAGGCGCGCCCAGGA
Source organism: Gluconacetobacter liquefaciens (assembly GCF_003350405.1). Taxonomy (GTDB): domain Bacteria; phylum Pseudomonadota; class Alphaproteobacteria; order Acetobacterales; family Acetobacteraceae; genus Gluconacetobacter; species Gluconacetobacter liquefaciens. The sequence goes on along the minus strand of NZ_QQAW01000010.1, from coordinate 27,650 downwards.
TCGTATCCTCGCGCATCACCGCCTGCCCGCGCACGATCGTCGCCATCGGCCAGCCGGTCACCGCCATGCCGTCGAACGGCGTCCAGCCGGCCGGGGTGGCGATCCAGTCATTGGTAATCCGCCGCTTCGCCGCCATGTCGACCAGCGTGAAATCGGCATCATACCCCATGGCGATCCGCCCCTTGGCCTGCAGGCCGTAAACCCGCGCCGGCCCGGCCGCCATCAGGTCCACCATCCGGCCCAGGGACAGCCGGCCAGCATTCACGTGGTCCAGCATCACCGGCACCAGCGTCTGCACGCCCGTCAGCCCAGCCGGGGTGGCCGGCCAGGGCTTCGCCTTCGCCTCCAGGGAATGCGGCGCGTGGTCCGAGCCGATCGTGTCCACCATGCCGCTCCGCACCGCTTCCCACGAGGCTTCGTAATGCCGCCGGTCGCGGATCGGCGGATTCATCACCGCCAGCGCCCCCAGCGTCTCGTAACAGTCCGGCGCCACCTGGGTCAGATGGTTCACCAGCACCTCGACAGTGGCGATATCCCGATGCCCCGCCAGCCAGTCCAGTTCCTCCGCGGTCGAGGTGTGCAGGATATGCACCGGCCGCCGCGCGCGCCGCGCCAGCCCCACGATGCGCCGCGTGCCCAGAAAGGCGCATTCCTCGTCGCGCCAGAACGGATGGCTCTCGTACGACATCCCCTCGGTCAGCAGCTTTCTGCGCGCCTGAAGGCGATATTCATCCTCGGAATGAAAGGCCACGCGCCGATGCCCGTGCTCCAGCACCTGGCGGATGCCCTCGTCATCCTCGATCATCAGGTCGCCGGTCGAAGACCCGGCAAAGACCTTGACCGCACACACACCGTCAAACTGCTCGTACTCGCCCAGACGCGGTGTGTTCCCGCGCGTGGCGCCGACATACATCGCAAAATCGACCCAGCTTTCGCGCGAGGCATATTCCTGCTTCCAGCGCAGCATGTCCCCGTCGGTGATCGAGGGCGCGGTATTGGGCATGTCGAACACGGTCGTCACGCCCCCCAGCGCCGCCGCCCGCGTGCCGGTCGGAATGCTCTCCACCGCCGCATTGCCCGGATCGCGCAGATGCACGTGCGGGTCGATCAGCCCCGGCAGCACATGCAGCCCTGCGGCGTCGATCACCTCGTCCGCCTCGTCCGCCATGCTGACCGACAGGCTGGCGATCCGCCCCCCACGCACGCCGATATCGGTCCGCGCCTCGCCCCAGGGCAGCACGCAAATCCCATTGCGGATGATCAGGTCGTAATGCATCGGTCCCTCGCAGCCTGTCGCCTCCCCGCGAGGTACTCCCATCCCCCTCCCCCGACAAGACCGCACGACGATCCCCCGCCCTGCACCAGACACGGGATTTCCCCGAAATCGCGTCACCGGGGAATTTAATGCCCGTCCCCCGCGTTCTCCCCAGAGGCATTGCAGGCAGGGAGGGTCCGATGAATGCACTCCACGGCCAGGGCTGGCCCCAGTTCGGCGAACTGGCCCTCGCCTTCGTCCTGTCGGCCCTGATCGGCATCGAGCGCGAAATCCGGCAGAAAAGTGCCGGCGTGCGCACCTACACGCTGGTCGGCGTCGCCGCCGCGCTGTTCATGCTGGTGTCCAAATACGGCTTCGACGACGTGCTGCGCCCGCAGGCCATCGTCGTGGACCCGTCGCGCATCGCGGCCCAGATCGTCTCCGGCATCGGCTTCATCGGCGGCGGCGTCATCTTCATGCGCCGCGACATCGTGCGCGGCCTCACCACGGCGGCGTCGGTATGGCTCACTGCCGCGCTGGGCATGGCCTGCGGCGCGGGCATGCCGCTCCTCGCCATCGCCACCACCATCGGCCATTTCGTCATCATGTTCGGCTTCCCGAAGATCATCAGCCGCCTCCGGATCAACCGAAAGAACGACACGATCCTGCGCCTGGTCTACGAAGATGGACGCGGCCTCCTGCGTACGATTCTACTCCGTTGCACCCAATGCCGCTTCACGATCGAACAGGTCCGGGTAAGCAGCCACCTTTCTAACGACGAAGAGCCACTCACGCGCGACGGCAGCCCCGTGGCACCCATTTCCCACTCCGCAACCGTAACCCTGTTCATGCGCGTGAGGGGCAAGCGCCCGATAACGCATCTCGTCGAGAGGTTAAGCGAAATCGACGGCGTGCGAATGGTCGAAACCAGCGAGGACGAGGGTCCCGAATAAAACACCGCCACGACGTATCAGACGCTTCCTCGATACTGGCGGCTCCGCCGCACCGGAACAGACACGCCTCTCCGCAGACGGATCAGCAATATGAAGTCCAGGAGCGAATGTGCTACGGGAACTGCCCGCTGACGACCGATACACCGGATACGCTGAAAGACGACTGCGCATGTCCCGCGACCACGACCTCGATCCTCAGTTGCTCCGGTCTTTTCTGGCCGTAGCGGACACGCTTCACTTCACTACGGCAGCGCATATGCGTGGGGTCAGCCAGTCGACGATCAGTCAGCATATCAACAGATTGGAAAAAATACTCGGCCGCTCCCTGCTGGAGCGCAGCACAAAGGACACGCGGCTGACGGAGGACGGGCAGATGCTCGTTCCGCATGCCAAGCAGATTCTCGCGGCATGCGAGGCTGCGTTCGACGAATTCGAACCCGATTTCCTTTCGGGTCATATCCGTTTCGGCGTATCGGACGATCTGGTCCTCTCCCACCTGCCCGAAGTCCTGCGCGAATTCCGCTCCATGTACCCGAGCGTGCACGTCTCCCTGGTCGTCGGACTAAGTTCGGAACTCAACAACCGCCTGCAGTCGGGGGAACTGGATGTCGCCTGCACAAAACGTTTCCTGCCATCGAGCGAAGTATTCGAAGGCGAATGCGTATTGTGGCGCGAACGGCTGCGCTGGCTCGGCGCCAGAGGGTTCGACCTGCAAGAGGGCATGCCCGTACCGCTGGTGGCATATGAAAAAGAAAGCCTGAATCGCCGCCGGACGATCGAGGCCCTGAACCAGGCCGGTCTCGCGTGGCAACTCTCATTCGTCAGTGACCATCTGAGCGCGCTGATCGCGGGCGTCCGGGCTGGCTACGGGGTATTCATGCAGTCCGCGCTGCTGATCGACGACAGCATCGTCCCCGTGGAAGCCTCCGAACTGCCTCCGCTGCCAGAACTGGAATTTCTTCTGGTGCCGGGACGCTCGACACGGGCGGTCAGAGCCCTGATGCGCACATTGATGGAAAACGTCTCACGCGTCGCGCCGCAGGGAGGCGAGATCCCTGCGGCGCTTGCGACACCTCAACGGGCGACCGCATAGCCCTGCATGCCGCGCGGATTGGCCCCTGCGTAAAGCCTGCCGTCTGCCTCGCGACGAACCGCAGAGAGCCGACCTTCGCTCCAGTCCCCACCGACCACGACATCATGTCCACGGCCCCGAAGATCGTCCACGACATTCGCACCGAAGCGACCTTCGACAACAAGCCGTCCGGGATGCGCGATATGCGGCCAGAAACTGCCGGGCCAGTGCTCGCTATGAAAGCTAGGGGCATCGATCGCTTCCTGAATGTTCATGCCGAAACGGGTCATGCGCATGTAAAAGATGAACGACCACTGATCCTGCTGGTCGCCACCCGGCGTGCCAAAAGCCATCCATGGTTTTCCATCCTTGAGCACGAAGCTGGGCGTCAGGGTGGTCCGGGGGCGTTTACCGGGCATGAGGACATTTGAATGCCCCAACCGTAGCGAAAACATCTGGGCACGAGAGCCAAGGCCAAAACCGAGTTCCGGGATCACGGGCGCGGACTGGAGCCACCCGCCCGATGGCGTGGCACTCACCATGTTGCCCTGGGCATCCACCACATCGATATGACAGGTATCCCCCTTCGTGACCCCCATATTGGAAACGGTCGGTTCACCGACACCGCTTGCATTGCCACCATCCAACTGCGCAACAGGCCAGAATCCGAACTCCGGCGTCTTGCCTTCCGGGTGTCCCGGACGCAGTTCGAGCGAAGCCCGATCTCCGATCAGCCCCCTTCTCACAGTATTGTAGCCATCGGAAAGCAGCGTTACGAGCGGGACATCAGGACTGTCGCCATAAAAGGCCTCGCGGTCGGCATAGGCCAGTTTGGCGCATTCGGTAACGGTGTGGAGAAAATCGGCGCCACAAGGATCCATGCCCGTGACATCAAATCCCTGCATCAGCGCAAGCTGCTGAAGAAACACCGGCCCCTGGCTCCATGCACCGCATTTCAGAACGGTATACCGACCATCTCGCAATGAAACCGGTTCCTCAACGGTAGCCCGCCATGAGGCGAGGTCCGCCGACGTCAGAAACCCCACATGCGCCGTTCCGCTGCTGTCCATCATCGGAATCCGGCAGAAACGGTCGATAGCCTCCGCGACGAAGCCATTATACCAGGCATGCCGGACGGCATCGATGCGATCCTCACGCGTCGCACCGGTTGCAGCACTCTTCAGACGTTCGAAAGTCTCCGCCAGCACCGGACGGCATAGAAGCGAACCCACGGCCGGAACATTGCCGTCAGGCATGAAAGTCCTCGCATTCTCAGGCCAGTGTTCCCGAAAAAGACTCTCCACGCTGGCGATAGTCGCAACCATCTGCGGCATGACGGGCACCCCCCGCACGGCGTAGAAGATCGCATATTCAATAACGTCCACGAAATCCCAGGAGCCGAACTCACGCAACATCAGGCACCAGGCATCGAAGGCGCCGGGAACGACGGCGGCCAGATGCCCGGTTCCCGGAATCTCGTCCAGACCAAGAGCATGATAGGCGTCTATGGTCGCGCCAGCAGGAGCAACACCCTGCCCGCAGATCACATGCTGCCGGCCGGTTTCGGCATGACTGACGATGATAGGAGCATCTCCGGCCGGCCCGTTCAGATGCGGTTCCGCGACCCATAAGGCAAATCCGGCGGCGACGGCAGCGTCGAATGCATTCCCCCCTCGTTCCAGTACAGCCTGTCCGACGCTGCTGGCGAGCCAGTGCGTGCTGGCAACGGCACCAAAGGTGCCAGAGAGTTCAGGGCGTGTCAGGAAAGACGTCATATTGCTCTTTCTTTCTTCTTGCTTGCAACATGCATGTTCGCAGTCCGCTGTGCGGATACGAGGATCATGGCGGACAGGACGCAGACGGCTATCACATATCCGATCCATGACAATCGGCTGCCCGTCAGGCCGATGATCCACGCAAAGACCAGTTGCGCGGTGGATCCGAACAGGGTGACACCGATAGAGTAGGACAGACCGATGCCGAAGGCCCGCTGCTCCTTCGGAAATAGCGAAGCCAGGAACGCCATGCCCGCACCGCCTGATACGGCATTGCCGATCATGAGAATGGCACACGCAAGGGTGAGACTGCCCAGAGAGGGCGCCTGAAGCATGAGCCAGAAGACGGGAAAATAAATCGCTGCATTGATCAGTCTGGAAATGACGATCACCCGGCGCGCACCATACCTGTCGGCCAGCAGACCACCGGCGACCGAACCCGCAAACCCGACGACACCATTGCTGATATTGATCAGCAATGCCTTGCGAATTGGCATATGCAACGTATGGACCGCATATGTAACGACGAACTGAAAGAAATATTGCTGGATGGTGCTTCCAGCCTCATAGACGATTCCGATGGGCAGGCGCCTGACCGCATGGCCGTGAAACCGCCGCAGGAAATCGGCAAAAGACAAGCGCTCGTCATCGGACGGAACGGCCTCTTCCAGTGTTTTCCTGAGATAGATCCCGACCGGAGCGATCAGCATTCCAAAGACGAACGGCAACCGCCACGCCCACTCGCGAATCGTATACTCATCGAAGCATAGAAAAAGAACCAATCCCAGAAGCCCGGAAATCAACGCGCCTATATGTTGCCCCGTAGTCTGCCAGCTTCCGGCAAGGCCCATCCGTTCTTCTGGGGCGTTTTCCACAAGGATGGACGTCGCCGCGCCGAGTTCCCCGCCTGCAGCGAACCCCTGCAACAGCCGCGCGACGACAAGGGCGAATGGCGCGACGATGCCGATCGTAGCATAACCGGGCAGGAAGGCGATGATCGCACTGCCCGCCGCCATGACCCAGACAGTCAGTGTCATAGCCGCACGGCGACCGTGCCGGTCCGCATAGGCGCCAATGATAAAAGCCCCGAGCGGGCGGACAAAAAAGCCGATGCCAAAGGTGGCAAGCGTCAGTAGCAGCGCGGTATCACTGTGCCCGGCGGGGAAGAAGGTGTGCGAAATAATGGTCGCGAACGTGGCATAGGCCGTAAAGTCAAACAATTCAAACGCGTTTCCGACGGCGGCACCAACGATGTTCCTTCGGGACGATGCGGGTGTCGGGCTCATGTGTTCGACCTTCAATATGTCAGCGACATGCGACCGCCAATGAAGCGGGGAGGTCCAGGAATATAGAAATACGTGGTGGAGGCATTCCCGGCCGTTTCGGCATATTGCCGGTTAAGGATATTGCTCGCATAGGCCGTGACGGACCATGGACCATTTTTTGGCCGGAACGTCAGATGCGCGCCGAGCAGAAAATAGGTCGGTAGACGGTAAACCCCGACACCACCCGGCGTGATCGCCTGGCTGTCACGGTACATCCAGTCCACGCCACCTTCGACATTGTAGCGGGCAAAGACGTCGCTACGATAATCGGCTTCACCGTTCAGGGTCAGCTTGGGAATGCCGGAATCGACACCAGCGAAACTGTCGTAGAAACCCTGCCAGATTCCTGTCTTCGCGAAGTAGGCATTGGTCTGCCCACGATCGATATTGTTGAAGACCTGATAGGTACCGCGTTCCCATCCAAGATTCTGCGTCAGGAAAACATGTGGAAGAGGATGCGCCTCAATGGTTGTCTCAAAGCCCCAGATTTCCGATTTCGGCGCATTGACGATCTGCGATAGCGGCCCGTAATTCGGCACCAGGAAGGTACCAACGACCTGCTGTCCATGATAATCGTCATAGAAGGCGGCTGCATTCAGGCGCAGACGGTTGGGAATGAGGTCGCTCTTGAAGCCAGCTTCGAACGCCAGAACGGTTTCAGGTTCAAACGGAGCGAGCTGCGCCTGCGATACGGTATTATTGGCCGTAAAGCCACCAGGTTTGAAGCCCTTGCTGGCCTTGAAATAGAGCAGAGTTCCCTTCGTGGCCTGCCACTGCACGCCCAGAACGCCCGATACCTGTGCAGAGAGAGTCGATTCGTTATTGAACTGCTTGTCGTTGATACCGAAGTGCACGGTACTGAGGCCGATCAGCGCGCGCTGATCCAGCGTGTGGTTCAGCCCTCCGAACAGCGTGACATTGTACGGCAGCCTGTAGCTGATATGCCCGTATTCCGAAATGCTCTGCTGAGTGGAACGGAATGCGGTCTCACTGAGATAACCGCGCTGCGGCAGATAGTCGGTGAAATCGAAATAGTAGTTCTGCAACATGCGTGTACGGTTATAGAACGCTCCGACATCCCATTGCAGACGGTCACTGGCGCTTGAATTATGCAGCCGCACCTCCTGCGAGAACACATTGGCGACGATATTACGGTAGGTGTCGCCGGTCGAAAGTGCCGTCGCATCCTGGTCCGTAAACTCGCCGACACGCTCCGTCTCATAGGCGCTGATGGTCGAAAGCGTCACCTTTCCGAAATCATGACTCATATTAAGGTCGGCACCCCAGAGCGTGTTGTGTTCGCTGGGCATAAGGCTGGCCGATCGTCCGATCATCTGGACAAACTGCGGACGCAGGCTCCATTGGGCCTGCTGATATCCAAGTTTCGGAATGGGCTGGGAGGCAACGAAACCCAGCATAGGGCGCCCCGTCACCACCTGATCGTCATCCTGCATCCAGTGGCCGGTAAGTTTGATGGTGGTGTGCGCGTCCGGGGTCCATTTGATCTTGGCGCGCAGCGCGCCATCATTGGCATTGCCCAGATGCGTATGGTTCTGCGGATCGTACTGCCAGCCGCCCCCATGAACGGTCTGGCCGGCGATACGAAAGGACAGGTTGCGGGCAATGGGACCGGAAATGAACAGATCGGTTCTCGATCGCGCATAACTGGCGATATCCTCCGTCACGCCGCCATGCCAGTCGGACGTGGGATCATTGGTATGAATGGAAACCTCGCCGCCCGTATCGGCCATGCCGTGGGTAAATCCGACCGGCCCCGGTGTGACATCGACATTGGAGAGGTCGAACATCTGTCCGCTCATCATGGTGCTGAGCGGAAACGCGACGTCATCGATATAGGTCATCACCGAAGACATATTGTTTTGCGTAAAATCGTTGAAACCGATGCCACGGATGAAGAAGTTGGTGGTACCGGTTCCATTCATGCTCTGGATGGTGACATTCGGTGCAACACGCTGGAGCCCCTTGACGTCAAATACCCCTCTGTTGACAAGCGTGTCGGCCGAAATATGCGTGACGGAATCGGCCTCATGCTGGGCTTTTGAAAAACTGAAGGCTGGCCGTGTAGAGTTCACGGTGATCGCTTCCCCCGCATCACTGCCGCCCTCACCAGAAACCGCGTGCGGCACACTTCTCCTGGCACGCGGCGCGTGGCGGTGGCTGCCCTTTTCAGTATCGCGGGGAGTGCTCTGCGCATGCGCGCCGAATAGCGGAGCTCCAACAGTCAGCGTGATGCCGAGGGCCGACACCATCAGGTGCAGTTTGCGCGTTTGCACTGTGCGAACAGTTCCATGACCGGCCATGCATCCCCACTATTCGATTATCCAATATCGATACGATGTCGTTATTCCGATAAGAGATAATATCCGGTTTTGCAATGAAATTTTTCAGTATTTTTTTTGCCAGGAAAAGCCAACAAATTGATTTCTAATGATATTAATTTTAACTGAAGAGAAATCTTCCCACCCCTGCGTCCTGCCGTCTCTCCATCGGAGACGGCATCACGCCGGCATCTGCTCCCCCACATGTCGAAACAGGCGTTGGCAGAGGCTTGGATTACGAGTGGCTCTTCCTGAGCATGGAGCGTGCGAAGAAGATGACATGGAGACTTGCGAGCGTTGAAGCGTAGCGCTCGTAATCTTCGACGAGTCTACGGTATCGTGTCGCTTCCACTGGCATTCCATCAGTGTTGCCGGTGGGACCTTGACCAGTTCCGCCCATGCAAAAGATCGTTCTACGCCCCATCGGCGCAGCAGCAGGACAAAGCCGAGTTTGTCTTCCGCCAATTTGACGACATCAAGGGCGCTACCATAAGCCCGTGCTGCCTCGGCCGGCTTCTCGCCTCCGCATCCCTGATCGACATTGACCAGTTAGAACCTGACCGAAAATGCGCCCTGGTGGCGATCCGACGCGCGTTTCCTGCGCTTCGGTGCTCACGGCCATCAAGGCCGCTCCGTTCCGATGCTCAGAAACACACGCCGGACGCGGCCCTGACGGGCCACTCTCGCTCACCAGACCGCATTTTCGGTCAGACTCTTAGATAGTTTCGTCCGTCACCTCATCAATGGCGACGGCGAGACCTCCGACTTCGGCGCGATCATCCCGGTTGGCTGGCGTGACGCGCAGTGCCATCAGATGGCCAAACATGTCCACGGCCATATGCCGCTTCGACCCCCTTTTTGCGTTTGGCCCCATCATAGCCGGCGCGCGCTGCGCTCTCCGGTGTCGAACGCAAGGTTCGGCAACCGAGGATGGCCCCCTGGATCCGGCCTTGCGCAGCACAATCCGCTGGTCGGATGCCAGCATCTCGAAACAACCTGCCTCCATCCAACGACGAGACTGCTGACAGACCGCCGACCAGGGCGGCAGATCCTTTGGCATGGTGCGCCAGGCAATCCCGTAGCGGATCACGTAGCGCAGACCGTTGAACAGTTCGCGTAAATTATGGCGCCTCTGTTCCGTGTCTTCACACATCAGAACAAGATAGAGGACAACCAACAGCTACTCTTCATCCAATACGTCAGCGGAATACAGTTTCAGAACTCGCACCACCCGTCACTACCGAACCAATCACGCAAAAATTACATAACATCCTCTAATTTATTTTTCCCACGAGCGTCTTCACCTGTCTGAACGGACATTCCCCGGCAACATCTTCCCCGGATTCAAAATATCGTTCGGATCAAGCGTGCGCTTCAGCGCCCGCATCACGTCCAGCGCCACCGGATCATGCTCGTCCGCCATGAACGCGCGCTTGCCCAATCCCACCCCATGCTCGCCACTGCACGACCCGCCGAGCGCCAATGCCCGCCGGACGATCTTCCGATCCAGCGCCCAGGCCTGCTCCAGCCCTTCCGGCGTCGGTGGCGCAAGGATGATCGTATGGAAATTGCCGTCCCCGACATGGCCCACAATCGGCGCGGTCAGGCCGGATTCCGCGATATCCGCCTTCACCCCGGTCACCAGTTCCGTCAGCGCCGAGATCGGGACGATCGCATCGGTCGTCATGGCGCGATAACCAGGCCGATAGGCCAGGCAGGCCCAGTAGGCATGATGCCGCGCCCGCCAGAGCGCGGCGCGCTGGTCCGGATCGGTATGCCAGTCGAAACCCAGCCCCCCGCGATCCGCCACGATGGCCTCCACCGCGGCAATCTGCTCGCGTACCGAATCCGGGCCACCGACGAACTCCAGAAACAGCGTCGGCAGCGTCCGCAATCCCGTCAGGCTGGAATAGCGGATGCTGGCATCCATCTGCACATCATCCAGCAGTTCGACCCGCCCGATCGGCACGCCGAACTGCAGGATGTCGATGGCCGTCGCCACCGCATCGGCAAGCGTCTCGAACTGCACCACGGCGGCGGCAATGGTTTCGGGAATCGGGTGCAGCCGCAAATGGATTTCCGTAATCACCCCCAGCGTGCCTTCCGAGCCGATCAGCAGATGCGTCAGGTCGTACCCGGTCGAGGATTTCCGCACCCGCCCGCCGGTCCGCATCACCCGCCCATCGGCCAGCACCACGGTCAGTCCCAGCACATTCTCGCGGATCGTGCCGTAGCGCACCGCCGCCGTGCCGGAAGCGCGCGTGGCGCACATGCCGCCAATCGTGGCCTCCCCACCCGGATCGACGGGGAAGAACAACCCGGTATCGCGCAGGATCTGGTTCAGCGCCTGCCGCGTGATCCCCGCCTGCACCCGGCAATCCATATCCTGCGGATGGACCGACAGCAGGTCCGTCATCCGCGACAGATCGAGGCTGATCCCGCCTTCCGGCGGATTGACGTGCCCCTCCAGCGACGTCCCGGCCCCGAACGCCGTCAGCGGCACGCCATGGGCGCTGCACAGCGCGAGCGTCTGCGCCACGTCATCGGTGCTCTGCGCAAACACCACCGCCCCCGGCAGGCTCGGGGCATGATGGCCCTCGCCATGACTATGCTGCTCACGCACCGCCTCCGCGGTCGAAACCCGGTCTTCCCCCAGCCGCGCACGCAACGCCGTAATCAGATCGATGGTCATAGCGGTCCTGATTCTCCTTGCTAGCCCCCCGGCCGCCGGCCTTCAGCCGGATGGTCGCATGGCATTCGCGCGCCAACCATTATCCTTCGTTGTCGTTGATGCAATACGCCTCGGACAGAACCGTTCAGAGCCTGACCGAAAATGTGGACTGATGCGCGAGAACGGCCCAGAACGGGCCGCGGCCGTCGTGTGTTTCCGGGCACCCGCACGGATCGGCCTTGATGGCCGAAAGCACCGAAGCATAGGAAACGCAGGTTGGATCGCCACCAGCGCGCATTGGACGGTCAGCCTCTCAGGCAAGGCCGTCCGTACGCCCGCTCCAGATAAGGCGGAGCCACCGGGACTGGTCGAGAACGGCGCGCTGCGCCACCTCCGCCATGTCGAACGCCTCGATAAAGGAATGCGTCGTACCCGGATAGACAGTCCAGACCACATCCACGCCGGCCTGCCTCAGTTGCTCCACCATGAGCATGTTTTCATCCACAAGCACGTCATGCGTCGCAATGGTCATGGAAACCGACGGCAGCCCCTGCAACGCGGCCCGCAAGGGCGCGACCTGCGGCGACGTCCGCATGGCCTCGTCCGGGCAGTACACCGCCCAGAATGTCTCCATCTCCTGCTTCGTGAGCATGTAGTCGCTGCCGTCATAGAGATCGAATGACGACCGACCGAACACCGAATCGAAGACGCCATAGGTCAGCAGCAACCCGCTGACACACCCCGTCTCTCCCTGGTCGCGCAGGGACAGAGCGGCGCAGAGCGCAAGATTGCCGCCCGCCGAATCACCACCGACACAGAGCGGAAGCCCCGCCTGCTCGGGAAAAATCTCCGATCCACGAAGCATCTTCAACGCCTCGACGATCTGCTCCAGGGCAACGGGAAAGACATGTTCCGGCGCCAGGGCGTAATCAAGACCGACGACGATCCCACCCGAACGCCACGCATATTCGCGCATGAGCGCATCATGGGTATCGAGGCTGAACAGCGCCCAGCCGCCACCATGCAGATAAGCCAGCATGCCGCCGGCCGGCCCCGGCGGTATATAGACGCGAATACGCAAAGCGGGCGAAATCCCGGGCAGCACATATTCCTCCACCCGGATCGTCGGATGCGGCGGTGCGCTCCGCAGACGGGATCGAACATATTCGGCCTGCTGGCGCACCTGCTGCATCGTCGGATGATCAGACGGCGGCAGATCCGAACGGATACGTTCGATACGATCGAGAAAAGCCGCGATTTCAGGGTCGAGCGCGGCGCGCGTCATGGCAGGGCAATCATCGAGATCATGTCTGAAATCCTACCATCGCACGCATTTCAGGCTCTACGAGACAGGACAAAGTTCGGCTGGCACGGGCCAAGTGACGCGACCGCGCATTCAACGCGCCACAACGGTCTGTATGATGTGGTTCCTGATTGTTCGAGAGGATTTCGCGCAATGTTCGCACCACCCCCCTACCATGTCGACGATCCGCAGCACCTCTGGCCGCTGATCGAGGGCATCAGGCTCGGGTCGGTCATTTCAGTCGACGACAACGGGACGATCCAGGTCAGCCACCTGCCGATCCTGCTGGACCGCACGCGCGGCCGTCTCGGGACGCTGATCGGCCATCTCGACATCCGCAATCCCCACGTCTCCGCGCTGGACAATGGAACGGAGACGATCGTCTCCTTCGTCGGTCCAGACAGCGGCGTGTCCCCGGACTGGTACGGCACCGCCCCGCGCGTGCCAACCTGGCTGTATGTCGCGGTCGAGGCCCGCGGCCGGCCGGTCATGATCCGCTCGCGTGACGGGGTGCGCGACATCGTGGCGAAATCGAGCGACCTGGCCACCGGGCCGCACACCACCTGGCGCCCGGACGATGTCGATGCCTATATCGACCGCCTGCTGCCCGCCATCGTCGGGTTCGAAATCCCGGTCGCCCACCTGGTCGGCCAATTGCGCTTGGGGCAGCAGAACAGCAACGACGACCGGCTACGCGTCATGGCCCGGCTGGCGCGGGGCTCATTGCAGCAACGCCGCGTCGCGCGCGCTATGGACGGTCTGGCATCCGCCGATCACACGCTTGGCCTGTCCGACGCATGAGGGCTTCGGTCAGCCCGACACCGGCCAGCACGTAAAGGACAAGGAACGTCAGAGCCACGGCATGCCCGTGGCGTGCCTGCAGGATCAGATCGCTGACAACCGTGGCGATCATGACGACGCAGACGACCAGCGCCGCCACCGGTATCGGGCCACACCACAACCCGAACCGGACCGGACCGTCCAGCGGCACACGGAAATGGCGCGTCATCTCCGGGGCGGTCACGCGCAACCGCATCGTGCTCAGGGCCACGCTCGCGAATGCGCACATCGTACCGACGCTGACGACATCGGCCAACATGCCGATGGGAAACAGCGCCGCCGCCAGTCCCGCCGCCAGCGCCGTCGCCATGATCCCCAGTCGCGGAACCCCCGTGCGGCGATCCAGGCGCGCCATCCATCCAGGCAGGATGCCAGCCTTCGCCATCGACATGCAGATCCGCGAATGACCATACGCATTGACCAGAATGACCGACGCCAGCCCCGTCAACGCGCCGATCTTGAGGATGATCGCGACCTGCGGATACCCGATCGCCGCCATCGCACGCGCCACCGGGTCCGGCACGTCGAGTGCGCGAAAGGGCACCAGCCCGGTAATAACCAGCGACACAGCGACATAGAGCAGCGTGCTGACCAGCAACGTGCCGATCAGCCCCACGGGTACACTGCGCCTCGGCCGGCGCGTTTCCGCCGCCGCATTGGCAACGGCGTCAAAGCCCAGATAGGCGAAGATGACGATGCTGGTGGCCCGCAGCACGCCCCCCGGGCCGTAACGGAACCCGCTTTCGGTAGGAGGCAGAAACGGGTGCCACAATGCCGGATTCACATGCAAAGCCCCGATGCCAAGAAAGATCAGCAGCACGCCGATCTTGACAGTGACCAGCAGGGTATTGACCCGCGCGGTCGCGGCAATGCCGCGCGTCAGGGCAAAGGCAAGCAGCAGGATCGCCAGCAGCGCAACCGTGTTCAGCGACACGCCCGTCCCGCCGGCCTCACTCGGCGGCGATAGGGTCGCGGTGCGCAGGGCCCACGGAACCGATAGTCCGACATTGCCCAGCAGGCTTTCCAGATAGGCGGCGAACCCGGTCGCGACCGTTGCCCCGGCCAGCCAGTACTCCAGCATGAGCATCCAGGCCACACCCAGCGCGGCCCGCGCGCCGAAGGCCCGGTTGGTATAGAGATAGGCCGCCCCGACATCAGGCATGGCGGACGACAGTTCCGCGTAGCAGAACCCCGTCAGGCTGCAACACAGCCCAGCGAGCAGAAACGAGACCGAGATCGCCGGCCCGGCATATTCGGCCGCGGCGACACCGGGCAGGATATAGATGCCCGCCCCCACCACGCATCCCACTCCCAGCAGCAGCAGGTCGACGGTGCCAAGGTGGCGCCGAAGACCAGCAGGACCCGTCTCAGCAGGAACAGTCATCGGGGATCCCTTTCACGGCCGTCAATGCAGAAGAGAATGCTGGAGCCAGGACAGCACGCGTTGCTGCACATCGATTTCCGTCGCTGCGGAAACGGAACCGCCGAACCAGTGCGGCGCCCCCGCGTAGGTCACGCGCGTCACCGTCGCCCCACGGGTCTTCAGCGCATTATAGAACATCAAACTCTGGTCGGGCGGCACCCGCGCATCGGCCGCACCGTGCAGCAGCAGGACGGGAATATGGATCGCATCGACGAACGACAGCGGCGAACGCGCCTCATACGCCGCCCGATCACGGACCGGATCGCCGAAATAGGGCGGCAGAAAACCGGTCGCGACATCAGTGGTCAACGCCATCCCTGCCAGTTCGACCGGCCCCGCCCCGTCGATGGCGGTACGGAACCTATCGCCATGACCAGCCAGCCACGCCGACATGAACCCGCCATAACTCCACCCTGCGATGGCAAGCCGCTTCGGATCGGCGACATGCGCCTGCTCCAGCGCGTCGACACCATCCAGCACGTCCTGCCCGTCCAGGTCGCCCCAGCCGTGGCGCGTCGCGTCGGCAAACGCGCGGCCCCGGCCGTCCGAGCCCCGTGGATTCGGCATCAGGGTCGCAATGCCGTGTGCAGCCAGAAGCCGCGCCCAGTCGTGCCACGAGGCAAGCCAGCCATCTGCCCATGCATCGTACGGGCCGCCATGAATCTGCACCACCAGCGGCAGATCCGTCTGGCGGCCCGGCGGTAGAACCAGAATACCGTCCAGAACCGTCCCGTCGCGGCTGCTGCGCCAGTGGACGATCTTCTGCGCCCCCAGCGACCAGCGGCGCACCTGCGGATTGAAGTCGGTCAGACGTGTCTTGCGCTCTCCCTGGACCAGCCAGACATTGTCCGGGTCATCGGGCGCACTGGCGATCACGGCCACCGTCCCATCGGCCGCGGCCGAAAATCCGTACGGCTCGCCGCCCAATGGGGCACCCGGCGTGACAGCGCCATCCGCAGCGGAAATCCTGATCATGCGCGGCGACGGTCCATCCAGTCCCAGGCCGGTCAGGCTCATGCCGTCGGCATCCCAGTGCATGGCGCGGATCGAGCCGTCCCAGCGGCCGCCCAGCGGATGGAGCGACCCGTCATCCAGGTCATAGCGCCCTGCCGCACCGGTGATGCCGTCCTCGTCAAACGCGCCATAGGCCAGATGCCGCCCATCGGGCGAGAAGGACGGATGAACCGCCGTGGCATGAACGGGCAGCGTCGCCACAACCCTGCCGTCCAGATCGACGATCGACAGCCGCGATCGGTACCAAAGCGCGTCCAGCCCCGCATCGTCGCCGCTCCGCACAACAAGGCGCCGCCCGTCGGGCGACCAGTCGGCATCGAAGACCACTCCCTGTCCAACCTTCACGGGCCGGGGCGCCGTGCCGTCGAGCGACACGATGAACACCGCCCCGCCGGACGCGGCTCCAGTGACCGACGCACCAGAGGGCGGCGGTTTCGCCGCATCGGTCACGATCGCGAGCAGCGCATGGCCATCAGGGGCCCAGCGAAAGGCGACCACCCCGCCCGGCGGCGTGGCCACCCGCCGGGCACGTGTCTCTCCCGGCCGGCAGATCCACAGGCCGGCAACAGCGGCTCCATGCTTACCCACAAAAGCTAGAACCCCGCCATCAGGCGACCAGGCCGGATCGTGATCGCCGTCGGCCGCGCAACGCAATGGCACGACCCGGCCCGGCGCCTGCACGTCGCCCATGACGATGCGCGAAACCGGCGGCGCCCCGGCCTTGGAGAAGCCGGCAACATCCAGGACGAAATGCTGCCCATCCGCCGAAAGCGACACGTTCTCGGGGCGCAGCAAGTGGCTGACGGACTCGGGCGTCACCTCCTCGGCCACCGGGGCGGCCTGTGCCGACGGGATGAAGGCCAGAGGCAGAACGAGGCAACAGAACAGGGAAAGACGGCGAGGGGGCGAAAAAATACTGAACATGATGGAAAATGTTCCATTACGCCGGCCCAATGTCCATGCACCCTCCCCGGCCGCCAAGCCCCCCACTCCGAGAAAATCATTCCGCCCCAGTATCTTGATGCGCCAGCCGCCCGAATTTTGGCCCGTGGGAACGGATTTGCGGCTTGAATGCGACGGCGCGATCGCCGCGCATGGCCCTTTCAAGATTGCTGTTGGCCCTCGCGAAGAAGACAGCGGCGACCGTCTTCCATTACGTTTCTCATATGGAATGTAACGGGAGCAAATCGCGATGACGAAGGAGGCTCGAATCGTGCCTTTCAAGCGCAGCGCCGATCTGCCGCTTGGCGCGCAGCCGGTCGTCGGGCTGGAGGACCGCTACCCTTCGGGCTTCATGGACCCGCTGCATGCCCACGAACAATGCCAGCTCGTCCTGACGCTGTCGGGCATGATGACGGTGATGACGGCACACAACAGCTTCATTCTGCCGCCCTTTCGCGCCATGTGGATTCCGGCCTCGACGCATCATCAGGTCACGACGCGCGGAACGGTGCATTTCCACACGCTCTATATCGACAATGCGCTCCGGCAGTGGGGGGCGAACTGCCGCGTCTTCGACACCACGCCGCTCGTCCGTGCCCTGGTGGGCGAGATCCTGTATTTCACTCACCCTTACGCGCCCGAAAGCCGAGAAGGACGGCTGACGGCGCTGCTGCTGGACGAACTGGACCGTATGCCGGAGCTCAAGCTACAGGTCACGATGCCCAAGGACCCCCGCCTGGCACGGATCTGCAAAGCGATCCTGTCCGACGCCACGGAAATGCACGATCTCGACCATTGGGCGCGCGAGGCTGCCATGGGCCGCCGCACCTTCACCCGCCAGTTCCGCGAACAGACCGGCACCAGCCTCGCGGCTTGGCGGCAGCAGGCGCGCATGGTCGAGGCGATCGCGCTGCTCGAACAGGGCGCCTCCGTTACCGAGGCCGCCTACGGAGTGGGCTACGACAGCCCCAGCGCCTTCAGTGCCGTCTTCCGCAAGATCTTCGGCGTAGCGCCGAGTGCCTACGCGGGCACCCGCGCCGCGCCATGAGCCCCCATCCGCAATCGCGTCCCTGACGGGAAAGAATCCATGAAAACACGTACCTTCCTCTCCCTGAGGCGGGGTCTTCTCGCCTCAGGCGCGGCCATGCTGGCCCTCACCCATGCCGCCGCCGCCCAATCGAGCGACCCGGCGACGACGAAGGTCGCGCACCGCCCCGTGCCCGCCAAGGCTGCTCCACCCCAGGCACCGCAGCCGGCCGCCGAGGAAAAGGAAATACCGGGCGAGGCCATCACCGTCTCCGCCACGCGCCGGCGTACCACGACGCACGACGTCGCGGATTCGGTGACGGTGCTGAGCGGCAAAAAGCTCGAACAACTCGGCGCCCAGTCCTACGAGGATTATATCAAGCTGATCCCCGGCGCGACCTTCACGCCCACGGTTCCGGGCATCTCCACCATCACCTTCCGCGGCATCTCCACCACGGCAGGTCTTGATCAGGGCCAGGGCACGACAGGCTATTTTCTGAACGACATTCCCCTGACCGAGCCAGGGTTCGCCATCAACATTCCCAATATCGATACGTTCGACGTCGCCCGCGTCGAGGCGCTGCGCGGCCCGCAGAGCACCCTGTTCGGTTCCGCGACACTCGGCGGCGCCATCGACTACATTCCCAACCAGGCCGACAGTTCAAAACTGGATGCCGCCGCGCAATCTACGATCGACGGCATGCCCGGCCACGAAGTCGGATATGGCGAGAAGGGCATGATCAACATTCCCATCATCAAGGGTAAACTCGCCATTCGCGGCGTGCTCGACTACCGGCAGGACCCGGGGTACATCACCAACCTGGGCGTCGGCCGCAACACCAATACCACCTATACGCGCAATGCTCGGGTCAGCGTTGTCTTCACGCCATTCGAAGGCACAAAGCTCGCCTATACCTATCTGGGCCAGAGCGTCCAGGTATCGGACGATCCCTATTCGGAACCGCAGGCGCTGGGCAATTACGTCAAGCAGCGACTGACGACCGAGCGCGTCTATACCCAGACCCAGATGCACGAACTCCGGCTGGACCAAGAGCTGCCGTTCGCCACGCTGTCGGCCATGGGCGCATTCCTGCGCAAGGGGCAGAGCAGCTACTGGGACGACACCCCCTTCTTCGGCTCGGTCGTACCGGGCCTCAACAGCCCGACCTACGCCCCGCAGGAGGGCGACAGCAAGGCGATGTATTACGAAGTCAGGCTCACATCGCATCAGCACAAACCCTTCACCTGGCTGATCGGCGCTGCCTATTACGACACATGGAAGCGCATCAGCGCCCCCGTCCTGACACCGGGCATCGAAACCGCCCTGACCGGAATCTACGGGGCGGCGCTTGCCCAGCAGATGGTCAGAAACGGCGACGACTGGGAAAACCCGGACATGGCCAAATACGACGGGACGGAAAAATCCATCTTCGGCGAAATGTCCTACCGTTTCCTGAAGGATTTTACCGTCACCGGCGGCGCGCGCGTGTTCAACATGGCGCAGAACTCCTCCAGCCAGCTCGGCGGCTATGGCGCGTATCTGGATTATGGTACGCTGTATCATCGCGGCGCCGGTTTCGTCTCGCAGACCAGCGCCCTGCCGAAATTCTCCTTCAAATACGAGCCAAACCGCCAGATCATGGCCTATTTCCAACTCTCCGAGGGCTATCGGTTCGGCGCGCCCAACACCAATCCAGTCAATCCGAAATACCCCACGCCCGAGGGCACGAAATCCGACAGCCTGATCAATTACGAAGTCGGCACCCGCCTGACCCTGCTCAATAGCCACCTCGTCCTGGAACCGACCTTATACTGGATTGACTGGAGCAACATGCAGGCCCGCCTGGCACGGCCCGACGGCATTACGTATGGGACAAATGTCGGCAATGCCGTCAGTCGAGGCTTCGAATTTTCCGGTACATGGGCCACCCCCCTCCCCGGCCTCAGCCTCAATGCAAACGCAACCTATACCGACGCTCATACGACACAGAACATCAATGGTGGCCTTGGCAACATCATAGCCAAGGGATCACAACTGGCCTCCAGTCCGAAATGGCAATTCAGCGAGGTCCTGACCTACCAGAGCGAGAGCCTGCCGCTACATCCGCAGTTTTCGGTAGTGCACCATTACCAGGGCAGCGCGCCTGGCCTGATGGGCAACAGCTTCAGGATCGGCAATTATAATACGGTCGATGTCCGGGTCACCGGCAGTTTCCACAGCGCCATTGGCAACTCGTCCATCAGCCTCTACGTCAACAACCTCAACCAGTCGCGGGGCGTGACTATGGGCTATCTCAACGGCGCCCCATCGCTCGATCAGATCTACCTCATGCCACCACGCCTGATCGGTATGACACTCAACTGGCATCTATAAAATTCATTCCGAAAAGTCACTATGCAAGCGTGACTTTTCGGAACATCTACAGCAGAGACAGTAGCCGCGCCTCCAGCCGCGCGGACTGCGCGGGCGCACTCAGCGTCTCCCGCACCACCTTCAACGCAGCTTCCGCCATCCCGTCGCGGACACCGGGGGTCAGCATCGCCTGCATGGCGTCGGCCAGCGCCACCGCATCGGCGGCCGGCACCACAATCCCCGCCCCGCAAGGCTGCAACACATCCTCCAAGATTCGCCAGCGCAAGACTGCCTGAATAGAGGCAGGCCGCCGCATCGACCCATGCACAGAGCACCGAGATCAGAACGGCAAGAAGCGTCAGGCCCGCGTCAGGCAGCGCCTCGATCAGCGTGGCATGGCCGCTGATCGCGGCCGGAACTCCGCCACCGATCATGACCAGCGGCCAGGCGATCGAAAGCGCGCCGAACGTGCCGGCCATCGCATCGATCGGCCTGCGGACATAACGGCTGTAATCGGGCTGAATGAGAATGCCAACGACGTACGACCCGACAACGGCCGATACGAAGCGACCGAATTCTGACGACCCATGCCAGATGCCCGCCGAAGCCGCCGCCTCGGCGTGATGCGGGACTCCCCCTCGCCAGACCATCCACATCACACCCGTGATCGCAAGCCCGACGGCAGGAGCCGCGATGGTGCCGATCCGCTCCAGTCCCTCCGCCCCGAACAGCACCGATGCGACAATCAGGACGCTGATCGGAGCCGAAATCGCCAGCGGGCTGATATCGAGGCCATAATGGGCCCGCAGGATGGCCGAGGCACTCTGCCCAAGCAGACCGCATGTCGATGCGAACCACCCTACCAGCGCCAGGCCGATTGCCAATTTCACCAGCATTGAGGCCCGACGTCCAAAAACGGATTCGGTTATGACCGCGAAACTCAATCCACTCTTCGCCCCCAGATAGGACGTGCCGCTGGACAACACCCCCGTCAGCAGCGTACCCGCGACAATGGCCAGGCACCCCATGCCGATCCCCATGGACCTGAAGATCTCTCCGGAAAGAATAATCCCCGGCAGGCCGCATTGCGTGCCGAGGATGATGAGAAACACGCTCCAGCCATTGCCGCGCCGTTCATATGGAACAGGTGTCTGCACATATTCGTCGTGGGAGATATCCATGGGCCCATCCTGGTTCCGCTGGCGACCTGGAACAGATTCTGTTTGAACGTTTGCGTTCGAACAGGTGAAGATGCGTGTAGAAACAATAAACCAGGGCATTTCCACCGAACTTGCGTTCGGTGGAAATGCCCTAGACCGCCGGGACAACGATTCGTCCCGCAAGAGGAGACGGTTTCCCGAAGAGACCCGACTGCTCGAGAAAATCCTTCGTCGGCGCCTGACAGCTTCCCTTCCGGCTTGGAAGCCAGTGCAGCGCCTCACGGGCCCGCCCCATGAATTCGGCACATTTGAACGCGGCTTGCTGGCAATCGACGACCGGAATGCCGAATTCCTCGCGCAGGCGGACCGCATAGCCGAACGCACTCGTGCATCCCAGGACAATTCCTTCGGCACCATCCTCGACGATGGCCGCACCGATCACGCGACGCAGGCGCTCATAAGTCGCGACACCGTCTTGCTGCAGACTCTCGACCGTTGCGTCGATGGCACGAAACGAGGCGATACGATGGGACAAGCCATACTTCCGGATCGTCTCCTCCATCTGCACGCGATAGGATCCATCGGCAATAATGATGGACACGCGATGACAGAGCCTGGTCGCGATTTCCAGGGCGCTGTGGCATGGCGCGCAGACGATCGCCGAACCCGAGACCTCACGCGCCTCATCAAGAGCGGTATCGTAAAAACAGCCGATGGCGATCGCATCAATTCCTTCGGCCTGCGCATGATAGACAGACGACACGATCGGAAACCAGACGGCACTCTGTGGCGCGCGCCGCCCTATACTTGAGAGAACGAGATCGCCAAGATCCAGCGAGCAGACGTGAATTTCCGTCCCGGGCTGGCGGATGGCCGCCAGTTCCCGTGCAATGCCCGCATTCTGCCCGGAATCGGAAACGGGGTTGATCCACAACACTTTGATCATGATGCATCCCCGCAAGTCCCGTTACGACATGATCGCCACACGCACGAAAGGCGATATCCGCGCACCACGCTGTCCGCGCGACCATTGCGGCGCCCCCGCACCGATCGCGTCGCACAGCCCGCTCGCGGATGCCGAAGCATTTTCATCGCCTCTCCCCCTTGACGCATCGCGTCATACCTTGTCAGGAAAAGCGCACTACGTCTATCGTATACGTAATTCGTTTTTGTGTGAAAATGAGAAAGCATGGACGGTTGCCATATTCCACATCGCCGGCATTCGGGCATTGAACGACCGGCGGAGACGACATGACCCATGGCCTGAAATCGGTTGCCGTCGTCGGTGGCGGTGTCATCGCCCGCAGTTGTGCCCTGGCCCTGCAACGCCGTGGCGTCGCCGTCACGATCATCGCCAAACCTGATGCCGTGCCGGCGTCCTTCGGCAATGCCGGCCATATCGCGGCGGAACAGGTCGAGCCCCTGCCCCAAGTTTCGACCCTGCTGTCCCTTCCGCGCCTCCGGTTCCCCCGGGGTCCGGTGGCGGTCGATTGGCACCATCCCGCAGCCTGGCTTCCCTGGTCGTTCCGTTTCCTGCGCGCCTGCCTGCCGGACCAGGTAACGCGCGGGCGCCAGGCGCTCCGCGCCCTTCAGGCAGAGTCCCTTCCAGCATGGGAACGACTCGATCACTCGCTGCCCGGCCCCACGCTGCTCCAGCGCGACGGCACGACGAAGCTCTGGGAAGGCAGCGGCGCCGCGTTGCGCGCCCACGCGGCCTGCCAGGCCGATTGCGGCACCGCGACCACCAGGCCGTTGACCGAGAGCGAATGCGCCCAGATCAATAGCCGCCTGCACGCGCTGGTCGCGGCGGGCGTACATTATGGCGGCACGGCCCATGTCGTCTCACCCACTGAATTGCTGGAACGACTTGCCGAGGCCTTTATCAATGCGGGCGGGACATGGATTTCCGACGAAGCGACAGTCCTGCACGCAAACGCCGACGGCATCACCGTCAGCAACACGGATCGCGTCCTGCGGGCCGACGCCGTACTGGTCGCAGGCGGCGTCACCTCGAGGCGCCTGCTTCCCGGTCTTCGGCTCCCCATGATTGCCGAACGCGGCTATCATATCGAATGGGATCACGGCGACGCCTATGACCTGCCGAACATGGTGTTCGAAGACCGCGCCCTGGTGGTAACCCGCTTCGGCAAACGGCTCCGCGCAACGTCTTTCGTCGAATTCACGCACCACGACGCACCGCCAGACCCGCGCAAATGGGCAGCACTCGAACGACATGTCCATGCGCTGGGCCTGCCGATCGCCTCCGAGATCGCACGCTGGCACGGGTCGCGTCCGACCTTGCCCGACTATCTTCCGATGCTGGGCAGACCGGCCGGTCAGCCGCGCCTTTTCGTGGCATGCGGGCACAATCATCTGGGCCTGACCTTGGCAGCCACCACCGCTGAGCAAATGGCGGCCCACATGCTGGAGGGCACGCCGATTCCGCCTGCCCTGTCTCCAGATCGGTTTCATCCCAGAATGAGGGGAACATCATGACCCTGACAGGCGAGCTTCTTGTCGGTTCACGCCCGCGCGCGCGCGCCGAGACCTTCCATGCGGTGGACGCCACCACGGGCCAGACATTGCCCACCGCCTTCTCATGCGCGACGGCCGAGGACGTCGGCGAGGCCTGTATGCTGGCCGACGCGGCCTATGACACCTACCGCGCGACATCCCCCGCGGAGCGCGCCCGGTTCCTGGACACCATCGCGGAAGAACTGGACGCCCTGGGCGACACGTTGCCCGAGCGCGCCCATCGGGAAAGCGGCCTGCCGATGGCGCGCCTGCTGGGCGAACGGGCGCGCACCACCGGCCAGTTGCGCCTGTTCGCCCGGCTTCTGCGCGCCGGACGCTGCGTCGACGCCCGTATCGACCCGGCACAGCCCGAACGCACGCCGATACCGCGCGCCGACCTGCGCCAGATCCGCATCGGCATAGGACCGGTGGCGGTTTTCGGCGCCAGCAACTTTCCGCTCGCCTTCTCCGTGGCCGGCGGCGATACGGCATCCGCCCTTGCCGCCGGCTGCCCCGTCGTCGCCAGGGCCCACCCGGCCCATCCGGGAACCAGCGAACTCGCGGGCCGGGCGATCCTGCGGGCGGTGGAACGATGCGGCCTGCCAGATGGCGTGTTCTCGCTGCTCGGCGGCCCCGCCCACGCCATCGGCGCTGCACTGGTCAGCGACGGTGCCATCGCGGCCGTGGGCTTTACCGGTTCGCGCGCGGGCGGCCTCGCCCTGTCCGCCATCGCGGCGGCACGCCCGGTTCCGATTCCCGTCTTCGCGGAGATGAGCAGCATCAATCCGGTCTTCCTGCTGCCTGCCGCTCTCGCCACGCGCGCCGATGCATTGGCCAGCGCTTTCATCAGTTCCCTGAGCATGGGCGCCGGCCAGTTCTGCACCTCACCGGGCCTGGTCCTGGCGATCGCGGGAGAAAGCCTGGACCGCTTCAAGGCCGCCGCGGCACGGGCCTTGGCCACCGTAACACCCCAGACGATGCTGACATCGTCCATCCACGCAACCTACAAGGCCGGGGTCGCCGCGCTGGCGGCACGTCCTGGCGTCCATTTGCTGGCAACCGGCCCCGAGTCAGGACCACGAGCCTGCCACGCCACCCTGTTCACTGCGGACGCAGACGCCTTCCTGCATGATCCGGTATTGTCACACGAGATTTTCGGCTCCTGCGCCCTGATCGTTTCCTGCCCCGATTTCGAGACGCTCCACACCGTCGCGCGTCGGCTGGAAGGCCAGTTGACCGTCAGCCTCCAGATGGACGCGACCGACACCGATCAGGCCCTGGCGCTCATGCCGGTGCTGGAACGCAAGGCGGGCCGCATCCTGGCGAATGGCTGGCCAACCGGCGTCGAGGTCTGCCCGGCCATGGTTCATGGCGGCCCCTTCCCCGCCACCAGCGATGGCCGCACGACTTCGGTCGGCACAGGCGCCATCGAGCGTTTCCTACGTCCGGTCTGCTATCAGGACCTGCCCGACGCCCTGCTGCCGGCAGCCCTGCGGGACGGCAATCCCCTGGCGCTCCACCGTATGATCGACGGCACGGACTGATCCACACAGCCCCCCACAACAGCGAGCAGACAGAATTTGGCATGCATGCCCCCTGACGGTTTCAAACGCGATCTGGGATTGCTCGATCTGACCATGATCGGATTCGGCGCGATCTTCGGGTCCGGCTGGCTGTTCGCAGCCGCCCATGTTGCGGACATCGCAGGGCCTGCCAGCCTGATCTCCTGGGTCATAGGCGGCGTCGCGGTGCTCCTGATCGGCCTGATCTACTGTGAACTCGGCGCGGCGCTGCCGCTCACGGGCGGGGTGGTACGCTATCCCGAACAGTCTCACGGTGTGATCGCCGGATTCCTGATGGGCCTCATCACCACCATCGCGTTCTCCAGTCTGATCGCGATCGAAATCGTCGCCGCGCGCCAATATGCCGGCGCCTGGATTGGCGGCCTGACGCGCGACGCGGCGGGCGATCCAACGATCGCCGGCTGGTGCGCGCAGGCGACCCTGCTCGCTGCCCTGTTCTGGATCAACTGGCGCGGCATCGCGACCTTCGCCCGCGTCAACACCCTCATGACGATCTTCAAATTCTGCGTACCTGCCATGGTCGTCGTGGTGTTGCTGGCCCATCTGCACGGCAGCAATTTCACCGCACACGGTTTCGCTCCGCAGGGGGCAGCGGGCGTGCAGAGCGCCGTCGCCACCGGCGGCATCATCTTCGCCTATCTCGGTCTAACACCGATCCTGTCCGTTGCCAGCGAAGTGCGCCATCCACAGCGTACCATTCCCATCGCCCTGATCGCATCCGTCGGGCTCTCCAGCATCGTTTACGTCTTGCTGCAGGCTGCTTTCATCGGTGCCCTGCCGATGGCCTTCCTAGCCGGCGGCTGGACAGACATCGGCACCCGGCTACCCCTGCCATTCCACAACATCGCGATGGCGCTGGGTCTCGGCACGCTGGCAACCTTCGTGGTCGCGGACGCCATGCTGTCCCCCGCGGGCACAGGAAACATCTATATGTCGGCGACGCCCCGCGTCATCTATGCATGGGCCCGGAACGGCACGTTCTTTTCCGCCTTCGCCCGGGTACATCCCCGTACCGGTGTGCCGAACGGCGCCCTGCTCCTTACCTTCGGGCTGGCGCTGTTTTGGACATTGCCCTTTCCATCCTGGCAGGCACTTATTTCCGTCGTATCCTCCGCTCTCATGCTCAGTTACGCCTTCGCACCGATCTGCGCCGTCGCACTGCGACGCAACCGCCCAGACATGGAGCGTCCGTTCCGCGTCATAGGCTTTACCCTGCTTTCTCCGCTCGCATTCGCCATCGCAACATTGGTCTTACTCTGGACAGGCTGGCCGACCCTGCGATGGCTGCTGCCCATGCTGCTCGGGCTCTCAACGATCATGCTTGCCTTGCGCTTCAGACGCGACGGGCGCGTTACCCTGCGTCACGACCTGCGCCATGCCGGCTGGATCTTCGTCTATTTCACGGGCCTGATGGTTCTCTCCCGCGCCGGCCCGTTCGGAGGGCAGCATCACCTTTCCACTGCTTCGGCCGACCTGGCAACCATCCTGTTTGCCGTCGTGATCCATGAGTGGGCCGGCCGCTGCCACCTTCCGCCAGCAACACACCATGCCGGCAGCACGCCATGAGAGAGAGGCTCATTACCCGAACCTCCTCACGAACAAAATTTTACCCATACTAAAATTCTGATTGACACTTTGAAGGAACATTTCAATCGCATCACGGAACGAACTGTGTATGCTGCGATCTGCGATGTCTCAACAGGGTTAACGCACCTCTCGACTAGCGCAGGCGGATGGCGTTGCTCCAATAGGATAAAGGCTGCGTGCCGTCCGCCAGGAGCGTGGCCTGACCCTGAAAGACGCCGCCGGAGCGGCCGGTTTCTCCCTGGGCTTCATCGCGCAGGAGGAACGCGGCATCAGGCGGCATGCCGCTTTCTGGCCTGAATACGCGGCAGCATCGCCGGCGCCCGGATGATGCCACAGCGCGCGGGCGGCTGCGCGAACTGGCTCAGGAGCGACGGCGATTTGGCTACCGGCGACTGCATATCCTGCTCGGCCGGGAAGGAATGGCGATGAACCACAAGAAGCTGTTCCGGCTCTATCGCGAAGAGGGGCTGTCGGTCCGCAAGCGTGGCGGCCGGAAACGGGCGATGGGCACACGC
>NZ_QQAW01000009.1 GCF_003350405.1 Gluconacetobacter liquefaciens | reverse complement strand
ACATCCCAGATGATGCGGTCGTCGGGCGTGTCGAACACCGCGTGCAGCGCCACCGTCAGTTCCACCACGCCCAGCGAGGCGCCCAGATGGCCGCCGGTGGTCGAGACCGCATCGACCGTCTCGGCCCGCAATTCCTCGGCCAACTGGCGCAACTGGTCCACCGACAGGTTCCGCAGGTCGCGCGGCGCGCTGACACGGTCCAGAAGCGGAAAGCGGCCCTTCGTCGGGATCGCGTCGTTCGGGATTTCGGCGTGGCTCTTGTCTTCGGCCATGGTCTTCAGCTCCTGCGATCGACGACGTAACGGATCAGGTCCCGCAACCGGTCGGCTTCGGGCCCGAAGATATCGAGATGGGCTTCCGCCTGTTCGGCCACGCGCCGCGCCTCGCGGGCAGCCCCCTCCACGCCCAGCAGGGCGACGTAGGTGGATTTGCCAGCCGCCTGGTCCTTGCCGGCGGTTTTGCCCAGTTCCTCGGCGCTGGCGGTGGCGTCCAGCACGTCGTCGGCAATCTGGAAGGCAGCGCCCAGGTCACGCCCATAGGCGGCGATGCGGGCACGAACCGATGGATCGACCTGCCCGAGAATCGCCCCGGCCTCGGCCGCGTAACGGATCAGGCAGCCGGTCTTGAGCGCATGCAGGCGCTCGACTTCCGGCAGGGAAAGCGAACGGCCTTCGCCTTCCATATCGATCATCTGGCCACCGACCATGCCGGCTGCCCCCGAGGCAGCGGCGAGGGCGGACACCAGGCCGATGCGGATGGTCGCGTCGGAGTGGGTGGCCTCATGAGCCAGAATCTCGAACGCCATCGTCTGGAGGGCATCACCCGCCAGGATGGCGGTCGCCTCGTCGAACTTGCGGTGCGTCGAGGGCTGGCCCCGGCGCAGGTCGTCGTCATCCATCGCCGGTAGGTCGTCATGCACCAGCGAATAGGCATGCAGCATCTCGACAGAGGCCGCGACGCGATAGGACCGGGCAGCATCGACATCGAACAGGCTGGCGACTTCGGCCGTCAGATAACCGCGCAGGCGCTTGCCGCCGCCCAGCGTGGCATAGCGCATGGCGTCGATCACCCGGCCTTCGGCGCCCGGCACCGGGGGCAGCAGGCTGTCGATGGCGGCTTCGACGGCCGAGGCCCGTGTCGACAGGGAAGACCGCAGCAGGCTGGCGCGGTCCGCGGTCTGCCCTGTCCGGGCGGTCGCTGTGGTGTGGCTCATCGGTACGTCAATCCATCGATTTCGTCTCCAGCGCGCCATCGGCCCGCTGGATGATCGCCTGAACGCGGGCGTCGGCCTCGTTCAGCTTGCTTTCGCAGTGTCGTCGCAGAGCCGCCCCACGCTCATAGGATGCGATGGCATCCTGGAGGCGAAGCTGTCCGCCTTCGAGCTTGCGCACGATATCTTCGAGCTGCGCGAGGGCGTCCTCGAAGGAAAGCTGGGACAGATCTTCCGTCATTGGGTGCGGTACTTCCATCATGAGGCGCAGGAATTACTCCCAGGTGGCCGCTTCTGCCAAGGGCATAGGGCGGATAGGGGGATTTTGTGCCGGATGTGGCATTTAGGGCACGTCTTTGGAACGAACAGGCAAGTGCGGCGTCCTAAGTGGTTGCCGCCGCTTCGGGTCGGCGCCTGATCACGAAAGAGAGCACACCGCCATCCTCGCCGAAAGCGATCAGCGCATGGCCCGTTTCACGGCAGAATGCCTGGAAATCGGCAACGCTGGCCCGGTCGGTCGCGATCACGCGCAGCCGGTCACCCGGCTGCATGCTCCGCAGGGCCCGATTGGCCTTGAGGACGGGCAGGGGGCAGCTCAACCCTTTGACGTCGAGCAGCGTCTCGCTCATGGCAGCGGGCTCCGGAAGGCGGCAGCGGATCACGAACCCTCTGCCTGGGGGTGACTTTACGGCACGAAAGGTCGCACCATAGAAGAAATGGCGACCATGGAAAATATCACGGCTGACGGGATGGATATGACCGGCTATCGGATTGGAATCGATTTTGGCGGAACGAAGATCGAAATCGCGGCGTTGGCTCGCGCGGACGGCCGGGAACTGGTCCGACGACGCATTGCCAATCCCGG
This sequence comes from Gluconacetobacter liquefaciens, assembly GCF_003350405.1. GTDB lineage: Bacteria > Pseudomonadota > Alphaproteobacteria > Acetobacterales > Acetobacteraceae > Gluconacetobacter > Gluconacetobacter liquefaciens. The sequence continues at coordinate 145,228 of NZ_QQAW01000009.1, read as the reverse complement.
ACATTACGCCGGCGCGGTCACGGCCATTCGCGATCTCGTCACCGCCATGGACGCCGAACTGGGCGGCACGGGCACCGTGGGGATCGGTATTCCGGGCTCGATCAGCCCGGAGAGCGGCCTGATCAAGAATGCGAACGCCACCTGGCTGAACAACCAGCCCTTCGGGCGGGACCTGACCGAATCCGTCGGGCGCGAGGTCCGGGTCGAGAATGATGCCAACTGCTTTGCCCTGTCCGAGGCCGTGGATGGTGCTGGTGCCGGCCGACGCGTCGTGCTGGGGGTGATTCTCGGTACTGGGATGGGCGGCGGACTGGTGGTGGACGGCAAACTGCTGACCGGCGCTCACCATATCGCCGGCGAGTGGGGGCACATCCCGCTGCCCTGGCCGCGAATCACGGAAATGCCGTTCCCCAAATGTTTCTGCGGCAACGAAGGTTGCCTGGAACGATTCCTGAGCGGCCCGGCCCTGGCACAGGACTGGAAAGGACCGGGCCATCGCGACACGGCAGGAATCGAGGCGGCAGCCGAGGCGGGGGACATCGCCGCCATCGGCGCGCTCGACCGCTATGTGGACCGCCTGGCGCGTGCCTGCGCCATGGCGATCAACTTCCTTGACCCGGATGTCGTCGTGCTGGGTGGCGGGGTGTCGAACCTGCTCTCGATCTACGCCCGCGTGCCGTTGCTAATGCCCCGCTACGTCATCACGCCCCAGTGCAATACACCTGTCGTCCGCAACCTCCATGGTGACAGTTCCGGCGTGCGCGGCGCGGCCTGGCTCTGGTCGGCGGACGAGGTGGCGGCGTAAGAGGCCTGTAGCGGCCACTCTCGCTGCCGAGCACATTTCTGCTCAGATTCTAACTCGGGAGTCGAACGGGGGGTGGTTTGCCCCCCTTTCCAGACTCTACTCTTCCGATTGTTTCTGCAGGACCCGATCTGGTCGAAAACCGGTCGCGACCACATACAGTTCGCTCGATTCCTTGCGGCTGGCCGGCGGCTTGGCGTGGCGAACGGTCGCGAAAGCGTGCTTCATCGGTTCCAGCATCTGCTTCTCAGACCCTCCCTGAAAGACCTTCGCCACGAAGGTGCCCCCCGGTGCCAGCACCTTTAGAGCAAAATCCAGGGCCAGTTCCGCCAGGCCAAGGATGCGCAAATGGTCCGTCGGTGCGTGGCCGGTCGTATTCGGCGCCATATCCGACAGGACCAGATCGGCCGGGCCGCCCAGCAATTCCGTCAGCTTGTCCGGCAGATCGGGGTCGTTGAAATCGCCTTCGAGGATCGTAGCGCCGGAAACAGGGTCGACCGGCAGCAGATCGACGCCCACGACATTGCTCGCACCGCGCTTGACGGCCACCTGCGTCCAGCCACCTGGTGCCGCGCCCAGATCGACCACCCGCATGCCGGGCTGGATCAGATGGAAGCGGTCATCCAGTTCGATCAGCTTGAAGGCCGCGCGCGACCGCCATCCCTGCTTGCGGGCGGCCTGCACGTATGGGTCGTTCAGTTGTCGGTTGAGCCAGCGCTGCTGGGCCGTGGTGCGCCCCCGCGCGGTGCGCAGCGATACGGCCTGGCTCCGGGTCGAGCGTGCGGCGCCGGAATCCGCCGCCGCATCGCCGGTACCGGGGGCCGAACTGCTGCTAAGGGCCTTGCCGGGAACCCGTGACTTGCCACCACCGGCGGGAGGACGACGCTTCATGGAAGCGATACGCCCATCGCCGGCGGCCGGGATGCGGCAAAGGGCAGGGGAGACGGTGACGACGGCATGGCCACACTGGTCGAATCGTTAATCATGCGCAGCAGCATACCATCACGCAGGCCGCGATCGGCCACCATGATTTCCGGCACCGGCCATACCCGGTGAATCGCCTCGAAGATCGCACAGCCCGGCATCACATATTGGGCACGGTCTGGGCCGACGCATGGGTGCTGGCTCAACCCGACCGGCCCCATGGCAGCCAGGGTACGAATCGCCTCCAGGGCCGGCCCAGCCTCCAGGATCGTGCCATCCACCGCCGTCCGGCTGTAGCGCGCAAGCGACAGGGCAATGCTGGCCAGGGTGGTAACGGTGCCGCTGGTGCCGATCAGGCTGACATTGCCGCGGCTGATTTCGCGGCGAATGCAATGCACGGCCTCGAACGCCCGCAACTGGTTGGCGATCTGCTCGACCATCCGCTGGTAGCCCTGTTCGCTGAACGCGCTCTCGCCGAACTGCTCCGCCTGGGTGATCACGCCCGCCGGCAGGCTGAGATAACCGCTGAGATCCTGGCGGCGGGTATGCCGGTCGGTGCGGACCCACGCGATTTCAGTCGAGCCACCACCGATATCGAACAGCAGCGCGCGGGTGCGCGTAGGGGACACGCGGTCGTCATGCAGCAGGGCCGAACAGCTTTCCATCGCCAGTTCGGCTTCCTCGCGCGAGGAAATCACGGTGATATCCAGCCCGGTTTCCTGGCGGGCGCGCTCGATAAAGGCCGCGCCGTTGCCGGCGCGGCGGCACGCTTCGGTCGCGACCGCGCGGTAGCGATACAGCCGTCGGCGCTCCATGCGCATGGCGCAGATTCGCAATGCGTCGATGGTGCGATCCATCGCATGGGGGCTGAGTTCCCCGGTCCGTTGCAGGCCTTCGCCCAGCCGAACGATTCGGTTGAAGCTATCGACGACACGAAAGCCATCCGCATGCGGGGCAGCGATCATCAGCCGGCAATTATTCGTTCCAAGATCAATCGCGCCGAACATGCCAAGCATGCCGCGATTCGGCCGAAATCCCGAAGCACGGGGGAGTCGCGTCGCCTCCTGGCCATCGCGCCAGGACATCGTACTGTCCATCGGACGGTCCCTCTGCCACCACCGTATGGAGTATATACTGTGTGCTGACCCGCACGCAGGGCAAGACAAATATGTCCGATTGCAAAAACAGCACGGAAAGGTGCTTGTCACGCTCCGTGGCCGATGCTATCAGCCCCTCACCGCACGGCACTAAGCCCGGTCACCCGGTTGGGGGATAGTTTAGCGGTAGAACTACCGGCTCTGACCCGGTCAGCCCTGGTTCGAATCCAGGTCCCCCAGCCAATATTGCTTTCTAAATTGATGTATGAAACACGCTTTTCGGACAGAAAAGCCGTGTACGCATGTCCTTGAATGCGGAAGATGCGCCTTCCATGGTCGCCTCACGCCGGGGAATGATTGCTGCCATTGTCAGGTGATGGCAACGACCCTGTGTTCAATCCTGTTGCAGGTCGTCAGGGCAGAGAAAGCAGAGGCCGATCAGGAGCGGGACCGGCAACAGGAAGTAGCCGGATGTCGCCTGACGCATGAGGACGGAGAGAAACGCTCCGGCGACGCAGCCTGCCCAGCCGAGGCCGGGCAGGGCGGCGGCCAGGGAGAAGGCAGGCTTGCCGCGCTGTGCGTTCCAGAGAAAGCCCACGATGTTATCCGCGAATTTGACAATGTTGTTCGTGACGACGATCGTCTGCACAGAAACGCTGGAGAAGCGGGACAGCACCTCGCCCTGCATGGCCATTGCGACGGTCAGCAGCAGGGTTTCCGCTCGCGACCCCGTGGCGGCGGCATGCGACCAGTGCAGGCATTGAGCCAGCACCAGAAGGGCTGCGATCCACAGCCATTCGTGACGATAGGCGCGCAGGCTGCGGCGCAGCAGGCTGGCGGCGAGGGCTCCGCAGAAAAACAGGCCGAGAACGGTGCCGATGGCAGCCACCTTCGGCCAGTCCTGCGCGGCAAGCGAGATGCCGAAATTGGTCGAGTTGCCGGTCATGGCGGCGCTGAAGATGCCGTGGAGTTCCACATACCCCACGGCGTCCACGTATCCGGCGACGAGGCTCAACGTCGTCACCCGCAACGCCGAGCGCGTCGTGGGGAGCATCAGACGATCAGGGGCTTGTCCTGGCGCAGTTTCGACAGGGTGTCCTCATCGAGGTTGAGGTGCTCCTTCACCATCTGGCGCGGTGACAGGCCGAGCCATTGGTTGGCCGAGAAATCGGCGAACCGGTCGCTCTTGAAAGCTTCCAGGAACACCATCGGCTCGTCGCCGATATTTTCCAGATAATGACCCATGCCCAGCGGCACATATCCCACATCGCCGGCACAGTAATCGAAGGTCCGCGCCTTGCCGCCGGATGCGAAAACGGTCATGCGGGCACGGCCACGGACGAAATACTGCCATTCGTCGTTGTTGGGGTGCCAATGGAGTTCACGCAGCCGCCCCGGTTCCACAACGTTGATCGCGGCGGCGATGGTGGACGCCGCCGGAAAATTGCGTGAATCCACGACCCGCACGGTCCCGCCGGCGGCCTGGGCGGGCTTCTGCTTCAGGAAGCGATGGGTGTACTGGATTGGCGACGGCCCCTGAGGGCACTTGATTGCGTCCTGCTTCGCGACCGTGGGTTCGGTGCCGTTGAAGATCCAGCGCGTCTTTTCGACCTCGGTGGGCAGGTGGGCGAACGCGGATTCCGGGACGCCGAAATTCTTCGCGAGGATGTGTCGCGGCGTGTGGGCGAACCAGTCGCTGACAAGAAACGTCTCGTTTTCCGAGAAATTCGCATCATCGAAGACCAGCAGGAATTCGCACCCTTCCTCGCCGAGCCCCTGGATGGAATGGGGAATGCCGGCCGGGAAGTTCCAGATGTCGCCAGCCTCGACATCATCCACGAAGGGGCGCCCCTCGGTGTCGATGGCGGTGACGCGGGCCTTGCCTGCGATCATGAAGCCCCATTCGGCTTCCTTATGATAATGCAGTTCGCGGTATCCGCCGGGCTTGAGGCGCATGTTGACGCCGGCAAGCGTGGTAGCGGCAGGGAGTTCGCGAATGGTGATTTCGCGCGCCCAACCACCCGAGCCAAGGCGATTGCGCGCGTCGGCGTAGGAAAATTTCAGGTTTGGAATGGTTCCGGCATCGGTATCCGGCGACGCAAGCAGATCGGGCACTTCGCGTTCGCGGGGAAGATTGCGCGGGCCGAGAATGCTGGCGCCGCGATCGCCACGAATGGGTTCCGGCGCTTCGGGCTTTGAAGTGAGCCAGGGAAGATCGGTCATCGGAATTGCCTCCTGATCAGCCGTTGTTTTGACATAATATGTCACAAAGAGCCGATCATCGTTGACACGGATCAACGAATCCGATTGCTCACGCCCCTGTGACCTTTGCCTGCTCACGTCTTACGATCCAGTGCCGCGCGGGCGCCGGACGCTTTCATGGGTCTTCTCGTCTTCGGGAGGCGTTAAATAATAAATGAAGTAATTATAAAATAAAAAAGTCGTTTAATATATATTATGCCAATTAATATTTATAATTTCTTCCATTTTTGTAGTAAATAATCCATTTATTTAAGTAATGGCACCGCAAAACGTAATGTCGATTACGAACGTCGGTCCGGTCGACGCAGCCGGTAGGTCAGGGCCTCGGCGACATGGGGCTGGCCCGTTTCTGTGTCTCCGGCCAGATCGGCGATGGTGCGGGCGACGCGCAGCAATCTTGTAAATCCACGCGCCGACAGGCGCAGCCGGTCAGCCGCCCGCACGGCATAATCGCGGGCGAGGGCATTGATGGGGAACAGGTCGGGCGGTGCCTCGGCATTGGTCAGTCCGTCCTGGCGCGCGGCCTGGATCTCGCGCGCGGCGGCGACGCGACGCGCCACCACGGCGCTGCTTTCACCGGTGGGCAGACCAGCCAGTTCGGCGGGCGAGACCGGTTCGACATGTACGCTCATATCGATCCGGTCCAGCATCGGGCCAGAGATACGGGATGTATAATCCCTCGCCACAACGTGGTGCCTTGCGGCATTCCTGCGTCGCATCTCCCAGATAGCCGCATCGGCAGGGGTTCATGGCCGCGATCAGTTGAAAGCGGGCAGGGTAGGTGACATGCCCCGACGCCCGCGCCACCGTAATGGTGCCGGTCTCGATCGGCTGGCGCAGCGCCTCCAGCGCCGGGCGCGAAAATTCCGGCAGTTCGTCGAGAAACAGCACGCCCCGATGCGCCAGGCTGACTTCGCCGGGCCGTATCCGACTGCCACCACCCACCAGCGCAACCTGGCTGGTCGAATGGTGCGGATCGCGAAAGGGGGGCCGAAAGATGGGCAACCCCATGGGCAACTGGCCCGAGATGCTGTGAATCCGGCTGATCTCCAGGATCTCGGCACTGGTAAGGTCGGGCAGCAATGAAGGCAGACGTGCCGCCAGCATGGATTTGCCGGCACCGGGTGGGCCGGTCATCAACAGGGAATGCGCGCCGGCCGCCGCGATTTCCAGCGCCCGGCGCGCCGTTTCCATGCCGCGCACATCCGCCAGATCAGGCCCGCTTGCAAGGTCGAACGGCAGGCGAGCCGGCAGTTCGACCGATGGCAGAACCTGTTCGCCGGTCAGATGATTGACCAGTGTCAGCAGGCAATCCGCCGCGACGATATCCAGATCGTCGCCAGCCCAGCGCGCTTCGGGACCTTGCTGCGCGCCGCAGATCAGGCCGCGCGACTGGTCGATCGCGCTCAGGGCGGCGGGTAGCACGCCGGGTACCGGATTGATCCGTCCATCCAGCGATAATTCGCCGATCGCGCCATAGCGTCCGCTTTCCTCGGGCGGGACGACAGCCATTGCCGTCAGCAGGGCCAGCGCGATCGGCAGGTCGAAATGCGATCCTTCCTTGACGATGTTGGCGGGCGCCAGATTGACCACGATCCGCTTCGCCGGCAGCGCCAGGCCCATGGCCGCCAGTGCCGCACGTACACGCTCGCGCGCTTCGGCCACGGCCTTGTCGGCCAGACCGACGATCAGGAACGATGGCAGGCCAGACGCAAGCTGTACCTCGACCCGTACGGGAATGGCGTCGATACCCGACAGGGCGAACCCCAGTACGGAAGAATTGGTCATGCAGCCCCGATCGCCGGAAAATCCCGTATCGTCATGTTGTAACCCAGAAAGCCGCCTGCGGAACCCCATGGCAGCCTCCATCGTGGCGCACATATGAGTTGGCATAATATATATTATACAACATTTGGCTGTTGGCGAGGCCCGGATGGAATGCTCCTCCCACGAAGGCCGTGTCGCTGTCGAGACCCCGTTACGGCACGTCTGCGCGTGTCGATCAAGCCAACCACCTTAGCCCCCATTGTCAGGGCGTTTTTTTGGGGCTTCCACTGCCTGGTCGACGTGTCGCGCGTCGTGGCGCCGATTCCGGTGGAGAGATCGCCGGCAAGATGCCTTCCACGGCATCACGCGGCGTAATCCGGTTCCATACATCCAACGCCGCAATCTTGTATGCCTCGGCAAAGGTCGGATAGTTGAAGGTCGCTTCGATGAAATATTCGACGCTGCCATCGAAATTCAGGACCGCCTGACCGATATGGATCAGTTCGGTCGCCCCTTCCCCCACGATATGCACGCCCAGAAGGCGGTGCCCCTCCAGCCCGACGACGAGCTTCAGGAACCCCTCCGTCTTGCCCATGATCACACCGCGCGAGGTCTCGCGGAAACGAGCGATCCCGGTTTCGTAAGGGATTTTCCGTGCCCGAACCTCCTCTTCCGACAGGCCGACGGTAGAGATTTCAGGTACTGCATAGATGCCATAGGGAAAGAATTTCGGCGCGGCGGGCACGGGCTGGCCACAGGCATGGCAGGCCGCGATACGGCCCTGTTCCATGGAGGTAGACGCCAGTGCGGGAAAGCCGATGACGTCGCCAGCGGCGTAGATATTCGGAATTTCGGTCTGGAACGTGATCGGATCCACCGTCAACCGCCCACGCGAATCCGCTTTCAGTCCGGCGGCCTCCAGATCCAGGGCCTCCGTCGCGCCCTGTCGGCCTCCCGTATAAAGCAGCAGATCCGCGCGCACGCGCCGGCCACCCTCCAGGATGGCCACAGGCTGGTCCGCCTCGACCACAATCGATTCCACCGTGCTGCCCAGACGGAAATTGACGCCGCGATCACGCAGTTGATGCACGAATTCTTCCACCGTTTCATGGTCGATGAATTCCAGCACATGTTCGCGCTGATCGATGATCGTCACCCGCACGCCCAGCGCGCTGAAGATCGTCGCGTATTCGATGCCGATCACACCCCCGCCGATTACGGTCAGCGAACGTGGCAGGCAGGTCAGGCGCGTCATGCCATCGCTGTCGATGATCCGGGCATCGTCGAAAGGCACATAAGCCGGCCGGTGCGGTATGGAGCCCACGGCAATGACGATGGCGCGCCCGCGCACCCGTTGCTCGGCCCCCTCACCTTCCGCGATCGCCAGCGTATGGCGATCGAGAAAACGCGCTGCCCCCTTGGTCACGGCAATGTCGTTGCGAGCGAACTGATGCTCCAGCACCTCCACCTCGCCCTGAATGGTCTTGCTCAGGCGCATGCTCAAATCCTGCGCCTCGATACATTGCTTCACGCGGTAATTGACGCCGTAGAATTCGCGTTCCCGCCAGCCGGTCAGGTTCAGGATCGTCTCGCGCAATGTCTTGGAAGGAATGGTCCCGGTATGAACCGACACGCCGCCAACCTGGGCCTGTCGTTCGATCACCAGCACCGATCGGCCGAATTTCGACGCCTGTACGGCCGCCCGCCGTCCCGAAGGGCCGGAGCCGATGACGATCAGATCGTAATCATACACATCGCTCATAATTCTCGGCCCCCAAGCAGACCCGCAAATGGGGCACCTGACAGAAACATGACGTCGCCACCGCCCCCCGGGTTGCCTCGGAAACTATTTGCAAAGTAACCCTGCAACTGCGCTCCGCAGGGAAGCCGCGGTCTACCAGATGATAGACGTGTCGTTTCGTCCCGCTCCACTCGGTTTTCAAGATGACGAAACTCATCCGATATTGGTGACGGAATATCTGTCCGGTTGCTTTATCGCGCCGCCATGACATGCGAAGAGGCTCGAAAGCACCCTGTGTCTCGTCGTGCGTCTGCACGCCTCGCAGACGCCGCTGGACCCCTATCGCGACATCCATCGCGGTATGGGTTTCGGGCTACTTCGCGGCGCGTGCGGGCCTGTCCGTCATTCCGCACGCACCACGGGTGGGGCAGGTGCAGCAGCGCCAACTCATCACCGCGCTCGGATGGGCGCAGAGGGCCCTGCGCCTGCCGACGCTGTAGCCGGCACTATAGTGTGCGCGACGATCCAGTCTTCCACCGTTCGCAACGCGATCGGGGCAATGGTCTCCCTGATCGTGCCGTATTCTGACGGTAGCCCCGTCTGGGCTGTCTGGAACAGATGGTTCAGCCCCGGCAGTTCAAGCACCTTCGCGTCGTGATCGTTTCGCAGGGCAGCCTTGATGGCCACCAGATTGGTGTTCGCTTCCACCTGCATGTCTTTCGATCCACCCAAAGCCAGTACCGGACAGCGCACCTTTTCAAGGTCGGTCCGGGGATCGTAGGCCAGAAACCAGCGGAACCATGGTGACGAAACGACCCTGATCTCGGGCGGCACTGTGTCGGATGGGTGTCCATGCGCGGTGCTGACTGTCTGCCATGCCTTCAGTAACGCAGCGTCGGCCTCCGTCTGGTCCCGTGTGGTTTTGACCGCGTCATAGAGTGCCCCCATCGTTGCCGCCAATCGGTCCACCCGCGCATCAGGCGCGCCTGTTGCCAGTTCAAGCCGACGCTTCTGCTGGAGAAGAAGCTGTTCCCCCGGCTCGCCGGAGCCCGCGAGCATGACGATAAAAGCGACTGCCGGGTCGTGGGCCGCCAGCATGGCGGCAATGTTCGCGCCTTCACTATGGCCCATCAACCCGACGCGGTGCGGGTCGATATCCGCGCGGGAACGCAGGAAGGCAAACCCTGCCGCGGCATCTCCCGCGAAATCCGCCGTGGTCGCCCTGGCCACCTCACCCGTCGATCCCCCGATCTGCCGATCATCGACGCGCAGCACCGCAATGCCTCGCCTTGTCAGCACATCCGCCCAGAGCAGGAACGGCTTATGGTCGAACACTGTCTCGTCCCGGTCCTGCAAGCCCGACCCCGTGATCAGCAGCACTGCCGGAAAAGGGCCGGCCCCTGCTGGCAGGGTCAACGTGCCAGTCAGATGGGCGTGGCCCGCATCATTATCGTAAGCGACTTCCTCGCTCCGATAAGGAAAAGGCGGGCGCGGCGTTTGCGGACGCAGGGCGGCGCGATCGGGGGGCGTTCGGCCGCGCGTCATCGTCAGAGGCAAGGCGCCTGCCCCTTGAGACCATGTTCCGCGCAGGGTCTGGCCATCCGGTGAAAGGGTCGCATCATAGGCCGCCTGCGGAACCGCGAGGCGGATCGTCACCGCACGTCCCTGCTGCGTGACGGCCTGGGCATGCAGGCCCAGCGCGCCCTGGCTCGGACTATCCAGGGTAGCGGCCCACTGCCCGGCCGAACCGGTAACATGCAGAACCAGCGGAAGGCTATGGCCGGGCAACGGCGCCAAGACGCCCGCCCAGTCGCCCGACAGGGTCGGTTCCGGCCCGGCAGCCCATGCCATGGTGGGCATGAAGGACAGCAGGACTGCGGCAAGCAGCCGCACCTTCGCTCCCCGCATCACGGCGCTTTCCCCAGCTTTCATCCGGTGTCGAAGAAATATATCGGTCAGGAGGCACCTTTGAACCTTGCTCGCGAAGAAAAGCAAGGAAGTCCGGACCTGAACGGAAAAACGTTTAGGGACCACGCACGAACCACGAAATCCCTCAACGAAGAAAAGTCTCTTTCCTTCTTTTTCTTTGGAAAAAGATGGGTCTTCCTGGCGAAGTTCAGAATTCTTCGTAACGGGCGGGGTCCTGATCGAAGGTCCGGCCATCGGGCCGTGCCAGCGTTGCGATTTCGGCCATGTCGTCGGCGCTCAGTTCGAAATCGAACAGCGAAAGATTTTCTACCTGCCGGGCGGGGCTGGCAGCCTTGGGCAACGATACGGCGCCAAGCTGCACATGCCAGCGCAGGATCACCTGGGCAGTCGTCCGCTGAACTCTCTCGGCGATCTTCTGGATAACAGGGTCCTTCATCAGGTGGTTGGCGCGGCCGAGCGGGCTCCAGGCCTCGGTCACGATGCCGAGCGACCGGTCGAAGGCCAGTTGTTCATGCTGCGGAAAATAGGGATGCAGTTCGACCTGGTTGACGACCGGGATCACGCCGCTATCCGCGATAATCCGCTTGAGGTGCTCCGGCAGGAAATTGCAGACGCCGATCGAACGCACTAGCCCGCGCCTGCGTGCCTCGACCAGCGCATTCCAGGCTTCGGAGTAGAGGTTCTTGCTGGGGTTCGGCCAGTGGATCAGATAGAGATCGTAGTAATCGAGCTGCGCGCGATAAAGCGATTCTTCGACCGTGGCGATAGCCTCGTCGAAATGGTGGTGCCGGCCCGGCAGTTTCGAAGTAACGATCAGGTCCTGGCGCGGCACGCCGGCCTTGCGGATCGCGGCGCCGACCGCGCCTTCGTTTTCGTAATTGAAGGCGGAATCCAACAGGCGGTACCCGTTGCGAATGGCGGAGACCATTCCCTCGACGCCGGACGAACCATTCAGCTTGTAGGTCCCGAAGCCGATGGCGGGAATGGTGCTGCCGTCGTTCAATTTCAGCTCGGGAACAGCAACCTTGCTCATTCAGAAACTCCTTGCTCGGATCGGTTCATAAGGCGGACGCCACAGGGGCCTTCCAGTCCTAACGGGTAAGCCGAAGCGCCGTTCCCCCTGAACGGGACTTCAGGTGCCTTGACAGAGACACGCTCACCCTGAAGGCATGAGTCATGAACGCTCTCGGTCTTTTCGCTATCCTCACGACGCTGTCCACCCTGTTCAGCATTGTCAACCACCGGACGCTGCGCCTGCCGATGACGATCGGGGTGCTGGCGATCTCGCTGGCCGTATCGCTGGCGATCATGGCCCTGGAAGCGTTGTTTCCGTCCCTCGACCTGCATCTGGTCCCCCGTGCGCTGCTGGGGGCGATCGACCTGCCCCGGACCCTGCTGGACGGCGCGCTGTCGCTGCTGCTGTTCGCGGGTGCGATGCAGGTCGATCTGCACCACATGCTCTCGCGCATCATCTCCGTCACCGCGCTGGCGGTGCTGGGCACGATATTCGCGGTCGGATTGCTGGCCGTGTCCGCATGGTGCGTCTTTCCGCTGGTCGGGGCACCGGTGCCGTTCGTGTGGTGCGTGGTGCTGGGGGCGATCCTGGCGCCGACCGACCCGGTATCGGTGGTCGGTATGCTGCGGCGGCTGGGGCTGCCGGCCCCGTTGCAGGCCATCTTCGCGGGAGAAAGCCTGTTCAACGACGGCGTCGGGGTCGTGATTTTCGGTGTCACGATCGGGCTGGCCACCGGCGAGGTCGCGTCGGTCTCCACGGCCGATATCGCGACCGATTTCCTGCTTCAGGCCGTTGGCGGCGGTCTGCTCGGCGCACTGACGGGCTGGATCGCACTACGTCTCGTCCGGGGCGTGGATGATGCACATATCGCCCTGCTGGCCACGCTCGCCCTGGCCTCCGGCACGTTCGCGCTGGCCAACGCCCTTCATATGTCCGGACCGATCGCCGTGGTCGTGGCCGGCATGAGCCTGGGCACACGCCATGGCCATGCCGCGATACAGGACCACGCGCGCACCGAACTCCTGGCATTCTGGTCGATGGTCGACGAAGTGCTGAACGCCATGCTCTTTCTGCTGATCGGTTTCGAGATCCTGGAGATCACGCCGCGCCTTTCGGCGTTGCTCGCGACCCTGGCTGTCATACCGCTGTCGATCGCGGCGCGCGGACTGAGCGTGCTGTGCGCGACGTTGCCGGTCTATCTGCGCAACCGCGACCGCTGGCGGGCCCTCGCCGTTCTGACATGGGGCGGCCTGCGGGGCGGGATTTCGGTCTCGCTGGCACTCGGGCTGCCGTCCGGTGCGTTGCGCGACACGCTGCTTCCTGTCTGTTACGGTATCGTGGTGTTTACCATTCTCGTGCAGGGGCTGACGATGGAACGCCTGGTCGGGCGGCTGTATCGCCCGGTTCCGGCCGGCACCGACGCGGCCTGAGCCGAATATTCCGTCGGCACGGCCCAGGCGCGCGCGTCGCGCGGGTTGTCCGCTGCAGGCCGGACAGGCTACAGCCAGCAACAGAACGCTATCCTGTTGTTAAAAGAGTATATTTTTATTCCGAAACGAACAGGATGCCCCGCCGGGCCGCATGCCATATCCGGCGGGTGTGTATGCCTGCGCATCGGAGAACGGGATCATGACGAGGGCCATGCAGAGCATCTTCCGCCAGTCAGGGGGCGCACTGCGGCTGGTACTGGCTGTCTCGGGCGCCGTCCTCGCCGGCGGCGTGGCCGGTGCCCGCGCCGACACGGTCCAGGACTGGTGGCATGATGTCACGCTACATGGCCAGATCGAGGGTGGTATCAGCGCCAACCCTGCCCGACCGGCAAACGGCAATAATTTCGGCGCATTCATCGGCGACCATGCCAATCAGGCGCAACTCGACCAGGTCACCCTGACCGTGGCACGGGCGGTGGACCATAGCGCCTCCACCTATCAAATTGGATTCAATATCAAGGCCCTGTACGGCGCCGATGCCCGCTATTACGAGATCGCCGGCATCACGGACCGGATGATGAACGGGCGTTACCAGTTCATCCCCGCCGAAGCCCATCTCGACGTGCACCTGCCCTGGCTCACGCGCCATGGACTGGACATGCAGGCCGGCATCCTGCCCTCGCCGATGGGGATAGAAACGCTGGACCCGGCTACCCGCCCCTTCTACACGCTGGCCTACACCACCCAGTATTCAACGCCATTCGAACATGCCGGGGCGATGTTCCAATGGCATGCCACCGAGCGGTTCGACGTGCTGTTCGGGGTCGATACCGGCAACCAGGTCTCGTTCGGACGCGGCGACGACAACGATGCCGCCGCAGGTTATTTCGGGCTTTCGGGCAACGGTTTCGCGGACGGACGCCTGTCCTTTACCTATCTGGGCCGCGTAGGGCCGGAAAACGCCGTGCGTGCGTTGGGAAACCGGGCCAACAGCGCGCAGCGGTTCTGGAACGACCTCGACATCACCTATAAAATCAATAACCGCCTGTCGGTAACCGGCGAATTCAACGCGATGCATGATGAGGGCATCCGGGCCGATACCTACAGTTTCGTCAGCTTCCTGAGTTATACGGTCACACCGTCGCTGACATTCAATTATCGGGGCGAGATCTATCGCGACAATACAGGGCTGATCGTGACCAGCTTCCTGGACAACAACGCCTATATGCGCGCGACGCTCGGCCGGCCCGCCGATACGCAATCCGCCCCGCCGACGACTTACGGCGCGCTGACGCTGGGCCTGACCTGGCATCCTTTGCTTGGCCATGGTGTCAGCCTGTTCGAAATCCGGCCGGAGATCCGTTTCGATCGCTCGCTCAGCAATACAACCCCGTTCAACGACCTGCGGAATGCCGGCCGATTCACGTTCGGCGGGGATGCCGTGCTCGGCTTCTGACGCGCTCGGCATGGTGGAGAGGAGGACAACCACCCTCCTCTCCTGGCATCCCCCGCCTTCTCAGAGCTGCACGTCTCCCGCGCCTTCCTTCACCTTCGGCGCGTCATCGTCGTTGTCTTTGTCGTGGTCGTCATGGTTACCGTCATCGACCGTGATGGAGCCGATTCCGTTGACCTCCTTGGTCAGGGACGCCGGCTTGCGGGTCAGGTTCACCGCGCCCACGCCACTGAGACGGACGGAAGCGTGCCCGCTGGGCCCGATGCTGACATGCCCGGCACCCGAGATCGCGACATCCGCGTCCCGCACGACCATGTCCGACAGATTGGCCTGCGCCGCCCCCGCGACCTTCAACACCACCATGTCCGCCTTGCCATGCCCCGTCAGGCTGCCCGCACCCTCGACCGTCAGGGACAGGCGATCCACCGCCACATCGTTCAGCGTCAGCACGCCGGCGGAGCGCAGGGTTACCGTCTTCAGGGCCGGGGCAGTCACCACGATCCGGAGATGATGGTCGTGCCAGCGATGGTGCCCGGCATAGTCGAGGGAGAGCACATCGCCATCCAGCTTCACCCGGTCCACGAGAGCGCTGGCTCCAGTCACTGTAATGCCGGCCGTCGGTCCCTGCGTATAGACGATGCTGGCCGGAAGTTCGAACGTCAGCGCTTCGCCGCCCTTCCAGTCCAGCTTGTGCGAGACCGTCGGCGCCGCCGTCGGGCCGCCGTCATCGTCATCCAGCAGGTCCCAACCCGAGACATTCCAGGATAGGGGGCCGCGCACGGCCGCCACGGCGAAGCAGGTCATCGACAGAAACGCGCCGCCGACCGCCACCAGTATAAGTCCACGAATCATGGCTCTCTCCTCGCGCTTATCGGCGCAGTTGGACATGTTCTGTCAGTCGCGCAGCGGCGCATTGCTGCCCCTTGCGATCAGCCGGTAATGGGCCCGCCCGTAGCGGACCAGCAGGTTGACCAATCCGATGGTGAACAGGATGCAGAGGGCCGTCAGCGCGGCCCCGCCGCTCATGACGCCCAGGCTCAGAAGCCCGGCCTGCAACCGGTCGCCGGTGAAGCCGGGCAGATTGGTGATGAACGCAAAAGGCAGCATCAGCCCCCCGCCCAGCGCGGTGACGAGCCCGACCAGCAGGAAGGCGAACAGCGTGCTCACCACGCTGACCAGCACCGGCAGCACGACGAACAGGTCCAGCGCCGCCAACCCGATAATCCCCACGATCACGCCCAGTGCGGCAGCCAGGCTACGCTCGTCCTCCCACCGGCGCAGGCCGGCTTCGGCGCGCAGTTCCCTCGCCAGACGTGCCGGGTCGCCTAGCGAGGCCGCGACATCGGCATCGCTGCGACCGGCCGCGCGCCCGGCATCGAAATGCCCTTCGTAGTCGGCAATGATGTCGTCGATGGCCGATCGCGGCAGCCCCCACAGGCCGCTCCTCAGCCTCCGGAGAAACGAATCCCGCTCATTCATGATGTCTTCTCCAGATCCAGTTCCAGAATGGCGGCGACGGCGCGCGTAAAATCGGTCCAGGCCGCCTTCTGGGCATTGAGGTTTTTTCGGCCGCCTTCGGTCAGGCGATAATATTTTCGCGGGGGGCCGGATGAGGATTCGACCAGGTAAGTGGAAACCAGCCCGTCCTTCTGCATCCGGCGCATCAGGGGGTAGATCGTTCCCTCACCCATATCGATAGCGGCGGACAGACGGCTGGCGATGTCGTAGCCGTATGAGTCCGACCGCGCGAGGAGTGCGAGAACACAGAGTTCCAACACCCCCTTCTTGAACTGGACGAGATTGCTGTCCACGACGCCTCGATCCTTGAAAGGGCTCCGCACCGCACGGAACCTGTCTATGCAAGGTAGCCATCATTGGCCGGTTCCATGCAATAGTTTTCTCTGATGATCGCAGAATTTGGACACAAAAAAAGCCGGACAGGACGGCTGAGTTTGTTACATTAAAACTTAAGAAAAATAGTTTAATATATTGATTTTAAATAATATATACAGCGTATACGTTTAAGATCACACCTGTGCCGCGCGCATCCGTTCCAGCACGCCCTGATCGGTGCGTTCGTAGCGCAGCGGCGTGACCGACACCTTTCCGGACAGAACGGCTGCGGTCTCGGTCCCTTCGTCATCAGTGGTGGAAGACCGGGTCAGGCTCAGCCAGTGATAAGCACCGTTACGCGGATCGGTGCGCGCCGTGATCGAGGCACCACCGAGCAGGCCCGTCCCTTGGCTGGTCAGCACCAGCCCATCCACCTGTTCGGGCGAACGATCCGGGAAGTTTATGTTCAGGCAGGCATCGCGCGCCCAGTCGAGCCGCACCATCTCGCGAATGACGGAAGGCGCCACGGCTCGCGCCGTCGCCCACCGCACCGGCTGATCGCGGGTGAAAAGCTGGCTCAGCGCGATCGAGGGAATGCCCAGCAGCAACCCGGTCATCGCGGCGCCCACCGTTCCCGAAAACACCGTTTCCATCCCCAGGTTGGCGCCGCGATTCACGCCGGACAGGATCAGGTCCGGCGGCTGCTCGGCCATCAGATGCCTCACGCCCATCACCACGCAGTCGCCCGGCGTACCCGTGACGCCATAGCGCCGCTCGCCCCGCTGGCTGACCCGCAGCGGGTCATGCAGACTGAGCGCGTGCGAGGTGCCGCTCTGGTCCCTTTCGGGCGCCACGACCCAGACTTCAGGAGCCAGTGTCGTGGCAATGTCGATCAATGCGCCAAGTCCCGGTGCATCGATACCGTCGTCATTGGTCAGAAGAATTCGCCGCGCGATAAAATCGCCATCCATCATGTCATCATTCCCATCGGCTGCCATCGCTCGCCATCGAGGCGAAGGGCCGGGTTGCCCTGTTCAGGGCTGCGCCTGACACTATGTCCCGAATGACCCATAATGTCTGCCGCCTTTCAAGCGCATGGCCGTAAGGGCAGCGGGAAGGCCCGGCAGGAACTCATGAAGTTTTCATGATGGATATCGCGCTCGCAGTCAGCCTTCCCTATCATTCGGAATGTGAGCAAGACACCACCAATCGCGCTGAACGGCCCATCGATTGCCGACGGAGACGATTTGCGTCGATCCCTTCGGCGTTTCGTCGAGGGACGGTTACGCGATCCGGCGGACAGCGAAGACCTGGTGCAGGAAACCTACCTGCGCCTTCATGTCTATCGGCGCACGCGCAGCGTATCGGACGTGAAGGCATTCTGCTTCGAAGTCGCTCGTAACCTGATCCATGATTACCGACGCCGCCGGCAGGGCGATCCGGTTGTCGAGATTCTGCCTGAGGACGTCGCCTGCCCGCAGCCACGCGCGGATGAAATCATGACGCACAAGCAGCGCGTGGACAGCATGGTCGCCGCCATGTGCGACATGTCCTCTCTGCGCCGGGAAATCTTCATCCGCCAGAAACTGGACGGACATAGCACGCAGGAGATCGCCGAACAGATGGGCCTGAGCCGGGCCTGTGTGGAAAAACATGTCACACGGGCCATCGCCACCCTGCGGGACGCGCTGCACCGAAAGGGTTTCGATACGGGGAATGCGGGATGAGCCCGACATCCGGAAAGCGGTCGGATCTGCCGGACGATCCTGCATTGCATGAAGCCTTGGCACGTGTCGCCCAGATGGGGCGCCTGTCCGACGGGCAGATCCGCGCCATGCGCCAGCAGCGCAGGCGCCGGCTCGGGGCCGCTGGATTAGCGATGGTGGTCTGTGGCGTAGGTCTGTCCACGCTCCTGACCGTCCCAGGCAAGGTGCATTATCAGACGGAACGGGGTCAGCAGCGCGATATCGTTCTGGCCGACGGTTCCGCACTCCACCTGAATGGTGATTCCAGCATTGATGTTCGCCTCGGGCGCTCCCGCCGCAACGTTGCCCTGACGAAAGGCGAAGTCTTTTTCGACATCGTTCATGATCCGAACCGTCCTTTCGAGGTGCAGGTCGGGGACGTGTCGGCGCGGGTGCTGGGCACGGCCTTTGATATCAACATGATGCATCATCATGTCGAACTGGATGTCTATCGGGGCGCGGTTCGCTTCGCGCATGCGCTCTCTCCGACATCCGAAGGTGTCGTGGTCAAGGCAGGCTATCGCGCGTTTTACCACGATGGCGCGGTTGGAACGCCTGACCGCTTCGACCCTGCGGAAGCGGACCGGCGAGAGGGGTGGCTGGATACCCAGGGGATGTGTCTGGGCGACCTGGTGGAGATGCTCAACCGCAGCAAAGGTCCCGTCATCTTGCCTCCAGCGGGCACATTAGCGACAACGCCGCTCTCTGGCCGTTTCAAGCTCGACGATCCGGTGCATCTGCTCCGGGCCATTGGCGACGTCTATCGATTTTCAGTCGTAGAAAACGATCGCAGCCTGCAATTGGTCCCGCGGCACGAGTGACGTCGGTCGAGTCATAAAAAAGAAACATAACACAATAAAAAGCTTCGCAATTTCCTGTGTCCGGTTTGGGAGGCGCATACCGTCTTCCGTTCCGAGGGCCGCATGGATGGCCTGCGGAGACAGATCATGCGTTGCAATAAAGTTCGATTGGCCGTCTTCAGCTTTGCGACGGCACTTGCCACGGTTACGGTTCGGACACCGGCCCTGGCGGAACAGGGTGGACTGCCTGACCGTCAACAGGTCTTTTCCATCCCGCCGGGAGATCTGCGGACGGCCTTGTCCCAGTTTTCCCGGATGACCGGCATTCAGGTCATCGTGTCGCCCGACTCCGTCGCGGGGCGTCACACGAACGGCGTGACTGGAACCTACCGGGCGCGCGAGGCATTGATGCTAATGCTTGGCGGCACGCAACTGACCCCCAGTATCAATGGAGGGATCGTGGCCCTGCGTACTGGACCAGATGTGTTGCCCGCGCGCGATACGGATCGTCATGCGGCGCTGGATCGCCCGAACGGCATCACAGCCAACGCGGGTGAAAACATCGTGGTCTCGGGTTACCGGGCGAGCCTGCGTGCGGCCCAGGACTACAAGCGCAACGCGGTTGGAATGGAGGACGATATCCTGGCGCAGGATATCGCCTCGTTTCCCGACCTGAACCTCGCGGAGTCCTTGCAGCGCATTCCCGGCATCACCATCAACCGTGACAGCGGCGAAGGGCGACAGATCACGCTGCGGGGCCTTGGGCCGGATTTTACCCGCACGCAGTTGAACGGCATGGAAGTTCTGAGCAATACGGCGTCCGGCATGGATAATCGCGGCGGTGTCAGTCGCACGCGCGCGTTCGATTTCAGCCTGTTCGCGTCAGAACTCTTCAATCGCGTATCCGTCCAGAAATCCTATGCGGCGGATCAGGATGAAGGCGGCATTGCAGGCACCGTGCAGCTCTATACCGCCAAGCCGTTCGATTATCCCGGCTCGAAATTCGTCGTTTCAGCGCAAGGACAGAACAATACGAATACCAGCGGTGTCACGCCACGTGTGGTGGCCATGGCATCCGACCGCTGGGGCGATTTCGGTGCGCTGGCGTCCATCGCCTATTCCGAAATTCACAGCAACGAGTATGGATATCGTAACTGGGGATGGAACAAGGTCCAGTACAAGCCCGGCAATATCGGGCCCGATATTTCCCCCGAAACCGCCGCCTTGCTGGAGGGCGGCACGATTTACGCGCCGCAGGCCGAGTCACCCTCAACCTGGTGGACCGACCGCAAGCGATTGGGGGCGACAGCGGCCCTGCAATATCACCATGACCGCTTCAAGGCCGATATCGACCTTCTTTACGGCCGTCTGAGTGACCACCGGGACGATTATGCGATTGCCGCAGCAGGGAGCAACGCCCTGACCGGTACGCCGATCGGTGGAACGCAGGTGATTCAGTCAGCCACGATCGTCGGCAACACGCTGGAAGCCGCGAACTACACCGGTGTCGACCAGCGCAGCGAACACCACATCATCGACAACCATACCGATTTCTATCAAGCGGTGGGAAATTTCAGTTGGCAGGCGACCAACCATCTGAAATTCACGGCACTAGGCGGTTATGAGGAATCCGATTTCCGCCAGCCTGTCTTCGACAAGGTGTTCATGGAGGCCAAGAATCACGCCTTCGGATTCAACAATCTGTCCGTCGAACCATACAATATCTACGGTTTTGATCTGAAAAATCCCGATGCCTGGCAGCTCCAGCGCCTTGATACTCAGGAAAACTCTATTACGAGTCGCTACGCCAACGGCAAGCTGAATGGTATATACAAGCTCGACCAGCATTCGAGCTTTGAAGTGGGAGGCGAATACAAGGACTTCACGAATGGCGGCTATCAGTATAACAACAAGGTCTTCCACAATATTCCAACCGACACGATCATTCCCGACAATCTGAAGGAAACGATACGGCGTAGTAGCCAGATCGATTATATCGTTGGCAAGGTCAACGGCGTATTCGACTATATCGGCGATCCGAGAAACCTTAACGCCAAGTATCTGATGGCCGGAACCGATTATCAGGTCGAGGAAAAGACATGGGCAACCTATGCCCAGTACGACCTCGACACGGAGGTGTTCGGCATGCGCCTGCGGGCCAATGCCGGAGTTCGCTATTACAACACGGACCTGATTTCCACCGGTCATGTCGTGACGACGACCAATGGTGTCAGCCAGTTGACGCCCATCGTGGCAACCGTGAGCCGGCACAGCGTCCTGCCTGCCGCCAACATGGCGTTGAGCGTGACCCGTTCCCTGCTGTTCCGCGCCAGCGTGAACCAGAACGTCAACCGCCCTGCTCTTGCCGACCTGGCCGCCGCCGGCACGCTGACGACCCGTCCGAATGGAGGCACCGTTACCTTCGGCAATCCGTATCTCAAGCCTTACAAGGCGACATCGGTCGAAGGCGGATTCGAATATTACATGCAGAACAAGGGTTTCGCCTCCTTCAGCTTTTTCTACAAGGATATGCAGAGCTTCACGACCACCCAGAACGTGCAGATCCCATACAGCCAGACCGGCCTGCCCATGTCGCTCCTGGTGCAGGGAGAGGATGCCAATACGATTTTCGACGTATCAAAGCCCGTGAACGGCCCAGGTGCCGATATTAAGGGAGTCGAAATCGCCTTTCAGCATGATTTCGACTTCCTGCCCGGATTTCTCAGGCATTTCGGTATCAATATGAACGGGACGTGGTTCGACGGTCATCAGGTAGCGATCATCAATGGTGTCAATCATCGGATCCCGCTACTGAACCTGTCGAAATGGGCTGCAAATGCCACACTGTATTACGATACCGACAAATGGGGTGCCCGTATCTCGACGGCTTACAGAAGCCGTTACCTGACCAGTACCGGCAGCAACGGCAATGTGGGTGACGGCATCCGGGCCACCAATAATGTCGACGCCCAAGCCCATTACAACGTCACTCCCCATGTCCGGGCCGTCATCTCCGCCATCAACATCACCAATCAGCCGATCGAACAGTTTGCCGATCTGACGGCCAATAGAACCGAGGCATACACGACCAACGGGCGCAACTTCACCTTCGGTGTCACGGCGGACTTCTGACCGATTTCCGTAGCCTTACGATGCCGCACCTGTCAGCACATCGAGACCTGCTGACAGGTCGGCGATCAGGTCTTCGGGGTTTTCCAACCCGATATGCAGGCGGAACGCCGGGCCACAATCCGGCGCATCCGGCGCATCCGGCGTGCAGGTACGCACCACGCCACCGGTCGTGGGCAGAACCAGGCTTTCATAGCCGCCCCACGAAGCCCCGATTCCGAACAGGGTCAGGGAGTCGATCATGGCAACCATCGCCTCCTGGCTGTAGTCCGGCCGGAACACCACGCCGAACAGGGCCGAAGCGCCGCTGAAATCGCGTTGCCAGATCTCATGCCCCGGGCAGGATGGCAGGGCCGGATGCAGCACACGCGCGACTTCCGGCCGGTCGGCCAGCCACAGCGCCACGTCTATGGCGCTACGAGACTGGCGTTCCAGCCGGGCGCCCATGGTGCGCAGGCCGCGCAGGGTCAGCCAGCAATCGTCAGGGCCAGCCACCTGCCCAAGCTGGATGCAGGTGTCACGCAACACATGCCAGTCCTGCTCGTCCGCCACCGAAACCGCGCCGATGATGCTGTCCGAATGGCCGGCCGGATATTTGGTCAGCGCCTGCACCGCGATATCGACCCCATGATCGAACGGGCGGAAGATCCCGACACCCCAGGTGTTGTCCAGCATCAGCCGCGCGCCATGCTCATGCGCGACATCGGCGATCATGCGGATATCCTGAACCTCGAACGTATGACTGCCCGGACTCTCGGCTACCACCACCTGGGTATTGGGCCGCATCATCGCCCGCAGCCCCTCGGCATCGGTCAGGGGCGGATAATAGGTGGTTTCCACCCCGAAGCGGCGCAGCACCGTATTGGCGAAACGCCTTGTGGGGCCATAAACCGAGTCCGGAATCAGGCAATGACCGTCCCTGCCCAGGAACGCCAGCAGCGGCGTGGTGCAGGCGGCCAGGCCGGACGATACGATCTGGGTATGGCGCGCGCCCTCGATCGCCGCGATCGCGGCTTCGAGTTCATGCTGGATCGGCGTACCCATGGCGCCATAGATCAGCTCGTGATCATAGCGCCGGGTGCCATTGCGGTTCATGTCCGCCACCGTCGGGAACAGCACCGTCGAGCCGCGGGTGGGCGGCTGGTTGACCAAAGTGCCGCGGGCATCGGGCGGCAGGTCGCGGGCCAAATGAACCAGCAGTGTGCCCATTTCGCGCCACCCGCGCGAAACGGCCTGGTGCAGGGCGTCGCGGTCGGTCACGAAACGGCACTCCGTCCCGGCCCGGTTTCCACCGGTGCGCCAGGTGTCGAGCCCCATTCGGCCCATGAGCCGTCATAGAGCGCATCGCCCGTACGACCGCAGATCGCGAGCCCCAGCGACAGCACCGCCGCCGTCACGCCGGAACCGCAACTGGTGATGACCCGTCGATCCTCGGTCACCCCGGCTTCGGCAAAACGAGCCCGCAGGGCTTCGGGCGGCAGGAAGGCGCGATGATCGTCCAGAAGCATTCCGAACGGCAGGTTGCGCGCGCCCGGCATATGGCCCGACACGACACCAGGCCGGGGCTCCACCACTTCGCCCGCAAAGCGCCCGTGGGCGCGGGCATCGAGAATCAGCCGGTCTCCATGCCGCACATGGTCGCGCATGTCACCCAACCCTGCGACCAGCCTGAAACGTGGCGTCGGACGAAAGGCGACAGCTTGCACCGCCTGTGGCGCGCCTTCATCCACCGGGCCACCGGCACGTTGCCAGGCCGGCAGGCCGCCATCCAGCACCTGCACGCGCTCCAGCCCGAACAGGCGGGCCAGCCACCATCCCCGGGCCGCCGATGCCGCGTTGCCCTGATCGTAGAAGACCACATGAGCGGCGTCCGACACGCCCAGTTCCCCCGCCAGCGTCGCAAAGCGCGCCTGGGTCGGGATCATGTGCGGCAGAGGGGAGCCCGGGTCGGAAAACTGCTCGATATCGAAGCGGCGGGCTCCCGGCAGGCGGGCTTCGACGAAACGCTGTGCCGGATCGAACGTCTCACCCGGCAGCGGCATCGTGGCATCGAGCAGGACGAGGTCCGGCGCAGAGAGGATATCCCGCAGCCGCGCGGGCGAGATCAGGGGATGAATGGACGCATGCATCGATAAGGGCCCCATCACGGTTCCATGCTGTCCGGGGCCCAGACGGAGCGACAGGGCAGCCGCAGCACGGATCGTCCTTAGCTGAGTGGCTCGGTCCCGATCAACCGTCGGTGTCTCGGCGGCCCGCTATGCGGCGCATGCCCTTTACCATCCCGGTGCGGTGCCACATCATCGAACGGGGCCGAATGCGCTCCGGCGTCGCAAACCATGGCGGGAATGAATGACCGAGCGCATCATGATGGGATTGTTGCTGGGCGGGGTGGCCTTCGGGTGCGGCGCCATCCTCTATCCCTTCATGTCGGCGCTGCTGTGGGCGGCGATCCTGACCTTCGCGACATGGCCGATCTACGTGCGCATCCGCCGGAACACCGGGCCGGCGGTCGGCGCCGTCATCATGACGGCGCTGACCACGCTGATCGTCGCCGTGCCGTTGGTGATCGTGGTCAGTTCCAGCATCGCCGACCTTCCTGGCACGTTCGAACGCCTGACCGCCGGGCTGACCTCCGTCCACCTGCCCCCGCCTGCGTGGCTGTCGCGCATTCCCCTGATCGGCCCCGACCTGACAAACAAATGGACCCAGTGGGCGACCGATCTGGGTCATGCCGAACATATGCTGCTGCCTTATGCCGGCAATATCGCGCAATCCATGCTCAGCGGCCTGATGCTGGTGGCCAGCGGCCTGGTCCATCTGGGCATGGCACTGTTCATCGCCTTCTTCTTCTGGCTGGGCGGCGACGCGCTGGGGGCGACATTCACCGCCGTCATCCGGCGCATCGCCGGCGCCTATGCCGACCGCATCATCGGCATCATCGGCCGGACCATCCGCGGGACGGTCTATGGTATCCTGGGCACCGCAATCATCCAGGGCGTGCTGACGGGCCTTGGCTTCGCCATGACCGGCCTGCCGCAACCGGTCCTGTTCGGCATGATCACCGCCGGCGTCGCGGTCCTGCCGGTCGGCGCGCCGCTGATCTGGATTCCGGGGGCGCTGGTCCTGATGCTGACGCATCATCTCTGGCGCGGGATCTGCCTGGTGGCGTTCGGCACCATCATCATTTCCGGGGCGGATCATATCATCCGGCCGATGTTCATCTCGCGCGGCGCGCAACTGCCCTACCTGCTGACGGTCCTGGGCGTGCTGGGCGGAGTCTGGACCTTTGGCGCGCTGGGGATCTTCCTGGGGCCGGTGCTACTGGGCGTCGGCTACACGCTGACGGCCGAATTCGCTGCCAACGTACCGGGTCGGCCGAGAGAAGCCGCCCGGATAGAGGAGACCTTCATCGAACCATGAGCATCACGCACCCCTCCCCGCTGCTGCCCCCGCGTCCCGGGCAAAGTCCGCGCCCGGCCCATATGCCCGCGCCAGTCATCGGGTCGGAACGCAAGATCGTCAGTTGGAACCTGCTGCGCCGTGTCGGCGCCACCCCGCGTGATGTCATTCACCTGATCGAGGAGGAACGGCCGGACCTGCTGCTGATGCAGGAAGCGACCGAGGATTTCGATGCCCTGCCCCACCTGATCGGCGGATATTACGCCCGCGCGCCCCTGCCCGGCCGCATTCACGGCGTCGCATGCTGGAGCCCCGGCCCGTTCCGGCGCCCGCCGCTGGCCTGCACCCTGCCTTCCGGCCCGCTGGTGCGCCGGGTCGCGCAGGTGATCGAATGCGCGGCGTTCGGTTTCTCGGTGGCAAACGTCCATCTGTCGCACGGCCAGATCATGAACCGCCGCCAGTTGCGCCGGCTGGTCCAGATCCTGCCCTCACACGCCGCCGTGCTGGGAGATTTCAATCTGGTCGGCCCGACCCTGATGCCGAGCTTCCGCGATGTCGGCCCCCGCGCGCCCACCCACAGGATGGTCGACATGGTGCCGATCCGGATCGACCGCTGCCTGGTGCGCGGCCTGATCTGCACCCAGGCGCGGGTGCTCAACCATTATGCCTCGGACCACCGGCCCATCGCGGTGCGGCTGGAACGCTCGGCTCACAGATAGGGCAGCAACAGCCGGGCCGCCGCATCGCGCAGGCGGATCGGCAGCGTCCGGCGGTCCAGATCGTAATGGGTCAGGCGATCATGACGGTGCACGACGATGAAATCGTCGATCCGCGCCGCCAGGGCATCGTCATAGGCTTCCAGATTGATTTCGAAATTCAGGCGCAGGCTGCGCACGTCAAGGTTGGAGCTGCCCACGCAGGTCCAGTGCCGGTCCACCACCATCAGCTTGGAATGGTTGAAGGGCGGCCGTGCCTGCCAGACACGACAGCCCGAATCGAGAAAGCGCGGCAGGTTGGCCGCGCGCGCCCAGTCGATCAGCGTGTGGTTGCTGTGTCGCGGCACTACGATATCGACCTCGATCCCGCGCAGGGCCGCCAGCGCCAGCTCACTGAGAAACCGTTCGCTGGGCAGGAAATAGGGTGTCATCAACCGCACCGACTGCCGGGCCAGCGTGATCGCCTGGAGCATGGTGTATTCGATCTTCTCCAGGTCGGAATCCGGCCCCGCCGTCACGATCCGCGCCAGCGTGTCGCCCTTCCATGTGACTTCGGGGAAGAGCGAAAGTGGCAGGTCTTCGCCCCAGGCAAAGGACCAGTCCCGCGCGAAGGCTTCGGTCAGTTGATGGACGACCGGGCCTTCCAGCCGGAAATGCGTATCCGCCACCGGGTGGCGGGGATGAGTCGCCATCAGATTCTCTACTCCGATGTTCAGCCCGCCCATGAAGCCCAGATGCCCATCGACCACCAAAATCTTCTTATGGTTGCGCATATTGATGAAGGGCATGCGCCACGGCAGCATCGAATGCATGAAGCGCGCCACCGGCACCCCCTCCCGGCGCAGCGCGGCCGCGACGGGGCAGCGGAAATAGCCGCTGCCGATCCCGTCCACCAGCACCCGCACCGCGACGCCACGCCGATGGGCGCCGATCAGCGCGGCCAGGAACCGCGCACCGGCCGCATCGCCGCGAAAGATGTAGGAACAGAGCAGCACGCTGCTGGTGGCGCCTTCGATCGCCGCCAGCATCTGTGGATAGACCTCGTCCCCGTTATGCAGCATCTCGACATGGTTGCCGCCCATCAGCGGTCGCCCGGTCAGCTTGCCCACCATATGCGCCAGCGGGGCGAAGCTGCCCTCTTCGGCGCGCTTCCAGCGGGAGGAGAGCGTGCGGCTGTGCCAGGAGGCCCGCCCGATCAGCTTGCGCGCCCGACGATGGACGCGATTGATGCCGAACATCGCGTACAATGTGCCGCCGGTGAACGGCATCAGGATGGTAATGCCGATCCACCCGATCGCGGCGCCGACATCCTTCTTGTGCAGCAGCACATGCACCGTCACCAGGGCCGCAACCGCAATCCGGGATAGAAACACCAGCAGAAGAACGGTTTGCCAGTACACGATCAGCATGCGTCAGTTCGATCCATGATGATGGGCGGCGGCGTTGTCGAATCGGGCGCTGCGGGGCACAGTTCAAGCCGACGCGGAGAGAGGGTCAGGACGATTGATGGTGCAGCCGGAATGGGGCAAGGATCAACTCTCGGCCGGCTTGCGTACCCGAAGGCAGGTCCGCGGCGCGGCATCGCATGTACGCGGCCTGCAAGCCGAACAGGCTGCCATGGCCTGGCTGCTGAAGGGCGGGTGGACGATCCTGGGCCATCGGGCCCGCACGCGTTGGGGAGAGATCGACCTGGTCGCCCGTCAGGACGACCTGCTGGCCTTTTGCGAGGTCAAATGCCGCCCCTCTTACGTCGAGGCGGCGGAAAGCCTGACCCGTCATCAGATGCGCCGACTGGCGAACGCGGCCACGGCATTGTGCGCCGCGCATCCCGACTGGGTGTGCGGACAGATGCGTTTCGATGTCCTGCTGGTCACCGCCGACGGAACTGTACACCACATCGTCGACGCCTTCAGGCCGGAAGCATAGGCGCCCCGGCCATCCGCGACGGATGGGCGTAGCCCGGATCAGGTACGCTGACGCCCTTTATGGGCCGGACGCCGGACAGAGGCTGCGGCATGGGGATGATAGACAACATTATGAACCAGGCCGCGCGAGCGGACGGTTGCATGAGCCGAATGGCGGTCGCTGATCGAGGCCACATGCACAACACGCGCATCATGGCGATAGGCGACATGCCGCACCGGCGCGGGGATCGCGGTCAGGGCATCCAGAGTCAGCCGCCCGGCTTCATCATTCGTCACCACATGGGCCTGTGCGGCATGAGGGGGGGCAACAAGCAGGAACATTCCAGCTCCGAATGCGCCGAACGCGGTTTTCCTGAATAGAGCCTGGAACATCCATCACCTCACACCAACCATATCAGGAAAAGCTAAACGAAAGGCGGGGTGGACGACAAGGGAAAGGGCACGGTTCCACTATAAAAAACGGGCTGGTCACACCGACCGGCCCGTTCTTCAGATCGCGATGAACGAAGGGATCAGGCCGAGGCCGATACGATCCCCTTTTCCTCGAACAGCTTTTCCAGTTCGCCGGTCTGGAACATTTCGGTCACGATATCGCAGCCACCGACGAATTCGCCCTTCACATAAAGCTGCGGCACCGTCGGCCAGTTCGTGAAATCCTTGATTCCCTGGCGCAGTTCCGGGTCTTCCAGCACATTGGCGGTCTGGAACGGAACCCCGGTATGGTTCAGGATCTGCACCACGCGGGCCGAGAAGCCGCATTGCGGGAACAGGGCGGTCCCTTTCATGTACAGCATGACCGGGTTGGTATCGATATCGTTCTGGATGCGCTGCGCGATGGTTTCAGCCATATTGTTCAGTCCTGTGCAGTAGGCGGCCGGGGGCGACCGCGCAATGGGGGCGCTTGTTTCAGTCCGGCGCGGTGGTTTGCAGGGCCAGGGCATGCAGTTTGCCACCCATATGCCCTTGAAGCGCCGCATAGACGATCTGATGCTGGCGAACGCGCGACAGCCCTCGGAAGGACTCGCTGACGACGGTGCAAGCATAATGATCGCCGTCCCCTGCCAGGTCTTCGATACTGATCGAAGCATCCGGCAGGGCGGTGCGGATATAGGTTTCAATCTCCTGTGCCGTCATTGCCATCGGCGTTCCTCCTTCGCGACCAGGTCGCTCAATCGTCCATCAGGGCGGGGAAAAATGCCGAATTGACCGCTTTCATCCGCGCCTTCGATATTGTGGCGCCGCTGGGCAAAGTCAAACCGTCTCCCCCCACCTGGCCGAGGGTCCGTGTTTCCACACCGGCCGATGTCGCGGCAACGGTAAAGGCCTCGGCGTCGCGCACCGCCACAACATATCGTGACTGGTCTTCGCCGAACCAGAACGCCTCGGGCCGCATGCCCGATTGCGGCGCCGAGAGGATGCACCCGGCCTCACCCACCATGGCCATCTCGGCCAGTGCGACCAGAATGCCGCCGTCCGACACGTCATGGCACGCCAGGACATGACCGGCTTCGATCTGCTGGCGGACGAAATCGCCGTTCCGGCGTTCCGCTGCCAGATCCATCGTCGGCGGGGCACCGTCTTCGCGCCCATGGATCTCGCGCAGCCACAGCGACTGGCCGAGTTCACCACGGGTGGCACCCACCAGCACCAGCGTGCCTTCAGCCGGCATGGCCAGGCCGATGGCACGGTTCACATCCTCCAGCACGCCCAGGCCACCGATGGCCGGCGTCGGCAGGATCGAGACCGACGAACCGTCGGGCGCGCGGGTTTCGTTGTAAAGCGAGACATTGCCGCTCACGACCGGGAAATCCAGCACACGACACGCCTCGCCCATGCCTTCGATGGCGGCGACGAACTGCCCCATCACCTCGGGCTTTTCCGGCGAACCGAAATTCAGGTTGTCGGTCACGGCCAGCGGACGCGCACCGGTCGCCACGATGTTGCGCCACGCCTCGGCCACCGCCTGCGCCCCGCCCTGCCGGGCATCCGCCCGGCAATAGCGCGGCGTGCAGTCCGTGGTCAGCGCCAGACCCAGCGACGTGCCCTCGACCTTGACGATCGCGGCGTCGGCGGCACCCGGCCGCTTGACGGTCTGGCCACCCACGGTGCTGTCGTACTGGTTCCACACCCAGGCGCGGGAGGCCAGGTCCGGGCAGCCGATCAGCCGGATGAGCGCCTGCTCGATCCCGACCGGGTCGGTAATCTGGCCCAGCGGCGCGGGCTCGGGCGACGGCGCGGTCGGGCGACGATAGAGCGGCGCCTGGTCGGCCAGTGGGTCCAGCGGGATATCGGCTTCGACGCGCCCCTGATGGCGCACGACGATATGGCCGGTATCGGTCAGATGGCCGATGATCGCGAAATCCAGTTCCCACTTCTCGAAGATCGCGCGGGCGAGTTCCGTCTTGTCCGGATGCACGACGATCAGCATGCGCTCCTGGCTTTCGGAGAGCATCATCTCGTAGGCGGTCATCCCGCGCTCGCGCTGCGGCACGGCGTCGAGGTCGAGGTCGATCCCCACGCCGCCCTTGCCCGCCATCTCGACCGAGGACGAGGTCAGGCCGGCCGCGCCCATGTCCTGAATCGCAACGATCGCGTCGGTGGCCATCAGTTCCAGGCACGCCTCGATCAGCAGCTTTTCCACGAACGGGTCGCCGACCTGCACGGTCGGGCGCTTGGCCAGCGCGTCCTCGTCGAACTCGGACGACGACATGGTGGCGCCATGGATACCGTCACGCCCGGTCTTGGAGCCGACATAGACCACCGGATTGCCGATTCCGGCGGCGGCGGAGAGGAAGATGCGATCCTGGCGGGCAATGCCCACCGTCATGGCATTGACTAGCGGATTGCCGTCATAGGCCGGATGGAAATTGATTTCCCCGCCCACGGTCGGCACGCCGACGCAGTTGCCGTATCCGCCGATGCCACGCACCACGCCATCGACGATGCGGCGGGTCTGCGGGTTTTCCGGACTGCCGAACCGCAGCGCATTGAGATTGGCTACCGGACGCGCGCCCATAGTGAATACGTCGCGCAGGATTCCGCCCACACCGGTCGCAGCACCCTGATAGGGCTCGATGAACGACGGATGGTTATGGCTTTCCATCTTGAAGATGGCGGCCAGTCCCTGCCCGATATCGACCACGCCCGCATTCTCGCCAGGGCCATGGATCACCCACGGTGCCGTCGTCGGTAGCGTACGCAGCCACACGCGCGAGGATTTATAGGAACAATGTTCCGACCACATGACGGAAAAGATGCCCAGTTCGGTCAGGCTGGGCGTGCGCCCCATGATCGAGAGCACATTGCCGTATTCTTCGGCCGTCAGCCCGAATTCCCGTGCCAGGGCTTCGTCGACGGGCTTCTGCCCCGTTGCGCTGCTCATCGGACCAGAGCCTCCACCAGCCCTTCGAACAGGGGCTTTCCATCTTCGCCGCCCATCAGCGGGTCCACCAGATCCTCGGGGTGCGGCATCATGCCGCAGATACGCAGATTGGCACTGAGCACGCCGGCAATTGCCTTGATGCTGCCATTGGGATTGGTCTGCGCATCGCTCTCATCGATGCGACCGTCGGGTCGCGCGTAGCGGAATGCGACGCGGCCGCTGTCTTCCAACTCGCGGATCGTCGCGTCGTCGGCGATATAGTTGCCATCGCCATGCGCCATGGGGGCGCGGAACACGTCGCCCGTCTTCCAGCGACGGGTAAAGGGCGTATCATCACGCTCGACCCGCAGATGGCAATCCTGCGACAGGAAGCGCAGCGCGCCATT
Source organism: Gluconacetobacter liquefaciens (assembly GCF_003350405.1). Taxonomy (GTDB): domain Bacteria; phylum Pseudomonadota; class Alphaproteobacteria; order Acetobacterales; family Acetobacteraceae; genus Gluconacetobacter; species Gluconacetobacter liquefaciens. The sequence continues at coordinate 113,493 of NZ_QQAW01000009.1, read as the reverse complement.
GCGCAGCAGCGCTCCCGGCAGCAGACCGGCTTCCGTCAGGATCTGAAAGCCGTTGCACACACCCAGAATATGGCCGCCAGCCTCGGCAAAGCGGCGGATCGGGGCCATGATCGGCGCATGCGCGGCCATGGCGCCGCAGCGCAGGTAATCGCCGTAGCTGAACCCGCCGGGCAGCACCACGAGATCAAGGTCCGGCAGATCGGTTTCGCCATGCCAGATCATCACCGGCTCGCGTCCGGTCACGACCCTCAGCGCGATCGCCATGTCACGTTCCCGGTTCGTGCCCGGAAAGACGACGATTCCGGCCTTCATTTGCCGCCACCGCAGGGATAGGCCTCATGAAGGGCGGTAAAGGTCAGTTCTCCGACAGGCTTGGACAACTGGTCGGTATGGCCACGCAGCCAGGAGACGACATGCCCGCGCATCTCGGCGCTGGTTACGCCAGCCTTGATGCAGAAGCCGGTCGGCGCGGTCTTGTCGCCTTCGTTGCGGTCATAGACATGCGTCAGAGCAACAGAGTCGGCCAGGCCGGAGAGGTAGGCATCGCAGATCGCAACGCTGGGGGCGCGGCTGCACAGTTCCAGGAACCGCCCACCCTGCAAATTCGAGACGCGCTGGGCCATGGCCGACGCCGGCAGGCCAGCCGCCAGGGCGGCGACCAGCAGAATGGAACGACGGGCGCTCATGCCACCACCTCGGTCACAAAATCCTCGATCACCAGATTGGCCAGCAGGCCGCGCGCCATGGCATCGGCTTTCTCGCGCGCCGCGGCGGGGTCGGTCTCGTCCAGTTCCAGTTCGATCACGCGGCCGATCCTGACCTCGCCCACACCACCGAAGCCCAGCACATGCAGCGCATGGCCCACGGCCTTGCCCTGCGGGTCCAGCACGCCGTCCTTCAGCATGACCGTCACGCGTACTTTCATTGCATCACCTCCGGCCCCTTCATGTCGGAATTCGTGGCCTCGGGCAGGATGCCGAGCCGCCAGGCCACTTCCTGATATGCTTCCTCGACACGGCCCAGGTCGCGCCGGAAGCGGTCCTTGTCCAGCTTCTCGCTGGTCTTCGCGTCCCACAGACGGCAATTGTCGGGCGAGATTTCGTCCGCCAGGACGATGCGCATCTCGTCGCCTTCCCACAGCCGGCCGAACTCGAGCTTGAAATCGACCAGCGTGATCCCGATGCCGACGAACAGCCCGGTCAGGAAATCGTTGGTGCGCATGGTCAGCGCAACCATGTCGTCCAGATCATGAACACTGGCCCAGTCGAAGGCCGTGATATGCTCTTCGCTGACCATCGGGTCGTTCAGGCTGTCGTTCTTGTAGTAATATTCGATGATCGTGCGCGGCAGGCGCGTGCCCTCGGGAATGCCCAGCCGCTTGGCCAGGCTGCCGGCGGCGACGTTGCGCACCACGACTTCCAGCGGAATGATCTCGACTTCACGAATCAACTGCTCGCGCATGTTCAGGCGGCGGATGAAATGGGTCGGAATGCCGATATCGTGCAGGCGCATCATCAGATGCTCGCTGATACGGTTGTTCAGCACGCCCTTGCCGGTGATGATCCCCTTCTTCGCCCCGTTTCCGGCCGTGGCATCATCCTTAAAATACTGGACCAGCGTCCCAGGTTCCGGACCCTCGAAGAGGATCTTGGCTTTTCCTTCGTAGAGCTGACGACGGCGGGCCATACTCGTCCTTACATGCGGCTGATGGAGGGCATGGGCTGCATGTCCTCCGATATGGGAGCCCCGTGAGGCCCCCGGAATGCGACTGCCTCATAGCAATGATTGGTCGCGGAAGATACTATTCCCTTGACGGCACGCCATGACGGTGCCGCCGGTCGCTCAGGCGGAGAGATCCACCGCCGCATAGCCCACGCGGTCCGGCGCGCCGGCTGCGAAATGCCAGGACGGCGTGGCGGCCGGATCGGCCGGCAGGCCGATGACCGATGAACTGCATGTGCCGAATCCCGCGCGCGGCGGAATGTTCAGTTCGCTTCCGGCCGGTAGCGAACGGTCGGAGAGCAGGCGCGTCCAGTTCGTCCAATCCGGCGGCACAGGGCGCTCGGCTTCGCGGAAGCGTGGCAGGTGCCGGCCGATCCGCGGGATCGACATATCGTCGGGCTCGGTCGTCGCGGCCATGTGCGTGCCGGGTTCCAGCGCCCTGACCTCCGGCGTGGCATAGCCGAGACCGGAGATGAAATAGGCGTTGTCGCGGTCGGCCACCATCATGTTGAACGACCGCCACGCCCCGGCATCCAGGTTGCCGATGGCCCGCGCCGCCTCGGCCGCCGTGGCATGTTCCAGCGCCAGCAGGGGCAATTCGCCGCGCGAACGTTTGCCCGGCGCCGGGCCCAGACTACCCACCCGATTCATCACGCCGGCAACGACGCCCGCATCGTTCAGGGCCAGCCAAGACCCGCCGGCCAGCCTGTCCCGTCCGCCGACCACCATGGGCCGATCCGGCCAGTGGCGGCCGGGCGCGTCCCATATGCGGTCCAGCCGTTCGTCACGGTTGGCGCCGAACAGCAGGGGCCAGGGGGCGCCGGGGGCAAAGGACAGGACGATCGTACACATACGGGCTCTGGCTGCTCCTGTGCCTCAGCCGGCGCGCGCCGGGCCGGCTTCGCCGAAGACGCGGGTATAGCTGTGATCCAGCGCACCCAGATGGGAATCGCTGTTCATCGCCGCATCCAGCACCTCGGCCGGCACGCGGCCCGCCACTTCGGGGTCGGCATCCAGGTTTTCGCGGAACGTACGGCCATCGGGCTCGCCCAGTCTGGTCCATGTCGCCATGGCATTGCGCTGGACGATCCGGTAGGCGTCCTCGCGCAGGATGCCGGCCCGCGCCAGCGCCAGCAGCACCTCGCCGGAATGCACGACACCGCCCAGGCTTTCCAGGTTGGCCAACATGCGATCCGGATAGATCACCAGCTTCTCCATCATGCCGGCCAGGCGAGCCAGCGCGAAATCCAGCCCGATTGTGCCGTCGGGGCAGATATTGCGCTCGACCGACGAGTGGCTGATGTCGCGCTCGTGCCACAGCGCCACATTCTCCAGCGCCGGGATGACATGGGCACGCACCAGTCGCGCCAGTCCGGTCAGGTTTTCCGACAGCACCGGGTTACGCTTGTGCGGCATCGCCGACGAGCCCTTCTGGCCCGGATGGAAGAATTCCTCGGCCTCGCGCACTTCCGAACGCTGAAGATGGCGCACTTCGATCGCCAGCCGCTCGATGCCGCTGGCGATGACCGCGAGCGTGCAGAAATAGGCGGCATGGCGGTCACGGGGAATCACCTGGGTCGAAACGCCCTCGGGTTCCAGCCCCAGCTTCTCGGCCACGAAGGTCTCGACGCGCGGATCGACGTGGGCGTAGGTACCCACCGCGCCGGAAATGGCGCAGGTAGCGATTTCGGCGCGGGCACGCACCAGCCGCTCGCGATTGCGGGCGAATTCGGCGTAATGGCCGGCCAGTTTTAGGCCGAACGAGGTCGGCTCGGCATGGATCGCGTGGCTGCGGCCGATGGTCAGCGTGTATTTATGCTCGAACGCGCGGCGCTTCAGCGCCTCCAGCACCGCATCCAGATCCGCCAGCAGCATGTCGGTCGCCTGGACCAGTTGCACCGACAGGCAGGTATCCAGCACGTCCGACGACGTCATGCCCAGATGCACGAACCGGCTTTCCGGCCCGATCTTCTCGGCCAGCCAGGTCAGGAAGGCGATGACGTCATGACGCGTCTCGGCCTCGATCTCATCGATGCGGTCCAGATCGGCCTGCGAGAAGGCGGCCATGGCGGCATCGCCCTTCTCGCGCACCACACGCGCGGCCTCCGCCGGCACGCCGCCGTACTGCGCCATGGCTTCGCACGCCAGAGCCTCGATTTCGAACCAGATCCGGTACCGGTTCTCGGGGGCCCAGATGGCGGCCATGGCGGGACGGGTATAACGCGGAACCATCGTGCTCGGCTTTCTCTCTTCGACCAGATGCCAATGGGCGGCATCGTCACGTCATGCAGCAATCCCGGATCGATCGACATCTGCTCCGGGGACGGGGCTGCCCCTTTAGCCGATTTCCCGCGCCACGTCTTCCTTCGAAAGCGGCAGAGCCCTTGCCCGGTTGCAACGGGAATGGTCAACATCACGCGGCACCGGCCGACAGGCCGACGGATTATTCTCTATCGGGAGCGAGACCATCTTCACCCTCTCCGCGCTGGCCTCGCTGTTGCAGGTCATTCTGATCGACCTGACCCTGGCGGGCGACAACGCCGTGGTGATCGGCCTGGCCGTGCGCGGCCTGCCGCATCCCCTCCGGGGGCGCGCCATCCTGGCCGGCGTCGCGGCAGCCGCGATCATTCGCGTCTGCCTGGCGATCGTCGCCGTCCAGTTACTGGCCATCATCGGCCTGACCCTCGCCGGCGGCATTCTGCTGTTGTGGGTCTGCTGGCGCATGTTCCGCGAACTGCGCCACCAAGAAGCCCCCGCGACCTCCGATGAGGCGCCGCCCGGCGCGCTGCGTTCCGCCATCATCCGCATCATCGTCGCCGACCTGTCGATGAGCCTCGACAACGTACTGGCCGTCGCCGGCGCGGCCGGCGAGCATCTGTGGGTGCTGATCTCCGGCCTGGCGGTCTCGGTCCTGATGATGGCCCTCGCGGCCTCGCTGATCGCACGGCTGCTGGAACGGTTCCGCTGGATCGCCTGGATCGGGCTGCTGATCGTGCTGGGTGTGGCGATCGAACTGATCATCAAGGGCGGCGGCGAAATCTGGCACGTCGTGTCATGATCGTGCGCCACGCCTGCTGACATGAGGCCCACCATGCCGCCATTCGCTACGCCACCCGCCCAGCGTCGCGTTCCATCGCGCTCCTGGGGCGGTCTTGCGCGCGTCGCGGGCATCGCGGCGTGGATGGTCCTCTCCTGCCTGTCTTCCCCCGCTACCGCCCGTGATATCGCCAGCGACATGGCCGCCGCACCCACCCTGTCTCCGGCGTCGGGCGACGTGGCGGCACGGGTCGAGACCTACCTGCATCTCCTCTCTCCCGAAGGCGGGAGCATCAGCGACTATCTGGCCTTCCTCGACCAGCAGCCGACGTGGCCCCGTCGCGCGGCGATGCTGGACCGCGTCCAGAGCCTGATGGCACAGGCCCCCGTCGATGACGGCGCCCTGGCACGGGCCTGCACCACGCTGCCGCTCACCTCCGCCCCCGCTCTGGTGGCCTGCGCCCGCCTGCCTGCGCCACCGCCCGGCCTGATGGCCCATGCCCGACAGGCCTGGGTGGCGGGAAACGACCGGGCGACCGATGAGGGCCCGTTTCTGGCAGTCTTCGGCTCCGCGTTCACGGAAGACGACCAGTGGCAACGGTTCAACCGCCAGGAACTGAACGGCCATGCGGATGCCGCTCGCAGGCAGGCCGCCCGGTTGCCCCTGGCGCGGCGGGCGCTGGCGCTGGCCCGGCTTGCCTTGCGAACCGCCCGGCCCGATTCCGGCGCGTCCGCCGGAATGTCCGCGCTGGCGACCGTACCACCCTCGCAGGCCGATGACCCGATCCTGATCCTGGACCGGCTGCGCTGGCTGCGGCGAACGGGACAGGCCGACGAGGCCGCCGCCCTCTGGCCGCAATCCGGCCTCGCGGCCGAGAGGCGCATGCCCCTGCCCTCCTTCTGGAGCGAACGGGATTCGCTGGCGCATGAAATGCTGCTGGCCGGCCGCGATCAGGAAGCGCTGTCTCTGGCGGTCACGACCAGCGACATGAGCCTGGCCGCCCGGAACGATGCCGATTTCCTGGCCGGCTGGATTCTGCTGCGCCGTCTGCACGACCCGAAACGTGCCGCGGAACGGTTCCGATCACTCTGCACCTCCCGCGCACTGATCAAACGCAGTCGCGGCCTGTACTGGACCGGTCGCGCGCTGGAGGAGGCCGGCGACACCAAGGGCGCGCGCACAGCATGGCAGCAGGCCGCCGCCATGCCCGGCACCTTCTACGGCCAGATGGCGCTGTCGCGACTGGATGGGGACGCGGCCAGTCCCCTGCTATTTCCCGAACGCTCCGGCGCGCTGGTTCGCGACCGGCTGGACAGCGTGCCCATGCCGACGTGGACCAACGACGACATGCACCGTTTCGAGGCCAGCGATCTGGTGCAGGCGGCCCGGCTTCTGGCTGCCCAGGGCGACCTGCCCCATGCGCGCGACTTCCTGCTGTTGCAGGATTCGCGTCAGGATAATGCCGTCGGCCATGCCCTCGCCGCGATGCTCGCGGTGCGGCTGGGCATGCCCGACGTGGCGGTGGCGATTACCCGCCGCGCGGGCCGTGACGGAATCGCGCTCCTGCCGCTCGGCTGGCCAACGCCGTTCCGGGCCACTCTCCCGGAGGAATTGCCTGCTGGCTTCGTCATGGCGGTGATCCGGCAGGAAAGCAGTTTCGATCCCGGCATCGTCAGTCCGGCTGGGGCCTACGGGCTGATGCAGCTTCTGCCGGGCGCGGCGCGGGACGTGTCGCGTTGGGCTGGCCTGGCGACCGGCACGGTGACTGGTGCCAGCCTCACCGACCCGAGGCTGAACATGCGAATCGGCACCGCTTATCTCTCCCGGCTGATGCGCAAGTTCGACGGAGCGATTCCCTATGTCCTGGCGGCCTACAATGCCGGGCCGCACCGCACTGACCAGTGGCTGGCCTCGGTTGGCGACCCTGCGCATGCCGACCCCACGCCCACCGCCATGCTCGACTGGATCGAGAGCATTCCGTTTGCCGAAACCCGCAGCTATATCCAGCGCGTGGAGGAAAACCTGGCCGTCTACCAGGCCCTGGCCTCCGGACCCGGATCGGAGGCTTCTCCATGACCCCTGCCCGCCTTGTCGCCAGTTTCGGTGGCTGCGGCTTTTCGCCCGTCGCACCGGGGACGGTCGGTTCCCTGGCGGCGCTCGTCTTCGGCCTGCTGTTCCTGCCCCACCCTTTCGTCATGGGCGTGGCGATCCTGCTCTGCTGTGCGATTGGCTATATGGCGACGGCGCGGGTCAGCGATGGCGAGGACCATCAGTGGATCGTGATCGATGAAGTCGCGGGCATGTGGATCGCGATGTTCCCGCTGACGTTTGGCCCCATGCCGGTGGACCCGCTATGGCTCGACCGGCTCGATATCCTCTGGCTGCTGCTCGCTTTCGCGCTGTTCAGGCTGTTCGACATCACCAAGCCCGGTCCCGTCGGCTGGTTCGACCGGCGACATGATGCAATCGGCATCATGGGCGACGATATCGTGGCCGGCATCATCGCGGCCCTGCTTCTCGCAACCGCGCGGATGCTGATCGTCATGGCCTGAAAGCCTCGTGGGGTGCCTCATGACGTCCATGCTGAACGAAACATTATTGGCCCAGGCGGCGGATGTGCTGGACCGGATGCGCCACGCTGGCGTGCGGGCCGTCACCGCTGAAAGCTGCACCGGCGGACTGGTCGCCGCCGCACTGACCCATCACGCGGGATCATCGGAGATGATCGAAGGCGGATTCGTCACCTACTCGAACGCGATGAAAACCGCGCTGCTGGGCGTTCCGCCGACGCTGCTGGCCCGTCACGGGGCGGTCAGCGCCGAAGTCGCGGCGTCCATGGCGCGGGGAGCGCTGGCCCACGCACCGGATGCCGATCTCGCGGTCTCCATTACCGGCATTGCCGGCCCAGGCGGCGGTTCGGCGGAAAAACCGGTCGGGCTGGTCTGGTTCGGGGCCATCCGCCGCGACGGCGAAGGCAGCACCGTCTCCCGCCACTTCACCGGCGATCGGGAAACCATTCGCCGACAGGCCGTCGAACAGGCTTTGGACCTGCTGACGGAACTGACGGACGCCACATGAAAATCGTTCCGGCCCGACCCTCAAGGCCGGACCGAAATGCCTGTCTGGATGGCCAGGCTTACTGCGGCGAACGCTCCGGCATCGTGGGCGCCGACGGGGTAGGCGGCGAAATCGTCCCGGTTCCCGCAGGAACGGTTGCGGTAGGCTCAGTGCCAGGAGGAACGACCCCGGACGGAACGGCGCCGGGCGGGACCGACGCCTCGGGTGGCGGCGGATTGCCGGCGCGGGCGGTGGCGAGGCTCTTGGCGTTCAGATCATCGGTCGTGGACGATCCCGTGGCCGCTTCCTGATGGTCTTTATGGTGATGATGATGGTGGTGGTAAGGCTCCGCGAGGACCGGCGTACCGACAACCAGGGCTGCGGCGACAATCATCGGACCGAAAGACAATTTCATCACGATCGTTCCTCCAAAGGCTGGGACGCGCCCACATGCGGGCACGCGGCGTCATGACGGCCCGGGGCCATCATACCACCTTGCGCCAATGCCAACGTCCTTCAGGCACCTCCGGTTCCGGCTGGCTGCGCATTCGTGGGCTGCGCCAATGGCTTCTCGGTCGCGGGCGGCGGCCCATAGATATCACGCGCCCGCCGGATGAAGGCCGAGACCATCAAGCGCACGGCCTCGTTGAACACCACCCCGATCGCCGCCTGCAACAGGCGCGAGCGGAACTCGAAATCGACGAAGAAATCGACCAGGCAACCCCGTGGGTCCGGCGTAAAGGTCCAGACATTGTTCAGGTAACGGAACGGCCCTCTTTCATAGCGCACGCGGATGCGCGTGGGATGTTCGAGGTCCACGCGGCTGGTAAACGTCTCGCGGAACGGACCGAAGCCGATCGTCAGATCGGCCACCAGTTCGGTCTCGGTGCGGGTGCGCACCCGCGCGGCGGCGCACCAGGGCAGGAATTGCGGATATTTGCCGACATCGGCCACCAGGTCGAACAACTGCTCCGGCGCATAGGCAATCAGGCGACGTTCCGCATGCGTCGGCATCAGACGCTCTCCGCCCCGCTGCGTACCGCCGCCAGCTTCGCCTCGCGCGCCGCGCGCAGTTCGGCGAAGTCGGAATCGGCATGGTACGAGGACCGGGTCAGCGGCGAGGCGCTCACTTGCAGGAACCCCTTGGCCCGCGCCATCGCGGCATAATCGGCGAATTCGTCCGGCGTCACGAAATGCTTGACCGGCGCATGCTTCACCGTCGGCTGAAGATACTGGCCCAGCGTGATGAAATCGACATCCGCCACCCGCAGATCGTCCATCACCTGCAGGATCTCGGGCCGTTCTTCACCCAGCCCGACCATCAGACCGGATTTGGTGAAGATCGACGGGTCATGGCGCTTCACGTCATCCAGCAGCCGCAGTGACTGATAATAGCGCGCGCCGGGGCGGATGGAGGTGTACAGCCGCGGCACGGTTTCCAGATTATGGTTGAACACATCCGGGCGCGCCGCCACGACCACTTCCAACGACGCCGGCTTGCGCAGGAAATCCGGGGTCAGGATCTCGATCGTGGTCGTGGGCGACGCCGCGCGCACCGCGCCGATGACGCGGGCAAAATGCGCGGCCCCGCCATCGGGCAGATCGTCGCGATCGACCGAGGTAATGACGACATGGCGGAGGCCCAGCTTGGCCACGGCTTCGCCCACGCGCTCCGGCTCGCCGTCATCCAGCGGGTTGGGCATCCCGGTGGTGACGTTGCAGAAGGCGCAGGCACGGGTGCAGATCTCGCCCATGATCATCATGGTGGCGTGGCGCTGCGACCAGCATTCGCCGATATTCGGGCACGCCGCTTCCTCGCACACCGTCACCAGCTTCTGCTCGCGCATCAGGGCACGGGTCTCGTGATAGACCGGATGATTGGGCGCCTTGACGCGGATCCAGTCCGGCTTGCGGGCGATGGGGTTGTCCGGCCGATGCGCCTTCTCGGGATGACGGAGCAGCGCACCGCCTTTTCTATGGTCGATCACCACGCGCGTGGACATAAGGCAGAACCCATAAAGCAGACAGACAGCCAGAAGTGGAACGTCGCGGGGGGCGCGTCAAGCAAACATCCCCCCTCCCCGCGCGCCGGCGATCAAAAGCTCTGGAGCAGCCTCCCGGCTTCTCCATTCAGATGTGCAGCGCCCCGTCATAGGCTGCCAGCACCGCCTCATGCATCGCTTCCGAGATGGTGGGATGCGGAAAGACCGTTTCCTTAAGTTCCGCATCGGTCAGTTCCGATGTACGGGCAATGACATAGCCCTGGATCATTTCCGTCACCTCGGCACCGATCATGTGCGCGCCCAGCAATTCGCCGGTTTCGGCGTCGAACACCGTCTTGACCAGCCCCTCTGGCTCGCCCATCGCAATCGCCTTGCCATTGCCGATGAACGGGAAGCGGCCGACGCGCACCTTGTGCCCGGCCTCCTTGGCGCGGGCCTCGGTCAGACCGACCGAGGCGATCTGCGGCCGGCAATAGGTGCAGCCGGGGATATTCAGCGGGTCGATCGGGTGGACATGCCGCCCGGCGATCGCCTCCACGCACATCACCCCTTCATGGCTCGCCTTGTGCGCCAGCCATGGCGGGCCGGCCAGATCGCCGATGGCATAGATGCCCGGCTCACCGGTGAAGCATGTCGCATCGACCTTCACATGCGTCCGCTCAACGGTGACGGCAGTGCCTTCCAGGCCGAGATTCTCGACATTGCCCACAATGCCCACCGCCGAAATCACGCGGTCCACGGTAATGGCGTGCGTCTTGCCGCCGGCTTCGACCGACAGGCTCACATTATTGGCGCCCTTGGTGATCGGGCCGAGCTTGGCCCCCGTCAGGATCGTCATGCCCTGCTTGACGAACGCCTTGTGCGCCAGCGCGCTGATTTCCTCGTCCTCGACCGGCAGGATGCGGTCCAGCACTTCGACGACCGTCACCTCGGCGCCCATGTTGCGATAGAACGAGGCGAACTCGATACCGATCGCGCCGGAGCCGATCACCAGCAGCGATTTCGGCATTTCGGTCGGCACCATCGCCTCGCGATAGGACCAGATCAGCTTGCCGTCAGGCTCCAGCCCCGGCAGCACGCGGGCCCGCGCACCGGTCGCCAGGATGATGTTCTGCGCACTCAGCGTCGCAACGGGCTTGCCGTCCTTGGTCACGGACAGCAGGCGGCGACTGCCATCCTTGCCCGCCAGCGCCCCGAACCCGTCGAAGACCGTGACCTTGTTCTTCTTCAGCAGATGCCCGACGCCAGAGGAAAGCTGGCCGGCCACCTGGCGCGAACGCTTGACCACCTTTTGCAGGTCGAACCGCACATTGTCGGCCGCGAAGCCGAATTCGCCCAGATGGTGCAGCAGGTGATTGATCTCGGACGCGCGCAGCAGCGCCTTGGTCGGGATGCAGCCCCAGTTGAGGCAGATTCCGCCCAGATGATTGGCCTCGACCACTGCGGCCTTGAGCCCAAGCTGGGCGGCGCGAATCGCGGCGACATACCCGCCGGGACCGCCGCCGACGACGACGAGATCGAATTCTGTCTTGTTCATTGATGTACGTTCCCGGAGCAGGATGCCGGTGCAGAAAAGCCCGTGGCCCGGACAAGCCGGGCCACAGCGGTTCAGACGACGAGGCTAAGCGGCGATTCGACCACCGAGCGGAAGGCAGCGACCCATTCGGCTGCCAGGGCGCCGTCGACCACGCGATGATCGACCGACAGCGTTACCGTCATGACGGTGGCGATCGCGAGCGCATCGCCCTTCACCACCGCCCGCTTCTCGCCCGCCGCGATGGCCAGAATGGCGGCCTGCGGCGGATTGATGATGGCCGAGAATTCCTTGACCCCATACATGCCCATGTTCGAGATCGAGAACGAACCGCCCTGGAATTCCTGCGGCTTCAGCTTGCCGGCGCGAGCACGGGCGATCAGCTCCTTCGCCTCGTTGCTGATCTGGCTCAGCGACTTGCGGTCGGCATTGCGGATGATCGGCGTGATCAGCCCATCGGGCACCGACACCGCGACCGAGACATCGACATCGTCATACAGGATGGTCGCGTCCTCGGTGTAGGACGCATTGACCTTCGGCACCCGCCGCAGCGTGACGGCAACAGCCTTGATCAGCAGGTCGTTGACCGACAGCTTGAACGCCCCCGGCCCTTCGGCTGGCGAGGACGCATTGAGCTGAGCGCGCAGGGCCAGCAACGCATCCAGTTCCACGTCCATGGCGACGTAGAAATGCGGAATAGTCGATTTCGCCTCGGTCAGCCGGCGGGCGATGACCTTGCGCACCGAAGAATTCGGCACCGCCGTATGCGGCACGTCGATCGTCGGCGTCGACTGCGGCACGACCTTGGGAGCAGCCGGCGCGGCAACCGGCGCGGCCACAGCCGCCTCGACATCGCGGCGCACGATGCGGCCATTCGGGCCACTGCCCTTCACCGTAACCAGATCGACACCCTTCTGGGCCGCGATACGTCGAGCAAGCGGTGAAGCAAAGACCCGCCCCGCCTTGGGCGCGGCCTCGGCAGCCGGAGCAGGAGCCGGCGCGGCTGCCGACTTAGCCGATGCCACGACCGGCGACGCCGCAGGGGCGGTAGAAGCCGCTTCCGGTGCCGCGGCGGTCGGCGCCCCATCGGGCACCGCCTCACCGTCCGCCACCAGAATGGCGATCGGCGCATTCACCTTAACGCCTTCGGTCCCGGCCTCGACCAGGATACGACCCAGCGTCCCCTCATCGACGGCTTCGACCTCCATCGTCGCCTTGTCGGTCTCGATCTCGGCGATCACGTCGCCAGAGGCGATAGCCTCGCCTTCCTTCTTCAGCCAACGGGCCAGTTTGCCCTCGGTCATGGTCGGCGATAAAGCCGGCATCAGGATGTTCACGGACATGGCGCGCGTTCCTCAGACCAGCTTGCGGACCGCATCCACCACCCAGGTCGGGTTCGGGAGGGCCAGCTTTTCCAGATTTGCGGCGAAGGGCATCGGCACATCGGCCCCGGCGACCCGCGCAGGCGGTGCATCGAGATAATCGAACGCATGTTCGATGACCTGCATCGCCACTTCCGCGCCGATCCCGGCAAAGGGCCAGCCTTCCTCGACGCAAACGAGGCGGCTGGTCTTCTTCACGCTGGCGACGATCGTCTCGGTATCCAGCGGGCGGATGGTCCGCAGATTGATCACTTCGGCCGAAATCCCCTGCTCGGCCAGAATCGCGGCGGCTTCCAGCGCGGTGCCGACCATGATCGAGAAGGCGACGATGGTGACGTCCGTCCCCTCGCGCTCGATCTTGGCGCGGCCGATCGGCAGGATGAAATCATCATCGACCGGGCACGGGAATTTCTGGCCGTACAGGATCTCGTTTTCCAGCACGATCACCGGGTTCGGATCGCGGATCGCGGCCCGCAGCAGCCCCTTGGCATCGGCCGACGACCAGGGCGCCACCACCTTCAGGCCCGGCACATGGCCGTACCAGCTCGCATAGCATTGCGAATGCTGGGCGCCCACACGGGCGGCGGCACCATTTGGGCCACGGAAGACGATCGGGCAGGAAATCTGTCCGCCCGACATGTAGCGCGTCTTGGCCGCTGAATTGATGATGTGGTCGATCGCCTGCATCGCGAAATTCATGGTCATGAATTCCACAATGGGCTTCAGCCCCGTCAGCGCAGCGCCGACAGCCATGCCGGTAAAGCCATGTTCGGTGATCGGCGTGTCGATCACGCGCTTCTCGCCGAATTCGTCCAGCAACCCCTGCGAGACCTTGTAGGCCCCCTGGTATTGCGCGACTTCCTCGCCGATCAGGAACACGTCCTCATCCCGCCGCAGTTCGGCGGCCATGGCGTCGCGCAGGGCTTCGCGCACCGTGATCTCGACCGCCTCGCCCCATTCCTTTTCGGGCGCGACCGTCGGTGTAGCCGGCGCGGCCTGGGCCGAGGTTGGAGCGGCCTGCGGCGCGGCCGGAGCAGCGGCCTTGGTGGCCGGCGCGGCTTCCGCACCGTCCGATTGCAGGTTCGCGATCGGCGTATTCACCGCGACATGCTCCGTACCTTCCGGCACCAGGATGTCGCCCAGCGTTCCTTCATCGACGGCTTCGACTTCCATCGTCGCCTTGTCGGTCTCGATCTCGGCGATCACGTCACCGGCGGCGATATGGTCACCGGGCGTCTTCAGCCAGCGGGCCAGTTTGCCCTCGGTCATGGTCGGCGACAGGGCAGGCATCAGGATCTGCGTGGTCATCGTTCAGCCCTCCACCAGCACATCGGTCCACAGTTCCGACGGATCGGGTTCCGGGCTGCTCTGCGCGAAATCGGCCGCATCGACCACAATTGCCTTCACCTTGTCCTCGATCGCTTTCAGTTCCGCCTCATCGACACCGACGGACAGCAATTCACGACGCACCCGGTCGATCGGGTCGTGGTTCTTGCGCATCTCGTCCACCTCGCTGCGCGGACGATATTTCGCCGGGTCGGACATGGAATGGCCGCGATAGCGATAAGTGGCCATTTCCAGCAGGAACGGCCCCTTGCCGGCACGGCAATATTCGACCGCCTCCCGCGCCGCCTGCCGCACGGCTTCCACGTCCATGCCGTCGACCTTGCGCCCCGGAATCCCCCAGGGCTCGCCATTGCGCCACAACGCCTTCGAGGCCGAGGCCCGCTCGACGCTGGTGCCCATGCCGTAATGGTTGTTCTCGATCACGAACACGCAGGGCAGCTTGTGCAGCGCCGCCAGATTGAAGCTCTCATAGACCTGGCCCTGGTTGGATGCTCCCTCGCCGAAATAGGCGATCGAAACCTCGTCGGTACCGCGATATTTGTTTGCGAAGGCCAACCCGATCCCGAGCGCGACCTGCGCGCCGACGATCCCGTGCCCGCCATAGAAATTCTTCTCGCGCGAGAACATGTGCATCGACCCGCCCTTGCCGCGGGAATAGCCACCCTCGCGCCCGGTCAGCTCGGCCATGACGCCACGCGGGTCCATCCCGGCGGCCAGCATCTGACCATGGTCGCGGTAGGAGGTAATAAGCTTGTCGCCCTGCTTCAGCTCCATCTGGATGCCGACGACCACGGCTTCCTGGCCGATATACAGATGACAGAAGCCGCCGATCAGGCCCATGCCGTACAATTGGCCGGCGCGTTCCTCGAACCGGCGGATCAGCACCATGTCGTAAAAGGCGTGCTTCAGTTCGTCCGTGGTGAAGATCGCATTATTCCGGTCGGGGGCGAAAACGCCCGCGTCAGTGCCGGACGGTTTTTTATCGTCCATGATTTTTCTCCCTTTTTGCGCACCGCGACGCCGGAACGGGATGATGTCCCCGCTCTCTGGCGCTCCGGTCAGATGGTGTTCACTCAATTTGCCGTGTTTACGGATCGGGCGTGCGGTTTTCCCGATAAACCGACCTGCGACGGCAATGGCGGAATCCGACGGCAGATTTACGATTTTCATTACCTTTTTATCGTGCTGAAAGCCGTCCTCAAAGGCGGAAAGAGGTGTAGGGTCGGAAACAAACCGAGCGCATTTGGTAAACGGAGTGAACGTGAGCGACAGCAGCGGCCGAAAGATGTTCTGCGGCAACAGGGTGCGCGCGCTGCGCACCGCGAATGCGATCTCGCAGAGGATGATGGCCCAGCGCCTGGCCATTTCCGCCAGTTACCTCAATCAGATCGAAAACAACGCCAAACCGGTCCCTAGCCGGTTGCTGATGGCGCTATGCGACATGTTCTCCGTCGCCCCGAGCTATTTCGGCGATGACGGTGAAATCCGGATGCTCCGGCTTCTGCGGGAGGCATCCAGCGACCCGATGTTCCGGTCCTCGCTGCCGGAACGCGAGATTCATGGCGCTATCAGGGACAATCCCGCTTTCGTGAAGATGTTTCTCGAACTCTATCGTTCGGTCAGAACCATGCACGAACAGGGCACCGAGAGTCAGCCCGACAAACGGACGGAAGCCGAGCGCGCCTCGGCATGGTCCAAACTCTCCTCGGCCTACGAGATCGTCGGCGACTGGGTGCAGGCTGAACGAAACTATTTCGACACGCTCGACCGTACTGCCGAACAATTGTACGAAACCGCCCGGCTGGATACCGACACGATCGGAACAGGGCTGGAACGCCATCTTCGCGATCGCTTCGGCGTCACGGTCTCCACGACGACCATCGAGCCCGTCATCGCCAACAGCAGCCCCTGCCATTTCGACAGCACCGAAAAAACCGCCCGCTTCGTCCCTGGCCTGTCCGGCCCGACCCGGACATTCTGCATGGCCCGGCTGATCGCCCATCTGGGATATTCCACGCTGATCGACGAAGCCGCCCGTCACCCGCTCCTGTCCGACGAGAACACCCGTTCGATCGCCCGCGCCGCAATGGCCAATTATTTCGCGGGCGGGCTCATGATGCCCTATGAATTGTTCGCGGCGAAAGCCAAGGCGTTCAAGCATGATATCGATTACCTGCAAACGACCTTCTCGGCCAGTTACGAGCAGGTATGCCAGCGGCTCTCGTCCCTCCAGCGTCCGGGCGCGGAAGGGGTTCCCTTCTACTTCATCAAGGCGGATGTGGCGGGGAATGTACTGAAAAGCTACAGCGCCAACCGTTTCAGCCGCGCCCGTTTCGGGGCGTTGTGCCCACGCTGGAACGTCTTCGAAAGCTTCTCCGCCGCCGGCAAGCTGATCATCCAGATTTCGCAGGATACCGAAGGCGGCCTGTTCATCAGCGTGGCGCGGGCCGTCCTCCCCCACCCTCAGTCATTCTTCGACCGCCAGCCGAAACGCGCGATCGTCCTGGGCTGTTCCGTCGCCCATGCGGACGAAGTTGTCTATTCGTCGATGCTCAACCTGCACGATCCGCGCACATTCATCTCGATCGGCCCCGGCTGCCGCTCATGCGTCCGTGCCGATTGCGAACATCGCGCGATGCCGCAGAGCGGTTTCTTCTTTCAGCCGGCGGCAAACGCCTGACCAGGCGGTCTCATAGGGACGGCCCTATTCCGATGCGTGCGCCGGCGCCTCTGCCCGCTGATACGGCCCGGATCGTCCACCCGATTTATGGATCAGGCGGACATGGCTGACTGTCATGTCCCGATCCACCGCCTTGCACATGTCATAAAGGGTCAACGCACAGACACTGACCGCCGTCAGGGCCTCCATTTCCACCCCGGTCTGGGCGGTCGTGCCGACACGGGCCTCGATCTCGATCCCGCTTCCATCGCCGGAAGGCGTCAATTCCACGCGCACGGAACTCAGGGCCAGCGGGTGACAGAGCGGAATGAGGTCCGAGGTCTTCTTGGCCGCCATGATACCCGCAATACGGGCAACCGCCAGCACATCACCTTTCTTCATACCGCCAGAGAGTATCAGTCCCAGCGTTTCGGGCCGCATCGTCACCAGCCCCCGTGCGACGGCCTGCCGTTCGGTCACCGGCTTGCCGGCAACATCCACCATCACGGCATGGCCGTTCGCGTCGAGATGCGTCAGATCACCCGCAACCGGCACGATTCAGGCATCACCCAGCAAGGCGCGGGCCGCCGCGCCCGGCGACGGATGACGCAGCAGGCTTTCGCCCACCAGAAAACCACTGGCCCCGACGGCATTGAGCCGCATGACGTCATCATGCGTACGGATACCACTTTCGGACACTACGATCCGATCCGGCGGGACCAGAGGCGCAAGTTGAAGCGTCGTCTCAAGATCCGTCTTCAATGTCTTGAGATTGCGGTTATTGATTCCGATCAGCGACGTATCCAGTGCCAGAGCCCGGTTCAGTTCGGTCTCGTCATGCACCTCGACCAGAACGTCCATATCCAGGCCACGCGCGATATCCAGCAGCTCGGCCGCCTCGCTGTCGGTGAGGACCGCCAGGATCAGCAGGACGCAATCCGCACCGATGATGCGGCTTTCATGTACCTGCCAGGGGTCGAGGATGAAATCCTTGCGCAGGATCGGCAGCGAACAGGCATCGCGCACCCGTTGCAGATCTTCTGCGCAACCATGAAAGCACGACCCCTCGGTCAGCACCGAAATGCAGGCGGCCCCAGCCTTTTCATATTCGGCGGCGATACCCGCCGGATCGTAGTCGGCGCGCAGAATCCCGGCCGACGGCGAGGCTTTCTTGATTTCCGCGATCAACCCGATCTGGCGGTCGGCCGTCCGCTGCTTCAGCGCCTGGCCGAAACCACGGGTGGGTGTGCTGACTTCGCGAGCCCGGGCCGTGACCTCCTTCAGAGGCGTCACGGTCGCCCGTTGCGCGACATCGACCCCGGTCCGGGCGCAGATGCGCGCAAGGACGTCCGGAAGTCCATCCGGGTCCGAGGCGGTGCCGCACTCGTTCTGAGCGGGATTCGTCGCGGTATCGTTCATGATCAACCCTGTATGAATTCGTCCCGCACGGGCGGCATGCCGGCGCGCGCGGATTTCAAGACAGCCAGTGCAGACCCGTCATCCAGAACACGGGCCGCCTCGGCGACCAATGCCCGCAAAGATGCGGGCTGCACTTCCCCTTCTTTCAGAATGTTCCCACGTCCGGCCACATGCAGCGCTGCCGCCGCGTTCAGCAGGACCGTATCCCGATAGGCCCCGCGGGCACCGGCGAGCAATTCTTCCAGGGCGGCAGCGTTCTCGGCAGGTCCTCCGCCCGCAATCGCCGAAATCGGTGCCGGAGGCAAACCGGCATCACCGGGCTCCAGCACGAAATCATACAGAACGCCGTCCTGCAAAGCCACGATCGCGGTGGGTCCGGCCAGCGTCAGTTCATCAACACCCTGCCCCACGCCGCATGTGCCATGGACGGCCCATGCGCACTCCGAGCCCAGAAGCTGCAACGTCTCCACGACCGGCCGCAGCCACGCCGGATCGAACACCCCAACCAGTTGACGCGTAACGTCGGCGGGATTGCACAGCGGGCCGATCAGGTTGAACAGCGTCCGCATCCCCAGCGCCGAACGCGCAGGTGCGGCGAAGCGCATGGCCGGATGGTGCGAAGGGGCCGCCATGAAGACCAGGCCACTCTCGTTCAGCCGTGTCGCGATCACGGCCGGGTCGTCCGACAGTGCCACGCCCAGCGCCCCCAGCACATCGGTCGCTCCCGAACGAGACGACAGCGCCTTGTTGCCGTGCTTGGCCACCGGTACCCCCAGCGCCGCCAGCACGAAGGCAACGGCGGTCGAGATATTCAGCGTTCCCAGCCCGTCACCGCCGGTTCCGCAGACATCGATCGTGCCCGCCGGTACCGGCGCCACCCGCCGCATGCGCGACCGCACGGCGCGCACGGCGCCCAGCAATTCGGCCCGCTGCTCACCCCGCACCCGCAGCGCCATTAGAAACGCCGCGATCAGCATGTCCGGGATGCCGCCATCCATGATCAGGCCGAACGCCTGTTCGGCATCGGCCTCGTTCAGGGTTTCCCCAACGGCCAACCGGTTCAGAATGGTTCTAAAGGCGTCGGTCGGGGTGACAGTCGGGGCCGGCGTACCATCCATCTTCTGTCAGGCCGCCTTTCGCGGCGTATTGAGGCCGCGCGCAATCGCCAGAAAATTGGCCAGGATGGCGTGCCCCTGCTCCGACGCGATACTCTCGGGATGAAACTGGACGCCAAACACCGGCAGCGTCCGGTGGCGAAGCCCCATGATCACGCCATCCTCGGTATGCGCCGTGGCCACGAGGTCGGGCGGCAGCGTATCGGGTTCGACCGTCAGGCTGTGATAGCGGGTCGCCATAAAGGGATCGGGCAACCCTTCGAACACGCCACTGCCATCATGAAAGACCGGGCTGACCTTGCCATGCATGGGCACCGGTGCCCGGACCACAGTGCCACCGAAGACCTGCCCGATAGCCTGATGCCCCAGGCAGACGCCGAAAATCGGCACATGACCAGCCGCGCGGCGGATCAGGTCGCAGCAGATCCCGGCCTCGTTCGGCGAACGCGGGCCGGGCGACAGGACGATTGCCTCGGGCTTCAGCGCCATCGCCTCGTCAACCGTCAGCGCATCGTTGCGCCGCACGTCGCACCGTTCCCCCAGATCGCCCAGATAATGGACGAGATTGAAGGTGAAACTGTCGTAATTATCGATCAGCAGGATCATGGCGACATGATGGCCTGCTGTTCCAGCCCGGTCAAACAACAGTTCAGAATTTCATCGAAATAATACGTACCGTCCAAAATTGGATCGTTTGTTACGAAAATCAGACGAGAACGTATAATTTTATAACAAAAATAGACAGTGCGGTCAGTCCGCATTGCCTCCGCGCGCAAACCGCACCGCCACTTCGGCCGCACGGAACAACGCACGAGCCTTGTGCTGGGTTTCCTCATATTCCGCATCGGGCACGCTGTCGGCGACCACGCCGCACCCGGCCTGCACATGCATCTGCCCGTCCTTGACCACGGCCATCCGCAGACCGATGCAGGTATCCATCTCGCCATTCGCACCGAAATAGCCGATGCAGCCGGCATAGGTGGCACGGCGGGTCGGCTCGACTTCGTCGATGATCTCCATCGCCCGGATCTTCGGCGCGCCGGTCAGGGTGCCGGCGGGGAAACCCGCGACCAACGCATCCAGCGCCTCCAGCCCAGGCCGCAATTCACCTTCGACATTCGACGAGATATGCATGACGTGGCTGAACCGCTCGATCACGAATTTCTCCGTCACCTTCACGCTGCCGACCGAACAGACCCGCCCGACATCATTGCGGCCCAGATCGATCAGCATCAGATGTTCGGCCAGTTCCTTGGGGTCGGCCAGCAGATCCCGCTCCAGCGCCAGATCCCCCTCCGCCGTGCGGCCACGCGGCCGGGTGCCGGCCAGCGGCCGCACCGTCATCCGCCCGTCGCGCAGGCGCACCAGGATCTCGGGGGAGGACCCGACGAGCGTGAACCCGTCGAAGGCCAGGTGGAACAGGAACGGCGCTGGGTTGATGCGGCGCAGCGACCGATACAGCGCCAGCGGCGGCAAGGTGAAGCGGGTCGAGAATCGTTGGCTGGGCACGACCTGAAAGGCATCACCGGCCGCGATATACTCCTGGATGCGCCGGACCATCGCGCAGAATGCCTCGCGCGTGAAGTTCGAGCGCGGAGGCTCCAACGGGCCGGTATAGTCCGGCTGGGTCTCATGTAGCGCCAACGGCTCCGACAGCGTCCGGCGCGCCAGCGCAATCAGGTCTTCCGCTGCCTGCCACACCTGCTCGGGCGCGCGGTCCGGGCTTGGGCGCACCGGTACCGCCAGGATCAACTCGTCCCGCACAGTGTCGAAGATCGCGAACAGGCCGGGGCGGATCATTACGCCCTCGGGCAGGTCCAGATCGTCGGGTGGGCTGTCGGGCAGATGCTCCATCTGCCGCACCATGTCGTATCCCAGATAACCGAATAGGCCGGCCGTCATCGGCGGCAGCCCCGCCGGCAGCACCATCCGGCTGTCGCGGATGATCGCGCGCAGCGAGTCCAGCGGCGCCTCCGCAACCGGGACGAAACCGGTAGGATCACGGTCGGGCGCACGATCGATCGCCGCCTTCCCGTCATGGCAGCGCCAGATCAGGTCCGGCAGCAGGCCGATCACCGAATAGCGGCCCCGCGCCACCCCGCCCTCGACGCTTTCCAGCAGAAAGGCGTTGCGCGCCGGACTGGCATCGGTCGCGCCTGCCAGTCGAGACAGGCGCATATAGGCCGAGACCGGCGTCAGCAGATCGGCGGCCTCCACGCTCCAGACCACGCTGCCCTCTCCCTGTCGCAGGGCGGACAGCGCCGCCTCGCGTTCCTCATGGGTCGGCGCGGCGGGAATGGTCTGAACGATGGTTGTCACGGGCTGCTCTCTCCGGCGCCGCCGGTCCCGCTCACCGAGGACAGGGCCGATTTCAGGGCGCTCATATTGGTCTTGGGCTTGACCACCTGCTGAAGGGCTGCGGCGTAGGACATCCCGATATCATCCGCCAGGGCCTGCGACATGGCGCTGCGGATACGCCCGACGCGCATCGCCTCCGTGTCCGGCGCGGGGTGGGTAATCGCGGTCAGCGTCGCGACATAAAAACCGTCAGGCCCATCCAGCATCATCGTCTGCCCCGTCTTGTCGAGGCGGAAAGCCAGTTGAGCCAGTTCTTCGGGCACGCCCTCCACCGCCTGTCCACGCGCCAGCGGCGCCGGATGTTCGACCGGCTGGCCGGCGGCAGCCGCCGCGACACCGCCATGGTCCTTGGCCGCAACATACAGCGCGGTGGCCGCGACATTGGCCGCATGGCGGCGGGCCTCGTCGTCCCAGGCGGCGCGCACCTGTGCGGCGGCCGCGTCGAAGGGCTGGACCTGGGCCGGCATGATGCTGTCGACCGCGACCGCGTACCAGCCATTTTCCGGCCCCTGGACCAGCGTGGGATTGGCCCCCTTCGCCTGGCTGAAGACCTTCTCGATGATCGCCTTGCGCAACGCGAGCGATGCCGGGATCGGCGCGGTCTCTCCCCCCTGGGTCATGCCCTGCGCGTTCAGCGTGCCAGCGATGGCCGCCGCGCCCAGATTGTCGGGAATATGGTCCAGTCCGCCGCCGGCGATCGCGTCCTGGAGCTTCTGCACGCGCTGGCCGATCAGTTCCACGGCCTGACCTCGGGCGATCTGCTCGCGCAGTTCCTGCCGGGCGGCATCGAACGTGGTCACGTGCGGCGGCGTGACCAGCGTAACCTTGAAAACGACCCAGCCGGTATCGACCTGCACCGGCCCCTGAAGGTCGGCGACCGGAGCGGCGAAGACCAGCTTGCCCAGCCCCGCCGAGGGAATGCCCACCTGGCGGACATTATCCATCTGCACCGTGGCAGAATCCTTGGCGTCGGCCTGGATGCGGTCCCAGTCGGCACCGGCTTTCCACTGGTCGGCGATGGCCTGCGCGCGTGCCTGGGTGGGCGCCGTCACGATCTGCACGGTACGGGTTTCCGGCACGTTGTATTTCGCGGCCTCGGCCTCATACAGCCGCTTCAGTTCGGCATCGGGGATCTCGACCGACTGCGCCACGCTGTCGGGCGACAGCACGACGATGCGCGCATGGCGATATTCGGGTGTCTGAAACAGCCAGGAATGATTGTCGTAGAAGCGATGCAGTTGCGCCGCATCGGGCGTCGGGACCACCTGGGCTGTCAGCGGAAAGCGCACCAGATCGATGGTCCGGGTCTGGGCATCGAAATCGAACACATGGCGGACCATGGTTTCTGGCGCACGGGCACCGTTCTGGAGCGGTTCGACCAGTGCGCGCACCGCGAGGTCGGCGCGGATCAGATCGAGCAGGCGCTTTTCGGTCATGCCGATCTGCTGAAGGCGCGAATCGAACAGCTTGCGGTCGAATCGGCCGTCCGGCCCCTTGAAGGCCGGCAGCCCGAACACTTCCTCGCGCAGCGCATCATCCGGCACGGTCACGCCCAGCCGCTCCGCCGACAACGTGATCTCGGACTGCATCAACAGCCGCTGCAACACCTGCTCCGCCGCCTGTCGCCGCGTCGCGACCGGCAACTGCGACGGGTCGGTCATCCCTGATTGGCGGGCGACCTGCTGCAATTCGTTCTGCACGGCCGAGAGGAAATCCTCTGTGGTCACGGTCTGACCGCCCACCCGCACGATGACATCGGCGCGCTCGCTGCCGATATTCGACAGGACGTCGCCCACGCCCCAGCCGACAAAGGCCAGGAACAACAGGCCGGCGATAACGCGCCCCAGCCAGGAATCGACAAAGACGTGACGCAGGAAGGAAATCATGAACGGCAATATCCGGGCGAAGGCGGCACAAGCGACTATGGCGACCGGATGGCCGCCTTATTCGGCCGGGCACCATAAGGATACGGCCCGCGATTGACCAGAACCCTATGCGCGGGTGCCGCGTTGGCGCGTGGCCATTGTGCTGGCGCGGTGCGCATGGTGTACGGTATCGGCGACCGGGCGGCGCACATGGCCCCACAATACAAACTAAGGGATCAAGCCACATGAGGCAGATGATCGTCGGCAACTGGAAGATGAACGGGCTCACAGCCCCGTCGCGCGACCTCGTGAGCGCGATCGCACAGGGTCTGAAAGCCATTCCCAACCCGCCGCCGGTGGTGGTCTGCCCGCCCTTCACCCAACTGGCGGCCATAGGGCCCCTGCTGAAGGGCACCGGCATCGCGCTGGGTGCCCAGAACTGCCATCACGAACCGTCGGGCGCGCATACCGGCGATATCTCGGCCGCCATGCTGGCCGAACTGGGCGTGGAATACGTCATCCTCGGCCATTCCGAGCGTCGGCGGGAACATGGCGAGCTCGACGAAACGGTGCGCGAGAAGGCCGTGGCCGCGATGGAAGCCGGCCTGACGCCGATCGTCTGCATCGGCGAGAGCGCCGACCAGCGCGCCGCTGGCGAGTATCAGGACGCCGTCGGCTGGCAGATCAAGGGCTCGCTGCCCGACAATTTCAACGGCATCGTGGCCTATGAGCCGATCTGGGCCATCGGCTCGGGCGTGCCGGCATCGACGCAGGACATCGCGGACATGATGGGCTTCATCCGCGCCGAGCTCACGCGCCAGTTCGGCGAGGCCGGGAAGACCATGCGGATTCTCTATGGCGGGTCGGTCAATGGGCGCGAAGCCCCCACCATTCTGCCGATCGCGGAGGTCGGTGGTGCGCTGGTGGGTGGTGCCAGCCTGAAGGCGGACGCATTTCTGCCGATTGTCCGCGCCGCCATTGACCTGTAAACGGTCGGTCTGCGCCGCCCTATCGGAAGTCGAGAATGATCACCGTCCTGCTTTTTCTGCACCTGTTCGTCACCCTGGCCCTGATCGGAACCGTCCTGATCCAGCGCAGCGAAGGCGGCGGCCTGGGTATCGGCAGCAGCCAGGGCATGGGCAGCTTCATGTCCGGGCGCGGAACGGCCAATCTGCTGACGCGCACCACCTCGGTCCTGGCCGGCATCTTCATGGTGCTGTCGCTGACCCTGGCGGTCATGAACCGGGGTGCCGCGACCGGTGGCGGCCATGACATCCTGGCCCAGCCGCCCGCCCCGACGGCCCCCGCGCCCGCTCCCGCCGCCCCCCCGGCCGTGCCGGCGGCACCAGCGGCCACGCACTGAAGAATGGGCTGTCTTCCCCACGGGAGGCAGCCTTTTTTTATCTCCGCAAACGCGATGGTTATTCGCTTTGCCCGGCAGGTCGAAACGGTGTAGGGAGGCCATCCATGACGCGGTTTGTATTCATCACTGGCGGCGTGGTCTCCTCTCTCGGTAAAGGCATTGCCTCTGCAGCCCTCGCGGCGCTGCTGCAGGCACGCGGTTACCGGGTCCGGCTACGCAAGCTCGACCCCTATCTCAACGTCGATCCGGGCACCATGAGCCCGTATCAGCACGGCGAAGTCTTCGTAACCGACGACGGCGCAGAGACCGATCTCGACCTCGGGCATTATGAACGCTTTACAGGCGTGCATGCCACCCGGGCCGACAACGCCACCACCGGCCAGATCTACTCGGATGTGATCGCGCGCGAACGGCGCGGCGATTATCTGGGTGCCACGGTGCAGGTCATCCCCCACATCACGGACGCCATCAAGGAAGCCGTGGTCGCGGGTACGGAAGACCTGGATTTCGTGCTGGTGGAAATCGGCGGCACGGTCGGTGACATCGAAAGCCTGCCCTTCCTCGAAGCCATTCGCCAGTTGCGCAATGACCTGGGCGCCGGGCAGACGATGTTCGTCCACCTGACCCTGCTGCCGTGGATTCCCTCGGCCGGCGAACTGAAGACGAAGCCGACCCAGCATTCCGTGAAGGAACTGCAGAATGTCGGCATCCAGCCCCAGATGCTGCTCTGCCGGTCGGACCGGCCGATACCGGATACCGAACGCCGGAAGATCGCCAATTTCTGCAATGTGCGCCCGGAAGCCGTGATCGCGGCGCTGGATGTCGACACGATCTATGCCTGCCCGATCTCCTACCATGCCGAAGGCATGGACAACGAGGTGCTGCGCCATTTCGGCCTGCCCTTCGACCAGGAGCCCGACCTGTCACGCTGGCACCGGGCCCTGGATGCGATTCGCAACCCCGAGGGCGAAGTCCGCATCGCGGTCGTCGGCAAATACACGGCTCTGCTCGATGCCTATAAATCCCTGATCGAAGCCCTGCTGCATGGCGGCATCGCCAACCGGGTGCGGGTCAAGCTGGACTGGGTTGAAGCCGAGACGTTCGAAAAGTCGGAAGACGCGCTCGAAGCCCTGCACGACGTGCACGCGATTCTGGTGCCCGGTGGATTCGGCGAACGCGGCGCGGAAGGCAAGATCCAGGCCGTGCGCTTTGCTCGCGAGCATAACATCCCGTTCCTGGGCATCTGCTTCGGCATGCAGATGGCGGTCATCGAGTGCGCCCGCAATCTCGCGGGCCTCCCCGATGCCTCTTCCACCGAGTTCGGCCCGACCGACGAGCCGCTGGTCGGCCTGATGACCGAATGGGCCCGTGGCAACGAATTGCTGCGCCGGCGCGAAGGCGGAGAGTTGGGCGGGACGATGCGCCTGGGCGCCTACCCCGCCAAACTGGCCGAAGGGTCGCGCGTCGCTGAAATCTACGGCCGGACCGACATCCGCGAGCGGCATCGTCATCGCTACGAGGTCAATGTCCATTACCGCGAGAAGCTGGAACAGACCGGTATGCGATTCTCGGGCATGTCGCCCGACGACATCCTGCCGGAAGTGGTCGAATATCCTGATCACCCGTGGTTCGTCGGCGTGCAGTATCACCCGGAACTGCTCTCCAAGCCGTTCGATCCGCATCCGCTGTTCTCCGGTTTCGTCGGTGCGGCGGTCAAGAAGATGCGCCTGGTATGACAGCACCCCGCTCGCTCGCGATCGGTGATCTGCCGGTCGGCAATCACCTGCCGTTCGTCCTGATCGCCGGCCCGTGCCAGATCGAATCCGAAGCCCACACCATGGAAATGGCCGAGGCGCTGTGTGCGATCGCGCGCGAGACCGGGGTCGGGATGATCTATAAAAGCTCGTTCGATAAGGCGAACCGCACCAGCATCGGTGCGGCGCGCGGCGTCGGCATGGCCAGGGGGCTGGACATCCTGGCCCGTGTGCGCGAGCGATTCGGCATACCCGTCCTGACCGACGTACACGCGGCCGAGCAATGCGCAGCCGTGGCCGAAGCTGTCGACGTGCTCCAGATTCCGGCCTTTCTCTGCCGCCAGACAGACCTCCTGCTGGCGGCGGGCGAGACCGGGGCTGCGATCAACGTCAAGAAGGGGCAGTTCCTGGCACCGTGGGACATGAAGAATGTCGCGGCCAAGATCGCCTCGACCGGCAACGAGCGGATCCTGCTGTGCGAGCGCGGCACCAGCTTCGGCTACAACACGCTGGTCAACGACATGCGCGGCCTGCCGATCATGGCCGAGACCGGCTACCCCGTGGTGTATGACGCCACCCACTCGGTCCAGCAGCCTGGTGGCCTTGGCGGGTCTTCGGGCGGCCAGCGTGAATACGCTCCCATTCTGGCCCGCGCGGCGCTGGCGATCGGTGTGGCGGCCGTCTTCATTGAGACCCATCAGGACCCGGACCACGCCCCCAGCGACGGCCCGAACATGATCCCGATCAGCGAGATGAAGCCCCTGATCGAGCGCTTGGCCAGCTACGACCGCCTGACCAAGACCTTCTGAGCAATCCGGCCGGCACTGCGCGCGGGCGGCGAGTCCGCGCGCAGTGCCGCAAGACTGTCAGGACAGACTGACCAGCATCGCCAGCCCCAGGCAGGCCATGAAGACGGCGGTAAGCCACAACCGCAGGGCCAGATAGCCCGAAGGCAGTTCTCCCCGGCGCCACGCCGCCCGCTCTGCCAGGAACAACCCGAAAAATCCCGCCAGCAGCACAGCCAGCCCGATCGACACATGGCCAAGGAAAGTTGCATGGCAGGCCAGCCAGCCGAGCGGCAATGGCAGAGCCCCCATCAGCAGCCGCCGATTGTCGCGCCCCGTGTCCAGACGCGTCCCCGTGATCAACATGGGACGGTCCAGCGCCAGCCCCCAATGCACGGCGCCGCTGAAGGCCAGCACCAGGGCGGCATATTCCACCAGCCCCATGGTCATGCCCGGCACCGCGCCGGAGGAAAACAGTCCTCCTACGGCAAGGGCGATGGCTGGAATCGGGCTGACAATTCCCATCAGAACCGTTGGAAGCGGCAGGCGTTTCATGTTCTTCTTCCTCCTGCCCTGCTATTATCGCTTGGCTCGCCGCCTGCCCATGATACCGATCACAGGCGGCAGGAGAATTTTGCCTGGCATGTCGGGATGACCGCGAGGACATCCCGATCGCCGTTGCATGTCGCGGCCGACCTGCAACGGGCCCAATAGTCATAAACCGAGGAATCAGACCCATGAGTGCTATCGTCGATATCGTCGCGCGCGAAATCCTGGACAGTCGCGGCAACCCGACCGTGGAGGTCGATGTCGAACTGGCATCCGGCGCGAAGGGCCGGGCTGCCGTCCCGTCCGGGGCATCGACGGGCGCGCACGAGGCGGTCGAACTGCGTGACGGCGACAAGTCCCGCTACGGCGGCAAGGGCGTGCTGAAGGCGCTGGAGAATATCGAGGGTGAAATCCTCGAAGCCCTGCAGGGGGCCGAATCGGCCGATCAGGTCGCGATCGACGAAGCGATGATCGATCTCGACGGCACTCCCAACAAGGCCCGGCTGGGCGCCAACGCGATCCTGGCCGTCTCGCTGGCGGTCGCCAAGGCGTCGGCAGAGGAATTGCAGGTTCCGCTCTATCGCTATGTCGGCGGCGTGTACGCCCGCACCCTGCCAGTACCGATGATGAACATCGTCAATGGCGGCCAGCATGCCGACAACCCAATCGACATCCAGGAGTTCATGATCCAGCCGGTGGGCGCGCCCACCCTGGCCGACGCGGTGCGCGTGGGGTCCGAGATCTTCGCCCAGCTCAAGAAGAACCTGTCGGCGGCCGGCCACAACACCAATGTCGGCGACGAAGGCGGCTTTGCCCCCGGCCTGAAATCGGCCGACGAGGCCCTGGGCTTCATCACCAAGGCCGTGGAAGCCGCCGGCTATCGTCCGGGCGAGGACGTCACCTTCGCGCTGGATTGCGCCTCGACCGAATTCTACCGCGACGGCCGCTACGTCATGGAAGGCGAAGGCAAGAGCCTGGATTCGGCCGGCATGATCGGCTACCTGGCCGACCTCGTCTCCCGCTACCCCATCGTGTCGATCGAAGACGGTCTGGCCGAAGACGATTGGGAAGGCTGGGCCGCCCTGACCGCCACCCTGGGCAAGACCGTCCAACTGGTCGGTGACGATCTGTTCGTGACCAATCCGGAGCGCCTGCGTCGCGGCATCAAGGCTGGCGTCGCCAATTCGCTGCTGGTCAAGGTCAACCAGATCGGCACGCTGAGCGAGACTCTGGAAGCGGTCGAGATGGCGCATCGCGCGGGCTACACGGCGGTGATGAGCCACCGTTCCGGCGAGACCGAGGATTCGACCATCGCCGACCTGGCAGTCGCGACCAATTGCGGGCAGATCAAGACCGGCTCGCTGTCGCGCTCCGACCGGACCGCGAAATACAACCAGCTGATCCGGATCGAGAACGAACTGGCGACTGCCGCCCGCTATGCCGGCCGCACGATCCTGAAGACCGCCTGAAGACTTTGGCCCGATTCGGCGGCATACGCGGAAAACTGTTTCCCGCCGCCGCCGAATCGGGGATAGTACACAACAGATTTGGTAGCAGGCTGAAATGGGAGAAAGACTGACCATGCAGATCGGCCGGATTGTGCGGCGGACCCTCCGTATGGTCGTCCCCCCTTCCCTGTTCATCGGCCTTACCGCCTATTTCGGCGTCAACGCCATGCAGGGCGACCACGGCATTCACAGCTATCAGGCACAGTTGCACCTGCTGGACGAGGCCCGCGCCGCACAGATGGACGCGGTCTCGGAACAGAATGCCTGGACCCGCCGGGTCAGTGGGCTGAAGGAAAAAGCACTGGACCGCGATACGCTGGACGAACGGTCACGCGCGATGCTGAACCTGGCGCGGCCCGGCGAACTCGTCATCCCCTACGGCCCGCACGACCGGCTATTCTAAGCGGCTGCCTGCAACGTCATCCCGCCGGCGATCCTGAGGGATATTTTCCGCGCTTCGCAGCACTCTCGCTCGGGAGGCTGAATTTTCAAACAGCCGCCACCAAGCGCACGCGCGTACCAACTCCTGAAACGAAAAAGGCCGGGCACCCCGCAGGATGTCCGGCCTCTTTTTTCGACCTATCCCACGCGCAACGCGCGGGATAGAGCGGATTATTTGATCTTCGCTTCGCGGAAGGCCACATGCTTGCGCGCAACGGGGTCGTATTTCCGCATCTCGAGCTTGCCGGTCTGGGCACGGGCATTCTTCTTCGTGACGTAGAAATACCCGGTGTCTGCCGACGAGACGAGCTTGATCTGAATGGTGTTGGTCTTGGCCATGGAATCCTCAGCACTGCTCCGCCGCTGCTGGAACAATCAGGTGCAGCAGTGGTTCAAGTCGGCGGAAAATGCGCATACAGAGCCCTCAGGTCAAGCGTTAGTCGCACGAATCGAGCAGATATGTGTGCATGCCCGCCGAATAAGGGAGAATTGGGACCGATGCTGAGTGTCGCCGAAGCCCAGGCACGTATCCTGGCAGATCTCGTACCCACGGGGCCGGAACTGGTACCGCTGGCCGATTCCTGGGGACGAATCGCCGCCACCGACATCTTTGCCCGGCTGGACAACCCGCCGGCCGATGTCTCGTCCATGGATGGCTATGCGGTGCGGGCAGCCGATTGCATGCCGGACAGCATCCTGTCGCTGGTGGGCGAGAGCCCGGCGGGCCATCCCTTCTCCGGCCAAGTCGGCCCCGGTGAAACCGTGCGTATCTATACAGGCAGCCTGGTTCCCGATGGCGCCGACGCGATTCTGATCCAGGAAAACGCCCATGAGGATCAAAAGGCGGTCACGGTCACCGTTCCGCCGGCTTCCGGGCAGTATATCCGCCGCCGGGGACAGGATTTCGCCCAGGGGCAGATCGTCGTCCCGGCCGGACGGGCACTGACGGCACGGGATATCGGGCTAGCGGCGGCGGCGAACCACGCCTGGGTTCCCGTGCACCGACGCCCGGTCGTGGCCATCCTCTCCACAGGCGACGAAATCGCGCTGCCGGGCGAACCGATCGCGCCGGGCGGCATCGCCAACTCCAATACCCCGATGCTTGCCGCCCTCGTGCGCGCCTGCGGCGGCATACCGGTCATGCTCCCGTCCGCACGGGATACCACATCGGATATCGCGCGCCTGGCCCAGGGGATCGAAACCGCCGACCTGCTGCTGACCGCAGGGGGCGCCAGCGTCGGCCGCTACGACCTGGTGCAACAGGGGCTGGAGCAGATCGGGCTCTCGGTCGATTTCTGGAAGATCGCCATGCGTCCCGGCAAGCCGCTGATGCATGGCCGGATCGGCCGGGTGCCGGTCCTGGGGCTGCCGGGCAATCCGGTGGCCGCCCTGGTCTGCGGCCTGGTCTTCGCCCTGCCGGCGATTCGCACCCTGGCCGGGCACACGACCCCGCACCTGCCCGAGGATCTGGCGAGTCTGGGCGGCGACCTGCCGGAGAACGACCGGCGGGCCGATTATCTGCGCGCTACGCTCTCCCGTGCGCCGGATGGCGGCCTGATCGCGACGGCCTTTAGCCGACAGGATTCGGCAATGCTGCACATACTGGCCCGCAGCGAGGCCCTGATCATGCGGCCGCCACATGCGTCCCCCGCACGCGCAGGCGAGCCTTGCCGGATCATCAGGCTGGACACACTCTCGATCTGATCCCCCATTTCCATAACGGCAATGATATTGACGACCGGGTGGGAACCAATATAGAACACAACAAGGCGGTTTCCTGTTTGTTCCCTTCTGTTGACAACGGATTGGCCGACTGACGGAACGACTGGGTCACGGGGTGCCAATGCTGACGCGCAAGCAACATGAACTGCTGCTGTTCATCGATCGGCACCTGAAACAGACCGGGTTCTCCCCCTCCTTCGACGAAATGAAGGATGCGCTGAACCTGCGATCGAAATCCGGCATTCACCGGTTGATTTCGGCATTGGAGGAACGCGGTTTCCTGCAACGCCGCCATCACCGCGCCCGGGCGCTGGAGGTCCTGCGCCTGCCGGAAATGGCCTCGCCCGCCACGCCACGGGAGCCTGCGGGTGCCACCATGGCGACCAGCCCCGCGCCAGACGCGGTCGATCATTCCTTCGTGCCCAACGTCATCAAGGGCGATTTCGCCAACCGGCTGGCGGGCGCGCCCATCGCCACCGATGCCGAGGCGGTCAGCCTGCCGTTCTACGGCCGTATCGCCGCCGGCCAGCCGATCGAGGCGTTGCGCGAGACCGGGGCCCAGGTCTCGGTTCCGATCAACCTGCTGGGCCGTGGCGATCACTACACGCTGGAAGTCGCCGGCGATTCGATGGTCGAGGCCGGGATTCTCGACGGCGACACCGTCATCATCCGCCGGGGCGACACCGCCGATAACGGACAGATCGTGGTCGCACTGATCGACGACCAGGAAGTCACGCTGAAACGGCTACGCCGACGTGGCAGCACAATCGCCCTGGAACCTGCCAACGCACGTTACGAATCACGCATCGTGCCGTCCGACCGGGTGCGCATTCAGGGGTCGTTGGTGGGTTTGCTACGCCGTTATTGATGAAGGCGTTAAGGGGGCTCGGAGACGTCAACGAAGCTTCGGGCCCGTTGGTTCTGGAAGGCTGCCAGCCTTCCAGAACCATCAAGGACCAGAGACCTGCCGCGCGAAGCGGCAGGCCGTCAGTGTGGTCAGTAAGGAGCCGGTCCCATGGGTCCCGCTCCATAAGAGTTCGCGATCACGTTGGAAATAATACCCGTCGCCAGGGCCGTCAGCAGAAACTGGTTTCCGTACTGGACCCAGTAATATCCGGGCGGCGGCGCATAAAGGCCGCGATAACGCCGCCAATCCTGCACCTGCCACATGCCCGAACGAGGCCCGTCATAGCGGTCCCCACGTCTCCACATCCGGCCGCCGCCATACTGCGGTCCGCCACGGTCATAGCCAGGACCGCCGCCGGGACCACCAGGACCGCGACGATCACCCCGGTCGCCCGGCCCGCCACGTCCGTCATAGCCGCCAGGGCCGCCACCGGGGCCACCACCGCCGCGATTACCCGGCCCACCACGCCCGTCATATGCGCCGGGCCCGCCGCCGGGGCCACCGCGACCACGACTATCGCCACGATCACCCGGACCACCGCGCCCATCATGTACGCCCGGGCCGTTGCCAGAGCCATTGGAACCATCCGGGGCACGTTGCGCGTCAGCAGTACCCGAGGCACCCACAATCAGACAGCCCAGAACCAGGCCGGTCATCAGTTTTGCTTTCACCGGATTCTCCTTTACTGGTGCGGATCATGTTGCCCACTTGTGGCGAAATCCAGACGCAATCGCGCATGCCGCGTTACAAAATGTGCGGAAAAAGGCGTGGCATAGACAACCGATCGTCGCGCTCGCCCAAACGCCCGACATTCTACCGGGATCACGTCGCCGGTCGGAATCCCGCTTTCAAACCGCCTCGAACGGCGGCAGCAACCGGGCCAATTCATCGACCTGCGCCGGGCCGATCCGGTCCAGATGGGGAAATTCTGCCAGCACCCGCGCGCCGCCAAACAGGCTGATGGCGCGTCGCGCTTCGGGGGATGGCGGTCCGTTCAGCACCACCCCGGCAATGGCAACTCCCCGCTGACGCAGGGCCTGCAAGGTCAGCAGCGTATGGTTGATCGTCCCGAGTTGGCTGCGCGCGACCAGTACAACCGGCAGCGCGAAGCGGGCGATCAGGTCGATCATCATGCAATCCGGCGCAACAGGCACCATCACGCCGCCCGCCCCTTCCACGACCAGCGTCCGTTCGCCCCGCGCAGCGGGCAGGCGCAACGCGGCGGTATCGAGCACGATATTTTCCCGTTCGGCGGCATCGAAAGGCGAAAGCGGCGCGGCCAGCACCGCGGCGGGTGGATGAAGGCGGTCCGGTTCCAGCCCGGCCAGCGCCGTCACCGTCACGCTGTCCGCGATGTCCTCGGCAATTCCGGTCTGGAACGGCTTCCAATACTCCGCCGCCCAGGCGCGAACCAGGCAGGCCGATACCAGCGTCTTGCCGACACCGGTATCCGTGCCCGTCACGAAGACCCCCTTGCGTGCAGGCGTCCGAAACAAGCCGTAGCCGACGCCGTACGTCACCGTCACGCCCGACGGCGTTTCCAGATCGCGCAGCAGGCGGCGCATCATACCCGGCGCGACCGGGCGCACGCCCTCACGCGGCAGCGAGGCGCCGATCTGGCGCAGTTCGCGCACAAAGGCCAGCGCCGTTCCCGGACGATCGAGAATCGTCTCGACTTCCCAGAACCCCTGCCCCACATGCGGCCAATCCTCCGCCAGCCGCTCCGGGGTCGGATAGGCCGGAATTGCGCAATCCTGGCCCGCGGCCGCATGAACAAGCCGCCACTCGTCGAAGCTACCGTCGCAGAGGGTGGAGAACGCCATCATGCCGCCGGGCGCCAGCATGGCGGCCAGTCGCGCCAGAGTCGCGGCGCGGTCCGTAAACCACTGCATCGACAGGCTGGAACAGATCAGGTCGTATCCCCCGCCCGCCGCTTCCGGCGCCTCCGCATCCAGCACCAGACCGCGCACTTCGCCCTGCCCATGCAGCCCCTCAAGACGGTAGAGCGCGCGGTCGCGCATTTCCGGCGCCAGATCGCTCACCGTCAGGTCCGCATCAGGAAACAGGCGGTGCAGATACTGGCTCAGAAACCCCGTGCCGCATCCCAGTTCCAGAATGCGCGTGGGCGCGCTGCCGGCGGCGACAATCCGTTCGGCCAGCCGCGCGGCGACCAGGCGCTGCACCCGCGCCGCATCGTCATATGTCTCGGCCGCACCGAAACGGGCAGCGATCCGCTGCTTGCGCACGCTCATGGCCGGCCCGTTTCCGCC
Source organism: Gluconacetobacter liquefaciens (assembly GCF_003350405.1). Lineage (GTDB taxonomy): Bacteria > Pseudomonadota > Alphaproteobacteria > Acetobacterales > Acetobacteraceae > Gluconacetobacter > Gluconacetobacter liquefaciens. The sequence continues at coordinate 78,696 of NZ_QQAW01000009.1, read as the reverse complement.
ATCAGGCGGGCGATCGCAGCGGCACATCGGTCAGGGTGAGTCAGCGGCAATAGATGCCCGCCCCCCTCGATCCATTCGACCGGTACACGGTCGCGGAAGCCGGCCTCGACCATCGCGGGCGGGGCAATCGGGTCCTCCCCACCAGCCAGCACGCGAATCGGCGGCAAAGCGGCATCCGCCTCCCCGTCCAATACGCCGCGCGCGTCGGCATCCCGCAGCAATTCCAGCGCCTGGTCCAGCCGTCCCGCCCGCGCCGGACCAGGCGCTGGCGTCGCGATTCCCGCACGCCCGCGAAAGGTCGCGACCACATCATCCGGATGCTGCTCCAACCCGCGCATCATGCGCTCGATCACACGACGCGGAATGCCCTGCGGATAATCGGACGTGGCGCCGAACCGGGCGAAACCGTTGATCAGCAGCATCCCGACGCAATCGGGAGGCGGATTCAACAGCAGCCACAACGCACCCAGCGAATGGCCAACCGCCACATGCCGTCCTGCCGGCCGCGCCGTCATGTTCTCAGGCCCGAAGAAGCCGAAATCCAGCATCGTCGTCTCAACCCGGCCCAACCGTGCCCGAACAGGCTGCCAGAAATCGGGCGTAAACCCCCAGCCATGGACAAGGAACAGCGCCGTCGGCGCAGCATCATCGGACAATGCCATGCTCCCGCGCCCCCTCGTCGAGTGCTCGTAGCAGACGGTCGAGCATCCCCGCATCATGCGCCGCGCTTAACGCCAGCCGGATACGGGCTGTCCCAGGCGGCACAGTCGGCGGCCGAATCGCGCCACCCAGAATGCCTTGGGCGGCCAGCGTGCGAGCCAAGGCAAGCGCCTGCCCGGCATCTCCCACCATCACCGGCACGATCTGCGTGGAGGACAAGCCGGTGGACCAGCCCCGCCCCCCCAGTTCCGTCCGCAAATGCGCCGCCAGAGACGCCAGATGGCTGCGCTCCGCATCCAGTGTCGGCACAAGGTCCAGCGCGGCATCGATTGCTCCCAGCAGGGCGGGTGGCAGCGCGGTGGTATAAATAAAGCCCGAACACGTACTGACCAACCAGTCGCACAGCGCGCGCGAGCCCGCGACATAGGCACCGAACCCGCCCAGTGCCTTGCTGAAGGTGCCCATCACCAGATCCACCCCGCCGGCCTCGGCGGAAAGGCCCCTTCCCTCCGGCCCCAGCACGCCCGTCGCATGCGCCTCGTCCAGATACAGGAACGCCTCATACTGGCCGGCCAGCGCCTTCAGGGCGACGACATCCGCCCGGTCGCCATCCATGCTGAACACGCTTTCGGTGATGATGAAGCGCAGACCCTTCCGGTCGCGATGCCGCTCCAGCATCTGTTCCAGATGGCCGAGATCGTTATGGGCAAACCGGATCTGACGGATACCGGCTGCCTGACAGCCATGATGCAGGCTGGCGTGGTTCAGCCGGTCGGTAAACACCACGGCCGGCGCGCCGGTCGCTTCCATCGACAGCCGGAACAGGGCCGGCAGGATCGCGGCATTGGCCTGCCACCCCGATGCCAGCAGCAAGGCGGCCTCAGTCCCCTTGAAACGCGCGAGTTTTTCTTCGACCAGCCGATGCTGTTCGCTTGTTCCCGTCACCAGGCGCGATGCCCCGCTGCCGGTACCGAACCGTTGCGTCCAGTCGATGGCACGCGCCTTCAGCGCCGGGTGGACGGACAGGCCCAGATAATCGTTGGACGAGAAATTCAGCAGCGTCGCGCCATCATGCCGGACCAGTACGGGGCCATCGCGCTCCAGCGGACGCAGAGCGCGCCGCAGATGATTGCGGGACAGTCCTTCCAGCGCGGTCTGGAAAAATGCATCGAAACGGGTCATGAAGCGATGGTTTGTGCCGGACCCTATGGACCCGGTCAATTCCAGTCTGCCGTCCGTCCCCCAAGGAGACCATGCCCCATGACCGGACCGGACTGGTTCGATGCCGGCCTGCCGCATATCTGGCTGCCCTACACCCAGATGCAGACGGCCTCGCCCCCCATACCCGCCATCGCGACGGGCGGCTGCCGGATCAGCCTCGCCGATGGGCGCGAACTGGTGGACGGCATCGCCTCGTGGTGGACCGCCTGCCATGGCTACAATCACCCCCATATCCGTCAGGCGGCCATCGACCAGCTTGCGCGCATGCCGCACGTCATGTTCGGCGGCCTGGTGCACGAGCCCGCGTTACGCCTGGCCCGACGGCTGGCGGACCTGCTGCCGGGTGACCTGGAGCGCGTCTTCTTTTCCGATTCCGGTTCCGTCGCGGTCGAGGTCGCGATCAAGATGGCGATGCAATACTGGCTGAACCGGGGCCAGTCAGGGCGAACCCGGCTGGTCGCGTTTCGCGGCGGCTATCACGGCGATACGCTGGCCACCATGGCGGTGTGCGACCCGGAGGAAGGCATGCACAGCTTGTTCGCCGGCATCCTGCCCCAGCATTTCATCACCGACCTCCCGCGCGACGACCACACGACCGCCGCGCTGGAACGGCTGATGGAAACCGAAGGGCAGAACGTGGCGGCAATCCTGGTCGAGCCGCTGGTCCAGGGCGCGGGCGGCATGCTGTTTCATGACCCCGCGACCCTGCGGCGCCTGCGCGACATTGCCGACCGCCACGGCGTGCTGCTGATCCTGGATGAGATCTTCACCGGTTTCGGCCGCACGGGCACCATGTTCGCGTGCCAGCAGGCGGATATCGTACCGGATATCGTTACCCTGTCGAAGGCATTGTCCGGCGGCACCGTGCCATTGGCCGCCACCGTGGCACGAGCCCATATCTTCGCGGCGTTTCTGTCGGACGACCCAATGCATGCGCTGATGCATGGCCCCACCTTCATGGCCAACCCATTGGCCTGCGCCTGCGCGAATGCCTCGCTGGACCTGTTCGAACGTGAACCGCGCCTGGACCAGGTCGCGGCGATCGAGGAGCAGATGCGCGACGAACTGGAGGCATGCCGCTACCTGCCGGCCGTGCGTGACGTAAGGGTCATGGGCGCGATCGGGGTGGTCGAACTGGACCGCATAAACGACATCAACCGCCTGAAGACCAGGCTGGTCGAACAGGGCGTATGGGTGCGCCCATTCCGCTCGATCGTTTACCTCACACCGGCTTTCACGGTGACGAACGCAGAACTGGCCCGGCTGACGGGCGCGATCCGCACCGTGCTGGCCGAAGCCCCCTGAGAGCCTGACCGGACATGCGCGCTGGCGGCGATCCAACGCGCGTTTCCTGCGCTTCGGTGCTCATGGCCATCAAGGCCACTCCGCTCCGATGCTCGGAAACACACGTTGGGCGCGGCCCGAAACGAGCCGCGCTCACTCGCCAGCGCGCATGTCCGGTCAGGCTCTGAGAGGGTAAAGACACGGACCGGCGTTTACCGCCGGTCCCCGGATCAATCAGGCTTCGACGGGAGCAAGTTCCGAATCCGACCCCGGACGGTTTTTTTCGACTGTCGCTTCCTCGCCGCCATCCTCGGCCGCGTCATCACCCTCCGTCACCGCCATCGGGCGCTGGCGGACATGCCGCTCCTGGCGTTCCTGCTGATTCTGCTGCGCCGCCTGGGCCATGGCATTCAGAATGCGGAAATAATGTTCGGCATGCTGGAAATAGGCTTCGGCCATAACGCGGTCGCCCGAGCCGCTGGCATCACGCCCGAGCTGCAGGTATTTTTCAAACAATTGCTGGGCGGTGCCACGAATACGCAGATCCGGCCCATTACTGTCGAACACATGGTTACGATTGAGGGGGATCTGGCCGTTCTGCTGGCGTACACTTCCGCCATTGCTGCCGCCCGAACGATGGTGCCGGCCCCGCATGCGTTTCATGTTCATAAGCTGTCGCAGCACTTTCCTGTTAACGGTCGCTCTTTGCCTGCGCCCGCCGGGGCCAACCATCCCCTATTGTCATTCTGAGTGCCTGGCGTGCAGCCCGGCATCTGATCCTGCAGCATCATGCAACGACCCAGGCCCCTGCACGCACCCGTGCGGTCATTTCCGTTTTCATGCATTCAGGATCGGTATGCGACATCTCGGAAAGGTAAAAACCCCCGTCCGCATTCCATCGGTAATCTATGCCCTTATATCCGCTCTGCCAAATGGTTTTTTACTCCATGGCAGGTGAGAAAGCCGGTTTGACGGCAATCCAGCGCGCATTGCCCATGCATCGGGACCTGTGTCCCCCAGTCCGCGCCACTCCGATGCCCGCAAACCTGGGCTGACCACCCCGTCGCGCGGCATTCCCGCCCGGTGGCCCGCTTTCCCGAAAAACCGCTCACGACCGCCGATGTCGCATCACGACCGCACGCGGAATTCCCCCCAGATCGGCGCGGACATCCACGATTTCCAGCCCGGATTGCCGCGCCAGCGTCGGCATGCTGTTTTCCTGCCCGATCCCGATTTCGAAAACAGCAACCCCATCATGCGCTAGAAGCAGAGGTAGGGCGCCGGTCAGCAACCGATAGGCATCCAGCCCATCCGCGCCGCCATCCAGCGCGCGTACCGGCTCATAATCCCGGACATCCGGCATCAGGCCGGCCAGATCGCCCTGCGGAATATAGGGCGGATTACTGAATACCACGTCGAACACGCCGCGAATCGATGCAGCCCAGTCGCCGGCCAGCATCGCGCTTCGCCCCTCCAGTCCGGCCCGTCGGGCGTTGCGCGCGGCCAGGCGCGCGGCATCGGGTGCGATATCCACCCCCACCCCCCAGGCCGCGCCATACTCGCTCAGCGCCGCCAGCAGCAGGCAGCCGGCCCCGGTTCCCAGATCGAGCACGCTGCGGACCCGTTCGCGATCGGGGCAGTAATCCAGCAGGGCCTCGATCAGCGTTTCGCTGTCGGGGCGGGGAATCAGGGTCGCGGGCGAGGTTTCCAGTTCCAGAGACCAGAAGCCGGCGCGTCCGGTAATGTGCGCCATCGGTTCGCGCGCCGCCCGGCGCCGCACGGCCGCCACAAATCCGGCTCGCTCGGAATCGGTCATCCGCGCGCGCGCCAGCAGGCCCGCAAGATCGGTGCCGAGAACGTGGGCCATCAACAGCCGCGCCTCGCGACGCGGATCGTCCACGTCGGCGTCGCGCAATCGCGCCCCGCCCCAGCCAAGCCATGTCCGCAGATCCGCCTCATCACCCGGCACCGCCAGCGCATCCTCTTTCATTTCAGGCGAAATCCGTCCTACTCTGGCACCATGATGCCGCAGTCTCGTTCATGGAAAATCCTTATCTTTCTTGGCGCGGGCGCGGTCCTGGCGTCAGCGTCCCGCCCTGCGCTGGCAGGCACCTTCACCGTCGTTGACGGTCGCGCGGACAATGAGATTTCTGAAATCTCCCGCCTTTATGTCGACGAACAGCTCGCCGCCACGATCCGGCTCGACGCATCGGCGCCGCAACGGGCCGTCCACGTCGAGACCGCCGCCGGGCGTATCAACCACACCTATGCGCTATGCGGTGAAATTACCATACGCACGCCCGATGGCCGGACGGAAACGCATGAGGTCAATGGCGGCGGCATCCTGCACCATCCGGAAGGGCGCACGCTGAACGCGCTGGGTACCCGCAACTTCACCGAATTCTATCTGGCCGACCCGGACGACCCCTCGGTGGTCGAGCGCCAGCCCGGCCGGTCTGAAATCTGCTCCGTTCCAACGTCCTGAAACCCCGCTGCAACTGCGCGCAGGCAGCGATCCGGCGTGCATTTCAAGCCAGGTTCTGCAAATTGCGTTATAAGCCCTCGGCGGCCAGCAGGCTGGCCTGCTCGTCCTGGATCAGGGCGTCGATGAATTCGTCGAACTCGCCCAGCATCACGCGATCGATCTTGTAGGCCGTCAGGTTGATCCGGTGGTCGGTCACGCGACCCTGCGGGAAATTGTAGGTGCGGATCCGTTCCGACCGGTCTCCGGTCCCCACCTGCGACTTGCGGTCGGCGGCGCGGCTGGCATGGGCGGTGGCACGCTCGCGCTCGTACAGCCGCGACATCAGGATCTTCATCGCCTTGGCACGGTTCTTGTGCTGGCTTTTTTCCTCCTGCATCGCCACCACCACGCCGGTCGGCAGATGGGTGATGCGCACAGCACTCTCGGTCTTGTTGACGTGCTGCCCACCCGCGCCAGAAGCCCGGTAGACATCGATGCGCAGGTCGCTGTCATTGATCTGGACATCCACCTCACCCGCCTCGGGCAACATGGCCACCGTCACGGTCGAGGTATGAATACGGCCCTGGCTTTCAGTTGCCGGCACGCGCTGCACGCGGTGCACGCCCGATTCGTATTTCAGGCGCGCGAACACCCCGCGCCCCGCGATGGTGGCCATCCCCTCGCGCAGACCGCCCAGTTCCGATTCGTCAAATTCCATCACCTCGAATCGCCAGCCACGAAGAGCAGCATAGCGGCGGTAGGCATCGAACAGTTGCGCCGCGAACAGGGCGGCCTCGTCCCCTCCGGCAGCCGGGCGAATTTCGAGGATGGCGCTGCGCTCGTCGGCCTCGTCGCGCGGCAGCATGGCAATACGGATATCCTGGCGCAGTTCCGCGATCCGGTCGTGCAGATCGCCCAGTTCGGCCTCGGCCAGTTCGCGCATTTCCGGATCGGCCAGCAACGATTCGGACTGAATAGCTTCCCGCTCCGCCTGACGCAGCGCACCAATCCGGCTGACGATGGGCTCCAGTTCGGCATATTCGCGCGACGCCTTGCTGAATGCCTCCCCCACCACCCCCCGGGCAAGCATGTCCTGCAATTCTTCCGACCGGCCAACGATCCGGTCCAACCTGTCGTCAAGACTCATGGTTCAGCAGCCAACCGCTCCGGCCAGATACGGCGCGACCGCGTCCAGCGCCAGTTCGTTCTGCGACCCTTCATCCAGAGCCTTCACCTGGGCCACGCCGCGCGCCACTTCATCATCGCCGATCAGCACGGCATGGGTGGCACCGATGCGATTCGCCCGTTCCATCCGGCGCTTGGCATTGCCGCGATAGGCGATTTCGGCGCGCACGCCATGGGCGCGCAGGGCCTGCAACAGCGTCACGGCCGCACCGCTGGCGCCCTCGCCCAGCGGCACCACCGCCACGGGGCGCGGCGCTGCGGGCGCGCTGTCCAGCAGCAGCGCCAACCGCTCGATCCCGCCGGCCCAGCCAATGGCCGGCGTGCGCGGGCCGCCCATTTCGGCCACCAGCCCATCATAGCGGCCACCGGCCAGCACCGTGCCCTGGGTACCCAGCTTCTCGGTCACGAATTCAAAGGTCGTGTGCCCGTAATAATCCAGCCCACGCACGATGCCCGGATTCTCGCGGAACGGCACACCCAACACATCCAGCGCCGAGCGCAGGTCGTCCCAGAACGTGCGGGCCTCGTCGGTCAGGAAGGCACCGATCAGCGGCGCATCGGCCACCAGCGCCCGGTCCTGTGGCGCCTTGCTGTCCAGAATGCGCAGCGGATTGCGCTCCAGCCGGGCACGGCTGTCATCGGACAACTGGTCCTTGAACTCGGTAAAATAGGCGACCAGCGCGGCACGCCAGGCGGCGCGGCTCTCGGTATCGCCCAGCGTGTTCAATTCCACCACCGTATCGTCGGCAATGCCTAGCGCCTTCAGGATATCCCGCCCCATGGCGATCACTTCCGCATCGGCCAGCGCCTCGGCCGCGCCGATCAGTTCGGCACCGATCTGGTGGAACTGCCGATACCGTCCCTTCTGCGGGCGCTCGTAGCGGAACATCGGCCCCGCATAGAACACTTTCTGCGGCAGGGACTGGGTCAGGCCATTGGTCACCAGTGCGCGGCACACACCCGCCGTGCCCTCGGGCCGCAAAGTCAGGGATTCACCGCCCCGGTCCTCGAACGAATACATCTCCTTCGACACCACGTCGGACGTATCGCCCAGCGAGCGCGCGAAGACCCGCGTATCCTCGAAAATCGGGGTAGACCACTCATCGAAGCCGTACAGGCCCGCGATACGCCGCGCGGTATCTACCACATGGGCATGGCGCCGCTGCCCCTCGCCGATCAGGTCATGGGTACCACGGACGGGTTGCAGGCTGCTCACGGATCGATGTTCCTGTTTTCTGAATCATAGATGTGTTCCGCCCCGAACGGGGCGGAACACAATAAAGGACGGCAAGTCTCCACCCCGACCCGCCGGGTCGGGCGCGTCCTTACTGGGCGGCGACGACCGCCTCGGCGGCCTTCGCGGCCTCTTCCTCGGCCCGCAGGATCTCGGCCTTCTTCTCGACCATCTCCACGATGTGCTCGATCATCGAATCCGCCGCGATCGTATGGTCCTGCCGGCCGGCGGCGTAGACCATGTGGCGGCCCGAACCACCGCCGGTCACGCCGATATCCGTCATCAGCGCCTCGCCGGGGCCGTTGACCACGCAACCGATGATCGACAGCGTAAGCGGGGTCTGGATATGCGCCAGTCGTTCTTCCAGCGTCTGCACGGTCTGGATCACGTTGAAGCCCTGCCGCGCGCAGGACGGGCAGGAAATGATCTTCACGCCGCGATGGCGCAGGCCCAGCGACTTCAGGATGTCCCAACCGACCAGAACTTCTTCCTCGGGCTCGGCCGACAGCGACACGCGCATGGTATCCCCTACGCCGGCCCACAGCAGATTACCCAGCCCGATGGACGATTTGACCGTGCCAGCCCGCTTGCTGCCCGCCTCGGTGATGCCGATATGTAGCGGGTGATCGCACACTTCGGCAAGCTGCTGATAGGCGGCCACGGCCATGAAGACGTCCGACGCCTTCACGCTGATCTTGAATTCGTGGAAATCGTGATCTTCCAGGATTTTGGCATGCTCCAGCGCGCTTTCGACCAGCGCCTCCGGGTTAGGTTCGCCATATTTTTCCAGAAGATGCTTTTCCAGTGACCCGGCATTCACGCCGATGCGGATCGAACAGCCGTAATCCTTGGCCGCCTTCACCACCTCGCGCACGCGCTCCGGGCTACCGATATTGCCCGGATTGATGCGCAGGCAGGCCGCGCCGGCCTGCGCGGCCTCGATCGCGCGCTTGTAGTGAAAATGGATGTCGGCAACGATCGGCACATTCACCTCGCGCACGATCTCGGCCAGCGCGGCGGTGCTTTCCTCATCGGGGCACGACACGCGGACAATATCGACGCCCGCCAGTTCCGCCCGCCGGATCTGCGCGATCGTCGCCTCGGCGTCGGTCGTCAGCGTGTTGGTCATGGTCTGGACGGAAATCGGCGCGTCGCCGCCCACCGCCACCTTACCCACGTGGATCTGCCGCGACTTGCGCCGTTCGATATACTGATAGGGACGATAGCTGCTCATTGTCTGCCCTCCGGATGAGGCGATGATAACATTGTTCTATCCGCCGGCATGACGGCGCGCCGCCTTTCCGTGCATGCTTCCTGCCAAAAACCGGTCCCTTTGGCCAGACCGGACGCGACCGCTCCCGGCCCTTTCACTGTCCGCCTGCCGCTGGCGGCGGTTTGGGCACCTGCGGCTTCGCCGCACTTTCAGCCGGCTGAGGCTGCGCAGATTTTGCCGGCTGCGCCGCCGGAGCAGGCACCGACGCCACGATCGCGCCGCTGCGGACGGCATCGCGCGTCAGCGGCAGGTTGCGCCGCACCGCGCCATTCCGGCCCAGTGGCTGGGTCGTCACACCATCGGCGCTGACCACCAGCCCGCCGGCATTGCCCACCGTCAGCAGAAGATCGGTCTTGTCCTGCGGCGCGGACCAACTCTCGCCTGCCTGCAGGATATGGTCATAGATCACGGGCCCGCCAGCAACCCTGACCTGCACCCATGTCTGGGCCGAGGCCGTCAGAACGATCTGGCCAAGCGCCGTTCCGGCTGCCGGAGCCGCAGGAACGGGCGCCGGGGCCGTGCCCGGAGCCACCGGTTGCGCCATCGCCGGCGTACCGACGGGCGCCGCCGCATCATCCGGGCTGTCGGCCGTTGCGGCCGGCACGCCCGGCTCGGCATGGCTCCCCGGTGCCGGCGTGGGTTCCGCGGGGAGATCTCCATCGGTGATCGCCGATTTCTCCGCCCCCGACAGCGGCCGTGGCGGAATGGGCGCCCGTTCCGGCGGCAGGACCGACGCCACCTGCGGCGAGGTCGCCGCCTGGCGCGTCATGCCCGGAATGGCCGAAAAAACGGAAGGAACGGGTTGCGGCGGCGCGGACTGGCCACCCGTCATGCGGTACCAGCCGACATAGGCCAGCACGATGATCACTCCCCCCAGCAGCACCATGACGCCGACCGGCATCGCACCGCTGGCGGCCGGAGCCGGAAAGGACAATTCGGGCTTGCAGTCGATTCTGCCCCGCGCTTCGCTTTTGAAGCGCGCAACCAGCGCCTCGGCATCGAGGCCGAGCGCCTGGGCATAGGTGCGCAGAAAGCCGAGCGTATAGACGTTCCCCGGCAGGTCCTTCACCCGGTCGTCTTCCATCGCTTCGAGAAAGGACAGCCGAATCCTCAGCCAGGCCGCCACATCGGGCAACGCCCAGCCAAGCTGCTCGCGCCGTGCCCGCAGCGTCGGGCCGACGTTCCCGGCGCCTGCCGAGGCCCGCGCGCCGGAATCGTTCAGCGTCGTCCGGCTATCCTCACCACTCACGACTCACCCGTTACCCTGTCACGCCGAACGAGGGCATCGACGGCCTGCTCGACCAGTTCGGCAATGATGTCGGCAACCGGCTGCACAGCAGTGATCATTCCGACCGACTGCCCGGCCATGACCGAGCCGTTTTCCACATCGCCCTCGATCACCGCCCGGCGCAGCGAGCCGGCCCAGAAATGTTCGATGTCGAGTTGGGCGGCCTCTTTCGTCAGGTCGCCATCCAGATAGCGGCGAATCGTCTCGGCCTGATGGCGCAGGAACGCCCGCCCCCCCTCGTTCGACAGCCCACGCACGGGAATCACGGGAAAACGCTCGTCCAACTGCACCGAGGTCACCGCGTCCCGCGCGTTGGCACGGACGAAGGCGGCCTTGAAGCGTTCATGAGCGATGCTTTCCGCCGACGCGGCGAAACGGGTGCCGAGCTGCGCGCCGGCCGCCCCCTGCTCCAGATAGGAGAGAATGGCCTCACCCCGCCCCAACCCGCCGGCCACGAAGACCGGGACCGAGCGAATGTGGGGCAGCACTTCCTGCGCCAGCACGGTCAGCGAGACCGGCCCGACATGTCCGCCGGCTTCGGCGCCTTCGATCACCAGCGCATCGACGCCCATGCGGACCAGCCGCTTGGCCAACACCAGCGCCGGCGTAAAGGCGATGACTTTCGCGCCCCCGTCTTTCAGCGCACGGATCGCCGGCCCCGGCGGAATGCCTCCCGCCAGCACCACATGCGACACCCCTGCCGCCAGGCAGACCTGGACCAGATCGTCCAGACGCGGATGCATCGTAATCAGGTTGACGCCGAACGGACGGCTGGTCAGGGCCTGGGTCGCCGCGATTTCCTCGGCGAGGCGATCGGGCTCCATCGCACCGCAGGCCAGTACGCCGAAGCCGCCGGCATTGGAAATGGCCGAGACCAGATGCCGTTCGCTGACCCACGACATGGCACCGGCCATGATCGCGACCTCGCTCCCGAGGAAGGCCGTGCCGGCTGCCCACAGGCGGTCAAGGCGGGCACGGGCGGCCGCCCGTTCCGTGGCGTCGCCCGGCGATTGCGTCACGAGGGTTTCCATCGCCATCAGGCCGCCGCGTCGAGGCCGTAGGCCGTGTGCAGCGCCCGCACGGCCAGTTCGGTATATTCCGACGCGATCAGCACCGAGACCTTGATCTCGCTGGTCGAGATGACCTGGATATTGATGTTGCGGTCGGACAGGGTGCGGAACATCAGGTTCGCCACCCCGGCATGCGAACGCATGCCGATCCCGACCACGCTGATCTTCACCACATCGTCGTCCGTCACCAGTTCGCCATACTGGATGACGTCCCGGGCTGCTTCCAGCGCCTGGATGGCGCGCGCCAGATCGGTCTTCGACGTGGTGAAGGTCATGTTCGTCAGGCCGTCGGCGCCGGTGCTCTGCACGATCATGTCGACATTCACGTTCGCCGCCGTCAGCGGGCCGAAGATCGCGGCCGCAATTCCGGGTCGGTCCGGGATCCGCCGCACCGACAGCTTCGCTTCGTCGCGTGAATAGGCAATGCCGGCGACCAGTTCCTTTTCCACGATCTCGTCCTCATCCACCACTAATGATCCGGGCAGGTTGTCTTCCGACGGGGCGGAGCCATCGACGAAGCTCGACAGCACCTGTACGCGCACCCGTTCCTTCATTGCCAGTTCGACGCTGCGGGTCTGCAACACCTTGGCGCCGACCGACGCCAGTTCCAGCATTTCCTCGTAGGTGATCTTATCCAGCTTCCGCGCCCTCGCAACAATGCGCGGGTCCGTGGTGTAGATTCCATCGACATCGGTATAGATGTCACACCGGTCGGCCCCGATGGCGGCCGCGATGGCGACGGCCGAGGTATCCGACCCGCCGCGCCCCAGCGTCGTGATCCGCCCATCGGCGGCAACCCCCTGGAAACCGGCAATGACCGGCACCTGGCCGGCCTGCATGCGCGCCACCAGCGCCTCACCGTCGATCGAGGCGATACGCGCCTTGCCATGCGCCGCATCGGTGCGCAGCGGAATCTGCCAGCCCAGCCACGACCGGGCCTCGACCCCGATGGTCTGCAACGCGATGGCCAGCAGGCCGCTGGTGACCTGCTCGCCGGTCGCGACGACGGCATCATATTCCCGCGCATCGTGCAGCGGCGACAGTGCCTGGCAATAGCCGACCAACTGATTGGTCACGCCCGACATGGCCGAGACGACCACCGCGACCTCGCACCCTGCCTCGACCTGTTTGCGCACTTTTTCCGCCACCGCGCGAATTCGGTCCAGATCGGCCACAGAGGTGCCACCGAATTTCATGACGATCCGCGGAGTGTGACGGGACATCGAAAGGGCTCTCCAGTTCGGCGCGCGGGCCGTTCCAGCCCATCCGGGGCCTCGGGGGCGTCGGACGGGGCATTGCGGTTATCTGCAAGGCGCGTCACATACCCTTCCGCCGCTGCGCCGTCCAGCGGCAGAAGCCAGATGGAGAGGTGCAGACGCCATGCAGGTCAACGATTCGGTCCATTCAGACGGCCCGTCCGTCGTTCAGGACGAAATCGCCCGCTTCAGCGCCCTCGCCGATCGCTGGTGGGACCCTTCGGGCCCGATGCGGCCGCTGCATGCCATGAACAGCCTGCGCCTGGACTGGGCCCGGCGCCATCTCCCCGCCCCGCGCGCCGGAGAATCCGCGCCCGTGACACGCCTGCTGGATATCGGCTGCGGTGCCGGCCTCGCCAGCGAGGGCCTGGCCCGCATGGGCTATGATGTGCTGGGCCTGGATGCTTCCGATGCCGCCATTGCGGCCGCCCGCGCACATATGCTGGCCCATCCACTGCCGCCGGGCGCGGGCCCGCTCGCCTACCGCGCCGGCAGCGCCGAGGATCTGTATGCCGAGGGCGCCCGCTTCGACGCGATCACGGCGCTCGAAGTCATTGAGCACGTCGCCGATCCCGCCGCCTTCCTCCGTCTGCTGGCCGGCATGGTCGAGCCCGGCGGCGTCATCATCGTCTCGACCCTCAACCGCACGCTGCGCTCGCTGGCGACGGCCAAGATCGGGGCGGAATACATCCTGCGCCTGCTGCCGGTCGGCACCCACGAATGGCGCAAATTCATCACGCCGGCCGAACTGGGCGCCTATGCCGGCCAGGCCGGATTGCGAGTGTCCGACATCGCGGGCATGGCCCCCGGCCTCAGCGGCTGGCGCGAAAGCCGGGATCTCGGCGTCAACTACATCGCCAGCCTCGCCGTGCCGGAATAAGCCCTCAAAGCTGGAGAAACGCGAACGTCGTAGGGCTGCCCACGGCGGTGAAATGCCAGGTAAAGTCCAGCGCGCCGGTTTCGGGATCAACCCGGAACGATGTGACGGAATCGCTGCGCTGGTTGGCACAGAACAGAAACGTGCCCGACGGGTCGAACATCATGGCCCGTCCATAATCCGCATGCATCCACACTTCGTCGATCAGCGTCAGCAATCCGTCCGAACCCACACGGAAAACGGCCATGGAATCCCCCAGCCGGTTCGACGCGTACACATATCGTCCATTGGGTGACAGCAGGATTCCCGCCGCCAGCGTGCTGCCCTGAAAATAGGACGTAACGGTGCTGACCCGCTGCTGCGGCGTGATCGTACCGGTCGTCGGATCGAACCTGGCCACGACGATCTTGGAATCCTGTTCGCACAGGATGTAGAGCGTTCGCCCGTCATGGCTGAAGGAGAAATGGCGTGGCGCCGACCCCGGCATCAGGGAGAGGAAAGGCGTCGCGGCCGGTTTGAGCTTGCCCGTCGCCAGATCCAGCGTCCAGACATAGACCCGGTCCAGCCCGGCATCGCAGGCCAGGACAAATTTGCCTGACTGGTCGCTGGCCACCATATGGACATGCGGCCCCGAATGGTCGCTGACCGCGAAATTGCCGGGTGGGTTGTCCTCGGCCCGTTCGGGCATGCGCGGGCCGGAATTCTTCACGATGTCCGTCGGCTCGCCCAGGCTGCCATCCGGCCGGATGGGCAACACGCCCACGCTGCCGCCGACATAGTTGGCCACCAGGACATACCGGCCGGAATGATGGACGCTGAGATGGGCCGGCACCGCCCCACCCGAGGATACGACATTCAGCCGGGTCAGTTCACCCGACAGCCGATCGACCGCAAACGCGGTGACGCTGCCATCATGCCGTCCGTTGAAATCGTCGATCTCGCTCAACGCGTACAGGAAACGGTTATCGGCGGAGAGCGTGATGAAAGACGGGCTGGCAATGTCCGTAAAAGTCGAGATCGGCGCCAGCGCGCTGGTCGTGGGATTCATCTCGAACAGCGCGATGCCCTGCCCGTTCCCCGCCCCACCGGGCGGCGCATGTTTGTTGTAGCCGCCGATATAGCACAATGTCCGCGCCCTGGCCGGAATGGCGGCCCTGACGGGCCACGATGCCGCAAGAGGAATACCCGACGCGGCCAACCCGGCCATCAGGCCGCGTCGTGAGATGATTGAGGTCATGTCGCTCACGAATCCAGTTGAGAAAGAGGCGGCTCACTGCATCAGGCAGCGCGCTCCGATCGCGCCGTCATAGCGTGTCCAGGTATGGGTTTCGCCAAACAGGGGAATGCCCACATAGCCTCTGAGTTTCAGCACCCCGTCACGCGGCGACCAGATCTGGGCCTGGTAGACCTTCCCGCTGTCCGGATCGAGGATATGCCCGTTCCAGCGGCCGGCATCGTCCGAATCGGGAACGAATCCGGTCAGCATCAGCAGACCGCATTCCGATGTCCCGTCCTTGGCCTTCGGAATTTCACCGGTATAGCGCATGCCGACCAGCCGACCGCAGAGTTCACCGCCGCAGGCCCGGATCTCGAAGACACCGTCGCGCTCGCGGGTAACCCATTGCCCCAGCACCGGCGAGGCATCCCGCGCCGCGGCAGTTTCAGCCGCCTCCGCCGAAAGCGGATGGCCCGCCAGCTGGCCCAACATTCCCATCATGGCGCCCAGGGCGGCCAGCGACCGTACGCCCCGGCGCTTCCCCTGCGGGAAGCGGGTCATGTCGGCCCGTCGGCTTGTTCTGTCATGCATGCGTTCCACCTCGACTTCCGGCCTCCGGGCCCGGCTCCCTTTCCAGCGTCCGATCAACCGTCCGCACGCGGGACCCACGGTATGGCCATGATCTCGACACCCTCATCGACCAGGCGATCACAATCCTCTTCCGATGCACGTCCGTAAATGCCGCGCTGTTCGCCATCTCCATGATGGATCTTCAACGCTTCCTCGGCGAATTTATCGCCCACATTCTCACATCGTTCCTCGACATATTGCCTGACGCGCTGCATCGCGGCCATCATCGCGGCAGGAATGGCAGCCCCGGCCTGAGGGGACGGCCGCGCCGTTTCCGGCACGCGCGTCGGCGCGGTCCGCACAGCCGGGGCCATCAGCGCCCGCACAACGTGCGACGTGCCGCATTGTGGGCAGGAGAGCAGGTTGCGGCGAGCCTGATCGTCGAACGCGGCACTGCCGGGAAACCAGCCCTCGAACTCATGCCCGGCGTCACACCGCAACTGATAACAGATCACGCGCGCCCCCGATGCCCGATCAGGCCGCGCGCAGCAGCGGGTCAAGTTCTCCCTGCCGTTCCAGCGCCATCAGGTCGTCGCAGCCACCGATATGCCGCCCGTTGATGAAGATCTGCGGCACCGTTGTCCGCCCCCCCCGAACGCTCCCGGGCCTCGGCCCGCTCGGGCGTGCCGTGCAGGGCGCGGATTTCAGTGAATGGCGCGCCCTTCTGTTGCAGCAGGCGCACGGCGCGCACGCAATAGGGGCAGCCTGGCTGGGTATAGATTTCGATGCTGGGCATTCCGACCCCCGAAAAAGAAAAGTAGCCTATTCTGAAGACATAGCGCATTTGTGCCGTGGCACTATACCGTTCGCATCATTCGCCGGCCGTTCTCCCGCCGTCCGATCCCACCCGCGCGGGATCGGGCGCACGGGCAGCCACCAGCACGTCCACCGAAACCGCTCCGGCCGCCAGCACCGCCCGCGCACAGGCGCCCAATGTTGCTCCCGTCGTCATCACGTCATCGACCAGGATGACGCGCCGGCCTGCCAGCCGATTCCGACGCGACGGGCGGGCCACGATCGCCCCGCGCAGCACCTCCTGGCGCGCCGCCGCCCCCAGGCGGGCCAGCGCGGGCGTCCCGCGCACACGCTGTAGGGCATCCGGCACCACCGGCAGATGCGCGATCCGCCCGATCGCCACCGCCAGCAGCCCGGCCTGATTATAGCGGCGACGGAACAGCCGCCCCCTGTGCAGCGGCACAGGCACCAGCAGATCGGCTTCGGCCAGCAGTTCACGTCCGGCCCGCACCATATGCCGGGCCAGCAGCGGCGCCAGATCGGTACGATCTGCATATTTCAGCCGCAGGATCAGCACGCGCGACCGTTCGTCATAGATCATGGCGGCCCGGCCGTTCCGCCATGACGGGGGATGGTCCAGGCACGGCGCACAGCTACGCCCAGCACTGCCAGGAGCCGACGCCGAAAAGGGCTGGCCACATCGCGCGCAGCATGGCTCGGCGATAAAGCGCATGGCACGGAAGCAGTCGGGACACAGCAGGCCGGCACGATCGACCGGCTGATGACAGGCCGGGCAGTCAGGTGGCAGAAGAAGGTCGAGCACGCGCGCCGCGATGCGCCGTGGCAGGCTACCCGCCTCGCCATGCGCCGATCGGGTTTCCCCCGCGTCCCGTGTCGTGCCAACCATCACGCAATGGTGCCATTGGCATCGCCCATCCGGAAGGGCACATGCGAGCCATGAACGATCCCGTGATTTTCGACCGCGCCGCCGTGCGCCGTCATCGCGATCGCGCCGCCCCTCTGGTGCATGCGGTCGCACCGATCCTGCAGGAAGCCGCGGACCGGCTACTGGACCGGCTGGACGACACGACCTACCGCTTCAGCGCGGCGCTGGATATCGGCGGTCGCGGCGTGGTCGCACCCCTATTGCGCGCACGCGGGATCGAGAGCGTCGTGTCCTGCGACCTGTCGCCCAGGATGGCGCAGGTCAATGGTGGTAAGGTCCTGTGCGCCGACGAGGAATGGCTCCCCTTCGGCCCTGACAGCTTCGACCTGGTGGTCGCCAACCTGTCGCTGCACTGGGTCAACGACCTGCCCGGCGCGCTGGCGCAGATCCGCCACACACTGAAGCCCGACGGACTGTTCCTCGCCAGCGTGCCTGTCCTGCCGACCCTGGCGGATCTCCGCCGCGCCTTGACCGAGGCCGAGTGCACGCTCACTGGCGGCGCTGCCCCACGGGTCTCCCCCTTTCCCGACCTGAAGGACTGTGCCTCCCTGTTGCAGCGCGCAGGCTTCGCCTTGCCGGTCGCGGATGTGGACATATTGCCCCTCGCCTATCGCTCGCCCATGGCCCTGCTGCGCGACCTGCGCGCCGCCGGCGAGACCAACGCCCTGAAATTGCGCAGCCGCCAGTTTCCCACGTCCGCTCTGTTCGCTGCCGCCCTGGCAAGCCTGACGCCGGAGGCAGACGACGCCTATCTGTCCGTTCCGCTGCGCGTTGCCATCATGACCGGCTGGGCCCCGGCGGAAAGTCAGCCCCAGCCGCTCCAGCCCGGCGCCTTCACGATCTCGCTTGAGGACGCGATCAAAAAAATTGAATAACAAATTGAACTTATAATAAATTTAACCCACACACAAAATCAGCCGGCCGACAATCTGACGAGTCTTTCCTATGGACTGCGCACGTGAAGTCGCGCGGCCCCTCACCTGGCAGGCCGCCTTTGCAACCAGCCTCCTATCCGCCGGTCACGCTCATATGCCGACGCATGGCGGCGGGATCATCCGCACGCCGCCCGATGACGAAATCATGGCCCTTCGGCTTGCGCAGGATCGCCGACTGCACGAGGTGCAGCAGTTCGGCATCGCTGGCCCCTTCCCGCAGGGGGTGCCGCAGGTCCGTCGCCCCTTCATCCCCCAGGCACGGATAAAGCTGCCCGGTGCAGGACAGACGCACCCGGTTGCAGCTTTCGCAGAAATTATGGGTCATGGGCGTGATCAGCCCCAGCTTCCGCCCGGTTTCGCGCACGCGCAGATAACACGCCGGCCCACCCGTACGCTCGGCCAACGGCTCCAGCGTCCAGCGCCGCGACAGTTCGGTCCGCACGGCAGAGAGTGGCAGATAGCGATCAGTGCGATCCTCGCCTGTCTCGCCCATCGGCATGGTCTCGATCAGGCAGAGATCGGCCCCGATTTCACCACACCAGGCCAGCAGCGTGTCGAATTCATCGTCATTCACCCCCGCCATCGCCACGGTATTGATGCGGATCGCCAGCCCCGCCAGCCGTGCCGCGCGCACACCCGCCAGGGTCTGGTCGAGATTCCCGCGCCGGGTAATGCGACGAAATTTTTCAGAATCAAGGGAGTCGAGGCTGATATTGACCCGCCGCACACCCGCGCCGGCCAGCATTCCGGCATGCTCGGCCAGCCGCGAGCCATTGGTCGTAACGGTCAATTCATCCAGATGACCATTCCCACCAGGCCGGTGCAGCCATTTTCCCATGGCCTGGAAAAAATCGCCGACATCCCGGCGCACCAGCGGCTCTCCCCCCGTCACGCGCAGCCGCGTCACCCCGCTGCGGATAAAGGCGGCACAAAGCCGCTCCAGTTCCGCATAGGTCAGGATCTCGGCCTTGGGCAGAAACGACATGGTTTCCGACATGCAGTACACGCAGCGCATGTCGCATCGGTCAGTGACCGAAACCCGCAGATAGGTCACGGTCCGACCGAGAGAATCGAGGAACGGCGTACCCATGCCAACCCTTCAGGAAACGACCGTCAGCATGACGACCGATGCATCGATCAGCATCTTGCCCTGATCCTCGAAATTGACCGTCACCCGATGGGCAATGGCCGACTGCACCTGCCCCAGCCCCCATTCCGGATGATCGGGATGACGGACGAACTGCCCAGGCTCCAGAAAAGAACGGAAAGGCAGCGCATCGGCCATGCGGCAAGAATCTCCGGAAACCAGCCGCCAATCCGGGCCGAAGGCAACACATGGCAGCAAAGATGGCCGGGCAGGATACCAGCCTGAACCGGGATATTCAAAGGCCGCGTAGCGCATACAGCCGGTTCAGTGGCTTCCGCTGGAAAAATCGGGCGCCGCCACGCCTGACCGTTCGAGTTGCACGGTCAGGGCCGCCTTCAGCCGTTCCAATCCCTCAGGGCTGGCGCTTTCCGCCCGCGCGACCAGCATGGCCTGGGTATTGGAGGCCCGCAGCAGCCACCACCCATCCGCATCAGTCACCCGCACGCCGTCGATCGTCGTCATATCGGCGCCCGCGTCGGCCAGTCGCGCCGCAACGTCTTCGATCACCACAAACTTGCGGGCATCGGCGCAATCGAACCGCAATTCGGGCGTACTGACCATCTTGGGCAGCGCGTCATGCGCTGCCGACAATGCCCTCTTCATCCGGGCAACAACGCCCAGCAGGCGAACCGCCGCATACAGCCCGTCATCGAACCCATACCACCTGTCGGCGAAGAAGAAATGGCCCGACATCTCGCCGGCCAGCGGGGCACCGGTTTCCGCCATCCGCGACTTGATGGGCGAATGTCCGCTGCGCCACATCAGCGGCTGCCCACCAGCCCGGCTCACCTCATCGAACAGAACCTGACTGGCCTTCACATCGGCGATGATCATGCTGCCCGGCCGAGCCTCCAGCACGTCACGGGCCAGCAGGGCGAGAATCTGGTCGCTCCACCAGATTTCGCCCCGATCATCCACCACACCGATCCGGTCGGCATCGCCATCGAAGGCAATCCCGATATCGGCGCCGATATCCCGCACCGCAGCAATCAGTTGCATCAGGTTCCGGGGAATCGTCGGGTCGGGATGATGGGCCGGAAAACGGCCGTCGATCACACCGTTCAGAATGGTATGCTCACCCGGAATATGCCGCACCAGTTCGGCCAGAACCTCGCCAGCGGCACCATTCCCGTTGTCCCAGACGATTTTCAGCCGCCGCTCGCCGCCATCCCAGCCACGCGCCAGCCGCTCGACATAGTCCGCCTGAACATCGACATCCCGCACGCTGCCGAGCCGCTCCGGCACCACGTCGCCGCGCGCGGCCATGTCGCCCAGTTCGCCGATACGGGGGCCGAAGAAGGACTCCCCCCCGAGGATCATCTTGAATCCGTTGTGATCGGGCGGATTATGACTGCCGGTGACCATGACCGCCCCGTCAGCCTTCAGACTGGCGGAGGCGAAATACAGCATCGGCGTCGGCCCGCGACCGACACGCAGTACCTCGACCCCGGAAGCGACGGCCCCATCGACCAGGGCCGCCTCCAGTTCGGGTGAGGATAATCGGCCATCATATCCGACAGCGACGGTACGACCGCCCTCGCGGACCACCACGCTGCCGAAGGTCCGGCCAATCGCATAGGCGTCGCGCGGACCAAGGGTCGTGTCCACGACCCCCCTTATGTCGTATTCGCGCAGGCTCGTCGGATCAAAACCGTGCGCGAACGCCACCATCAGCCAGTATAGTTCTTCAGGAACGCCCGCACGGAATCCCCAAGATCCGGCCGATCGATCGACATTGCGATCTGGGCTTCCAGATAGCCCAGCTTGTTGCCGCAATCGAAACGCTGCCCCTCATAGCGCAGCCCGTGGAACGGAACATGCCCGATCATCTTGGCCATCGCGTCGGTCAACTGCACTTCACCGCCCGCACCACGCTCCAGCTTGGACAGATGCGGCATGACGTCGGCCGTCAGGACATAGCGCCCGATGATGGAAAGGTTGGACGGCGCTTCTTCGGGCTTGGGCTTCTCGACCAGGCCCGTCACCTCGACCACACGACCATCGTCCTTGCCGGTCTTCAGGATACCGTAGCGGCTGGTGTGCTCGCGCGGCACCTCGGTGACGGCGACGACATTCCCCCCGGTCTGGTTATAGGCCTCCACGAGTTGCTTCAGACACCCCACATCGCTCTTCACCAGATCGTCGGGCAGCAGGATCGCAAACGGGTCGTCGCCGATAAAGCTGCGGGCACACCAGATCGCATGGCCCAGGCCCAGCGGCTCCTGCTGGCGGACGGCAATCAGCGCCCCGGCCTCGATGGTGCTGGGTGCGAGGGCGTCCAGCGCATCCTGCTTGTTGCGCTCGCGCAGCGTCGTCTCCAGTTCGAAGGCGACGTCGAAATAATCGATCAGCGAGTCCTTGCCCCGTCCGGTAATCAGGCAGAACTCCTCGATTCCGGCGGCACGGGCCTCGTCGATGGCGTATTGGATCAGCGGCTTGTCGACGACCGTCAGCATTTCCTTTGGCATGGCCTTGGTCGCCGGGAGGAAACGGGTGCCGAGACCGGCGACCGGGAGTACGGCTTTTCGCAAGGGTTTGATCACAAGCGTCACCTTCGATCCATCGTTGAAAATCAGAACATTCGAACACGTCACGACTGTACGCGGCGCATGAAACAACGACCGCGCTCGCAATTCGTTCTAACCGATAAACGGGAAAAAAAAATGACTTAAGTGAGGCAAAATAACATGATGGGTCAAAAGGATGCCTATGATGATGCGTGCGGAAAACCCATGCGGGCAGCCATTGCATCACCTGTGCAGGCATAAAATCAGCGCGAGCACCCGGCCCCGGCAAATGGAGCCAGCGTTTCGTCCGCCCTGCTTTCCATTCTGATTTTCATCATAAAGCCAATCGTGCCGGGCTGGCCGGCCTGTCGATTGGTGCGGTCGAGAAGACTCGAACTTCCACGGGGTTGCCCCCACAAGCACCTCAAGCTTGCGCGTCTACCATTCCGCCACGACCGCACCGTGACATCGGTTACCGCCTGAGCGATACCGTGTTGACGGAAGGCCGTATAAACGATGCAGGTTCGAGGGGCAATGACCGAAAAGACAATTCTGTGGAATTCGAGCCGGGTGCCGGTTCCCTACCCCGACGCGATCGCCGGGATGGAGCGACAGGTGGCGGGAATCCGCGACGGCAGCCTGCCCGAGCGGGTCTGGTTGCTGGAACACCCCCCCACCTACACGGCCGGCACATCGGCCAGGGACGCGGACCTGTTCAATCCTTCCGGCTTCCCCACCCACGCCGCCGGCCGGGGCGGGCAGTGGACCTATCACGGGCCGAGCCAACGGGTCGCCTATGTGATGCTGGACCTCACCCGGCAGCAGGGCACGGTCCCCCCGCGCGACCTGCGGGCCTATGTCCACGCGCTGGAGGAATGGCTGATCCGGACATTGCGCCATTTCGATATCACGGGCGAACGGCGCGCGGACAGAATCGGCGTCTGGGTGGTCGATCCCCTCACCGGGTCCGAAAGCAAGATCGCAGCCCTGGGGGTGCGCGTCACGCGCTGGACGTGCTGGCATGGCGTGGCCCTGAACGTGGCGCCCGACCTGAGCCATTTCGAGGGCATCGTGCCCTGCGGCATCCGCGAGCACGGCGTAACCAGCCTGCACGCCCAGGGCCGCAACGTAGACATGGCAACGGTGGATGAAGCCCTGCGCGCCGAATGGCAGGGTCTCTTCGGCAGCATCCCAACCCCGATCAGCGCACTCTGACCTCGACCGGACGCGCTACCTACAGCGGCGCGTCCAGCGAGAAGAAACCGGACGGAAAGTCCGTGCCGGTCCGGACGTCGGTCAGATGCAGGCGCGTGCTGTTGTGGCGCGCGTCCAGCAGGTCGATCGCCACCAGAGACAACTGCCCGGCGAAATCGGCAAATCCCAGCGTCAGCAGGCCCTGCGACGGGTTGTCACTGCGGGCCATCGAAATCTGCAACACATTGGCACCATGCCGAACCGCAGTGACCTCCACGGCCCCCCCCAGATGCACCGGCGTGGCCAGCAGCAGCCCCAGCGGCTGGTGCGAGAGGTTCATGCGCGTCACCGACTGGCGCTGCGCGTCGCGAAACACCAGGTGCCCGCCCGCCGCGACCAGCCGCATGGGGTGCGGCGTCCGGTAATCCAGGCGCAGATTGCCCGGATCGTAGGAGAGCGTGCCCTCCCCGATTCCACCATCCGGCCAGGTCTGGACGACGCGGGCGGTCAGGCCGCGCGTGGTGTTCAGATACCGTTCGACCCGCGCCACGTCATGCCCGTCCACCGCTCCCGGCGATGCCTGGCAAGCCGCGACGGCCAGCGGTGCGGCCAGGAACAGCCGGCGCGAAAGCGTGCCGCCACCGCTCATGCGCCGGCGATCCGGGCCTGCTCGGCGGGGGTGCGCAATGTCAGCGACAGCGCATGCAGGCCCGAGGCGAATTCCGGCGCCAGCAGGTCATGCACCAGGCGAGAGCGCTGTACCCGCGCCTGCCCGTCGAACGCCGCGCTCACCACCAGCACATTGAAATGCGTCTCGCCCCCGGCAGCGGCACCGCGCATCCCGGAATGGCCGGCATGCCGGCCGCTATCGTCCTCGATTTCGATCAGGCTGGGGGCCAGATGCGTGCGGATCGCGCGGGCGATCCGGTCCACCCGTCTCTCATCGGCCAGAGAAGGTGCCACCTCTGCATGGTCTGTGATGCTCACTGTTCCCGTCCCCTCTTTCTGCTGACTCGCTTGGCTCTTGCACGAATACGGTTCGAACGCACATAACGCCAGATGATGACCCGAAAGAACACACGTCACCGGGCTTTCGACCCCGATCCGGATGCGCCGGCCCGGTGCTGCGACATGGCCGGCTGTGACGAGAGCGCCGGCTACCGTGCGCCGAAATCACGCGACGCGCTGAACGAATATTTCTGGTTCTGTCTGCCCCATGTACGCGAGTACAACGCGCGGTGGGATTTTTACAAAGGCATGTCGCCCGGCCAGATCGAGGCGCACATCCGCGATGACGTCTCCTGGAACCGTCCTTCCTGGCGGCTGGGCCAGCGCGCCGGCCGCCTGGGCCCGGACGATTTCATCGACCCGATGGATCTGATGGACGGCGCGCGCCGTCCAGGCCCACGGACCGGTGCCCCTGCCCGCCCCGACATGCCCGAGGCCCTGCGCCAGCCGCTGGACATGATGGGTCTGGACTGGCCGCTATCGATGGACGAACTGAAAATGCGCTACAAGGACCTGGCGCGGCGGCATCACCCGGACGCCAATGGCGGCGACCGCCAGTCGGAAGAACTGCTGAAAAGCATCAATGTCGCCTACACCACGCTGCGCGCCCATCTGGCCTCGGCGCGCGAAGCCGATCTGGAACGTACCGCGTAGGCATGGCCTTGCCGACGATAGCGTCTATAGTGGCACCGGAAACGTCGAAAGAACGCCTCTGGCGCCAGAAACCGGGCGTCGAAGACAGGAAGCCAGAGACCAGAACGGAGAGGCCCTGCCGCCGATCTCGGCCCTGTCCGGCGCGCCCGACCTGATGGTTTCGGCCCGCGAACTCTTCGGCATCGACAGCGACCTGCAAGTTCCTGCCTTCTCGGTCCGCACCGACCATGTGCCGGACGCCGATCCCACCTACCGTTTCGACCATGACACCACGCTGGCGATCCTGGCCGGCTTCGCGTTCAACCGCCGCGTCATGATCCAGGGCTACCACGGCACCGGCAAGTCTTCGCATATCGAGCAGGTGGCCTCGCGCCTCAACTGGCCGTGCATCCGCATCAATCTCGACAGCCACATCTCGCGCATCGACCTGATCGGCAAGGATGCGATCGTACTGCGCGACGGCAAGCAGGTAACGGAATTCCGCGAGGGCCTGCTACCCTGGGCCCTGCAACGTCCCTGCGCCCTGGTGTTCGACGAATATGATGCCGGCCGCCCCGACGTGATGTTCGTGATCCAGCGCGTGCTGGAAATCGAAGGCCACCTGACGCTGCTGGACCAGAACCGCGTCATCCGCCCGCATCCGTATTTCCGCCTGTTCGCCACCGCCAACACGGTCGGCCTGGGCGATACGACGGGCCTGTATCACGGCACCCAGCAGATCAATCAGGGTCAGATGGATCGCTGGAACATCGTCACCACGCTCAACTACCTGCCCCACGCCCAGGAAACGGCGATCGTACTGGCCAAGATGGGGATCGACCCCAACGATGCACCGGCCCGCAAGCGGGTCGAGAGCATGGTGGCGCTGGCCGACCTCACGCGTTCGGGCTTCATCGCAGGCGATATCTCCACCGTCATGTCACCACGCACCGTCATCAGCTGGGCGGAGAATTACCGGATCTTCCAGAACCTGGAATTCGCGTTCCGGGTCACCTTCCTCAACAAGTGCGACGAGGCGGAGCGGCAGACGGTGGCGGAATATTACCAGCGCTGCTTCAACGTCGACCCCTCCGGCACCGCGCCGCGCGCGCGCTGATCGGCCAGCGCCATGCGCGACCGCAAAAACGACGCCCTGTCCGCCCGTCAGGCCGCCGCAGAACGGACGGATGCGTTCAAGCGCGCGACCGTCGGCGTGCTGCGTGCGCTCGGCGGCCGCGCGGATGCCGACGTGATCTTCCAGAGCGGCCCGATCCCGGCTGCCGCCGCCGTCAGCGGCGAGCATGTTCGCCTGCCCCAGCCCGGTTCGAACCTACAGGAAGCGGATATCGACCGCGTCCGGGGCGCCGCTGACGCCGCCGCCCTCCGGCTGCGGCATCACGATGCAGCCCTCCATGCCGTCACCCGGCCCGAACCGGCCGATGCACGGGCGGCCTACGAGGCGCTGGAACAGGCCCGCGTGGAAAGCGTCGGTGCGCGCTACATGGCCGGCGTCGCGGCCAATCTGCGGCATAAGGCCGAACGCGACTATCGCGATAGCGGCTACGACCGCGCCGACCGGCGCGAGCAGATCCCTCTCCCCGTCGCGCTATCGCTGCTGGCGCGCGAGACGCTGACGGGCGAACCGGTGCCGGATTCCATGCGTGCGATCGCCGATCAATGGCGCACGCATCTCGGCCCCTCCGCCCAGCACGCCCTGACGGACATGGCGGCCGCGCAGGACGACCAGCGTGCCTTTTCCAAGGCCGCCCGCCGGCTGCTGGTAGCCTGCGATCTGATCGAAGGCGAAGCCGAGATCGAGGAAGACCCGGACGGCAGCGACAACGCATCGTCCGACGAAACCGACGACAAACCATCCGATTCGCCCGAGGACCAGTCGCCGCAGAACAAGGAGGATACGTCCGGACTGGAAGAGGACGAATCCGGCCTGCAACCCCAGTTGGCCCAGGGAACAGGCATGGGCGACGAAGACGCCGACGACGCCGAACCCGGCGAGGCGGCCGGATCGGAGGAACCCGGTGGTCCGCGTAGCGCCGAAGACCACACGGCCGGAGACGCCACGACCGCCTACCACGCCTTCACCACGCAGTTCGACGAAGAGATCCCGGCCGAGGATCTGTGCGACCCCGAGGAACTGACGCGCCTGCGCCAGCAGCTCGACCAGCAATTGCTGAGCCTCCAGGGCGTGGTGTCGCGCCTGGCCAACCGCATGCAGCGTCGCCTGCTGGCCCAGCAGACCCGCGCGTGGGAGTTCGACCTGGAGGAAGGCATCCTCGATGCCGGCCGCCTGTCGCGGATCGTGGTCAATCCCACCCTGTCCCTGTCCTACAAGCACGAACGCGACACCGATTTCCGCGATACGGTCGTCACGCTGCTGATCGACAATTCGGGCTCGATGCGCGGCCGCCCCATCTCGGTGGCCGCCATGTGCGGCGACATTCTGGCCCGCACGCTGGAGCGCTGCGCGGTGAAGGTCGAAGTCCTCGGCTTCACCACCCGCGCCTGGAAAGGCGGCCAGAGCCGCGAGCGCTGGGTGGCGCAGGGCAAGCCCCCCAATCCCGGCCGGCTGAACGACCTGCGGCACATCATCTACAAATCGGCCGACATGCCGTGGCGCCGGTCGCGCAAGAATCTGGGCCTGATGCTGCGCGAGGGCCTGCTGAAGGAAAACATCGACGGCGAAGCCCTGCTCTGGGCATGGAAGCGCCTTCAGAGCCGGCCGGAAAGCCGGAAGATCCTGATGGTGATCTCCGATGGCGCCCCGGTCGATGACAGCACGCTCTCGGTCAATCCGGGCTCGTATCTGGAGACACATCTGCGCCAGGTCATCGCCCAGATCGAAAACCGCAGCGGCGTCGAACTGGTGGCCATCGGCATCGGCCATGACGTCACGCGCTATTACCGGCGCGCGGTCACGATCTCGGATGCCGAGGAACTCGGCGGCACGATGATGCAGGAACTCTCCGACCTGTTCGACGAACACGCCCCCACCCGCCGCCGCGCCTGACGGCGCGGCCGGTGGAAAGCCCTATACCGATCCTGCCGGGCCGGTATAGGCACCCGGCGGCGGCCGGTCGATCGGCGGCGCCACCATCAGCGCCTCATGGCCCGCCAAGGACGAGACATGGGCCAGCCGTTCACGCGGCAGCGCCTCCGGACATTCGTCACGCATGAAGACGATGATCTTCTCGCGGATCTCGCACCGCAGGTCCCAACTCCGCATGGCCGACCGCGCGCTGGCGATGACCCGGATGGTCATGACATGGGCGCTGCAATCGGCCACCTGAACGTCGAACACCTTGCCGTCCCACAACGCGCTGCCATGCACGATCTCATGCAGGCGCGCGCGGATACGGTCCATGGGCGCGTGGAAATCGACATACAGAAACACCACCCCGATCAGCGCCGCCGAGTTATGGGTCCAGTTCTGGAACGGATTTTCCAGGAACCATGAAATCGGCACAATATGCCGCCGCCAGTCCCACACCCGCAGCACGACATAGGTCGCGGTAATTTCCTCCACCCACGCCCAGTCGCCATTGATGATGATCAGGTCTTCCATGCGGATCGGCTGCGTCATGGCGATCTGCATGCCCGCGATCAGGTTCGTCAGCAGCGGCCGGGCGGCGAGGCCCACGACCACCGAGGCCGCGCCCGCCGACGCAAACAGGCTCAGCCCATATTCCCGCACCGATTCGAACGTCATCAGCGCCGAACCGACCGTCAGCAGTCCCACTAGGATATCCGCCATGCGCCGCAGCACGCGCACCTGCGTCATGTGGGTACGCAGCAGGATATCGTCACGGTCGTCCGTGCCGGTAATCCGCGCCAGATAGGCATCGGAGAGAATCCGCATCGCCACGATCGCGGCATACCCCACCATCAGCACGAACAGCACCAGCAGCGCATGGCCGCCCCACTGCATCGTCCGGTACGAAAAGCCCGAGGCCGGCAGCGCCGTCGCAACGAAGACAATCGCCAGCATCACCCGCGCCGGGCGCTGCATCGCCATCGTGAACAACCGGATGAACGCGCCCTTCTTCTGTCCGGGAATGCGCAAGACCAGCTTGGTCATGATCCGGCTGCAG
Source organism: Gluconacetobacter liquefaciens (assembly GCF_003350405.1). Lineage (GTDB taxonomy): Bacteria > Pseudomonadota > Alphaproteobacteria > Acetobacterales > Acetobacteraceae > Gluconacetobacter > Gluconacetobacter liquefaciens. The sequence continues at coordinate 49,827 of NZ_QQAW01000009.1, read as the reverse complement.
ATCTCGGCCATCAGCACGGCCGCGCACAGCACCACAACCGAGGCCATGGTGCCGGGCAGCCAGTCAAAGGAGATACGAATCTGGGTCAGAAGGTCGATAAAGGCGTTTTTCACGAATCCGGGTTCACTCTTTCCATGGGGACGACGCGGGCTGCCGATGGCCTGAATGGCGCCATATCAATGGGGACGAGGTGCTTCTTTAACCACGATGGGAAGCCTCACTTCAAACGTCATCCGTGGGTTGACTTTGCCCGGGCGGGGCGATATTTCCCACGTCACCGACGCGATGGCGGCGTAGCTCAGCGGTAGAGCAGGGGAATCATAATCCCTTGGTCGGCGGTTCAAATCCGTCCGCCGCTACCATCGGTCGGTCTTCCCCTTTCATGCGGTGCTTTCATCAAGGCGCCAATAACGAATTGCCGCGCAGCATCAGCTTCGCGGCCGTCCGTGGTTTGCAGTATCGCATTGACCGGCACCCGACAAATATGTCGGGCCGGCAGACAATGTCGTGGCCGCCCCCACTCAGGGCGAAACGCCCCCCCGAGCAGCCGCAACATCCCGGGCCGTCACATGGCCCTCCCGATTCCCGAAATGGCTGATGGCATAATTCGCGATGTCGGCCAGATCCTGGTTCCGATATTCTGGCCCGAACGCCGGCATGACCATCGCGCCATGCGCGGTTTGCAGCGTCCCTCCCTCGACCATGGTCCGGACCAGATTCCGCCCGTCGGTCTCGCCCAGGCTGCGCGCGCCCCACAGGGCGGCGAAATCGACCTGCCGTCCATGCCCGTCCGTCAGATGGCACCCGGTGCAGGCCCCTGCAAACAGCCGCTCGCCATTGCTGTGGATCGGCGCCAGTTGCGCCAGCGTCTCGGGCGAAACGACCCCGATGGTCTCGTCCGACCGCCGCGCCGGCAGGCTGCGCAGATAGGTCACCATCGCCGCGACATCCTCGGGCGTCAGAAACCGCAGGCTGTGACTGACCACATCCGCCATCGGCCCGACGGCCGTCCCCCGCCCGTCGGCATGGCCCGTGGAGAGATACGCCGCCAGTTGCGTATCGCTCCACGCCCCAATGCCGCTATCGACATCCGACGAGATATTATAGGCCAGCCACCCATCGATCATGGCCCCGGCATAGGATTTCGTCATCGATAGCGCCTGGAGCATGGTCCGGGGCGTATGGCATTCGCCGCAATGACCGGCCGCCTCGACCAGATAGCGCCCCCGGTTCCAGGCCGCGGTCCGTCCCGGATCGTCCGGCAGCGGGCCGGACGGGCGATAGAGCAGGTTCCACCCGATCATCGCAACGCGGATATTATAGGGAAACCGCACCTGATTGGCCGGCGCCGGCGCATGGACCGGGCGCAGGCTCATCAGATAGGCGCGAATGGCACGGACATCCTCCTCCGTCATCTTCACGTAGGACGCATAGGGCATGACGGGATAAAGATGCCGCCATCCCGGCCCCACGCCGCGCCGCACGGCCGAATCGAACTGCGCGTCGGTGTAGCGCCCGATTCCGGTCTCCGAATCGGGGGTGATGTTCGGCGCATAGATGGTGCCGATCCCCGGCAGGTCGAACGCGCGCCCCCGGCGAAGGGCACGCCCCCCTGCTTCGTGTGGCAGACCTCGCAATCCGCCGCCTGTTCCAGATAAGCTCCACGCCGTACCAGATCGGCATCCTGCGCCTGCGCGGCCCCCACCGGCATCATTTTGGCCAGCACAATCCCGACCAGTACAGCCATGCCGGCCACCCGGCGCCCGAAGCGCGTCACGACCGGGCGGCTCATGCCTGCGGCCCCGTCAGCGGCAACCGGCGATAGCGGCGGCCGGTGGCGGCAGCCATCGCATTGGCCAGAGCCGCCGCGGCCGCGGCGGTTCCGGTCTCGCCAATGCCGCCGGGGTCCTCGGTGCTGTCGATCAGATGCACCTCGATGGCGGGGGATTCGTTCATCCGCAGGACCCTGTATGTGTTGAAGTTCTTTTCCTGCACCCGCCCGTTTTTCAGTGTCACCTCGTTGAACAGGGCGGCACTCAAGCCGAAGATCAGCCCCCCTTCGATCTGCGACACCACCTGATCGGGATTGACCACCCGGCCGCAATCGACGGCGACCACGGCACGGCGTACCCGCACGGTACCCATCGTCGACATTTCGACTTCCATGACCGTGGCGAGGTACGAACCGAAGACATATTGCAGCGCCACGCCGCGCCCGACGCCCTCCGGCAGGGTCGTCCCCCATTCCGCCTTCTCGGCCGCGAGGTCCAGAACCGCGCGCGCACGGGGGCGGTCCTCCGTCATGCGGCGGCGGAACGCTACCGGATCGACCTTCGCGCTGGCCGCCAGTTCGTCAATGAAGCTCTCGATGACGAAGACCCCGCGCGTGCCGCCTACCCCACGCCACCACGCCGTCACCACGCCCGGCGTCTCGCGCCGCGCATAATCCAGGAACATGGCAGGGATGGCGTAGGGCGTCTCGACCGTGGCGACCAGCAGATCGTCATCCACGCCATTCGGCAGCAATGCCTCGGGCGCCCAGCGGGCAACGACCGCCGGCCCCACGATGCGGTGCGACAGCCCGACCAGTTTCCCGTGGGCGTCCAGCCCGCCGACCAGATGATCGACATAGGCCGGGCGGTACCGGTCCATCGTCAGATCCTCCTCGCGACTCCAGATCACCTTGAGCGGATAAGGCACCTGGCGGGCAAACTGCACCGCCTGCGTGACATATTCATGCTCAAGCCGCCGCCCGAAACCACCGCCGATATACTGGTTGTGCAGAAAGACCTTTTCCTTCGGCAGGCCCGTTACCTCGGCCGCCGCATCGCGGGCCCGCATCGGCACCTGGGTCCCCACCCAGACATCGCATCGCTCGGGTGTCACATGCACCGTGCAGTTGATCGGCTCCATCGGCGCATGCGCCAGCAGCGGCTGCTGATACACGGCCTCGACCCGCGCCGCGGCCCCCTTGATGGCCGTCTTGGCATCGCCCTTGGTGTTGGCGACGATGGCCGGCCCCTGCAGCGCCTCATGCAACTGCCGATAGACCGTCTCGGTGGACACGGTGGCATTGACGCCTTCATCCCAGGTGATCGCCAGGGCCTCCAGCCCCTTGCGCGCCGCCCAGTAATGGTCGCCGACCACACAGACCGCATTGCCGATCGTCAGCACGTCCCGCACACCCGGCACCTGCCGCGCCGCGCGGTCATCGACATGCAGCAGCACACCCCCCATCACCGGGCAGGCCGCGACGGTGCCGATCTTCATGTCCGGCTGCTGGATGTCGATGCCGAAAGTCGCCGTGCCGTTCACCTTCGCCGGCCCGTCGAGCCGATGCTGGGCATGGCCGATCAGGCGAAAGGTCGAGGGGTCGCGCAACGCAACCGGGCCGGAGGGAACCGGCAGCGCCGCCGCCTCCACCGCCAGTTCACCATAAGTCAGGGTTCGCCCGGTGGGCACATGCCGCACCACGCCAGCCTCGCTCTGGCACGACGCCGGATCAACCACCCATCGATCGGCGGCCGCCCGGATCAAGAGCGTCCGCGCCACCGCGCCGGCCTCGCGCAGGCTCTTCCAGGTCGCGATCGTCGAAGTCGAGCCGCCGGTGGCCTCCGTCCCCAACGCCTTGGTGACATACGCCTCATCCGCCGGCGCGGCCTCGATCTGGATCTGGTCCAGCCCCACATCCAGTTCCTCGGCGATCAGCATCGCCTCGCCGGTATAGATCCCCTGCCCCATCTCCACATTCGGCAGGATCAGGGTAATGCTGCCATCCGGCGCAATCCGCACGAAGGCATTGGGCGCAAACGGGCCGGTCTGGTCCTCCACGATCCGCGTCACCGTCGCCGCGCGTGACCGCGCGCGCGGCAGCACCACCGCCATCAGCAACCCGCCTGCCCCGGCCAGGGCCTGGCGGCGCGAAACCGCAATCGTCGTCATCGCCATCAAACCGCTCCGGCCACGTTACGAATGGCCGCCCTGATCCGCCGATAGGTACCGCAGCGACAGATATTGCCCGACATCGCCTGATCGATCTCGTCGTCGGAGGGGTGCAGATTGCCTTTCAGCAACGCGATGGCCGCCATGATCTGGCCGGGCTGGCAATAACCGCACTGGACGACATCAATCTCCAGCCAGGCTTTCGTCACCTCCGCCGCCACCTCGTCCTCAGCCAGCCCCTCGATCGTCGTGACCGGCCGCCGGCCCACCAGCGAGACCGGCAGCGAACACGCCCGGACCGCCTTGCCGTCGACATGCACGGTGCAGGCCCCGCACTGGCCGATCCCGCAACCGAACTTCGTGCCCGGCAGCCCCAGCACATCCCGCAGGACCCACAGCAGCGGCATGTCATCGGGAACATCCACCTGATGCGCCGTACCGTTTACCTGCAATGTCAGCATACAAATCCTCCGGACCAGACAAACCGGGTCACGGACTGGCGGTTACCCGCCAGTCCGCCGCACCGCTATCAGAACAGTATCGAATCGACCATGCCCCCGCATCCCTTGAAATCAGGGAGACGGCCCCTGCTGATCGTCCGGCCTGTCGGCCGATTCGGGCAGCGCGTCCGCCAGGTCGGCCGTCGCCAGCGCGATCGCATCGTCAGATGCTCTCACAACGGCGCTGTCGCCCGGCAGCAACGCGACGCCAGAGCGTTCGGTCGTATGCCGCGCCCGCGTCAGTTCATCAAGATTGGCGAGGATATCGGGATACTCGGCCACCAGACGGCGGAAACGGCGCGTGCTGATGGTCAGGAACTGGCCGAACTGCAACGACCGCGTCACCGCCCGAGCCGGCATGCGCGACAGGGCTTCCTCCGCCCCGATCACATCGCCGGCTCCGAACCGGACGTCATGTTCGGGAAAATGGGTTTCCGCCAGCCCGGCACTGATGAAATAGACGGTTCGCACCCGCCGCCCGCGCCGATACAGCCGCTCGCCCGGCGAGGTAAAATGGATGGAAAATTGCGGCGCGATCGCATGCAACGCTTCATCCGACAGGCCTTGGAAAACCGGCAGCGCGCGCATCCGTGCCTCGATCCCGGCCTTGATGTTGAAGACCAGCGGCGCACCCAGATGTCCGCGCCGCCGCTCGACATCGCGATGAAGTTCGCGGTGCAATTCGTCGCTGATCAGAGACTCCGACAGAAGGGAATCATATTCCTCTCCTTCCAGCCGCAACGAGACCTGTTGCAACAGGCGCATTTCCAGCGCCTCCGAATAGCCCTGATAATGCAGCCGCAGCGTCTGTAACGCCTCGTTCAGCAGCTTGCGCTGCCGCTCCAGCACCTCACCGACGATCTCGCCAATACGGCTGCCCAGCGTCGGCTCCATGCGCGTACGCATGAAGCGAATCAGCGACAGCGAGACGAAATAGCTGATCATCAGCATCTCGAACCGCTCGGTCATGCATGACATCAACGGCTGGTCGAAATGGAAGCGATGATGGATCGCCTGCGCCAGCCGGAACCGCAGCGACGGCCGCAGGCGTCGGCGCATGGCGCGCACATAACCGAAACGCCCTTCCAGCCGGGCACCATCGACCATCGCCTCGGCCGAGCGCAGCAGCGTCTCCATCACCGGGCGCGACAGGCCCTGGATGCGGAACAGGTCCAGCAGGATCGAGCGTTCGCGGTTCGCGATCACGATCAGCGCCAGAGTCACCCTCTGCCGGTCGCCCAGCGCGGTGTCGAACGTATTGGCCTGCTCCTCTTCCTCCACCTGCCGGCCAAGCTGGCTGATGACGGTGTCCGACACCGCGCGGGAGAAGCCCAATTCCTCGGCGACCTCGCTGGTGCGGTCGCGCACCTCGCCCAGCCCGATGCCCAGCACCTGATGCCGCAACGCCTGGTCGATCGGCGAAAGCTGGTCGAGCTTCAGGAACAACACCAGATAACGCAGCGTGGTGCCGTTAACGAACAGCGTAATCAGCACGAACCCGGTCGCGATGATCCCGATGAAATGCGCAACCGGGGTCGAGACGTGCTGGTTCTCGGTCACCGCCAGCGCCAGTGCCAGCGTGATCGCTCCACGCAGCCCGCCCCAGACCATGGTGATCTTGAAGGGCGTGGGCACCGGCGGCGACAGGCGCGTCGCCGCCAGCAACGGCAGCAGGCCGAACACCACCGCGCCGCGCGCCAGCAGCCCGGCCCCCGTCGCCAGCAGGATCAGCACGCAATCCCAGCGCGTCATGCCTACCAGCAAGCGAGGCACCAGCATCGACGCCAGCACGAACACGAGCGACCCGGCCCAGAACACAAGCTGCTGCCAGAGTTCGTTAAGAAAGCGCCATGTCTGCGGCCGAAACGTCGAAGGCCCGTAGACCGACATGGTCAGCCCCGCCGATGCGGCAGCCACCACGCCGGAGAACCCCAGAAACTCGTCGCAGAGAATATAGACGATATAGGGCAGCGCCACGGTCAGCGTAATCTCCGCCGCCGGCGCCGCGCCGATGGTGGTGATCATCAGCAGCGTCAGCCGCCCGAACAGCACGCCCATGACGATGGCGCCGATGAACGAGACCAGGAATTCCAGCAGGGCGCTGCCCGGCGCGATGCTGTGATGCGACGTCACGGCCGCCAGCAGCAGCGAGAAGATCGAAATCGCCGCCGCGTCGTTCAGCAGCGCCTCCCCCTCGACCAGACGGGTCAGCCGGCTGCTGGCCCCGATATCGCGAAAGATTCCCGCCACCGCCGAAGGGTCGGTGGTCGCCACGATCGCCCCCAGCAGCAGACAGACCGAAAGCGGCAGCCCGGCAAACGGAAACAGCGCGAGCCCGATAGTCGCGGTCGAGACCACCACCGCCACCACCGCCAGCAGCAGCACGGTGGCCGTCTCATGCGCCAGACGGCGCACATCAATGGCCAGTGCCCCCTGGAACACCAGCGCGGGTAGAAAGATCAGCAGAAAGGCTTCGCTGTTCAGCGGAAAATCCAGCAGGGTCTCAGCCGCGCCGTTGAACAGTTCGGTATAGGACGACCGCAGCACCAGGTCGGCGCTGCCACCCAGCACGATGCCCGCCAGCGCCAGCAACACCGTTTCGGAGATTTCCAGGCGTCTCGCGACCGGCTGAACCGCGCTGACGACCACCAGAAGCGCGGCGATCGCCAGAAGAACCGCAGCCAGACCTGTCACCGCCATCCGTTAACTCCCTGTCGTCTTACGCCCGGCCGATTCATCATGGCTCGAGAGTATGACATTCCGATGGCCTTCCGGCTCCGCGATGCGACGCCGGTCCCCTCGCCCGTGCTCATGCCCCGAAAAAGCATACCGGCTGGTTACCGGCAACGGCACCAGCCGGTCACGTTATGCTGCCGTCCTGAAACACGGCGCCCTCCGCCGTGGCCGCCAGCCATGCCCGGACCTGTGCCTCGGGGTCCGGCTGGGCAATGAAGTCGGAGACGGCGGAAACACAATCAGCCCCCGCGGCGATGCAGGATGCCGCCCGCGCCAGCGTAATGCCACCAATGGCGACCAGCGGCACCGACCCGACCAGCCGCTTCCACTCCCCCAGCCGCTCCACGCCCTGCGGCCCCCAGGGCATCTTCTTCAGCCGGGTCGGCCAGACCGGGCCGAGCGCGACGTAATCGGGCCGCACCGACAGGGCGCGATCGAGTTCGCCGGTGGAATGGGTACTCACGCCGAGACGAATCCCTCCGGCCCGAATCGCCTCCAGATCGGCATCGTCCAGGTCCTCCTGGCCCAGGTGAATGAAGTCGATCCCTTCATCCAGAGCGAGGCGCCAGTAATCATTCAGCACCAGGCACACGCCATGACGCGCGGCATGGGCACGCGCGGCGCGGATTTCCTCCAGCAACGCGGCGCCTTCCAGATCCTTGACGCGCAACTGGATCAGCCGCGCCCCGGCCCCGCCCAGACGGTCGACCCACACCGCCCGATCGACGACCGGATAAATTCGTGACGGCAGGCTCATGCCAGCACCGCCCGGCCCAGAACAGGGGTCGAAGGCGCCGCCATGTCGCGCTGCTCCATCGGGTCGGCGGCCCGCGCAATCAGCCCGGCCTCGACAGCAAGGCGAAACGCCGCCGCCATCTGCGCCGGATCACCCGCCTGCGCAACAGCGGTATTGATCAGCACGGCGTCATAGCCCAGCTCCATCGCCTGGGCGGCGTGAGACGGCAGGCCGATCCCCGCATCCACCACCAGCGGCACATCCGGAAAATGCGCCCGCAATGCCCGCAGGCCGAACACATTGTTCAACCCCTTGCCGGAGCCGATCGGCGCCCCCCAGGGCATCAGCACCCGGCAGCCCGCCCGCAACAGGCGCTCGGCCCCGACCAGATCTTCCGTCATGTACGGAAAGACCTTGAACCCATCCTCGCTCAGGATTCGCGCCGCCTCGACCAGCGCGAACATATCGGGTTGCAGCGTGTCCGATTCCCCGATGACTTCCAGCTTGATCCAGTCGGTCTCGAACACCTCGCGCGCCATGTGGGCGGTCGTCACCGCCTCCTTCACCGTATGGCAACCAGCGGTATTGGGCAGAACGGGCACACCCAGATCGCGGATCAGCGACCAGAATGCCTGCCCCGCGCGGCTGCCGACCGATTCGCGCCGCAGCGACACCGTCACCACCCCTGCCTGGGCAGCCCGCACGGCATCGGCCAGAATGCCGGGCGACGGATATTGCGCCGTCCCCAGCATCAGGCGGGACGACAGTTCGGTACCATAGAACAGCATGGGTCTATCCCCCCTGCATCGGCGCCAGGATCTCGATCCGCGCGCCCTCATCAATCGTCCATGACGCCCGGCGCGACGCCGGGACGAACGCGCCATCCACCGCCGTCGCCACCCTGGCGTCGCCATAGCCCAGTTCATCCAGCAGGCCGGCCAGGGTCGCCGTCGTGATCTCGCGCGGCTCCTCGTTCACCAGTATTCTCACGTCATTCCTCCCTGCCCCGTTCGCCCGCCGCCCCGTCAAAGCCGTCAGGCGGCCGGGCCGCCGAACACGATGTCGCCCACCTGCCGGGCCCGCGAAGGCGACAGCAGAAAGCCATGGCGATACATCCCGTTCACATGAACAGTGCGCCCATGCACGGTCACGGCCGGCACATTGTCCGGATAGGCGGGCCGCACGCCAACGCCCGTTTCGACGATTTCAGCCTCACCAAAAGCCGGATGCAGCACATAGGCGGCGGTCAGCAATTCCACCATCGAGCGCAGGGTCATGCTGGCCAGGCTCTCGCTCTCCACCATCGTCGCCCCCACCATGAACAGATGGTCCGCCCGGGGCACGATGTAAACCGGTATCCGCGGATGCAGCATGCGGACGGGCCGGCTCAGCGTCACCTCACGGCAACGCAGCAGCACCATCTCGCCGCGCACGCCACGCAGTCCGGTCAATTGGTTTTCAGCGGCAATCCCGGTGCAATCCACCACCCAGTCGGGCCGCGCGCCATGCCATGAGTCCTCAGCCATGCGGTCGGCCGGCGCATTGACAACGATCGTGCCGCCCAGCGCGACCAGTCGCGCACGTAACGCCCCCAGCGCCTCGCGCGGGTCCAGATGCCCCTCCTCGGGAAAGAACAGTCCCTTGTCGAACCGCCCCTCCAGATCGGGTTCCAGTTCAGCGATGCGGGCACCATCCACGGTCTGGAAATGGCTGGTTCGCCGTGCGAAACGCGCGATATCGCCTACATCGCGCGGCGGGGCCAGCACCAGCGTGCCATTCCGCGCCACGTCCGGCACATGGGCAGCCCACCATTCGACCGATTCGAGCGAATCGTGCGTCACCTCGGGCGGCGCGGATTCGGCCTCGCACCACGGCGCCAGCATCCCCCCCGCCATCCATGACGCCCCGGAGCCCTCGCGGCCACCGATCTCCAGCAGCACCACGTCGGCACCGCGCTCCGCCAACGTCACCGCGCTGGTCAGGCCCGCCACGCCAGCCCCGCGCACCAGTACCCGCGGCCGTCCACCGGATTCCATTTTCGTCATGGATATCGCTCCCTTCTCCCCACCGGGCCAGCCGGCGGTTCGGGGCGAGAGGATGTTGCCTCCGCCGGCCGAAGACAACACCCCTCAGCGTACGACCTGCACCGACCGCCCCAGGACCGTCCGGCTATTCGACGGTCACCGACTTCGCGAGATTCCGCGGCTGGTCCACATCCGTCCCCTTCAGCAGGGCGACTTCATAAGCCAGCATCTGCACCGGAATCGTCTGAAGCACCGGAGCGGTAAATTCACTCACCGTCGGCAGCGCAACCACGATTTCCGCCAGATCGCGCAGGCGCGGCGCGCCCTTCGTGTCGGTAAAGACCAGCAGCCGCCCCCCCCGGGCACGGGCTTCCTGAAGGTTGGAAAGCGTCTTCTCGAACAGCCGGCCCGAAGGCAGCGTGGCCACGATCGGCACGGTATTGTCGATCAACGAGATCGGCCCATGCTTCATCTCGCCCGCCGCATAGGCCTCGGCATGGATATACGAGACCTCCTTCAGCTTCAGTGCCCCTTCCATGGCTACCGGAAAGGACGATCCGCGCCCCAGATACAGCACGTCGCGCGCCTGAGCCACGACCGCCGCCATCTCGCGGATCGCCTGCCCCTGGTCGAACACCTCGTTCGCACGGCTGGGCAGGTCCAGCAGTTCCGTCACCAGTTCCTGCTCCCGCGCCTCCGACAGCGTACCCCGTGCCCGCCCGATCGCGATGGTCAGGCATGCCAGCACCGAAAGCTGGGCGGTAAACGCCTTGGTGCTTGCCACCGAGATTTCGGGTCCGGCGACGGTACCCAGCACGACGTCGCTCTCGCGCGCCATCGTGCTCTGCTCCACATTCAACACCGAGAGGATATGCTGCCCGCGTGCCCGCATGCCGCGCAGCGCGGCCAGGGTATCCGCCGTCTCGCCAGACTGCGAAATCAGCAGGCCCAGCCCCCCCGCCGTCAGCGGCGGATCGCGATAGCGCAGTTCGCTCGCCACATCGATATCGACCGGCAGCCCTGCCACCGCTTCCAGCCAGTAACGGCCAACCAGCCCGGCATAAAAGGCCGAGCCACAGGCCGTCACCACCGCACGCGGCAGCGACGCAAGGTCGAACGGCAGATCCGGCATCATCACCCGCCGCGTCGCAGGGTCGATCAGCCGCTGAAGGGTCTGCCCGATCACCACCGGGTGCTCGTGCAGTTCCTTTTCCATATAATGGCGATAACCGTCCTTGCCGACCGAACCGGCGATCAGCGCGGTCACGCGTACCGCGCGCTCCACCCGCTCGCCCGATGCGTCGAAGAATTCCGCGCCCTCCGGCGTCACCACCACCCAGTCGCCATCGTCCAGATAGGCGATGCGGCGCGTCAGCGGCGCAAGGGCCAGACTGTCGGAACCGAGAAACATCTCGTTCTCGCCATAGCCCACCACCAGCGGCGCCCCATGCCGCGCACCGATCATCAGGTTGTCGTGCCCGGCAAAGATCATCGCCAGCGCATAGGCCCCTTCCAGCCGGCGCAGCGTGGCAAACGCCGCCTCACGCGGCGACAGGCCCCGCGCCATATGGAAATCGACCAGATGCGCCACGGTCTCGCTGTCGGTCTCGGTCACGAAGACATGACCGGCCTGCTCCAGTTCGCGGCGCAGTTCCTCGAAATTCTCGATGATGCCGTTATGCACGATCGACACGCGGGCAGTGGAATGGGGGTGGGCATTGTTCTCGGTCGGCGCGCCATGGGTGGCCCAGCGCGTATGGCCGATGCCCGTCACGCCCGCCAGCGGCTCCCGCGCCAGCAGCGTCGCCAGATTATCCAGCTTGCCCGCCGCACGGCGCCGCTCGATCCGCCCGTCCACCAGCGTCGCGATGCCGGCGGAATCATAGCCGCGATATTCCAACCGCCGCAGGGCGTCGAAGATGATCGGTGTGGCGTCCCTGCCGCCGACGACGCCGACTATGCCGCACATCACCCCTGCTCCTTCTTCTTGCGGCGCAGGGCATCGCGCAACGCCGCCCCCCGACCGTCCTTGTTCTCCTGCCGGGCGCGGCCGAAGGCCAGCGCACCGGCGGGCACGTCTTCGGTCACGACACTTCCCGCCGCGACCAGCGCACCGTCTCCGATCGACACCGGCGCCACCAGGATCGCATCCGACCCGATGAAGCAATCCGTACCAATCTCGGTACGATGCTTGAATACGCCGTCATAATTGCAGGTAATCGTCCCGGCCCCGACATTGGTCCCGGCCCCGATCGCCGCATCTCCCAGATAGGTCAGATGGTTGGCCTTCGCCCCGGCGCCAAGCGTCGTGGCCTTCAATTCGACGAAATTGCCGACATGCGCCGCCGCCCCCACATCACTGCCCGGCCGCAGCCGCGCATAAGGCCCGATCAACGCCTCCGGCCCCACCACACAGCCTTCCAGATGGCTGAACGCCCGGATCTCCGCCCCGCGATGTACGCGCACCCCCGGCCCGAACACCACATGGGGCTGCACCACAACATCCTGCTCGAACACCGTATCGGCCGACAGAAAGACCGTCTCCGGCGCCACCAGCGTCACGCCCGCATCCATCGCCGCCGCGCGCAGCCGCTTCTGGACGCAGGCTTCGGCCTCGGCCAGTTCGGCGCGGGAATTGATGCCGCGCAGTTCGTCCTCAGGCGCTTCCACCGCGCGGACCTGCTCCCCTTCGGCAACAGCCAGAGCCACCACGTCGCCCAGATAATATTCGCCCTGCGCGTTGTCGTTGCGCACCATCGACAGCCAGCGCCGGAAGGTCGCGGCCTCGGCGCACAACACGCCGGCATTGCACAGGCCGATCGCCCGCTCCTGCGCGCTCGCATCCGCCCATTCCACGATCCGCTTGACCAGCCCGTCTTCGCTGACAATCCGGCCATAGCGACCCGGATCGCGCGGCCGCATCGCCATCAGCGCCAGCCCGACACCGGGCGTTGCCCGGCAGGCCAGCAGGTTGCGCATGCTTTCCGGCGTGATCAGCGGATTGTCGCCATACAGGACGGCCACATCGCCGTCACCGAACAGATCCGCCGCCTGGGCGGCGGCATGGGCGGTGCCCAGCCGATCCGCCTGCACGACGGCCTGATGCGGCCCGGCCAGCGCCGCCACCTGCTCCATCCCCGGCCCGACGACGACCACGATGCGGCCGAACACCGTGGCCGCATGGTCCAGCAGGTAGCGCAGCATCGGCCGACCGGCGAGCGGATGCACCACCTTCGGCTGGGCGGATTTCATGCGCGTTCCCATTCCCGCCGCCAGGATGACGGCGGTGGCGGGGCGTCGGGCGGACAGGTCCGCGGGCGTCGCGGACAGAGGCGGGGCATTCATGTCATGCGGGTAGCGGGCGAGGATCGGCCCTGTCAAATAAAGGGGTGATCCAAGGCCATCACTTAGGTTTACCAATTACTGCATTCCGCCCGAAAGGCCCGGTGTCAGGAGAAGCCCATGCCATCACAGACCCAACCCCGCCTCGCCGTTTTCGACATGGACGGCACGCTTCTGGATAGCCTGCCTGACCTCGCCGCCAGCGCCGACCGCATGCTGCGAAGCTACGGCCTGCCCGGCATCGCACCCGACCTGGTGCGCGCCATGGTCGGTGACGGCGTGGCCGCGCTGGTGCGCCGCCTGCTGGCCCATGCCGGCGAGGCGGCAACGCCGATCGATGCCAATGAAGCCGTGCAACGCTACATGGCCGACTACACGCCCCGCTCCACCGAACAGTCCCGTCTCTTCCCCGGCACCGACTATGCGCTGCAGACCCTGCGGGAGAAGGGCTGGCGGCTGGCGGTCTGCACCAACAAGCCGGTCGCCGCCGCCACACGCATCATCGACGCGCTGGGGCTGGCGGGCGTGTTCGAAGCGATCGGCGGCGGCGACAGTTTCCCCGCCCGCAAGCCCGACCCCATCCATCTGCTCGGCACCATTCAGCAGGCCCACGGCACGCCGCTGCGTTCCGTCATGGTCGGCGACCATCACAACGACATCGCAGCCGCCGAAGGGGCCGGCGTGCGTGCCATCTTCGCCCGCTGGGGCTATGGCCGCCCGGAGATGGAAGCCGGCGCCACGGCAGGCGGCGATTCCATGACCGAAATCCCGCATCTCGCCGGCGAATTAATTCCAGCCTGAACAAGGGGCGCCAGGAAACGCCCTAAGCGGCATCCGGCAACAGCATCACCGTCAAATGTCCCAGCTTCGGATGGTCGAAGGCGATACGGACGATCGTCAGCCCGTCACCCGGCACATCCTGAAACCAGACCGAGCCGTTCACGGGCTTGCGGGCCGCCGAACCCGGCCCGTCGCTCTTGCGGAACCCGGCAATCTGCATGTCGCTGAAATCACAGCGTAACGCCGGCCCCTGATAAGGCTGATGGGAATCGCTCGCCATGTCCTGCATGCCGACCGTATGGGCATCCATCCGCAGCAGCCGCGCCCCGTCGAACACCGTGGCCGACCCGTCACACTGATGGTGCGCCCGCACCGTCTGTTGCAGCCGCATCAGCGCACTGAGCGAATCCATCGCCGGTGCCAGATCGGTGGCCGGAATCGGGTCGCGGCTAGGCTCCGGCGGGGTCTGGAGCGCGATATGCGTCTGCCCCCCGCTATAATCCAGCACGACATGCCGATCCTCGCCGCGCGAATAGCCCGCGCTGTCATAGGTCAGCGGCTGCACCCCATCGGGCACGAAACGCCCCGTCGCCTGCGAGGTGACGTTCATATGCACCAGCAGCCCCAGCAGGCCTCCGCTGCGGATCGTCGACCGCACGGCATAACCATCCGGCGTCACGGCATAGCGCGCCGCAATCGTCAGCGCCCGGAAGCCGTGATTGAACACACCATAGGTATGAACGATCTGCCCGGACGCCGGCACCTCCGCCGCCTGAGCAACGGGCGTCCACGCACCGAGCATGGCCGCCAGCGCCAGTGCGGAAAGTCCCCGCGCCGGGATCTTACGTGACAGACGCATCACTGCTCTCCACGACACAACATAATGGAAATCGCCTGCCTCAGACGTCCAGATTGGCAACCTTGAGCGCATTCCCGACGATGAAATCACGGCGAGGCTCCACGACATCGCCCATCAGGGTCGAGAACACCTGTTCGGCATTCTCCACATCCCCAACCTTCACCTGCAACAGCGTGCGCATGGCCGGGTCCAGCGTCGTTTCCCAGAGCTGGGCATCGTTCATCTCACCCAGCCCCTTGAAGCGGTTGATCGAAAGCCCGCGCCGCCCCTGCGCCAGGATACGCTCGTACAGCGAGGCCGGGCCGGCAGCAGTCCGTGCCGTGCCATCCAGCGTCAGTTCGACCGGCGCCGCGAAATCGGCCCCAAGCCGCTCCCCGCGCTCGGCCAGCCAGCGAACCTCCGCACTGCGCAGCGCCGCCGCGTCCAGGCGATAGATCTCGCCCACGCCGCGCACGCTGCGTGCCATTTCCAGCCCGGATTCCGCCGTGGCGGTCACCTTCCAGCCCCGCTCGTTGGGTAGCGAGACCTCGTCAAGCCGCGCCTGCAAAGTCGGCACCCGCCCCTGCACCACCTGTGTGTCGGCACTCAGCGCGCCGGTCACCGCCGCCTGTTCCAGAATCCAGATCGGCGCCCGCACCGACAGGCGCTGGATCGCGCGCGTCACGTCGCGGATAAAGAGCACTTCAGTCGCCAGTTCGGCTCCCTGGAGCACGCGCCCGTCGGCATAGCGCATCGACGCATTGGCCAGCGCCTTGTCCAGCAGATACTGCTCCAGCGCCGCGTCGTCCTTCAGATAGCGTTCGTCATTGCCCCGCTTGGCGCGATAGAGCGGCGGCTGGGCGATATACAGATGCCCGCGCTCGATCAGTTCGGGCATCTGGCGGAAGAAGAACGTCAGCAGCAGCGTCCGGATATGCGACCCGTCGACGTCCGCGTCGGTCATGATGACGACGCGGTGATAACGCAGCTTGTTGATCGAAAACCCGCCCTGATCCACCTCACCCCGGCCGATCCCGGTCCCCAGCGCGGTAATCAGCGTGCCGACTTCGGCCGACCCCAGCATCCGGTCGAAGCGCGCACGCTCCACGTTCAGAATCTTGCCCTTCAGCGGCAAAATCGCCTGAAAACGCCGATCGCGGCCCTGCTTGGCGGTACCACCCGCCGAGTCACCCTCGACGATGAACAGTTCCGACTTCGCCGGATCGCGCTCCTGGCAGTCCGCCAGCTTACCCGGCAACGACGAAACATCGAGCACGCCCTTGCGCCGCGTCAGTTCGCGGGCCCGTCGCGCCGCTTCGCGCGCCGCCGCCGCATCCATCACCTTCGCGACGATGCCCCGAGCCTCTTTCGGATGGGTCTCGAACCAGTGGGCGATCATGTCCGCCGCCGCGGCATGCACCACCGGCTGCACTTCGGAGGACACCAGTTTGTCCTTGGTCTGCGACGAGAATTTCGGGTCCGGCACCTTCACCGACAGCACGGCCGTCATGCCCTCGCGCATGTCCTCGCCCACCAGCGACTGGTTGTCCTTCTTGCTGGCATTGCTCTCGGCATATTTGCCGACGACACGGGTCAGCGCCTGCCGGAACCCGGCAAGATGCGAGCCACCATCGCGCTGCGGAATGTTGTTGGTGAAGCACAGCATCGTCTCATGGAAACTGTCGTTCCACGAAAGCGCGAACTCGACCTTGATGCCGTTTTCGTCGTTCTGCAGGCTGCCGGTAATCGGCGGATCGACGATCGAGCTCTTCCCCCGATCCAGCCACGACACGAAGGCGGACAGACCGCCCTCATAGTGAAAATTCTCCTCGCGCGTCGGCGTATGCCGCTCGTCACGCAGGATGATCTCCAGGCCGGAGTTGAGAAACGCGAGTTCGCGCATCCGCCGTTCCAGGACGGCGAAATCGAACTCGGTGATCTTGAAGGTCCCGACACTCGGCTTGAACGTGACCTGCGTGCCGCGCGGCTCGGCACTCGGCCCGATGATCGCCAGCGGGGCATCGCGCTCGCCATGCTGGAACCGGATCATATGCTCCTGCCCGTTGCGCCAGATCCGTACTTCCATCCACTCGGACAGGGCATTGACCACAGCCGCGCCCACGCCGTGCAGGCCGCCCGACACCTTGTAGGAATTCTGGTTGAACTTGCCGCCGGCATGCAGCTTGGTCAGCACCACTTCGGCCGCGCTGACCCCCTCCTCGACATGCATGTCGGTCGGGATGCCGCGCCCGTTGTCGCGCACCGTCACGCTGCCGTCGCCATTCAGCGTCACGATGCAGCTCGTGGCGAATCCGGCCTGGGCCTCATCGACCGCGTTATCGATGATCTCGAATGCCATATGGTGCAGGCCCGACCCGTCATCGGTATCGCCGATATACATGCCAGGCCGCTTGCGAACGGCGTCCAGTCCTTTCAGGACGGAAATGGAAGCGGCATCATAGTCCGAATCTTCGGGCAAGGTCCCGCTCATGTCCGCATCGGATTTCTGAACAGGATTGGATTGATCGGACATACCGGGCAGATGCTCCAGACAGGGTCGTGGTCGAACGCCACGATCATACAGGCTTCGGGTCCATCGAACCAGCATCGGCGGGGGGAATTCCCCCTTCGGGCCGAAGCACTCCGTCCGACAGCGTGCAGAACGCCGCGCGACCGCGCAGCGGGTAAAACAGGTCGGCATCGGTCCCGGTCATCAGAACCGTGCCATCAAATCCATCCAGGCTACGAAAGAGCGCCTCGCGCCGCCGCTCGTCCAGATGCACCAGCGGCTCGTCCAGCAGGATCACCGGCCCCTCCCCCCGATGCCGCGTCATCAGTGCCGCATGGGCCAGCACCACCCCCAGCAGCAGCGCCTTCTGCTGGCCGGTACTGGCCTGCGCGGCCGGCCGGCCGCTGGCCCGGTCCGACAGCGCCATGTCGGCCCGGTGCGCGCCCATGCCGGCACCGCCCCGCGCCGCATCCGCCGCCCGGCCGGCCGCCAACCGGTCGCGCAGCCAGTCCTCGACCGCCAGCGCCGGGCGGCTGCGCAACTGCTCCGCAATCGGACACAGAAGGTCGAGCCGGGCTGCGGGAAACCCTTCCGGCGCCCCCAGCCTCCCTTCCTCGTTCAGCCGATCCGTCAGCACCAGTCGCGCCGCCGTCGCGGCCACGGCATGCCGCGCCATCGAATCCTCCAGCGCCGCCAGCCACGCCGCATCGGCACGCCCGCCGGCCAGCAGGCGGTTGCGCTGCGTCACCGACTGGTCATGGGCCGCCAATTCCCGCGCATGGCCGGGCTCCAGCGCCACCACCAACCGGTCCAGAAACCGCCTGCGGCCGGGCAACCCGTCCTGGAACAGCCGGTCCATCTGCGGAGTCAGCCAGACGGCCGAGAGGGAATCGGCCAGCGCTCCCCGCCCACGTACGGCCTCGCCGTCGCGTCGAAAGGCCCGGCGTTCGGGCCGCACGGGATCGCTGCCGGTGGAAAGGTCGGACGGCAGACCATCCGGCGCGACAAAACGCGCCGCCACACCCCATAATGGCGTCCCGTGCCGGGCCATCTCGGCACCGCGCGCGCCACGCAGCCCCCGCCCCGGCACCAACAGGGACAAAGCCTCCAGCAGGTTGGTTTTCCCGGTGCCGTTCTCGCCGGTGATGACATTGACCGGCGCATCTGGCTGCCAGACCAGACGCGCGTAATTCCTGAAATCCGTCAGCGCCAGCCGCTCAAGGCGCGCCATGATGCGGCCAGCGCTTCCGCGATCAGACCCGCATCGGCATCAGCACGTACAGCGCCGACGGGCTGGCGACATCGCGCACGATGGTCGGGGCGGAACTGTCGGAAAACAGGAATTCCACGTCACGGTCGATCTGGTCGGTAATGTCGTTCAGATAACGCGCCTGGAAGCCGATCTCCATCGGTTCAGCATCATAGGTCACATAGTTCTCGTCCAGCTCTTCCTTCGCCGTCCCCTGGTCGGGACTGATCGCCGAAAGCGTCAGCAGATTCCGCCCGATCGAGAGCTTGACGGGGCGCGAGCGCTCCTGGCTGATCGCGGCGACGCGGGCAACAGCGTCGGAGAAATCCTTCTTGCCCACACGCAGGACCCTGTCGTTGCCACGCGGAATCACGCGGTCATATTCCGGGAACGTGCCATCGATCAGCTTCGAGGTGAGAGTCACAGGCCCCACCGAGAATTGGATACGGGTGTCGGACAGGCCAACCACCACGTCCTCGGTGCCTTCATCGAGCAGCTTGCGCAGTTCGGCGATCGTCTTGCGCGGCACGATCACGCCCGGCATCGCCTCCGCCCCCGAAGGAACCTCGGTCTCGACCCGTGCCAGACGATGCCCATCGGTCGCCACCGCACGCAGCATCGGCCCGGTATCGCCGGCGGCAACATGCAGAAAGATGCCGTTGAGATAGTAGCGCGTCTCCTCGGTCGAGATCGCAAAGCGCGTGCGGTCGATCAGCCCGCGCAGCACCGCCGCCGGCACCGAAAAGCGGTTGGGCAGGTCCCCCGCCGTCATCGACGGAAAATCGTCCACATCCAGCACGTTCAGGCTGGTGGTGTAACGTCCGGCCCGCAGCGCCAGCGGCGCATCGCCACCCGCATGGTCCAGTTCGACCGCCACCCCGTCAGGCAGTTTGCGGACGATCTCGTGCAGCACGGCGGCAGGCGCGGTCACGGCACCATTGCGGGCGGTCTCGGCGCCGATTTCCTCGACCACCGCGATTTCCATGTCGGTCGCCGTCAGCGTCAGCCGACCATCCGCGACATTGATCAGAACATTGGCCAGAATCGGAATGGTATTCCGCTTCTCGGCGACACTCTGGATATGCGCCAGAGCCTTCAGCAATGTCGCGCGGTCAGCCTTCAGCTTCATAGGTACAGACTCTCCTTGCCCGGCATACGCCACCGGGATCATGGCCGCCCCGGCCACCCGCCCGGACTGCCAGATATGACCTTCGGTCCCGTGATTCTAGCAGTCCCCGCCCGGCTGCGCAAAGCCCCGCCGGGCTACTCCTGCCCAAGGTCGCCCGTCAGCTTTCCAGCATACGGCGCAGCAGTTCGACATCCTCGGCGAACGCGGTATCCCGCTCCATCAGTTCGGTCACCCGCGCCACCGCGTGCATGACGGTCGTATGGTCGCGGTTGCCGAACTTGCGCCCGATTTCAGGCAGCGACCGGCTGGTCAACTGCTTGGCCAGATACATTGCCACCTGCCGAGGCCGCGCCACCGCGCGCGCGCGCCGGGCCGAGGACATGTCGGTCAGGCGGATGTTCCAGTGCTCGGCCACCTTGCGCTGGATTTCCTCGATCGTCACCCGCCGGTCATGGGCCTTGAGGATATCGTGCAGCACATCCTGCGTCGCTTCCAGCGTCACCGGCCGGCCGAACAGATTGGCATGGGCGATCAGGCGGTTCAGCGCGCCCTCAAGTTCCCGCACGTTCGACGTAATCTTGTGGGCCAGGAATTCCAGCACCTTGGCCGGCACCGCGACACCCGACGCCGCCGCCTTCGATTCCAGGATCGAGATCCGCAGTTCGAACGTCGTGGCATGGATGTCGGCCACCATGCCGCACCCCAGGCGCGTGCGCAGCCGGTCTTCCAGGCCCGACAAGTCGGACGGCGACTTGTCGGCAGACACCACGATCTGCCGCCCGGCATCGACCAGCGCATTGAACGTATGGAAGAATTCTTCCTGCGTGTTGTCCTTGCCGATCAGGAATTGCAGATCGTCGATCATCAGCACATCGACCGAGCGAAGCTGCTCCTTGAACTCCATCGTCGATTGCGAGCGGATCGCGGCGATGAAGCGGTACATGAACTTCTCGGCCGACATATAGGCTACCGAGACCTTGCCGCCCCGCGTCAGTTCCGAGCCGATGGCATGCATCAGATGCGTCTTGCCCAGCCCGACACCACCATAAAGGAACAGCGGATTGAAACCGGGGCTGGACGGCCGCTCCGCCACCCGGCGGGCGCAGGCATAGGCAAATTCGTTGGGCTTGCCGACCACGAACGTATCGAAGGTAAAACGCGGGTCCAGCGGCGCGGCCAGGTCATGCCGGCTCAGTTCGCTGCGCGCCTCGGCCACCCGCTCGTCCACGGCAGCAACCTGCGCGGCATCGGCCGAACCGCCTTCGTCACCCGCGGCGGCCGGATCGGCAACCGGATCAGCCCGCCCAACCTGCAATTCCACCCGGCGGATCGACGGCAGCTCGGCATTCCACAGCGCGCTCAGCCGGTCGCCATACTGCGTACGCACCCAGTCGCGCAGAAAACGTGTCGGCAGATTGAGCGTAATCTCGTCACCATCGACCGGCCCGATGCTGATCTGCTTCAGCCAGGTGCGATACTCGACCTCGCCAACCTCGGCCTGCAGGCGTGAACAGATCCGCGACCAGTGGATGTCGAGAACATTCCGGACCGACCGGGCTTCCGCGACGGCATCATATCCACTGAGTTCGCCCGTCATGTTCCATCCCGGCCCCATGGAGACGGTACCCTTCCGATCATGCGGAAGATCCGTCCCTGCGTTTTCCGTCCCCGTCATACCGATGATCCCACGCAATCCACCTGCCGCCAGCCCGCCACGCAAAGGAAAACAAGCCTCCCTTGCCCGACGCCAAAAAGGCGCGGCCACGATGTCCTGCTCAGTCGTCTCGGAATGAAGAAGCAGAAGATAGGTCACCGGCCCGATCGAGGCAACGGAAAACTGGGTCGGCGGAACGGGAAAATCTCCCCACCGCACACAACAGCACCAGTCACCGGAACCTGAAGCAATCAGCCGGAACTTTTACAAAAAAAGCAAAGGCCGCCCCTCTCCTTGAAAGAGAGAAACGGCCTTTTGCCAAATTCTATGCGTCTATTTGCCGGATTTCAACAATACCAGCCGACGCAGACAATCAAGCCGCGACAAGCGCCTTGATGCGCGCCGACAGGCGCGAAATCTTGCGGGAAACGGTGTTGGCGTGGATCACGCCCTTGCCCGAAGCGCGCTGCATTTCCGGCTGGGCCGCACGCAGGGCGCTGGTCGCCTCTTCCTTGTTGCCCGAGGCGATCGCCGCCTCAACCTTCTTCACGAAGGTGCGCATGCGCGAAACGCGCGCCGTGTTACGCGCATTGCGGCGCTCGTTCTGACGGATGCGCTTACGCGCGGAAGCAGTGTTCGCCATGGTTCTCAGTTCAAAAATATGGTTACGAGGTCCGTCGCCAGCAGGCCTCGGACATCCAGATCAGGGTGGCGATCTAGTCCAAGCCTTCCACCCCCGTCAAGACAACTCTTCCGCACGGCAGGAAATACTGCCATGCCAATCAACCAGCCGCCGTTGGCGCACCAGCCGGAAGCACCTGCCGCCGTGGACAGAAGAAGGTCGAACGTCCCGCCTGCTCGATCCGCACCACCCCACCGCACACCTTGCCACCAGGGCAATCCGGGCATCCCTGCCACGCACGACCATAGACCCGCCAGGCATGCTGGAAATAGCCCAGCTCCCCATCCGGCTGGGCATAGTCGCGCAGGCTTGATCCGCCGGCCGCAATGGCCTCCTCCAGCACCGTACGGATCGCCTCGACCAGCCGCGCCTCCTCGGCCGCCTCCAGCCCGCAGGCCATCCGCGCCGGATGGATACCGGCGCGGAACAGCGCCTCGGAGGCATAGATATTCCCGATGCCCGCCACCACAGACTGGTCCATCAGCGCCGCCTTGATCGAGGTCTTCCGCCGCGCGATCGCCTGATGCAGCCACTCCTGCGAAAATCCGTTCCCCAGCGGCTCGGGGCCGAGTCGGACCAGCAGCCGATGTTTTCCTTCATCCGCCGTCGGCATCACATCCACCGTGCCGAAGCGCCGTGGGTCGATCAGGCCGAAATGCGTGCCGTCCGTGGTTTCGAACGACAGATGCTCGTGCCGGTCGGGCACAGGCGCCTTGCCGGGCAGCGACAGCAGCACCCGCCCGGACATGCCCAGATGCAGCAGCATGCTCTCGCCCGTGTCCAGCCGCATCAGGATGTATTTCCCACGGCGGGCAAAATCGCAGATCTGCGCGCCTTCCAGCCGTCGGGCGAGGTCCGGCGGAAAGGGCGTGCGCATCCCCTCGCGCCGCACCGTCACACGGGCGATCGTCCTGCCATCGAGATGCAACCGCATCCCACGCATCACTGTTTCGACTTCAGGGAGTTCCGGCATGAGTGGATCTGAGGTTATATCCCTGAACCATGACCGACAATACCAAGCCCTCCGCCATCCTCGACGCCGCCGGCGCCCCTCCCTCCGGCGCGGAGACGACCGATTTCGGCTTCCGTGACGTGCCCCTGGCCGAAAAGAAGCCGATGGTGCGCGCCGTGTTCGACAGCGTGGCCACCCGCTACGACATCATGAACGACGTCATGTCGCTGGGCATCCACCGGGCCTGGAAAAAGATCTTCGTCACCGAAATGGGCGCGCACCCCGACCTCACGCTGCTCGATCTGGCAGGCGGCACGGGCGACATCTCGTTCGGCTGGCTGCGCGCCGGCGGTGGCCGGGCCATCCTGTCCGACATCAATGCCAGCATGCTCTCCGTGGGGCGCAGCCGGGCGCTGGAACGCGGGCTGATCTCCAGCCTGAATTTCGCCGTGGTGGACGCCGAGGCCATCCCCCTGCCCGACCGCTCCGTCGATCGGGTCACGATCGCCTTCGGCCTGCGCAACTGCACCGACAAGGATGCAGTCCTGCGCGAGGCGCGGCGCGTGCTGCGTCCGGGCGGGCGCTTCCTGTGCCTCGAATTCTCCCGCGTGCAGGTCGCGGCCCTCTCACCGGTCTATGACGCCTGGTCGTTCCATGTGCTCCCCCGCATGGGCGCCGCCATCGCCGGCGACCGCGAGAGCTACCAGTATCTGGCCGAGAGCATCCGCATGTTCCCCGACCAGGAGACCCTGGCCGGCATGATGCGCAATGCGGGGCTGGAGCATGTGACGGTCCGCAATCTCTCGGGCGGCATCGCGGCCATCCATTCCGGCTGGCGGATCTGACGATGCAAGCCGGCCCCGCCCCGATCGGCGGCCGCACGGTCCTGCTGATCGTGTGCGGGGGAATCGCCGCCTACAAGACGCTGGAACTAATCCGCCTGCTCATGGGCGCGGGCCTGCGCGTGCGCACCGTGCTGACGGCGGCCGGCCGGCAGTTCGTCACCCCGCTCAGCCTCCAGGCACTGACCGGCGAAAAGGTGTACGAGGACCTGTTCTCCCTGACCGACGAGAACGAGATGGGCCATATCGCCCTCTCGCGCTCCGGCGACCTGCTGGTGGTCTGCCCCGCCACCGCCGACATCATGGCCCGCATGGCCGCAGGACTGGCCGACGACCTGGCCAGCACGCTGCTGCTGGCCACCGACAAACCGGTGCTGATCGCCCCGGCGATGAATGTCCGCATGTGGGAGCATCCGGCCACCCAGGCCAACCTGGCCACCCTGCGCGCCCGCGGCGTCGCGGTGGTCGGGCCGGAAATCGGGCTGATGGCCTGCAACGAGACCGGCCCCGGCCGCCTCGCCGAACCTCCCGCCATCGCCCAAGCCATTCTCCGCCACCTCGCCGGCCCCGCCGCTCCCGGCCCCCTCGCCGGCCGGCACGCCCTGGTCACCGCTGGCCCGACCCACGAGCCGATCGACCCGGTCCGCTACCTCGCCAACCGCTCCTCCGGCCGCCAGGGCTATGACATCGCCACGGCCCTCGCCGCTCTGGGCGCGCGCGTCACGCTGGTCAGCGGACCGGTCGACCTGCCCGCGCCGGCAGGCGTCACCCTCCACCGGGTCGAAACGGCCAGGCAGATGCTGGCGGCCTGCCGGGACGCCCTGCCCTGCGACATCGCGGTGTGCGCCGCCGCCGTCGCCGACTGGCACGTAGCAGGCGAAGCCACCGGCAAGATCAAGAAGACAGCCGGCGCCCCACCCCCGGTCCTGACGCTGGTGCCCAACCCCGACATCCTGGCTGAACTCTCCACCCCCGGCGCCAGCCGCCCCGCCCTCGTCATCGGCTTCGCCGCCGAGACCGATACGGTCGCGCAGCACGCGACGGCCAAGCGGCAGCGCAAGGGCTGCGACTGGATCGTGGCTAATGACGTGCGGCCGGAAACGGGCATCATGGGCGGCACGGAAAACGAAATCACCCTGATCACCAGCGACGGCGCGGAGCACTGGCCCCGCATGACCAAGCAGGCCGTGGCCACCCATCTGGCCGACCGGATCGCCGCCTTCTTCACCCCCGCTTCCTCTTCCGGCCGGAGTGCCTCATGACCGCCCCCATCGTTTCCGTCGCTGTCCGCCGCCTGCCCCACGCGGCCGACCTCCCCCTACCCGGCTACGCCACGGCAGGCGCCGCCGGCATGGACCTGCTGGCGGCGGTGCGCGAACCGGTCGTACTCGCCCCCGGCGCACGCTTGCTGGTGCCCACCGGCCTGTGCATCGCCCTGCCGCCCGGTTATGAATTGCAGATCCGCCCGCGCTCGGGCCTGGCGCTGAAGCACGGGATCACCCTGCCCAACACGCCCGGCACGATCGACGAGGATTATCGCGGCGAAATCGGCATCATCCTGCTCAATACGGGCGATGCGCCGCTGGACATCACGCGCGGCATGCGCATCGCCCAGGCCGTCCTGGCCCCGGTGGTCCGCGTCGCCTGGCAGGAAACCGAGAGCCTCGACGAAACCTCCCGCGCCTCGGGCGGCTTCGGCAGCACGGGTACGGCCTGACGGGCCGGAGGCATTGGGCAGACAGGAAAGAGGGTCATGACGGCGCGTTGGCTTCCCGCCTTTTTATCCCGCGACAGCCGGCCCAACCTGTTCGACCTGGCCGCCCTGCTGTGCATGCTGGGGCTGGCCGTGCTGCTGGCCACGGCCGGGCGCCACATGCTGGCGCCCATCACGGCCCCCAATGCCGCGGTAATCCATCTCGATCCCGCCTGGCTGCCCGGCTATGCGGTGCGCACCACCCTGCGCATGTTCGCGGCCCTCGGCGCCTCGCTGCTGTTCACCTTCACCTACGCCGTCTGGGCCGCCAAGAGCCGCCGCGCCGCGCTGATCCTGGTACCGGTGCTGGACGTGCTGCAATCAGTGCCGATCCTGGGCTTCCTCACCTTTACGGTCGTCTTCTTCATGGGCCTGTTCCCCGGCCGCATCCTGGGGGCCGAACTGGCGGCAATCTTCACCATCTTCACCAGCCAGGCCTGGAACATGGCCTTCAGCATGTACCAGTCGCTCCGCGCCGTGCCGCCCGATCTGGAGGAAGTCGCCCGCGGCTTCGGCCTCACCGCCTGGCAGAAATTCTGGCGGCTGGACGTCCCCTTCGCCGTGCCGGGACTGGTCTGGAACGCCATGGTCTCCATGTCCGGCGGCTGGTTCAT
Organism: Gluconacetobacter liquefaciens; assembly: GCF_003350405.1. Taxonomy (GTDB): domain Bacteria; phylum Pseudomonadota; class Alphaproteobacteria; order Acetobacterales; family Acetobacteraceae; genus Gluconacetobacter; species Gluconacetobacter liquefaciens. The sequence goes on along the minus strand of NZ_QQAW01000009.1, from coordinate 23,545 downwards.
GGTCGTCTATTCCGAGACGATCACGGTCGGCAACACCGATATCCTGCTCCCCGGCATCGGCTCCTATGTCGGCACCGCCATCGCCCAGCGCGATCTGTGGGCGGTGCTTTACGCCATCCTGGCCATGCTGGTGGTCATCCTGGCCTATGACCAACTCCTCTTCCGGCCGCTGGTCGCCTGGTCCGCACGCTTCGGCACCGCGTCGTCCGATGCCACCCCGGCGTCGGACCCGTGGATGCTGGTCCTGCTCCGCCGCACGGCGCTGCTCCGCCGCATCACCGATGCCATCGGCGACGGCCTGACCGCCATCGGCGGCCTCCCCCTGGGCCGTCGCCCCCACGAGGTCCGCCAGGGCCCCATCCTCCCGTCCCGCCTGCTCGACTGGGGCTGGACCGCCCTGCTGGCCGGGCTGAGCCTGCTCGCCCTGTGGCAGGTCTGGGTCTATGCACGGGCCACCTTCGCACCGCTCGAATTGCTGCATGTCGTCGAACTCGGCAGTTTCACGCTGCTGCGGGTGGTGTCCATGGTCCTGCTGGCCTCGCTGGTCTGGGTGCCCGCGGGCATCTGGCTGGGGCTCGACCCGACCCGCGCCCGGCGCACGCAGTTCGTGGCCCAGTTCATGGCCGCATTCCCGGCCAACCTGTTCTTCCCCATCTTCGTCGTGCTGATCGTCCACTACCATCTCAGCAGCGATATCTGGCTCACGCCGCTGATGATCCTCGGCACCCAGTGGTATATCCTGTTCAACGTGGTCGCCGCCGCATCGTCCTACCCCGCAGACCTGCTGGAGGTCGCGCGCAGCCTTCAGGTGCGCGGCCCGCTCTGGTGGCTGCGGGTCGCCCTGCCGGGTATCCTGCCGCACTACATCACCGGCGCCATCACCGCCTCCGGCGGCGCGTGGAACGCCGCCATCGCCGCCGAGGTCGCAAGCTGGGGCAGCGACCATCTGGCCGCCCATGGCCTCGGGGCCTACATCGCCCGCGCCACGGTGGCGGGCGATACCGCCCATGTCGGGCTGGGCATGACGGTCATGGCGGTGTTCGTCCTGCTGTTCAATCGCGCGGTGTGGCGTCCGCTGGCCGATTATGCCCGCCGCCACTTCGCCTTCGTCTGATCATCATCCGGGACCGCGCCATGACCCTCTCGCCTTCCTCCCCGGCCCCCATGCCCCAGGTCGAGGATCAGGAGGACCTGATCCGCGTCATCGACTGCCGCCAGGCCTACCACAAGGGCGGCGCGGCCGACCTTGTAGTGTTGGACGACGTGAATCTCAGCCTCCGTTCGGGCGAGATCGTCGGCCTCCTGGGCCGCTCCGGCTCGGGCAAATCGACGCTGCTGCGCATCGTGGCCGGCCTGCTCCCACCCACCGAAGGCAGCATCCTGTGGAAGGGCCGCCCGGTCTCCGGGCCGGTCCCCGGCATCGCGATGGTGTTCCAGTCCTTCGCCCTGTTCCCATGGCTGACAGTGCAGAAGAACGTGGAACTGGGCCTGGAAGCCAAGGGCATCGCCGCCGCCGAGCGCGACCGCCTGGCCGAAGGCGCGATCGACCTGATCGGCCTGGGCGGCTACGAAAACGCCTATCCCAAGGAATTGTCGGGCGGCATGCGCCAGCGCGTGGGCCTAGCCCGGGCGCTCGTGGTCCAGCCCGACCTGCTGTTGATGGACGAACCCTTTTCGGCGCTGGACGTCCTGACGGCGGAAAACCTCCGCACCGACCTGATCGAGCTGTGGGCCGAGCGCAAGCTGCCGGTCAAATCCATGCTGCTGGTCACCCACAATATCGAGGAAGCGGTCCTGATGTGCGACCGCATCCTGGTCTTTTCCTCCAATCCGGGCCGCGTGGCGCACGAACTGGCGGTCCCCTTCGCCCACCCCCGCAACCGCGAAGATCCCGCCTTCCGCCAACTGGTCGACCAGATCTACGCGCTGATGACCCGCCGCGCCCCGATCGTCTCCGAAGCCGAACTCCCCATCGGCGAAACGGCGCCGCAGCCCACGGCACCGATTCAGGTCGCCCTGCCCGACCTGCCGATGAACACGATGGTCGGCATGATGGAAACTCTCGCCGCCGACCCGCTGGACGGCCGGGCCGACCTGCCGCTCCTCGCCTCGCGCCTGCAACTGGCGCTGGACGACCTCTTCCCGCTGGGCGAATCGCTGCAATTGCTGGAATTCGCCGAACTGGAGGATGGCGACATCCTGCTGACGGCCGAAGGCGCGCGCTTCGTCCAGAGCAGCCACGACGAACGGCGACAGATCCTCTGGCACAGCCTGCTGCACAACGTCCCGCTGGTCCGCGTGATCCGCTCGGTGCTGGACGAACGGCCCAACCACCGCGCCAGCGCCGAGCGTTTCCGCGAGGAACTGGAAGACAGCATGTCCCCCGACTACGCCAAGCAGACCCTGCAAACCCTGATCGGCTGGGCCCGCTACGCCGAACTGTTCGATTACGACGAGGAAGCGGACCAGCTTTTCCTGGACGACGAGACCGAATGACTCCCTGCGATCACGACCGGGCCAGCGCCAGCCGGTTGAAGAACAGCCGCCGCACCTTCGCCACCTTGGGCGCGATCACCGCCGCGCAATAACCGCGCTCCGGATGCTTGGCGAAATAATCGTGGTGATAGGCCTCGGCCTCGTAGAACGCCGTCAGCGGCTGGATCTCGGTCACGATCGGATCGGGCCACAACCGCGCCGCCGCGATTTCGTCACGCACCTCATGCGCCACCCGCTCCTGTTCCGGCGTCGCGTAGAAGATGGCCGAGCGATATTGCGTCCCCACATCCTCGCCCTGCCGGTTCAGCGTCGTCGGATCATGGATGGTAAAAAAGATCCGCAACAGATCGGCATAGGACAGCACGCCCGGATCGAACGTCACGCGGACAAGTTCGGCATGGCCGCTCCGCCCGGTGCAGACCTGCTCATATGTCGGGCTCGCAACATCGCCACCCGCATAACCCGGCACCACGTCCTCGATACCAGCCAGTTCACGTAACGCCGCTTCGGTACACCAGAAACAGCCACCCGCCAGATAGGCAGTCTGCCAGGATGGGTCATGCCCCTTCGTCGCGTTCGTCATATTCTTCTCTCCTGTGCCGGATTCGCACCGTCTCCATGGAAGATGTGCTGTCCCGGCATGGATTGAAAGAGAAGCGATCGTGACGAAGGGAACGTGACGAGGCGTCAGGCCAGATACCCCAGCGCCGCCTCCACCCTTGCCCGCTCGCTCTGGAACTGCGCCAGACGCTCGCGATTTTCCTCGACCACCTCAGGCTTGGCGCGGGCAACGAAATCCGCATTCCCCAGCTTGCGCTCGACCTTCACGATCTCGCCATCCAGCCGGCCGCGCTCCTTCTCCAGCCGCTGCCGCTCCTGGTCCAGATCAATGATGCCCGCCAGCGGAAGCACCAGCGTCGCCTCGTCCACCACAAGCTGGGCGGCCCCGCGCGGCATCTCGCCGGTCAGCGGCTCGACCTCCGACACCCGCGCCATACGGCCGATCGCCTCCGCCCAGCGCGCCGCCCGCGCAATGGTCCGGTCATCGGCATCACGCAGCAGCACCGGCGCCAGACGCGACGGCGGCACATTCATTTCCGCCCGCACGGTCCGGATCGCGGAGATGAAGCGCACGACCCAATCCAGTTCCGCCACGGCCTCGGCCGCATCCGCCGGGCGTTCCGGCACCGGCCAGGCCGCCGTCATCAGGCTGCCACGCCCCCCGAAACCGAACTGCACCCACAACTCGTCGGTCACGAACGGCATCACCGGCTGCAACAGGCGCAGGATCAGCCCCAGCACATGCACCGCGACCGCCCGAATTTCGGCGGCCAGAGCTTCGTCCGCACCATTGAAGATTGGCTTGGCGAATTCCAGGAACCAGTCACAGAAACAGTTCCAGACGAACCGGTAGCAGACGGCGGCATATTCATCGAACCGATAGGCTTCCAACGCCGCATCGGCATCGGCCACCGCGCGGGCAGCTTCGTCCAGCAGCCAGCGTCCCAGCGGCGAAGTCACGCTCTCGGGCCGGAAACCTGCAACCGGCGCCACGCCGTTCATTTCGCAGAAGCGTGCGGCATTCCAGATCTTGGTCACGAACGACCGGTATTCCTCGATCCGCTTCTGCCCCAGCTTCACATCGCGACCCAACCCGGTCAGCGCACAGACGGTAAAGCGCAGGGCGTCGGCGCCATACTGATCGACCATATCCAGCGGATCGATGCCGTTGCCTTTGCTCTTGGACATCTTCTGGCCGCGCTCGTCACGCACCAGCCCATGGATGAAGACGGTGCGGAACGGCACGTCCTTCATGAAATGCAGGCCCATCATCGTCATCCGGGCCACCCAGAAGAAGATGATATCGAACCCCGTCACCAGCACGTCGGTCGGGTAATAGCGCGCCAGATCCGCCGTCTTCTCCGGCCAGCCCAACGTGGAAAACGGCCACAGCGCGGACGAGAACCAGGTGTCCAGCACGTCCTCGTCGCGCGTCAGCACTTCGTCCCGCCCATAATGCGCCCGCGCCTGATCCAAGGCCTGTGCCTCGTCATGCGCCACGAACACATGCCCGTCCGGGCCGTACCAGGCCGGAATACGATGCCCCCACCACAACTGGCGGCTGATGCACCAGGGCTGGATATCGCGCATCCAGGCGAAGAAGGTGTTCTCCCACTGCTGCGGCACAAACCGCACCTGCCCGGTCTCCACCGCCGCAATAGCGGGTCCGGCCAGCGTCGCGGCATCGCAATACCATTGCGTGGTCAGGCGCGGCTCCACCACCGCGCCGCTGCGCTCGGCATGCGGCACCTGGTTACGATGCGGCTCGATCTTTTCCAGCCAGCCCAGACGCTCCAGTTCGGCAACCACGGCCTTGCGGGCCTCGTCGCGCCCCAGCCCTTCCAGCCCGCGCGTAAAGGCCGGATCGGCCAGCCCTTCCACCGCATGCAGGTCGTCGGCGATTTCCGCCAGCGTCACGCGCGCGTCCTCGTCCAGCACGCTGGGCATCGCCAGCTTGTGCCGCCGCCCGACCTCGAAATCGTTGAAATCATGCGCAGGCGTAATCTTGACCGCACCGCTTCCCTTCTCGGGGTCGGAATAACTGTCGGCCACGATGGGAATCCGCCGTCCGGTCAGCGGCAGCACCACGGAACGCCCCACCAGACCGGCATAGCGTTCGTCCTCGGGATGCACCGCCACCGCCATGTCGCCCAGCAGCGTCTCCGGCCGCGTGGTCGCAACCGTGATGGTCCGCCCTTCCGCGTCATCGGCAACGGGATAGCGGATATACCACAGGCTCCCCTGCACCTCGCGGTTATCCACCTCAAGGTCGGAAATCGCCGAGCGAAACGCCGGGTCCCAGTTCACCAGCCGCCGGTCACGGTAGATCAGCCCCTCGCGATACAGGGTGACGAACACCTCCAGCACCGCCTTGGACAGGCCCTCATCCATGGTAAAGCGCTCGCGCGGCCAATCCAGCGAGGCACCCAGCCGGCGAAGCTGGGTCGTGATGCCACCGCCCGATTCACCCTTCCACTGCCACACGCGCTGCTCGAAGGCTTCCCGCCCCAGCGCCTGCCGGCTGGTGCCTTCCTTCTGAAGCGTGCGCTCCACCACCATCTGGGTGGCAATGCCGGCATGGTCGGTACCCGGCTGCCACAGCGTGTCCCGGCCCTGCATCCGCCGCCAGCGGATCAGCGTGTCCTGCAACGTCATGGTCAGCGCATGGCCCACATGCAGCGTGCCGGTCACGTTGGGCGGCGGGATCATGATCGTGTAAGGCTGCGCGCTGCTGCCCGGTACGGCCGAGAACGCGCCTTCGCGCTCCCATTCCGCATAGAGGGCGGGTTCGATCTCGCCGGGCGAGAAAGACTTGTTCAGCATCGCAAAACCAGACCTGAGCATGAAGGAAAATGGCCCGGACAGGGTTCACCCCGCCGGTCCGCCGCTTATAGCGAACTTCGCCCCGAAAGAAACGCCGCGCGTCGGATCGCCGCCGACGCACCCTTCCAGACACGCTTTCAGCGGGTCATCAGAGGGCTCGACCTTTCATACGACGCGCCGAAAGGCGCCAGATAGGTCCCCGTCACCGGATCATGATGCGGGTCCGGCTCGCCGCCGCCCACACGGAACTTGCCAAGTGGACCGAGCGGAATACCGAAATCATCGTCTCCGGCCGGCTTGCGGACCTGCTCATCGGGAACCGGCGCCGCTTCATAAACCGTCCGTTTGCCGACGACGTCCACCCGCTCGCCCCCACCGTCCGGCAGCGTAGTGGCGGTAAAGGACGCCGCCGTCGGCACAGCCCGCGACGGAATGGCGACATAGATATTGGGATCGAACGGTCGATGGACCGGTCGGGCGGCAACCGCTCCAGGACCCACCGGTACCATAAGCACCAGCCAGACCATGCTTCGGCGTACCGTCCAAGCCATGTCGCCCCCTGGTCACCATTGCCCGACAGACGTCGGAATGACGTCACCGCCCCGGCTGGTTCGCCGCCTGATCGCTGATCCCCCATAGCCGGTCCTTGACCGCCTTGTAATAAGCGGTCTCGTCATAGCGCGGCACGTCCAGTTTTAAATCCTGCGCCGTCAGCCGGCCGATGGCGGCCGCTACCCCATAGGATGCGGTCACGAGGTTGCTCAGGCTCTGCACCAGCGCCACCTGGGCCTGAAGCAGCGTCTGCTGCTGCTGCAACACTTCCAGCGTCGTACTGGTGCCGACGATCGCCTGCCGCTCGACCCCCTCCAGGGCAACGATGTTCGAGGAAATGGCGATCCGGTTGCTCTTGATCGCCGCCGTATAGGCCACCAGTTGCTGCCAGTTCGACGAGGCAAGCTGCATCGCCGCCCGACGCTCGATATCCAGCGCGCGATGCGCCTCGGACACCTGCTGACGCGCCTGCCGCACGGCCGCATATTCCGACCCGCCCTGATAGAGCGGAAACTGGATATTCACCGTCGCATATTTGTCGTCCATCAAAGAGCGGCCGCTGCTCTGGTTGATGGCCCGTGAATAGCTCGCCTGGGCGGAAATTTTCGGCATGATCGCGGACATGGCGACGCCAACCGCATCCTTCTGCGACGCCTCGGTAAACAGCGCCCCGATAACATTCGGATTGTTCTGCACCGCCTGTGCGATCGCCTCGTTCTGCGAACGCGCCGGCAGCACCAGCGGCTGCGGCGGCACCAGATTGGGCGGCGGCGACATGCCGATCACCTGGGCATAGGTCGCCTGCGCCGTCTGCAACGTGCCCTCGGCCTCCTGCCGGGCAGCACGGGCGCTGGCCAGGGCCGCTTCGGCCTGGGCAACATCAGTCCGCGTAATTTCACCGACTCGGAACCGCTCCGAGGTCGCCCGAAGCTGCTCCTGCAACACTTTTTCGTTATTGATGTTGAGTTGCAGCAATTGCTCGTTTTCGATCACACCCACATAGGCACTGACCACATCGCTGAAGACCTGCTGTTCGGTCGCGATCAGCCGCGCCCGCTCGGCCATCACCGCATTGACGGCCTTGTGGGTGCTCGCCGTTGTCCGCCCACCAGAGTAGAGCGGCTGCGAGATCGTGACCCCAGCGGTATAACCCGGAACGTCATATTTCCGGTCATACCCGGCATAACCATCCTGTGCCGACACGCGATTGACGCCAGAGAAATAGCTCATGCCGGCGTTGCTGGTCACGGTCGGCCGCCAGCCGGCCAGCGCCGTGGGCACCTGTTCATCGGTCGCGCGCAGGGTCGCGCGTTCCTTCTGCAAGGTCGGATTGGTCAGATAGGCCGCCGCCAGCGCTTCCTGCAATGTATGGGGGATGAAACTGGGCGAACCGCTGCCGTCATAACGCTGCGCCCACGCGGCCGAACTGCATAACAGGGCCGCCAGACCTGCCCCGATTCCGCATCCGCGCTTCATTCGCCCCTCCCCCGGAAATGCCATCCGGGGTTGGGTATCGCATTTCCAGGTAAAGAATATATCAAACGGTTTCAGGCATCAGAACGCGAAGGCAGGCGCCGGCTCCAGCTCAGGCAAAAGGGGCAGCGCAACGTCGAATACCGGCCGCGTCGCCAGCCCGCTTGCCGAGGCTTCCCCGATACTGGCCGTTGCCACCCCGCCTTCGGGCCAGATCACACAGACAATCCTGCCATGCGGTGCAAGCTGCTCTACCAGGGCCGACGGCACCGCACGCACCGCACCGTCGATCAGGATCAGGTCGAACGGCGAATCGCCCGAAGCACCTGCCGCCAGCGCACCATCCCGCCAGACCACATCCGGCGCCTCGGCGGCGCAGAAGCGCTTGCCGATCGCGCTGAGGGTCGCATCCGATTCCAGCGCCACAACCTTCAGGCCCAGGCGCGCCAGGAGGGCCGCGATGTATCCGGTCCCGGCCCCCACCACCAACGCGCGCTGCCCGGCTTGGGGCTCGCCGATCTGAACCATGCGGCCGGCAATCCGCGGTTCGGTCAGCACCCGCCCATGGCCCAGTTCCAGGCTCTGGTCGGCATACGCGATGGCCCGCAGCGAATCCGGCACGCAGGCTTCGCGCGGCAGCACGCGCATGGCGGCGACGATTCGCGGATCATTGATCTGCACGGGACGGATCTGCGCATCCACCATCCGCTGCCGCGCGGCATCGTAATCGAGGATGGCATCTCCAGGCGCGGACTGGTTCATGGCGTTCCCTTCGCAACGTAACCCACGGCACGGGCCCCATCATCGGTGGTTCCCTGGGGCATTTCCCTAGCCTGAGCCCGTTTTATGTCCCCAGGCGCCATCTGCCTAGCAGGCCCATTGCACACAACGGCTTGACCAGCGCGCTCAGAGCGTGGATATAGCCAACGCACCATGTCGGGTCCGGTGGCAGAATGGTGATGCAGCGGACTGCAAATCCGCGTATGTGGGTTCGATTCCCGCCCGGACCTCCACCCGTTGGAAGTTCATCCCCAACGGTTCGTGAAATACCCGACAGCAAGCCACGGCGATAAAAAACGGTCTGATTTCATTTTCAATCAATAAGTATCGTCATTTTTAAAGAGCACTATATAAATAGTTTCCATAATAATTTTCATATCCAAAAACAAAGACCAGTGGTTTATGTAAAAAATATCATAACTCAATCTTCTTCTCGCATCCCTTAATGTTTTAACTTCCCCACGACAGCCTCTGACCTGAGCAAGTCCTGTAATTCCCGGATTTAATTTGTGGCGAATTAAATAGTTCTTAACGACATCCTCATATATGCCCTCTCCCACCCGCATGGACGCGACATGCGCACGCGGGCCGACAATGGACATCTGTCCTGCCAGCACATTCCACAATTGGGGGAGTTCATCCAAAGAATAGCGCCGCAAATAGCGGCCAACCCGCGTAACGCGTGGATCGTCCCGCACCGTCTTCTGCACACCTGTCGGATCAGACAAATCGGTATACATCGTGCGGAATTTGAGGACCGGAATGGGATTCGAATTAAACCCATAACGCATCTGTTCAAAAAAAATTGGCCCTTTACTGTCATATTTAATCAAAATAGCAATGAGAGCAAAAACAGGAGATAAAAACAATAGAAGTAAAATTGATATTATTTTATCTTCAAGAAATTTTACAATATAGTCAAACCCGGACAATGGCTGTTTTTCTATAAGAATCATCGAAAACTCAGCTTCCGACGATGCCTTCTTGGGGTCGGAACCCGATTTCCTCAATGCGATCTCGATATCGACGGGAAGCACCCGTATCTTCTGAAAAATATCAAGGAACCGCTCCCTGCTCAGGGAGAATATGGACAAGATAATAATGTCAGGCAAAGTCCGCCGACAGAAAACCAGCAAATCATCAAGATTCCCCAGATACTGCACCGAGGGTTTAGCCTCTTCCAGTTCCCTGGTCCGGTCATCGAAATTCCCCAGAATCTCATATCGATCCGGAGCCTGACGGAGCCAGCGCGCCACCTTTTCCGCATCCATGCCGGCCCCGACAATGACCACACGTTTCCGCTGTGACGGCAGGCCACTACGCAGAAACGATGCAGTCCTTCTAACACTCGACGCCGAGATGCGTGCCGCCAGATATGACGCTTCCGCCTGAAGATCAGATATATCAGCCAAAACGTAATAGATCCCTGCACATTGCAATCAAGAATTCATACAGTGCCCAGACATATCGTCTTATCAGGCGCCGAGGCTCCAGCACGATCCGCCAGAGCCATTCCAGATTAAGACGCTGAACGATGGCCGGGGGCTTGGGCAAAAGGCCAAGGGCCACGATCAGCGATTGCCCGATGCACAACGCCCAACAGGGCGGCAGATAGTCCTTATACCTGCTAACAAACAGTTCGCTCCGTGGCGCCCCGACCCCCATGAAAAGCAGGGTCGTCCCGTGGCTGCAGATCAGTTGCGCCATGTGTCGTGATTCGATCGCATTATTTTCGAAACCGAAGGGCGGAACGTAAAAGGCAAACCCCGCATCGAGACCGTGGGCCCGCGCCCATTCAAGAACTGCCTTTCCCGTCCGCTCACTATCCACTACCGCGAAAATACGATGTTTCTTCAATGCCCCGGGCATGGACATCAAATCCTCGGTGATCTCACGCCCCGTCACCCGACCCGGCAACGGCAAACCACGGCAACGGCCGTAATAATAAAGCGGGAAGCCATCGCACGTCAGAATTTCCGCCTGTCGGCATGCCTGCCGAAATTCATCATTCGTCCGCATCAGTGCAATATGCTGGATATTCGGCGTCACAAGCAGACCCACGCCTGCATCCGGAGTTCTGACATGCTCCGCTATAAGGTCCGAAATTTCACCGGCAGACAATGTGCTAAAAGGCAAACCAAACAACAGAAAAGCCGATCGAGACATATACGCCGACATATTGTTCGAACCTTTGAACACTACATTATTTGGGTCAGGGTATCGCCGATCGGTGCCCAAAGGAACACCGAATTCACGCTTTGCCTATTCGTTTCCTCATGAAGACGTCCGCTCTTTGCACCCGCACGAACGGAACGTCTCGAATGCATCCTTGAACGCACTCCTATTTGACCGAAGATGGTGCAAGATAGGGCTTTCCACTGCGGGGCATAATGAATAGTGCGCTCAACCCGAAAGAATTTGCATACTTGTATATCGCAATGGGGAAAAATATACCTACAACCGTACCAGATATCGCCTGGATATATAGGTTATTTATATGAAAAGCTCCATGCATTACGATGCGCATGCCACTTCCAACAATAACATGGATTAGATAGATAGGCATTGAATACTTTCCTATGTATTTTATTATGTTCGCCCTATCTTTTAAATTAATACTCACGCTTATTATAAATAAAATCGTTATCAATGATAAATAGAGAGAGAAAAATCCTATCTTCGTGTAATTAAAATCATATACAAAATGAAATATATACTGCGAAGCAAGAACGGTAACCAGCAGGAGAATTATATATTTCCGGCACGCTCCCTCAAAAAGGGCCATAAATTGGCCGCACAATATACCAAAAGAAAAATACACAGCATTTGCGAGGAAAAGATCAAAAATAAATGGAGCATTAAGCTCATATCGAAAGACACAGAAAAACGAAAGAATTATCGTCAAAAACAAATAATTTACAGACGAAAAAGTCACTTCAATTATAACAAAAACAACAAAGCACATCATTAAAATGTAAAGAAACCAAAACTGATCCCGAGGCATCCATAGAATGGAAAGCAATTCGATTGGTCTAAAATGACTATTTGTATAATGTGATAAAAATATTTCTATACCACCCTGTATTATTGACCACACAATATAAGGATAAACTATTGTATCAAATTTATTCCTGATAAGTCCATCGCTATGCCGTTTTTCCATAGAACTATGAAAAAACAACCCTGACACAACAAAAAATAGAGGCATGTGAAAGCTATATATAATACTATCAACGATAGTCAGGGCATTGTTTTTTTGTACGATCCCGGCTTTTTCTATACCTCTGAGCACATGTCCCAGAACCACAAGAATTATTCCAATACCTTTAACATAATCTACCCAAGCATAGTACCCTTTGGGCGATGCGTCCCGTAGCACAGAAACAGTTTGAGGATGGACAGGATCTGCTCTAACCATACTTTCTCTCATCTTTGCACGGCCGCCCAAGAGTTTTGAACAAACTCTTCCAAGCATCAGGTATTTTTCTACGAAATAACTGAATCAACATAATTTTCAGGGGACTATTTAAAGCAGCCTCGATGGCCACAAACCTCGAAACACAGGAACGCACGCAGGGTCGTCACCAGCGTGCTTTTTTTTCGACAATCTCTCAGCATTTCACTTCCCAGACACATTCCCCCATCTGGTCGCACGTTCTTCTGGGAGGACAATGACTACCCCCGGCAGGAAGAGTGTCGGGAACCATGAATGGCCCAGAATCCACTGGCGAAAGCGGAGGAAGTTCCTTCGGCTCGGGAGGCACCAGACCATTTGGTTCAGCACATTGGGACACATGTTTGCACTGTCCCCGCGTACAATCCCATACCCATCTACAGGCATGCCGACCGACTTGCTGCTCGATTTCCCTTTGAGCCCACGCCCCCTCGGACGCGGGCAAAGCCAAAAGGATGGTCACGATCACCAGTAGAGCGGTGCGGCCAAACCGATGGCCACTCAGCCACCGTCCACGCCAGCCTCCCGTTCCTTCACGCCATACGACTCTCCTCCAGCCCCCCCGTGAAATGTTCCTTGATAATGACATTATGGGTGCTTCATCAGATCGAGCCTTAAAGCAGGAAAAGCGCACAACAGACAGGTCAGACGCAAACGCGATCATTCGCGTTCAAATACATTCAACCGACGGCCGGCGCTTCAGTGTAGCCGCGATCCATTGCCCGTCCAATCCTTGTTTTGGCGCTTCATCAAAGGATGCCAGAGGGCTATATCTGTTTTAGCATGTCCCGCGTGCCCCTGTTACGCCATGAGTCTTTTCTGCCAATGCGTTTTCTGATTTCCCTGTCTGATCAGGCGCTCGGCGCCTTGCTGACTTTCATCGTCAATCTATGGATGGCACGTGAGGGACTGCCAAACTCCTATGGTGTTTATGCCTTATGGCTTGCGGTAGCCTGGATCACCGGCACCGCTCAATCCACGCTGATCACCTGCCACCTTGCGGGACTGAATGCGGTCGAAGGGAAGGAAAGAGCAACAGCCGAACGTTTTTTACTGACGATCCAGATCCTCTTCGCTCTGGCCGCATTTGTAACAACAGCTTTGGTCATGGCGATACTCGGTCACTACCACAGCAAGTTCCATGCCGTCGGCGCGGTTGTTTTTGTTCCGATGTTCCTTGTCTATCAATATACGCGCGCCCTGTTCTTCGCCCACCACCGAGTCGGCTCCGCCACGGCTCTGACCGCAACCTCCCTGCTCATCTTCATCGTTGCCGCCTCGACATGCTCCCTGGCCGGGCACACCCCAACCCCTGACATTGGGCTGCTCCTGGCCGGTGGCTCGTATGGTATCGCAGCGTTCGCCTGGCTGGTAACGGGAACAAGAGGGCAGCGTCCCCTCGTGCACTGGCGCGATATGCGCCCACATCTCCATTATCTGCATAGTTCGGGTTGGATCATGCTCGGCGCAGCGTCCGCTGAGTTGGCCAGTCGCATGTTCAACTTTGTCGGTGCCTGGCGCTATGGTCCACTCGCTCTCGCAGAACTGACAGCAACACAGGTCGTCATCAGGCCGGCCTGGATGCTCAACGCAGCATGGTCATCCATTAGCCTGCCGCAACTTTCCAGAATGTGGGCCCATCACGATCGACACCCTTTCATGAAGACACTTGCCACAGGCGTGCTGTTACCGCTGGTCGGCAGCATCCTCTGGACGGGCAGCGTGGCGCTAAGTTGGCCCGAACTCTCTCAACTGTTGTACAAAGGGAATTATCAACAGAGCGGTTCTCTAATCCTTCTTTGGGGCGCAAATGTTATCCTCGGCGGCCTGTCTACCGTCGGAACCATCACACTTCTGTCCATGAAGCGATATCGCGTCCTCGCGCTGACCGATCTGGCTGCAGCCCTGACAACATGCTCAAGTATGGTCGTCATCGCAATGAACTCCCATTCGGCTATGGTCATTGTCGGAACCCTCGCCGGCCAGACAGTTCAATGCCTTTGCATGATATACATAATTCGACGCATTCTAGTCGGCTCGCACGTTGTTTCGAAGAAATAGCGCGGCCTTTACAATTCTCATCCCAAATATAAAATGCTCAACAATACACGCAGGAGCAATAACGCTTGCGCCGTAGACGCTCATTTCACCAGTTAGCCGTTCCAAATCATGTCACGATAGTATAATATACATTTCATGATTATTTTTTTAACAACGACAAATAGCTCTTTTTGCTAAATAAGTTAAATTTCCATATCACATTAATAAGATATCTTTCCGCATGCGTTATTTTGATAAGGGCGGGCGGTCTATGCGGCATCTTATTCGCACAAAGTTTCAGGGCAATCTTGTAGGGAACCCATTGAGACAATTCGTGATATAAAAATGCAGACTGCATGGCTGCTCGCAGATGAACGGAGAAGGACGGAAGTTGCCGCATAGCCACCTGCGCTGCGAGATACGCAAGAAGATATTTTGGGTCTTCGACCCCCTGAAGGATCTCTCCATAATCAGATCTATTTTTCAAACTTGAAAGATATGTATCGACACCCTGAGTGACGTTCTTGAACTCGTCTCTCCAGGCTCGAATCAGCGGATCATCCGGCGGAGATGCGATCAGCCAGTTTTCAAGAACTGGGAAATGCTCGATTTTCGTCCAGTTTTCATAATAAAATCCGACAAAATTATACCGCCCACTTAAAAATTTTTCGTAAATCCAGGAAAAATCTTCAAATACTAGAGTGGTTGCATCAAGCCATATACCACCATAACGCAGTATCAATTCCAACCGGATCAAATCGGACTTCGTCGTTGCCGAAAGTCCTTCATGGTTCACCATATAGTCATCTATATAATGAGATACAGTACGACAATTCAGCAGGCGAATATCGTAATCCGGATTCAATTCGCTTAGTTTTTCTATTAAATTATCTATATATTTGGGATAATCTGGATTATCCCAATACATCCATATAATTTTAGGAAGAAAAATCCCTTCCTCCCCTGAATTTAAAAAAGATATCTCATTAACTGGGCCAGCCTCAGGCGCAACCTCAAATGAAGACGAATAATAAAACAATAAATACGCCAATAAATCTTTAATATTTTTAATTTTTTTTCGAAATCGGATCATTATCCATTCCCAGTCCAACACTTCCGACACCAACCATTACCATAAACGCCCCCTTCTTCGAGGGAGCGATGAAAAAAACCAAATTAATAGAAAACGCTCGACCCCATATTGTAATTCAATGTCTTATTAAACGGTATGGCCTTGTCCAAATACTGGTCGATGAAGATGTCGAATGACGCAATTGCAGTTTTGGGTACAAAGACCAGATCACCAGGTTGAAGCATGACGTGATCACTCATATCGGCCGTGTTCATGTAATGTCGCAGATCGATTGTCCGCATCATTGGGCGCCCGTCGGCGCGGTGGCGGATCAGGACGGCCTGAGACAATTTGGCCGAATCGATGGGACCACCTGCAGTAACAACCGCCTGCATGGCATCCATGACACCCTTGAGCGGATAGACCCCCTGTGTTTTGACCTCGCCCCCCACGTATATCTGCGCACCCACGTAACTACGCACGACTATGTCGAACTCGGGCTGCCGCAGGTAAGCAACGTATCTTTGCTGCATGTTGCTCTTCAGCGTCGCAACAGACAGCCCAGCCGCCATGATCGTTCCCAACAGCGGAGCCGTGATCGTGCCGTCGGGCGCGATTGACAGTTCATTTTCGTTCAACTCTGGGTTAAGAGTATATTGAATTGCCAGCGTGTCCCCCGGAGAAAGCCGGTAAGGAACAGGCTCATTCGTCCAGGGAACGAAATTACGTGCGCCATGAGGTTGGGGATCAAGATGCTGGACACAGCCCGTGATGCATACGGCAAACAACGTGACTAACAACCTGCGCAAGAATGTCACAGCCAGCTTGTTCCTTCAGACCAAGGTTGCTTTCTCAATAAAGCTTTCCGGGGGGCAGAGCAATCAGCCTGATGCGATACGAAGCGTATCGCGCGAAGTTTCGCATTTCACACTGGTCGCCATTCATGGTAGCACGCAGTATATGACGACAGTGTTGGCGGTCTGAACTTATCATGAAGGAACCCTTCCAGCTTCGCCTGACCAGCAGGTCCATGTCGTATGCGCAACATTCGTTGCGCGATATCTTGGCAGCAGTTTTTTATTATAAAAGAAGCATTCTGATTGCCGCATTGATTCCGGTCGTGCTCAGCATCATGGCCACCGTCACCGCGCACCGGATCTACACGGCCCAGGCGCGACTGCTGATCCTTTATGGCGGGGAATATGTCTTCCATCCGCTCGGGCAGGAAACTGGCGGCGACGTCGCTATGGATCGCAATCAGATCATTCAGGGCGAATTGGAAATTCTCCAAAGTCCAGCACTGGCTGAACAGGTAATCCAGGACGTGGGGGTCCGGCGCCTTTATCCGGATCTCCCGTCGACCCGACAGGGGGAACAGCAGGCGGCCAGTCGCCTTCTGCGGGATTTGCGTGTCGATGCCATCCCGCAGTCCAATATTCTGGAACTGTCGCTTCGTAACCAGAAGCGTCAGATAGCTCTGGATACGCTCGATACCATTATCCACGACTATATTATTTATCACGGCCAGATCTTCACAGCAAACCGGGACAGCGGCCCCGCCAAATTGGTGGCTCAGATGGCGGCCCGGCTGAACGCAGCCGAAGACAAGCTCGTTGCCTTCAGCGTGGCCCATAATATCAGTGATCTGCCGCAGCAGACATCCATCATCCTACGCCGTACCGGCGAACTGTCCGACGAGCAGACGAACATCATCAGTGAAACAGACAATCTCGATGCCCAGATCAAAAGTCTAGAAAGCACATTGTCATCGACTCCGTCACGAATCGAGCTATATTCCGAAACAGATGTCGGGCAATCTCGCAAGACGATGCAGGACCGTTTGGCGCGCCTGCAGATCCAGTTGGCTGATGCCCGGCAGCGCTACCAAGACACATTTCCCCTAGTCGTCGATATCCAACATCAGATCAACGATATCAAACAGCAGATCGAGCATGCCGCCCCCCGTGAAGTGAATGTAAAGCGCAGCGGCATCAATAATGTCTACGATGAACTGAATCAGCAGAGAATTCTGCTGACGTCGCGGATGGCGGGTCTCCGTGCCAAGCGCGTTGCAATCGATGCCGAAAAAAGCGCCCTTCAGAGACGCCTGGTCGAACTCACCAATCTGTCGGGTCAATATCGAAATTTGCAAACGACCCGAGATTCGTTGACCGAAAGCTACCGGACGCTCGAAAACAACGTCGAGGCTTCGACGATAGGCTCGTCCTTGGCTCAATTGGCAAGCGCCAATATCCGTGTCGTCCACCCCCCGAATGCGTCCATGCACGGCTCAACGCTGCGGTTGCCGATCCTGGCGACCGGCCTGCTGCTTGGCATGATCGCTGCTGTCGGTACCTTGGCCTTTCTCGTTTCTACCCAGAAAATATTCGTCACTGTTCGCGACGTCGAACATGGCCTTCACTTACCCGTTCTGCTATCTATTCCCGTATATAAGAAGTAACGCATAGTGAGCGACATACCTACCGCGGCCGACAAGACAAACGGCCTTCATGCGTATCTGGTTTCGGCAAATGAAATAAAGCGGCTTCTTTATATGGTGCCGCGCAAAAAAAATCACGCAACAATTCTACAGTTTATCGCTACCCAAGCCGGGATCGGCACCAGCAGCATTGCACGTGAATTCGCAACCGTCGCTGGCGGTGAGATGGGAATTCCGACACTTCTCATATCGCTCGACGAATCCGCCATCGCCACTGACGACGATCTGGCACGGAAATATCAGCTGTCGCCTTCCGCCCTGCTCCCCCCCGGCGCCGAACTGCCCTCAGCAGACTGGGTGAGACTCCGCATGGTCAGAGATTCGACGCTGACTTTTGCTGCAGCCATAGCGGACCAGCAGAAGCATCCTGCTGACTGGATCGAACTGCTTCAGGCTTGGCGACCCTATTTCGAACTGATCCTGATCGACGCACCGCCTCTTAGAAAATCATATCTTGGGGTGGCACTCTCTTCGCACGTTGACGCCTCCATTATTATAATCGGCGCAGAAGAAACGAATAAGAGCGACGCAAAAGACCTTATCCACAGAATACAGGAGTCGCGAGGCAACATAATCGGCGCGATATTAAATAAGCGCCGCTCTCATATCCCAGATATTCTTTATAATCTTCCGATATGATTTTTTATTCAACAAGCGTAGAGCACGCCATTACCGATTTCGGGGACGGGGCCGTCCTGCTTCCGATTTTCGCCGTGTCTATTGTTCTATTTGCAGCCTTCGGATGGATGCGTGGTGCCATCATCTGGGGAGCGCTGTCAGGCACAGCGCTTGCCATATTGATGTTGGCCAAGCTCATGGGCCTGGAATGGGCGTATCTTTTTGACAACTCCGCTCGGGCACTCAGCGTCAGTGGCCATGTTTCGGCCGGCAGCGCGATTTATGGCAGTCTCCTGAATTTTCTGCTTTTTCGCAAGAGGATGAACCTACTTGCCTACTTGCCGGTTCCGGTCCTGGTTGCCTGTACATTGTCCTATACGCGCCTCATACTCCATATACACACACCTGCCGAAGTCGCATTAGGCGGTGCCCTCGGCGTTTCCGTCGCCTTGGCATCCAGCCGCGTGCTCATTCCCATGCCCTCCCGATTGATCATTCCAACACTTGCGATCATGTTGATCATCATTGTGTCTTTTTACGGCGAGCATTCTCATACTGAAACGTTTCTTCAATCCCAGTTTTCCGCATGGTCACCGGATTTATAAGATCGCTGCACATTGTCGGCTGATCCCCTGCCCGCGGCCCCAAACAGAAACGCTGGATGAGGCCGGGTGGCATAATGCGCCATTGCCTGTTTAACTGCGAGGCGAGCCTGTCCAGGCGACGGCCATCCGGAAAGCGATCCTTGCGCGGCAGCCAAAGGAGCATCTCTCGGGATGACGACTTCCCGCCCCCTCTATCACCCCATGAAAGCGTCACCCTGTTTCCCTGCCTCCTGTACTTCCCCCTAGAAGAGTTGCTCAGGCTGCGCCATAGTTGCGCCATTAGAGTGCACGCCATCGCAGCCCGATCACCATGACGTCCTGTCGAGAATCGAGCCTTCCGCACCATCATGACGGACACAGCGTGCATTCATGCTAGGAAACCCAACGAAATTTTCTTACATTCCATCACTGGACGGAATAAGAGCCATTTCCGTCATCATCGTCTTATTCAGCCACGCAGGGGTGTCCAAACTCATACCCGGCGGTTTTGGCGTTACGATTTTCTTTTTCCTGTCAGGATTCATCATAACCACGCGCATGTTCAGGGAACATGAGAAGAACGGAACTATTTCGCTAAGAAATTTCTATATCCACAGAGCCTTCCGGTTGACTCCTTCTTTGCTTTTGAGCATGTCCGCAGCGATCATTCTCGTTCTATTCGGCGCTGCGCAAGGCGCCATCGATCCATTAACCTTGTGCAGTCAACTTTTTTTCTTCTTCAACTATTTCTCGATATACGGAAATGCCCATCCTATAGATGGTCTTGGCGTCTTGTGGTCTTTATCGGTAGAAGAACATTTTTACCTAATTTGGCCGACCATCTTTATTTTATTTATGAAAAATCGAATCAGTATTATACAGATTGCAGGATTGGCCGCCCTTCTGCCCATGTGGAGATATATTAGATTATTTTTTCTGCATGATACAGAATGGGCTATTTACACACTGACGGATACGCGGTTCGATAGTTTGATATTTGGATGCCTTCTCGCGATTTTTCAAAAAAAATATACAGTGGAGGAAAATATAGAACCAATATCTATCTATTTTATAATACTTAGTTCAATTTTTGTTTTAATTTTTACTTTTATTTTCCAAGACTACACTTTTAGATCAACATGGAGATACACAATCCAAGGGTTAGCTCTTCTCCCTTTGTTTCATTTTTCGGTAACGATGCCGGATCTGGCGATCTTCCGTCCACTCAACTGGATGATATCACGCATGATAGGTGTATGGTCTTACAATATATATCTCATTCATTATGTCATTATCCTTGCACTCGAATCACACAACTTAGCTCCATCACATAAGGTCATTTTTGCATTGCTCGTTTTGTTTCTATCTTCGGTATGGGCCGCACTCATTTTCTACTTTGTCGAAAAACCGCTCCGGAGAATACGGCAGAAGTTCTGAAGCAAACACACATTCCCGGCGATCCGACGCGCCTTTCATGCGTTCAAAAATTCTCGCCGAGCGTGCTCCTCCCCTGCTCTCGCTCGTCAGGACGGTTTTCAAAAGGCCTCCAACATATTGTTCGCCCTCACTGTCACGCTCTGTGTTCTGCCCTTTCATGGCTCCATACGGATGACATGCAGCAGGCAGTTTCAGCGCTGGCTGGCAGCTTCGATCGGGTAGAGCGGAATTTTGTAAAACCAGAAGCATTTTCCCACTGCCCCAGCCATTTTAAGCAGCAACGCGGCCAAGGCCGGCGTCAGGCGTGTACCGCGCATGACATAGGGCACAACATGAAACAGCAACAATAAGGATCCGCCGACGCATTGCATCAGGCCGCGCAGCATGAGTCGTAATGCCGCCCCCCCCGCATGATCGGTGTTATGAATCACAGCGGCGGCAAAAACCTGCCCGCCGCTAAATGCACGCAGAAATAGATAGCGAAAGCGCATGCGATTGGCGGGGACCCATTCAAAAACGACGGCTGACCCACACCAAGCAATGCGCAGACCCTCTCTTCGAAGTCGAAGAAAGAGGTCCAGATCTTCGCCACCCGACTTCCCGAATGTCGGATCAAAGGGCGCCGCGCCTCTGAAGCATCTCTGCCGCTTCCATATCGAAGCATTCGTGGACACGGTCACCGGGGCCCCGCCGCCCAGCCCAAGCGGAATGAGTGTACCGTCCGGCATTGGCCAAGACCGTACGAACTGCCGGCATTCTTCGTCCCAGACAGGTGGTTTCTCAGCCGGGCGAACAGATACGGCAGAGAGCGCGCAATCAGCGCCGCTGGCTTCCAGCGTAGCATACATCTGATCCAGCCAACCAGCTTCGATCGTAACATCATCATCCAGAAACGCAATAATATCAGCCTTTGCCGTCGCTATTCCCCGATTGCGCGCAATCGAAATATTGGCCGGCTGTGCGCTAACATATCGGACAGGCACAAGCTGTCCTTCATAGCGCTTCACGATGTCATTTCCATAACCGGAGGGGCTATTGTCGGCGATCACGATTTCAAAGCCCAAACCCTTCGGGCTCGCATGGTCGATGCACATATCAATCAGCCGCGTCAGAGATTCGGGACGATTGAAGGTGCAGATGACAATAGAAATAAGCGGCGTTTTCATCACGTACGCGCCACCTTTGCCTTGGATTGCCCGATGGTCGCAAGACCATCTTCCAGCGTTATCCGCGCGGACCAGTTCATAATCTCTTTCGCCTTGTCTGTCCGATAAAAGACCGTCCGCTTGAACAGGGCAAGTTCACTGATTGCAGGGGCACCACGGACCCAGGCAAACCTGTCCGTTCTCAATAGCTTCCTGATCAACTTGAAAGGAAGCGCGACCAAAACACGTCCATAGAGAACAGGCAGCGTGATATGCCGCAACGGTCCATATCCGATCAGGTTCGCCACTCTCTGGAACCAGTCGTTCCAACTGATGCAATCCGGACCATTGATGTTGAAAACATGTCCCGCCGCCGCGCGAACGACAAGGGCAGCCTCGACCGCGGATGCAACGTCATCCACATGCACGAGATTACACGATCCAGCAGCCGCGCTACCGAAATTGCCCCAGTATCCGCTACGAATGCGGCGCTCCAGATCCGTTACCCAGAGAGGGCTGTTGGGACCATAAATAATGGTCGGTCGCAAGATAACGATTTCCAGCGCGGGAAAACCTTCAGCCACCTCCTCTGCCATGGCTTTCCAGGAGGCATAGTTCGACCACGTCCCCTTGATACGAGGCGTCGCTTCCGAAACGCTCCCATCGGCCCCACCATAAACTGAAACCGAACTGATCAGCACGACACGCCTGACACCCGCAATGCAGCAGGCTTCAAGCAGCTTCCGCGTGCCAGCTATCACCACGTCCGCACCGCCCACAGCGCAGTGCACCACGCTGCCGACATCGTACAGAATACGGGCCTGCATCGCCGCATCCTCTGTAACATCCAGTCTTACTGTGCTATCATTTGTCTGGCGCGCAGTGGCCAGAACCTGCATGTCTAGCCGGCCAGTCAAAAACTTCACAACGGCTTTTCCAAGAAAGCCATTGCTTCCCGTTACGAGTACTTTCACGAAAATAGCCTCCTGGGCACTTCTACCGTCATGTGATGGCAGCTATAGAAATTCAGAGAGAAGCTGCAATTCCAGAGAGGCGCCGCCTGCTAGCATAACATGTGTTGATCGGCCGGGCATACGTGCAGACAGGTCTGGGAAAAACGGTGCGGAATGGATAGATCATGCAGATCGGCCTGATTAACGACAGTCTGACGTTCCATGAGGCTCAGGACGTTCATGACTTGACGAGGGCGACGAGATAAAGAAGCACGGCGCAGGAGTGTCTTCCCTCCTGTGCTGTTGCAGTAGCAGGAATACGCATGGAAACATACAAGGAACCAAGCTGGGTCTATCGCCTCTCTGCTTGGGTTCTCCTGCTCACGCTACTGTATTCGGCGATAGGCACGCCCAATTTTCATCGCGACGCCCTGACGGTCAGCGATACGGATTCCGTCAATCCCATCAATCGTTTCATCTGGCTGGCTCTTCTGGCCGGGGCCTTTCCCCTAATCAGGGTCCGATGGCCCAAACTCCAGGACACGCTCAAGGCGGCCTGGCCCCTTATCGCCTTGTTTATCTATTTTTCGTTCAGCACATTCTGGGCACTCGATCCAGACGCTTCGAAACGCCGGGTCCTGCTTGCATGGGTGCAGATTATCCTTGTGGCAACATTGACTTGCTCCATACGTGACAGGCTACTTCTGATTCGTTTCATTTTTCTGAGCTGTGTAATCACTGCGTGCGCCGACGTCGTGACGTGGATAATCATGCCCGGGTTTGCCATGACCGACGAAGGACTGGCCGGCTTGCAGCCCCAGAAAAACCTGACCGGACTGATCATGATGTATGGCCTTCTGGCAGGGGGAACGCTGCTCTTTTGCGACCTCAGCCGCCGGGAGCGTTGGTTGACACTAGGGGGAAACACCCTTCTGCTGGCGCTTCTTCTCGCAAGTCGCTCTAAGTGACTGTTTGAAAAGTCATAGAACGGTCTGAAACCCTGAGGCGGCGTATGCCGACTTGGGCAGGTTTACCTATATGAGGGTAATTTCTGCCC
>NZ_QQAW01000008.1:162867-196939 GCF_003350405.1 Gluconacetobacter liquefaciens | reverse complement strand
GGGCAGAAATTACCCTCATATAGGTAAACCTGCCCAAGTCGGCATACGCCGCCTCAGGGTTTCAGACCGTTCTATGACTTTTCAAACAGTCACTTAACGGATCGGCAGATTACGAAACGCAGTTCGTTCACGGTTATACCGTCGATGGCGGTCTGGACTGGTCCTATCGTGGTTCGCAGGCGATGGCGATCGGCGGGGTCGGTGCGTATCGTCTGCCGGATTATTTCCTGATGGGAACCCATTTGACCGTTCGTCCGACGCACGGATGGTGGTCGGCGACGATCTATGCCTCCAACCTTTTGAACAGACAGTATTTCCTGGCATCGGGATCGAATACGACGACGTATTTCCGTATTGCGGGAGAACCGCGTTACGTCGGCGGTCGGCTCTCGGCAAGTTTCTGAAGCAGGCTGGCGAGGGGGCGGCGATGCGATATTCCTTTCCTGACGATGCCAGCATGTGCCGGAAACGGGAGATTTCGCGCGTCGTTTCCTTGAGCATGGGAAACGGTCTTGAATATTACAATTTCGTCCTTTACGTTTTTTTTGCACCTTTCATAGGTACGACATTTTTCGACCTTGGCCCTGGCAGCCATACGCTTCTGCCGGCGCTGATCGCGTTTGGCTCGGGCTTTCTGTTTCGGCCGCTTGGCGCCTTTGTCATGGGGCGTATGGCGGCGAAGCGCGGCGAGATGCCGGTCCTGGTCCTGACGTTCCTTTTGATGGGCATGGCGTCGCTCGGCTTCGTCCTGCTGCCCGGAGCGCGGCGGATTGGAATGCTGGCACCGATCATGGTGTTCGTGTTTCGCGCGATCCAGGGGTTTGCCGAGGGAGGCGAGATCGGACCCGCAACGCAGATGCTGTATGCGACGTCGACGGGTCGGCGCCAGGTCGCGAACGCGACGATGCAGTATATCACCCAGTATGTTGCATCACTCGTCGCCGCTCTGGTCGGTACGCTGGTGTCTGTGCTTTTCCCGGAGGGCGCTCTGGCCGACTGGGGCTGGCGCCTGCCGTTCCTGATCGGCAGTCTGGTGGCCGTCATCGGTCTTCGCCTGAGGGTCGGGCAAGCTATCCGACCTCAAGATCGGGTCGGCGCGGCGCCTGTCCGAATGAAGAACCTTTCGGCGTCGAATGAAGGGGCCGATGTATTTTCATGGACGACGGCCGCGCTCATTCTGTGCGTCGTCTCCGCATCCGCACTGGCGACCTATGTACGTAGCTTTGGCGTCAGCTATGCCATGGGCCAGCTTCACGCGACGGCTTTCACCTCTCTGGTTGCCATGACTGTCGGCATTGCCGCAGGGCTGGCGGCGATGATCACGGGCATCGCGCTCTATCACCGGGTGTCACGGCGTCTAATATTACTCGGTACGATCATCGCGACGGAACTTTCCGTCCTGCCCGTTTATCTTATTTGCATCCGCCATCCGTCGCTTCCGACGCTGCTGCTTTTGAATTCAGTTACGTATTGGCTTTCGGGTATCACCTCGGCGATTTCGATCATGACGATCCTGCGCGCCATTCCGGCTGAGCGGCGGTCCCTGTTGTTCGGCATGCTCTATACGATGGCTGTGTCCGTGTTCGGTGGTCTGGCCCAACCGGTCATGGAGTGGTCGATCGATCATACCGGCTGGCTCCTGCTTCCGGCCTTCACGACCATGCTGGCCAGTCCCATCGGGCTTGTCGCTCTACTGGTGCTTCTGGGTCGCTCGCAGGAGCCACCCGTCTCCCGGGTATCGGATCGGTGTCGTGGGCAAGGCTGGGAGGAGTTGGTCCCATGAAGATGCGCTTTCATCTGGCCGGGGCGACTGCGTTGCTGTGCGACATCGCCCATGGCGGATTCGATGATGCCGCCCAGAGACGTATTTGGGTGACTGCACGGGCGGTAGAGCGCCATCAGCATGTCATTTCGGCAATTCCCGGCGTTAATAACCTTCTGGTGGGATTCGATGGGCTTCACACCGGGCCGGGAGCCATTCGCGATGTCATCGCGGAGGCGTGGGAGGCTGCGACGGACGTTGCTGTGCCTACACGCGAGGTACGCATCCAGGTCGCGTATGGCGGTGCGCTGGGCGAGGATCTGGCCGACGTTGCGGCGCAGGCAGGCCTTTCCGTGCGCGAGACAATTGCAGTGCACGCGGCCGGCATCTATCGCGTGGCGGCGATCGGCGCGATGCCGGGTTTCGTCTATCTTACCGGGCTGGACGGTCGCTTATGCGTGCCGCGGCGCGATACGCCGCGTGTGCATGTGCCCCGGGGCGCCGTGATCCTAGGCGGCGGGCATGCGGGGGTGATGCCTTGTGACGCGCCGTCAGGCTGGCACATGGTGGGCGCGACCGAGAGCATTCTCTTCGATGTACATCGCGACGAGCCATGCCTTTTGCGGATGGGTGATGTCGTTCGGTTCGATCCGGTCGCATGATCGAGATCCTTTCGACCTCCGCCCTGAATACGATTCAGGATTTCGGCCGCCCGCATGCCCTTCATATGGGCGTGTCGCGAGGCGGCGCGATGGACAGGCTTGCCATTGCGCACGCGAACATCCTCCTGGGAAATGCGCGCGATGCCGCGGCCCTTGAAATCGCGTTTTTCCCCTTTCGCGCACGATTCGTCGAGCGGACAGCCTTTTCCCTGACCGGCGCATCGTGTGCCGCGCAACTCGACGGACGTCCGATCCCGTCGAACTGGGCGATGACTGCCGAGGCCGGGCAGGTCCTCGTTGTTCCAGCCCCGACCTGCGGTGCGTGGGCCTATTTCGGGATTCGGGGTGGTCTCGACGTTCCGGTCGTGCTTGGCGCGCGTGGAACCGATCTGAAGGGTGGCTTCGGCGGCGTCGATGGGCGCGCGCCAGAGAAGGGGCGACGTCTGAAGGCAGGATGCTCTTCCGTTCCTCCGCCAGGCAACGGTGGTTTCGGCCTGGTCCGTGGCGCCGTGTTGCCCGAGGACGATCATACCGTGCTACGCGTCCTGCCAGCCGCCGAACATGAAGCCTTCACTTCGGCGTCGCGCACGGCGTTCGGTGAACTGGCATGGCAGGTCACACCCCGGGCCAATCGCACTGGATTTCGGATGGATGGCCGGGATGCTTTGCGGCTGTCGCGGCCACTTACCCTCATGTCGCACGGAATCGTTCCCGGCACGGTTCAGGTGCCCCCGGACGGTATGCCGATCATTCAGATGGCAGACGCCAATACCTGTGGGGGGTACCCGAAGATCGCGACGGTGATCGAGTCTGATCTTCGTCTTTTGGCACAGACCGCCATCGGCGGAAGCGTACGGTTCGTTCCGGTCGACGAGGCCGGCGCCATCGCGGTCCTGCGCGAAGAGGCGCGTGCCCTCGACTGCCTGGAAGCGGACGTTGAGCGGTTGCGTGGCGGACTGTTGGACTGAAAGGAACCATACATGTCGATCCGTACGGTCGATCTCAATGCTGATCTCGGTGAGGGCTTTGGCGCCTATCGTATCGGCGACGATGTGGCATTGCTTGATATCGTGACCTCGGCGAACGTCGCCTGCGGTCTGCATGGCGGAGATCCGGAGATCATGCACGCGACGATGTGCATGGCGCGGGAACGCGGCGTTGCCGTCGGGGCGCATCCCGGCTTCCCGGACCTGTGGGGATTCGGCCGTCGTGTCATGCCGTTTTCTGTTGGCGAGATCGAGCGGCTGGTCGCCTATCAGATCGGTGCTGCGATGGCGATGGCCGCCTATTCGCGGCATCGGGCACGTTATGTGAAGATCCACGGTGCTCTGGCCAACATGGCTGAGCATGATGAGGGCGTCGCATCCGCCATTATCGCGGCGACGCGCGCGGTGGATGCATCGCTGTCGATCGTGGCGATCGCGCGCAGTGCGCTCGAACGACTTGCGCGGGACGGGGGGGTAACCGTCCATTCCGAGATATTTGCCGACCGTGGCTATGCAGAGGACGGGCACCTTCTTTCGCGTCGGGAGCCGGGAGCTCTTCTGCATGATCCCGCCGTCATAGCGGATCGTGTGGTACGCATGGTCAAGGCGGGCGCGATCGAGACTGTCTCGGGCCGTATGTTGCCCACACCGATCGATACCATTTGCGTTCATGGAGATTCCGTAGATGCCGTGCGGGTTGCGCGTAAGGTGCGGTGTGTCCTTGAGGACGCCGGAATTCCGCTTAGGTCACTGCACTGAACGATCGCCATGCCAATCGATATAAAACGACTCGAAAACCTCATGGCGAAGATGCAATCGCTCGGCATCGCGGAACTTGCTTACGAGGCAAGAGGCGAAGCGATTCGTCTTGTCGCCGACGCGCGGTCCGGCACGATGGGGGTAGGTGCGGACTCTCCGGACATGGTCGAGCCGTTGAAAGAGTGTCGGGACATCACTGCGCCCAGGTTCATCCATTCTTCAATGCATGGCGTGTTCTACCGCTCGGATGCGCCACATGCGCCGCCCCTGGTTGACGTCGGAAGCTTGGTGAAGGCCGGCGACCCGCTTTGTGTCGTCGAGGCCATGAAGATGCTTTCGAAGATCGAGGCGGAGTATGCCTTTCGTGTGATGCGTGTTCTGATGAAAGATGGAGACGTCGTCTCGCCGGGTGTGGCGCTGTTCGAAGTGGAACCGATCGATGCGTGAGATCCGGCGTGTCCTGATTGCCAACAGGGGTGAGATCGCCCTGCGGATCGCACGGGCCTGCCGGTTGCTTGGCCTTGAAACGGTTGGCGTTCATTCCGACGTCGACGCCGATCTGGCCCATCTGCGCCTGATGAATCAGACCGTTTGCATCGGTCCCGCATCGGCCGCGCTGTCCTACCTCGACGGATCGCGCATTCTGCGGGCCGCCCGTCTCACCGGTGCAGATGCAATTCATCCCGGCTATGGGTTCCTATCGGAGAATGCCGCTTTCGCCGAGGCGGTGGAAGAGGCCGGCCTGATCCTGGTCGGGCCATCCGCGCGCATTATGCGGTTGATGGGCGACAAGATCAGTGCCCGGCACGAGATGCAGCGTAGCGGCATTCCGTGCCTGCCTGGTTCTGACGGCGCGCTGCCCGAAGATCCGGCCGAGGCGTCGCGCGCCGGCGCATGCGTTGGCTATCCGCTGATCGTCAAGGCGTCTGGCGGAGGTGGGGGGCGCGGCATGCGCGTCGTGCACCGCGAGGCCGACCTGCTGCCCGCTATCGATGCCGCGCGAGAGGAAGCCTTGCGGGCTTTCGGTAATCCTGTGGTCTATGTGGAACGATTCCTCGAGGAGCCCCGCCATATTGAGATCCAGGTCATGGCGGATCGTTTCGGAAACGCGATTTGGCTCGGTGCACGGGATTGCTCCGTTCAGCGCCGGCATCAGAAACTCATCGAGGAGGCCCCCCCGGTAGGGATCGCGGAGGATCGTCTTGCTGCACTCGGTGATGCCTGTGCGCGCGCCTGTGCGGCTATGGGCTACGAGGGAGCGGGGACGTTCGAGTTTCTCTATGAAAACGACACGTTCGCCTTCATAGAGATGAATACGCGCTTGCAGGTCGAGCATCCGGTCACGGAAATGACGACGGGCATTGATCTGGTGCGGGAGCAGTTGCGGGTTGCAATGGGGTGCCCGCTGTCGCTCCTCCAGGAGGACGTTCGCGTAAGCGGACACGCCATTGAATGCAGAATCAATGCCGAGAACCCGGAGGATTTCCGTCCATCACCGGGAATGGTGACGGCATGGCATGCACCGGGTGGGCCTGGGGTGCGGGTGGATACGCATCTTGAAGCCGGCTATCGCGTCCCCGCGCAGTATGATTCGCTCGTTGCCAAGCTGATCGTTCATGGAACGGATCGCGACGATGCGTTGATGCGCATGGACGCGGCCCTTTCCGAGACTCATATCGAGGGTATCAGTACCCTCGTTCCTTTGCACAGGCGGATTTTGGGGGCGTCGGGATTCCGGACGGGGGGCGTGAGCGTCCATTACCTCGAGACTTTTCTATACGAAGTCAGGCCAGAATAACCATGCTCGATCGTATTGAAAGCCTTATCGCAATGATGCGGCGGGCGGATATCGTCTCGCTTGCTATACGCGATGGCGACCAGACGCTGGAATTGCGGCTTCAGCCGTACGGGCGGGAGGCCGACCAGCGTTCCTCCGTGTCGCCCGGCGGCGACACGGCGTCATGCCAGCCGGTGAGAAGCCCCGAAATGGGACGATTCCGATCTGTAGGTTTACCAACCGATCGTCGTGTCGAAGCTGGTGACATCCTTGGATATATTGATATCGATCCCGTTCGGGTTTCCGTGATCGCGCCGATGGACGGATGGCTTGGTCCCGCGCTCCGTGAAGACGGCATCGTCGTCGGATATGGAGACGTTCTGTTCACCCTGACAGGTGCCGCACCAAGGTGATGGCCTACAGAGACGCCGCCGACCGTGACGCCTGTTCATACAGTCCTGTGAGGACGCGCAGGGCCTTTGCCAGATCGCTGATTGGAACACCAGCGACCTTTCGATCGGACGGAATGAGCTCGAGAAGGCAGAAGCGGCGCAAGCGTGCGTATTCCGCGCATGCGGTCCGTCCTTTTTCCGTCGCGCTGACGAAAACCTCCTTCCCCTGTTTTCGCCGCGTTATCAGACCGAGTTCATCGAGCTTCTTCATTGCGTAGTTCAAGTAGTGCCGTTCGGAGAGATTGAGTGTCAGCAGAAGATCGGAGATGCTCTTCTCTCTTTCCCGATGATGGACCGCATGAAGGATCAGGCCATCAAGAGGCGAAAGTTCCGGAAGGCCGGCCGCCGTCATGCCGCGGGCGACCCAACGCTGGAAGGCGTGATTGACGACCGTCAATGCGAACTCGAATTCGCTCAGATCCTCGCTTCCCGGTGTCGCCAGATGGGAGGAGGACACGATATAGGATCGCGTCGCTTCGGTGGCCTGCAAGTCGGAGCGATCCTCCGCCTGTTTCTTGCCATGTGAGTCTTCGGGAAGACGTTTCGGCACGTTGCTTTCTCTCCCATCCGCTCCAAATTGGCCCTCCATTCGACCGAAGCATGCTGGAGGGCCGTCTCTTGCCGAACTTTGTAATATCGTTGGCCGACTGGGTATATGACGTGCCCCCCGAAAACACAGCCATTTTGAGTTGGAATTTTTCACGTATGATCCCGTAAGCGGGACGAGGAGAGTTTCATGAAGGCATCGAAGTTCACCGAGGTGCAAAGCACGTTTGTATTGAAGCAGGCGGAGGGGGCACACCTGTCGCCGAGGTCTGCCGGAAGGCAGGCATTTCGGATGCGACGTTCTACAACTAGCGGAAGAAATATGCGGGCCTGATGCCGTCCGAGATGAAGCGGCTGCAGCAGTTCGAAGATGAGAACGCGAAGCTGAAATGGATCGTGACGGACCTGTCGCTCGACAAGGCGATCGCCGCGTTCATCTCCTGCTGCAGCGGGATGGCTGGGCGGTTAACCCGAAGCGGATCTATCGTCTTTACAAAGCGTTGGGTATGCAATTGCGCAACAAGGTGCCCAGGCATCGGGTCACGGCGAAAGTGCGCGAGGACCGTTGTCCGGCGACGCACACACACGCCAATGATAGCTGGGCGAAGGATTGTGTTCACGACCGGCGTGCGACGGACCGCAGGATACTGACCGTGATCGACATCTTCTCCCGTTTCTCGCTGGCTACCGATCCCCGGTTCAGTTATCGCGGAGAGAATGTCGCCCAGACCCTGGAGCGGATCTGCGAATAGATAGGTTATTCCAAAAGTATCTGGCTCGACCAGGATCCGGAGTTTGTCAGCCGGGATCTGGGTCTATGGGCGTATCAGAAGGGGAGGCGTGCTCGATTTTTCCCGCCCAGGCAAGCCGACCGACAACAGTTTCATCGAGTCCTTCAACGACAAATTCCGGGCCGAGTGTCTGAACACGCACTGGTTCATAAGCCTTGACGACGTCCGGGCAAAAATGGAGGCTTGGCGTCACTCATGTGACACACGGCGGGAACCTATAAATTTTTTTCTGTAAAATTAATGCCTTAGAAGGCATGGCGGAGAGAGTGTCAACACATTTAATGGTGTAAGTAGTTGGTAAAAAATATTAATCTATCCGTAGATAGTTGTGTGACACCCTCAAACATACCCCATGACTTCATCCCGTTCAAGTAGGTTCAAATCCCACCCCGCAACAATTGTTCAAGTTCTTGATATCAAACATTAAAGGTCGCCCTCATGGGCGGATTTTTGTTGCTTGAAATCCCGTGCAGGAAACACAAAATGTCGAGTTTCACGTCTGCGTGATGATTCGCGCTAACTCAGGAGCTAACGCTCCCGTCACCAGTGACACCGAAGGACGGTGTCAAAAATTAGCGACCTCAACCGTCTACGCCCATGCCAAGAATTTCGCGGACTATTACACGTCGCCCTATTATTCCTCTCCCTCTGGGGCGCCTCTTGCCGAAAAGGAGTTCGCTGCCTACAGCCGCCGTTAAGGCATGATGTCCGACCTGACCTATACCATCGCCTCAATGCAGTGGGCTGGTACGAGAACATGCATGCTCACGAGCCTGAAAATCTTTATAGTGAACTCGTCCTGTATCCAATACCGTTCACTTAATGATATGAATGGCGTTGCGGAAGTCGACCCGGGATGGGGGGCTGAGCCTTTGGTCTGATTGGGAAGCCGGACATCTTGCGTTTCACGCCGCATGGATTGCGCCGGCCGACGCGCGGTGTCAGGCGCTCCTGAAGAAGTTCAGCGAGAACCGTCTTATGGAAGATTGTCTGGTTCCGTGGGAGAAAGGGCGATGGCTGCGGCCATCTTGCGACGCACGACCCTGACGGCATGGAGAAACGAGAGCCTGTCCGGGTCCTCGTTCGCGTTGAGAGCGGCTTCATGGATCAGGGCGCAGATTGCGAAGTGCGCCATGATCAGCCCGTGAAACTCCTGCCGTACCAGGTCCGGTGTTCTGGAGCGCGGCGTCAGCCGAGCGCCGTGAAGCATTGATTATGGCATGGGAAGCGTCCCGGGTTTCCCGGCGGCTATTTGGTTTGAGTTATGCAGCTCTATCGATCATCTCAAGTGCTGCATAGTAGTTGGCTTCGGCCTCGGCGGCCGGGATATAGCCGATGGGACCGGAGAGGCGGCGGTTATTGAGCCAATCGACCCAGCGCAATGTTGCCATTTCTACGGCCGATACGCCGGGCCAAGAGGACAGGCGCCAGATGACCTCGGCCTTGTAGAGGCCGTTGATGGTCTCGGCCAAGGCGTTGTCATACCAATCCCCGACGCTGCCGACCGAGGGCACCAGGTTGGCCTCGGCCAGGCTTGGGTGTAGTTGATGGCAAGATATTGAACGTCCCTGTCGCTGTGGTGGATCAAACCATCCCCGGGGCCGGGCCTGCGCGCATGGATCGCCTGCTCCAGGGCGTCGAGCACGAAACCGGCAGTGGCCGACGTGCTGACCTTCCAGCCGACGATGCGCCGGGCATAGGCATCGATCACGAAGGCGACGTAGACGAAGCCGCTCCATGTGTGGACGTAGGTGAAATCGACCACCCACAGGGCATTCGGCCGGCTCACACGGAATTCACGGTTCACCTTGTCCTGCGGACATGGGGTCTTGGGATTGCTGATGGTCGTGACCGTCTTCTTCCCGCGCCTGATGCGGGCCAAACCCATGGCCCGCATCAGGCGCTTCACGGTGCATTTGGCCACCTGGATACCTTCACGGCGCATCTGATGCCAGACTTTGCGCGTCCCGTAGAGCTTTGAACTCGCCTCATATACTCGCTTGATCTCGTCCTTCAGTTCGTCATCACGCCGCGCAGGGGTGGGCCGCCTGGCAGGATCTGCCATACGGGCGGCATGTTCGTGATAGGAGGACGGGGCAATCGCCAGTTCGCGGCAGATCGGCTCGATCCCCAGTTCCTCACGATGGACGTCGATAAACGACATCATCATTTCCCGCGGCGATCGAGCTCCGCCATCGCAAAATACGCCGATGCCTTGCGCAGGATCTCGTTGGCGCGGCGCAATTCCTTGACCTCGCGTTCAAGCTCCCTGAGCCGAACCCGCTCGTCACCAGCCTGCCCCGCCGGTCCCGCTCGCCGTCTCGCCTCATCGCAGCCCATTCCGAGCCGTAGTCGGCGTGATGCTCACCAACCATACGAACCGCACATTCCCGGATCTCAGGCGAAAATCTCTGGCTCATGATGTTCATGATAGCTCCTTCTCACAGATAGGAGCCTCCCGAAAACCCGGGACGCTTCATGGTTTTTGTTCTGGGCAGAACATGGAAGCGTCGATCGAACCACGTCAGGACGTCAATGTCATCAGCGCCATGCCGAATGGCCTTCACATGACACATCAGAACATCATGGGTGCCGGAAACATGGACGGCCTCGACCGTGCAGTCGAGGGAGACCACGGCCCCGTCCAGCAGGGGCGCGCCGGTTACGGCCTGATGCCACGTTCCATGGGAGAAGCGCTCTTCAGGCTGCAGGCGGGAACTGGCGAAGGCGGCGGCGAGAGCCTGATCGCCTTCGCCGAGAATGTTGAAACCCAGTACACGATTGCCCGCGAAAGCGGCATAAGAACGGTTGCTGCGATTCAGGCAGACCAGGAGCGTGGGCGGCGTATCGCTGACGCTACAGACGGCCGAGACCGTGAGGCCATGCCGTCCTTCCTGCCCATCGGTAGTGACCACTACCACAGGGGCGCCAAGCTGGCTCATGGCGGCGCGGAATGCGTCCACCGAAATATCTGGGGTCGGAGCCGACATGAGGCTGTCTCCTGTCATCAAGCGGCTTCAGCGGGCCACCAGGCAACGCTCGTCATGCTGAGCGAGCCGTGTTCGATATGTCGCGGTTCGAAGTCGGGACGGTCGGCAGCGGTGGTCGTACCCAGCGTATAAAGCAGGGGCCAGTAATGATCGGGTAAGGGGACGGAGAGCGTGGCGGCGTCTCCGAGTGCTTCGTAATCAACTACGCCATTGATGTCTCTGGCGGCGATGGCATTGACGATATGATCGTCGAACGTCTTGGCCCAGGGATAGGGCTCACAGTTCTGCGCCCCCCAGTTCATGCGCGGCAGGTTATGTACGATATTGCCCGTGCCGATGATGAGCACGCCTGCTTCTCGGAGCGGCTGCAATTTCTGGGCCAGTGCGTAATGATCTCGGGGCGAGCGCAGGGCATCGAGGCTGAGCTGCACGACGGGAATGTCCGCGTCGGGCCATGCTTTGCACAGGACCGACCACGTTCCATGATCCAGACCCCAGTCGCCTTCATCGAGGACGACCCGCTCCGGCGCCAGTAGAGCGGCGACCTCACGGGCGACTTCAGGGCTGCCCGGCGCGGGATATTGGATGTCGAACAGGGCGCTGGGCAGCGAACGGCCGAAATCGTGAATGGTTTGTGGATGTGTCATGGCCGTCACGCCGACGCCGCGTGTCAGCCAGTGGGCTGAGATGGAAAGGATGGCGCGTGGCCGACCGTAATCGCGCTCGATCCGCAGGGCGAGACGCCGCCAGAGTTGCGTTGTTGCGTTGTCCTGCAAGGCGATGGCCGGGCTTCCATGCCCAAAAAATATGACGGGCATCCGCATGGATCGTTCCTTTCCTGTTTGATCACGGCCGTGAAGGCGCTTGAAATATCATGACTGCGGCACTGCGGGCGCGCCAAGTGTCATGATGTCGGCGCGAGCGCAACTTGCTTTTCCATGATAGTCTGCGTCGCATTCAGGCAAGCGGGGATGCCGGAACAATGTCTAGATCGAAACGACAGCATGTGACGCACGTCGCGGCGGCATCCAGAGGAGAAGCAGAAGATGGCGGACTCGATGGCAACCCAGACAGCTCTTCGCATCGTACCGCTCAAGCCGGGCTCCGGTTTCGGTGCGGAAATCATTGGGCTCGATATTGCCACAGCCGATGATGCCACGCTGGACGAAGTCGTGGATGCGTTCAATCGGCATGGCGCGCTTCTCCTGCGCGGCCAGAAGCTCGATCCAGCCGACCTGATGCGGTTTATCCGCCGCGTCGGAACGCCCGAGGGACACACGATCCAGGACTTCACGCTTCCCGGTTTCGAGGAAATCTACGTGCTATCCAACCGGATCGAGAACGGTCGTCCGATTGGCGCTCACAATGACGGGGTGGGCTGGCATACCGACTATTCCTACAAGGAAGAGCCGGTCATGAGCACGATGCTTTATGCAGTCGAAGTTCCGGCGGAGGGAAGCGATACGCTGATTGCCGACGGTGTGGCCGCCTATGAGGCCCTCCCGGCCGAGCGACGCGAAGCCCTCGAAAAACTCAGGTTGCATCATTCATACCGGCATTTCATGGAAACCCGTGAGCATCAAAGGCGCGAACTGACCCCCGAGCAGATCCGCGACAATCCAGACGTCGACCACCCCCTGATCCGCGTTCATCCGAAGGATGGCCGACGCGCGCTCTGGCCTTCGACAGGCACGGTGACGGAGATCTCCGGGCAGGACGACCCTAGGGATCTGTCGATCCTCGATGAACTGGTGGAGTTCATGACGGGCGAGGAATTCGTTTACCGGCATAAGTGGCAGGTGGGCGATCTCCTGATGTGGGATAACCGCTGCACGCTTCATACGGGCACGTTGTTCGACGACAAGAAATATATACGCACGATGCATCGTCTCTGGGTGAAAGGCGATCGCCCCTACTGAGCGACGGACTTTCGGCAGGTTTTATGACTGGCCCCCGATCATGGAATGGCCAGCGTTTCGTTTGGATGGGATTTCATGCCTGATACACTGATTTTTGTTGATATTCCTGCGGACGATCCGTCGGCAGCGGCAACATTTTATTCCGAAGTGTTTGGATGGCGGAACGACCCGAAGCCGGAAGGTCTTTATCATCGGATGGTGCCGGGCGGACAGTTCCGCAATCCCGATGGAACCGACAGCGAAATCGGAAATCTGCATATCGGAATTTTCAAGGCCGATAATGCGCGGCCCCATCCGCAGCCCGAAGGCGTTGCGCCGCGGGAGTTGTCCCATGAGGGGCGCAAGCCGCGTGTCTGGCTGCTGATCGGCGATGACGATACGCCTGAACGCATACTTTCGGAAGCTGTGGCGCGCGGTGCGACGGAGTTATGGCGTGATCACTACTGGTCCACGTTCAACGGCTACAACCACGCGTTCATGGATCCCTGGGGGAACGAAATCCTTCTGTGGGGTAAGGCAGGATCCAATCCCGCCATTCCAGACAGTTATACGCGCGAATAGGTAAGGGAGAGGGAGGTTTCCGAGTCTGGAGGCCGTGCTCAGTCCTCCGCGACGACATTTGTCGCCTGGCGCCGCCATTCACGCGGCGTCAGATCATAAGCCTGCCGGAAGCTGCGGCTGAAATGCGCCGCGTCGTTGAAGCCCCAGCGGAAACAGATCTCCGAGATGGAGAGATGGGCGGAAAGCGGGCTTGCAAGATCGTCATGACAACGGGCGAGACGGCGCTGCCGGAGATACTGACTAAAATTTTGCCCGGTTGCGGCAAAGAGTTTCTGCAATCCACGCGGTGAGATGCCGTGCTTGCGGGCGATGGCCGTCATGGTCAGATCGGGATCGGTGAGTTCCGATTCGATGAGTTGGCAGAGATTGTGCATGGCGGCGATGCGGCGGTTGAGCGGTGGGTCTCCGCCGCCATAGGCCGGGTCGCTTAGAACGCAACCGATCAGCAATTCCGACAGTGCTAGCTCGATGGCGCGGAGCTGGCGCGTGTCCATGGCTTCCAGAGACTGCCCGAGGGACTGGAGAAATCCGGCGAGCACCTGTCGGATACCCGGCGTCGGGTCCAGCACGCCGACGCGCAGCGGCGTCGGTGCGAGAAGTCGGAAATGGAGGGCCAGTCTCGGCAGCCGCACATAAAGCATCGAAAACGAGCGCGGCAATGTCAGGACGGCATCGGCGGCCAGAGGGCCGCAGCCGATCGCGCCCACGGCCAGCGGCCAGATCTTGCCATTCGACGCCAGGGTGGCGGCAGGACCGTCGGATGTATCGCCTTCAGGAAGCAGGATCGCCAGCCAGACGCCATCCGTCTGCGCCGAATAGCGGCCGGCGATTCGCTGTGGCGATCCGGTCAGGCGCGTGATCTCAATTCCGAGCGGCGTGATAACCTGCGTGACACGCCCGATCGTCCTTTGGTGCGGCTCGGCGTGACGTTCGGTGTCCGTAGGGGGGAACAGTATCGCTTCCGGAAGAGAAAGCCGCGCGAGTGCCTGTCGCCAGACCGTCGCGGCGGGCTGATCCGCATGATCTGCAAGGTCGAATGTCCATGGTTGCACTTTGATCTCCCGCCAATCGTATGGGATCATACAAATGAGCATCGCATTCAGACAAGAACCCGAGTGGACCGGATGCGTAATATTTATTTGGATTTTGCAATCGGTTTGCGAAACGATCGGCCAGCAAGTAAGGAGAGGGCCCTATGCCCACGATCTCATCCCCGGTGTTTGACCTGCCTTCCGAGAAGGGAGGAAAGGATTTCGGGATTTTCATGCCGATCGCCAACGGGGGCTGGATTCTGTCCACCACCGCGCCGAAGGTAGACGGCTCCTACGAATACAACCGTCGCGCGGCCCTGCTGGCCGAAGAAATAGGTCTCGACTTCATCATGTCGATGGCCAAGTTCCGGGGCTATGGCGGGGCCAATCATCAATGGGAAGTGGCGCTCGATTCAACCGTCCTGATGAGCGCGCTCGCAGCCCAGACCAAACGGGTGAAGATCTGGACCACGTTTCAGACACTGCTGCACAATCCGGCGGTCGTCGCCAAGATGATTGCCACCCTGGATCAGGTCAGCAATGGCCGTGCGGGTCTCAATGTCGTGCCGGGAGCATTCAAGGACGAGTTCTCCCAGATGGGCGCATGGCCCGAGACGCTGGGGCATGACGCGCGCTACGACTATGCCGGGGAGTGGATGGAAGCCGTTCGCCGTCTCTGGGAAGAGGACGGCGAGGTTACGGTCGACGGCAAGTATATCAAGCTCGACCATTGTATCTCGGAGCCCAAGCCGGTCCAGAAGCCGCGTCCCTTCGTTGTGGCTGCCGGTCAGTCCGAAAAGGGCATGGATTTCGCCATCCATAATACGGACGCGCTGTTTATTGGCGGCCGGGACGACGCGGAGATGCGCGCCATCAGCCAGCGCGCCAAGGAGAAGGCCAGGGCCGCCGGGCGTCGTCTGCGGACCTACGCTATGGCGATCATCGTCCAGGGTGAAACGGATGCCGAGGCCGAGGCCACGATGGATGTGTTCCGCGAAGGCTTTGACGCGGAAGGCTTCCGTAACATGATGCGGGCCTATGGTGTGATCGATGCTGAAATCGGCAAGGAAAACGCCATGACGGCGCGGGCGAGGACCGGTTTCATGGCGCCGCATATTGCGGGTTCGGCGGAGACGATCGTCAAGCGTATCGAGCAGGTTATCGACGACACCGATCTCGACGGCCTCATGCTGATTTTCCCGGATTACGAGCAGGGACTGAAGAAACTGTCCAAAGATGTCCTTCCGGCACTCCGGGCGCGCTACGGCGCATGACGGACGCGCTCACCCGGCGTCTGGACGCTCTGCTGGATCGGGACCTTCTGCGTCGGCGCATCCTTGAGCTTTGCAGCATTGCCTCGCCTCAGGGCCACGAGCGGGAAGCGGGAGAGTACGTCGAACGCTGGATGGCGGAGGAAGGCTTTCGCCCGCGCCGCGTCGCCGCTGTTCCGGAGCGCTTTCATGTCGTCGGCACTCTTGGCGGTCATGGATCTGCTTCGTCACGCGAGTTGTTGATGGCTTCGCATCTCGACACCGAAGGCGGCCTGGACCCGCAGGATGCTCGTTGGTGCGTGCCGCCTGGAGCTGCGCCGGAAGAGCCCGTCGCGGAGCGGGATGGTGTCTTCACCGGGGCGGCGGTCGCGAATGATCGTGGTCCCATGGCTTGCTTTCTCATGGCGGGTTCGCTCATCCAGAAGGCTGGAATCCGGCTGGCGGGGCGCCTCCACATGGCGGCCTGTCCGGGTGAAATCGGCCCTGATCCGGTGGACGGACGTGAGGGCGTGGCGCAGTCGGGCAAGGATGTGGGTGCCGCCTATCTTCTGGCTAATGGGGGCATGGCGCCCGATTTCATGATCGCATCTGAAGGGACGGACTTCGCGGTTACGGCGCAGGGAGCCGGTTATGCGATTTTCCGGCTCAGCCTTTATGGCGAGCAGATCTTTACGCCGCTGTTCGATGCCAGCCTGCCGCTGAAGGACCATCCCAATCCGGTCTATCGTCTGGGAGATGCCATCGCGCGGCTGCATGCCTGGGCGCCCCGTTTCGAACAGGCACACCGGTTCGAAACGGCCTGGGGGACCACAATCCCCAAGGTGCAGATCGGCG
Source organism: Gluconacetobacter liquefaciens (assembly GCF_003350405.1). GTDB lineage: Bacteria > Pseudomonadota > Alphaproteobacteria > Acetobacterales > Acetobacteraceae > Gluconacetobacter > Gluconacetobacter liquefaciens. Next base: position 180,598 of record NZ_QQAW01000008.1, on the reverse strand, counting down.
CCATTCGCGGCGGCCTGCCCTACGCGCTCGGTGGCGGGACGGGCGTTTGCGCGCTCTACGTCGAAGTCGGGCTGTCCGCCATCGATCGCGTGCAGGATATCCGGCGGGAAATGGAAGTCGTGCTCGACGGGATCGGTCCGCATGCGCTCGACTGTGTCGCCTATCGTCAGGGTGGCGTTGCGGATGAAACGGCCGTCACGCCCCTGCTTGGAGCGATCGCGACTGCCAACCGTGCGGTGCGCGGGGCGGAGCTTGAAGTTGCCGACCCGGTCTATGCCTCCATGTGGCGAGACCACAATGTTTACAACCGCGCGGGGATCCCGGCGGTCACGTTCGGGCCGCGCCGCTGGCGCCCGACGCTCGACGATTTCGTGACGGCAACGCTGCTCTATGCCCGGACCGCGATTGAGGTCTGTGGCGTGGCGGCTTCGGAGGTCCAGTAATGCCCGGAGATGTGGAAATGAACGTGATCGACTTTGAAGGTGATGTCATTGTCCGTCCGATGACGGCCCGGATTGGCGCCGAGATCGAGGGCGTGGATCTGACGCATCCCTTGGGTGCCCGCATGCTGAAGGGTCTGCGGGGTGCGCTGCTGCGCCATCAGGTGATCTTCTTCCGCGATCAGCCGATCTCGCATGAGGACCATCTACGCCTCGGCCGCGCTTTCGGCGAACTTGCGATCCATTCGGGTGTCGCGGGGCTGCCGGATTACCCGGAGGTCGTGGCCATTCATGCCGACGCGAACTCGAAATTCGTGGCCGGTGAGAACTGGCATTCGGATCTTTCGTGCAACGCGGAGCCGCCTCTGGGCAGTATTCTCACGATGAAAACCGTCCCGGAATATGGCGGCGATACGTGTTTTTCGTCGATGTATGCGGCCTATGACGCGCTCTCCGAGCCGATGCGTCATTTCCTCGACGGGCTGACCGCAATCCATGACGGGGAGCACGTTTATCGCCCGATCGTCGGCAATAACGGCAAGACTTTTCCGTGCAACGAGCATCCCGTCGTGCGTACGCATCCCGAGACCGGGCGCAAGTGCCTTTTCGTGAACCAGTCCTATACGACGCGGATCCCGCAGCTTTCCAAGCCTGAAAGCGACGCCGTCCTGAGCATGCTCTACCGCCACTGCATGGCGGCCGATTTTCAGGTGCGCTTCCGCTGGAAGCCGAATTCCGTGGCGTTCTGGGACAACCGCTGCACGCAGCATCAGGCCATCTGGGATTACTTCCCCCAGACGAGATCCGGGTTCCGCGTGACCGTTGCGGGCGACAAGCCCTTCTGATTCCCCCTTCATTTGCGATCTGGATTGACCATGACGAGCATTCCCCTCGACGATGCCCTGTTCGACGCGATGGAGACATCCATCCTTCCGACGGAAGAGGCCGAGAGCCTGCCGCCGCTCTGCTATACGGATGCCGCGTTCTACGAATTCGAGAAGAAAGCGATCTTTTCAAAGGAATGGCTCTGCGTCGGACGTGAATCATGGGCAGCGAACCCTGGTGACTATTTCACGTCGTTCATCGCGGATGAGCCGTTGATCGTCGCGCGGGGCCGTGATGGCGTGTTGCGGGCCATGTCCAGCGTCTGCCAGCATCGCGCGATGCTGGTCGCCGAAGGCAGCGGCAAGGCGCGCGCTTTTGTCTGTCCCTATCATCACTGGACCTACGCGCTGGACGGCACGCTTGCGGCCGCCCCCGCGATGGAGCGTTCGTGCAGGTTCCACAAGGAGGATTTCAACCTTCCGGTCTTCGCGCTCGAAATCTGGGAAGGCTTCGTGTTCATCAACTTCGACAGGGAAGCTCCCCCGCTTGCGCCACGTCTGGTCAAGGTGTCGGAAGTGCTGCGCGGTTATGACCTGCCGAACGCCCAGGGCGACAAGCCAGCCGAGGAGCAGCGCTATCCGTGGAACTGGAAGGTCATGTTCGAGAACAACAACGACGGGTATCATGCCAGCAAGCTTCATCAGGGACCGCTGCATGATTTCATCCCGAGCGAGCTGGCCGAATTTCCCGATGATCTGGGCGAGGATACGGCAGGCTACTATCGGACCAATCGGACGCTGCATCCGGATGCGGCCTTCAATGCCACGCAACGCGCTGTCCTGCCCGTTTTCCCGGATCTGACGGCCGATGAACGCCATCGGATGGTGTTCGCCAACGTCCCTCCCACTCTGTCTCTCGTCATGACGGTGGATTCGGTGATTTATCTCATCCTGCGCGCGGATGGCCCTGAAAGCCATCGTGTGGACCAGGGTGTCCTGACGGCCCCGCGCGCCAAGGCCGATCCGGCCTATCATCAGAAAATGGCGATGGGATTTCTTGCGGCTACCGAGATCATCGACCAGGATCTGCATGTTGACGAGATGGTGCAGGTCGGGTTGAGATCACGCTTCGCCCCGCGCGGGCGCTATTCCTGGCAAGAAGGTGCGCAGCGCCTGTTCAATACCTGGCTAGTCCCGCGCTACCGTAAGGCCTGGGGCGAGGTAGAAGTCGGAAAAAGATAAGATCCTGCCTGAATCATATATCTGGAGGAGTCTTTGCCGGGTGCTACCGTTTAAGAGAAGTTTTGAAACGATTTTTAAGTGGACAGCATTTGTCGAAGTTGCGCGATCGGAATATAATCCGTTCGCATAGCGCAAGAATATCCCTGTGGTGTGGTCTATCGTCGGAAGATGCCCGACGGCGTCGCAGGGGTGCTGATGGCCAGTGTTTGGATAACCCGACCCGATCCGCCCTTGCGGGCGCAGGTCCGTGAGGTGGAGAACCGTCCCATGCCTCTCGCCATTTCCAGTGAGGACATCCTTGTGGTGACGCCAGTGGATCAGCCCGCGCCTTCGACAGTCAGGCGGTATTTCGCGCTGGCCGCCGTAACGGCCCTCTATTTCTTTCTCATGGCCGGTTCATTCAATGCGCTCGGCGTCGTCCTGCCCGCCATGGTCGCGGACATGAAGCTGAGTTGGAGCGATGCCGGGTTCGGCTTCACGCTGCTTGGTCTTGCCTGTGGCCTGACCAGTCCGTTGCCTGCCATGGCCATCCGGCGCTTCGGAATCGTTGCGACGCTGGTGGCCGCCGGCGTGCTGCTGGCTCTGGGTTTTGCGCTGCTGGCCAGCGCATCGAGCAAACTTCAATACGATCTGGGGACGTTGCTGATCGGGTGCGCATTTACGATTGGCGGCACGGTGCCCGGTACCTATGTCGTGGCCAATCTCTTCGAAGAGTCCAGCCGTCCGATGGGGATCTATTTCGGCGTCGGCGGTCTGGGCTCGATCGCGGGGCCGCTTTTCTATCTGGGCGTTAACAATGTCTTTCATGCCTGGCGTCCATTCTGGTGGCTTTGTGCGCTGACGACGGGCCTGTGCGGGGTTGCCGCGGCTCTCGTGGTGCGGGGCATTCCTTTCGGCCACGCCCATGACGATACGATCCGCACCGCGGGCTGGCCCGCCAGGGCCGCGCTGAGCGTTCCGGCATTCTGGGTGATTGTCGCATCCTACACGGGTTGCCTTGCCATCAGCACGACATTGCACGGCTTTTCGGTCCAGCATTTTACCGAACATGGCCTTTCATCGGCGCATGCGGCTGAAATCATGTCGCTCGTGGCTTTGTTTGCTGCCGCCGGATCGTTTTTCGCCGGCGAGGTTGGACGGATCATGGGCGCGCGCGTGCTCACGGTTGCAGCTACCGGCGCCATGACGCTCGCGGCCGTCGATCTTCTGCTTCCTCAGAGCAGCCTGACGCTTTGCGTCTTCGTGCTGACGATGGGGCTTGGTGTGGGCCTGTCCTACGTCGCCAGTGCCATGCTGCTACTCGAATATTTCGGCACGCGGCAGAATCTCGAACTCTATGCGACGATGTGTCTGATCTCGACGGCGGCGGCCTTTGGTCCCTGGTTCGGGGGCGCGATCCATGACAACATAGGCAGCTTTCGTGCGATCTTCATGGCATTCGGCGCGCTGGGGCTGGTTCTTACGGTCGCCGTTACCTTTTTGCGCCGCCCTCGCCTTCGGGATGAAGCATGACGCTCTCGCCTCAGGACATCGCGCCCTCCCGTACGGCACTTCTGGTCATCGACATCCAGAACGATTTCGGAGCGCCCGGTTTTGCAATGGCGCATGCGGGTATGGCGCTTGAGCCCGTCGAGGCAGCCATATCGTGCGCGGAAACACTCATTACCGCCGCGCGGCGTGCCGGCGTGACGCCGTGGTTCATTCGCGTGGTCACGCGCCCCGAAACTGATCCGCGTGCGCTCAGACGATTCATGGTGCGTGCAGGAATGGCCGATGACATTGCGATTTGCCGTGCGGGTACTCCGGGCGTGGATTACTATCGGATTTCTCCGGAGGAAGGAGAGCCGGAGGTCGAAAAGCTGCTCTACAGCGCCTTTGCGGGCACGGATCTCGCAGGCCGTCTGCGTGAAAGTGGCGTCGAAACCCTTATGCTGTGCGGTCTGACGACCGACTGCTGCGTTGATGCGACCGCGCGCGACGGCTTTCATCGCGATTTCGATATCTTTATTGCCAGCGATGCGTGTGCCGCCTTTGACCCGCGCACGCATGAGAATGCGCTGGCGATCCTGTCAACGCATTGCGCCACGCCGGTCACGACACAGGAAATCCTGACGGCGTGGGAGGTCAACTGAAGCGGTGAAACCAGCCCTCATCCCAGGAAAGGGGCCTTAAGTCGGCCTGGTTGCCCGCAGGCGGGTCGGATAGGGCGGCAGAGCGCATAGGGCGAGGCTGCCACAGGCGAAGACGATCGTCATGGCGCGCAGAGACCATCCGTAGTCTCCCGTGTGATCATAGGACATGTCTATCAGGACGGGGGTTATTCCCTGTGCCATCATGACGGCCGCATACATGACGCCCGCGATGCGTCCGTAAGCCGCAAGCCCGAAATACGGGGATACCACGTAAGGCAGTGCTCCGAACTCGGTTCCCATGGCGACACCGATGGCAATCCTCCACCCAGGAGGGCTGCGAAGCTGCGGCTCTGGAGCAGGAGAACACCCGCTAGGGCCGCGAGATAGAAGGGGGTGATGGCGCGCCCGCGCGTGTCTGGTCCATGATATGGCCGATGACAACCTGCCACACGGCGCAGGTTCCGGTCATGACGGACATGACCAGCAAGGCCTGGGGGACTGCAAGCCCTCGCGATGTCAGGATCGGTACGAGATGGGCGATCAGGGCCGTGATGCAGCCCGCGCCCGAGGCGATGGTCAGAAGGATGATCCAGAAAACGGGCTGTCTCGTGGCACTTCCCAGTGTGTCCTGATGCGTCATCCCGTCAAAGGTATCGGGCGGAAAAGCGATGTCGTCGGCAGGGACTTCGTGGGCGCGGGCTTTCGGGAGCGCGACAGGATTGGCGGCGTCCGTTAGTCAGAGGAAGCCCATGGGGAATGCCGCAATGAGGACCGTCAACGCCAGTACAGGGTAAGTCGCGCGCCATCCCGTATGCGCCATGATCGCCAATGCGATCGCGGGCATGATGCTGGCCCCTATGCCGTTGCCCAGTCCGGCCATGATGCCGAGCATGAGCCCGCGTCGTGCGTCGAACCACGACGCGACCACGCGGGCGAACATCATCGTGCTGGGTAAGGCGCCTGTGAACCCGATGGCCGCGAAAATGGCGAGAAAGACGACACGGTTGGCCGGGAGAAGCCCGACCAGCGCAAGCGCGCCAGCATAGAGGATGAAGCCCACGAGGATCGTGCGCCTGGCTCCAAAGCGATCGGAGATGCGTCCGGCAATGGGCGAACCGGCGGCCATGCCAAGAGAGAGCATCAGAAAGGCCATGCTCACGAAGCCGCGCGACCAGTGGAAAGTATCGGCGATGGGGGCCAGAAGCAGGCCGAAGGTGATCATGACGACCGGTGTGACGTCGGTCATTGCCCCGATGGTGCAGGCAGCCATCAGCCCGATTGCGTCGCGTCGCGTGGATTCAAGGCTCACGTTCGCGCTCCTGTATGAGGTCAGGATTTTCGGGGGTGAGGCAGGATATCACGTCGGATTTTCATATGGGCGCCCACAGTGCCGTCAACGACCTGCGTGATCCCGAGATCTCCGGAAATCGACAGAAGCGAGTAGGCATCGTCCGATGACAAACCCGTTTCCCTGATGAGCGAGAGCATGTCGAGAGAGGCTTCCTTGGCCGCCACGTCGAGGCTGTCTCCGAAGCCATGAACAATGAAATGGTCCGGCGTTTCAAGAAGAGGCGAGCGGAAGGTAAAATCGCGCCGCAGGATAACCTGAAACAGAACATCGAGCGATGCCTCGATGGCCGTGCCGCTGATTTCCCCGTCGCCTTGACTGATATGCGGATCTCCGATCGAAAACAGCCCACCATCAACCTGTACCTTGTAATACATCGTGGCCCCGGCGCCGATCCGCCAGTTGTCGATGTTGCCACCGTGCAGGCCGGGCGGGATGGTGCTGACGCGTCCGAGGGCGTCAGGTGCGACGCCCGCCGTACCCAGATGGGGGCGGACGGGGACGCGCACGCCAGCCAGGGCGGGTTGGCGGTCGCATTCCGGGCAGTCCGTGACACGACCTGGTGTCAGGTATTTTTCATGGACGTCATAGGCATACACCGCTTCGGCCGTGTTGGTCGCTGGATCGAGCCCATAGATCGTGACGCGCTCGCGCTTGCCGAGGTCGGAATAGAGCTGTCCCCAATGGGCGGCAAGATTGGAGCCGTAACGGAATCGCGGAGTCATGGCGAGGTAGCGGACCTCCAGCATATCGCCGGGTCTCGCATCGCGCACATAGATCGGGCCGGTCATCAGATGCACGCCCGGATGACGGTCCGCTTCGGGAATGGCGCGCCAGATCTGGTGCATCGCCTCGTCCATCAGGAGTGCTGGGTCATCACCGGCATGATGCGTCAGGGCTTCGGCCTGAATCAGATCGCCGGATTCGATGACGAGAGCCGGAGCCAGCGAGGCATCGAAATAGCCCCAGTGCACATTTTGGGGGGGCGGCCTTGAGGTGATGAAGGGCTTTTGGCGCGACGAGGGGGCGCGTCGAGCCTGAGTCGCACATCAGAACCATGGGTAATACCTCTGCGTCATAAAGATCCCGGGGATCGGAACGATCCTCTTATGCAACATCATAATAACAAGAGTTGGCCATAGAATTGTGCCAGCGCGCCCTAATCCTTGACACGCGCGCACAAGCCTGCGGTCCGTCTTGTTTTTACGTGAATGCCGATGATTGTCAGAAGAAGGACATTTTCAACCCTTCCGATTGTGGCGAGTTTGCTATGACCGACCTTATCCTGCCGATACGTGTTACCCGGCTTGCCGCGTTGACACCACGAATACTCGGCATCACGCTGGAACCGGAGAGTAGCACGTCCCTGGTGCCGGTTGTGGCGGGGGCGCATATCGACGTACGGATCCCCTGCGATGAGGGACTGACCCGCCAGTATTCCTTGACAGGCGCCCCCGGAACACGCGACCGCTATGAGATTGCCGTGCTGCGGGAGCCTCGGAGCCGTGGCGGGTCGGCGTGGATTCACAGTCAGCTTTCTGTGGGCGACACACTTGAAATCAGCGCGCCGCGTGATCGCTTTGCGTTGTTCGAGCCTGCGCCGCACCATGTGCTGATCGCGGGTGGGATCGGTATCGCACCCATCTGGTCTCTGGCGCAGCGTCTTATGCAGATCGGCGCTTCCTGGGAGATGCATTATGCGGCGGCCACGGCGAAAGATGCTGCTTTTGTAGAGGAAATCCGTCAATGCGGAGCCGCGAGGCTGAAGATGTACTTTTCCCGGGATGGGCAGGAGCGTCTTTCGTTCGAGGCTGTCGCACAGACCTGTGCAACGGATAGCCATGTTTACTGCTGTGGCCCCGCCCGCATGATGGAGGCGTTTGATGTCGCATTCGGGGCGTTGCCGGAATCCCGGCGCCACCGGGAGCATTTTACGGCTGTCGCCGCGCCCGCGACGGAGCGCAGTTTCGAGGTCGTTCTGGCCAGAACCGGGTGCACCGTTCAGGTTGGCGAAGGCCAGACCATTCTGGAAGCCGTGCGCGCGGCAGGCGTCAGCGCGACGTTTTCCTGCGCTGAAGGCGTGTGCGGCATGTGTGAGACGCGCGTTATCGAGGGCGTTGCGGATCATCGCGACAGCGTCATGACGGCCGACGAACAGGCGCGGGGCGAGACCATGATGATCTGTTGCTCCGGTGCGAAAACCCAACGTTTGGTTCTGGATCTCTGATGCGGTATCGGAACGTTAATCCGACAAGCTATTTCGTTTTCAGAACATAATGAGGACACCAGAAGCAAGAAGGTTTTTTCTGGTGCCCTCTAATCTCTTTTCATGCTGCAGTTCCGGTTCGCGCCTGCGGTGTCAGAACGCAACGCAAGGATAAGCTCATGCGCAAAGGTTCGTGGCTCCGTCATATCGCGTTGAACAGCAGCGCCCTGTCCCTGATTGTCTCGCTCGGTATCGTGACAGAGGCGGGTGCCCAGACGACATCGGACAGGGCGGCGAAAAAAATCGCGGACGGCAGGATGGTGACAACTGGCAAGGCCCCCAAGGCTCCAAAGGTCCAGGACAAACCGGAGACCATTCAGGTGCGTGCGACTGCGCGGATTGTGAATGTTCAGAAGACGCCAACCTCTGTCACGACCATCAGGGCATCGACGCTCGATCATCAGAACGTGACGAGCATATCCGGTCTGAACGGTCTGGCGCCGGGTCTGAACATCACCAAGGCCGCTGGCTATCAGACCAACATCCAGATCCGCGGCGTGGGCATGCAGACGGCCCAGAACACGCTGACGACCTCGACGGGCGTGGCAGTTTATATCGATGGCGTCTATATCGCCAACTCGGTTTCGCTGGATCAAACGTTTTTCGATCTTGAGTCCATTGAAGTGTATCGCGGACCGCAGGCCCCACCCAGTATGGGCAGAGCGCGCCCGGCGGTGCGATCGTGATCAATACGGGGGACCCGACATTCGATCGGATTTCAGGCAAGGTCGATGCCTCGGGCGGCGATTACAACCTCACGCGGGGGCGTGCGCAGCTGAATGTGCCCCTCACCAGCAATCTCGCTATTCGCGGTTCGTTCCAGTCCTATACCCATAGTGGCTTCGCACACACGACCTCGCCTCATATACCCGCTTGATCTCGTCCTTCAGTTCGTCATCACGCCGGGCAAGGGCAGGCCGCCTGGCAGGGTCTGCCATACGGGCGGCATGTTCGTGATAGGAGGACGGGGTAATCGCCAGTTCGCGGCAGATCGGCTCGATCCCCAGTTCCTCACGATGGACGTCGATAAACGACATCATCATTTCCCGCGACGATCGAGCTCCGTCATCGCAAAATACGCCGATGCCTTGCGCAGCGTCTCGGCCGTGCAACCAATCTTGGCCGCAATCGAAGTCATCGCAGCCCATTCCGAGCCGTAGTCGGCGCGATGCTCCCCAACCATACGGACCGCACGTTCCCGGACCTCAGGCGAAAATCTCTGGCTCATCGTGTTCATGATAGCTCCTTCTCACAGATAGGAGCCTCCGGAAACCCGGGACGCTTCAGGACTCCGAATAAGCCGATTCATTGTGACGCCCGTCCTATATCCATGATCGTCGTTTCATCGAAATCACATCGGGTCCGGGCGCTTGCGCGGTCCATCAAAAGCGCCAGAATGGCCCGATGCTGCACGCCCGCTTACTGACCTATCTGGACGAGGTCGTCCGCCAGGGATCGATCCGCAAGGCGGCGGACCGGCTGAATGTCGCGGCCTCGGCGATCAGCCGGCAGATCCTGGCCCTCGAGCAGGATATGGGCGTGCGCCTGTTCGACCGGTCCGGACGGCGGCTGGTCCCGTCGGCGGCGGGGGAACTGCTGATCCGCCATGTGCGCGAGACCATGCGCGGCATGGCGCATACGCAATCGCTGATCGAGGATCTGAAGGGCCTGCGGCGCGGCGTGATCAGCGTCGCTCTGATGAGCGGCCTGGCCGCCAATATCCTGCCACGGGCGGCCATATCGTTCCGGGAACGAAATCCCCGCGTGGAGTTGAAGCTGCAACTGATGACGACCGGCGAGCAGATTCTCGACGCCGTCGAACGGAGCGACGTCGATCTGGGGATCGGGTTCGATTTTTCGAAACGCGCGAATGTGCGACTGCTTCATGCCGCGCAGGGCCGCCTCGGCGCGGTCATGAGCAGCCAGCACCCGCTGGCCCATGAAAGCGAGCTCAGCCTCAGAGACTGCTCCCCTTATCCGCTGATCCTGGCGGATGAAACGACCGCCATCCGCCCGTATATCGTCGAAGCCTTCACCGACATCGCCCTCGACTGCCGCGGAATCGTGGAGACGAACGCGATCGAGATGATGCGCCACGTCGTCATGTGCGGCAACGGCATCTGCTTCCTGACCCCCTTCGACGTCGAAACCGATTGCCGCGACGGACGCCTGACCTATATCCCCATCCGGGAACTCCAGCAGCATACGCAGACGCTGATGCTGGTCGAAAACGCAAAGAAAACCAACACATTGTCCGCCATCTTCGCCGAGCAACTCAAGGCTGCGATCATCGAAGCCAGCTATGGTGTCGCGCGCGCCGTCGCGCCGGGCGCAGGCGACACCGGCCGATGATATGATGCCTTCAAGGCAACATATCGTGCGAATAACGGTGCTTTATCGGTTCGATATGACATCGTAATGTCTGCATATGCCCCACAGCACAGGCAGAACATGATGGAGCAGCCCATGGTCGTCCGCTCCGCGCGGCAGATCGACGTCCGCCGGATCTCGCCGGCGGACACCAATTATTTCGCCATCCTGTTCGACCCGGAGCGCGACGGCATCGATCTGGTCAGCGTCGTGGAAATCTTCACCGTGGGCGGCCGGACCCCACCGAACATGCACGCGCGCGCCCACGAATTCTTCTACGTGCTATCCGGCGAAGGCGTCGCCTATTGCGACGACCGGGCACAGCCGATTGCCAAGGGCGACGCCATGATGTTGCGCCCCGGCACGACGCACCAGGTCGTCAATACCGGCCCGAAAAAGCTGTACACGCTGACATTCATGGTACCCAACGAAGACTTCGCCGAATTGATCCGGGCGGGAGAGCCGCTGTCGCTGGACGACGAAGATCTGCAGACAATAACCGGATCGTGCTGATGACAGTGCTACGCCCCCTCGGAAGTTCGGCGCGCAACCAGTGGCGCGTCGATGAAACACAGGTCGACTTCATACGGCCGCACTGCCCGCCCCTCCCCCTGGCTCTAGCGGCGGCGCCGCAGGATATCCGACTCGACCTGTCGGCGACCGCGTTGGTCATTATCGACATGCAGAATGATTTCTGTCACCCGGATGGCTGGCTGGCTTCCGTCGGAGTCGACATCACCCCGGCACGGGCCCCGATCGCCCCCCTGATGCGGCTCCGGCAGCTCTGCCAGGCGCAGAGCATTCCGGTGATCTGGGTCAATTGGGGCAACCGGCCCGATCGGCTGAATCTCGGCCCGTCGACGCTGCATACCTATGACGGGGCGGGACTGGGGCGCGGGGTGGGCACCTGCCTGCCCAATGGCGCGCGCATCCTCGAACAAGGAAGCTGGTGTACCGCGATCGTCGAAGAATTCGGCGATACCAGCGGGGACGTCCACGTCGCCAAATATGCGATGTCCGGTTTCTGGGATACGCCCCTGGACGCGATCCTACGCAATCTGGGCGTCACGACGCTGCTGTTCGGGGGCGTCAATCTCGACCAGTGCGTCCTGTGTACGCTGCAGGATGCCAGCTTTCGGGGATATGATTGCGTTCTTCTGGAGGATTGCGCGGCAACCACCTCGCCGTCCTGCTGCACGGAGGCCACGCTGTACAATGTCCGGCAATGCTTTGGTTTCACCGCCCTCGGCGCCACGTTGATGGCGCAGTTGCGGGCGGCAGCGTAGCCACGGGAGCCCGGCATGGCTGGAACGCACGGTTTTCGCATCGAGGCACGGGGCATTGGCAAGCATTTCAGCGGCCAGGCGGCCCCAACGCTCAGCGCACTCGACCTGACGATCGGCGGCGGCGAATTCGTCAGCCTGCTGGGTCCGTCCGGCTGCGGCAAATCGACCCTGCTACGCCTGCTGGCCGGCCTGCTGCGCCCGTCCGCAGGGACGATCCGCTGGGTGGCGTCTGATGGGTCATCCGCGTCCGGCACTACCCTGCCGGACATCGCTCTCGTCCCGCAGGAGCCCACGCTGCTGCCGTGGAAGACGGTCTTCGACAATGTCTATCTGCCCCTGCGGCTGCGGGGCACCGCCCGCACCGCGGCCATGCCGCGGGTGCTGGACCTGCTGCGCGCGCTGGGCCTGGAGGGCCGGGAAAAATCTTGGCCGCGCGAATTGTCGGGCGGCATGAAGATGCGCGTCTCCATCGCGCGCGCCTTGGTCACGGATCCCGATTTCCTGCTGATGGACGAACCCTTCGCCGCCCTGGACGAACTGACGCGCCACCGCCTGAATGACGATCTGCGCGCGCTCTATACCCAACGCCGTCCCACGGTCATCCTGGTGACCCATAGCGTGGAGGAGGCGACTTTCCTGTCCACCCGCATCGTTGCCCTCAGCCGGGGGCGCGTCGCGTGGGACCTGCCGGTCGATTTCGGGGCGCACCGCGCAGACCTTCGCGATCACGCGGCCTTCCAGGCGCTTCGCGGCGACATCTCCGCGCGGCTGCGCGCCGATCAGGCGGCCCTATCATGACCGACTGGTCCGCCCTGATGGCCCGCCCGCCGCTCTGGCTGCGCGTGACGCTGCCTTGCCTGTTCTTCGTGCTGGTGCTGGTCGCGTGGCAGATCGTCGTGCAGATGGCCGATATCTCGCCGCTCATCCTCCCCGCCCCCAGCGCCGTCTTCGACGATCTGTGGCAGCACGCGGGTACGCTGGCCCTGTCCGCCTGGAACACGCTGCTGATCACGCTGAAGGCCTTCGCGCTGGGCACGGTGGCCGGCATCCTGCTGGCCATCGCGTTCTCCCGCTCGCGCCTGCTGGAATTGGCGGTGTCGCCCCTGCTGGTTCTGACGCAGGTCACGCCGACCGTGGCGATCGCCCCGCTGGTCCTGGTCTGGGTCGGGATCGACAATGTCGACAGCGCCATCCTACTGCTGGCCGCCATCATCGCCTTCTTTCCCGTCACGTCCAATACCATGCTCGGCCTGCGCAGCGTCAGCCACGATCTGCACGACCTGTTCACAGTGCGGCGCGCCACCTCGTTGCAACGTCTGTTCCTGCTCGAACTGCCGGCGGCGCTGCCCTATACGCTGGCCGGTGCGCGTATGGCCGGCGGCATGGCCCTGGTCGGCGCCGTCGTCGCCGAATTCGTGGCCGGCTCCGGCACCGATGCCGGGCTCGCCTGGCGCATCAGCGAAGCCGCCAACCGCCTGAATACCCCACGCATGTTCGCCGCCCTGTTCCTGCTCGGCCTGCTGGGGGTCGCCATCTCGGGGGCCTTGTCCCTGCTTCAATATCTCTGCCTGCGACGCTGGCACGAAAGCGCCGTGTCGCGCGATCGCTGAGAGGATCATCCAATGGAAAAACTCACTGTTTCGCCAATTAAAGGCGGCATCGGCATCGAGATCACGCATGCCGACCTGACCCGGCCCGCAGCCGACACCATCGCCGCGATCCGCCGCGTCTATGATGACAATCCGATCGTCGTCCTGCGCGACCAGACGATCCCGGTCGACTCCTATGTGGCCTTCGGCAAGGGACTGGGCGAGCTTCTGCCGCATACACGCCTGGAATACACGGTGCCCGGCCATCCCGAAGTCTATGTCCTGACGAACAAGAAGAAGGAGGACGGCACCATGCTGGGCGTCCATCTGGACGGGCTGGGCTGGCATTCGGATGGCACCTATCTGCAGCGCCCGCTGGCCGCCACGCTGCTGCACGCGCTGGAGGTGCCCCCTGAAGGCGGCGATACGATATTCGCCGATACCTGCGCGGCCTATGAAAACCTCTCGGAGGAGATGAAGGTGAAGGTGGAGGACATGGTCGTCGTCTATGATTTCGTCTTCTACATGCAGACGCGTTTCCCCGACTACCAGATCACCGACAAACAGCGCGCCGAAAATCCCGAGGTGCGTCATCGGCTGGTCCAGCGCAGCCCGACGGGCCGCCCCGGGCTGTATATGAGCAATGGCAGCGCGCGCGGCATCGACGGCATGACCGACGAGGACGGGCGCGCCTTCCTGCGTGAGCTGACGCAGTTCGTCACCCGGCCCGAGCATGTCTATCGTCATCACTGGCAGCCCGGCGATATCGTGATCTGGAACAATCTGCAGACGATGCACACGGCGACATTGTACGACGACACGCGGTACGAACGGCTGCTCCACCGTCTCTGGATCCAGGCCGAGGTTACCTGACATGCAGATGCACGCATGGGTACAAACCACATTCGGCGGCCCCGAATCCGTCGCCTTGCAGGATATTCCACGCCCCATTCCCAAGGCCGACGAGGTCCTGGTCCAGGTGCGGGCCTGCGCCCTGAACCGGCTCGACCTGCTGCAACAGGTCGCACCGCTGGTGCCCGGCTTCAGCCTGCCGCACATCGCGGGGATGGATGTGGCCGGTATCGTCAGCGCGACTGGCGGCTCCGAGGGCGAGGCCCTGGTCGGCCGCCCGGTGGTGATCGACCCGGTGGTGACATGCGGCGACTGCGCCTGGTGCAGGCGTGACGAGCCCGGCTTCTGCCCGTCCCTGCGTACGATCGGCTCCACCCGCGCTGGCGGCCTAGCCGAGTACGTGGTCGCTCCGGCGCGAAACTGTCATGTCTACGACCCCGAAAATCTCTCGCCGGTCATGATGGCCAGCGTGCCGGTGGCCTCGGTGACCGCATGGCACGGACTGCTGGGCGCGGGACGGTTGCAGGCGGGCGAAACGATCGTCATCCCCGGCGCCGGCTCCGGCCTGGGCACAGCCGGCATCCAGATAGCGCGCCGGACCGGCGCACGCGTCATCGCCCTGGCGGCCGGCGCCGAGAAATGCCGGGCGGCGGAGGCCCTGGGCGCCGAGATCGCCTTCGACCGCACCGCGGTCGACTGGGTGGCCGCCGTCCGCGGCCATACCGGCCATGGCGCGGATTTCGTGTGGGACTCGATCGGCGGCGCCTTCCTGCAACAGGCGATCGATGCCTGCCGCATCGGCGGCCGCGTCATCCTCTCGGGCACCACGGCGGGCAATGATTCGACCATCCGCAATACCAGCCTGTTCCATTTCGGCCGTTCGCTGATCGGCCATGGCGGCTATACGCGGCGGGAAATGCGCGAGACCATCGCGGCCTACCAGACGGGCGCGCTCACGGCTGTCATTGATTCCCTCTACAGCTTTCCAGATGTTCCGGCGGCGTTCGCCAAGCTGAAGTCCGGAGAGTTCTTCGGCAAGATCGTCATTTCAATCCAATAGTGAAACAAAACGTCTGAAGGCAAGAAAAGATATTATTTCGGCAAGACAGCATTACAGACAAGACGCTGAACTCATCAGGCGACAAGACCTTGGCTTCCTCCCAAATCCAGGTCTCATCTGTTCCAAAGCGAGGCAAAATATGAGCAGGTTCGAACAGTCCCCCCGCCGACAGCCTGCTGGCTTTCGCGCGTGGTTGATGGTGACATGTCTGGGTGTCGTGCCCACCGCGCCCGCCTATGCGGACACGCCGACGCAGAAACCCGTCATCCGCCTGCATCCGGCGGCACCCGCGTCCACTCCGGCTGCCCCCCCCAGCCGCGGCCGCCTCGACCACAGCCGCCCGGAATGCGACAACGACCCGCACCACGGCCACCCAGGGCACGCCGACGGGGCCGCAGATCGAACAGGTCACCGTGACGGTCCAGCAGGTCCGCTCGAACATGCAGCGGACGCCCATCGCCGTGACCGCCATCAGCGGCACGGCGCTGGACCAGTCGAACATCACCCAGCCTTCGGACCTGAACGGCCTGGTGCCCAGCCTGAGCATCGCCAAGACCGCTGGGTTCGAAACGAACGTGACCATTCGCGGCGTTGGCTCGCAAACGCCCGAAAACGCGCTGGTCTCGCAATCCGGTGTCGCGCTCTATACCGATGGCGTTTTCATCGCCAACACCATCTCGCTGGACCAGACGCTGTTCGATGTCGACCAAGTCGAGGTCCTGCGCGGTCCTCAGGGCGCATTGTATGGACAAAGCTCGACCGGCGGCGCGTTGGTGATCAACACCAAACAGCCCGAACTGGGCAAGTTTCACGGCATTCTCGAAGGCAGCGGCGGCAATTACAGCATGGCTCGGGGCCGGGCGATCATCAACATTCCCGTCGGCCAGCATTTCGCCGTCCGCGCCTCGTTCCAGCAATATGACCATTCCGACTATGCCCATTCGACCTATGGCTTCGGCCTGGACGGCGCGCAGACGACGGCGGGCAAAGTCACCGCCCTGTGGCAACCGGTCGAGAATTTTTCAGCCTCGCTGACCGCGCAATGGTACGGCGCGACCAATACCGGCGCCGAACAGAAGAACATTCTCGACACCACGCCGGGCGCGCGCCGCGTCGCGCAGGACTATCCCTCCCGCTTCAACCTCCATACCCAGCTTTATCATCTAAACCTGAACTGGCACCTGCCCTGGGCCACGCTGACCTCGGTCACGGCCTATCAGCACCTGAACAATTTCCTGCAGATGAGCAGCTCGCGGTATAATTACGACGCGCTGGGCTATTACGACAACGACGCGGCATGGCAGACGACCATGCATACCTATACCGAGGAACTGTCGCTCCACTCCACAGGACACGGCCCCCTGTCCTGGACCGGCGGCGTTTTTCTTCTGGGTCAGCGCAGCAACCAGTTCGTCGCCGAATTCAAGGGCTCCACGCCACCGGACCCACTCTCGTTCCTCGTCCCGTCCGACATCATGACCAATCCGCCGTCCAACCTCAGCTACGGCAACAAGACGACCGTCAGCCGCTTCACCGTGGCACCCTATGTGCAGTTCACCTACAATATCACGCCCAAGCTGCACCTGACCGGCGGCGCGCGCTACAATTACGACCATTTCGCGCATTATGACGGCAATTTCTCGGCCTTCGGCTCCTCCAGCCTGAGCAACAGCTTCAAGACCAGCGAACCGACCTGGAAGGCGGAACTGGATTATGATCTGAGCCACGACAACATGCTCTATTTCGACGTGGCGACGGGCTACAAGCCGGGCGGCGTGAACGGCAACCCCGATTCCAAGGTGGTCGGACTGAATTTCCAGCCCGAACGCAACACGACGTTCGAACTCGGCTCGAAGAACATGTTCTTCAACCAGAATCTTCGGCTGAATTTCGCTGCATTCTTCTCGAAATATCATAACATGCAATATATCGAGAACGATCCCTACCCCTATGCCTACGGCATCGCCAACATTCCCAATACCGAAATGTGGGGACTGGAAAGCGAAGCCACCTGGCTCACTCTTGGCGGACGGCTGCGCTTCGATGGCAACCTGACGCTGGAAGACGGCCGGATCGCCAGCCATTACCGGGCGATCGACACCATCGCGCAGCAGACGGTCTATGCCAACAATGCCGCCTGCGCCTATGGCGGCCAGTATTACAACCCAGCCTGCTGGGCCGCAGTCGAAGCCGCCGCCTCCAATCTCAACGGCAATACGCCGCCGCAGATGCCGCACGTGCAGGGATCGATTTCCGCCGCCTATACCTGGGACGTTCCCTACGGCAAGCTGCTGACGCGGATCCAGTATATCTATCGCGGAC
>NZ_QQAW01000008.1:0-162773 GCF_003350405.1 Gluconacetobacter liquefaciens | reverse complement strand
GCCGCAGATGCCGCACGTGCAGGGATCGATTTCCGCCGCCTATACCTGGGACGTTCCCTACGGCAAGCTGCTGACGCGGATCCAGTATATCTATCGCGGACCGTTGCAGTCGCGGGTCTACAATAATCCGCTGTATGACCACACACCGGCCTATAATCTGTGGAATTTCTATGCGTCGTACAAGCCCGATCACATGCATTGGCTGTTCGCGGTCACCTGCTCGAATCTCAGCAATTTCGCCGGAGTCAATTCGCGCTACACCGACCCATACGGAAGCGGCCAGACGGTTGAGCAATATGTTCCGCCGCGCCAGATCTTCGGGACGGTCTCCTATTCGTTCTAGTCTGTATCTGCGGGCGATCGTCGCGGCCCTGGCACTGGCCGCGACAGATGCCGCACGTGCAGGGATCGATTTCCGCCGCCTATACCTGGGACGTTCCCTACGGCAAGCTGCTGACGCGGATCCAGTATATCTATCGCGGACCGTTGCAGTCGCGGGTCTACAATAATCCGCTGTATGACCACACACCGGCCTATAATCTGTGGAATTTCTATGCGTCGTACAAGCCCGATCACATGCATTGGCTGTTCGCGGTCACCTGCTCGAATCTCAGCAATTTCGCCGGAGTCAATTCGCGCTACACCGACCCATACGGAAGCGGCCAGACGGTTGAGCAATATGTTCCGCCGCGCCAGATCTTCGGGACGGTCTCCTATTCGTTCTAGTCTGTATCTGCGGGCGATCGTCGCGGCCCTGGCACTGGCCGCGACATCCGCCATGGCGGCGCCACGACCACATCTGCGCGTGGCGCTGGGCTGGCTGCCGCAGGCCGATTTCGCCGGCTTCTTCGCGGCCCAGGCCAACGGCCTGTATGACCGGGCCGGGCTGGATGTCGAGATCGTTCCGGGCAACGCTCGCAACGGGGCGGTCATGATGCTGGCCACCGGCGCATATGATTTCGTGAATGTCTTCAACAGCGGCGTCGCGCTGGATATGGCGAACGTCCATCTGCCATATATCGCGATCGCCGCCATCTACCAGAAAGAGCCGACCGCCATCATCGTGCATGACGGGCCGGACGCTCCACGCTCGCTGGTCGATCTGCGCGGCTATCCGATCATGATCAGCCCTGAGGCGCTAGATAATTACTGGGCTTTTCTGGTCGGCCGTTTCGGTTACACCAGCAGTCAGGTGCGGCGCTATACGGGCGACAGCACGCTGTTCATCGCCACGCCGCATATCGCCCAGCAAGGCTACCTGACCAACGACGTCGCCCGCCTCCATGCCGCCGGCGTGCCGATCCGCGTCTTTCCCCTGGCCGATGCCGGCTACAGTTCCTACGGCCCGATCATCGTCGCCCGCCGTGCCTTGGTCGATCAGCATCCCGAGATCGTCCAGCGTTTTCTGGACGCGACCCTTCAGGGCTGGTGCCTGTATCTGCACGGCGACCGCACCGGCACCGACCGCCTGATTATGGCCGGCAATCCAGACTATACCGAGCAGAACGCCAGCGACGCCGTCGCCGCCATGCGGCAATACCAGCTTATAGAAGGCGGCGACGCCCGGACCCAAGGCATCGGCATCATGACCGCCGCGCGCTGGAACGCCTATTTCCAGCAGATGCAGCCAACGGGCCTCTATCCGCCGCACATGGATTTCTCGACCCTCTACACGACCCGCTTCCTGCACCACATGACCTGCGATTCTGGACAATGACCGGTCGGATATAGGCCCTATTCGGGCCACCACGCGATGCTGGTCATGCTCAACGAGCCATGCTCGATATGGCTCGGCGCGCAGACCACACGATCGGTGTCACGCGCGACGCCCACCGTATAGAGCAGCGGCCAGTCATGATCCGGGGTGGGAACCGACAGAAGCGCCGCGTCGCCCAGTTGTTCGTACTCGATCACCTGCTGGACATCGCCCGCCATCACGGCCTGGACGATCCGGTCCTCGAACCGGGCGGCCCAGTCATGGGGCGGGCAATCCTGCCGCGCCCAATTCATGCGTCCCAGATTATGCACGATGTTGCCGGTGCCGATGATCAGGATCCCCTCTTCGCGCAGCAGACGCAGGGCCCGGGCCAACTCGTAATGAGCCCGCGGCGTTCGGCGACGACCATGACTGAAGCGTCCCGGGCTTTCCGGAGGCTCCTACGGGACGCGCAAAATCTGGCATCAGATGCGCCGTGAAGGTATCCAGGAGGCCAAATGCACCGTGGAGCGCCTGATGCGCGCCATGGGTTTGGCCGGCATTCGGCGCGGGAAGAAGACGGTTACGACCATCAGCAATCCTAAGACCTCATGTCCGCAGGACAAGGTGAACCGTGAATTCCGAGTGAGCCGGCCGAATGCCCTGTGGGTGGTCGATTTCACCTACACCCAACGCCTAGCCGAAGTCATCTGGCGCCTGTCCTCTTGGCCCGGCGTGTCGGCCGTAGAAATGGCAACATTGCGCTGGGTCGATTGGCTCAATAACCGCCGCCTCTCCGGTCCCATCGGCTATATCCCGGCCGCCGAGGCCGAAGCCAATTACTATGCAGCACTTGAGATGATCGATAGAGCTGCATCACTCAAACCAAATAGCCTCCGGGAAACCTGGGACGCTTCAGGCGCCGATCCACGCCCCTAGCCTGCAACGTTTTGAGGGCTTTGCCGCTGGCGCAGCCCGTGTCGGCGAAGACGATTTGTGGCGGGCCGATCCTCTCCTCTCCTCTCCTCTCTTCTCCCCTACGCCCAGGATGGTGGCGGCGAAACTGGGCGCGTCCGCCGTGGTCGTGACGACCCCATGGTCCAAGATCAACTGGCAGCCCTCGGCACAAACCACGGCCTGGACATTGTAGGCTTGCCGACGTTCATGCACGTCGGAGCGGCCCATCATGAGATCTGTGCGCGGGTAGTGGGCGATTGCATACGGCATGCAACTGGAGCGTGTACTGACCCTAGTCCAGAAGCCGGACGATATCGGCGAAGCGGCGCGTGAGGCTGTGTGGCCTTCTTTCGGCCAGATAGCATACCCGGAACATGAACTGCATATTCGGGGAGAATTCGCGGATGACGATATTCGGCTCATCCGGCGGAATATAGAAGGGATGAACGATCGATACGCCCAAGCCCGCCGACACCAGCGAGAGAAGAAGTGTCGCGGTATTGACGACATGCGCGACATTCAGCGTCACGTCCTCCTGCGCGAAGACATCGCGCACCAGCCGGGATGTCGAGGATTCCAGATTGAATGAAATGAAGGGCACATCCGCCAGGTGGTGCGGCATGATAACCGTCCTGGCCGCAAGCGGGT
Organism: Gluconacetobacter liquefaciens; assembly: GCF_003350405.1. Lineage (GTDB taxonomy): Bacteria > Pseudomonadota > Alphaproteobacteria > Acetobacterales > Acetobacteraceae > Gluconacetobacter > Gluconacetobacter liquefaciens. The sequence continues at coordinate 159,472 of NZ_QQAW01000008.1, read as the reverse complement.
GGTCGCGGGGCATGATGCATACCATCGGACGTTCCATCAGAGGAACGGATGTGATCCCGGCCTCATGGCCCTGGGCGCCGATCAGTCCGACATCAATGGTTCTGTTCATGATGCCGCGCACGATGTCGATCGACGGTAGCGAGATGATATTGAGAAGAACATTTGCGTTTCTCTCCAGATAGAGCGCCGCGGCGCGGCCGATGAAGCCCGTCGACAGCGCAGGCAGAACGCCGATGACAAGTTCCCTGTTCTTTCTGCGGCGGATCGCGCGGACAATGTCTTCGACCTTGTTGAGCCCGCGATGCAGGAAACAGACCTCTTCATAGAGTGTCATGGCCTCGGCCGTCGGCCACAGGCGGCCCTTGGTCCGCTCGAACAGGTCCAGTCCCGTGTCGATTTCGAGGTGACGCAGCAGCTTGCTCGCCGCCGGCTGTGAGATGTTCAGATGGGCCGCTGCGGCACTGACCGTTTTCTGTTCGATCAGCGCCGTGAAGAGCTCGATCTGTCGAAAATTCAATGGCTTCGTCAAGCTTATAACCTTTTGGAATGGTTTTGGTCAAAAACGGTCTTAGACAATTTATGTCTTTCCCAGCAATGTTTTCATATCGAAAGGATTTGGCATGGTCGTCGATTGCGTGGTCATCGGGGGGGGGATCGTTGGCTCGGCCATTGCCTATGGGCTGGCCGGCTGTCTGGACGATGTCCTGCTGCTCGATGGCAGCGATGGCGACCCGCGTGCCGCGCAAGCCAATTTCGGCCTAGTCTGGTATCAGAGCAAGGGCGTGGGCATGCCCGCCTACCAGCGCCTGTCCCGCGAATCTGTTCAGGAATGGCGGAGTTTCCATAAGGAAATCGAGGACATGAGCGGCGTCCCCGTCGAATTCGTCGGGCGCGGAGGGCTGGCCTATTGCCTGGGGGATGAGGAGTTTGAAGCCCGCCAGGCGATTCTGTCCCGTCTCGCCTCCCAGATGGCGGACACGGGGATCGAGATGCTCTCGCGTGGCGCGGTGGAGCGGCTGCATCCCGGTATCCGCCTGGGGCCCGAGGTGACGGGAGCCGCCTTTTCGACCCTGGACGCGCATGTCAATCCGCTGCGTCTGCTGCTGGCCCTCCAGCGTGCCTTCGCGCATCGCGGCGGCACGATCCGCCGGAGCGAGTCCGTCCAGGCGATCGAGACCGGGCGCGGGCAATTCCGCATTCGCCTGAAAACCGGAGACGTGGATGCCGCGCGCGTGGTGATCGCGTGTGGAGAAGCCAGCCGCGTGCTGGCAGAGCCGCTGGGCATGACGCTGCCATTCACGTTGCAGCGCGGGCAGATCATCGTGACCGAACGTATGGCGCCTTTTCTGGCCTATCCGTCGGACAGAATCCGCCAGACGGCCTGCGGCACCGTCATGATCGGCGCGACGAAGGAGGATGTGGGTTTCGACCCCGGCACCACCGCCGCCGCCGCCGCCGGTCTGACGGCGCGCGCCATCAGGGTCTTCCCCGATCTGGCGCAGGTCTCGCTCGTCCGCCAATGGAGCGGCCGCCGCGTCATCACGCCCGACATCGCGCCGCTTTACGAACGCAGCGCCGCATTTCCCGGCGCCTATGCCTGCGTCTGCCATTCGGGCGTGACGCTTGCCGCGTACCACGCGCGCACGCTGGCGCAGCGCATCGCCGGGCGCGGAAGTTGGCACGAAATGGAAAAATTCAGCGCCAGGAGATTCGATGTTCAGGCTGCTTGAACAGGGGCGGAGCGGGGAGGACGCGGTGACGATCGATCTCGATGGTCAGCCGGTGCGCGCCCGTGCCGGAGAAACGGTGGCCTCGGTGCTGATGCGCGAGGCGGAGGCCTGGTGCCGCGCCACGCCTGTTTCGCAGGCCCGCAGGGCGCCGTACTGCATGATGGGCGTCTGTTTCGACTGCCTGATGCTGGTCGAGGGCGAAGGCCTGCTGCGCGCGTGTCAGACCTATGTGCGCGACGGCATGAAGATTCGCCGCCAGATCGGCGCGCGCCACGTGGTGCCGTCATGCTGAAGCCGGACCTGCTGATCGTCGGCGCCGGCCCGGCGGGCATGAGTGCCGCCGTGGTGGCGGCGCGCGCCGGGCTGTCGGTCATGGTCGTCGACGAGCAGCCGACGCCGGGCGGCCAGATCTGGCGCGGCATCGAGGCCAATGCCGGCACGGCGCGCGGCCGAGCGCTGGGCGCGCCGTACCTGTCCGGTCTGGCGACGGTGCGCGCGTTCCGCGAGAGCGGTGCTGTCTATTGGCCGTCCACCCGTGTCTGGCAGATCGAGCCGACGCTCAGGACGTATGTGACCGGCCCCGACGGCACCCTGATGATCCAGCCGTCCGCAATCCTGATCGCCACCGGCGCGCAAGAACGGCCGGCCCCGTTCCGGGGATGGACGCTGCCCGGCGTCATGACCGTGGGCGCGGCGCAGATCCTGCTCAAGGCCCCCGGCACTGTGCCTGCGGCGCCGGTCTGGATCGCGGGATGCGGTCCGCTGGCGCTGCTCTACGCGCATCAGCTCGTCAGGCTGGGGGGGGCGGTGGCCGGCTTCCTCGACACCAGGATGCCTGCCCCGCTGGCGGGGGCGGCGCGGCTGGCGGCCGGCGCCGTCCTGCGCAGTGGGCGGGAACTTGCCAAAGGGGCCTATTGGTACGCCGACCTGCACCGCCGCGCGGGGCGCTATGTGCGGGGCGTGGTCGATCTACAGGCGCTGGGGACGGACCGTGTGGAGGGCGTGCGCTACCGGACGGCGGACGGACGGGTCGAGGAGGTGGAAACCTCGCTGCTGCTGATTCACGAAGGGGTGGTGCCCGAATTGCACACCGCCCGCAGCCTGGGCTGCCAGACCCGGTGGCATGCGGGGCAGGCCGCCTATGTCCCGGTGCTGAACGAATGGGGCGAGAGCAGCGTACCCGGGATCCTGGTCGCCGGCGACGCGGCGGGAATCGGCGGGGCCGAGGCTGCGATTCAGCGGGGCAGGCTGGCCGCCCTGCGCATCCTGTCCCGGCTGGGCAGGTTGCCCGCCGGCCAGGAAGGGGCCGAGGCGGCATGCCGCAAGGCTCTGGCGAGGGCGCTGGCCCCGCGCGCCTTCCTCGACCGGATCTTCATGCCGCGGGAGAACGTGTTCCTGCCCGACGACGACACCATCGTCTGCCGCTGCGAGGAATTGCGGGTGCGCGACCTGCGTGGAGCCCTGTCGTGCAGCGTCGGCGCGAACCAACTCAAGGCCTTTACGCGGGCAGGCATGGGCCCCTGCCAGGGACGGCAATGCGCCTACACCGTAGCGTCGCTGATCGCCAACGTGGAAGCCCGGCCGATGGGCGATGTGGAACCGTTCCGGGTCCGGCCGCCGCTCAAGCCGGTCAGGCTGTGCGACGTGGCGAGCCTGGCGGAGGAGGCTGCGCCGCCATGATGGCAAGCCAGGCGACGACGGCGGTGATCGGGGGCGGACTGCATGGCCTGGCCTGCGCTCTTGCGCTGGCGGTTCGCGGCCAGGATGTGGTGGTGTTCGAACGGTCCTGGGTCGGGCGGCGGGCATCCGGCGCGACGGCCGCCGGCGTGCGCACGCTGGGGCGCGACCCCGCGGAGATCGCGCTGTCGCTGGTGGCGCTGGAACGATGGCACCGGATTGCAGATCTGGTCGGCGACGATTGCGGATTCCATGGATCGGGGCAGATCAAGGTCGCCGAGAATCCAGCGGAAATGGAAAGTCTGGCCGAACGAGCTCGCCTGACGCGGGATATGGGCTTCGATCATGAGGAACTGATCGATGCGGCCGAACTGCGCCGGCTGGTGCCGATGATCAGTCCGCATTGCGTGGGCGGCCTGGTCGCGCGGCGCGATGGCGCGGCGGACCCGCATCGCACCATCGCCGCCTTTCGCCGGACGGCCGAGGGGTGCGGCGTCACCATCCGCGAGGGCATCGCCGTGACGGCGTTGGAACCCGATGCCGGCGGATGGCGTGTCGTCACCGATGCCGGTACGTGGCAGGTCCGCCACGTCGTCAACGCGGCAGGGGCCTGGGGCGGGCATGTCTGCCGGATGATCGGCGAGCCCATCCGCTTCGGCTACAAGGCGTCGATGGTGTTCGTCACCGAGCGGCTGACCCCGATGATCCGGCCCGTCGTCAGCGCGGCCGGGCGCACCTTGTCCTTCAAGCAGTCGTCGCAGGGTACGCTGGTGATCGGCGGCGGCCTCCAGGGCTCCGCCGATCTGAAAACGGGCGTGACACAGGTCGATTTTCACGCCTTGGCCAAGGGCGCGCAATCGGCCCGGGCGCTGTTTCCCGCGATTGGCACCGTGCAGGTCGTACGCGCCTGGGCCGGGCTGGAGGGCGCGCCGGCCGATCTGCTCCCGGTCATCGGGCCCTCGGTCCGGGCACCCGGAATTTTTCATATGTTCGGATTTTCCGGGCATGGATTCGAACTCGTGCCCGTTGTGGGGGAGATCGTGGCCGACTGGATCACGCGCGGCCGGTCGTCCCACGACATCGGTGCCTTCGATGTCGCCCGTCTTTCTCTGTGAAGCGCGCTTGATGTCCGTCCCGAACCCGCAAGCCGAAAACAGTCTTTCAACGGAGGCCTCTATGGTCAGAATAGGAATAGATGTCGGCGGAACCTTCACGGATTTCACCGTCTCCGAATCCGCAGGCGGCGCGCTGTTCTATTTCAAGACGCCATCGACGCCCCACGATCCGTCGGAAGCGATCCTGACGGGCATTCGCACCATTCTGGAAACGCGCGGCATCGCCGCCGACAGGGTGTCGTATCTGGGCCACGGCACCACGGTGGCGACGAACATGATCATCGAGGGCAAGGGCGTGAAGACCGGGCTGGTCACCACCCGGGGGTTCCGCGACGTCCTGGCGATCGGCCGCCAGACGCGGCCCTATCTCTACGATTTCCTGAAGCAGAAGCCCGAGCCGATCGTGGAGCGGCGGCATCGTATCGAGATCGGCGAGCGCGTCACGGCGTCGGGCGAGTGTCTGAGCCCGCTGGACCGCGGCGAACTGGAGCAGGCGGTCGAGGCGCTGCTGAAGGACGGCGTGCAGGCCGTCGCCATTTCGTTTCTGCACAGCTATCGTGCCCCACGGCACGAGGAAGAGGCCGAGCGTTTCATCCGCGCGCGCTGGCCGGAATTGTATGTCTCCCGCTCGTCGACGGTTCTGCCCGAATTTCGTGAATTCGAGCGCACGTCGACGACCGCGCTCAACGCCCATGTCGGACCAAAAATGGCCCACTATCTCGACCATCTCTGTGCTGATACGCGCACGCTGGGCATCGCAGTCGAGCCGATGACGATCCATTCGAATGGCGGCCTGCTGCCCGTGGAGGCGGCCCGGCGCTTCCCCGTCGCCACCTGCCTGTCGGGGCCGGCGGCCGGGGTGATCGGCGCGGCCATCGTCTCCTCGCTGGCCGGAGTGCCGGATATCGTCACGTTCGATGTCGGCGGCACAAGCACCGACGTCTCGCTGGTGTCGGGCGGCCAGCCGCGCTTCACGCGCAGCCGCGAGGTCGCGGGCCATCCTGTCCGCCTGCCGATGGTGGACATCACTGTGATCGGCGCGGGCGGCGGCAGCATCGCCCATGTCGATGCCAGCGGCGGGCTCAAGGTCGGGCCGACCAGCGCCGGTGCCGTGCCCGGCCCCGCCGCCTATGGCAAGGGCGGAGAGTATCCGACGCTCACCGACGCCAATATCGTGCTCAACCGCCTCAATCCGGTAGCGCTGCTCGACGGGCGCCTGCCCGTCGACCGGGCGGCGGCCTGCCGCAGCATCGACCGGCATGTGGCGGACAAGCTCGGCATCTCGACCGAGGAAGCCGCGTACGGGATCATCCGCATCGCGGCGGCGAACATGGCGCGCGCCATTCGCGCCGTGACGGTCGAGCAGGGGTACGACATCCGCACGCTCGCGCTGTTCGCCTTCGGCGGCGGCGGTCCGCTTCATGCGACGGAAGTCGCGCGTGAGGCCGAGATCAGGCGCATCATCATCCCGCGCGAACCCGGCACGATGTGCGCGCGCGGCACGCTGATGTCCGATATCAGCCTCGATTTCTCGCAGACCTTGCTGGAACGCGCCGACGATGCCGGATGGGGGGTGACGACCGACGCCCTGCGGGCCCTGACCCGGAAAGGCGACGCCTGGCTGGAAAGCGAGACCATCGCAAAGGCGGACCGGGTCTTCAACGCCACCATCAATGCCTATTATGTCGGCCAGAATCACGAAATCCCGGTCAGCGTCAGCCTGTCGCCGATGGCGTCGGTGGAGACGTTCCGCGCGGACTTCCATCGCGCGCACATGGTCGCCTACGGCACCTGCTTCGAAGACCGGCCGATCGCGATCGTCAGCGCCGGGGTGCAGGCGGTGGGGCGCATCCCCAAGGACAGCCCGGCACTGCTGACCGGCGGCGGCCCCCTGGCGGACGCGCTCAAAGAACGGCGCGAGGTCTATCTGGGCGATGGCGGATGGCAGTCGCTGGACATCTACCGGCGCGACCTCCTGGCGGTGGGCGAGGCCGTGCACGGGCCGGCCATCGTCGAGGAGATGAGTTCGACAACGATTCTGCTCGAAGGCCAGACGGGCAGGATCGACGAGTACGGCAACATCATCATCGACGACGCATTCTGACGCCGGCCACAGGGGAACAAGACGAAATGAGCGACGCCGCGAGACCCGCCGACAGTGTCGGAATGGAAGTGTTCAGCAACCGCCTGCTGTCCATTACCGAAGTCATGGCGATTCATATGATGAAATCGTCATTTTCCGCGCAGATCAAGGAAAGGCGCGATTTCTCCGTCGGCATCTTCGATGCGGAGGGCCGCCTGCTGGCACAGGGAACGCATATTCCCCTCCATCTCGGATCACTGCTCGGCGCGGTGGAAACGACGCTGGCGCGCGTGGCGCTCTCGGAAATGCGCGACGGGGACAGCTTCATCTGCAACGACCCCTATCTAGCCGGCGGCACGCATCTTCCTGATATCGCCATCGTCACCCCGGTTTTCCACGCGGGTGCCATCGTGGCCTTCGTCGCCAATATCGGCCACCATACCGATGTCGGCGGCGTCGTGCCCGGCTCTATCGCCGCGGGGGCGAAAAGCATCTTCGAGGAAGGCATCCGCCTGCCTGTAGTGCGCATAGCACAGGACTGGGAGGTGGATCCCAATCTGCTGGCGGTGATCGCGGCGAATTCGCGCCTGCAGGACGAACGCGCGCTCGACCTGCGGGTGCAGGTTACCGTCAACCGGCTGGGATGCGAACAGACGCGGGCGCTGTTCGAGCGGATGGGGGTCGCGAACGCCCAGGCGGCGGTGCAGGATCTGCTAGCCTACACCACGCACCGGCTGATCCGCCATGTGGCGGCGCTGCCGCGGGACCGCTGCACCTTCGAAAGCTGGCTGGACGATGACGGTATCGGCGGGGCGCCGGTCAAGATCGTGGCGACAGTCTGGCATGACGGCGGCGTGCTGAACGTGGATTTTGCGGGCACGGACGGGCAGGTAGCTGGGGCCATGAATGTCAGCGAAAATGCCCTGAGGGCTTCGGTCTATTACTGCGTCAAGGCACTGCTGGACCCGGACCTGATGCCGAACAGCGGATTGTTCGACGCGGTGCGGGTTATGGTGCCACCGCGAAGCGTCGTGTCCCCGCATTTCCCCGCGGCATGCGGGGCGCGCAGCATCACCTGCCAGAAGGTGGCTCGCGCCGTGTTCGGGGCGTTTCGCGGCTTGTTGCCGGCCGAGCATGTGATTGCGTCCAGCAACGACGTGTTGCCCGTCATCTCGTTGTCCGGCAGCCACCCCGACAGTGGGGCGTATTACGTCTATGCCGAAGCCGTCGGCGGCGGTGCTGGCGCCACCGGGCACCATGACGGCATGGACGCCGTGCAGGTCCATGTCACGAATAGCCTGAACCTACCAAGCGAAGTGCTCGAGATCGAATTCCCGCTTCTGGTCGAGGAATATGGGCTGGCGGTGGATTCCGGCGGCAGCGGGCGCCATCGCGGCGGCCTGGGAATCGTGCGGCAATTGCGCATCCTGTGTGACGACACGGTGCTGTCCGTGCGGTCAGACTCCCACAAATTCGGTGCCGACGGCGTGCATGGAGGGGGTATGGGGGCCGGTGGCGCACTGACCCTGCACGAGAACGGAAATATCCGGACGATGCCGTCCAAAGTCGATGCCATGGCACTGTCGGCCGGGACGGTGGTGCGTTTTGCTACGCCAGGGGGCGGTGGCTTCGGTCCCTCGCATACCCGCGCGGCGGCGGCCCTGGCGCGGGATCTGAAGAATGGCGTGGTGACGCGTGAAGCCGCCGCCAAAGATTACGGAGACGTTCTGAAGGTCGCGGACGATATGGACGTGTAGCCAAACAATAATAGAAGACTGTGCTTTGCCTATATTGTTTCGGTATAGTTATAAATAAACGGATGAATCGGAGTAAAGACTGATGTTGCGATCGAATGATCTCTTACGTTCTCGTCTTTGTCTGTCGTTTGCGCTGCTCGGCTGTTCGATGCTGAACCCCCTGTCCCGCGCCATGGCGGAAGATGAGGTCGCGCAGAAGATGCACGGAAAAAGCAAGGTGGCGCAGCCCGTGTCCGCGGCAGAGACGCCGAAACAACAGTCTTCTTCGGCGGCCTCTGGTGTTGCGGCGCCAGGGGATGCCGAGGCTGTGGAAGTGCGCGCGGTGGCGCGCTTCGCCGGCGGACGTTTCAAGAGGCAGGTCGCGCCGGAATCTCGCAGTTCAGTTAGCGCGGAATATATCTCCCAGCAGGCTGCGGCGGCTAGTCCGCTGCAAGTCATCCAGAACATTCCAGGCGTCAATTACGGAACATCCGACACATTTGGCCTGTCCAACCGGCAGAATTTCAATATCCGAGGGTTGAACCAGACCGAGATCGGCTGGACCATCGAAGGCATGCCCGGCATTGATATGGTGTATTACCAGCCCTATATCGAGACTTGGGCCGATAACGAAAATGTCTCGGATATCACGGTCCTACAAGGGACTTCGCGCATCTACGACCCGGTCGCCACCGCGACGGGCGGCGAGGTTATTGAGACCATTCGCGATCCCTCCGACAAGATGGGCGGCCATGTCGGGTACGCGGCGGGGTCGTACCGAGCTCAGCGTGGGTTCATACGGCTGGATTCAGGCTATATCGGCAATACCGGCATCAAGATGTTCGGGTCCTATTCCTATGTCGGTTCCGATAATTTCTCGGGCAGCGGTCGAAGCCACCGGACGCATATCGATTACAAGGCAGTCAAGGGCTGGGGAGACAAGGCGCGAAGCTCCCTGTTTTTCTCTTTTGACGACTGGTATATCGCGCGCTCGAAACCCGTGACCCTGTCCGGCTGGGAGAAGGCGAACGATCTGGGCGATGGTTTCTCCGCCCTGAATTATTCGAGCACGTATACGCCCGGAACGACGACCGATTACTGGAAGCCCAACATCTACAAATATCAGGATGCCATGGCATCCTTCCAGAACTGGTGGCAGGTTACGAACAATCTGCGTCTGCATTTGACCCCTTATATGCGCTGGGAGAAGAGTGACGCCGCCGGTCAGACGTCGTTATCCACGAACAGCATCTACAACGGTACGGAAAAGGTCACGGCCGATACGAACGGCGTCTATTTCACGGACGCCGCGAAGACAAAATTTTCCGCCATGACCAACACGTTGCAGAATATCTACACCACGGGCGTCAATCTCTATGCCGATTATGATATTACACGGAATAACCGGCTGACGGTCGGGTATTGGTACGAGCATTGGAATATCTCCACTCTGGGCGGCCTCGCCCCGATGGATCAGAATGGCGAGACCGAGAACGATTTCGGAAAATATGTTCTGAGAACCGTAGATGGAGATGTGATCGCCGGGTCGCACTACCAGCAATCCTATAACCTCCATTCGCTGTATGTGACGGATTCGCAGGATTTCCTTGACCATAGACTGAAGGTTGCCGCGGGGTTCAAGGAGATGCTGTTCAATCTCTCGGGCACGAACCAGGCGCCGGGTCCACAATATCACTATGATACCAGCTTCAGCCGGCCGATGCCGCGAATGAGCGTATCCTACATGCCCAACCGGGAGATGCAGGTCTATTTCAACGCTACGACCAATACCCGCGTGCCGATGCCGGCGAATACGTATCCCAACCTCTATTCGATCTCGACCGGTAAGCTGTCGCAGGTGGGTAACGAGGCCCAGCAGCCTGAATACGCGATCAGCGAGGAGCTTGGCTTTCGTTATCATGGCCTGGTTAATTTCTCGCTTGCCCTGTTTAATATGAACATTACGAATCATCAGGTTTCGACACTGGTGTCGGTCAATGGCGCGCAGGTCAGTCAGGCGATCTCGATGGGTGGAGAGACCGCGCGTGGGGTGACGGCGGAAATCGCCGGCAACCGGTATCTGGGACTTGCCCCCTATGTGAACGGGCAGTTCCTGCATGCCACGATGGATAATAACTTCAGGGTAGGAAACGACGCCCTGCCGACGGCTGGCAAGATCGCCGTGCAGTCGCCCAAATTCATGGCCAATATTGGATTGAATTACCAGAAGGGGCCATTTTACGCCAACCTCTCGTTCAAATGGGTAGATTCCCAGTATTCCACGTTCATGAATAACCAGAGCATGCCGGCCTACAAGACGGTCGATCTGGGATTCGGTTACCATTTCCCCTCATACGGGCCACTGCACAATTCGACCTTGAGCCTGAATTTCACGAACCTTACCAATGTCCGCTACCTCAGTTCAGTGGCGACCGTGGTGGGCACGGCCACGGCCATGAAGGGTGTGAACGGTACGGCGATCGCGGCCAGTACGCCTGCCTATTACATGGCGGCCCCGCTTGGGGTCATGATGAACGTGTCGTCGGATTTCTGAACCTGGACATCTGTTGCGTCACTCCGCTGGAGGATCTGTATGAAGCTGCTACGGTCGGGACTTCTCAGGAACCGATGGGCCATTCTGTTCCTGATCATCGCGCCGCTCAACTTCCTGCTGGGGGTGGACAGGAATGCGCTGACCGTATGCTCGCCTCTCGTGCGCAGTGACCTGCAGATCGGGGGGGTGGTCATGGCCGCACTGATCACGACTGCCACGGCCATCTATGCTCTGCTGCAAGTACCGGCGGGGTGGCTGGTTCACAGGATCGGTGTCCGTCGGGCGATCTTCTGCGCCTGCCTCCTATGGTCGCTCGCGACATTAGCAACCGGGCTGCCGAACTCCGTCTGGACGTTTGCCGCCGCGCGCATCGCCCTGGGCGTCGGGCAGGCGCCAGATTGGGTGGCGTCCATTCTGGCGCTCAAGATCCTTTTTTCCGAAAAGGATCGCGAGGCGGCGAATTCTGTGCTGCTGGGATCGCTCTATATCGGCTACTCCGCCAGCGGATGGCTCACGTCGTGGCTCATGAACCTTTTCGGATGGCGTGGCAGTTTTGAAATTTTCGGCTCCGTGGGTGTATGTCTGAGCATCCTTGTCCTGCTGCTGTATGGGGCTGCCTCGTTCGACAGAGCAGGGACGGATGTGAAGCCGCGAACGCGCATCGACGCGGGGAAGATCCTCAGCGTCACGCCGGTCGCACTGTTCTATGGCATCGTCTGCTGCATGCAGAGCTTCTTTCACGTCACCTTCTCTCATTTCGTCATGAGCAGATTCGGGCTGAGTGCGACGACGGCGGGGCATGTATTTTCACTGCCCTGGCTGATGCTTTACGTCGCGGCCATCGGTTGGGGGGCAGGAATCAGAAGCCTGAAAAAAGCGTATCCGACCTTCGGGGTACGCCAGCAGACCCGCATGGGCTGCATCGCCATCGTTATCGCTGCATTCGGGCTGGGCGGTGGCATCCTGTGCGACGATCTCGTCCTGTGTATCGGGATGTTCGCCATATGCATGCTATCCATCGGTCTTTGCCAAGTGCTGACCTGGACCCAGGTGCAGCGGTTCGAATGGGGCGCGGCGGTTGCTGCTGGCGTCGTCGCTCTGGCGGGAAACCTGACATCGTCCGCAGCACCCGTGGGATACGAGATGGCTTTCCAGTATTTCGGCGGCTGGCGGTCTGTTTCCCTGGTGGTGGCTATTTTGGGGGGGCTGGGGGCAGTCGTGTGGCAACTGGCGCATCGGCATGCCCGTGCCGTCGACCGCCTTGATGGTGTGCCCGTGCGCAAGGGGGCGGACGTCGCGTGACGTTCATTGCAGGAACGAAGGCATCGCGCTGGCGCGCGACGGACAGAGGCTAGGGAATGGAATGATGGGTGCATCGGTAACGATCAGGCTTGCACTGCGCGACTGGGACTACCTGACGCCGCTTCTGCTGGGCGAGGTCCGTTCGGAACGATTCGACGTCCAAATCACGCGGGTCGGCACATTGCTGCCTTCGGTTGAGGGACAGCATGCGTTCGACGGCGCCGAACTCTCCTTCAGCGGCTATGTACGACGTCGCGCGCGTGGCAACCGTGGCGAGTATGGCGTACCGTATTTCCTGATGCGGGGATTTCGCCATCGTTGCATCCTGGTCCGGCAGGACGCCACGCTCGGCCGTATTGCAGATCTGGCTGGGCGGCGCATCGGCGTGACCGGCTGGCCCGATTCCGGCAATAGCTGGACACGCGCCCTGCTTCGGCGCGAGGGTGTCGACCTGGAGCAGGTATCTTGGTACGCAGGAAGACTGACCGACGCGCATCCGGTCGTCGACCGCCTGTCCGGCTTCGGCCGCCCCGGCTGGTTGGAGGCCGCTCCTGACGAACGGTCCCTGATGTCCCTTCTTGCCGACGGGTTCCTGGATGCTGTCTTCACCCCCTTCCTTCCGGCGGGATTCTATGACTCCGGGTCGGCTTTCCGGCATCTCTTGCCCGATTACAGGACGCACGAACTGACCTATTATCGCGAGGTCGGCTATGTGCCGGGCATGCATCTGCTTGTCCTGAGTCCTGATATCGTCAGCCGCCATCCAGACCTGCCGGCGGAACTGTGCTGCCTGCTCGCGCGTGCCAAGGCGCTTTGGCTGGCCAAGCGGTTCAAATATGCCGATACCACGCCGTGGGTCCTGGATGATTTTGCGACGATCGCCCGGAACCTCAGGCCGGAGTGGGATGATGGCGGGGTGGAGATCAACCGGACTATGATCGCGGATTTCCTCGCCGAACTGCATGTCCAGAACATTCTCGCCGAGCCGATGGACGTGTCCGACATCTTCCCCTGACGGAGCAATCGGGTCTTACCGTTCCGTGGCATGGAGGTATTGGAATCGTGACGGATTTTTCGGATATTTTCATCAGTCAGAAAACACCGGTCATCGGCAAGAAGGGGGTTGTGGCCACCAACCACCCGCTCGGCACCGCAGCCGGGATGGAGATGCTGGCGGACGGCGGGAATGCGATCGATGCTGCCGTGGCGGCGCTGCTGGCGCTGACCGTTGTCGAGCCGATGATGGTCGGCATCGCGGGCGGCGGCTTGTCGCATCTGCGGCTCGCATCCGGCGAGCATGTCGTCATCGACGCGCTGTCCTGTGCGGCCGCGTCGATGACGCCCGGGCAGTATGAACCGGTCTCGGACGCGCCCGATCGTTACATGGAGGCAAAGGGGCGCCGCAACCTGGTCGGCCCGACATCGGTGGCGGTGCCGGGCAATCTGTCCGGCTGGTGCGGCATGCATGCGCGCTTCGGGCGTCTGCCGCTGGGCGATGTCGTGGCCCCGGCCATCAGGCTCGCGAAACGCGGTTTCGCTGTCACGCCCTATCTGTCCGGCGCCATTGCCGAACATGCCGCCGATCTTGCCGCCGATGCCGCGATGCGCGCGGTATTCCTGCCCGATGACAGGCCGCTTGCGACGGGGGCCCGCCTAGCACAGCCCATTTATGGCGACTCCCTGGAGCTGATTGTCCGCGAGGGGGCCGCGGCCCTTCATGGGGGGGCTCTGGGGCAGTCGCTGGTCCGGGCTGTCGCCCGCTCCGTCGATCCGGGCTGGCTGTCAGAAGACGATCTGCGCGCCTACCGCCCGGTCGATCGTGCCCCGATCGTCGGATCCTATCGCGGGTTCGAGATCGTGGGGCCGCCGCCGCCGGCATCGTCGGGCGTGCATGTCGTGCAGATGCTGAACATGCTGGAGCATTTCGACGTTGCGGGGTTGGGGTTCGACAGTCCGGAACGGCTGGGCTTGCTGGCCGAGATCATGCGCGTGACCTTCGAGGACCGGCGTCGCTACAGCGGCGACCCCGACTTTGTCGATGTTCCGGTCGCGCGCCTCATCTCCAAATCCTATGCGATGGACTGCCTGGGGCGCTGCGCCCGCAGTGCCCTGCCGGCGATGCTGCCGCCACTGGGGCATGAAAGCGCGGATACCACCCATATCACGATCGCCGATGGCGACGGCAATATCGTGGCCGCCACGCATACGATCAACGGCCTGTTCGGGGCACGGTTCATGGACCCTGAAACCGGGATCATTCCGAACAACTACATGAGCAATTTCGACCCCCATCCGGGCCGCGCCCTGTCGATTGTGCCCGGCAAGCGCGTGCCCACCTCGATGGCACCGATGATCGTCTGCGCGGGAGGGATCCCCCGCTTCGCGCTGGGCATGCCCGGCGGATTGCGGATCTTTCCTTCCGTGTTCCAGGCGATCGTCAACCTGATCGACCACGGCATGTGCGCGCAGGACGCCGTGGAGGCCCCGCGCCTATGGACCCAGGGGCAGGAGGTCGAACTGGAACCCGCCTATGACGGCGCGCGCGATGCCCTGGCGGCGCGCGGGTACGATGTGCGCCGCAAGCCCCATATCGGTGGCGGTATGAGCGTCATTTCTTTTCACCCCGACGGCATGATGGAAAGCTCCGCCTGCTGGCGGGCCGACGGAACGGTCATGGCGTTCGGGGGTGGCCCCACCAGGCCCGGCATTCGTTTCTGGCCCGACCGCGCACCCGACATTTCAGCCGCCGACGAGACCGCCGCCCCCGTTGGCCGCCCGTCCTGACACTCCCGAGGAAAAGACCATGCCAGTCCGCCTGACCATTCTCGATCCGTTGACGGAGGCGGGCCTGCGGCGTTTTGCGGAGCATTTGCCGCCGGATTTCACGCTCTCGACCGCCCGCAGCCGCGATCCCGTTGATCAGATCGATGCCATGCGGCATGCCGATGCCGTCATCACTGCCGACGTCCCCGTCACGGCTGAAATGATCGCGGCCGGCGCTGCCGAAGGGCTTCGGGCCATCCATAAATGGGGCGTGGGATACGATAATATCGATATCGACGCGGCGCGGGCCGCCGGCGTGCGGGTCCTACGCACAACCGGTAGCAACGCCGTCGCCGTGGCCGAGACGA
Organism: Gluconacetobacter liquefaciens; assembly: GCF_003350405.1. GTDB lineage: Bacteria > Pseudomonadota > Alphaproteobacteria > Acetobacterales > Acetobacteraceae > Gluconacetobacter > Gluconacetobacter liquefaciens. Next base: position 144,144 of record NZ_QQAW01000008.1, on the reverse strand, counting down.
CGCTGGGCCTGATCCTCGCCCTGCAACGCAATATCGTGGCCGGCCATGTGGGGGTGCAGAACGGCCAGTGGCTCAAGGGCCCGCTCGGCGCGCGCTCCATGCTCCTGACAGGCAAGACGGTGGGCCTGATCGGTTTCGGTTTCATCGGCCAGCAACTGGCGCGCCTGCTGCGCGGCTTCCAATGCACCGTCCTCTATACCAAGCGCACGCCCCTGCCGGCGCTCGAGGAGCGGGATCTGGGCGCCCGCTTCGCCACGTTCGACGCGCTGATCGACGCGGCCGATATCGTCTCCCTGCATTGCGCCTTGACGCCGCAGACCAGGGGGCTGATCGATGCCGGCGTCCTGGCGCGCATGAAGCCAGGGGCGATCCTCGTCAACACGGCGCGCGGCGGACTGGTAAACGAGCAGGACCTAGCCCAGGCCCTGGCCATCGGTTCGCTACGCGGCGCGGCCGTCGATGTCTATGCGGCCGAGCCCATCGCTTCCGACCACCGCCTGATCGGGACCGAGGGCGCGATTCTCACGCCTCATATCTCGGCCGTCTCAGCCGATACCTATCCGGCGACGGTGCAAAGGATGCTGCATAATCTGCGCTGTATCGCGCAGGGGCGCGAACCGCCTGCCGGGGACGTCCTGGTCTGACGGCGCCATGACTCGGCCGACCATGATTGCAAGTCGCCTGATCACAACGGAGATCTGTCTCCACGGGCCACGAAGGCCGGGCCGCCCGGCCCCAGTCGGATCCCGGGGCGGAGGGCGGTGAAGGGATGGTCCGGCAGGTCGACCAGGTGCCGGCCGGGGGATTTGACCAGCAGCACCGCCGCTGCCAGCGGCGCGAAATCGGCCCGGAAATGCACAGTGCTCTTTAACGCCAGCAGGTCGTAGCCGGTCGGCTCCAGGCCGAGATGGCGAAACACCATGATGTCGTAAGGCTGCATGGCGATCGAGGCGACGATGACGTCGATTCCGGCAATCCGCAGCACGGCGGTCAGTCCCAGGGCGATACGACGGCCGCCCACGGTACGCCCGGTGGCCGTGAAACCGCCATCCGACAGGGCCATGACTGTGAAGCGGCCATGCAGCGGCGCGCTGCCGACAGGACCGTCCTGACCGCCAAGGGCGATTTCGATCTCCGCCCCCACGCCTGCGGCGTGCGCCACCTGGGCGGCGCGCGGATCGTATAGGATGGCCAGCGCGGCCTTTCGCACCCCCGCCGACAGCATCGCGCGCAGCAGGCCGGTCGTGTTGCCGGTGCCGCCGCCGCCCGGATTGTCCTGCGTGTCGGCCAGGATGACGGGCCCCCGCGCGCCTTGCAGCCGGATGGTCGCGGCCTCGGCCAGCGCCTGATCCGCGTCGAGAATCGGCTCGGCGAAAGCGTCCTCGGCGGCGACCAGATGGCCGTGCAGCGTGGTGACGGCGGCATCGACCCTGTCCTGGTCGTAGCCTATGGCAAAGACCGACGGGCCGGCCTCGGGAAAGTCGGAGGCGGCGAAGCCCGGCACGTATTCGAACGACAGGACGCCCGGCGGACCGGATTCGACATGCCGGACCAGCGAACGGGATGGATCGCGGTCGGTATTTTCGAATGGCAGCGGGATCAGGAAGGGGCCGCGCGCGATCCGTTTTGCCGTGGGCCGTCCTCGCCGCATGATCTCTTCCAGCATTCTGGCGACACGCGCGCCGGCATCATGCCGGTCGACATGCGGATACGTGCGGTAGGATGACAGCGCGTCGAGTTGCTCCAGCATCGCGACCGTCAGATTGCCGTGATAATCCATGCTGGCGACGATGGGTACGTCCGGCCCCACGACCGGGCGGATGCGCCGCAGCAATTCGCCCTCGGCGTCGGCCAAGCTCTCCGTCATCATGGCGCCGTGCAGGTCCAGATAGACGGCATCGACCGGCCTCGCGTCGCGCAGGCGCGCGGTCATGCGGGTGGCGAACCATTCGAAAGCTGCGTCGGCCACCGGGGCGCCGGCGCCGCCCTGGCCCCATGCCAGCGGCACGAAATGGGCCGTTGGCATGGCACGAATAAAGCCCGATGCGCCGAAATTAAGTGTGGCGAGTGTCGGCACCAGCGCTGCGCCTTCCAGCGCCGGAGGCATCTCGCCGCCGTCAAGAAATTTCTCCAGCGGGGTGACGCCCGGGCAGAAACTGTTGGTTTCGTGCCCGATGCCGCCGATCGCGATCCGCATGCTACCGCTCCTTCCTACCCTGGCCGGATGTCCTGGCCGGCGGGGCGCCGGAGGTGGGCTCGGAATGGCCCAGCGTGTGCATCAGTCGGTTGGCCCAGCCGAAAATCGCGATGGCATGGATCAGGTCCACGATCTCGGCGTCGCTCAGGCCGGCCTGCCGCAGGGCAGCGACATGGTGGGGCCCCGCGGCGGGCGGCGCGGCTGACAGGGCGCGCGCGAAATGCCAGATCGCTGCGTCGCGGGCGGACAGAAGATCGTAGCGCCTATACCACAATGCCGAGAGGGCATCGTCGCTGTGCGTCAACTGGGCTAGGCGCTGCCCGTGGATCATGGCGCAATAGGCGCACCCGTTGACGACCGAGGCCCCCAGGGCGCCCAGCTCCCGGTCGCAGCGCGGCAGGCCGCCCTGCGCATACATGATCGCGTTGAACAGGACTGTGCGGGTGACATAGCTTTCCGGATCGTGCGCCAAGGTGCGGACGTAGGGCGAGACCTTGGTCGATGACGGCGTGACCTTCATCGCCTCGAGTTGGGCCGGGGTTGCCCTGGCCAGATCGATCGGTGTGACATAAGGGTGCCAGACCAGTGTCCGGATGCGGATTTTCGGTAGCATCGCTTAATCTTTCAGAAGACGAAGCCCCGCCGTAACGCGGCACTGATAATTCACGAAGGCGATCAACTCCGACAGCGCGATGATCTGCGGCGTCGACAGACTGGCGGCGGCAAGGGCGGCGATATCCGCCTCGCTCGCCGAACGGTTGTCCCGTGTCACGCGGTCGCAGTGCAGCGCCATGGCGCGCAACGGGCCGGGCAACGGGATTTTCCCGGCGGCCAGCTGTGTCAGGTCGTCGCGTGCGCCCGCCGTGTCCAATGCCGCGTCATAGGTCGCCGTCAGCGGGCCGTCGGCATTCAGTGCCGCCATGCGCCGTGCTAGGGCCAGGCGCAGAGGCGGCGCCAGGCCCTGGTCATCGGCGGGTGTCAGTAAGGCGTGCCGGCACAGTTCGGCCCCGGTGACGAAGTCCGGCCGCTGGCGGCGCAGGGCGAACAGCGCATCGCCCGGAACCAGCCCTGTCGCCTCGTCGATGGCGTCGGTCATAAATCCTCCCTGCTCAGCTATTGCGTATGTGCCAGCTCCGGTCATTTCGCGGGCCGCATGTCGAAGGCGCGGATCCAGGTATCGCCCCGGGGACGCAGCGCGAGGCGCCTAGAATAGGCATAGGTGGCGGGCTCGATATAAAGAAAGGCGACTGGTGCCTCGGCGCACATGATTTTCGTTGCGGTCGCATAGGCGCTCTGGCGCCGGGCGGGGTCGATCGTGCCGGCGGCGGCATCCAGCGCGGCGTCGAAATCGGGGTTACTCCAATAGGAATAGGGATTGCCGGTCCGGAACAGTTTCAGAAGCCCGTCGGCATCGAGCGTGACCCACGCCTGGCCGAGTACCGAGAGCGGCGCCAGATCGTGGGCTTTGCGATAGCGCGCGATATACTGGCCGAAATCGATCAGATGGATCGTTGTCCGCACGCCGACGGCACGGAACATCTGCTGTACCGCCAGCCCCACCTCCTCGCCTTGCAGATAGCTGCCGCGCGGAATGTCGAATTCGAACGGCCGCGACAGATCGACCCCGCTGCGGCGGATCAGGTCGCGCGCCCGGTCGGGGTCGTACGGGTACCCTGCCAGGTCGGGCGTGTAGCCGACATAATCCGGGGTGAGCACTTGGCAGGCCGACGGCAGGGCCTGCCCGTCGAACAGCGCATCGGTGATGGCGCGATGGTCGATGGCGTAGTTCAGCGCCTGCCGGAACATCCTGTTGTTGAAAGGAGGTTTTTCGGTATTGAACTTGATGAAGACCGATCGGATCGACGGCACGGCACCCGCGATGGCGGTGCCCTGCCGGTTGATCCGCGCGATCTGGTCGGTCGGCAGGCGCGCGATATAGTCGACCTCTCCGGCCTCCAAGGCATAGATGGCCGTATTGCTCTCGGGAATAATGCGATAGACGGCCCTGTCGAAGGCGGGCTTCGGGCCGAAATAGTCGGGATTTGCATGCATCGAGACATGATCGCCCGGCACGATCTGGTCGACGATATAGGGTCCGCCGGACGATGCCTCATGGGCCGGATTATGAGTCCGGCTCCATTTCGGCGGCAGCAGGAACAGCATCGAAAGCTGGGCGGGCAGCGCCGGATAGGGTGTCGAGGTGACGATGCGCAGATGCGTGGGCGACAGGGCGATCACATCGGTGATCTGTGCGTACCACGAGGCGACGGGCGTGACCTTGCTGCGGTTCAGGACCCGCGCGACATTCCATTGCACGGTCCCAGCGTCGATCGGCTCGCCATCGATGAAACGGGCGCCCGGCGTCAGGGTAAAATCCCAGGTCCGCGCGTCCACTGCATGCCATTCGGTGGCCAGCGCCGGCACCAGCGCCCCATCCGGCGCGCGCAGGACCAAGGCGGGATAGAGATTGCTCAGAACGGACAGGTCGGTGCCGATCGAATTTGTCTGGTCGGGATCGAGCGTGTTGATGTCGCCGGGCAGGGCGATCGTCACGGTGCGCGCGAGCGCGGGCGTGTGGATCAGGGCCGTGCCGAGCAGAAGCGTCTTGAGCAGGCGGGCAGGGCGCGCGAAATATCCGGGCATGGGGAGATCCTTGATGCGCGCGATCAGTGCCGGAGCACAAAATGCCCGGGCGAGACTTCGACCATTTCCATGTCCCGCTCCGGAATGTGGGCATCGACGTCGAAGCGCGGATGCGCCGGCGGTCGATGGTCGGGGTCGGGGTTGGGGATCGCCCGCAGCAGGGACTGCGTGTAGGGATGGCGCGGATCATCGAACAGGGTTTCGACGGGGGCCAGTTCGACGATGCGTCCGCGCAGCATTACCGCCACGCGGTGGCAGAGATAGCGGATCATCGCCAGGTCGTGCGAGATGAACAGATAGGCCAGCCCCATCGTCTCGCTCAGATCTTGGAACAGATTGACGATCTGGGCCTGGATGGACACGTCCAGGGCGGTAATCGGCTCGTCGGCGACGATGAAGGCGGGCTTGAGGGCCAGTGCGCGGGCGATGCAGATGCGCTGCCGCTGGCCGCCGGAGAATTCGTGCGGATAGCGGTGCATGAACGCGGGATCCAGCCCGACCTGCCGGAACAGGGCGGCGACCCGGTCCGCGCGTTCGGACCGGCTGGGGGCGAGCTTGTGAACTCGCAGCGGCTCGGCCACGAAATCGCCCACTCGCTGGCGCGGGTTCAGCGCGCCGTAGGGGTCCTGGAAAATAACCTGCATCTGCCGCCGCCATGGTTTCATGGCGCGCGGCGACAGGCCGGAAATCCGCGTGCCGTTGAAGAAGACTTCGCCTTCGTCCAGGGGTTCCAGGCCCAGTAGCATGCGCCCCGTCGTGCTCTTGCCCGATCCGCTCTCGCCGACCAGACCCAGCGTTTCGGCCGGCATGACGGAAAAGGAAACGCCGTTGACGGCGGTCAACCGGTGGCCGCCGAGCCGTCCCTGCCCGTACCGGCGGACCAGGTCGCGTACCTCGATCAGGGGAGCAGGGTGGGGCTCAGGCATCGGCGATCTCCGGATGCGCGGCCACGGCGGCAGGCAGGTCGTACCAAGCGGCGACCTGGTGACCCGGCACGCTGTCGGCGACCTGACGCAGCGGCGGCACGTCGCGGTGGCAACGCGGGGTCGCGAAGGGATTGCGCGGTGCGAACGGGTCGCCCGGCGGCGGATGGATCATGTTCGGCGGGCTGCCGGGAATCTGGTACAGCCGCCGGTGCCGCGCCATGCTGGGCAGTGATCGCAGCAGGCTCCAGCTATAGGCCGAACGGGGCTGGTGAAAGACGGGCGCGATCGGCCCGCGTTCCATGATCCGTCCCGCGTACATCACCTGGATCGTGTCGGCTAGTTCCGCCACCACGCCCATGTCATGCGTGATCCAGATGATGGTTGTGCCCAGTCGGTTCTTCAGATCACGTATCAGGTCGATGACCTGGGCCTGCACGGTGACATCCAGCGCGGTGGTCGCTTCGTCGGCGATCAGCAGAGTCGGATCGCAGGCCAGGCCGATCGCGATCATTACCCGCTGCCGCATCCCGCCCGAGAGCTGGTGCGGGTATTGCGCCAGGCGCGCGGCCGGGTCGGGAATGCCGACTAGCCCCAGTAGTTCCACCGCCCGCGCGCTGGCCTGGGCGTGGTCCAGGCCAGCATGGCGCTGGATGACCTCGCGTAACTGCCGGCCGATGGTCAGGACCGGGTTCAGGCTCGACATCGGGTCCTGGAACACCATGCCGATCTCGGCGCCCCTGATATCGCACAGTTCCCGTTCGGACAGTGCCAGCAGGTCACGCCCACGAAACAGCACTTCGCCGGAGACGATCCGCGCCGGCGGGCAGGGCAGCAGGCCCAGCATGGTCAGCACATGCACGCTCTTGCCGGACCCGCTTTCGCCGACGATGCCCAGCGTCTCGCCGGGCATCAGCGTGTACGACAGGTCGTTGACCGCATGCAGCGTGCCAGCCGGTGTGTCGAAGACCACCGTTAGGTTGCGGATATCCAAGACGGGTTCTACCATCGGGCGTCAGACCTCCAGATACCCGCCGCGATAGCGCGTCAGATATTCATGTCCCGCCGACGTGATCAGGATCGTGTCGGAAATCTGGGTTGCGACGCCATGGGCCGGAACGCGCAGGTTCGGCTCCAGCGTAAAGAGCATGCCTTCTTCCAGTACCACGTCCGTCCTGCCGTCGAGCGACGTATGTTCGTGCGCCCCCAGGCCGATCGTATGGCCGATACGTCCGGGAATGTTGGCGGCATATCCCGCTGCCTCGAGCATGCGGCGGGTGAGGTGGAACAATTCGGCCAGCGCCGTGCCCGGACGCATCAGCGGTGCCTGGGCCGCGCGGATCTCCAGGATGGTGTCGATCGCGCGGCGGTTGGCGTCGGGCAGCGGGCCGATCGCCACGGTGCGTTCGATTTCGGCATGCATGCCGTTGGCGACGGCCCAGATGAAGATGGAGGCTGCCTCGCCCTCGGCGGGCAGGCGCAGGGTCGGATTGTCGCAGTTCCGGAACATGCGGTCGCCATACAGGGCCCATGTCCATAGTCCGTTCTGGACGCCGCCCTCTAGCGTGCCGAAATCGGCGGCCTCGATGTCGGGCATGGCGCACCATGCCCGGTTCATCGCCGCCATGGACAGGGTCGCGACCTCGCGTTCGCTGCGGCGTTCGGCCAGGGTGTCCACGGCGGCGCGCATGCCTTCGTCGGCCAGGGCGGCGGCAAGGCGGGCATCGACGATCTCGTCGGGGTCCTTCACCAGCCGCACGCGATCGATCAGCGCGCTGGCACCCGTCAGGGTCGCGTCGGGCAGCAGGTCGGTCATCACCCGATAGCGGGCGACCGGCATGTGGTCCTCCTCGATGCCGATCCGGGCGCGGTCCAGCGTCTTCTCGGCCAGGATGGCGCGCAGTCCGTCCATCCAGGTCGGGCCCATCGTCACTTTGGTCGACCAGGCGCCGTAGAGGCGGATGTCGGACACGAAGCTCTCGCTGCGGCCATGGTCGTCGCGCAGCGCGTGCAGCAGCAGGGCCGGCTCGCCGTCCAGCGGCAGGATGGCGACCACGGGGTGGGAATAGATGATCGGGTTGAAGCCGGTCAGCAGGAAGCTGTTCTCCGGCTTGAAGCAAATCAGGACGTCGATGCCCTGACGGGCCATTGCTGCCTTCATGCGGACGATGCGGGAGTGCTGGGCGGTCATCGGTTGCTCCGTGTCTTGGGATCGAGATAGTCGCGCAGCCAGTCGCCGAAGAGATTTACGCCCAGTACCGTCAGCACGATCGCCAGGCCGGGAAAGGTGACCACCCACCAGGCGCTGGAGATATAGAGGCGTCCTTCGGCCAGCATCTGCCCCCAGTCCGGGTCCGGCGGCTGCACGCCCAGGCCCAGAAACGACAGGGCTGCGATCATGACGATGATGCGCGCCAGTTCCAGCGTGGCGACGACCAGGGCGGGCGTGGCGACGTTGGGCAGGATGTGATGGACCATGATCCATGGCGACGAGGCGCCGATGGCTCGTGCGGACAGGACGAATTCGCGTTCGCGCAGGCTGAGCACCTGGGCGCGGATGATCCGCGCGTAGCGGTTCCAGGACGTCACGGCCAGGACGACGATGACATTGCCGATCGAGGGGCCCAGCACGGCGACGACCAGCAGCGCCAGCATCATTAGCGGAAAGGCAAGCTGGATGTCGACGACGCGCATCAGCACGCGATCGATTCCACCGCCCAGGAAACCCGCAATGATCCCGATCGCGGTGCCCAGAACGGCGCCCAGGACGACGGCAGTCAGCGCGACGGCCAGCGTCGTCCGGCCGCCGAAGGCCAGGCGGGACAGCACGTCGCGGCCCAGCGGGTCGGTGCCCAGCGGATGGAAGCCGATCCAGTCGGGCGGGGACAGGCGCGTGCGCAGCCCAATGGCAGTGGGATCGGGTAGATGAAGCCATGGGGCGAGCGCCGCGCCGGCGACGAAGACGGCCAGCAGCACGAAACCGGCCAGTCCGGCGCGCGAATGCAGAAGTGTGGAGCAGAATCGGGTCATGTCGGCCCCGTCATTGCGCGCGGATGCGCGGGTCGAGCGCCTGGTACAGCAGATCGACGGCGAGGTTGATGAGCACGACCAGAGTCGCCGCCACGAAGACGGCCGCCTGAATGACCGGGAAATCGAGGCTTTCGATCGCCTGGACGGTCAGGCGGCCCATGCCCGGCCATCCGAAGACCGTCTCCGTCACCACGGATCCGCCCAGCAGTTCGCCCCCCAGCAGGCCGACCATGGTTGTGACCGGCACCAGCGCGTTGCGGGCGATATGCCAGAAGAACACGGTCGCGGGATACAGGCCCTTGGCCCGGGCCGTGCGGACATGGTCTTCGCGCAGGATGTCCAGAATCGACGATCGTGTCAGGCGGGCGATCGCGGCGGCGACGAAGACGGCAAGGGTGACGGCGGGCAGCACCAGATTGGCCGGGCGGCCATATCCGCCGGCCGGCAGCCAGTGCAGGTCGACGGCAAACCACAGGATAAGCATCAGCCCCAGCCAGAAGACAGGCGTCGCCTGGCCAAGAAGCGCGACCGTCATGATCACGAGTTCGCCAAGGCTTCCCTTGCGCATGGCGGCGATCGCCCCGCTGGTGCAGCCCAGCACGCAACCCAGCGCCATGGCGGTGGCCGCCAGCAGGGCGGTCGCGGGCAGCCGTTCCATGACCACGTCTATGGCGGGGCGCCCGAAGACGAAGCTCCTGCCGAAATCCCCCCGCACCACATGGGCGAGATAGTGGAGATATTGCCGCCACAGCGGCAGGTCCAGGCCGAAGCTGTGATTGAGAGCCGCGATCTGGGCATCCGTCGCGCCGACGGGTACGAACAGCGTCGCCGGGTCCCCCAGGACCCGGGTGATGAAGAAGACGGTCGTCACAACGCCCCAGATCGTGAAGAGGGATTCTCCCGTCCTTCTGGCAAGGAAACGGCCCATTCAGTCCCCCAGACTCAGGATAAGGGTCAGACGATCGGAAGTGGCGAATCGGTCCATTCGTCCCCGGACAGCTCTGGTTCGTTGAACGCCACCAGATTGTTGTAGTGAATGGCGCGGTCCTCGACAAAGAGCGACCGGACGATATGACGAGCTAGCCGGTCGCCCCCGTCGCTGATCGCGGGAATGTCCCCGCTGACCTTGCCGTGCGATAGGGTGGCGGGAAAGCAGAAGCAGTGGACGAATTGCAGGGACGGACACGCCCCTGGCGTTTTTTCCAGAAATTCGAAGCCCTGGCCCAGGTCGGGGGAATAGCGCAGTTCCGCATTGAGCGTGCCCGACGGCATGTCGGCGGGCGTGGGCGTGAACCTGTCCTTCCAGAAGCGCACATGGGGGGCAATAGCCGCCAGTTCCGGCCGTTGGCTCAGATCTACTGAAAAGCCCGTCGCGGCGATGACGAAATCCGCCTCCATCGCGCCGCGGGAGGTTTCAATTAGCGTGCCATCTCCCCAGGGTACCAGGGACAGCAGCGCGCAGCCCAGATGGAAGAAGGCATTGGGCTCGCGCGAGACCCGCAGGACGCTGGCGCGGGGCGGGGGCGTCTGGGCGGACAGGACGCAATCCATGAAGCGCCATTTCCATCCGTCGGGCAGGCCTTGAAAGCCTTGGACCACGCCCATGCTACCGATCCCGGTGAATTTGTTGACGCGCGGCAGGTCGTTGCGTCGCACCAGAATGTCTACACGCTCCGCCCCGGCCTCCAGCGCCACGGCGGCGTTGTCCATGGCGGAGGCCCCGGCGCCGACGACCACGACGCGGCGGCCCTTCAGCGCGGCGAAATCGATCATATCGGCCGAATGGGCCCACAGATGGCGCGGCAGCGCGCGGATCACCTCCGGCACATGGCTGCCGCCCAGGCCGTCGCGCCCGGTGGCCAGGACCAGGCGCCGGCAGACCATGGTCCGCATCTGCGTGCCTGATTGCACCGTCAGGTCCAGCATCCCGTCCGGGCGGAAGGCAATGCCGCGCAGCGTGACGTCGTTGCGTACCGGCAGGTCGAGCACGTCGCGCAGCCAGACAAGGTACTCCATCCACAGACCGGTCGGAATCTTATCCAGCGCGGCCCAGGCCTCCTGCCCGAAACGGGCCTCGTACCACGCATGGAAGGTCAGGCTGGGCAGGCCCATACAGGGACCGGAGAGCGATTTGGGCGAGCGAAGCGTCACCATCCGGGCATAGGTCGCCCAGGGGCCCTCATGCCCGGCGGGTGCGCGATCGAGGACGACATGATTGTCCACGCCGTAGCGGCGAAGATAGCCCGAGACCGTCAGGCCGGCCATGCCTCCGCCAACGATAACGACGTCGGTCACCGGCTGACCGTCGACGGAGCGCTCGGGTACCCATGGCCTGGAGGGCTGGTCGAGCCATTTCAGATCCTGACGAACCCGTTGCCTCAGCAGGTCCAGTCCGTCGGGAATTTCCCCAGGCATGCAGATCGACATCTCCGGTCCTTCGTCAAAACATCCAGCTTGATAGACAGCGGGATCCGTGTCGGGGCGTCGGGGGCCGGCACTGGATGCTTCTCTCCGTGTCATTCGGTCATTATGATGCATAATAAGAATATTAAAAGATAAATAATGCATTTTGCGCATTATGATGACATTTTGGTCCGCTCCGCCTTTCTGGTTCACCGGCGCGAAGCCGATCCCGCCATTTACGCTGACGCGCCTTCAGGATTATCCTCGAGCCATGACAGACGAATTTCCCGACCTGAGGCAGATCGAGGCCTTCTGTGCCGTCATGACGGCGGGCAGCATGACGGGAGGGGCCAAGCTGCTCGGCCGATCGCAATCCATGGTGACCCGCCTGATCCGGGACCTGGAGATATCGGTCGGGTTCCCGCTGTTTCACCGTAACGGCCCCCGCATCACGCCGACCGATCAGGGGGTTCGTTTCTATCGCGAGGCGCAGGGGCTGCTGGGTAGCCTGAACCGCCTGCAGGAAAATGTCCGTGCGATCGCACGTAATGCCGAAAGCTCTCTCGTGGTGGCGGCGACGCCTGCCCTGGCCGCCGGGCTGCTCGCGCGGGGCATCGGATGCATGTCCGACCATGCCCTGCCGGGGCGGCTGCACGTCCAGTCCGCTTCGGCGCAGGAAGTCGTCCATATGGTTGCGCGCAAGGAAGCGGAATTCGGGCTGGTCAGCTTTCCGTTCAACAATCCGGGCGTCGACCTGGCCTGGGTGGGCGAGGCGGACTGCGTTGCCGCCATTCATCGTGACGATCCGCTGGCATCGCATGACGTGATCGATATCGCCTCGCTGTCCGGGCGCCGGATGCTGACGATGGCCGACCCCTTCCGCATTCGCAGCCGCATCGAATACGCTCTGTCCAATGCGGGGGTGGAGCCCGCCGCCATTGTCGATTCGAACATGGCGATGGTCATGTTCACCCTCGCCAGCCGCGGGCTCGGCGTGGCGATCCTCGACCCGGTGACGGCACGCACCTTTCTGCATCCGGATCTTGTCGTCAGGCCGGTGAATGTCGGTATCCCATATTTCTTCTCGGCCGTTACGCCGGGGGGGGGCGCGATGTCCTCGACCGTGGCCGAACTCTCGCGGATCCTGCGGCGCGAGGCGCCGGAGATGATGCCCGGCCTCAGGCTTCATGATGATGATTGCGCCGTCATGCTGGAAGGCGATTCTTTCAACGGTTCGGGCACCGTCGAAGACTGACACCGCCCCTTATGGCTTGGGAAGCTTGTCGTTCAGAAAGCGCGAGACGTGTTGCAGGGCGACTGTGCCGGGCACGCCATGGTTGCTGTCGACAATGATTTCCAGCGTGGCGCCAGGAATCCTGTCCGCGATCAGCCGCGACTGGTCGGGCGGGCAGATCCAGTCCTCCGCGCCGCAGAAGACCAGCGTCGGGCAATGGATCGATGAAAGCCGCCCCACCACGTCATAGAAATGATCCGCGAACAGGTCGTTATGGACGCGGGCATTGTAACGGGTCTTTGCCGTGTGGAGCAGGATCTTGTCGTAATCGAGTGTCTTGGGGTCTTCCGCGTACATCGGCGCCAGTGCGAACATGATCAGGCGGAATTCCTCGTCGCTTTCGATCGTGGGCGTGAACAGCTTTTCCAGCATCCCCTCCGTCGCCATCGGCGCGCGCGGCCCTGGCCCTGAAACTGGCCAGGGCGCCGGCTTCGTGATGCCAACTCGGCGCTGTACCGCGCAGGATCAGCGCCAGCAACGCATCGGGATGAGCGACGGCGTAGGTGAGCGCGATCATGCCGCCGAACGAACCGCCCAACAGCACGATCCGCCGGCCGCCGCACAGGGTCTGGCGGATCGTCTCGATATCCGCGACCATCTGGGCAAAGGTGAAGGGCGCCACGTCCTCGGACCAGCCATGACCCCGCATGTCGAATCCGATGACACGATATCGGCCTGCCAGCGGCGTATAGGTTGCGAAGACACCGTCATGCGTGCCGAAGCCACGGCCACCGTGAAGGACGATCAGGGGAATGCCGTCGGCCGGCCCGATCATGCTCATCGCAAGCCGGGCGCCGTTGATCGTGACGACCGACTGTTCGGCCTTCCACGGCACGGTGGCCCTGGTCACGCCATGTGCCGCCATCGCTGTGATCGCTGCCGAACCCGTCATGAACATTCTCCTGTTCAAAAATATCTTCCGTGTGATCCGAGACATCGTGCGCCCGCTCAGAAACCGGTCGAGAAGCCCCCGACCACGGCGAAGGCGCCTCCGACATAATAGGTCGGGGTGGAACCCGTGATTGTGTGACCCTGCACAGTCACGGCCTTGGCGTTGGTCGGCATGCTGAAAACGCCAGACAGGTACTTGCTGTCGCCGATATTGATCAGGTTGAGCTGAAGCTTGGTGTCGTGCATGCGGCCATAGTCCTTGAACCTGTATCCCAGCGAGACATTCGCGGTCTTGCGGGCGGCAATGCTCTCGTCATCCATGAACGTGGAATATTGCGAGTCGATATAGGAGAAATTGAAATCGCCGAAATAGCGGCCGTCATCATAGGCCAGACCGATCGCGGCGACGAATTTCGGGCTGAGCGGCGCGACTTTGCCGCTGGTCGGCAGCGGATAGCCGCCGACATTGATGTCGTTGTCCAGCCGGGCGTGCAGATACTGCCCCGACAGGTAGGGGGCGATATGATGCCAAGGACGCAGCGCGACCTCGGCCGAGACGCCGCGCGTGGTCTGGCCGCCGGCATTGAGATACGCCGTGGTCAGCGCGCCGGAGATGTAGGTGCTGGTCGAAATCTGCTTGTTGGTGAAATTATAGTTGAACAGAGAAATCGACGCATTGACGAATCCTCGGTGACGGAACCCCAGTTCTTCCGAGATCGCATATTCGTTCTTGAGGTTCGATGTGCCGGTAACGGCGACTTTTCCGGTGGAGATATTATATGAATTGAAATAGGCTGCATCCGACGTCGGCGCCGAAAAATTTGTGTTCGCGTCGAAGAAGACGTCGTTCTGTCTGTCGACATGAAACAGCGCTTCGAAACGCGGCAGATAGGTCGTGGTGGCGCTGCTGATCTTGTAAGGTGCCCCAGGCAGCTCATTGGTGCCCGTCCGGTCGAGATAGACCAGCTTGAAGCCGCCGGTCAGTTCCAGCCTGTCATGCAGCAGCTTGACCGTATCGCGAATGAAGAAGCTATGCAGATTCTGCCAGAAATGCAGGTCCTTGCTGGCCAGGACATTGCCGTTGGCGGTGGTGATCGGGTCCTTGCCGGTCATGCTGGAGGGGGTGCCGTCCGCGCTGAGGGGCACGTAGGAGGTCAGCGAGTTCTGTGTCAGGTTACTGTACCAGTACCCGACTGAAAAATCGTTGTATTTCGTATTGTAGTTCAGCGCGGAATAGACACCCGTCGTGTATTGCGCGTAACCGGCGACCGAAGCGACCGTCGCCTTGCCGCCGATGAGGTTGTCCAGTCCCAGCGCACCGGCCGCTTGCGTGCCGTTGTAGCTGCCGGTGTCGGACAATTGCGTGCCGCTGTCGACCGCGCCGCTCATCCACATGTAATACGGAGTGATATCGAAGGAGACATTCCTGGTGGCGACCAAGTGAATCGGCGCCGAGATACGCATGGTCGATCGTAGCTGTCCGAACAGGCCGTAATAGTTGGTCGCGCCGGGCGTGTATGTACCGGAATAATTGTAGGAAATCCCGTTCTTCTTCCACTGGGTCAGCGACGGATTGGTCACCTTGTTGGCGAAGGCACGGTTATAGGTCACGACGACGTGGGCCGAGTTTCCGGCACCCCATTCCTTTACCGCCTTGAAATCGACGTGATAGCGATTGTTCGTTCCCGGACCACGCCAGTTATTGTTGGTGGTATAGGAAAATGACGTGAAGGTGCGGATGCCGGTCTTGCCCAGAGTGCCACTGTCGAAGCGCAGGAAATCCTTGTTCGTCATATGATTTCCCAGCGAGAAATCAAAATGGCCACCCATCTTGTCCGACGGTTCGATCAATTCCTGCGTCACAGTGCCGCCGACGGAATTGTAGACCGGGGCAGCCAGCGCCGCGCTGCCCTGAGCGACGTCGATGCGGCCGATATTCTCCGAATCAGCCCATTCGGACGTATCGGGCAAGTTGTAGAAGGCATCGGCGGCAGGCATGCCTTCGAACAGGAAGCCGATCTCGTTGCCGTTCATACCGCGGATGCTGATCGAACTGCGGTCGGAAATGCCCAACGGGTCGGAATTCGACACGACGGCACCGGGCAGCGTGGCGATCAGGCTGAGCGTGTTCGTGGTGGGGGATTGTCTGTTGATGAAGTCCGCCGTCACACTACTTTGGGCACGCGCCACGGTTTGCTGCGGCAGCAGTCCCCCTCCTGCGATATCGTGGCGCGATGCGCTGACATCGACCGTTTCGACCGCTGCCGTCTTGGCGCTTGGCTTGGTGTTTGGCGCGGCGGGCTTCGCCGGGGGCGTATTGTGGTGTGCGGCCTTGTCGCGGGGCAGCGCCTGGGCAAGGGCAGTCGGTTCTTCGGCGTGCAATAAGAAGGTGGAGCCCAGCAGCAGCAGCGAGGCGTATCGGTAGCCATGGCTGGGGAGGCGATGGCGCACGGCGGTAATCATACCTGCCGGAGGGCGCGTCCTATCGGCGATAACAGTCGCAGGCATCAGGCTGACCTTTCAAATTACAAAAGGAATCGCTTAATACAAAATATACACCATATTATGAGCATATTCGTAGCGACGATATCTCCTGCGTGGAACATCCGCAACTAATTTTTCATATGGCGCATTAAAGTCGTATAATCATGCGCAATGGGCATCATTAATGCGCCCTGGTCGGGAAAACCGTCAGGTGCCGACAGGGAATCTAGTTTGCGGGCATCGAGCGGGTGTCGAGAGAAGTCTCAAGAGAATATCAGAAGAATCACCATTCCTCACCTCCGCGGTAAGGCACGATGTTGTTTCTTATTCGATATAATAATCCCCACGAGCAGCGATCGCAAGGTATTTTTCATAAAACGCATCAAAAATGTATGATGATGCATATTTAGCATAATTCAATTTCCGCAGGCACTGATGAACACGCAGTAAGGGCGGCGCGTCTGGAGGGGGGGGGCGTGCTCCGCAGGGCGCGCACTCGACTCCACTCCACATAATACGATTATAAATAGTTATAAATATATAATTACATTAAATTTATAGTATATAGCCATGCATGTAACATGTCTGGATAAATATGTCCGCCGTCAGGGCTTATGGGACGGCATTGAGTAGCCCCTAGCAAGCTGTCGGGTTGGGCGCTGTGGCAGTGATGGGTGACGCATGCAGCGTTGTTCATGCGGCGGACAGTCGGGTGATCCTGCGGCAGTTATATGCGAGGGCGACGAGGGTCCATTCTGTTGCGACGTTGGCGAGGCCCCGGAGGTGGAATCGGGTGAAGCCCATGGCGCTTTTGAAGATACCGAAGACCGGTTCGACGGTCTGCTTGCCTAAGGCGTAGAGGGTTTTTGCCGGCTCCTGTTGCAGTCTGTCTTTCATTTTCACGCGCCAGGGCTCGGTGATCCGACGCGGCTCCTTGGGTGATGGCTCTGGCCGGAAATCATAAGAGCGCCGATCCACGGGGCGTCCGATGGCAACCAGCGGGTCCACGTCCCTGGCCTGCAATGTTTCGACGGCCTTGCGGCTGGCAAAGCCCGTATCGGCGAGGACGGTTCGCGGCAGGCCGATCCTTCCCTCCATCCCCAGGATCCTGTCGGCAAAGCTGGTCGCGTCGGCTGTGGTCGCCACGATTGTTGATTTGCGTTGAGAATTGACCCCTTTTGGGGGATCATGCGCACTTTGCGTGCAGGACGCGGGCGCGGAGGAGTTTGAAGCCTGCTCTGCCGAACATGGTGTGCTTGATCATCTTGAGGCGGCTGATCTGCCCTTCGACGGGATTGGTGGTCCAGGGGGTGTGCAACGCGGCCTGAACGGCAGAAAGGTCTCGCCGCAAGCCATTTACAAAACGGGATAAAGGCGTTTTTTTCCCTTCTTCGAGAAGCTTTTCCAGAGATGCTTGTGTTTTTTTGGTAAAAAGATCCTGCATATTTCTTACCCAAGCTGTGGCTTGCGCAAGCATTGGCGCAGCCGTCATTAGGCGTTGGATAAACAGGACCTCTTTTTCCGATCGATTGTCGGATTCGGTCGTAAGCATCCGTGCCAGGTTTCTGCCCATGGGCTTGGCTGACACAGGATGACATGCAGCAGCCGAGGATCGTCTCGATACAATCCAGTCCCTGACGCTGCCATATCGGCCGGAGAAACCCATGGCCATGATTTCGCGATGCAGACGAACTGCATTGTGACATCCTTCCATCAGGCGTTGATCGAGATAGGCGGCATAGGGAACCATGATACCGGGCCGAAAGATGCGACGCTGCCATGTCGAGGGGTGACCCTGTCGCAACCACCGCCGGACAGTCTTGCGTTCCGCGCCGATTGTCTGCGCGATACGGCTGATCGTCTGTCCCTTCGCCCGCATGGCGACTGCCTGCCGGTATTGCTCTTCTCTCTCCATGACGGGCGTGACTGGACGCAACGAGCCCGGCCTCACCCGGATTGCTCACTATTTCCGCGTCGATCGGCTGTTCAACCGGAGATACCTCATTCGTGATATCGGCCATGATGCGTCTGGCCAGGGCGGTGTGCCGATCGACGACGGTCAGGAAGGCATCATGGAGATTACGGATCAGATGCCATCGATCCGCGACCTGGATGGCTGCTGGGGCACCCTGCCGAATGCCGTCGGCATAGGCGCCTGCGCGATCGCGGGCGACAATCTCGATGCCGGGATGATCGCGGAGCCACGCCGCGAGTGTGCTGCCCTGCCGATCGGCCAGCAGATCGACCACCTTGTTTCGTTCGAGATCCACGAGAATGGTGCCATAATGATGACCACGCCGCCAGGCCCAGTCGTCGACGCCGAGAACACGGGGCGTTTCATGCCGTTCGGTAATCGGGGCCATCCTGACGATACGCCGTATCAGCGTGTCGGCGCTGACCGGGCAGCACAGGCGCATCGCCATACGGGCGCCCGCGCTCCCGCCCGGTGCGCAGGCCACGTCGAAGTGGAGGTCTGTCAGCCGGGACGTCTGCCGCGCGTGGGGAGCCGCGAATCCCCCAATGGTTCGACGAAAGTGCGGCGCCGACATCCTTTATCGGTGCAACGGAAACGCCGCACCGTCATCGACAGGGAAACACGACGTCCATGCGCCGGCATATCGGCGAGCTTGCGAACGTAATGACTGTGAAGCCGATGCGATAGCGTGCCACAATCCAGACAGGCTGCTCCATGAGAACGGGATTTCGTCTCGACCTGCATACTGTCGGCTACAATGACCGCACGACCAGACGACAAGGACGAGGGGAGATCAAGAGCACGAACGGTGGACAAGGGCACGAAATCCGGATCAGTGGCAGATCCTCAGCCATTCCCAATGGCAACAGCGCCCGATCTGCGCAAAACACAGATCGAAGGTCACCCCGGGGAACCGTCAATCAGAACGAAAAAAGGCTGAAATCATAAGCCAGACACATCAATCAACGGTTCTTCGATCCCTCCACGTGTGATGCCGTCTGAGCATGGAAGGCGTCTGCAAATCTGGCGTCCCTCATGTGACACTGACATGTGACACAAGGCGGGAACCCATAAATTTTTCGCTGTAAAATCAATGCCTTAGACGGCATGGCGGAGAGAGTGGGATTCGAACCCACGGTACGCTATTAACGCACACACGCTTTCCAAGCGTGCGCCTTAAGCCGCTCGGCCATCTCTCCGGCGCACTGGCGGGACTGCCTTGTCGGCCAGCCCGTCGGTATGGGGCGGGAACATAGCAATAATTCCGGCCGGCGCAAGGGGGTAAAGGTGCGCCGATTCTGCGGCGGCGCACGGGGGGTGGAGTGGGCTGTGATGGGGGCCCTGGTCGGGGCTGTAGTGCGTCAGTTGTTCCGTCAGTGGTCCATCTTCAGGGCGGCCAGGAAGGCGCTCTGGGGGATTTCGACCTTGCCGAACTGGCGCATGCGCTTCTTGCCTTCCTTCTGCTTTTCCAGAAGCTTGCGCTTGCGCGAGATGTCGCCGCCATAGCATTTGGCCGTCACGTCCTTGGACATCGCGCCGATCGTCTCGCGGGCGATCACGCGGCTGCCGATGGCGGCCTGGATCGCGATCTTGAAGAGCTGGCGGGGAATCAGTTCCTTCAGCTTCGCACAGATCGAACGGCCGCGGCTTTCGGCCGCCGAGCGGTGGGCGACGAAGGACAGGGCGTCCACCGGCTCCAGATTGACCAGGATCGAGATCCGCACCAGGTCGCTCTCTTCGTAGCCGTCCATCTGGTAGTCGAAGCTGGCATAGCCGCGCGACACCGATTTGAGGCGGTCGTAGAAATCGAACACCACCTCGTTCAGCGGCAGGCGGTAGACCGCCATCGCCCGGTTGCCGACATAGGTGAGGTCCTTCTGGATGCCGCGCCGCTCGGTGCACAGGGTCAGCACGGCGCCCAGATACTCGTCGGGCACCATGATGGTGGCGACGATCCAGGGTTCCTCCATCTTCTCGATCACCGAGCCGTCGGGCATGTCGGCGGGGTTGTGGAGTTCCTCTATCTCGCCGTTCGTGCGGTAGAGGCGATAGACCACGGACGGCGCGGTTGCGATCAGGTCCAGGTTGAATTCGCGGCTCAGGCGCTCCTGGATGATCTCCAGGTGCAGCAGGCCCAGGAAGCCGCAGCGGAAGCCGAAGCCCAGCGCTGCCGAGGTCTCGGCCTCGTAATGGAACGAGGCGTCGTTCAGCCGCAGCTTGGCCAGGCTGTCGCGCAGCTTCTCGAAATCGTCGGCATCGACGGGATACAGGCCGCACCAGACCACCGGGATCGACGGCTTGAAGCCCGCCAGCGGGGTTTCGGCCGGCCGGCGGTCGTCGGTCAGCGTGTCGCCGACATTGCAGTCGGCCACCGTCTTGATCGCGGCGTTGACGTAGCCCATCTCGCCCGGCCCCAGATCGTCGACCTGCGTCATGCGCGGGGCGAAGACGCCGACCTGATCGACGTTGTAGACCGAGCCGTTCGACATCATGCGGATGCGCATGCCGCGCTTCAGCCGGCCTTCCTTGACGCGCACCAGGATGATGACGCCGAGATACGGGTCGTACCAGCTATCGACCAGCAGGGCCTGCAACGGCTTGGTGTCGTCGCCGACCGGCGGGGGCAGGCGCGTGACCAGGGCTTCCAGCACGCCTTCGATGTTCAGCCCGGTCTTGGCCGAGATTTGGACCGCGTCGTCGGCCGGGATGCCGATGACTTCCTCGATCTGCGCCTTGACGCGCTCGGGCTCGGCGGCGGGCAGGTCCACCTTGTTCAGGATCGGCACGATCTCGTGATGGGCGTCGATGGCCTGGTAGACGTTGGCCAGCGTCTGGGCTTCCACGCCCTGTGAGGCGTCGACCACCAGCAGCGAGCCCTCGCAGGCCGCCAGCGAGCGGCTGACTTCGTAGGCAAAATCGACATGGCCCGGGGTGTCCATGAGGTTGAGGACGTAGGTCTTGCCGTCCTTGGCCGGGTAGGTCAGGCGCACCGTCTGCGCCTTGATGGTGATGCCGCGCTCGCGCTCCAGCTCCATATTGTCCAGGACCTGGTTGGTCATTTCGCGCGCCGTCAGCGCGCCGCAGGCCTGAATCAGCCGGTCGGCCAGCGTCGACTTGCCGTGGTCGATATGGGCGATGATCGAGAAATTGCGGATCAGCGAGAGCGGTGTGTCGGTCATGGGCGCAGACATAGGCCAAAACCCCACGAAAGTCAGCGGGTCGCGCGTAAATTCTCCCGTGGCTTCGGCGCCCCCGCCGCGCGTTCAGGGTCCTGTCAGCTTGGTGTGTTAGAGCGCGCTTTCGGCAGGGATGGCAGCGGGCCATCCGGAGCGCGGGGACGGATGGATGCCAGGGGGCCTGTTGCGTCGGCATGATGTCGGAAAGCCGGGCCGGGGTGCCATGCCGGCCATGATTCTGGGCGTCGGGATTCTCGGTGTCGGATTGGTTGTCGGGACGGCCGGTGGGGCGCGGGCGGCTGATCTGTCCTTTCACGAGGCGGTCAGTGCTGCATGGGCAGTCGATCCGACGCGGGCGGAACTGACGACCAACCGGCAGTCGGCCGATGCGCGGGCGGATGCCGCGAAATCGTGGTTTCCCGGTGGACCCGTGGTGTCGGCGCAGTATTTCGACGACCATTTCATCGGCACCAATATCGGTTACACGACCTATCAGGGCACGGTTTCGGTGCCGCTGTGGCTGCCGGGGCAGGGTACGGCGACGCGACGGGTGGCGCAGGCGGAATCGGCCAGCGTGCAGGAAAAGCTGAATGTCGCGCATATGGCTGTTGCCGTGCGGGTGCTG
Source organism: Gluconacetobacter liquefaciens (assembly GCF_003350405.1). Classification (GTDB taxonomy): domain Bacteria; phylum Pseudomonadota; class Alphaproteobacteria; order Acetobacterales; family Acetobacteraceae; genus Gluconacetobacter; species Gluconacetobacter liquefaciens. The sequence goes on along the minus strand of NZ_QQAW01000008.1, from coordinate 122,503 downwards.
GAGGCGGCCTCGGCCCAGGTGATCGCCCAGCGCCGGCTGGCGGTGGCATTGTCGCTGGTGCAGGCGATGCAGCGCGTCGGTACCGCGATCGACCGCGCCGGGCGGGCGGGGGAATCGACCGCTGCGGACCAGCAGGCGGCGGCGGCCGAGCTGGCTGCGGCGCGGACTGAGGCCGGACTGGCGCGCGAGCAGGTGGAGACCAGCGGTGCGGCGCTTGCGGTGCTGCTCGGCCGGCCCGGTCTGCCCGATATCCTTTCTTACGATGCGCGGTTTCTGGCGCGTACGCGGCTCGATACCCCGCAGGTGGTGGAGGATAACGATCCGCGCGTGCGGGCCGCCCATCGTGACGTGGTGGCCGCGCAGGAGGCGGTGCGGCTGGCCAGGGCCTCGTTCATGCCCAATCCGGAGGTTGGGGTTGGGGCGATCCATGAAGGGTCGTATGGCAGCCCGTGGGACAACCGGGTGGGGGTGCAGATCTCGGTGCCTCTGCCCAGCGAGGCGCGCAACGTGCCGATGATGGCCGAAGCCCGCAACCGGCTGGCGGCGGCCGGCAGCCAGGAAGTGCAGGCGCGGCGCATGGTGCGGGTGGAACTGGCGCAGGTGCGCGCCCGGCTGGATGCCGCGCGGACCACGCTGGAGAGCGCCCGCACATCGGCCGCCGCGCTGAACCGGCGTGCCGACGAACTGGAACAGTCCTGGCAGGTGGGGGAAACGGCGCTGATCGAGGCGTTGCGGGCGCGGCTGGGGGCCTATAATGCCATTCTGGCGCTGAATTCAGCCGAAATCGGCTGGCATGCGGCCATCTTGCGCGCTGCCATCGCGACCGGGATGACGCCATGAGGGATGTGCGGGCACGCCTGGCGTGCGTGGTCGGGACGGGGTGCCTCCTCCTGTCTTCCGCCGTCCGAGCCGACGTGCCGGCGCGGCCTGAGCCGGTGACGATCGGGGCTGAGGCGCGGCGGGCCGAGGGGCTGACCGACAGCGTGGCGCGGCCGGGGAGCCTGTCGCGGATGCTGCCGGTGCTGGCCAGCGTGATGGCGGACGAGACGCGGATCGTGCGCGTGCGGCCCGTGGGGGCGGGCAAGGTGCTGCGGGTGCATGTCATGGCCGGGCAGCATGTGGCGCGCGATAGCGTGCTGGTCGATTACCTGGATCATTCACTGCATGTCGCGCGCTTGCAGGCGGTGCAGATGCAGGCGGCACTGGCGGGTGCGCTGGCGGCGCGGGCCGAGGCCGAGGCGGCGTGGAAGCGGGCCCAGGTGCTGGCGGGCAGTACCGTGTCGCAGGGTGAGGTCCGGCGCCGGCTTGCGGTGTTGCAGGAGGCCCGCAGCACCGTGGCGGCCCGACAGGCGGATGTGGGCACCATGGCGCATCGCTTCGAGGAGGAATTCAATTCCGTCAGCGAGCGGACGACCACCGGCGAGGACGAGACCTCGTGGTTGCTCGCCCCGATCGACGGCATGGTGCAGGATGTGGGGGTGTCGGCCGGTGGCGATATCGAGGCCGGGCAGATGGCGGTGACGCTGATCGACCTGTCGTCGGTCTGGATCGTGTCCGACGTGTCGCCGCAGGATGCCGCGCGGCTGGTGGTGGGCGGGCGGCAGAGCGTGCTGCTGGATGGGCGGCGGATCGAATCCCGGATCAGTTCGGTCAGCGGTGCGGCGTCGCCTGCCACGGGGCTGGTGCGCGTGATCAGCGTCGTGCCCAATCCGGATGGCGCTTTGCGGCCGGGCATGATGCTGGATGCGGAACTGGAGATTGCCGACAGCCGGAGTGGGATGCTGGTGCCGGCCGAAGCGGTGCAGCAGATCGCGGGCCGGGACGTGGTGTTCGTGCGCGAGGGGGCGGACAGCTATCGGCCGGTGCCGGTGACGGTCGGTGTGGAGAGTGAGGGGCGGGTGGTCGTTCTTTCCGGCCTTTCGGCGGGGCAGGATGTGGCTGCCCATGGCAGCTTTGCCCTGAAATCCATGGTTCTGCTGGCCGGGATGGGCGGGGACGACTGACATGCTTGCCCTGCTGAACCTGCTCCAGGCGAACCGTTTCCTGGTTCTGGGGGCCGCTGTTGCGCTGATGCTGGCCGGGATGGTGGCGGTGGTGGGGCTGCCCGTCGAGGCGGTGCCCGATATCTCGCCCCGGCAGGTGCTGGTGTCGGTCGTGGCACCCGGACTGGCGACCGAGGAGGTCGAGCGGCTGATCACCTTTCCCGTCGAGGCGAGCATGGCGGGGATTCCGGGGATGGTGGATCTGCGGTCGGTCTCGCGGTCGGGTGTTTCGGTTGTCTATGTGCAGTTCGATGACGGGACCGACATCGATCTGGACCGTACGCGGGTCAATGAGCGTATCCAGCAGGCGCGGTCGCTGATCGCGGTGCCGGGGCTTTCGATCAATATGGGGCCGCTGACGACCGGCATGGGCGAGATCATGCAGGTCCAGATCCATGGCGCGGGACGGTCGCTGATGGACCTGAACCGGCTGATGACCTGGAGCGTGGTGCCGCAACTGAAGCTGGTGCCCGGCGTGGTGGACGTGAACGTCAATGGCGGGGCCGAGGAGACGTTTCAGGTGGCGCTCGATCAGGCGCGGCTGAATGCCTATGGCGTTTCGGTCGGCGATGTCTATCGGGCGGTGGATGCCAACAACGCGGCTTCGGGCGGGGGATGGATCGAGCATCATGCCGAGCAGCAGATCGTGGTTGGGCGGGGGCTGATCCGTACCCTGGAGGATTTCGGTGCTCTGCCGGTGCGCAGCAATGCGGACGGGACGGCGATCCGCCTGCGCGATGTCGGCGCGGTGTCGATGGGGCCGCGCACCCGGCTGGGTGCCGTGACGCGCGATGGGCGGGGCGAGATCGTGACCGGTGTGGTGATGATGCGGCAGGGGGCGAGTTCGGACGCCACGTTGGCGGCCATTCGCGCCGCGCTGCCGGGCATTGGCCGCACGCTGCCGGCGGGTGTGACGCTGGAGCCCTATTACAGCCGGTCGGACCTGACGAACCGCACCATCGCCACCGTGCGTGAGAACCTGCTGATGGGGGCGGCGCTGGTCGTGGTTGTGCTGGTGGTGGTGATCGGGGACTGGCGGGCGTCGCTGGTCATCGCCTCGGTCATTCCCTTTGCGCTGGTCTGCGCCATGACGGGGATGCGGCAGTTCGGGATTTCGGCCAATCTGCTGAGTCTCGGTGCCATCGATTTCGGCATGATCGTCGATAGTTCGCTGGTGGTGGTGGAGCATCTGCTGGCGATGCGCGAGATCGACCGGGCGACCGACCTGCGGGCGCAGGTGGTTTCGGCGACGGCGCAGGTGCTGCGGCCGGTGACCTTCGCCATTCTGGTGATCGTGATGGTGTACCTGCCGATCCTGACCTTGCAGGGGATCGAGGGGAAGATGTTCCGCCCGATGGCACAGACCGTCATCATGGCGCTGCTGGCCTCGCTGGCCTATTGCGTGATCTGCGTGCCGGTGATCGCGGCGCTGGCGATGCGTGGCAGTCGGTCGCACGGGGATACGCGGCTGGTGGCGGTGCTGCGGCGGCGCTACGGGCCGGCGGTGCGCTGGGGGGAGCGCCATCCCGGCCCGCTGTTCGGTGGGACGATCGCGGTGTTTCTGGTCGCCATCGTGCTGGCGACCCGGCTGGGGGGAGAGTTCATCCCGCAGCTTGGGGAGGGGGCGCTGGTCGTGACCGCGACGCGCCTGCCCAGTGCCTCGCTGCCCACGGTGCTGGAATCCGTTCAGAAACAGGAGCGGATTCTGATGGATTTTCCCGAAATTGCCACTGTGGTCAGCAATACCGGCACCTCGGCGATTCCCACCGACCCGATGGGGGTGAACGAGACCGATACGTTCGTCTTCCTGAAGGATCCGGCGGATTGGCATACCGCCCGCACGCAGGAAGGGCTGGTCGATGCGTTTGACCGCGCCCTGCGCGAGCGGTTGCCCGATGCGCGGTTCTCGTGGAGCCAGCCGGTGCAGATGCGCATGGACGATCTTCTGTCTGGCGTGCGCAGCCAGATCGCGGTGTCGATCTACGGGCCTGATCTGGAGATGCTGTCGCGGCTGGGCGACCAGGTGGCGGTGGCGCTGAACAGTGTGCGTGGGGCGGCCGATGTGGCGCCGCAGGGGGATGGGACCGTGCCCTTCATTCATGTGGATGTCGATCGCGAGCGGGCGGCGCGGCTGAATGTGGCGATGACGGACATTCTGGACACCGTCGAGGCGGTGGGGGGGCATATCGGCCGCCCGGTGATCATGGATGATGCGGTGGTGAATACGCAGATCCGCTTTGCGCCGGAGCAGGCGGGCTCGGTGGAGCAGATCGCGGGTCTGCGTGTGCGTCGGGCCGATGGGACGGGGGCCGTGCTGCTGTCGCAGGTGGCGCGTGTGTCGGTGGTCGATCGGCCGCCGCGCATCAGCCGCGACCGCATCCAGCGCCGGCTGATCGTGCAGGCCAATGTGCGGGGGCGGGATCTGAGTTCCTACGTGGTGGCGGCGCAGGCGGCGGTGGCGGCGAAAGTGCATCTGCCGCCCGGCTATCGGCTGACGTGGGAGGGGCAGTTCCGCAACCTGCAATCGGCCATGGCGCGGCTGGAGATCGTGGTACCGATCGCGCTGGCGCTGATCTTCGGGCTGCTGGTGCTGGCGCTGGGGTCGGTGGTGTCGGCGGCGCTGGTATTCGTCAATCTGCCGATGGCCGCGACGGGGGGGATTCTGGCGCTGGCGGTGCGTGGGTTGCCGTTCAGTATCTCGGCCGGGATCGGGTTTATCGCGCTGTTCGGGGTGGCGATCCTGAACGGGGTGGTGCTGGTCAGTGCCATCCAGCATCTGCGCCGCGCCGGCATGGAGGTGGCGCGGGCGGCGTTCGAGGCGGCGGAACAGCGGTTTCGGCCGGTGATCGCCACCGCGCTGGTGGCCAGTCTCGGCTTTTTTCCGATGGCGTTTTCGGCCAGTGCGGGGGCGGAGGTCGAGCGGCCGCTGGCGACGGTGGTGATCGGGGGGCTGGTGTCGTCTACCGTGCTGACGCTGCTGGTGTTGCCTTCGCTCTATGCACGGGTGATGCGGGAGCGGAAGACGGGGTAGGCTCTCGGGGCGCTGCCCCGAACCCCGCCACAGGGCAGTCGCCCTTTGGAAACCCGTTCGTTTGTGTCGGAAGGGGATGCTGTGCGGATCCTGGTTGTCGAGGATGAGAGGCCGCTGGGGTCGGCGGTGCAGGAGCGGTTGCGCCGCGCCGGGCATGCCGCCGACTGGTTTACCACGCTGGCTGACGCGCGGGCCGCGCTGGGGGCCATTGCCTATGATTTCCTGCTGCTGGATCTGGGGTTGCCGGATGGCAGCGGGCGGGACCTGCTGCGGGAGATCCGGCGGGGTGGGTCGGTGATGGCGGTGATGATCGCGACCGCGCAGGACCAGATCAGCGACCGCATTGCCGGCCTTTCGGACGGGGCGGACGATTACATCGTCAAACCCTATGATTTCGATGAATTGCTGGCGCGGCTTGATGCCGTGTCGCGCCGCTATGGCGCGTTGGCCAGCAACCGGCTGGTGCTGGGGGAGGTCGAGATCGATCTGGGCCAGCGCAGCCTGCGTCGGCAGGGGCAGGACGTGGACCTGACGGCGCGGGAATGGGCGGTGATCGCGCTGCTGGCCCGCCGGGCCGGGGCGATCTGCTCGCGCGAGCAGATCGAGGACGCGCTTTACGGGCTGGGCGAGGAGATCGAGAGCAATGCGATTGAGGTCTTTATCAGCCGCGTGCGCAAGAAGGTGGGGGCGGGGCTGATCCTGACCGTGCGCGGGCGCGGCTATCGGCTGGCGCGCGAGGGCGGGGCATGAGGCGCGGCGACGGGCGATGGAGCCTGGCCACCCGGATCATGGCCGGGGTGCTGGTGGTGGTGGTGGGCTGTCTGGCGCTGCTGAGTGTGCTGGTGGCGGGGTTTACGCGCTACGAGGTGACGGAGCGGCTGGATAATTCGTTGCAGGAAGTAGCCGAGCGGCTTGAATTCGTGATTGCGGCCCACGCCGTGCGCCCCGCCGGGGGGACGGTCGCGCTGCTGCCGGAAGTGGGGCCGCGCACGCTGGCCTATCAGATCGCGATGCCGGACGGGACATTGCTGTTGCGTTCGCAGAACGCGCCCGTCGAAACCTTCGTGCCGGTGGTGCGGGGCGGGTTTTACGATCGGCCGCGCTTTCGCGTCTATGTCGTCAAGGCACAGGATGGCGGGCATTATATTCTGGTCGGAGAGCCGACCTTTCATCGGCGCGAGGCGGTGCGGCGGGCGACGCTGATCTCGATCCTGCCGATGATCGTGTTTCTGCCGGCGGTGTGGCTGCTGGTGCGTTGGGTCGTGCGGCGGGCGTTGCGGCCGCTGACGGCGTTGCAGGCGGAAATTCGCGCGCGCGGGGGCGGGAATCTGACGCCGATTCCCGCGCTGGACCTGCCCGAGGAACTGGCGGCCATCCATATGGCGGTGAATCTTCTGCTGGACCGGCTGAAAAAGGCGCTTTCATCCGAACGGGCCTTTGCGGCCAATGCGGCGCATGAACTGCGCAACCCGATCGGCGCGCTGCTGGCGCAGGCGCAGATGCTGCGCGAGCAGTTGCATGAACCCGAGGCGCCGGGGCGGGTGGCGGCCATGATCGGGCAGATCCGCCGGCTGGGGCGGATGACGGAGAAATTGCTGCAATTGTCGCGCGCGTCGTCGGGAGCGGCGATGGGGGACGACCGGTTCGACCTGATTGCGGTGTTGCAGATCCTCGCGGAGGAATTTGCCGACATGCCGCCGGTCTTTCCCGTCGTCACGGTGGATTGCGACGGGATGGAGGCGCTCTTCGCGCGCGGGGATATCGACGCGGCGGGCATCCTGTTTCGGAACCTGATCGAGAATGCGGCCCATCATGGCACGCCTGATGCCGTGATCGCGGTGACGGTTTCGCGGAATGGGGTGGTGGATATCGTCAATGATTGCAGTGCTTTGCCGGAAGCGATCCTGCCGGGGCTGACAGAGCCCTTCGTGCGCGGCGGGAGCGCCGCCGACGGCAGCGGGCTGGGGCTGGCGATTGCCGCCAGCATTGCCGGGCAGATGGGCGCGCGGCTGGAGATTGCCTCGCCGCTGCCGGGGACGGATCGGGGGTTTCGGGCGCGGGTGGTGCTGGCGGGGTGCGAGGCGGTGCGCGCGCTGCCCGGCGTGGAGGCTACAGGAAGGCCATCATGATGCGGTGCAGGTGGTCGGCGGGGTCTGCCTCGAACGGGCCGCCGCCGGCCGAGGCGCCGATCATGGCCAGCAGGGGGCCGGATGTCGCGCCGGCGCGGGCGTCGAGCACTACCGCGCACAGGGCGCCATCAGGGCGCAGGACCAGCACGCGGTCCTGCCGGCGGATCGGGATGCCGGGGGCGACCATCAGGATGGTGCCGGCGCGGAAGACGGGTTCGAACAGGGCGGTATCCAGCGACACGGCATAGAAATCGGCCTCGGCGGTGCCGGGCACGTCCCACTGGTCCCAGTGGCGGCCGCTGGGCAGGCCGGTGCCGTCGAACATGCCGGGGTGTTCGAGATGGGAGAAGGGGGACAGGCGGAGGCGCGACCGGGCCGTGGCGCGGGGTGCGGGGGAGAGGGGATGTTGGCCGGCTGCGAGGCGGGCGAATGCCTCCAGGCTCAGGCCGGTGACGTCCAGCACGCGGGCCAGGCTTTCGGTGCCGGGCCAGCGGGGGCGGCCGGCGGCGGTGGTGCGTTTGGAGGGATTGAAGCTGGTCGGGTCCAGCCCCGCCGCGCGGGCCAGGCCGGAGGGCGTGAGGCCGCGTTCGGCGGCCAGCGTGTCCAGCGCGCGCCACAGATCGTCATGCCGGATCATGAAGGCGACAGGATTTCCGATTCATGCCGGGCCGCGCCCTGCGGCGTGGGGTGGTAGCGGCCGTTGGCGTCCTGGCTGGCCAGGCCCATCCGCTCCAGCCGTTCCAGGCATGGCTGATCCTTCATGCCCGGCGGGCGGCCGGCCGCGCCGCTGAGCATCAGCCGGTGCAGCGCCGACCGGCAGCAGGTTTCCAGATAGGGTTCGCTCCACATGCGCCCGAGGATCGGCGTTTCCTGCCCGGCTTGCAACCATGCAATGAGACGGTCGCGACCTACAGGGTGTGGATCGTCCGATCGCCGTTGACCAGGGCGAAGGTCTGGCCGGTATATGTCTTGCCGCCGCTGCGGTCGACGAAGGACATGAGGCGGGTCGTGACTGTCAACCGGCGGGGCGTCATGCCGACCAGAAGATATCCCCTGTGCTGGTAATCGTAGTGAAGAATGTGAGGGTTCTTCGGAAGAGCCTGCACGATGGGCGCGGCCAGCGGAGCGGGCCAGAGCGAGCTGATCGATGTGCCGAGAAATTCCGGCAGAATGCCTGAATCGGGCCCGTCGCCGGGATTGCGCACGACCTGCGCGATCAGGTTGGAATGCAGGTCGCCCGAAAGACAGAGCGGATTGGGCGTTCCGCTGGCTTGGATCGTGTCGAGAATTCTTTTCCTGTTCTCGCCGTAGCCGTCCCAACTGCCGAGATAACGGTAAGGCTCACCGGCATGGCTCATGTGCAGGGGCGACATCATTACCGTCGAGACAAGGATGTTCCAGCGGGCGGTCGTCGTGCGCAGATGCCCGGTCAGCCATGCCTCCTGCTCCTGCCCGAGCATGCTGCGCGCGGGATCGGCGGATAGGTCGGAGCATGCTCGTTCGTAGACGCCATAGGCGAAATTTCCATCGGATTCGTGCTGGCATATGGTTTCGACGTCGCGATACTGGCGGGTGTCGAGCAGGTTGAGACGCGCGAGGGAGCCGAGTGCGACGCCCCGGTGAATCTGCATCCTGCCCGTGTCGCGACGGTAGGCGGCCCTGACCGGGAGGAATTCATACCATGCCTGATAGGCAGCGGCACGCCGCTGATTCTCCTGGGGGGTACGCGCGGCACTTTCCAGGGCGTCGTGATTGTCGGGGAGCAGGATGAAGGGATGCGCCTCATGCGCGGCGAGCAGCGCCGGGTCGGTGCGGTAGAGGGCGTGGCGTGCCCGGTAGTCGTCGAGCGTCATCGGCAGCGCCGTGCGGTCGTGCTGGCGGACGCCGCCGCCCCTGGTCACGTCATAGATGTAATCGCCAAGATGCAGGACGAATTGCAGATCCTGATCGACGATGTCCCTGTAGGCGTCGAAATATCCATTTTCCCAGTTCTGGCAGCTGACGACGGCGAACCGGGCATCGGACAGAATGGCCCCGGCCGCGGGCAGCGTTCTGGTGCGCCCCACGGGGCTGCGCTCTCCATTGAAGAAGAATGCATAATAATAGACGCGGTCGGGAAGAAGCCCGGTGACGTCGACATGGACGCTGAAGCCGGCATCCGGGCTGGCGTGCGCCATCCCGGAGCGCACGGGCCATGCCAGCGCCGCATCTTCGGCGACCAGCCACCTGACGGCGAGCGCCGTCCGGGAAAGCGGCTCGGGGTCGATGGCGGAACGGGCCAGCCTGGTCCACAGGATGACACGATCGGAGAGAGGGTCGCCCGACGCGACGGAGAATGGGAATGACGCCGCGACATGACCCTGCGCGCGGGCAATGTTACAGGAAATAGCCGGAGAAGAGAGGAGAATCTTGGAGAATGTCCTGCGGCTCAGGCCGTGCTTCGGGCGAAAGAGCATGGTTTTCAGAATCCTGCCGATATGGTCACCATGGCGGAGAAGGGCGTCTGCAGATAGTAGCTGGGCTGAGAGCCGGCGATCGTGCTGCCATACACGCCGCGCGTCGTCTGGAGAGCGTTGGCAATGCCGTAGATGCCGCTTCTGAACTTTGCGCCGGTCAGGTTCTGCAGGTTGAGCTGGATCTCCGGTGACTTGATGACGCCGCTGGTCTTCAACCGATACCCGATTGCTATGTTGTTCGTGATGTATTGCGGTATCGCGCTGTCGTTCATGAATGTTGCATATTGTTTTCCGACATATTTGATCTGCCCCGACATCCAGAAATTCCCGTCGTCATAGTCGAGCCCGAGGCCGGCCTGGACCTTGGGGGAGCGTACGGCGATTTTGCCGGCGGTCGGCAGGTAGTCCGTGACCCGTTGCCCGTCGAGCGTGCCCGTCGTTTTGATATCGCTGTCGATCGTCGAATGGAGATATTCGAACGTCACGTAAGGCCGCAGATGGCTCCACACCGGTTTCATCGCGAGCTGGATATCGACGCCGCGGGTGGTCTGGCCGCCGGCGTTGGTCGTCGAGGTGATGGGCGTGGTGCCGAGATAATAGCTGAGCTGCTGTTGGCGATTGGTCAGATTGTAATTGAAGAAGGATATCGATCCGACGAAGAAGCGGCCATTATACCGGTATCCGATCTCTTCATGGATCGAATATTCGGGGCTGCTGCTGCCACCGGACTGCGTTTGTGTGCCGGATGTATTGTAGTAGTCGACAATGGACAGGTTGGACGGCATTTTCACGCTCGTCGTTCCCGAGATGTATATCTGATGATGCGGATTGAAGCGCCAGGACATGCCGATCTGGGGAAGCGGTTCAGCGTTGTGAAGATTCTGATTATAGCGTGTGCCTGGCGTGTAATTATATGTCCGGCGTGTCGTCATGGCTTCCTTGAAGCCTAGGTCCACGATCAGGCGATCGTCGAAATAATGGGAATGGTTTTCGACGAACAGCATGTTCGTCTGGGTGAGGGTGAGGAAATCGCGCATGGAATAGGGCTGGCCGTCCGTCTGGGTGATCAGGTCTTTCTGCCCCCAGATGTCGAAGACCCTTCCTGTCGCCTGGTCCATCCTGCCGAGGGTGTAGTTCATGTATTCATTGTCGTACTCGTACCACCATCCGACGACGGTGGTATTATGGGCATCGACGTCATATGTCATGGACAGGGTGTTGCCCGGACGGAATTGCGTCTGATTGGATGAACCCAGAACCAGGGCCTTGCTGGCGCCGTCGAGATCGAGCGTGACGGGTTGCGTGCCCATATAGGCGTTGGCGGGCACGGTCATTGCCCCGCTTCCGCCGCCGGTTCCGTACCAGAAATACAGGCTGTCATCGAGGCTCAGGCGCGGCGTGATATGGATGTGGGTGGGTACGACCGCGATGACGTTGCGGAACGGGTTGTTGCTGGATTTATACCAGTTTCCACCACTGAAATAGGCGGGGAAACTGGTGCTGTATCCGGTGGTCCGGTATTGCGACAATGTCGGGTTCAGATAATTGCTGTTGATCTGATCGTTGTAGGATACGGTCAGGCCGGTGTGGCTTCCATTGTCGAATTCCTTCACGGCCTTGAAATCGTAATGATATTTCTCGGCCTGTCCGCTGCCGCGCCACTGGTTGCCCTTGGTGTGGCTGAAGGCGAACATGGCCTTGATGCCGCTCTGTCCGAGATAGCCCGAATTCAGGCGGATATATTGGCGAAACGTGTCGTAGGAGCCGAACGACGTATCGATCAGCCCGCCGAATTTTGATGTCGGGTTCATCATCGTCGCCTTGGAGAGGCCTGCAGATGCATTGATCACGGGGCTGGAGATGTCCACCGAGCCCGGTTGCAGGGAAACCGTTTCCAGATCCTCGGCCTCGACGGCCTCGTTGGCATAGAAAGCCGCGTTGCCGGTGTCGTTCAGCGGGGCGCCGTCCAGCAGCCAGCCAACTTCCGTCTGGTCGAAGCCGCGCACGTTGACCTGCCCGGCATAAAGGCCGAACGGGTCCTGATCGGCGATATTCACGCTGGGAAGCATGCGCAGCATCTGTTGCAGGTTCGAGGTGGGAGCCTGCTTGGCGATATAATCGCGCGTGACCGTCTGGATGGCCCTGGGGCTTTTTTCCACCCGCATCAGGCCGCCTCCGGGCTCCTGCGTTCGTCCGCTGCGGCCGGATACGAGAATGGCTTCGGGAACGGCCGGTCGCGGATCGCTCGCGGCGGCGGGCTGCTGGCCGGTTTGTAACGAAGTCCGCATTTCGGGCGGGGCGGGTCGCGCCTGGGGGTGCGGGCGTGCCGCCGGGCGATGGGTCGGTTTGTGGCCCCGTGCGTGCGCCGCACCGGTATCGGCCCGGCCATCCTGGGCGCCGAACGCTGCGAATACGGCCGAATAAAGAAGGGTGCGTCGAGAGCGTCGCATGGTCCGGGTCGTCCTGTGAGCAAGGATGGCGGGGCGGGCCAGGGGTGGCCGCGCGCAGGAGAAATTAACGAAATGGTGTTGCGTCACACGTTTGACGTGAGCGGATTTTCATTTCAAGATTTTTTTCGGCTATCATGAATATGTCATAAACCGGGTGCCGGGCACGTCTGCGGTGGACCATGGGGCCGGCAGGTGGCAGTCAGGTTTTTCGAGCGTGCGCCGGAGGGGGACCGGTCCGGCGGTGGGGCTGGTGCGCGGGGTGTTGGCCCGGTGGTTCGGCCTTGCGGACGGCGGTTGCCGTTCGATGGACATCAGGCGATATGGGTTACGAGGATTTCTTGAAGATACGGCGTGCCACGGCGAAAGACGTTGCGAAACTGGCAGGATGTTCGGTGTCCGCCGTGTCCCTGGTGGTTCGGAACCGGGATGGCGGACGCATCAACGGCGATCTGAAGGCGCGCATCCAGAAAGCGGTTTCCGATCTCGATTATCGCCCGAACAGCTTTGCGCGGTCACTGGTCAGTCAGTTGCCGTCCAGTATATCGGTCGTCGTGCCGAGCATCAGGAATCCGTTCTTCGGCGAGATGCTGGAGGGCATCCTTCAGGTGATCGGCACGCGCTTTACGATCCAGCTTCATGTGCCCTCGGAAGATATGGATTATGGGATCGACATCGTCCGGGCGGCGCAGGAAGATAATATCGCGGGCCTGATCCTTGCCACCCCGCCGCAGACGACGCTGGATTTGTTTCGCCAGACCTGTCCGACCGTCATCCTGGACGCCTATACCGCCATGGATGTCTCGCGCATCGAGTTGAATGTCGCCGCCGCCGGGCATCAGCTTGGCCGGCATCTGGTCGAACTGGGGCATCGGAGCGTTGGTTATCTGGATTTCCTGCCCGACAAGGCGACGTTTTCATGCCGGCGGGAGGCGCTTGGGAAAATCGTCCGGCAGGCGGGCGGCGCTTTGCACAATGCCCCGGCGCCCGCGGAGTATCTCGATATCGAGCAGGGAGAAGCCGCTTTTTCCCGGTCGTGGGCGCTATGGGAGGCCGCCGGCGTGACGGCGGTGGTGGCGGCGGATGATATCCTGGCCTATGGCATCATGAAGCGCGCCCAGGAAATGGGCATGGCGATCCCGGATAGGCTGAGTGTCGCGTCGTTCAACGATATTCCGTTTTCTGCCCTGGTTTCTCCTGCTTTGACCACGGTTGATCTGAGGGCCCATCAACTGGGTCTTCAGGCCGCGCATGTTCTTCTGGATGCCATTGCCCAGGATGTTTCTTCCGTCTGCACGGTAGATCCGGAATTGCGGATTCGCCGATCGACGGCGGCCTGCTGGACTGGCGGGTGACGGGCGTGCGTTCCGGTGTCCGGAACGCTGCCTCCATTTCAGAAGATGACGCGCAGGCGCAGGCCGAGGACGCTGAGGTTTTTGACCTTCCGTTCGAGGTTGGGGTTGATGACGTACTGGAAGTCCGGCTGGACCCAGACGCCCTGGCGGATATGGATGTTGTAGGTGGCTTCGACCACCGTGGCGGAGCTTTGGGGCGTAAGCGCGTTGGCGGGCAGTTTCTTTCCGCGCCTGTAATAGAGTTTCTGGGCCGCGACGAGCGTGGAACTGGCGGTGACGTGGTTGACCATGATGCCGACCACGTCGTTCGGCCGCCCCGGAATCATACCGCGATCCGACAGGCCGAGATAATATTGATGCTCGTAGGGCGAGGCGCGCGGGGTGTTGTGGATATAGCCCGCCATGACATAGAGGCCCTCGTAGATGCCGCGGCCGTGGCGGAAGAGCATCTGGTCCATCGTGGTCCAGACCTGAATCTTGCCGCGACCGGTGCGGGCGGGCAGGCCGGTCAGGGGGATGGGGTTGCCGTTGATATCCGTGTAGTACGAGGGATAGGGCGAGGAATCGTAGGCGGCGGCGATCTTGTAATGGCCGACCAGCGCGTGGGGGCCGAAAACGGGAATAGCCCCGATTTCAAATGGAACATACACGCCCGTATAGGCGCTGGTATCGAACTCGAACCCGGTGCGGGTGTATTTTGGCTGGCCCAGGCCGGAATTGACGCCATAGGCGCCGCCCTGCACATACAGGCCATGCAGGGGCCAGAACCGCAGCCGGCCGCCCAGGACGCCGTTGGGCGTGTTCGAGAAGCCGATCGAGCCCTTGGTTTCGGTTTTCGGGTTGCCGCATATGGCATTGTTCATGAACGTGCAATAGAGCGGCGAGGTCGAGAAATCGAGATTCACCGACATGTAGCCCAGCGCGAGTTGCAGGCGCTGGTTCAGGAAATCCTGCGTGCCGTAAGCGGATACGAGATGGACGATGACATTGCCGCCGCCGCCGTAGATTTCCTGCACGTTGACCACCGAGCGGTCGCCGGCATCGGTCGAGAGATTGTGGCCGGCGCGGTTGACGAAGGCGAAATGGGTGTTGAACCCTTTCCAGCCGACCAGCTTCTGCCAGTTCAGGTTGACCTGGACCGCGATCTGATGCGTGTAGCCGGCCGAACCGCTGACGTCGGTGCGGCCGCCATTCAGGATGATTCCGCTCTCGCCGATATAATCGACGCCCAGGCCAATGCCTTTATTGGCCAGGCTGCCGCGCAGCTTGTTCCAGGCGCTGTAGGCATGTTCGGTATTGGGCGTGAAGGGCGTGTTGTCGTACGCCGTCGGGCTGTCGAGAAAGACGGATGGCCCGCTGGGGGAGGTCAGGCCCGTGTAAGGCGGCGCTGTCGCCGCCGAGAGCGGACCAGGACCGACGGCAAGGAAGAGGCTCGCGACGGCGAGGGGCATCTTCCTGTTCCCGCTATGGGAAAGAAAGGATGATATGGACACGACAGTTTTCCTGTTCTTTGAGATGTCCGGGGTGTGGTCACCTTTTTTCCGGTGACCTTGTTTTTTCTTGTTTCTTGTTTTTTGGGTACGCGTGTTCGCCAGGGCGTCATTGCGATGGCGGCGCCTTTGTACGGGTCGTTCTGTTGCCCGCCGCGCTGTCTCTTTTTGGCGTGGCGGGCGGGTTTTACTGTTTTTGTAGTGTTTTTATTGCCCTATGTCGGGCGCAGCTTCTCGCGATACTGGTGTGCGCGGTCGCGGTAGGCCTGGCTGGCGCCCTTCATCATCGCCTCGTGCGCCGGGGTGACGGGGCCGACGAGCGTGGCCGGGCGGCCGCGAATGACCGAGCCGTCGGGGAAGACCTTGCCTTCCGGGACCAGGCTGCCGGCGGCCACCAGGCAGTTTCGGCCGATCCGTGCGCCGTTCATGATGACCGAGCCCATGCCGATCAGCGAGCCGGCGCCGATGCGGCAGCCATGCAGGATGACCATGTGGCCGATCGTGACGTCCTCGGCGATTTCCAGGGGAAATCCGGGATCGGTGTGCAGGACGGCATTGTCCTGCACGTTGCTGCCGGCGCCGATGACGATGCGCTCGGAGTCGCCGCGCAGCACGGCGCCGAACCAGATGCTGGCCGCCGCCTGCACCGTGATGGCGCCGATCAGCGTGGCGGTCGGTGCCACGTAGGTATTTTCGGCCGACAGGTCGGGGGTCTGGCCGTCATATTCAAACAGCATCTCGTTCCTCACTCCCATCCAGCGAGGCCAGGGCGATGCGCGCGCTGGTCCCCGCGATATGGTCGCGCATGAGTTGTGACAGGCGCGCCCCGTCGCGCTGTTCCAGGGCGTCCATGAAGGCGGCATGTTCCGCGATGGCGGTGGCCCAGTCGTGATCGTCCTTGCGCCGGATGAAGCGGCAGACATGGATGCGCGCCAGGATCTGCTGGTACATCTCCGACAGGGCCGGATTGCGGGCCAGGGCGAAGATGGCCTCGTGGACCTGCCGGTTCTGGCGCAGGTAGCGTTGTTCGTCGCGCCGCGCGTAGCTTTCCATCATCTCGTCGTGCAGCTTGCGGACCTGGGCGATGTCCTGCGTGCTGGCGCGGGCGCAGGCCAGTTGGCCGGCCACGCCTTCCAGCGCGCCCATGATCGGGAACAGATTGTGAATATCGGCCTCGGTGATCTGTGCCACGACCGCGCCGCGCCGGGGCAGCAGTTCGACCAGCCCTTCCGACGCCAGGACCTTCAGCGCCTCGCGCAGCGGGGTTCGGGAGATGCCGAACCGGTCGCATAGCGCGCGCTCGGCGATCTTCTCGCCCGGCACCAGCACGCCGTCGAGAATCATGCCGCGCAGGGCGGTGATGAGCGTGTCGTGAAGGTTGAGGCGCGGGACGATCGTGGGCTCGGTCATGGCGGGCTGGGTCTCCGGTGGTCAATGACCATGGGCGTTGCCGAGCGGGCGGCCCGGCAGGGGGGCGCCAGGGTTCGGTGTGCCAAGGTTCGACGCGCCCAGGTTCGGCGCATCCGGGAGCGATGATCCGGGGGCGGCGTCGGGGCGCGACGGCAGGTAGTGGAAGGCCAGGGCTGCGCCGACGATCAGCAGGACGACCGGGCCGTAGAACGGCAGGCTGTAGCTGTGCGACAGGTCGATGATCAGGCCGAAGGCGAACGGCGACAGGATGCCGGCGATGGCCGAGCCCGTGTTCATGATTCCGCTGCTGGTACCGGCATATCGGGGCGCCATGTCCATCGGGATCGCCCAGATCGGGCCGACAGTCAATTCCAGGAAGAAGAAGGCCGCCGACAGCGCGATGCCGATGGCGGTGAGATTATGCACGAACAGCGCCGGCAGCAGGCAGAGCATGGAGCCGATCATGCTGGCGATGATGACCTGGCGCCGTGCCTGCGGCAGGTTGCCGTGGCGGCGGTACAGGTAGTCGGTGAACAGGCCGCCGCAGGTATCGCCCACCACGCCGGCGGTGAAGACGCCGAACGAGAAGATGGCGGTGTGCTTCAGGTTCAGCCCGTAAGCCTGCACGAAGAAGGACGGCAGCCAGGTGATGTAGAGCCACAGCGTCCAGTTGTAGCAGAAATAGATCAGCGTGGCCGGCATCATGGCGCGGATCAGCGCCCGCCATGGGATGGACGGTCTGGCGGCGCCGGTGCGGGGCGTGTCGATGACCGGGAGTTCGGCCAGTTCGGCGGCGGTGACGCCCGGATGGCTGGCCGGGCGGTCGCGGAACATGAAGGCCCAGGCCAGCGTCCAGCCCAGGCTGACGCAGCCCAGCGCCATGAAGGCGCCGCGCCAGCCCAGCCACAGGGCGATCATGACCGTCAGCGGCGGGGTGAGCGCGTTGGCCAGGCGCGATGAGGAATGCATCATGCCCTGGGCGTAGCCGCGCCGGGTAGACGGGACCCATGCGGCCACCGCGCGTGTGGCGGCGGGGAAGGTGGCGCCCTCGCCGATGCCCAGCAGGACGCGGATGGCGATCAGCGAGAACAGGCCGCCCACCAGACCGGTGAGGATGGTGGCGGCACCCCATATGAGGCCGCTGATGACCAGCGTGCGACGTGGGCCGAGGCTGTCGGCCAGGCTGCCGCCCGCGATTTGCAGCAGGGCGTATGGATAGCCGAACGCGGACAGGGCCAGCCCCAACTGAACATTCGACAGGTGCAGGTCTTGCGCCATCAGGGGCGCCAGCGTCGAGATGTTCACGCGATCGACATAGGTGATGAAATACATCACGCACACCAGCCCGAAGATGCGGCCCGGCGCGGTGGTGAGGGTGTGACGGATATAGGCGGTCGGCGTCATTGTCTTGCCGTGGAACATGGTCGGCCTCGTTTCTTGTTTTTTTTGAGTGCGCCGTCGCCGGTCCTGCTGGGGAGCATGGCCGACGCGGCGTTTCCTGGCCTCTCACAGAACGGAGTACTGTCCCCCCTGTCCTGCCGGAATGCTTGTAGCACACCGGCATTATGAATTATGAATTCAAAATACCAACACCCGTTCGATCACGAAGACGGGATAAAGACGGAGGGCCCATCCATGGACAGCACGCTCCACTCTCACGACACGTCGGCGACGCAGGACCATAGGGACGATCCGGCAGGCGGCCATGACGCGCGGCCGGGCGCGGCGGGCGGCCGCGCGCTGCCGCTGGCCGGCATCCGGGTACTGGACGTGACCCAGGTGATGGCCGGGCCGGTCTGCACCATGCTGCTGGGCGACCTGGGGGCCGACATCATCAAGATCGAGCCGCCGGGGACGGGCGACCAGACGCGCGGGGCCATGGGGTTTCGCATGAAGGGCGATGACAGCATGGGGTTCCTGAACATGAACAGGAACAAGCGCAGCATCGCGCTGAACCTGAAGAATCCGGCCGGCCGGAAGGTTTTTCTCGATCTTGTGAAGACGGCCGATATCGTCGTGGAGAATTATCGCCCCGGCGTGGTGCGCAAGCTGGGCATCGACTACGAGACGCTGTCGAAGATCAATCCGCGACTCGTCTATGCCAGCATCTCGGGTTTCGGCCAGACCGGGCCGTGGGCCATGCGGCCGGGATTCGACCTGATGGCGCAGGCGATGTCGGGCGTGATGAGCGTGACCGGGCACCCCGGCGGGCCGCCGGTGAAGGCGGGCGTGCCGGTGGCGGATATCGGCTGCGCGCTGTTTGCGACCTATGCGATCCTGGCGGCCTATATCGGCTGCGAGAAGAGCGGGCAGGGGCAGTTTATCGATGCCTCGCTTTTCGACTCGGCGATGGCGTTTTCGATATGGGATATCTCGGAATATTGGGGAAAGGGCACGATTCCCGAGCCGCTGGGGACTGCCAACCGCATGAGCGCTCCCTATCAGGCGGTGCGGGCGTCGGACGGGTATTTCGTGATGGGGGCGACCAACCAGAAATTGTGGGTGCAGCTCTGCAATGAACTGGGGCGGGCGGAACTGCTGGACGATCCGCGCTTTGCCACCATTTCCGACCGGCTGGCCAACCGGGTGGTGCTGATCGAGGAACTGGAAAAGACTTTCATGACCCGGCCCTCGGAAGAATGGGTGGAGACGCTGCTGGCCAAGGGGATTCCGGCCGGGCGGATGAATACCTACCCCGAGGCGTTCGAGAGCGATCATGGGAAATTCCGTGAGATGAAGATGGAAATTCCGCACCCGGTGGAAGGGACGATTCCCAATATCGGCTTTCCGGTGAAGCTGCGCGGCACCCCGCCGACCGTGCGCCGGCCGCCGCCGCTGCTGGGGGAGCATACGCGCGAGATTCTGGCCGAGCGCGGCCTGTCGGACGAGGCGATTGCCGGCCTGACGGATGCGGGAGCGTTTGCGTCATGAGCGGTGTGGCGGAGCGGGAGGAGCCCGTTGCCGGCCGGGTGCGGCTGACGATCGACGGTGAGGTGGCCACGATCGTTTTCGACCGGCCGCAGGCACGCAATGCCATGACGTGGCAGATGTATCGCGACCTTGGCGAGGCGATCGAGCGGATCGATACGACGCCGGGCCTGCGGGTGGCGGTGCTGCGGGGGGCGGGAGGACAGGCTTTTGTCGCCGGGACCGATATTGCGCAGTTTCGCGATTTCCGCTCGGGCGAGGATGGCGTGGACTATGAGCGGGGGATCGACCAGTGCATTGCGCGGCTGGACCGGATTGCGGTGCCGACGCTTGCGGTAGTCGAGGGCTGGGCGGTCGGCGGGGGGCTGGCGATTGCCAATGCCTGTGATTTTCGCATCGCGGCGGCGGGGGCGCGGTTCGGCGTGCCGATCGCCCGCACGTTGGGCAACTGTCTCTCGGGTGCCAATCTCGCCCGGCTGGAGCGCACGCTGGGGGTCAGCTGGGTGAAGCGCATGACGCTGCTGGCCGAGATGCCGGCGGCCGAGGATCTGGCGGGTATCGGGTATCTGCATGCCATCGTGCCGGCCGAAGAGCTGGAGGCGGCCGTCGTCAAGCTCTGCCGGCGGATCTGCGGGCATGCGCCGATCACGATCGCGGTGACGCGCGAGGCGTTGCGTCGGCTGGGAGAGAGCGAGGTGCCGGAGATGGCCGACCTGATCCGGCGGTGCTACGGCAGCGCGGATTTTCATCGGGGGGTCGCGGCGTTCGGGACCGGGGCGCCGGCGCAGTGGGAGGGGCAGTGACGCGGGTGTAGGCCATTCGGCCGTAACGGTCGGTCTGGTCGTAGCCGTGGAGGCCGGCGCGGGCATGGGTGTTCATGTTCGCGGCCGGGGAAGGAGGGATGCGGGGTCCGCTCCCCTTGCCTTTCCTGGCCCCCTCGCGTAACAAAATGAGAATTGTTATCATTTGCGTGGGCCGTCCGACCAAACGGTGCGGCGGGAGAGGTGTCCCTTGGGGGGAAAGCCTGAATTGCTGGCCTGCTATCTCTCCAATCGCGGGCAGCTTCTTCATTATGCCGGACGGATCATGGGGGACACCTCGCTGGCCGAGGATCTGGTCCAGGAGGCGTGGCTGCGTTGCCATGGGACGCACCCCGATAATCCGCTGAATTTCCTCTATCGTGTCATCCGCAATCTTGCACTGGACAGGCGTCGCCGGGCGGTTCGCGAGGACCAGCGTTTCGTGCGGATCGAAGGCAGGGCGATGGAGGCGATCGCGGCGGACGTTCCCGGCCTGGAAACCGAACTGGCGGCCCGCCTGGAACTCGAACGGGTGATGGCATGCCTTCGGGGGCTGCCGGACATGACGCAGCAGGCGATCATCCTGTATCGTTTCGACGGGCTGAAACTGCGCGAGATCGCCAGGATACTCGATATGTCGATTACGCGCGTGCATGGGCTGGTCGCTGACGGGATGGAACGCTGCCGCCAGGCGTTCGATTCGACGGAATAATGTCGCGTCACGGTGAAAAAACACATGCCCCGAACGTGTGCAGTATCGAGGGGGTCGGTTTTGCCATGCGAAGCCGGCGTCTGGCCTTCGGGGGGAAGAACGCATGAGTGGCGATGGCAGGGACGATGGCAGGGATGACCTGTCGGCCTGGCCGCGGCGTGCCGTGGATTGGCATATTCTGCTTCGCGAAGAGGATGACGATCCCGAGGTCGTGAAGCATTTCGAGATGTGGCGGGCCGCCGATCCGGCGCGTGACGCGGAATGGCGGCAGGTTGTCCGAACCATGGGCCTGCTCAGGGCGATACCGGACGATGCCCTGCCTGTTGCGGTGCCGACGATGCGGACCTATCGCAGCAGGCGCTGGAGGCGCCGCCTGCCTGGGATCGGCCTCTCCGCTCTCGCATCGGTGGCGGCCGCGGCCGTTGCGATCCTGATCGGGCCTGAGATGATGGTGCGCTGGCAGGCCGATTATGCGACGGGACGGCAGGAAACGCGCACGCTGGAACTGGCTGACGGCAGCCGGGCGGTTCTCGCGCCCGAGAGCGCGGTGGCGCTCGATTTTCTGGACGGGCATCGCCATGTGCGGCTTCTCAAGGGAGAGGCCCTTTTTACGGTGCGCCATGATGCGGCGCGGCCGTTCTCCGTGCTTGCCGGGCGCCTGACGGTTACGGATGTCGGCACGGTGTTCGATGTGCGACTGGGCGGGGGGCATGAGGCGACGGTGGCTGTGCGGGAGGGGCGGGTTTCGGTGCAGGAGAGCGGCCTGCGGGAACCGCCCGTCTTTCTCGATGCCGGGCAGGCGGCGACGCTGCACGGCATCCATCTCGCCACGCAGGCAGTTGACCCCGACGAGGTCGGATCGTGGTCCACCGGCATCTTCGTGGCGCATGATCTGCCGGTGGCCGAGATCGCGGCGGCGCTTCAGGCCTATGTGCCGCGTGGCAGGCTGTTCGTGTACGGCGCGAAACTGCGGGGGGAACGGGTGACTGGAACGTATCCGCTCAATGAGCCCGATCAGGCATTCGAAACGATGGCACGCGGCCAGAAAGCCCATGTCATGCATGTGACGCCGTGGCTGGCGGTCATGAGCCGCTAGAGCAGATCCTGTTTGAATGCATGCATTCAAGCAGGTGAAGATGCTCGTGAAAACAATAAACTAGAGCATTTCCACCGAACCGGTTTTCGGTGGAAATGCTCTAGAGCCGCCCCCGTTGGAATGCGTGCATTCAAATAGGGGCAGAGGCCTGTAAAAATAATAAACGACAGCAGTTCACCGAACCGGTTTTCGATGAATTGCTGTCGTTTTTTTTCTGAGAAATGCGGAAAAACCACCCTGTTCGGACGTGTTGAAGGTTAGGGCTGATAGAAAGTGAGAGGCATTCTCATCATTCAGCATGAACCTGAGAGGCTGTTGAAAAGTCGCGCCGGATCGCAGGCTGGGTGACTTTGCAGGCAGCCTCTGACGCACGACAGCCGAAAGGGGCGAAGACAGCATGTCACGAGTATGCGGGAGGGATTTCTTCTCCTTCAGGAGCATGGCGCAGCGGGCCGTTATCCTGACCTCATCCACCGTTCTCGGCGGCATCGCATTATATCCGGTCGCGTTGCGGGCGGCGTCCGCCAACGAGGTGGAGAGCGTCAATTTTCATATTCCGCCCCAGTCTCTCGCTACCGCGCTGACGACATTCGGCACGCAGAGCGGCTGGGCGGTATCGGTTCCGCATGAACTTCTGGCGGGGTTGAGAAGCCCGGGCTTGCAGGGGATGCAATCCCCGGCTTCCGGCCTGGTCAGGCTTCTGAATGGCAGCGGCCTGAGCTATGAGATGACCGGCAGGCACAGTGTGATCCTGCGCAGGG
This sequence comes from Gluconacetobacter liquefaciens, assembly GCF_003350405.1. GTDB lineage: Bacteria > Pseudomonadota > Alphaproteobacteria > Acetobacterales > Acetobacteraceae > Gluconacetobacter > Gluconacetobacter liquefaciens. The sequence goes on along the minus strand of NZ_QQAW01000008.1, from coordinate 99,846 downwards.
CCTCTTCCACGATTACGCTGGGGCCGGTGCGGGTGGGGGGGACGCTCGCGCATCAGGACCCGACCGGGCCGGGTATCGGCTATGTTGCCGGAAACACCCTCGCGGCGACGAAAACCGATACGCCGATCACGGAAATACCGAATTCGATCTATGTCGTGACCAAGCAGCAGATGGTGGACCAGCAGGCGCAGCGCCTGACCGACGCCCTGCGCTACAGTCCGGGGATCTTCGCCGAGCCGGAAGGGACTTACAATGCCGGCGCTTCCGGGTCCGGAATCACGCAACGTGGTTTCAATACCACTGAATTCGTCGATGGTTTGATGACGAAATCCCAGTCGGCCACGGAAACGGCTTTTCTGGACCGGATCGATGTGGTCAATGGCCCGTCTTCCGTCATGTATGGCCAGACCACGCCCGGCGGCATGATCGGCGTGAGCCTGAAGAAGCCGACGGCGACCCCGCTGCACCAGGCGACGCTCGGCTTCGGAAACTGGGGACGATACGAAGCGACGCTCGATGTCAGCGACAGGATCACGAAATCGGGGAATGTGCGCTACCGGATCGCGGCCATAGGCGTGACGCAGGGTACGCAGATGAACAACGTGAATTACAGGCGTGTCGGCGTTCTGCCCTCCCTTACGTGGGATATCGATCCGAGGACATCGCTTTCTCTTATCGGGGAATATATGTACACCCCCGAGATCGGCGTGGCGCAGACGGCCTATTCGCTCTACGGCACCGCCTTTCCGGGCACGAAAGGCTATCTGTCGCGCAGCACCTTTCTGGGTACGCCTTCTTTCAACGACAATCGCGCCACGGATGCGATGTTTGAATATCAGTTCAAACACGAGTTTAATAAATATATAACATTCGTGCAGAATTTTCGCTGGGAGGATTCCTGGCACTCTACCCAGTACATGGTTTTGAACCAGCCGATTTCAATGTCGGAAATCCGCAGGAATCCATGGGCGTCCGGCGGTGCAAACCGAACTGTGGGCCTCGATTCGCGATTGATGGGGCATGTCGATACGGGACCGGTGTCGCATACCTGGATTGTGGGGTCCGATTTCCGGCAGATCAATAGCACCGGGCAGTATCAGACCGCAGGATCGTACAACGTCGTGGACGTCTATAATCCGCGCGCCTACGATTTCACGCCCTGTCTGGCGACGCCCTGGACATGTCCTAACCCGGCTTATATCCAGAATTTTTCCTATTTTCAGGAAGGCGTTTACTTCCAGGATCAGATAAAATGGAACAGGTTCTCGATTCTGCTTGGCGGCCGCCAGGACTGGTATAACCGTACCTTTGTCGGCGGGCAGCGGACCTATCAGGCTGGCGGCGGCAGCACGGCGACACTGAACGCGCCCAATACCGTCTCGCAATCCGCGTTTACCTGGCGTGCCGGGCTGGTTTATAATTTCGACTTCGGGCTGGCGCCCTATTTCAGCTATTCATCCTCCTTCAACCCGCAGTTCGGCACGACGGATTACCTGAACCGCCCGTTCGCGCCGCTGACCGGAAAGCAGTTCGAGGCCGGCTTGAAATACAAGGTGCCGGAGCGGGATATCCTGCTGACCGGTTCCGTCTTCCATATCGACGAAAACCATTACCTCGTCACGGACCCGCTCCATCCGAACTTCAGCGCCGATGTGGGGCGGGTGCGGTCGCAGGGGGTGGAACTGTCGGCCAGCGCCAATATCACGCCGGATCTGCGGGTCGTCGGTTCCTATACCTATACCGACATGCGCTTTGCGAAATCCAACCTGAAGACCAATATTTTTTACCCCCGGACGGGAACGTTCGGCGCGGCGGTGCCGCAGCAGGGAAAATATGTGGAAGGTGTGCCGCGCAACATGATGTCGGTCTTCTTCGACTATACGTTGCCCCGGACTGTCGCAAAGGGATTGGGTATCAATTGGGGGGTAAGATATACGGGCTTCACTTATGACGATCCGGCAAATTCCTATAAAATGCCAGCTTATCTTCTGTTCGATATAGGAGCGCATTACGATTTCGGCGGGTTGACACCGGTGCTGAAAGGATTGCGGGCGCAGGTGGCGATTTCGAACCTGACCAATAAATATTATGTGACGACCTGTGGCACGTACCAATGTTACCTGGGACAGGGGCGCAGGGTGTACGGCAACCTGATGTATAACTGGTAACGGGCGTGATGGAGCGAGTGGGCGTGGCTGGCCCCCGGCGCGCGGTTTCGGATCGATCTTCACGGTGGAGGGTGGGGCTGGCCGGCTTTTTCTGCCTGTGCGGCGCGGCCTTTTGTTCCACCGCTTCGGCTCGTCCGGTGACGTACCGCGCGGTGGTGCGCTGGACCGCGCACGATATTCCCCATGTCAGGGCGGACGATTTCGCGGGGCTGGGTTTCGGGGCGGGCTATGCCTATGCCCGTCTGAACCGCTGTCTGCTCATGGAGACGGTCATGACGGTGCGGGGGGAGCGGTCGCGTTTCATCGGGCCGGACAGTCCCGCCGGGCCGGGCGGACGCGCGGGGTCAAACCTGGAAAGCGATATATTTTTCAGGTTTTATTTCGATATGGACCGTCTTGGGGACGGTTATCGGCGGCAGAAGGATGTGTGGCGGCTTTTGAGCGGGTATGCGGCCGGTGTCGATCTGGCCCTGTCGAAGCCGGCGGCGTCGCGCCCCTGCGGTGGTGCGCGGCTGGCGGGGCCGGTCACGGTTGATGATGTGATCAGAATGATTGCGCAGAAGGCGGTCTTCGACACCGCTTTGCCGCTTTATCCACAGATGGTTCGTGCTGCTCCGCCGGGGGCGGCCACGGTAAAGGGGGCGGTGCCTGACCCGGTTCTGCCCGCTCCGGCGGCCCACGGGGAGAAGGAGGGAAGCAATGCCTACGCCCTGGGGGCGGCGGTAACGGAAGGGAAGACCGGGTTGCTGGTCGGCAATCCTCATTTTCCGTGGGATGGGCCGAACCGCTTCTTCGAGATGCACCTGACGATACCGGGCCGGTTGGACGTCATGGGCGCGGCGCTCGGGAGGCTGCCGATGATCAATATCGGCTTCAACAGGGATGTGGCGTGGTCGCATACGGTTTCTACCGATCGACGTTTTACCTTTTTCCGTCTTGCGCTCGTTCCCGGCCATCCGGACCGGTATGTCGTCGATGGCAGGCCCGAAGCCATGACGCGGCGTGTCGTGGAGATTCCGGTATTGACGCCGGGGGGAGCGACGGAGATTCGCCGGCAGGTGATCTATGAATCGCGCTATGGTCCGCTGGTCTCGATCGAAAGGCGGGGCATGCGGTGGACCGGCACGGAAGCGTATGCCCTTGCCGACAGCGAGCGGCGGAACACCCGCATGATCGCGCAATGGCTGCGGATCGATCGCGCCGTTTCCGCCGCCGACCTGCTTGCCGGCCTGAAGGCGGTGCGTGGGTTGCCATGGGTCAACACCATCGCGGCCGATCGCCTGGGGCAGGCATTGTATGCGGATGAATCGATCGTGCCGGATCTGCCCGACGATGCCGATCCCTCATGCTTCGTCGGCGGGCGTTTGCCAAAGGGGGTGCCCGTGATGGACGGTGCCCGCAGCGCGTGCGACTGGACCCGGCGCGGCGCGCTGCCAGCCCGCGACATGCCGGTGGCGCGGACGACGCGCTATGTCTTCAACAGCAATAATTCCCCCTGGATAACGGGGGCGGAGCCTGGTTCTTCCTCCGTTCCGGCAATCGTGGGTGGCGAGGGGGCGCCGTTGGGTTTGCGTGCGCGGATGAGTCTCGTCTCGTTGCGTCGGCTGACGTCGGCGGGTCCGGTCACCCTTGATCGGGCCGAGCATATGATTCTGGATAGTCGGAACTATGCGGCGGAACTGGCGGCTCCCGCTTTGGCGGCACTTTGCGGAACGGAGCCGTATGATAGGCCGGTTTCCGCCGAAGCCTGCCGTGTGCTTCAGGCATGGGATCGGACGGATCGGCCGGACAGTCGTGGAGCCGTGCTGTTCCGGGCGTTCTGGACAAGAGCGCATGAGATTCCGGATTTATGGAGTGTTCCGTTCGATCCGGACGCTCCGGCCGATACGCCATGCAGGATCGCTTTCGCGCGTGCATCCGTGCATACGGCCCTGCAACAGGCGCTTGAGGGCGCGGTGGAAGAGTTGACGCGGTTCCATATTCCGCTCTCTGCGCCCCTGTCCCGCGTGCAGTATCGTGCAACCGGGGCTGGGGCTATTCCGGTGCCAGGTGGTTCGGGCATGGAAGGGATTCTCAATGTCGTCGGGTTCGGGGCGCTCGGCGGGACCGGCTACGCCAATGAGAACATCATGGGAACGAGCTATCTGCTGGCCGTAACCTGGAAAAAGGGGCGACCCGTGGCCGATGCCTTGTTGACCTATGGACAGTCGGACGATCCGCTCTTGCCGGCTTACGCGGATCAGACCGATCTTTTCTCGATGGGGCGGATGGTCAGGCTTCCGTTTGAAGAAAGCGCGATCAGTCAGGACCCGTCTTTTGCGATCGAGGAACTGCGGCAGTGAAGGGGCGCGTTCCGTCGCGGTGATTGCCCTGCATTGCCGGCGCGATGGGCGGGGTACGGGGGAAGTTGTTGCCAGCGGGGTTTTGAACCGCTTCTAGCGGGGGGAGCCGGTGATGACCTCCCATTGTCCGTGCCGGCGGCAGCCTTCCAGGGGGCCGGCGGTTTCCGTCGCATCGTTGATGTCGACGCGCAGGGAAAATGTGCCGCAGGGGCCGTTGGGGGCGCCGGACATGACGACCGTGCCGCCCCGGCGCCCGTCGGTGCTGCGCCATTGCTGCTCCTGGTCGGGGTGGGCGTTGGCGCGTTCGGTGGCCGCCCTCAGTCTTGCCAGGTCGTTGCTGTTGAGGTTGGCGCGCGCCAGGTTGCTCATGGGGGCGGCCAGGGTGCGGTCTGCGGGCAGAGACAGCCGGACGGTGTCGTTCAGCCCCATCAGGACGATCTCCTCGAACGGCAGCCTGACATATCTGGTCAGGTAGTCGGGGATGGCTTCCAGATAGACTTCGAGGTCGGCGCGGAATTGGGGGGTCGCGTAGCCGCCATCCAACGGGCCGTGGTAGAAACCGAGCTGCTTCAGGGCACTCTGGATTTTCCACTGGGATGGAAAGCCCGGAAGCTGGTTGTCCGGCGGCATGGGGGCGGGGCGAGTTTCGGGCGTTCGTCCGCGCTTTCAATGCCGGTGGGCGACGTTGGCGCGGTCGGGGCGGGCCGGGACGCGTGGTGGGATGACGGGTGGGGCGATGACGGCAGTGACGGCGCCGGGGATGGGTGTGACGCTGGCTGTGACGGCGGCTGCGACGATGGTTGGGGCGCGGCGGCCGAGGGCAGGAACGGCTGCATGATGCCCAGGGTGGACAATGTGAAGCCGGCGGCGTCGGCCGGGGATGCCGGCACCGTCTCGTTCAGCAGGACCATGCAGAGCAGGGCGGCGAGGGGGCGGCGGCCCCGGTGCGACGATCGGGTCGCCCTGGCACTGGTGTCGGCGACGGTTTTTCGGGAGAGGTCGTCTGAAGCCGGTATTCTGGAAGTCATGGTGCGTATGATTTATTATATTTATCACGGGGGCCGCAATACGGTGCACGCTGAGGAGCGTGCTGGAAAGCGGTGACTCGCGCATGATGACCGCTGGGTGATCTGCTACAGATACGCTGTTTTATGTAAGGTGCCGTGCCATGCTTCTGATCGATGACCCTGCCATCATGGCCGAAGTGACCGCCATGTCCGACCAGTACGAGGCGGCGCTGATGGCCAATGACCTGGATGTTCTGGATGCGCTGTTTCGCAATGCGCCCGAGACGATCCGTTATGGCGTGGGTGAGGTGTTGTACGGCTTTGCCGAGATTGCGGCCTTTCGTCAGGGTCGTGTCGGCGGGTCGCCGCAGCGGCGGGTGCTGCGCCGGGTGGTGACGACCTTCGGCACGGATCTGGCGACCGTCAATCTGGAATTCCAGCGCGAGGGGGCGACGCGCATCGGACGGCAGAGCCAGACATGGATCCGCACCGATGAGGGGTGGAAGATTACCTGCGCGCATGTCTCGCTGATGGCGGATGGGTCCTGACGGTTCATTCGGGGCGGCGTGTGGTCGCCCGGCGGGGGGGGGGGGGGGGGGGGGGGGGGGGGGGGGGCTCCGCGCGCCGCGTTCGTGCCCCAGAGCCGTTTTCTCACGCCGTGCTTCCCGCTCCGCATCGGAGCCTTTGAAACGGTAGTCTGGTTCCGTTCCGCGACCGGGCCTTTACCGATGGGCGTGCGCGGCCGGAACCCCCGAGCCTGCCGCGCAGCCGGCTGACCTGTGCTGCTGTCTGCAGTCGTCGCGATGATGCGCCCGAGCCCGAAGGGCTCTCCCGGCACGCCGGTTCGCGCGCGGATACCGGAATGCCCGGTTTATAGACCGACCGTATCAAGACTGGAGCATCTCCACCGAAAACCGGTTCGGTGGAGATGCTCCAGTTTATTGTTTTTACCAGCATCTTCACCTGTTTGAATGCGTGCATTCAAACAGGATCTGCTCTGGACATCAGGGCAGCGGGCCATCCCCGGTCAGGCTCTAAGGGCGGGACGCTCTTTGATGGTCATTATCCATGAATGGAATTTATGGATAAATGAAATAAAATCATTTTTGCTCAATGAGCCTCTCAGGCATAACAGCGTCCAATGCGTCTCGGCACTTCCGGCCTGAAAATTGCCGATTGGGAACTGTGAACAAGTCAAATCCTCTACAGGTCAAAATAGTGATCTGGGGGATTCTGCCAAAATGAGGTAAAACAGGAATGTCTGTCGAATTTACGTTCGCTATCAAGAAGACGAGATTTGATGACGATTACAGCCCTTCGGATGACACGCGCCTGACGACCAATTTCGCCAATCTGGCCAGAGGGGCGCATCGTCGGGAAAATCTGCAAAACGTCCTGCGGATGATCGATAGCCGTTTCAATTCTCTCGCGCACTGGGATAATCCGAACGGAGATCGCTATTCCGTCGAGATCGAGATCGTTTCCGTCGAGATGAATTTCGTTTTCAACGGGCAGGATAAGGTCTTTCCGTTAATTGAGATTCTCAATACCTCGATTGTTGACAGGATTGACAATCGGCGTGTCGCTGGAATGACCGGGAACAACTTTTCTTCCTATGTCCGGGATTATGATTTCAGCGTGCTTCTGCTGAAGCACAACCGTGACCTGCCGGAATTCCGCATTCCCGATGGCTTCGGCGATCTTCATGGGAATCTGTTCAAGTCGTTCATATATTCGGACACTTACAGGAATAGCTTCGGCAAGATGCCCGTCATCTGCCTGAGCGTTTCCAGTAACAGGACCTATCATAAAACCGGAAACTATCATCCGGTTCTGGGTTCTGAGTATGAGCAGAGAGAATTTTCCCTGACCGACCAGTATTTCGGCAAGATGGGCATGAAGGTGCGGTATTTCATGCCTCCCTATGCCACCGCGCCGCTGGCGTTCTATTTCTTTGGCGACCTTCTGTCGGATTATTCCAATCTGGAACTGATCAGCACGATCAGCACGATGGAGTGTTTCCAGAAGGTCTACCGGCCTGAAATCTACAATGCCAATGCCCCGGCGGCCGCATGCTATCAGCCGAGCCTGAACCATCAGGATTATTCGCTGACCCGCATTGTGTACGATCGCGAGGAACGCAGCAGGCTGGCTGTCGCGCAGGGCGAGTTTACCGAAGAGCGCTTTATCGAGCCGTATCAGGATCGTCTTGAGCAGTGGTCTGCTCGTTTTCCTGTCTGATCAATCATACACATCAAGGCCGCAACCATGAAGACTTTACTCCCGACCTCGACCGCCGGAAGCCTGCCCAAGCCGTCCTGGCTTGCGAAGCCGGAAACACTCTGGTCCCCCTGGAAATTGCAGGGTGAGGAATTGAAGGAAGGCAAGCAGGATGCGCTGCGCCTGACGCTGGACGATCAGGATCGTGCCGGCATCGATATCGTCAGCGATGGCGAACAGACGCGGCAGCATTTCGTCACGACCTTTATCGAGCATCTCAGCGGAGTCGATTTCGAGAACCGCCAGACCGTCAGAATCCGTAATCGTTATGACGCGAGTGTGCCTTCCGTCGTGGGGGCCGTGACGCGCGAAAAGCCGGTGTTTGTCGAGGATGCCCGGTTTCTGCGCACGCTCACGAAAAAGCGGATCAAATGGGCTCTGCCCGGCCCGATGACCATGATCGATACGCTGCATGACGCGCATTATAAAAGCCGCGAAAAGCTGGCCTGGGAATTTGCCAAGATTCTCAATCAGGAAGCCAGGGAACTGGAGGCTGCCGGCATCGATATCATTCAGTTCGATGAGCCTGCATTCAACGTTTTCTTTGACGAAGTGAATGACTGGGGCATTGCGACGCTGGAAAGGGCGATCGAAGGTCTGAAATGCGAAACGGCCGTTCATATCTGCTACGGGTATGGCATCCAGGCGAATATCGACTGGAAAAACGCCCTGGGTGCGGAGTGGCGGCAGTATGAAGAGATCTTCCCCAAACTCCAGAGATCGAACATCGACCTGATCTCGCTGGAATGCCAGAATTCGCGCGTTCCGATGGATCTTATCGAACTCATTCGCGGTAAAAAGGTGATGGTCGGCGCCATTGACGTGGCAACCAACATCATCGAGACACCGGAGGAGGTCGCCAGCACGCTGCGAAAGGCGCTCCAGTTCGTGGACGCGGACAAGCTTTATCCGTCGACCAATTGCGGCATGGCCCCTCTTCCCCGGCATGTTGCCACGGGAAAGCTGAATGCTCTGGGGGCGGGTGCGGAAATCGTTCGGAAAGAACTGTCGGTCTGAGCCTCGGGGGCTTTCGAGTGTGAGAATGACGCGCTCGTGAGTCTGGCCCAGCGTGGAGACTGAAACCGTCTCCACGCGTTCTGATTGCCGAAGATCGGGATTCCCGGCGATATGCGCATGTTCTGGATGTCGTTCAGCGCGACCAGGGCAGGATGCAGCATGGACAGTCGAACGGGTTTTCCTCTTCGGAAGCGTTTCCCTCCTGGTCGTCACAGATCAGGAGGACGTTGCCCTGCTGATGCCGGTCTGCGTCCGTCTGGGGCGATGCGTCCGTTACAGTGCCGGCGGAAGATTGCGTGTTTTGCGGCTTGTCAGTCATTGCTGTCCGTTCCGTAATAGAGCTTGCCGATTTCAATGGCTGGACGGCCCGTGTTGCGGCGATGCAGGTTGGTGTCTCTGAGCGAGTAGGCGCAGCCGCAATATTCCTGCTGGTAGAACTGCTCCTGTTTGCTGATCTCGATCATGCGTGCGGCACCTCCGCCCTTGCGCCAGTTGAAGTCCCAGTAGGATAACCCGTCATAGGGTGAGACGGCGCGTTGCCCGCAATCATTGATCTGCGCCATGTTTTTCCATCGTGAAATTCCGAGCGAGCTAGTCATGACGGGGAAGGCATGTTCGTGCGCATAGAGCGCCGTGCGTTCGAAACGCATGTCGAAGCACATGGTGCAGCGCACGCCGCGTTCCGGCTCCCATTCCATGCCTTTGGCGCGGGCGAACCAGTTGTCGCGGTCATAGTCGGCGTCGATGAAGGGAACATTGTGTTTTTCCGCAAAGCGGATGTTCTCATCCTTGCGGAGACGATATTCCCGTTCCGGGTGAATGTTCGGATTATAGAAGAAGATCGTATAATCAATGCCGGACGCTGACATCGCCTCCATCACCTCGCCGGAACAGGGCGCGCAACAGGAATGGAGCAGCACCTTCCTGTGTCCATCGGGTGGTGTGAGCAGGGGGCGGGGGCGTTCAGTCATGGGTGATGTCCTTGCGTTTCTGCTTTTCATAGCTTGACCGAACATGCGCGCTGGTGGCGATCGGACGCGCATTTCGGTGTGCGCGGGCTTTCAGGATGGTTCTCGGTCATCAGACCCCCTTCTCGGCCAGGCTTTCAGTCGGTGCAGAGGGCTCCGTCGGGCGGAGCCCAAGAATATGCGCGATGGCGAAGGTCAGGTCAGCATGATTCAATGTCGAGAGATGAAATGCGTTGATTCCATTGGCCTGCAAGGCCCGAACCTGCTCTACGGCTACGACGCTGGCGACGATACGACGCAGTTCAGGATTTTTTGAGGTTTCTTCAAACAGGTGGGTGAGCCAGGCTGGTACCGTCACGCCACAGAGCGCCGAGAAACGTGCCACTTGATCGTAGTTCGAGACGGGCATGATGCCGGGCACGATCGGCGCGGTGATGCCGGCCGCCATGCATCGGTCGAGGAAACGGAGATAGGTTTCAGCGTCAAAGAAATACTGGGTGATGGCGCGTGTCGCCCCGGCGTCGAGTTTGCGCTTGAGATTGTCGAGATCGGCGTCCGGGCTTGGGGCTGCGGGATGGGTTTCGGGGTAGGCGGCGACGGAGATCTCGAAATCCGCGATGCGGCGCAGTCCGGCTACGAGGTCGCTGGCGTGGGTATACCCGCCGGGATGCGGGGTGTAATCAGCCGCGCCTGCTGGCGGATCGCCGCGCAGCGCCACGATGTGTCTGACGCCGGCTTCCCAGTAACTGCGTGCGATTTCGTCGATGTCCTCGCGGCTCGCACCCACGCAGGTCAGGTGAGCGGCGGGCACGAGAGCGGTTTCCCGCTTCAGGCGCAGCACCGTTGCGCGGGTGCTGGCCTGCGTGCTTCCGCCAGCGCCGCAGGTGACGGAGACAAAACGTGGCGAAAGCGGTGCAAGGCGCCGGATGCATTGCCACAGGCGGTGCGCTTGCGCGTCGGTTCTCGGGGGGACAAATTCGAAAGAGAGAGCAGGGGCCGGCATGTCGAGAGCATGAGGGGGGAACGCGCCTGGGAGGGCTTGGGCTGGCCGGTGTTCCACGGTGTTGTTCATCTCGACGATATGAAAATATGAGAGTGGGACGGGGACTGTTCGCCAGAATCGGGCTGAATTGCCGAAACCGTCATAAGCGGGACCAGAGGAGTCCTGCCTGAAGGCGGCGGCATGGCCATAATTGAGAGCCGGATGGGCCGATATGTGGTTTCAGATAAGGGTTTTCGCCAATATATATAAATGATAATTGTTTATGGTTGTATGAATTTGGTGCATATTTCCTGGTAAGACATGGCCATTCTTGAACGTAACCATCTGATGATCATACAGGAAGTCGCCAGGGAGGGGTCGCTCACGGCGGCGGGGGCGCGGCTGAATCTGACCCAGCCCGCGCTCAGCCATGCGGTTCGCAAGATCGAGATCCAGCTTGGCGTGAAGATTTGGCGGCGTGAAGGGCGGTCTCTGGTTCTGACGCAGGCCGGTCAGTGGCTGCTCTCGCTGGCCAACCGGTTGCTGCCGCAGTTCTCGCTGGCTGAAGAAAGGCTGGAGCAGTTTGCCAATGGCGAACGTGGCACCCTGAAGATCGGGATGGAGTGCCATCCCTGCTATCAATGGCTGCTTAACGTCGTCTCACCTTATCTCGAACGCTGGCCGAAGGTGGATGTTGATGTGCGCCAGAAGTTTCAGTTTGGCGGGATCGGGGCGCTTCTGGGCAATGAGATCGACATTCTTGTGACGCCTGATCCGCTTTACAAACCCGGCCTGATTTTTACACCGGTTTTTGATTATGAACTCGTGCTTGTCGTTGGAAGCACCCATCGGCTGTGCGACGTTAAATGTATCACGCCTGAACAACTGGCGGACGAGACGCTTATTACCTACCCTGTTCCTGCGGAGAGGCTGGATATCTATACCCAGTTTCTTCAGCCTGCCGGGATCGCCCCACGCCAGCATAAGCATATTGAGACGACGGACATCATGCTGGTGATGGTCGCGCATGGTCGCGGCGTTGCGGTTCTGCCGCGCTGGCTGGTGGAGGAATATGCATCACGGTTTGATCTGCGGGCGATAAGGATCGGTAAAAACGGCATTGCGAAGCAGATTTTTCTTGGCCGCCGTGAGGCAGATGAGGATCTGCAATATCTTACCGATTTCATCAGCTTTGCCGCTGATCCCCAGGGATGAGGCGCCTGGGGACGAGGCGGTGCGTCTGGTCTGTTCCGTTCGGAAGATGAGTATCCATTTCTGGAAAAGTCTTTGAACGAATCAAAGTCTTTTTGCTTCTTTTTCTTCAGAAAAAGAAGAAGAGATGACCCGGTGACGTACGACTTCGCCGACCAGGATCAGCGCCGGGCTGCCGACGCTGTTGGCGCGGGCAAGGGTGGGCAGGGTGTCTAGCGTGCCGGTGAGCACGCGCTGGTCGGGGCGGGTGCCGCGTTCGATGATCGCGGCGGGCCAGTCCGGCGGCAGGCCGTGGCGGACGAGCATCGCGCAGAGGTCGGGCAGGGCGCTGACGCCCATATAGATGGCGATGGTCTGGCCGCTGTCGGCCATGCGCGCCCACGGCAGGTCCAGCGTGCCGTCCTTGCGGGCGTGGCCGGTGACGAACAGGCAGGATTGCGCGCAGTCGCGGTGGGTGAGCGGAATGCCGGCATAGGCGGCGCAGCCGCTGGCCGCCGTGATGCCGGGTACGACCTGGAAAGGGATGCCGGCTTGCATCAGGGCTTCGATTTCCTCGCCGCCCCGGCCAAAGATGAACGGGTCGCCGCCCTTGAGGCGCAGCACGCGCTCGCCCCCGCGGGCGCGGCGGATCAGTTCGGCGTTGATCTGCTCCTGCGGCATGGTGTGGCGGTCGCGCTGTTTGCCGACGAAAACCCGCGTGGCGTCGCGCCGCACGCGGTCCAGCAGGTCGGGGGGGAGAAGCTGGTCGTAGAGCACGGAATCGGCGTTCTGCATCAGGTGCAATGCGCGCAGCGTCAGCAGGTCCGGGTCGCCGGGGCCGGCGCCGACCAGCCAGACCTCGCCGGTGACGGGGGTGTCGTCCAGCAGGTGGTCGAGGATCTGGCGGGCGGTTTCGGTGTCGCCGCGCTGGGCGGCTTCGGCCCCTCTGCCGTCCAGGAAGGCTTCCCACACGCGGCGGCGGCGGTCGATGTCGGGGCAGCGTGTGACGACGTGGCCACGGGCGTCGCGCAGGAAGCGGGCCAGTCCGTCGAGCCCGGCGGGCATGGCGGCCTCGATGCGCTCGCGCAGGCGGCGAGCGAGGACCGGGGCGGCACCGCCGGTGGAGATGGCGATCCGCACCGGGCCGCGATGGATCTGGGCGGGGGTGATGAAGCTGGAGGGCGTGGGGTCGTCCACCGCGCAGACCGGGATGTTCAGTGCGTCGGCACGGGCGGCGACGGCGCGGTTGACGGTGCGGTCGTCGGTCGCGGCGTAGACCAGCCGGCAGCCGGGGAGCAGGGCATCGAGCCGGTCGGGGGCGGCTTCGGCGGGGATGTGGTGGATGTCTCCGGTGTCGCGCAGGGCCGTCAGCGCATCGTCCAGCGTAGGGGCAAGGACTTCGATCCGCGCGGCGTGGGCCAGCAGCAGGCGGACCTTGTTGAGGGCGATCCCGCCGCCGCCGACCACCAGGACCCTGGCGTCGCGCAGGCGCAGGGCGATGGGGAACCAGCCCGGTTCGTCCGATGCGGTCATGGCGTGCTTCCTGTGGGGGGACGGATTGCCGGTGCCGTCCTGCCCGTGTCCTGTGTGTTCGTCGGGGGACTGGTGCCTTCAATCCCCGACGATGGCAAGGTCGGAACCCGGCCGACCGACGACAAGGGGGCGGAGGATCGTGTCGGCAGGGCGGCGATGGTCAGGCCGGCGTTTTCTTCGGGCGCTTCGCGCGGCTGCTCACGGAGCGTTCGCTGATATCGATGGCCGCACGCAGGTGGCTGATCATTTCGGCCTTTGCGACGTCTTCCTTCCTGCGGATCAGGGCGTCGACGATGCGGCGGTGTTCGGCGATCGTGCCGTCGACCGAATATGTCTGGAGCGAGACCAGGTTGCCGACCCTGGAAAACCAGATCTGGTCGTAGCTGACTTCGAGCTGGTGTGCCAGGAGACGGTTTTCCGCGCCGTTGGCAATGGCGACGTGGAACAGGGCATCGAGACGTTCGTAATCGTAGTAGCGGCGCTGGTCGGCGGCCTGCTGCTGCTGCTCCACGATGTCGTGGATCTGTCGCAGGACCTCGTCGCCGGCCCGGCGGCAGCACAGGACGATGGTGCTGGCTTCGATCGCCTCACGAAACTCATAGAGTTCGCGGATGCGTTCCAGCGGTGGCTGGGCGACCGTGTAGAAGCGGCCCTTGCGGCCGATCAGATTGTCCTGGTGCAGCCTTTGCAGCGCCTCGCGCACCGGGGTGCGGCTGACGCCGTACCGGGTGGCGATCTCGTTTTCCTGCAGGACCGTGCCGCCGGGGGTGCGGTCATTGATCAGGTCCTGCCGGAGGATGAGATAGAGTTCCTCGCCCGTATAATGGCGGTTCATGCCGTTCTCCGCCGGCTCTGCGCACCGTTCGGCCCTTGTCATGCGTTGCGTCTCCCCCGTCCGTCGCCCTTTCGGCTTTGCCACAGACGCGCGGTGGGAACAACAAAGCGCCGTGGGCAGGAGCGTGCGGCTTCGGAGGCTGTCGGCGGACAGCCTTTCAGTCGCCATTGAGGTGGAAACGGTCCAACCGGAACGGGGCGGCGGCGGTGGCCGAGGCCGTGCCGGTGATGATATTCGCCATCAGGCGGCCGGAAGCCGGGCCGATGCCGAACCCGTGCGCCGAGAAACCGGTGGCCAGGAACAGGCCGGGATAGCGCGCGACGGAAGAGAGAACCGGCAGGGCGTCGGGCAGGACGTCGATGGTACCGGCCCAGGTGCCCGCGATCCGCGCGGAACGGAAGATGGGAGCATCTTCCTTGAGGTGGTCGAATGTTTCCTTCAGCGTGTCGATGTCCGGTGTCGGGTCGCAGGTGCGGAAATCCTCGAACGGATTGGGACGGCCGGGGCCGAAGCGCCGTTCCTGCCGCCATTCGTGAAAGAAATTCATCCCCATGCGGACACGCAGGAGTTGTTTCTGCCTGAGGTAGTTGGGCAGATACTGGCGCATGAAGCGCAGCGAGTCCGGCGTGACGTGGGTGAGGGAGGAGTTGCGGCGGGCGACCGTGTAGCCGCCGTCGCTGCGGCGGCGAAGGCAGTAGCGGCTTGAGGCAACGTTGACCTCGGGGCCGCCTTCGACGGGCGTGGTGCGCAGGACCGAAGCCGTGACCCGCAATTGCGGAAGCACGATCCCCAGCGTGGCGCACAGCCAGCGGGACCAGATGCCGGCCGCGATCACGATTTTTTCCGCCGCCACGAAGCCGGTTTCGGTCTGCACGCCGACTGCCCTGCCGCCGCTGATGTCGATGCGCTTGACGGCGTTGCCGGTGACGATCGCGACGCCGGCAGCACGGGCCTTTCGTTCGAGAAAATGCATGGCCTGGTCTGGCTCGATGCCAGCATCGCCGGGCGCGAACACGGCACCGGCCCAGGGGCGGCGGAATTGCGGCAGAAGGCGCGCGACTTCTTCAGACTGTGCGATTCTTGCATCGAGGCCACGACCGGCCGCGTGGTCCAGCCACGAGCGCAGGCCGGACCACTCCCCGCCATCGGTGGCCAGGGACAGCAGGCCGCATGGCCGGAAGCCGAAATCGGCTTCCTGTGCCCATTGGCGCCAGAGGGGGCGGCTTTCGAGGGCCAGGGAGAGTTCCGCCATGTCCTGGCTGATGGTGCGCATCCAGCCCCAGTTGCGGCTGGATTGCTCGTATGCAGCCGCGCCCTTGTCGAAGACCACGACCGACAGGCCCTGTTCGCGCAGGAAAAGGGCAGTGGCCAGGCCGATGATGCCCGCGCCGGCGATGGCGACATCGTAATGCTGGCCGGTAGTCTGGGGCGATGTCATGTCATGTGGGACCGGTTGCCGTTGTCCGACCTGTTTAGACCGCATTCTGGTATACTGAAAAGGGGGGGCGATGCGGGTTTTGCAAATCCGGTATGGAATCTTTCTCAGTGATATAAAAGAAAAGGTAGATTCAAGGATTCGCTTCCGGAATGGACTCGACGCCTGTCTGTGTTTCAGTATACCGTATCGGTGAAAGATGACGCGGGGGCTCTCATGACATGTCTTGCCGTCAAGTCTGGTGGGGCTGCGGTGCTGCCGGACTGGCAGGCGGCGTTTGCCCGCCTGATGCCGGAGTTGGAGGTGGTGGGGTGGGCGGATGCCTGTGCCGCGCCCGAGCGGGTCGATTTCGTGCTGGCCTGGGAACCCGAAGGGGCGGTGCTGCGGCGCATGACGGGGCTGCGAGCTATCATCAGCAGCGGGGCGGGAGTCGACCATATTACCCGCGACCCGGAGTGGCCCCGGCACGTGCCGCTTTATCGCATGGGCGATGCGGAACTTGGCCCGCAGATGGCGGAGTATGTACTCTGGGCCAGCCTGTGCTGCCTGCGGCGTGCGTGGACCTGGCGGAATGCCCAGGCGAACCATGAATGGCTGCCGTTCGCCGGCAACCGGCTGGCCGGGGACATGACGGTCGGCATCATGGGGCTGGGCAATCTGGGACGTGAAGTGGCGACCCGGCTGGTCGGGGCCGGGTTCGGGGTCGCGGGCTGGGCGCGGTCGCGGCATGATGTGCCCGGTGTGGCCTGCCATGCAGGGGAGGACGGGTTTCTGCCGTTTCTGGGCGGGCTCGATATCCTCGTCTGTCTGCTGCCCTCGACCCCGGAGACGCGGGGCATTCTGGGAGCCCGCACGTTTGCGGCCCTGCCGCGCGGGGCCTGTGTGATCAATGCGGGCCGGGGCAGTCATCTGGCCGAGGCGGACCTGATTGCAGCCCTTGATGCAGGGCAGGTCGATGGAGCGGTGCTGGATGTGTTCGCGCCCGAACCGTTGGCGCCGGAGAACCCTTTGTGGGCGCATCCGAAAATCATCATTACGCCGCATGCTGCCGCCGAGGCATCGCGGCCCGCCAAGGCCGTCCATGCCGTGGAGGTGATTCGAGCCGTGCTGCGGGGTGAGGAGGCGAAGCTGCGCTATCGGCCTGAGCGGGGTTATTGATCTGCCGATTTTCCGCAGCCTGCATGCGCGGCGGCTTGAACGTTTCTTGACCGGAATTTTTTTGTCGCCGGATTTCATGCGGCGCGTGCCCGGACAGCTATTCCGGCATACTGAATCTGATATTCCGGACGGGCTGATTCTGTCGGGATTTCAGGAAGATAGATAATTTCATGACGATCAGATGAGGGTTTCTGATCATTTCGATAAAAAAATAGATAGACAGCTGGGGGTGTGCTTCCTAATCTGGGCATACTGAAAAGCGAAATCGATGGTGGATCTGAGGGGTGTTCCCTTTATCCGGCATACAGAACTCGTCAGTCCCCTTTTCACGGCAGGTCGTTTCCGCGCCGCCTCCCTGTATCGGAGATACGTCTATGCCTCGCCTAAGACATTACGTGCTCGGAACTACGATTCTTCTCGGCGTGAACCAGTTTTATCCGGAAGGCCGTGCGTTGGCCCAGGCGGCGCATGCCGCCGACCTGCCGGCTGCCGACGAGCAGGTGATCGTGACCGGCACGCGCGACCCGCACCAGACGGCGCGGAGCAGCGTCAGCCCCATTCAGGTGGTGACCGCGAAGCAGCTTGCCGCCACCGGCCAGAGCGATATTCGCGATGCGCTGATCCAGCTTGCGCCGTCGATGACCCGTTCAGACATGAATATCGGCAATTCGAACATGACGGACGCGATCAGCCTGCGCGGACTGACACCGAACCAGACGCTGATCCTGGTCAATGGCAAGCGCCGGCATACGACGGCGGTGCTTTCGACCTTCCAGGGGCCACAGCAGGGTACGAGTCCGGTCGATATCGACCTGATTCCGGTCTCTGCCGTCGACCATGTCGAGATTCTTCAGGACGGCGCGGCCGCCCAATATGGATCCGATGCCATTGCAGGTGTCGTCAACATCATCCTCAAGCATGATACCAGGGGGATTCAGGCGCAGGCCATCAATGGCGGGTATTATGCGGGAGATGGCTTTACCTCGGGCGAGTCCATCAACTGGGGGACGTCGCTGGCTGATCGCGGGTTCTTCGATCTCAATGCCGAATTCAAATATATGGACCATACGGCGCGCGACGGGGTGGATAACCGCACGGGCGTGAAGGACAATTTCGTGCTGGGCAATCCGCGCCAGATGCGCGAGACCATCGGCTACAACATGGGCTATCACATCACGCCCGGCATAGAGCTGTATTCGTTCTCGACCTTCGGGCATCGCGATGGCGAGAGCATGCAGTATTACCGGCCATCGACCGTCATGCCGTCGATGTACCCTTACGGATTCAGTCCGCAGATCACGCTTGGCGAGAATGATTACAGCGTGACGGTGGGTTTTCGCGGTACGAAGTTCGACTGGGACTGGGACGTGAGTATGACCTATGGAGGGGATTCGGCGACAATCGGGATGCTGAATACCGAAAACCCGTCGCTGATCGCCGATTTCGGTTCGTCGCCTGCCCGCTTCAACAAGATGATGACGCTGAGCAACACCCAGTGGACGACGGATGCGGGGCTGCGCCACGCTTTCCATGTGCCGTTGCTGGCAGCGCCGCTGAATTTCGCGATCGGCGCGCAATATCGTTATGACAGCTACCATATCGGTGCCGGTGAATTCGGTGCGTGGTATGGTGCGGGGCCTGCGGCCGACCATGGGTTGAGCCCGCAGAATGCCTCGGACAGCAATCGCGACGTGACGGCGGGTTATATCGACCTGTCGACGCAGCTTCTGCCGAAATGGCAGATCGATCTGGCGGGGCGGTTCGAGCATTACACCGATGCCGGGGACACCAAGACCGGGAAAGTGTCCTCGCGCTACGATTTCAACAAATATTTCAGCCTGCGTGGTACGATCAGCAACGGATTCCGTGCGCCGACGCTGGCGGAAGAGAACTGGTCCAGCCTGGCGGTTTCGCCTACCGGTGCCAGCGGCTTCCTGCCCGTGAATTCCGTCGCTGCCCGCCAGTTGGGCGCGCGACCGCTGAAGCCCGAACGCTCGACCAGTTTCAGTGCCGGTTTCGTGCTGAACCCGATCCGTAACCTGCATATCACGTTCGATGCCTACCAGATCACCCTGAAGGACCGGATCATGGTCGGTGGCGTCTATAACGGACAGACGGCGATCGATGCGCTGAATGCCGGCGGTTTCGGCCTGCCGCCGGGCCTCGTGGCTTCGGCGGTGAAGGCGCAGTATTTTTCCAATGTCGCCAATACGCGGACGCGGGGCATGGATATCACGGCGTCCTATCGCACCGATCTGGGGCGGTATGGGGCGGTGGATTGGGATCTTGCGGCGAATTTCAACCAGACCGATATTCTCAAGATCAACAAGGACGGTACAGGCAAGGACCTGATCAACGCCCAGACGCAGGGCTATATCACGTCCTACACCCCACGGAACAAGCTGATCTTCGGCGGCAACTGGCATGTAGGAAAATGGGATTTCACCGCGCATGAGATCCGCTACGGCCGCGCGACGTCGCAACTGGAATATTATGTCGGCCCGCTGGCTTACTCGAACACGCAGTTCATGCGCTATGTCGACAGCCCGCGTTTCCAGACCAACCTGATGATTGCCTACCAGATCAACCCGCAATGGCGGGTGGCGTTGGGGGCGAATAATGTCGGAAACGAAAAGCAGAGGAAAATACCGAAGGATTTCCGCTATATCGGAACGGCGATGTATGATTATGATATCCAGCAGATCGGCTTCAACGGTGGATATTACTATTTTCAGGTCAATCTGAAACTCTGAAGGTGGCAGGTTCCGAGGTCATGCGATGACAGATACGTTCGTCTCCCGGCTCGCCCGCATGGTCGTTACCCTGGCGATCGTCTCTGTCACCGGTTTTCTGCTGCTTCATCTTGCCCCCGGCGATCCGCTTGCGCAGTTCGCGCTCTCGCCGGGGATGACGGAGACCCAGTTGGGGATGATCCGGCACCAGATGGGGCTCGATGTGCCGTTGCCCGTGCAATATCTTGTCTGGGTGAAGGGGTTGCTGTTCGGGGACTGGGGGCGCTCGTTCCGTGACCATCAGCCGGTGCTGACCATCATCTTCGGGCATCTGGGAGCGACGCTGGAACTTGCCGGCACTGCCAGCCTGCTGGCGACGTGGGCCGGGGCGTCGATGGGGGTGTATGGTGCCTTTCGCCAGGGATCGCGAGGCGACACGATGATGACGATACTGTCCGTCGTGCTGCTGTCGATCCCGACGTTCTGGTTTGGGCTTGTATTCATTTCGCTGTTTTCCGTCCGGTTGGGATGGCTGCCGTCGGGAAACATCCATACGGTGGGCGGGGCTTTTTCGCCGGGTGATTATCTGCGGCATCTGTTTCTGCCGGCGATCGTGCTGGCGCTTGGCTCTACCGCGATATGGTCGCGTTATACGCGCAATGCGGTGGCGGAGGTGCTGGGGCAGGATTACATCCGCACCGCGCGGGCCAAGGGGTTGTCGCCCCGGCGTATTCGCTACCGGCATGTGCTGCGCAATGCGCTGCTGCCGATGATCACGCTGGCGGGGTTGCAGTTTCCGACCCTGCTGAGCGGGGCGCTGGTGACGGAGACGGTGTTTACCTGGCCGGGGATCGGCCGGCTGTTTCTCGATTCGCTCGAATATCGCGACTATCCGGTGGCCATGGGGATTCTCATGTTCTCCGCCGTACTGGCGACCTTCGGCAGCATCCTGACCGACGCGCTCTATGCCGTCGCCGACCCCCGTCTGCGCGTGTCGCGCCAGTGAGGGGGATGATGCGAGACGTCTCTGAAGGGGTCGTGATGTGAATACGCTTCGTCGCCTCATGAAGATCCGCACCGCCTCGACCGGGATGGTCATGGTCGTGGTGCTGGCCTTTGCCTGCGTGGTGCTGCCGCTGCTGCTGCCCTTCGATCCGCTGGAGATCGACCTGCATCATCGTTTTCTGCCCCCTCTGTCGGGCAGCCATGTGCTGGGGACTGACGAGATCGGGCGGGATACGCTGGTGCGGCTGCTGGTGGGGGCCAGGACCTCGCTGCTGATCGGGCTGTCGGCTATGGCGCTGAGTACCCTGACCGGGTGCCTGACGGGCGGGCTGACCGGGTTCTATGGTGGGTGGACGCGGCGGGTGCTGATGCGGATTGTCGATTCCGTGCTGTGTTTTCCGACCATCTTCCTGCTGCTGACGCTGGCCTCCTTCGGGCAGCCGGGGGCGCTGACCATCGTGGGGATCGTTTCGCTGGTGGCCTGGATGGAGGTGTCGCGGGTGGTGGACGGGCAGGTGCGGGCGTTGCGGGGGCGGGAGTTCGTCGTTGCGGTGGAAGCGATGGGGGCGTCGGCCGCGCATATGCTGCTGCGCGAACTGCTACCGAACATTACTGGTGCCATCATCGTCGTTTCGACGCTGAATGTGGCGCGGGCGATCCTGATGGAGGCGTATGTCAGCTATCTGGGCAACGGCATCCAGCCGCCGCAGCCCAGCCTGGGGGCGATGCTGAACGACGCGCAGGAATATCTGCGGCCGGACCCGTGGCTGGCCATTCTGCCCGGACTGGTGATTGCCGTCGCCGTGATCGGGCTGAATTTCATCGGTGACGGGTTGCGCGTCGCGGTGGACCCCAGGCAGGGGCGCCGGGCATGAGCGGGCCCATTCTTTCGGTACGCAAGCTGGCGGTGACGTTCGCGCAGGGGGGCGGCCCGGACATTCCGGCGGTGGAGGGGGCGAGCTTCGATGTGGGCGCGGGGGAGACCGTGGCCATCGTCGGCGAGAGCAGTTCCGGCAAGAGCGTCACCGCCATGGCGTTGCTGGGATTGCTGCCGGCCGGGGCGGGTACGGTGGTCTCGGGGCAGGCACTGTTTCGCCGGGACGGGGAGAATGCCGTCGATCTGCTGGCGCTGCCCGACCGGGCCATGCGTGCCATACGGGGGCGCGATATCAGCATGGTCTTCCAGGACCCCATGACCAGCCTGAACCCGGTGCTGACCATCGGCGAGCAGATTGCCGAAGTGCTGATGACCCATGACGGGCTGACCCGCCGGCAGGCGCAGGCGATGGCGATCGAGATGCTGGCGCGGGTGGGGCTGCGCGATCCGGGGCAGATCGTCGCGCATTATCCCGGCCAGCTTTCCGGCGGCATGCGCCAGCGCGTCATGATCGCCATCGCGCTGGCCTGCCGGCCCCGGCTGCTGATCGCCGACGAGCCTACCACCGCGTTGGACGTGACCGTGCAGGCGCAGATCCTGGCCTTGCTGCGGGGGCTTCAGGCGGAAATGGGCATGGCGATCATTTTCATTACCCATAATATCGGGGTTGTGGCGCAGGTCGCGGACCGGATCGTGGTGATGTATTCCGGGCAGGTGGTCGAGAACGCGCCGGTGCGCGATGCGTTGGACAGCCCGCTGATGCCCTATAGCCGCGTGCTGTTCCGCACCGTGCCGACCTATGACGCCGTGCTGGCCCGGCGCCAGAGGCTGCCGACCATTCCGGGGCATGTGCCCGACCCGAGGCACCGGCCGCAGGGCTGCACCTTTCATCCGCGTTGCGCACATTTCCGGCCGGGGGTGTGCGACGGTTTTCGCCCGTCGCTGGAGAGTGCGCGGAGCGGGCATGAGGTGCGCTGCGTGCGCTGGGAGGAGATCGCCCGTGGCTGACCCGACCGCGCCGCTGCTGGATGTGCGCAACCTGACGAAAATCTATCCGCGCAGGAAAGGATTGTTCGGCAAGGGAGAGGCTTTCGTCGCGCTTGACGGGATATCGTTCACTGTCGGCAGGGGCGAGGTGCTGGGGATTGTCGGGGAATCCGGATCGGGCAAGAGTACGGCCGGGCGGATTGCCATGGATATCCTGACGCGCTCGTTCGGACAGGTGCTGTTCGACGGGGTCGATCCGCTGACCATGGACCGCGTGCAGCGCCGGGGATTCCGGCGGCGGGCGCAGATGATCTTCCAGGACCCTTATGCGTCGCTGAACCCGCGCATGACGGTGGAGCAGCTTCTGCGCACGCCGCTGGCGCTGCACGGATTGACCGGGACGCCGGCCGAGGATCGGCGGAAGCTGGTGGCGGCGCTGGACCTCGTGGGCCTGCCCGCCACGCTGCTGAACCGGTATCCGCATGAATTCTCCGGCGGGCAGCGGCAGCGGATCAATATCGCCCGTGCGCTGATGCTCGATCCGGCGCTGGTCGTGGCGGACGAGGCGGTGTCGGCGCTGGATGTGTCGGTGCAGGCGCAGGTGGTGAATCTGTTCATGGACCTGCGCGAGCAGTTGGGCATCGCGATCGTGTTCATCGCCCATGACCTGCCCGTCGTCGGCATTATTTCCGACCGGATCGCCGTGATGTATCGCGGGCGGATCGTCGAGCTGGGCGAGACGGTGGCGATGTTTACCCGGCCGCGCCACCCCTATACCGCCATGCTGCTGAACGCCGCCCCGGCCCCGGACAGTTCGGCGGCGTCGCTGCTCGCGGTCCAGCCGGTGGCGGAGGATGCCGGTATGGCGGGGGGCTGTGCCTTCCGCCCGCGCTGCACATTCGCCATGCCGGCCTGTGCCGTGGAAAAGCCGCCCGTCCGCACGCTGCAAGGGGGGCACATGACCGCCTGCCTGCGCGACGACCTGGTGATCGACGGGCCGCTTGCGGGGCAATCCTGCTGCTGATCTCTCACCCTCTGCAATCGGAACAGTGAACATGGGACCTGAAGTCGTCACCATCGAGAGCGATACGACCCTGCCGGCCTCTACCGATGTCGTCGTCATCGGGGGAGGGATTGTCGGGGCCAGCACGGCGTTGGCGCTGAGCCGCAAGGGCATTGCCGTCGCCCTGTGCGAAAAAGGCGTGATCGGCGCCGAGCAGTCCAGCCGCAACTGGGGGTGGGTGCGCAAGAACGGTCGCGATGCGCGCGAGATTCCGCTGATGCTGGAGAGCATGCGGATCTGGCATGGTCTGGGGCCGCTCGAACAGGCTGATACCGGCTTCAAGGTGACTGGCGTGCTGTCGGTGGCGCTGACCGAAGCCGATCAGGCGCGGCATGAACGCTGGGCGGAGAATGCGCGGATCTGGCAGACCGGGTCGCGCGTGATCGGTTCGTCGGAAATCGCGGCGCTGCTGCCGGGGGCGACGCGCAGCTTCCGTTCCGCGCTGTATAACGCGACCGATGCCCGCGCCGAGCCGCAGAAGGCTGCGCCGGCCATTGCGGCGGCAGCGCGGGCGCGTGGCGCGCATATCCTGCAATCGACCGCCGTGCGGGGGCTGGATATCGCGGGCGGGCAGGTGCGGGGGGTGTTTACGGAAAAAGGGCGTATTGCCTGCAATGCCGTGGTCGTTGCCGGTGGGGCGTGGTCGCGGCTGCTGCTGGGCAATCATGACCTGACTTTGCCGCAGCTTAAGGTACTGGCCTCGGTGGCACGGACTTCGCCAATCGCGGGGCTTCCGGACGTGAGTGCCTATACGGGGAAGGTCGCGTTTCGCAAACGCGATGACGGGGGGTATAATTTCGCGCAGTCGGGTACCGTCGTGGCGCCGATCGTGCCCGATACGATCCGGTTCCTGCCGAAATTTCTGCCTGCGTTGCGCGCCGAACGGCGGGCGCTCAAACCCCGGCTGGATCATCGCTTCATCGAGGCGCTGCGGCAGAAGCGGCATTGGGCGATGGATCAGGCGACCGTCTTCGAGCAGGTGCGCACGCTGGACCCCAAGCCGGTTGCTGCATTGCTGAAACAGGCCGAGGAAGCGTTCCTGAGCCTGTTTCCCAAGGCAGCGGGGATGAAGGTGGTGCAGACATGGGGCGGTATGATCGACGTGATGCCCGATGCCGTGCCCACGATCAGCCCGGTTCCGGGTGTGGAAGGGCTGATCGTGGCGACCGGGTTCTCGGGCCATGGTTTCGGGATCGGGCCGGGTGCAGGGCAGTTGGCCGCCGATCTGGCGACGGGGGCGGACCCGGTTGTTGATCCGGTGCCTTTCCGCTGGTCGCGCTTTACCGATGGCTCGAAACTTCAGATCGATGTCGGGTTCTAGGGCCGGCTCCGTGCGGAGAGCGTTGATGCATCCTCTGGGCCGCAGGGCATTCGTGGGCGGGTTGGGTGCCGCGGTGGCGCTGCCGGGGTTGGCGGGGCGGGCGCGGGCGGCCCCGCGTGGGCGGCGCGGCGGGATCGTCGTCGGGCTGTCACAGGAGCCGACCGTCTTCAATCCATTGTTTCCGCATATCGAGGTTGATGACGGCCTTCTTATGAATCTGTTCAGTCCGCTCTGGTCGATTGACGAGACGGGCCAGTTCGTGCCGGAGCTTGCGGCCGATATTCCGACGCCCGACAATGGCGGCATTTCGGAAGACGGAACCTTCTGGCGGATCCGGCTGCGGGCGGATGTGGCGTGGCATGACGGGGCGCCCTTTTCGGCCGAGGATGTGCGCTTTACGCTCGGACTGCTGCACGATCCGGATTTTCCGGCCTATTCGCGCGCCGGGCATGAACTGGTCGCGGATGTGACGGTGGTGAGTCCGACGGAAATCACCTGGCGGATGAAGGAAAGCTCGGCGTCGTATCTGTCGCAGCTTGCGAACATGTTCGTCGTGCCGGCGCATCTTCTAGCACGTGAGCATAATTGGAGCGCCTCGGCATTCTCGCAGCAGCCGGTGGGCACCGGGCCGTTCCGCTGGGGGAGCCGGGTGCCTGGCGACCAGATCACACTGTTGGCCAATGCGCGTTACTACCGGCCCGAGGAGCCGCATGTCGAGACGCTGATCTTTAAATACATCCCCGATCAGACCGCACTTTTTACCCAGTTTGAGGTCGGTGCGATCGATTATCTGGGAATGCAGGGTATTGCGCCGGACCGATACCGGGAGGCCCTGGCGCTGCCGGCCGGGCGCCGCATCGAGATTGCGCCTGCCGCCGCCGCCGGTGTCGTCGCGCTTAATCTCGGCCGGCCGCAATTTCAGGATCTGGCGGTGCGGCAGGCGCTGTATCTGGCGCTCGACAAGGAGGAGATCATTTCGATCCTGCTTGAAGGGCTGCCGCATGTGAGTGAATCGTACGTGCCGCGCGAATCCTTCTGGTTCAATCCGGACCTGCCGGCGCACCGACATGACCCGGCGCAGGCACGGGCGGTGCTGGATGCGGCGGGCTGGGTGGCGGGCCGGGACGGAATCCGCAGTCGAGATGGTGTGCGGCTGGAATTCGGCAATTCCTCGACCTCGGGCGATCCGCTGCGCCAGCAGATCCAGCAGGTGATGCAGGCGCAATGGAAGACGATCGGTGCCGCCATGACGCTGCATGACGCGCCGCCCGCCATTACGTGGGGCAGTCGCTGGACCCATTCGCAGTTCGATAGCGCGCTGGTGGAGATCGACTTCATGGTCGGGTCCGATCCGGAATGCTCGCTGCATTTCGACAGCCACCAGTCGGTGGCGCGAGGGGGCGTGGGCAGCAATGTCTTCCAGTACGCGTCCACCGTCGCCGACGAACTAATGGTTGCGGGGATGCATGAGCAGGACCGGATGAAGCGGCGCGAGATCTACCGGAAGATCCAGGCCGTCATCCGGCATGACCTGCCGGTTCTGCCGCTTTACCAGCGCAGTTCGATCGAAGGGGTCAAATCCGCGCTGGTCGGATATAAAAGCAATATCAACGTGCGGTCGAACTGCTGGAATATCCGGTCGTGGTACTGGGCCTGAAAGGGCGCGTCAGTCGGTCTTCTGGTCCGTGCCGGTGACGCGCCACACGGTGTTGCCGACATCGTCGGCGACCAGGAGGGCGCCGGATTTGTCCAGCGCCAGGCCGACCGGGCGGCCGTGGGCGTGGTCTTCGTCCTGTGTGAGGAAGCCGGTCAGCACGTCGCGGGGGGTGCCGTCGGGGTGGCCGTCGGTGAAGGGGACGTAGATGACGCGGTAGCCGCTCTTGGGCTTGCGGTTCCATGAGCCGTGCTGGGCGACGAACAGGCCATTGCGCCAGGCCGCGGGCAGGCTGCTGTCCTGCGAGAAGGCGATGCCGAGCGAGGCGGTGTGCGGGCCGAGCGCGTAGTCGGGGGCGATGGCGCTGGCCACCAGGTCGGGCCGCTGCGGCTTGACGCGGACATCGACATGCTGGCCGTAATAGCTGTAGGGCCAGCCGTAGAACGCGCCCTCCTTCACCGCCGTGATGTAGTCGGGCACCAGGTCGCTGCCGATTTCGTCGCGTTCGTTCACTGCGACCCACAGGGCGCCGGTCTTGGGCTCCCACGCCAGCCCGTTGGGGTTGCGCAGGCCGGTGGCGTAGGGGGTGAGCTTGCCGGTGGCGATGTCGAACCGGTCGATCCGGGCGCGGCCTTCCTCGACCTCCATGCCGTTGTCGGCGACGTTGCTGTTGGAGCCGACGGTCACGTAGAGGGTGCTGCCGTCCGGGCTGGCCAGGATGTTCTTGGTCCAGTGGTGGTTGTAGCCGGCCGGGAGGTCGACGGCTTTCTCGCCCGGTGCGTCGATGTGGGTTTCGCCCTCGTGATAGGGGAAGCGGACCAGCGCGTTGGCGTTGGCCACGTAGAGCGTGTCGCCGACCAGCGCCATGCCGAAGGGCGAGTAGAGGTGGTCGAGGAACACGCTGCGCTGGTCGGCGATGCCGTCGCCGTCGGTATCGCGCAGCAGGATGATGCGGTCGGGGCTTTTTCCGCCCGCGCCGACCTGGCCCATGACCAGGCCGGCGATGCGGTTCTTCACCGTCTTGATGTCGGTGCCGGGGGACTCGGATTCCGCCACCAGGATATCGCCGTTGGGCAGCTTGTACAGCCAGCGGGGGTGGTCCAGGCCGGTGGCGAAGGCATGCACCGCCAGCCCCGCCGCCGGGGTCGGGGCCTGCGTGCCCTGCCAGCCGACGGGCGTGGCGATGTTGACCGTGGGCATGAAGGTGGGGTTGGGCGGCGGCAGGACGGGGTGGGGGCCGGTTCCGGCCGCGACCGTCTGCCGGGCTTCCTCGGGCGAGACGACCGCGCGGTAGCCGGCTGCCACCAGCAGCGCGGTGACGGCGGTGGTCGCGACGAGAAGCCTGATCTGGGAACGGGTCATGAGGGCGGCCTTGCATTCTGTGGCTCCGTGAACGGTAAGCGGAGCCGGTCGGAATGAAAAGCGCGGATCGCCAAGTGGTTGCGGAGGGATGGTCTGGATGGCGCCTGATAGTGTGCATCTTGCCTGTTCATCCCCCGGTGCCATATGTCGGGAATGGCTGCGTTTAATGTTGGCTGGGCATGAGGAGCCGGGGGGAGATGGAGCCGGGTTTTTATTGAAAATCCGGAAATATCACCAGTTATAAGTCAGGTTTCCGTAAATTTTTCGGCCCTGTCCCAGATAGCAGGAATAGGTTCCGCCGCAGGACGTGATGTAATATTTGTTCGTGAGATTCGATATTGCAACCTGGGCACGAAGACCTTTCAGCATGGGGATGCCCTGGCCGAAATCGTAATGGGCGCCGATATCAAACAGAACACGATCGGGTATCTTGAAGCTGTTTACGGCATCGGAATAGGTGGAGCCGACATATCTCAAACCGCCATTGATGCCGAAGCCTCTGAACACTTTGCCTGGTAGCGTGTAATCGGCGAAGGCTGAAACCATGTTTCTTGGTACGGATTCTATGTATTTCCCTTTCTGGGAAACCAGGGCGCCATTTGTGCCGTCGGCGAAATTCTGTTCGCTGGATTCGTTTGTGTCGAGATATGTGGCGTTGTCGTATGTATAGGACGCGACAAGTTTCAGATCGTGGGTGACGTTGGCGTTGGCGGAGAGTTCGAATCCTTCCGATCTTACCCGGCCGGCATCGGCGGAGTAATTCGTGTGGACGGGGTCGGTGACCAGATAATGGTCCTCGTCGATGTGGAAGGCTGCGGCGGTGAGCATGACATTGTGGTCTGGTGTCTGGTATTTCAGTCCGGCTTCAAGTTGTTTGCCGGTCAGGGGATCGAACAGTTTTCCGTCCCATCCTCTGCCCGAACCACCGAGCGATTGGGGGACGAAGGATGTCGAATAGCTGAAATAGGGCGTCAGGCCGAAATCGAAGGTATAGGTCAGGCCCGCGCGCCATGTGAAGGCGTTCTGGGGACGTGGGACGTCATTGCTTGAACTGGTGACGGTGCTTTGGTGGCTTGCGTTCTCGTTGTTCCAGTATTGTGTCTTTCCGTGATAATTGACCCAGTCCTGCCGGCCGCCCAGTGTGATGCTGAGGCGTTTGTATTTGATCTGGTCCTGGAAATAGACGCCCTCCTGAAAGAGGGTGGTGTTGCTGTGGTATCCGCCGTTGAGGCATTCCGCAGACCGTGGGTTCATGCAGGGGATATAATCGCTTATGGGGTTGTAGACATTGACGATGGTTTCTTCGTCGACGCCCGGATATCCATTGCTGCCAGGGGTATCATCCCAATGGTTCCCGCCGTTGCTTGTGTATTGCCGGAAGTCTGAGCCAACGATCCATGTGTTCTTTATGTTTATGATATCGAATTTTCCGCCGATGCGGCTGTCCAGCCCGATCGTCGAATCGACAGATTGTGCGTCATAGGCGCCGCGTGACAGAAGTTCGGAATCGATCATTCCGCCGCCGCTCGACAGATATTTGTCGTTGGTTCGGGATTGTTCCCAACGCAGCGTCTGACTGAACTGGATGTAGCGGTTGAAATCATGCCGAAACAGATATTCGAACATCGCGTCTTTCGCGCCTGATGTATTCCAGCTTGCATCGCCGAAAAAGCGACTGCGTGGAATCCGTCCGAGTCCCTGCGTGTTCAGCAGCACGGAGGGGGGGAGCTGTATGTTGTTTGTTCCTGTTCCGGGCGTATAGAGATAGCTGCCGACAAGGGTGAGCGATGTCCTGGGGTCGATATCCCAGGCGATGGATGGCAGGACGCCCACGCGATGATAATCGATATGGTTTGTCTGCGTGCCCTGTGTGACGCCGATTGCGGCGATGCGATAGCGCACGTTGCCTGATCGGGTCACCTTGTCGCTGACATCGAGGGTTGCCTCGTATCGCCCCCAGTTGCCGAAGCCCACCGATACCTGACGCAGGGGGGTATCCGTGGGTTTTTTGAGACTCATGCCGATCATGCCGCCCGGTGTCGTCTGGCCGTACATGACGGATGCCGGGCCGTTGAACACTTCGACACGATCGAGAAAGGCGGTTTCGGCCGCGCTGTTGGAATATGAACGGATGCCGTCGACGAACTGGGATGTTGTGAAGCCGCGCTGGAGAATGCCGCCGTTATTATTGTCCGTTGCCGCGCCGTTGGTATAGCCGCCCAGAACTTCGGTCGAGATGCCCGGTGCGTAGCGCAGGGCTTCCATGACGTTCTGGGGTTGCTGGTCGATCATCTGCTGTTTGGTGATGACATAGATGGAGTTGGGAATTTCGGTCAGAGGGGTGTCGGTTTTCGTTCCTGCCAGGGTGTTTTCGGCCACGTAGCCGATGCCGGGCCCGGTTGGGTTCTGATGGGTGGTGGCGCCGCCGACGCGGACCGGGCCGAGCGTGATGTTGGAGGACGAGGCGTTCTGGACGACGATCGTGTCGGTGCCTGCGTAGCGGAACGACAGACCTGACGGTGAGAGAAGATGTTGCAGGGCGGCTTCGCGGCTCATGGTGCCGGAGAGCGCGGGGGCGGCTTTTCCCGCAATCAGCGCGGGTGCGTAGGTCACCTGGATGCCGGCCTGTCGGCCGAAGGCGGCGAGAGCCTGGCCGAGCGGCAGCGGCGGGATCGCGTAGGCGCGGCCGGTGGCCTTGGAAGCCGCCTGGGGGATGGAAGTGCCGGCCGGGAGGGGGAGGCTGTCCGTACCGTGCGGGGCGGCCTGGGCGGTTGTGACGGCGAGGATCAATGCGGAAGAGGCGGCCAGCAAGGTGGCGCGGTTTTGCCTCGGAGGTACGGGGTGAGTCGGCGAAGGAAGCGGGCGGACTGGCGGGCGGTGGTCCATGGGGCGTCATGTCTCCAATATGCAAATGCATCGCATTTGAAAGAAGGACGGGGACGCTGTTCGTTTTTTAAGGGCGACGGTGCGAAGATTTTTCCGGTTTGTGTTTCGGGGTTCTGTCTCCGGGTTTTGTTCCGGGTCCGGTCATCGTGCTTTTCGAGGTGCGCGGGTTATCGGTCGGTGGGCGTGCGTGCCGTCGTGGCCAGGAGGATCTGGTGGCCGATTGCGCGCACATGGCCGCCTGCGGGGAGGATCGCGGCACGGAGGGCAGCGGGGATATTGTGCAGGTCGTATACCCCGCCGACATGCCGGGAGCGGAGCGTGCCGCCCCATGTCACGATGAAGCCGGGGTAATAGCGCCGGAGCGTTTCGATGACGTTATCGGCCGTGTCGTCGGCCACGACCAGGGTGCCTGTGGTCCAGGAACCGATCGTGTCGGGGGCGACCTGGTCCTGCGTCAAAGTGCCGGTGGCGCGGTTCAGCCGGATTTCGTCCCCGCTGCCGAGGCGCGTTTCCGGGCTGTTCGGTGCGGTGGAGATGCCGACCGTGCCATCCTGGACGCCGACGCGGATTTCCGCGCGGTCCATGCGGATATCGAAGCGCGTACCGATGTCGCGCGCGCGCAGGGTGCCGGCATGCACCGTGAAGGGGCGGTGGGCGTCGTGCCGGACCTGGAAGAAGGCCTCGCCGGCCAGCAGGGTCACGTCCCGGCCCTCCGGGCGGTCATGCACCGCGATGGCCGATTTCGCGCCCAGCGTGATGATGCTGCCGTCGGCGAGGGTGATGGTGCGGTCGTGCCCCGTAGGGGCGGTGTAATCGGCCCGCAGGGCGATTTGCATATCCGGGAGGACGAACAGGCCCGCGACACAGGCAGCCGCGGCCAGGGAAAGGGCTGTGCGACGGCGCCGCCGGGTAGCGCGAGGGGATGGGTGCCGGCGCCTGCCGGGCGGCGTGACGGTGGGGGAACTGGTGGCCGGCGGCGCTTCGACCACGGGAAGGGCGAGCAGGGCCGGGCTGAGGGCGCCGGTGAGTTGCCAGACGCGGAGCGCCCTGGCCCAGGCCTGGGCATGCGCGGGCGCATCGCCATGCCAGGCGGCGAATGCGCGGCGTGTGGCGGGGTCGTCCGGGTCCTCGGTCAGGCGGATGACCCACATGTTGGCCTCCGTGGTCGGCCCGTCGTTCTGGTCGGAAGGGGTGTCTGTCATAGGGACCACGAGCGGTTCACTATCCGATGGGTTTGCGGCGGGCGGGCTGCCGTCTTGTCAGGGAGACGGGGAAGGCGGGCGTTTTTCAAGGTATGCGGTTCAGTTTCCGGCTGCGGTGTCATCGAGCGCCTGCTGGCATGCGGCCATCGCATCGTTGATCAACTGCGCGGCCCGGACGATCGAGATATCCAGGGTTTCGGCGATCTCGCGCAGTTTGCAGCCGCCGAGGCGCTTCATCTCGAAGGCCAGCCGGGTGCGGGCGGGAAGCGTGGCGAGGGCGCGCTCGACGATGGCCAGTGCCTCGCGGCTTTCGGCGTGGGATTCGGGGGAAAGGGGATCGGCGAGCAGGCCCTGGATGGCGCTGTTGCAGATATCCTCTTCGTTGCGGACCCGCCCGAAACGCAGGCGGTCGATGGCAAGGCGCCGGATGGCCTGCAACAGGTAGGGCAGGGGGTGCTGGATCGCGATGCCCTGCCTCTGCGCCGTGGTGACCTTGAGGAAGGCGTCCTGCACGATATCTTCGGCGCGGGCGCGGCAGCCGACGATGGCGGCGGCGACCTCGACGAACCGGGCGCGGTGGCTGAGATAGACATCCACGATCTGTTGTGACTCTTCCACCGCTCCATGCTTTCTGGCGTCTTGTGACCCGCTGGGGTTTCCCGATGATGTCGCATGCCGGGATGGGTTTCGTGTATTGCGAGTTTTTCTTAACTGCAACCGTTATTCGGCCGGGTGGGTGGTGGTGGAAAAATCTTGAGGTGGCCCCTTAAAAACCGGTGGGGCTGGCCGTCTTGCATGGAGTGCCCCTGGCCGGACATTTTTCGGAGGGCAGGGAGAAGAAGGCCGTCCCTGCCGGGTACGGTTACCAGTTATAGGTCAGATTGCCGTAGATCTTGCGGCCCTGACCAAGGTTGCAGGCCCAGCTCGTGCAGGAGACCGTGTAGTATTTGTTGGTCAGGTTCGAGATGGCGATCTGGGCTTTCAGCCCTTTCAGGACGGACGTTGCATGGCCGAGATCGTAGTGCGCGCCGATGTCGAACAGGAGATAGGCAGGCGTCTTGAAGGATTCGACGCTGTCGCCGTAGGTGGTGCCGGTGTAGCGCATGCCGCCATTGATGCCCAGGCCGCGCAGGGCACGGATGGGAAACGTGTAGTCGACGAAGAGCGAGAACATGTTGCGTGGGATGTTGGGGACGGACATGCCCTGCTGCGAGAGCGCATCGCCATAGGATGAATCGGTGTAGGGATCGTAGCGTTTCGCGCTCTTGTTCGTCCTGGCGAAACGGAGATCGGTGAAGGTGTAGGATGCCACCAGCCTGAGATCGCGGGTCACGTTCGCGTTGGCGGAGACCTCGACACCCTGGGAGCGGACCCGGCCACCGTCGTACTGGTAGCCGCTGTGGGTGATGTCGCTGATAAGGTAATGATTTTCGTCGATATGGAAGGCTGACGCGGTGAGCAGGATGTCGCGGTGGGGAACCTTGTATTTCAGGCCGGCTTCGAATTGCTGGCCGGTCAGGGGCGCGAAGGGTTGGCCCTGCCAGTTGGTCGAATTCTGGGGAATGAAGGATGTGGCGTAGCTGAAATAGGGGGAAAGGCCGAACGGAAGTGTATAGACCAGCCCGGCCCGCCAGGTGAAGGCGCTTTGCGGCTGGGGGGCGGCCCGGCTGGCGCCGGACTGTGAAGACGTCATCCCTTCGGCATTGGTGGTCGAGTAGTTTTCATATTTCGCTCCATAATTCACCCAGTCCTGTCGGCCACCGAGCAGGATGGACAGGCCCCTCCACTTGATCTGGTCCTGGAAATAGACGCCTTCCTGGAAATAGTTGAAGCGTGAGACGGAATTTCTGACCGTGCAGCCGGAAAGGGCGCTGTAGCAGGGAACATAATGTGACGTGGGATTGGTGAAGGCGTCCACCAGCGGCTCGTTTCCGGATTTGTCCGACGTTGACAGGAAATCCCAGTCGAACATCCGGAAATCTGACCCGACGACCCAAGTGTGCTGGAGCGGGCCGGTATCGAACTTGCCGAAAATGCGGGTATCGAGGCCAGTGGTCGTGTTTCTGTCCTGCGTCCACCATGGTTGCAGATAGACCTGACCGGGGGAGCCTGTGCCATCATAATAGAAACTGTTGTTGCTGTCGTTGCTGTTTTCCCAGCGGAAGACCTGCCGGAAGCTGATGAAACGATTGAATCTGTGGGAGAACTGATATTCGAACATCGCGTCTTTCGAAGACTGGGTGTTCGCATTGATCAGGCCCAAATAGGTGCTTCTGGAAATCCGCCTGCCATCGAGGGGGAGCATTGTGCCGAGAAGCGGATATTCCAGACCGACGCCGTTTCCGGGGGTGTACATGTACATGCCGGTCAGGGTCAGGGATGTCCTGGGGTCGATATCCCATGTGATCGATGGCAGGACGCCGACGCGGTGATAATCGATATGGTCGGTCTGCGTGCCTTGAGTGACGCCGATGGCGGCCACGCGGTAGCGGACATTGCCCGATTGCGTGAGCTTGTCGCTGACATCGGCCGTCAGTTCGTAGCGGCCCCAGTTGCCGAAGCCGAGCGAGACCTGATGCAGGGGCGTGTCGGTGGGTTTCTTGAGGCTCGTTGCCAGCAGGCCGCCCGGATTGGACTGACCATACATGACGGAGGCGGGGCCGTTGACGACTTCGATCCGGTCGAGAAAGGCGGTTTCGCCCGCGCTGGTGGATTCCGTCAGCAGGCCGTCCACGAACTGCTTCGTATCGAAACCGCGCTGCATGATGGAGCCGGCGGTATTGGGGGACGCATCGCCGTAGGTTCCGGCACCCTCGGTACGGACACCCGCGACGTAGCGCAGGGCTTCCTGCACGTTCTGCGGCTGCTGGTCGATCATCTGCTGTTTCGTGACGACGTAGATGGAATTGGGGATTTCGGTGATCGGAGTATCGGTCTTTGTGCCGGCCAGGGTGTTTTCGGCGACGTAGCCGATGCCGGGGCCCGTCGGGTCCTGATGGGTGGTGGCACCGCCGACGCGGACCGGGCCGAGGGTGATGGTGGAAGACGTCGTGCGGTCGAGCACCAGCGTGCTGGCGTTCAGCCGGTGGAAATGGACCGGTGTGCCAGCGAGCAGCGTGGCGAGTGCGGCTTCCGGCGCCATGGTTCCCGAGACGCCATGTGCGGTGACGCCCGTGGTGATGGCGGGGTCGTAAGACATCTGCCGGCCGGATTGCCGGGCGAAGGCAGCCAGCGCCGTTGCCAAAGGCTGGGCAGGAATATTGAAGGCCCGGGTCTGGGCGGCCAACTGGGTCATGTCGGTGGGGGAGGCGAAGGTCGGCGCTGCGTGTGAGAATGCCGTCTGGGCAATGCCGACCATCAGGTAATATCGCCAGTGCCTGATGATGCGCCTGGTGCCGTGTTGCCCGGAAATCATTCTGGAAGCCGCTCCGTTTTCTCGTGTGTCGCGTTTATATGCAAATGACTCGCATTTGCCTGATAATGAGAAGAACGAGGGCGCTGGATTTACAGGCGGGTGGCACGAAAAAAGAAGAGGCGGAGGGGATGGAGGGAAGAGGGAGGACGGAAAATGTCCGCTGTCAGTGCGTCAGCGCTGTGTGCCGCCCAATATCAGGATTTGTGTGCCGATTTGGGTGACGCCGATCCGGGCGGGGGCGGCGACGGCGTGAAGCGCGCCGGGAATGTCCGACAGGTCGTAGTTTCCGGCGACGTGGGCTCTGCCGGGGGCCGCACCGTAGGACAGGATGATGCCGGGATAATAGCGGCGCAGGGTCTGGACCACCGAGGCGACCGTGGCGTCGCTGACCAGCAGGTGGCCCTGTTGCCATGAGCCGATGGCAGAGGGATCTTCCCGGCTTATCGTCGCATGGCCGGTGCGGGGATCGACCGCGATGACGTCGCCGGCGGTCAGGCGTTTCTCCGGGATGCGCGGGTCGCCGCAGGAGACGCCGACGCTGCCCTCGCTGACGGCCAGCGTGATGCGCGTGTCGGCCCTGTCGATATCGAAGCGGGTGCCGATGTCGCGCGCCGTCAGGCGGCCGGCGGTCACGATAAAGGGGTGGTCGGCATCGTGCCGGACGGTGAAGAAGACTTCGCCCGCCAGGACCTCCACCTGTCGCTGCCGGGGGGTGTAGTGCAGGGCGATGGCTGAGCGCCCGCCCAGGGTGGCCGTGCTGCCGTCGGGCAGGGTGATGGTGCGGTTTTCGGCGGTTCGGGTCGTGGCGTCGGCCAGCAGGGCGAGGCGGATGTCGCCGCCGAACAGGAGAGCGATGCCGAGGGACAGGGCGGCGGTGGCGGCCAGCGTGACGCGCCGCCGGGATGTGGGCGGGCGGCGGGCCGGGATCTGCCCGGCGACGGGGCCTGACGGGTCCAGCGGCAGGAGGACGGGCCCGAGTTCTCCGGTGAGGTGCCAGACGGTGCGCATGGCGGCCCATGCGGCATCGTTCTCCGGGCGCTGCCGGCGCCAGGACTGGATGGCCGCATGCAGCGAAGCGTCCGCAGGGGTGTCCGCCAGACGGACGAGGAAATCCGTCGCTTCGGATACGGCCCGTGGATCGTCTTCGGGGGGCGGCGGGGTGTTCATTGCGTGCATATGGCGGGGTGTGCGGCTCTCGGTTTTTCCAGGCGGCTTCTGCTGGGATGACGACGCAGAGAAGGTTTTTTCAAGGGCGGGGGCTCGGCTTGCCGTCGCGTTTCTGCGCGTCGATCGCGTGTTTGCAGGCTTTGAGGGCTTCGGCGATCAACTGGGCGGCGCGGGTGATGGAGATATCGAGCGTTGCCGCGATTTCGTGGAGTCTGTAGCCGCCGAAACGCTGCATTTCGAACGCGATGCGGGTGCGGGGGGGCAACTGGTCCAGTGCCGAGGCGATGACGGCGAGCTGCTGGCGGGACGCGGAGGCATCTTCCGGCGTGCGGTATTCGGTCGAGAGGGCGGCCAGGACCTGCTCGGTGTGGCTTTCCTCGAACCGCACCTTGCCCGAATGCATGTGATCGAGCGCCAGGCGGCGGACGATCTGCGTCAGATAGGCCAGCGGGCTGGCGACGGGCGTGCCGCTGCGCCGGGCCTGGGAGAGGTTGACGAAGGCATCCTGCACGATGTCCTCGGCCTTGGCGCGCGAGCCGACGATCCTGGCCGCCAGATTGAGGAAGCGGAGCCTGTTGTCGAGATAGACCGAGAGAAGTGTGTCGTCGTTTGCCACCGTATGCCGTTCCGGGCGCTCAATCTCGCAGTCTGTGGAGTCGGCGGAAACCGGCCCGCTATCGGTGTGTCCACACTATTGAGAATAGATCGCAACATCAAGGGCGGTGGGGCGGATAAAGGGGCGGGAGCCTTGCGGTTTCGGCATGGCGAACGGGTGTGTTCCCGCCCTGTAAAAATGGACCTGTCGTTCGTCGTCTGGTGCCTACCAGCTATAGGTGAGGTTGCCGTAGAGGCGGCGGCCCTGGCCGATATAGCAGCTGTAAGCACCCGTGCAGGACGTGATGTAGTATTTGTTCGTCAGGTTGGAGACCGCGAGCTGCGCCTTCAGGCCGCGCAGGATGGGGGTGGCCGCGCCGAGGTCGTAATGGGCGCCGATGTCGAACAGCAGGTAGGCCGGAACCTTGTAGCTGTTTGCGGCGCTGTTGTAGGTGGAGCCGATATAGCGCAGGCCGCCGTTGAGGCCGAAACCGCGCAACAGGCGGTAGGGCGGGGTATAGTCCAGGAAAAAGGAAAACATGTTACGCGGGACGGTCGGGACGTATTTTCCTTTTTCCGCCACGTCTGCGCCGCTGCTGCCGTCGGGGAAGCTCTCGGTCGCGATCAGGTTGGTGCGGGTGAAGGTGGCCTTGGTGAAGCTGTAGGACGCGATGGCCCTGAGATCGCGGGTGATGTTGGCGTTGGCCGCGAGTTCGAACCCTTCCGACGTGACGCGACCGGCATCGGCCGAGAAGTCGGTATGGACGGGATCGGTGATCAGGTAGTGGTTTTCGTCGATATGGTAGGCCGCGCCGGTGATGAGGATATCGCGGTGCGGGACCTTGTATTTCAGCCCGGCTTCGTACTGCCTGCCGGTGAGGGGCGGGAAGGTGTTGCCCTGCCAGTTGTTGCCTGTCTGGGGAATGAAGGACGTGGAATAGCTGAAATAGGGGGACAAGCCGAAATCGAACGCATAGACCAGGCCGGCGCGCCAGGTGAAGGCGCTCTGGGGGCGGGGCAGGTCGGCACTATAGGACGTGGTGGCCGTGCTGGTGGCGTTGATGTTGGAGGTGGTGGTGGTCCCGCCGTGGTAGTTTACCCAGTCCTGCCGGCCGCCGAGCAGGATGGAGAGACCTTTCCACTTGATCTGATCCTGGAAATAGACGCCTTCCTGGAAATAGCTGGTATTGCCGTTATAGACCTGATCGCGGCAGGTGGGATTATGCACGTCGACGCAGGGGATGTAGTTGCTCTGCGGATCGTAGATATTGATCGTGCTGAAGCCGTTAAAACCAGGCAGGCCGTTGAAGCCTGACGAACGATCGAAGATCTGATGGAAATGATTGGAGTATTGGCGGAAATCCGATCCTACGACCCAGATGTTGGAAAGTTGGCCGATATCGAAATTGCCGTGGACCCTGCTGTCGAGCCCGACCGTGTCGTTGGTCTCCTTCGTTGAAGAAGGGAGCCTGAGGGCGGTGGTCTGGTTGAGCATGCCCGCATAGTTCATTCTTTCGTAGTTCCACTGCGACTGTTCGAAGCGGAAGACCTGATCGAAGGCGATGAACCTGTTGAAGCGGTGGTGGAACTGATATTCGAACATCGCGTCGCGGTTCGCGTTTTCGTTCCAGTTCCGGTCGCCCAGGAATCGGCTGCGGGGCAGCCGGCCATAGGCGCCGGGCAGCAGGGTGGCATAAGGCGGCTGCTGGCTGGTGTTGGCGCCGCTGCCGGGGGTGTAGAGGTAGCTGCCGATCAGCGAAAGGCTGGTATCGTGGTCGATATCCCAGGTGATCGAGGGCAGGACGCCGACGCGGTGGTAATCGACATATCTGGTCTGTGTGCCCTGGGTGGTACCGATGGCGGCGATGCGGTAACGCACATTGCCCGAGCGCGTCACCTTGTCGCTGACATCGACCGTCGCCTCGTAGCGGCCCCAGCTTCCGAAGCCTAGGCTGGCCTGATGCAGCGGGGTGTCGGTGGGTTTCTTGAGAGACATTGCGATCATGCCGCCGGGTGTGGTCTGGCCGTACATGACCGAGGCGGGGCCGTTGATCGCTTCGATCCGTTCGAGAAAGGCGGTTTCGCCCGCGCTGAAGGATTCGGACATCAACCCGTCGACGAACTGGGAAGTACCGAACCCGCGCTGGAGGATCGTGTTGGTCTGGGCCGAGCCCTGGGAATAGGTGCCCCAGCTTTCGGCATAGATGCCGGGCGTGTAGCGCAGGGCCTCCTGCACGTTCTGGGGTTGCTGATCCACCATCTGCTGTTTCGTGATGACGTAGATGGAGTTGGGGATTTCGGTGAGGGGAGTGTCGGTCTTGGTGCCGGCCATGGTCGTTTCGGCGACGTAGCCGATGCCGGGGCCGGTCGGGTTCTGGCGGGTGCTCTGGCCGCCGACGCGGACCGGGCCGAGGGTGATGGTGGAATGGGTGGATGGCGTGAGCAGAAGCGCGCCGTCGGGGCCGGCAGCGATGCCGATACCGGTGCCGGCGAGGGCCTGCCGCAGGGCGGCTTCGGTCGTGAGGGTGCCGGATACCGGCTGGCTGGTGGCGTTGGCGGGGAGGGGGAAGGCATAGGCGATCCGCGCGCCGCCGATGCCGCCGATCCGGGCGATGGCGACCGGCAGGGGGCTTGCTGGAATGGCGAAGCGGTAGGTGGGCGCGGACGTGGGGGACGCGGCGTGTGCGGGGCGGGGGGCGGCGGCGCCGAGGGCGGTGAGGCAGGCCAGGGTCGTGGCGCAGGTCAGGGCGGTTCGTGTGGTGAAAAACCGGGTTCGGCGGCGCATCGGGCCCTCATGCTCGTTTCGAAAAGACGGGGTGCGATGCAGCCCCTGCTACTTTTCAAAACGGGTGAGAGCGATATTGCCTCATCTGCGAATGCGAAAAATTATCATATTAACGGATCTCTGGTTCATGGGCGTCGTTGGCGGCCCGGCTTAGTGGACGAGGGCGAGCCAGGGGCCGATGAACGTGACATGGGCGTCGACCGAGGCGGCGACGGCGACCAGCGCTCCGTCGGGGTCGGTGAGGGGGAAGGTTCCCGAGACGGTGCGGTCGCGCAGGGCGGGGGTGAGGAAGATCCGGCGTTTGCCGTAGCGCCGCAATTGTTGGGCCAGGTCGGTCATCGTCGTGTCCTGGACGACCAGGCGCCCGGAGAGCCAGGCCAGGGCGATATCTGGCGTGCCCTGGGCCACGGTGGCGGGCTTGTGGCGGGGCAGGATCGCTTCGTCGCCCGCATGCAGGGTGGGAGCGACCGGGGTGCCGTTGGCCAGGATGTCAACCGCGCCCTGGGCGACGAAGACGCGGCTTTCCGTGGCGCGGTCAGCGATGTCGAATTCGGTGCCGACATCGCGGATGGCATATCCGCCGGTGGTGACCGAAAAGGGGTGGGCGGCGTCATGGCGGACGGCGAACAGGGCCTCGCCGTGCAGCAGGCGCACATGGCGGGTTCCGCCGGAGAAATCGAGTTTCAGGGCCGTGCCCGCCGCCATGCGCACGGTCGAGCCGTCTGGCAGGGTGGCGGCCGTGACCGGTTGCCGGCCGGTGCGGATGTCGGCCGTCATGTCCTGGAGGAAGGAGGGGTTGTCGATCCAGACCAGTAGCGCGCTTGCCGCCACGGCGGAGGCGACGAGGCCCCAGCGTGGGCCGGGCTGGAGGTGGGCGAGGGCGCGGCTGGTCCAGCCGGCCCGCCGGTCTGCCGCCTGCGCGGCGGGGGCGAGCGTATCGTAGAGGACGGCGAGTTCCGTATACGCCTGGCGGTGGAGCGGGTCCTGGTCCAGCCAGTGGGTGAATGCCGCGCGGTCTTTGGCGGTGGCGTCGGGGTCGGACAGGCGCGCGACCCACATGGCGGCTTCGTCCCTCTGGCGCTCGCTGGGCTTGGGCCGTGTTGTCATGCCTGTCTGCTTGCCGGTCATGGACTTGGAGGGACGGCCGGGGTGGCCTTCACCTGTGGGCGTCTTCCAGGGCTTTCTGGCAGGCCCGGAGCGCCCGCGCCACGTGTTTTTCGACCGCGCTGACCGAGATACCGAAACGACGGGCGATGTCGGCGGAGGTCTGGCCGTGCACGCGGCGCAGGATGAAGATCTCGCGGCAGCGTGGGGACAGGGCGGCGAGCGCCTGATCGACGACATCCAGCGTTTCGCGCGCGGCGACGTGGGCCTCGGGATCGCGATGGTCGGCTTCGGGGTGGAGGTCGGCGAGGGTATCGGCCGAAGCGGCGACGATGCGGTTGTGACGATACGCGTCGTACGCCGCATTGCGGGCCGCCGTGTAAAGGGCGCGCACCTGCTCATCCGGCGTGGCGCGCGGACCGGCGGCGTAGGCGCGGGTAAACACGTCCATCACGAGATCGGGGACTGACTCTCCGGGAGCCGCCCGTTTCCGCAATGCGGCTTCGAGCGGCTTTCTGTGAGCCCGAAAGAGCAGGCTGAATGTCTTGCCCCAGGATGCCATGTCGTTCGCGCCGGCCCGTTACACGGAATGGGGATGACGGAGTTGATAGTTATTGTCAACAACCGGGGCGGCCATGCGCGGCGCGTGGGGTGTGGAAGAGGGAATGGAATGGGGGCTGTCGATTGGAAGACGATTGGCAGGACTGTTTTTTACCGTCCGGGATGATCATGGCGGATATTGCGATCGCGGGGGTGTCGGGGCGGGTTTGTTTGTTGATAATTATTCTCATGATGGGATAAGGGGACCGAAACGCGCCGTTAAGGGAAAACGCGGGCTGTGATGTCTTCCGATCCACTTCTTGAAACTTATCTGGCGAACCGGTCGCGTTTCGTCTCGCTGGCGACGGGCATGGTGGGGTGTCCGGCGCATGCGGAAGATATCGTTCAGGATGCCTTCGTCCATGTGGCGTCGGTGGCGAAACGCGGTGTCGTCGTGTTCAGCCCGATTGCGTATCTGACAACCATGGTGCGTCGGCTGGCGCTGGACCATCTGAAATCGTCGCGGCGGCAGGTTCCGATGGAGATCGACCATGCGCTGCTGGCGGAGGCCGGGGCGGCGTGTCTGACGCCCGACGTGCAGTTCCGGTTCAGCGAGGAACTAGGGGCTGTCGACCAGGCGCTGTCTGCCCTGCCGCCGCGCACCCGGCGTGCGTTCGAGATGTATCGGATCGGCGGTTATACGCTGCGCGAGATCGCGGCCGTGCTGGAGGTTTCGACCACGCGGGTACACAAGATGATCCAGATTGCGCTGGTTGCGTGTGCCACGGCGCTTCCTGACGCGGAATCGTGAAGAGTCCGCGCGTGGCGTTGAAAAAAGGCGGCCTGTTTCGTCCCTGTTTCAGGGTGGTCATCCGGAACCTTGGTCGCGGGGCAGCAGGGAGCATGGTCATATGACGGCGACGCCGCTTCCGGGGCGTGACGAGGCCATGCTGGAGGCCGCGTCATGGAAGATCCGGCTGAACGAGGCGCCGGATGATGAGGCCCTCGCCGCGGCGTGTGTGGCGTGGCGTGCGCGCAGCGTTCTGCATGAGGCGGCATGGCGGCGGGTGGAGAAGGCATGGGGGGTCGCCGGCGGGTTGGCTGGGGAAAACATGCCGGCCGGGGAGGCCGTGCCTTCCGTGGGGCGGCATCGGCCGGGGCGTGGCGGGCGGTGGTTGCGGCGCATCGCGCTGGGGGTGGCGGCCTCGGTGCTGGTGGGGGCCTTCGGGCTGCGGACGCCAGACCTCGTG
Organism: Gluconacetobacter liquefaciens; assembly: GCF_003350405.1. GTDB lineage: Bacteria > Pseudomonadota > Alphaproteobacteria > Acetobacterales > Acetobacteraceae > Gluconacetobacter > Gluconacetobacter liquefaciens. Next base: position 56,986 of record NZ_QQAW01000008.1, on the reverse strand, counting down.
CTGCGTCTGCGCGCGGATTATGTGACCGGGGCGGGGGAGACGCGCACGCTCGCGCTGCCGGATGGATCGACGGTGATCCTGGGGCCGCGTTCGGCGATCGCGCTGCATTATGCCGGCCGGGAGCGGGCGGTTGCGCTGCTGGAAGGGGAAGCCTTCTTCACGGTGGTGCATGACGCGGCGCACGGGTTTTCGGTGACGGCCGCGCGGGCGGTGGTTCGGGATATCGGCACCGCCTTTGACGTGCGGCTGGCGGGGGACGGTGTGGCCGTGGCGGTGAAGGAGGGGATGGTCGGCATCTCCTGGCCGGGGCGGGGGGCTCTCGTGCGGCTGGCATCCGGGCAGCAATGGGCGGTCGATGGCGCGAGCGGGCGCGAACAGCGCGGGGAGGTCGATCCGGCAGGGGTTGGCGCGTGGGCTTCGGGCCATCTGGTGCTGGATGGCATGACCCTGGCGGATGCCGTGCGGACGCTCGGCCGCTATTATGCGGGGACCGTGCTGACGCATGGGCTGGAGCGCGACAGGGTGCCGATGGGCGGGGTTTACGATCTTCATCGTCCGAAAGAGGCGCTGGAAGCGATCAGTGCGCTGCATGGGGGACGGGTGGTGTCTCTGCCCGCCGGGCTCCTGCTGGTGCTGTCGGGGCCGGGGGCCGGCTGACGGCGCCGTGCCGGGTTTTTGGAAAAACTTTTCCGCGTCCCGTTGAAAACGGGCGTGCCCCGGCGGTCATGGGAATACGCGAATGCATATCGTTCGCATACATGATCCGTTCGACCGCCTGCGGGGCCCGTTGCCATGTCTGTTTGTTGTTCCTTTCGTCGTCAATCTGCTGCGTGCTTTCGGGGCGGGTTGCTTGCCGGTTCCTCGGTGCTGATGGTGGTTTTTGGTCTGCCCGGCGTACCGCGTGCCCTGGCGGCCACCGCAACCGGAGCGGCGGCTTTCGCGGATGTGCGGCGGTTCGAGATTCCGCCCCAGCCGCTGGCGCGTGCTCTGGCGGCCTATGGGGCGCAGACGGGCATCCAGATCGCGTTCGACAGCGCGACGGTTTCGGGGGCGAAATCGGGTGCCGTTTCCGGGCAGATGACGGACCAGCAGGCGCTTTCGCGGATATTGGCCAGTACGGGCGTGACCTATCGGAAGACGGGCAGCCGTTCGGTTTCGCTCGTCAGGGGGGCGTCGACCAGCATCATGCTTGGTCCGGTCCGGGTTGGCGGTGTGGTGGCGCATCAGGACCCGACCGGGCCGGGTGTGGGGTATTATGCGGGGAATACGATGGCGGGTACGAAGACCGACACCGCGCTGATCGATATTCCGAATTCGATCTATGTGGTCACGAAACAGCAGATGGTGGACCAGCAGGCGCAGAGTGTCGCGCAGGCGTTGCGGTATAGCGCGGGTGTCTATGCCGAACCGCAGGGGACGAACCTGACCGGCAGTGCCTATAGTGGGTTTGACGGCATCAAGCAGCGTGGATTCAATTCCAGCCAGTATGTCGACGGGATTCTTTCCGACTCATTCGCTGCGGGAGAGACGGCGTTTCTGGACCGGATCGAAGTCGTCAACGGGCCGGCTTCCGTCATGTATGGGCAGACCACGCCTGGCGGCATGGTGGGCATGAGCCTGAAGAAGCCGACCGAGACGCCCATGCATGAAGCCACGGTGGGGTTTGGCAACTGGGGGCGGTATGAGGCGACGTTCGATTCCAGCGACAGGATCACCAGGTCGGGAAACCTGCGCTACCGCGTGGCCGCGATCGGCGTTACGCAGGGCACCCAGATGGATTATGTGAATTATCAGCGGGTCGGCGTTTTGCCTTCCCTGACATGGGATATCGATTCGAAAACGTCGCTTACTGTTCTGGGAAGTTATATGTACACGCCGCAGACCGGGGCGGCGGGGACGGAATATCCGCTTGTGGGAACCCTGATTCCGGGGCCGGAGGGGCGGGTGCCCAGGCATCGCTTTTTTGGCGACCCGAGTTGGAATGCCGATTCGGCACGCGATGCCATGTTCGAATATCAATTTCGGCATATCTTCAATAAATATATCGAATTCAGCCAATCGTTTCGTTGGGAGACATCCAGGAATGATATGCGATATCTGTATTTCTCTGGCCGGCTCTCGCCTTCGGAGTTCGATCGTACCGCATGGTATTCGGCAGGGAAGAACAGGACGGTCGGGCTGGATAGCAGGATGACGGGCCATGTGAATACCGGCCCGTTGTCGCATACCTGGATCGTGGGGTCGGATTTCAGGCAGATCAAGACAACTACGGATATCATGTTCGGAGAGGATGATCCGATCGATATCTACCATCCGGTCTATAATTTGCATACCTGCCTGAAGACCCCCGGTGCCTGTGGCATGAGCAGCTATCCCGACTGGGATGATTATTTTCAGGAAGGCTTGTATTTTCAGGATCAGATTAAGTGGAAAGGCCTTTCGGTCTTGCTTGGCGGCAGGCAGGATTGGGTGAGCCGGGAATATATCGGCGGCACAAGGAATTATTATGCCGATGGCAGTGCGGCGACGAAAAGAGGAAAGCCGTCCGATCAGAATCAGGCGGCCTTCACGTGGCGTGCCGGACTGGTTTACAAGTTCGATTTCGGTCTTGCACCGTATTTCAGCTACGCGACATCGTTCGTGCCCCAGACCAGCAGCGACTGGATGGGGCGGCCGTTTGCGCCGCTGGTCGGCAAGCAGTTTGAGGCCGGCCTGAAATACCAGGTTCCGAAAACGGATGTTCTGCTGACGGCATCAGCATTCCATATCAATGAAAATCATTATCTGATCGGAGATCCCGACCATACGAATTACAATGCCGATGCCGGCAGGGTGACGTCGAAAGGGGTGGAGCTTTCGGCGAGCGCGAATGTTACGAAGGACCTGCATGTGGTGGCATCATACACCTATACAGACATGCGTTATGCAAGGAGTAACCTGACGGCTACGGTGGTCGATGCGGCGACCGGTGACGAGGGCCGTACCGTGTCGGAGCAGGGGCGGTATGTTCAGGGTACGCCACGCAACATGATGTCGCTGTTCTTCGACTACACGCTTCCGTTCGAGAGGGTGAAAGGGTTCGGTTTCAACTGGGGTATCCGTTATGTCGGTTTCACTTATGCGGATGCTGCGAATTCTTTCAAGGTGCCCCCCCTATGTATTGTTCGATATGGGAGCGCATTACGATTTCGGTTCGATGTTCAGGCGTCTGAAAGGATTGCGTGCGCAGGTTGCCGTTTCGAACCTTACCAACAGATATTATGTTACCTCGTGCGGTACGAACGACTGCTATATGGGACAGGGGCGCAGGGTTTACGGAAACCTGGCCTATAGCTGGTAGCAGGTGGAGAGAGATGGGCGTGACCGCTGGTTTGGGATAGGGTCGGGATTCCATTCGGCGAAGCGAGCGGTACGATGACAGCGCGGCAGGGTCCCCGGAACCGGGGTGAGGGTGCGAAGGCCGGGGCCGGGCCGCATGGTCATGACGACCCGGAAATGCCCAGCCCCGTGGTGGGACCGAGCCGGCCGCGCCTGTTCAGGGTGCTGGGGCCGGGGCTGATTACCGGGGCATCGGATGACGATCCGAGCGGGATCGCGACCTATTCCCAGGTGGGCGCGCAGTTTGCCTATGGGCTGTCATGGACGCTGCTGGTGACCTATCCGCTGATGGTGGCGGTGCAGATGATCAGTGCGCGGATCGGGCGGACGACCGGCCATGGACTGGCGGGCGTGATCCGTCTGCATTGTCCGTCCTGGTTGCTGAGCAGTGTCGTACTGCTGTTGCTGGTGGCGAACATCATCAATCTCGGTGCCGATCTGGGGGCGATGGCCGATGCGCTGGGGCTGCTGCTGCCGGCGCCGCATGCGCTGTATGTGCTGCTGTTTTCGGCGATTTCGATCTCCATGCAGCTCTTCCTGCAATACACGCGCTATGTGGCGGCGCTGAAATGGCTGACGCTGGCGCTGTTTGCCTATTTTGCGGCGCTGGCGTGCGTGGATGTCGACTGGGGCGCGCTGGCGTTGCATCTGGTCTGGCCCCGGCAGGCGCTGACATCGGATTACCTGACGGCGCTTGTGGCGATCCTGGGGACCACGATCAGCCCCTATCTGTTCTTCTGGCAGGCGTCGGAAGAGGTGGAGGATCTGCGGGTGTATCCCCGGCGCGTCGATCTGGTGGATGCGCCGTCGCAGGGGCGGCGGGCGTTGCGGCGTATCGAGATCGATACTTTGGTGGGCATGGGATTTTCGAATCTGGTTGCGCTGGCCATTCTGGTGACGGCGGCGGCGACGCTGAATGTGCATGGTGTGACGCATATCCAGACCTCGGCGCAGGCGGCCGAGGCGCTGCGGCCGATCGCGGGGGCGTTCGCGTCGCTGGTGTTTACGGTGGGCATCGTGGGCACGGGGCTGCTGGCGGTGCCCGTGCTGGCCGGGTCGGCCGCCTATGCGGTGGGAGAGGCGCGGCAATGGCCGACGGGGCTGGAGCGCCGACCCAAGGAGGCGCAGGCGTTTTATGCGACGCTGGTGATCGCTACGCTGATCGGGATGATCATCAATTTCGCGCCGGTTGATCCGATCCGGGCCTTGTTCTGGAGTGCCGTGCTGAACGGGGTGGCGGCGGTGCCTGTGATGGTCGTGATGATGCGGGTGGCGGCGCGGCGCGACGTGATGGGGCAATTCGCCATTCGTGGCCCGCTGAAATGGCTGGGGTGGGTTGCGACCGTCCTGATGGGCGGTGTGGTGCTGGCGATGTTCGGCGCCATGCTGTGAAGCCTGGTGGCGGAAGGGCCGCCTGGGGGCAAAGGATGGAAACCGTGGGTTTCCGGTTTTGAGGGATGTGAGGGGGTGGGGTGGACCGTATGGTCCCTGATGTAACGTTTGCCCCGAGCACACGGCCCCGAGGCCGGAAAAGAGGTCATGATGACGAAGTTGCTGGTTCTCTATTATTCCACCTACGGGCATGTCGAGACGATGGCCCAGGCCGTTGCCGAGGGTGCCCGTGCGGCGGGGATCGAGGCCGATATCAAGCGCGTGCCGGAGACGGTGCCTGAGGAGATCGCGAAGGCGCATCACTTCAAGCTCGATCAGGCGGCGCCGGTGGCGACCCCGGACGATCTGGCGCATTATGACGCCATCATCATCGGTGCGCCGACCCGTTTCGGGCGGCTGCCGGCGCAGATGGCGGCGTTCTGGGACCAGACCGGGGGGCTGTGGCTGAAGGGGGCGCTGATCGGCAAGGTGGGTGCCGCCTTTACCTCGACCGCCAGCCAGCATGGCGGGCAGGAGACGACGCTGTATTCGCTGCTGTCGAACCTGATCCATCATGGCATGGTCATCAGCGGCCTGCCTTACAGCTTCCAGGGCCAGTTGACACTGGACCAGGTTTCGGGCGGGGCGCCTTATGGTGCGACCACGATCGCCGCCGGGGACGGGTCGCGCGCCGTTAGCGCCAACGAACTGGATGGCGCGCGCTTCCTCGGCCAGCATGTGGCCGGGCTGGCGAAGAAACTCGCCTGATTGGGGGCGTGGCCCTCTGTGATTGTGTGATTGTTACAGAGGCTGTTTGAACAGTCGGCCTGCCGGGCGGGATCGCTGGCAGGGTGACTGTGCGAACAGCCTCAGAGCCTGACCGAACATGTGGGCTGGCGAGCGAGAGCGGCCCGTTTCGGGCCGCGCCCGACATGTGTTTCCGAGCATCGGAGCGGCGTGGCCTTGATGGCCATGAGCACCGAAGCGCAGGAAACGCGCGGGGGACACGCCGCCAGCGTGCATGTTCGGTCAGGCTGTCAGGCCATGGCGGGGTCGGTTTGTCCGGGGCGGCCCGTTTCGACGCGGCCGGCGAACTGGTAGGCCAGTTCGGGCTCGGCCGGGCTGGTGAGCGTGACGTCGTACCACATCGCGCTGCCTGACAGGTCGAACGGCGCCTCGGCGGCGTGGCCGGGGGCGATGCGCAGGGTGCGCTTCACGTTCCGGTCGGCCAGGGTGCAGGCGACCGTGACCGTCTGCGGGCCGTTATTGGTGACGCGCAGGGTGAGGTCCTTGCCCCGGCCGTGGAGATAGCCGCATTCCACCTGCAGACGCAGGCCGCCCTGCCGGCCCCGGAAATGGCGATAGAAGCCGTTGGGGGCGTGGACCGCGACATCGTAGAGCCTGTCGGCGAAGCTCGTCATGTCGAAGGCCGCATCCAGCGTGTCGCCGGCCGCGACGGCGTAGGTGCCGGCCTGCATGGTGTTCCTGGCCCCGGTCCTGCCCGGTGCCAGGCCGTGGCAATAGACGTTGAAGGGCAGGCCCGCCGCGTGTGCGCCGTGCAGTTTCTGCCCGGCGTGCAGGCGCAGGGCGATCTGTTCGCCGTCCGGCGTCAGGCCGCCGTCGCAATGGGCTTCGTAGGGCAGGGCGCAGGAGGGGCGGGTGCCGGGCTCCTGCCGCGCCAGGCTGCGCAGGCTTGCCGGTTCGGCGCGCAGGGTGGCGAGGTCGGCCGCGCTCAGGGCGCGGAAGCCGCCGGGCATGGGGCGGTCCTTCGCGTCCTCGATGGTCTTGAGGAAGGCGTTGCGGTTGAGGAACGGCAGGGTGGGCACCGTGCCGTCATAGGGGCGGAAGCAGGAGGTCAGGTCGCCGCTGATCGCGCGGCGCCAGGGCGAGATGTTGGTTTCGGTGACTGTCTTGCCGAATTTCGTCTGGATGAAGGCTTCCAGGAACCGCAGGGTGGAAGTGTGCTCGAAAAGCTGGGAATTGACCCAGCCGCCCCGGCTCCACGGCGAGGCGACGATCATGGGCACGCGGAAGCCCAGCCCGATGGGGCCGGTGCGGGCCAGGCGGGGCGGCACGCCGCGTTCCACCTCGTCACGCGCCGTGGTGTGTTCCAGCCCGTCGGGGCCGATCGTGGCCGAGGAGCGGCCGGTTTCCGGGCGGTAAGGGTCCGGCGCCGTGTAGGAACAGCCATGGTCGAAATAGCCGTCATTTTCATCGTAGGTGATGATGAAGATGGTCTTTTTCCACACCTCCGGATTTTCGGTCAGGATGTCCATGATCTCCGACACGTACCAGGCGCCGTACCACGGTGAGGTCGGGTGGTCGGAGAAATGTTCCGGTGCGGCCAGCCACGAGACGGTGGGCAGGGTGCCCGCGCGTACGTCCTGGCGGAACTGGTAGAGGATGTCGCCCCTGGGGGCGTCCATGTGCCGCGTTCTGTCGCCGTCGGAGAAGGACAGGGTTTCCAGCGTGCGGTATTGCGGGTCGCCGCTGTTGATGACGAAGGCCCTCTCGAACAGGGCGCGTTCGGCGGGCGAGAGCTTCTGCATCGTGTGGCTGGCCGACGGGCGGCGGCGGGTCAGCACGTCGAGCAATGCCCGTGCTTCGGCCAGTTGTTCCTCGTGCGTTTCGGAGACGAGCATTTCCTGCTTCGTCAGCCGCTCGATATGGCCTGTGCAGTCGTCGATGCGGGCTTCGAGCCAGTCGCTGAATCCGGGATTGGCCGAGACGCAGTACTGGTCGAAACATTCCAGGACGTTGCAGCCGAAATTGGAGAGCCATGCGCGCTCCCGCGCGTTCATGCCGCCGGTCTGGGAGAGTTCGTTCTGGTAGAATTTCCACGAGATGCCGGCGCTCTGGAGCCGTTCGGGGAAGGTGGTCCAGGTCATGCCGCCTTCGAGGATCTCGCCATTGCGCATGTAGACCCTGGAATCGGTCGTCTGCGTGTCGCGGACCGTGCCGGTCCAGAACAGCAGGCGGTTGGGCGTGGTGCTGGTCATGGCGCCGCAGTAATGCTGGTCGCAGACGGTGAAGGCGTCGGCCAGCGCGTAGTAGAATGGCAGGTCCTCGCGCGTGTAGTAGCCCATCGTCAGCGGGTAGCGGTCATAGCCCTTGTGGTGGGATTTCTTGGCGTCGATCCAGCGGTCGTGTCCGCCGTCGTTCCATGCATCGACCTGGCTGTCGCGGGAATGGGGGATCGACCCCATCCAGGTGACGCGCGTGTCGCGGATGTTCAGGCGCCACGGCGCGTAGGTCTGGCCGTCCGCGCCCGTCTGGGCGAAGACCGGGTTGCCGTTGGCCTGCCGGATCGCCCTGGGGTCGTTGAAGCCGCGTACGCCTTGCAGCGTGCCGAACACATGGTCGAACGACCGGTTCTCCTGCATCAGGATCACCACATGCTCGGCATCCTGCCATGTCGTGCCGGGGTTGGGGGCGATGGCGAAGGCGCGCTGGATGGCGGCGGGAAGCGTGGTGGTGGCGCCCGCCGCGCCGGACAGGAGGGCGTATCTGAGGAAGTCCCGACGTGTCGTCATGAGTCTGCTCGGCCTGTGCGTGGTCGTCCGCGACGGACGGAAATCGTGTGGATGTGGCGTGACATACGGCATGGTTGCCGGTTTCCATTGTGACAATTTCATGAAACAGAGGCGGGTGGAAACGGTGCGCACTGTGCCTGTGGTGGCTGGACATTGCCAACTTGTCAGGAAAAATGGTCCGCAAACGCATTGGAAATCCGGGACCGGTGATCTAGAGCCTCTTAATGCCTTTCGGGCGCCATGAACGACATCCGGGGACCATGAACAGGACCATTCGCTTTCTTCTTCTGCTGCCGGGCCTGTCTGTTCTGCAAGGGTGCTACGAGATCGGGCCGACGCGGCTGGACCGGGACCAGAGCGACTATTCTCGTGCGCTGACCAGTTCGGCCAAGCAGCAGACGCTGCTGAACGTGGTGCGGCTGCGCTATGCCGACACGCCGGGATTCCTGGATACGACGCAGCTGATTTCGGGGTATCAGCTTCAGCGCAATATCTCCGTGGGGATCGGCAACTATTCGGCGACCCGGCCCTATGGCGGGGCGGGGATGCAGGTGCAGGAAAGCCCGACCTTCACCTTCCAGCCCGTGACGGGGGATGCCTATGCGCAGAGTTTCCTGCGGCCGCTGCCGCCGGGGAACCTGCTGCCGCTGGCCATGGGCGGGCTGCCGATCGACGTGCTGTTTCGTCTGGCCGTGCAGTCGATCAACCTGATCAACAATACCGGGTCGCTGGGCGGGGATGTGGGGCGGGCCTCGCCGGCGTTCTTTGACCTGATCTACGACCTGCGGCTTCTTCAGCTTGCGGGGTTGCTGGGTATCCAGCTTGAACGCAACCCGGCGGCCACGGACAAGGACGCGTTGGCCGACCGGGTTTTCCTGTCGATCGCCTCGACCGACAATCCGGACCTGACGAAGGTGGTGCATGATACGCGCCGCCTGCTGGGCATGGCGCAGGACGACGAGCGGGTGGAGGTCGTCTATGGCGGCGGGCGGCCGCGCCGGGGGCAGATCCAGTTGCTGACGCGCACCGTGCTGGGGGTGCTGGGGCAGATTGCCTACCAGATCGACGTTCCGGAAGAGGATATCGCCTCGGGCCGCACGCGCCCCACCATCAAGATGGTCGGGCGCGTAACGCGGCCGATCGTGGTGGTGCATGTGACGAAGGAGCGGCCGGGGGCGGTGTTTTCCTGGACCAGCTACAATCACAAATTCTACTGGATCGCGGACGACGATTTCGACAGCAAGCTGGCTTTTACGATGTTGCAGATCCTGCTTGAGCTTTCCAAGACCAGCAAGGGGCCGAATACCATCGTCACCATTCCCGCCAACGGCTAGGGCAGCTCCTGTTTGAATGCGTGCATTCAAACAGGAGCCGATCTTCTAGGGACCGGAGGGAGGGCGCTGCCCGGCGCGGCGGGCGATGGCGACCGCCACCAGGTAGAGGGCCAGATAGAGCGCGGGAATGAAGAAGATGATGCGTTCCAGATCGCCCATCATGGTCAGATTTCCTTTTCCGGAGTCTGTTCGTCCTGCGCATCGAGCAGGATGGCGCCGGCGCCGGCGATGAGGATGATCATCACCGTGCCCACGACCCACGCGAAATACCATGGCCCCTGATCGCCGACGAAGACGGCGAACAGAAGCGAGACGACCAGGGCGACGGCCAGCCCGGCCAGGCGCATGATGTTCATGACAGGGTCCTTAGTAGCTGTGGGTATCGTGGATGACGTCGGCTGTGCGGACCTTGCCGCGCATGACGTAGTAGCACCACGATGTGTAGGACAGGATGATCGGCACGAAGATCGCGGCCACCACCAGCATGCAGGCCAGACCGTAGGCGCTGGCGGTGCTGTTCCAGATCGTCAGGCTCTGGTCCGGCATCGTGGCGGAGGGCATGAGGAAGGGAAACATCGCGGTGCCGACGGTGCCGATCGTGCAGGCCCATGAGCCCGCGCCGATCCACCATGCGAGAACCGGGCGGTCGGCGCGTACCATCAGGGTGCCGAGCAGCATGCAGGCGATGCCCAGCAGCGGAATCAGCCACAAGGCCGGATGGGCGTGGAAGTTTTCCAGCCATCCGCCCATGCTGACGGTGACGTGTTGCCCCTGGATCGGGTTGGCGGGCATGCCGGGGTTGGCGTCGGTCAGGCGGAAGCCGTTCAGGCGGCTGATCCACACGCCGCCGATCGCGAACAGGGCTGCCGCGGCGACGCCGCCGCGCATCGCATAGCGCCGCGCGCGGCCGTGGATCGGCTCCTCGGAGCGCAGCATCAGCATGACGCCGCCCTGGTAGACGCTGAGTGCGACCGACATCAGGCCGCACAGGATCGCGAACGGATTGACCAGGTAGGACAGGAACGATTCGTCCTGGTAATACTGGCCGGTCCAGCCGAAATGATAGCCCACGCCCTCCAGCACATTGCCGAAGGCGGCGCCGTAGATGAACATCGGCAGCGTGCCCGAGACCAGGAACGCGACGTCCCAACTGGCGCGCCAGTGCCGGCTGTCGGCCTTGGAGCGGTATTCGAACGCCACCGGCCGCAGGATCATGCTGAACAGCAGCAGGATCATGACGACGTAGAAGACCGAGAACGAGGTGGCATAGAGCGTGGGGAAGGCGGCGAAGATCGCGCCGCCGCCCAGGATGAACCACACCTGGTTGCCGTCCCAGTGCGGGCCGACGATGTTCAGCGCCGTGCGGCGTTCGCCGTCGTTGCGGCCGACGAAGCGCAGCAGCGTGCCCACGCCCATGTCCATGCCGACCATCGTGCCCAGTCCGATGAACAGGATGCCGAGGATGGCGGCCCAGACCAGTTTCAGGATTGCGTATGAGTCCATTTTACGAAATTCCCTTACGAGGACAGGGAGGAGGCGATGGAAAACGCATCCTTCCGATCGTGTGCGACCGTCAGGTGCGGCCCCTGCGCGCCATGCGCGCCGTGATCGGGGCCGAGGCGGGCATATTTGAACATCAGGAACAGTTCGGCGGCGATGAAGGTGGAGTAGAGCAGCGCGAAGCCGGCCAGCGAGAAGATCATGTAGCCGACGCCGTGGCTGGAGGCGGACAGGAAGGTGGGCAGGCGGTTGAACACCGTCCAGGGCTGGCGGCCGGCTTCGGCGGTGATCCAGCCGAACTCGGTGGCCAGGATGGGCAGCGGGATGGACCACATGCACAGCTTCAGCAGCAGGCGGTTGCGTTCCAGCCGGTTCGTGAGGCTGACATAAGCGGAAAGGGCGAAGACGGCGAAGAACCACAGCGACAGGAACACCATGATCCGGAACGACCAGAAGGTGACGAACACGTTCGGCAGGATGTCAGGCTCGGTCTGTCGCACCACGCTGTCCATCTCGGCGGCGGAAATGGCGGTGACGTCCTGTCCGGGGGCATGCCGCATGGCCAGGAAGCCGAAGCCCATGTCGGCCTCATGCGCCCTGAACTGCGCCAGGTCCGCCGGGTCGTGCCCCTGGCCGTAGCGGCGCAGCGCCGACAGGGCCTGGATGCCCGATGCGATGTGGGGGCCGGCCTGCTCTTCCAGTTCGGTCATGCCGGTGATCGGCGTGTCGAAACTGTGGGCGACCAGCGGCGTCAGCACGAAGGGGACACCGATTTCCAGATGGTTTTCCTGTCTGGCGTCATCGGGCAGGGCGAAGGCCAGCCACGGTTCGAACGGCGGCTTGCTGGTGTGCCACAGCCCCTCGATCGCGGCGATCTTGGTGGGCTGGTGTTCGTAGTCCAGCCGGCCCAGCACGTCGCCCAGCGTGATGACGGCGACGGTGGAGATGATGCCGAACAGGGCCGCCATGCGGAAGGAGCGCGCGGCGAAAGCCTTGTGCTGGCCACGCAGGATATAGAACGCGCTGATGCCCATGACGAACATCGCCGCCGAGACGTAGCCCGCGACCGACGTGTGGACGAACTTGGCCTGTGCGTCGGGGTTGAAGATGACCTTCACCACGCTGTCGAACTGCATCCGCATGGTGTCCGGGTCGAAATGCGCGCCTTCCGGCATGTTCATGCTGGCGTTGGCCACCAGAATCCACAGCGCCGACAGGTTGGAGCCCAGCGCGACCAGATAGGTGATGGCCAGGTGGGCGGGGCGGCTGAGGCGGTCCCAGCCGAAGAACATCAGCCCGACGAAGGTGGATTCCATGAAGAACGCCATCAGGCCCTCGATGGCCAGCGGCGTGCCGAACATGTCGCCGAAAAAGCGGGAATACATCGACCAGTTGGTGCCGAATTCGAATTCCATCGTGATGCCGGTCGCGACGCCGATGGCGAAGTTGATGCCGAACAGCTTGCCCCAGAACTGGGCCATGTCCTTGTAGATCTGTCGGCCGGTGACGACGTACACCGTCTCCATCGCCGCCAGCATGAAGGTCAGCCCCAATGTGAGCGGCACGAACATGAAATGGTAAAGTGCCGTCAGCGCGAACTGGAATCGCGACAGGTCGACGACATCCGGATTGATAAGCTCCACGCTCAATTCTCCTGATTTCTGCAATCTGGTCCGCGCGTTTTCGGCGCGGGGGTCATTGTCGTGTCCTGGGACACGCGGCCGCCGTCATGTCATTGCGGCCTCCTGCGATGTGTCGCGACGTCATGGAAGCCGCGATCGGTCATGGCGACCGCCCGGTCCAGAAAGGGCAGGATGGCCGTGCGGTGCGTGATGCACAGGAGCGTCGCATCCGGCGGCAGGGACGCCATGAGGGCGGCCATCACCGCTCGCTCGGTCGCCGCGTCCAGCCCTTCGGTCGGCTCGTCGAGGATCAGCCAGCGGGGACGGCGCAGCAGGACGCAGGCCAGCGCCAGCCGCCGGCCCTGGCCGCCGGACAGGCGCAGCCCGGCCTCGCCGATCAGCGTGTCCAGGCCGGCCGGCGCCCGGCGTACGAAGGCCGCCAGTTGGGCGGTTTCGAGCGCCGACCACATCGCGGCTTCATCCGCCGTGGGGCAGGCCATGGCCAGGTTACGGCGGATGCTGCCCTGGAACAGGTGGGCGTCCTGCGCCATGACGCCGACCAAGCCGGGCAGCGCGTCCGGGTCCAGCGTGCGTGCCTCCACGCCGCCGAAGCGGATCGTGCCTTCCTGATAGGCGTGGAAGCCGAACAGCAGGCGGGCGAGCGTGCTCTTGCCCGCGCCGGACGGCCCGACCAGGGCCACGCGCTCGCCCTGGCGGATGGTGAGGTCGGCGTGGCGCAGGACCCAGTCCTCGTCCGGGGCGTAGCGCATGCCGACCGCGCGCATGTCGAGGTCCAGCGGGGCGGCCGGGAGCAGCGACCCGCCGCCTGCCGGAGGCGACAGGGTGCAGGCCGTGCGCGTGCGCCGGGCGGCCAGCAGGGCATGGCGGGCCATCTGCTGCGCCGCCGGCAGGGGGGCCACGCTTTCGAACGCCGCCAATGCCCCCAGACCGAGCATCGGCAGGCAGGCGGCGGACAGGAGGCCGGCATGCAGGGCCGTGGATGCGCAGGTCAGCACGCCCAGCGCGGTCAGCATGGCCATTGCGCCGGTCAGGGCCCGCGCGCCGCCCTCGATCGCCGCCAGATGCAGGCGGGCGTGGCGGATCGCCGCCTGTCGGGTGTCGAGGCGGCGACGCATCGCATCCTCCGCGCCCAGGAAGGCGATTTCGTCCGCGCCTTGCAGGATGTCCACCAGGTCGCCGTGCATCGCGTCCTGCTGGGTGGCGATGCGGGCGGTCGCGCGGTCCGACAGCCATCCGGCCGCCAGCGGCAGGAGCACGCCGCAGGTCAGCATGCCGGTTGCCAGCACGAGGCCGGCCGAGGGGGCGAAGGCGCCGACGAGACCGACGGAGGCCAGCCCGCAGACCGCCGCCGTGACGAAGGGGACGCCGGCATCCAGATAGGCATGGCCCGCGCGCTCGGTGTCCGAGACGAAGCGGAAAAGCTGTTCGCCGCTGCGCTGGCGCGACAGGTGCGCGGGCGGTTGCCGGACCAGCCGGTCGAAGCTTTGGGCGCGGATCTGGCCGACCAGGCCCAGCGTTGCGTCATGGGTCACGACCCGTTCGCCGTAACGGGCCAGGATGCGGAGCGTGGCCAGGAACCGGACGCCCGCCGCCGGCAGGGCCATGTTGAAGGCGTGGGCGGCCACCAACCCCGCCAGCCCGGCGGTGGCCGCCGCCGCCAGCAGCCAGCCGGACAGGGCCAGCAGGCCGATATTCGCCAGGGCTGCCAGGCAAGCCAGGGCCAGCCCGGCCGCCATCCGCCGGCGGATTGGCCGTGTCGGCGCGAACAGGAGGGAGATCGGGCTCATGCTGCTGCCCTTTCGTCGGCGGACAGGGGGCGGATCGTGCCGTCTGCGACCGCGAGCAGGTGATCGGCTTGCCCGATGATCGTTTGCCGGTGCGTCGTGACGATGACGATCCGCCCCGGTACGGCGCGCCGGATGGCGTCCGCGACCCGTCTTTCGCTGTCCGGGTCCAGGTCGGATGTCGGTTCGTCCAGGATCAGGATGGCCGGATTGCAGATCAGGGCCCGCGTCAGGGCCAGGCGGCGCGCCTGCCCGCCCGACAGGCGGGCGCCGCGTTCGCCGATGGGTGTATCGAACCCCTGGGGCAGCGCCTCGATGAATGCCAGTGCGTCGGCCTGTGCCGCCGCCGCGCGCAATTGGGCCAGATCGGCGTCCGGAGCGCCCAGGCGCAGGATGTCGGCAATGGTGCCGGATGGCAGGCAGGGGCGTTGCGGCACCCAGCCGATCTGGTCGCGCCAGGGGCCTGCGAGTGGCTGCCCCGCTTCATCCAGCGCGACGATGTTGCCTGCCGACGGGGCCAGAAGGCCCAGCAGGAGGCGCAGCAGGGTTGTCTTGCCGGCGCCGCTTTCGCCGACTACCACCGTCAGCGCGTTGCGGGGGAACTGGCAGGAGGCATGCGCCAGGACCGGCGCGGCGTCGGTGCCGTAGGTGGCCGAGAGATTGGTGCAGGTGATGCCGGCGACCGGCCCGGATGGCGGAGCGGGTGCGATCGTGGCTGCCATCGGCGCCTGGGGCAGGGCCAGCAGGGCGGCGATGCGCCGCATTGCGACGGTTGCGTTCTGGCGCGCGTGATAGCTGGCGGAAAAGGCGCGGAGCGGCATGAAATATTCGGGGGCCAGCAGCAGGACCAGAAAGGCGGTGCGAAAATCGGCATGGCCGGCCAGCAGGCGTGCGCCGAACACCACCGCGACCAGGGCGATCGACAGGCTGGCGAAAAATTCCAGCGCCGCCGAGGTCAGGAACGCCACCCGCATGACCGACAGGGTGGTCCGGCGATAATCGTCGGCCATGCGCCCGACGGTGCTTGCGGCCTGATGCGCGTGGCCGAACAGCCGCAGGGTGGTCATGCCCTGAAGGAAGTCGAGAAACCCGTTCCCCAGCAGCAGAAGCTGGGTCCATTGCCGGTCCATGATCGCCTGCGCGCGATAGCCGACCAGCGCCATGAACAGCGGGATCAGCGGCCCGGTGCAGGCCAGGATTGCGAAGCTCCAGCCGTCCAGGCCGGCCACGCAGCCCAGGATCATCAACGGCATGACGACCATCATCGCGGCGCGCGGCAGGTAGTGGGCGACGTAGGGCTCCAGGGCGTCGATCCCGTCGGTCAGGGTGGTGACGGTCTCGCCGGTGCCCAGGCCGGCCATGCGCGGGGAGCCGACCCGCAGCAGGTGGGCCAGCACGTCGGCGCGCATGGCGGCCGTGACTTTCATGCCCGCCGTGGCGGCGGCCATGTCCGCCAGCCAGCCCAGGATCGCGCGGCCGGCCAGCAGGGCCGCCAGCCAGCCCGCGCGGCCGGCTTCCTGACCGAACGGGTGGGCGTGGAAGGTCAGGTTGTCGACGATGCGTGCCAGGACGACCAGTTGCAGCACCAGCATGGCAGCCGCCGCGCCATTCAGGACCACCGCTACGCCCAGCCAAAGGCCGGCGCGCGATGCCAGACCGCTCAGCCCTCTGTCCGCCGTCCGCATGGGTTGCGCACTTTCACCTGCCGCACGGCAGGACTGATAATACTTTCATGTATTATGAAAGTGTCATTTAATGTAATTATGAAATTATATGCGGTCAAGGGACCGTGATCGCGCGCTGTGCGGGGCTGCGGCCTGCGTGGTGTCGGATGGAATTGGGTGGAGTGGGCGCGCGGACGGGCGCTGGCGTTCGTGTCGCACCTGGTGGGGCGGCGTGAACGTGCGTTCTGTCGTCAGTATTTTTCGGGGTCGTCCCTGGGGCCGTTATGTGGCCCCGTTGGGATGCCTGGGGTTATTCCCGGCTGGTTGCCGCGCCGACGCGGGCAAAGACGGCCCCGGCTTCCTCGCGCGCGATGCGGGGCGCGTGGGTGATGCTGGGGTGGCTATGGGTGTCCGTGCTGGATTGCGTTGGCCGCATGCCTAGCAGGAGGCGCACCCATCTCTCTTCTTCGGTGTCGGCGAAGCTGTAGAATATGGCGCGGGATTCGCGTTCGGTGCGCAGGATGCCGGCGCGGCGCAGGATGCCGAGCTGCTGGCTGAGGACCGGCTGGCCGATCCCCGTGCCGCTTTCCAGCGCGCTGACGGCGCGGGGGGCCGTCGAGCAGTTGGGCCAGGATCAGCAGCCGTTGCGGCTGGGCGAACAGTTTCAGTCGTTCGGCCAGTTCTCGGGCGCCATCTGCCGTCAGAATGGTCATGCGCGCGCGTCCGGCCGGGTGCGCATGAACCATGCCGGCCCTGCTTCCGCTGCGTCCTGCTGGGTCTGGACGGCCGGCAGGACCGTATCGTGGCCCGGTTGCCAGCCTTCGGGCGTCAGCACGTCTTCCGTCGAGACTTTCTGCAATGCTGCGACCAGGCGCAGCATTTCCGCCACCGAGCGGCCGACGGACATCGGATACCATGTGATGGCGCGGATGATGCCGTCGGGGTCGATGACATGCACGGTCCGGACCGTGGCGCTGCTTTCCGCCGTCAGGTCGAGCATGCCGTAGGCGCGTGCGATCGCCATCGACGGGTCTTCGATGATGGGAAAGGGGATCGTGACCCCGAACTGGGCACGGATGGCCTCGATCCACGCCAGGTGGGCGGGCAGGCTGTCCACCGACAGGCCGACCAGGGCGCAGTCCAGGGCCTGGAACTGGTCGAAGGCCGTCGCGAAGGCCAGAAATTCGCTGGTGCAGACCGGTGTGAAATCCGCCGGGTGGGAAAACAGCAGCACCCAGTGCCCCCGCAGGTCGCTCAGGCGCAGGCGTCCGTGCGTGGTCCGCGCGATGAAATCCGGGGCCTCGTCGCCGATTTTCGGCAGGGATGCAGGCGCGGCGGCGCAGATCGTCGAATCGGAGTCGGTCATGCTTCCTTTCATAAATCGACCGTCAGCCTTGACGCAAGGATGTTTCATTGTTAAATAAATTGATATACATTAGTTAAGAAAATTACTTAACAAATGGGAGGTCGTCATGTCCGATTCCGCACTGGAAACCGCCATCGCCCAGGTTGAGAAGGTCGAGCGGGGACAGGCTCCTGCCCCCGTGGTCCGCTCGTTTTTCGATGAGGCGACCTTTACGGCTACGCATGTGGTGCATGACCCCGCCACCCGCCAGGCTGCCGTCATCGACAGCGTGCTGGATTACGAGGCGGCATCGGGCCGGACCAGCCATGCCACGGCGCAGAAGGTCGTCGATTATGTGCGGGCCGAGGGGTTGGAGGTGCAATGGCAGCTCGAAACCCATGCCCATGCCGACCATCTGTCGGCGGCCCCCTGGTTGCAGGCGCAACTGGGCGGCAAGCTGGCCATCGGGGCCGAGATCGTGCGGGTGCAGTCGGTCTTCGGCAAGATATTCAATGCCGGCACCGCGTTCGCGCGTGACGGCTCGCAGTTCGACCGGCTGTTCCATGACGGCGACCGCTTCGCGATCGGCGGGATCGAGGCGACCGTCCTGCATGTGCCCGGCCATACGCCCGCGGACATGGCGTTCGTCATCGGCGATGCCGCCTTTATCGGGGATACGCTGTTCATGCCCGATTACGGGACCGCGCGGGCCGATTTTCCCGGCGGGGAGGCGCGCCAGCTCTTCCGCTCGATCCGTCGCCTGATGGCGCTGCCGGACGCGACGCGCGTGTTCTTGTGCCACGACTACAAGGCGCCCGGCCGCGACCATTTCGCGTGGGAAACCACGATCGGCGCCGAGCGGCGGGACAATATCCATGTGCATGACGGCGTGGGCGAGGATGCCTTCGCCGCGATGCGGACCGCGCGCGACGCCACGCTGTCGCTGCCGAATCTGATCATGCCTTCGGTGCAGGTCAACATGCGCGGCGGGCGCATGCCCGAACCGGAATCGAACGGCACCCGTTACATCAAGATTCCGATCGACACGCTCTGACCGCCGTTCTCCGCACGCCTTTTCTCCATATCTCCGCCGACCGGGAATTCCGATCCATGTCCTTTCGTTCCCTGACACCCCAGTTTGCCGTTTCGCCCCAGCTTTCCGTTGCCGACGTGAACGCGGCGGCGTCGGACGGTTTCAGGACCATTATCTGTGCCCGCCCGGATGGTGAGGGGGCCAGCCAGACGCCCTCCGCCGAGATCGAACAGGCGGCGCGCTGCCGGGGGCTGGATTTCCTCGCCATTCCCGTTCGTTCGGGCAGTCTGCCGAGCGACGAGGCGGTGGAGGCTATGCGTGCGGCGCTGGAGCGGATGCCGGGCCCGGTTCTGGCCTATTGCCAGGGCGGGAACAGGGCGGCGCGGCTCTGGGCCCTGGCGCAGGCGGGGAACATGTCGGCGGATGCCATCCTGGCGGCCGGCCGGACGGCGGGGGCCGATCTGTCCGCGCTGGGCGACCGCCTGAATGCCGCGCCGCATGTGCCGCAGCCGGCGACCGGGCGGCCGGGTGCGCGACGCTTCAACGTCGTCATCGCGGGTGGCGGCGCGGCGGGACTGGCCACGGCCGCGAGCATTCTGCGCCGCAGGCCGGGTATTGCGCTGGCCATCGTGGACCCGTCGGCAACCCATTACTATCAACCGGGATGGACCATGGTGGGGGGCGGCATCTTTACGCCCGAACAGACGCGCCGCCCGGAAGAGGGGCTGATTCCGGCGGGGGCGACCTGGATCCGCCAGCCCGTGGCGGGCTTTCTGCCGGAGGCGCGTGAAATCGCGCTGGAGGACGGTACGGTGCTGTCCTACGACGTTCTGGTGGTGGCCACCGGCCTGACGCTGGACTGGGCGGCGATTCCGGGCCTGGAGGAAACGCTGGGCAGGAACGGCGTCACCTCCAACTACCGCTACGATCTTGCGCCCTATACCTGGCAACTGGTGCAGGGCCTGTCGCGCGGCAGGGCCCTGTTCACCCAGCCGCCCATGCCGATCAAATGTGCCGGGGCGCCGCAGAAGGCGATGTACCTGTCCTGCGATGCCTGGCGGCGGCGCGGGGTGCTGAAGGATATCTCGGTGGGTTTCGACACCGCGACGCCGGCCCTGTTCGGCGTGGCGGCCTTCGTGCCCGCGCTGATGGCCTATATCGAACGCTACGGGATCGACCTGCATCTGCGTTCGAAGCTGGTGGCGGTGGATGGCGCGCGGCGCGTGGCGACCTTCGAGCGGGCGACGGAAGGCGGGTCGGAGCGGGTCGAGCAGACATTCGACATGCTGCATGCGGTGCCGCCCCAGGTGGCGCCGGCGGTGGTCAGGTCCAGCCCGCTGGCCGGGGCTGA
The DNA here is from genome assembly GCF_003350405.1 of Gluconacetobacter liquefaciens. Lineage (GTDB taxonomy): Bacteria > Pseudomonadota > Alphaproteobacteria > Acetobacterales > Acetobacteraceae > Gluconacetobacter > Gluconacetobacter liquefaciens. The sequence goes on along the minus strand of NZ_QQAW01000008.1, from coordinate 37,050 downwards.
CGGGTTTGTGGCCGTCGATCCCGCGACGCTGCGGCATGCGACCTTTGCCGATGTCTTCGCCCTGGGGGACGTTGCCGGCACGTCGAACGCCAAGACGGCCGCCGCCGTGCGCAAACAGGCCCCCGTTGTGGCGGTGAATGTGCTGGCGGCGCTGGACGGCAAGGCGCCCGTCGCGACCTATGACGGGTATGGCGCCTGTCCGCTGACGGTGGAGCGCGGGCGGATCGTGCTGGCCGAGTTCGGTTACGGCGGGCGGCTGGCGCCGACCCTGCCGCTGTGGCTGCTGCGCGGCACGCAGCCGACGCGCCTGGCATGGTTCCTCAAGGAGAAGGTCATGCCGCCGCTCTACTGGCGCGGCATGCTGCGCGGACATGAACTGATGGTGGCGCCCCGGAAGACATCGGGAGCGTGACATGTCGCCCGAGCTTACGCATCTGGTGCTGGAGCTTCTCTCCGGCGCGGTGGTCGGCTTCACGCTGGGGCTGATCGGCGGCGGGGGATCGATCCTGGCCGTGCCGCTGATGGTCTATGTCGTCGGTGTTGCCAACCCGCATGTCGCCATCGGCACCAGCGCCCTTGCCGTTGCGGTGAATGCGCTGGCGGGGCTGGCGCAGCACGCGCGCGCGGGTACCGTCAAATGGCGCTGCGCCGCTATTTTCGCCACCTGTGGCGTCGTGGGGGCGTTCGGCGGGGCGACGCTGGGCAAGGCGATGGACGGTCGTCGCCTGCTGCTGTGCTTTGCGCTGCTGATGATCGTGGTCGGCGTTCTGATGGTGCGCGGACGGCGCAACCAGGGGTGCGCGGGGGCCGCCTGCAATCGTGAGAATGTGGGCCGCGTCATGACCTATGGCCTGGGGACCGGGGCGCTGTCGGGCTTTTTCGGGATCGGCGGCGGGTTTCTGATCGTGCCGGCGCTGATCGCCTCCACCGGGATGCCGATCCTCAATGCCATCGGCACCTCGCTCGTCGCCGTGGCCGCGTTCGGTGCCAGTACCGCCCTTAGCTACATGGCATCCGGCCTGATCGACTGGAACCTGGCCGTGCTGTTCATCGTCGGCGGCATCGTCGGCAGCTTCGGCGGGATGCGTGCGGCGCGGGCCCTGGCCGGTACCACCGGCGCGCTGACACTCTTCTTCTCCGGCGTCATCTTCTGCGTGGCGACCTACATGATCTGGCGCAGTTTCTGAGAGCCTGACCGGTCGCGCGGCCGGCCTGTCGCGGGTGGCTGGTCGAGAGCACCGATCCTGGCGTAACATTCCGATACGATATCGGAAGGGCCGTCGACTATGCTGCGTATCTCGGATCTTGTGCAGGTCTATTCCAGCGGCACGCGTGCCCTGGACCATGTTTCGCTTGATATCCCCCGGGGGATGTTCGGACTGCTCGGCCCGAACGGTGCGGGCAAATCCACCCTGATGCGCACCATCGCGACCTTGCAGGCTCCGACATCGGGCAGCGTGACGTTCGACGGGATCGACGTGCTGCGCGAGCCGGAGCGCCTGCGGGAGACGCTTGGCTATCTTCCTCAGGATTTCGGCGTCTATCCCCGCGTTTCGGCCTATGACCTGCTGGACCATCTGGCGGTGCTGAAAGGGATTACCGACAGGGGAGAACGGCGCGAGACGGTCGAGACGCTGCTGCATCAGGTCAATCTTTGGGCCGTCCGTAAGAAGGCGGTTGCCGGTTTTTCGGGCGGGATGCGTCAGCGGTTCGGCATCGCGCAGGCGCTGATCGGGCAGCCTTCGCTCATCATCGTCGACGAGCCGACGGCGGGGCTCGACCCGGAGGAGCGCAATCGCTTCCTCAACCTGCTGGTGGAAGTGGGCGAGCAGGTGGTGATCATTCTCTCGACGCATATCGTCGAGGATGTCGCCGATCTGTGCCCCCGCATGGCGGTGCTGGCGGGCGGGCGCATTCTGCTGGAAGGCGCGCCGCTGGACCTGATCGAGAAGAGCCGGGGGCGCCTGTGGCGCAAGGTGATCCCGCGCGAGGCGCTGGAGCAGTACCAGCGGGACTACCGTGTGATCGCCGTGCGTCTGTTTGCCGGCCGGACCATCATCCATATCGAGGCGGAGAGCGATCCGGGGGCCGGTTTCGAGCCGATGGAGGGGAGTCTTGAGGATGTCTATTTCCGGACGCTCGACAATGCGCGCCGGGCGGCCTGATCCATGCTCGGACGTATTGCGCGGTTCGAGATCCGCTACCAGACGCGCGGCCCGGCTTTCTGGGTCTGCGCGCTGATCTTCCTGACGCTGACCTTTCTCTGCACCACCGTTTCGGCCATCCAGATCGGCAGCGGCGGCAATGTGCACAAGAATGCGCCCTATGCCGTTGCGCAGATGGAGCAGGTGTTCTCGGTCTTCTCGCTGTTCGTCTGCGCGGCGATTGCGGCCAATGCCGTGATCCGCGACGAGGAGACGGGCTTCGGCCAGATTCTCTACGCCACGCGGCTGCGGCGCCTGCCTTATATTTTCGGTCGTTTCCTTGGCGTCTTCGTGACCTGCTGCCTCGTGTTTCTCGCGGTGCCGCTGGGTGTGTTCCTGGGGTCGTTCATGCCGTGGGTGGACCCGGACACGCTTGGCCCGGTCCATGGGCTGGCCAATCTCAAGGCCTATGGGCTGCTCGCGATTCCGAACCTGTTCCTGATCAGCGCCATGATGTTCGCGGCCGCGACGCTGACGCGCTCCATGATGGGGTCGTATATCGTCGCGGTGTCGCTGATGGTCGTCTGGACCATTGCCGGCACCATGATCGGCAAGCTGCCGCGCCTTGAGGAAACATTCGGTTATCTCGAACCGTTCGGCTTCGGGGCGGTCGACCTGGCGACGCGGTACTGGACGGCGGTGGAGCGCAACACGCTCGCGCCGCCCCTGACGCCGATGCTGCTATGGAATCGTGTGCTCTGGTGCGGCATCGCGGTCGGGCTTCTGGCCCTTGCGGGCAGCCTGTTCAGCTTCACGCGCCGGCAGGGACGGTTCGCGCGCCGGCGGGCGGAGGGGCCTGCCGAGGTGCCGCCCGTGTTCGACCCCCGTGCCCTGCCGCGCCCGCGTTTCGACGCGCACACGCGGCGCGTGCAGTATGTCATGCGCCTGCGCTTCGAGGTGCGGCAGGTGTTGCGCAGCCCGGCCTATATCGTGCTGCTGCTGCTGGGCATCGTGAACACGGTGGGTGGGCTGGTCGATCTCGACGAGATGTATGGCACGCCCGTCTGGCCGGTGACGCGCGTCATGATCCAGCATCTGATCGGCGCGTTCACGATGATTCCGTTCATCATGGCGGCGTTCTATGCGGGCGAGGTGGTCTGGCGCGAGCAGGACCGCAAGATGCATGAACTGATCGGTGCCGCGCCGCTGCCTGGATGGATCTTTGTCCTGAGCAAGGTGCCGGCCATCGCCATCGTGCTGTTCACGACGCTGCTGGTGGGCGTGGCGGTCGGTGTGGTCTACCAGCTTGCGCATGGCTACACGCATCTGGAGCTTGGGCACTATCTGCTCTGGTTCGTGCTGCCCGGCACCGTTTCGGTGCTGCTGACCGCGATCCTGGCCGTGTTCTTTCAGGTTCTCGCGCCGCAGAAATTCGTCGGCTGGGGGCTGATGTTCCTCTACATGGTGCTGCGGCTGATCGGCGGCACGCTGGGTCTGGACGACATCCTCTACAATTACGGGCGCACGCCGGGCATGCCGCTTTCCGACATGAACGGGGTGGGCACGTTCTGGAAGGGGCTGGTGGTCAGCGACCTTTACTGGGCGTGCTGCGCGGTCATCCTTGTCGTGCTGTGCCATGTGCTGTGGCGGCGCGGCGCGACCATGACGCTGCGGGCGCGGCTGGCGGCGCTGCCGTCGCGCATCCGGGGGGTACCGGCGGCGATCGGCGGTGCGGCGCTGGTATGTTTCGCGGGGCTGGGGGCCTTCATCTTCGTCAATACCCATATCTGGAACGAATATCGGACACCCAACCAGCGTGACCGCTACATGGCGGATTACGAGAAGGCGCTGCTGGCGTACGAGCATGTGCCGCAGCCCGACGTGACGGCGCTGCGCTTCGCTATCGATATCCATCCCGACGGTCCGGCGATGACGGTGAGCGGACATTATGTGCTGACCAACCATCAGGCGGTGCCGCTCGATCATGTGCATGTGCGGATGGAAACGCGCCAGACAAAGCTGATCGACCTGAAGATCGACGGGGCGACGCTGGAGCGCGACTATCCGAAATTCCATTACCGCATTTACCGACTGGCCCGGCCGCTTGCGCCGGGCGAGACCATTGGACTGGATTTCCGCACCGAGCGCGGGCAGCGCGGATTTGCCAATTCGGCCGATACCGGTCTTGGCATCTTTCCGAACGGCACGTTCGTCAACAAGGACGATTTCGCGCCGTCCATCGGCATGACCCGTGACGGGCTGCTTCAGGACCGCGTCAAGCGCCGCAAATACGGGCTGGTGCCGGAACTGCGCATGGCGAAGCTGGAGGACCGGGCGGCGCAGGCGCAGAACTATATCCATGCGGGCTGGACGACGGCGGACATTACGGTGACGACCGATGCCGACCAGACGCCGATCGCGCCCGGGGACCGCGTTTCCGACGTGACGCATGACGGGCGGCGTACGGCGCATTTCGTTACTTCCGCTCCGGTGCTCGACTTCTTCGCTGTGCAGTCGGCGCGCTATGCCGAGCGGCATGCGCTCTATGACGGGCCGAACGGCAAGGTGGATCTGACGGTCTATTACGACCCGCATCATCCGTGGAACGTCGATCGGATGCTGGGCGGCTTCAAGGCCGGGCTGAAATATGACGAGCCGAATTTCGGCCCGTATCAGTTTCATTATGCGCGTATCCTGGAATTTCCGGCCTATTCCGCCTTCGCGCAGGCTTTTGCCGGGACGATTCCGTATTCGGAAGGGATCGGGTTTATCGCCAACCTCTCGAACCCCGACAATATCGACTATGTGACCTATGTGACGGCACACGAACTGGGCCACCAATGGTGGGCGCATCAGGTCGTGGGCGCGGACATGCAGGGTTCGACCATGCTCTCGGAGACGCTGGCGCAATATTCGGCGCTGATGGCGATGCGGGAACTCTATGGGCCGGACAAGATCCGGCGCTTCCTGAAATACGAGCTGGACCGGTATCTGCGTGCGCGCGGCACGGAGCGGCTGGAGGAGGAGCCGCTTGAGCGGGTCGAGAACCAGCAATACATCCATTACCGCAAGGGTTCGGTCGTGATGTACCTGCTTCAGGATCGGCTCGGGGTGGATCGGGTGAATGCCGGGCTGCGCCAGCTTCTGGCCGATTATCGCTTCAAGGATGCGCCATGGCCGCGCTCGCTGGATCTGGTCGGCGATTTCCGTGCGCAGGCCGGACAGAAGGGGGATGGCGATGCCGCCGGGCAGCAACTGATTACCGACCTGTTCGAGAAGATCACGCTCTACGATCTGCGCACTGTCTCCAGCACCGCGACGAAGCGGGCCGATGGCCGGTTCGACGTGGAACTGAAGGTTTCGGCGAAGAAGCTTTATGCCGATGGCAAGGGCAACGAGACGGAAACGCCGATGAACGAGCCGGTCGATATCGGCCTGTTCACCGCCATGCCGGGTGAAGCGGCCTTCGACCGGAAGAACATCGTGCTGATGCAGCGCACGCCGATCAGGACCGGCGAGAACACGCTGCACTTCACGGTGGATCGCGCACCGTCCTTCGCGGGTGTCGATCCTTATGTGGAAATGGTCGATCGCAATCCTGATGACAATGTCAGGGGGGTGGCGGGGCCGTAAGGGCCGCCTTGCGCGCGGCGGGGGCGCAGCCGAGGGGATGTTGCCTGTCGTCTATGAGGCTGGTCGTGCTGCGCGATGCCGGGCACGACCAGTAACCCGACGGTCGCGCCCCTCAAGGCATCGTGTGCCAGCGTCAGCGACGGTAGCGGGGTGACAACCGACATGGCGGTGCCGGGCATGGCGGCGTGGCGCGCCCGGCATCGCAGTTCCCGGGATCGTCGGTCGGTGGGGGGCGGGCCGGAGTGGTTCACGCAACGGCCGGATGACGCCTCCCACTGCATGATAGCGCAACGCATGGACCTGCCGCCGGAAGGGGCCGTCGGCGGTAATGTGTTCGAGAATGTCCGCATGACGCTCGACGGTCCTTATGCCCGTGCGGCGGCCTGGAATGGGCATCTGGGACGATCGGGCGGCTGGAAGATTCCCTTGGCGCGATTTGCGCAATACAGGAGTGTTATGGCGATGCGCGGCATTCGCCGCCCGTGCGGCCCAGGGCTCTGGCCAGACTCGCGGATTGCGCGTAGTTTCCGGCGGATTGCGGGCGGGGCGGCCAGTCCTGAATGCTGGATGAGGCCGGTGTGGATATTTGGCTGAAGCGGGCCGGCAATGATATAGATCAAATGAATGCTTTGTTTTATTATTTAAAACATCTTGCACATTTTGTAATGTGAAAGTAGGCATTCAGGCGGCTTCATGAGGGGGTCGTTGCGCATGTGTCCTGGTTGGTTCCCTTGGGGGTAACCGATCCGGTGGGCGTGTCCCTCTTTGTTTTCGGATAATGATCGGACGTTTTGTGCCGATGGAGACATCATGCGATCCGGGGGGGCGCGTGATGCGTGATGACAGGCGAAGGAACGGGAGCGGGTCTTTTCCTCTCGGTTCTTGAAAGAAATCATCTGAATTATTCAATGATGGGGCGTGAGCCGTTGGCCGACGGGTTCGAGACGAAGGGGCGCGAATTTTTTCTGCGCATGCTTGACGACATGCCGGTGGCGGTCATGACGGTGGAACCGGAATCGCTGCTGATCGACTATGTCAACAACATGTCCATTGCGCTGATCCGGCGGATCGAGCATCTGCTGCCGATCCGCGCCGATGAGCTGATCGGCACCTCGATCGACGTGTTCCATCGCTCTCCGGGCTATCAGCGGCATCTTCTGTCCGACCCGAGCAATCTGCCGCACAGCGCCCGCATCCGCCTGGGGAGCGAGGTGCTGGACCTCAAGGTTTCGGCCATCAACGACCAGGAGGGTCGTTATATCGCGCCCATGCTGACCTGGGCGCTGGTGACGAAAGAGGTCGAGGCGGAAAAGCGCATCGGCTATCTGGCGCATCATGACGCGCTGACCGGACTGCCCAACAGGCTGATGTTCCGCAGGACGTTGGAAGAACGGCTGGCGACGCCGGATGCGTGCTTCGGGCTGCTCTATGTCGATCTGGATGGTTTCAAGCTGGTCAACGACACGCGGGGGCACCAGGTGGGCGATGCCCTGCTGCGGCAGGTCGCCGACCGGCTCAGGACGTTATGCGATGATCCGGCGGTGACGCTGACGCGGCTGGGCGGCGACGAGTTCGCGATCCTGACGCCCCATGACGCGGAGCGGCCTGCCAGGCTGCATGCCGAACGGATCGCGGCGGCGCTGGGCCGGCCTTTCGACCTGGAGCACGACTACAGAATCCAGATCGGGGCTTCGATTGGCATCGCACTGGTGCCGGAGCATGGTGTGGAGCCCGAGATCCTGCTGGCGCGGGCCGACATGGCGCTTTATGCGGCAAAGGACGACGGCAAGGGAATCGCCAGGCAGTTTTCACGCCATCTGGAATTCCGTGCCCAGGAACGGACGCGGCTGGAGGAAAGCCTGTACGCCGCTTTGCAGGCCCGGCAGCATCTGTTCGTTTTCTATCAGCCGATCGTCGATCTCTATTCGGGATGCGTCACGGCGCGGGAGGCTCTGGTGCGTTGGCACCATCCCGAACGCGGCTGGATTTCGCCCGCCGAGTTCGTGTCGGTGGCCGAGCAGTGCGGCCTGATCGACCCGTTGGGCGAATTCGTCCTGGACCGGGCCTGCCGCAGCGCCATGCAGTGGGAGGATGGGGCGCATGTCGCCGTCAACATCTCGGCCATTCAGTTGGGCAGGGAAACGCTGGTGCCGGCCGTTGCGGCGGCGCTCGCGGCGTCCGGCCTGCCGGCGGAGCGGCTGGACATCGAAGTGACCGAGACGGCGCTGCTGGGCGACGAGCAGGGCGGTATCCAGGACCTGCTGGCCCTGCGCAGGATGGGGGTCGGCATTTCGCTGGACGATTTCGGGACCGGCTATTCGTCGCTGGCCCATCTGCGGGCCTTTCCGTTCGACAAGATCAAGATCGACGGGTCCTTCGTCCGGGATGCGCTGGCGCGCCCGGAATGTGCTGCCGTAGTCAGGGTCATTGCCGACCTGGGTCAGCGCCTGGGCGTGCGGACCGTGGCGGAGGGGGTGGAGACCGAGGACCAGCTTGCCCTGGTGCGCCGGGAAGGATGCGTCGAGGTGCAGGGCTATCTTCACGGTCGCCCCATGCCGGCGGCGGACGATATCGAACGGGTGTCGCGTCTCGACCCGGAACTTGTCGTCCGATGACGGGGCGATGGGACGACATGCGGGATGGGGGCGTCATGCGCTAGCGGGTTTCCTGGAGAGCAGGAGCATTTCTCGTTTGGTGGAGGGAAGGGCGCGCGGGCGTGCCTTCCGTCAATAATTCGGATTGAAATTCACATGAGTGCTCATCCTGAAGCAAAGAAGACCCCCCGCCAGAACAGGGCGGATATCGAAAAGCTCAAGCGAACCCTGAACTTTATGGAGATGGCGGAGACGAATTGCCAGGCGATCCGCGAGGTCGGGGACGTGATCGAACGCGAACTGCCTGAAGCCCTTGACCGGCTTTATGCCCGGATTCGCAAAGTGCCAGAAATTTACAATCTTTTCTCGTCTGAAGATGAGATCGAACGGGCAAAGCGGGCGCAGCGGAACCACTGGAAGAGCATTTCGGCTGCCGAACTGGGCGCCGAATATGCCGCCCGCGTGCATGCGATCGGCACCGTCCATGCCCGCATCGGCCTGGAACCGGCCTGGTATATCGGCGGCTATGCCATTATCGTCGATCATCTCGTCCATGCCATCGTCAACCATTTCCAGCCGGGGCGATCGCTATTTCCGGGGCATTCCGCACAGGCGGCCGAGCAGATGGCGGATACGATCGCCAGCCTGTGCAAGGCGGTGTTCCTTGAAATGGACCTGACGATTTCCGTCTATCTGGAAGAGGCGGAGCGGGCCCGTGAGGTGGCCCGGGAAGAGGCCATCAGGAAAGAGCAGGAACTGGTCGCGGGCAGTTTCGGCGCCGTTATTGGCCGGATCGCCGAGCGTGACCTGTCAGGGCGGGTGCGTGACGACCTGCCGCCTGCCTATCTGACGTTGCGCGAGAACCTCAATAGCGCCATGGGGGCCCTGAGCGGCACGCTGGGCGCGGTGCTTGACACCACCCAGGCCATCGACCGCGCCGCCGCCGAGATCAGCCGCGCCGCCCACGACATGGCCGGGCGCACCGAGCGCCAGGCTGCGTCGGTGGAGCGGACCGCCGCGACGGTCGAGCAGGTCAGCGCCACTGTGTCCGAGACGGCGACGCGGGTTGCTGAGGCGGAGGATTTCGTCGTGCAGTGCGGGGACGTGACCGGGCGTTTCGGCGGGATGATCGAGCGGGTGCAGAGCACGATGGGCGATATCGCGGCCTCTTCGGACGCCATCGCCCTGATTACCGACGTGATGGACGGCATTGCCACCCGCACCAACCTGCTGGCCCTGAACACCGCCATCGAGGCCGCGCGCGCCGGCGAGGCGGGGAACAGCTTCAAGATTCTGGCGAAGGAGATTCGGGATCTAGCGACGCGGGCCGCCGAGGCTTCGAAGGAAGTCAGGGGGCTGGTGAAGACCTCGCGGGTCCAGGTTGCGACCGGCGTGACCGCGATGGGTGAGGCGACTGCTGCGATCGGCAGCATCATCGCCGGGGTCAACGAGATCGGCAGCCATCTGAAGGATATCGCCGTTGCGGCGCGGGAACAGGCCGCGGCCTTGCAGGACATCAACGGCGCCGTCGCGACGATCGACCAGGGCACCCGCCAGAACGCGGCGATGGCGGAACAGACCTCGGCCGCGAGTTCGGCGATGGCGGAGCAGGCGGCCGGCCTGAAGGTGCAGCTTTCGGGGTTCCGGCTTGGCCGGCAGACCGGTGCGGCGCCGGCACCTGTCCGGCTCGCGCAGGCCGGCGCGCGCTATGCGGACGTGGGGTAACGGCTGACCGACTGATCGCGGACTGAGAGTACCTCGCCCAGGCGCACCAGGTCGGCTAGGGAGCGGGCGCCCATTTTTTGCATGACATGGGCGCGGTGGAGCTTGATCGCCGGCAGGCTGAGGGACAGGTGGCCGGCGATCTGCTTGTTCATCAGTCCGGCCACGACCAGCGCCATGACCTGGCGCTCGCGATCGGACAGGGTGTCGTAGCGTTGGCGGATGTCCGCCGGGCAGGGATTGTCGCCCTGTGTGCCCGACCAGTGAGCGAACGCGCGGGAGACGGCGGCGAGGAGGGCTTCGTCGTCCAGGGGCTTGGCGAGGAAGTCGATCGCGCCCGCGCGCATGCCCCTGACGGCCATGGGAATATCGCCGTGGCCCGTCATGATGATGACGGGAATGCCGAGGCCGGCTTCGGTGAGTGTGGCCTGGAATGCCAGGCCGTCGACCGTGCCGAGCCTGACATCGAGGATCAGGCAGCAGGGGCCGGCCGGACGGGCCGCGCGGAGAAACTCTTGCGGGTCGGCATGGGCGGTGACGGTGTGGCCGGCCGAGCGCAGCAGGCTGTCCAGCGAGGCGCGTATGCCGGCGTCATCGTCGATCACGATGACATGGCCGGCCGGCTGCGGTGGTGTGTCGTGCGTCATGAGGTGATCTCCAGCACCGGCAGCCGTACCGTGACGACGGCACCGCGTGGGGTTGCGTTTCGGGCCTCGATCGTGCCGCCATGGGAAAGGGCGATGTTGCGGCAGATCGCCAGCCCCATGCCCATGCCCGATGCCCTGGTGGTGATGAAGGGCGCGAAGAGGTGATCGGGATCGAGATGCTGGAATCCCGGCCCTGAATCCTGGATTTGCAGGCGGATCGTCCGGTGCTTCGTGTCGTCTTCGGCCAGGGTCAAGGTGATGAGCCTCCGGTGATCGGTCATCGTCTCAAGCGCCTGGATGGCATTCAGCATTACGTTCATGACGATCTGCTGGATGGCGATCCGGTCGCCGATGATGGCCGGAAGATTCGGTGCGGCATGGCGGCGCACGTCGATGCCACGTGTGGCCAGTTCGGAGCGCAGCAGCAGGAGTGTGTCTTCGATCAGGGAGGGGAGGTCCAGCCGGGCATGGGCGAGCGGGGCCTTGCGCGTGAGATCGCGGACGCGGCTGATGATGGCGGCGGCGCGGCTGCTACTGGCCCGGATCTGTTCGAAGCAGGCGATGGCCTCTTGGAGATCGGGCCGGTCGCGGCGGAGCCAGCGGCCGCCCGATTGCGCGAAGGTGCCGATGGCCGACAGGGGCTGGTTGACCTCGTGTGCGATCGAGACCGTGAGGTGCCCCAGCGTGGCGATGCGGTCGGCATGTGCCAGCAGGCGGGCCTGTTCGGCCAGCGCGTCCGTGGCCTGCCGGTTGCGGGCGGCCAGAATCGTGACGACGACGGTGGCGATGAGGCTCAATGCCAGGCGGGCATACTGGCCGTCGAAGGGCTCGCCGAAATGGAGGATCGTGAAGGATGTGCATTCCAGCATGACGCACACGCCACCCACGATGTGCAGCCTGCGCGGCGTGCAGCGGTCGGCGACCAGTACGACGACCAGCACATACAGGACGCCGAACGCATCATGGGAGGGAAACAGGGTAATCGCGAAGATGAAGACCGACATGATGGCTGCGATGAGCCAGTACCAGCGCCCCATGGCTCAGGAGAGTCCTCCGGCTCGGCCGCTCTCGTTTTCCAACGCCTTTCCGGTCAGCCGGCGTCTGGTGCCGGGGGGCGTATCCATGCGGCGCTTTATGTGAAACAGAATGTCACGGTGTATCATAACATTTCTGAAAGAAATTGGAAACCTATACCTAAGTCTATGATTTTTATGGCGCTTATGCAATTGTGAGTGATTCTCATTTGTGTTTTTAAGGCACCACCTAACCGTGGTTGCGAGAATGAGAGAAATGTCCAGTCCACTGATCCGCCGCCGTGTTCATCCTGCGCCGCTGATGGCGGGATTTGCGCTTCTCTGTTCCGGATTGCATGTCGGTTCGGCCGAAGCCGGTACCGATGGCGAGACGGCGGCAAATGCGAAACATCATCGCCATGCCGGCCGCAGGGCGCATGCCGGGAACCCTCATGCCGCCGGAAAGACGTCGGTGGAGGGCCATCAGGCGACCGAGGCCGCGCCGCCGCGCGCCGACGGGGTGGTGCCGGCACGGCCGCTGAACGGCCAACCGCTCGATCAGGTGGGGCGGAGCGCCACGGCGGAAGAGCATGTGACGGTCGTCGGCAGCCGCATGAACATCCTGCATGAGGATATCGGCCTGAGCCGCATGCCGCAGGATGTGATGCATACGGCCCAGACCGTCAATGTCGTGCCCAAGCTGCTGATGGAGCAGCAGAACGTGAAGTCACTGGAGGAGGCGCTGCGCAACGTGCCCGGCATTACCGCCTCGGTCGGCGAGGGGGAAGGTGGGATGAGCGGCGATCAGTTCCTGATTCGCGGCTTTCAGGCGCAGAACGATATCTATGAAGACGGGCTGAGGGATTTCGGCGTCTATAGCCGCGACAGTTTCGATTACGACCATGTTTCGGTCATCAAGGGGCCGTCGTCGGAAGTGTTCGGCAACGGTACCACGGGCGGCGCCATCAACATGGTGACCAAGATGCCGCATCTGGGGAACAGCTATGGCGGACAGTTCGGGGGCGGTTCGGCCTCCTATTACCGTGGCACGCTGGATGTGAACCAGCAGATCGGCGAATCCACCGCCGTGCGGATTGCCGCCATGGGCAATGAGAATGACGAAGTGGGCCGCGATGCCGTGTATTCGCATCGGTGGGGCATTGCGCCGTCCATCGCGTTCGGACTGGGCAAGCCGACGACGCTGACGATCGAGTATTTTCACCAGACCGACAACCGGATTCCCGATTACGGCGTGCCGCTGCTGAAGAAACCGGGGACGAGCGTTTCGCGCCCTGCGACGGCGTTCGGCCTGAATCGCAGCAACTGGTATGGCACGCAGTACGATCAGGATGCCACGAATGTGGACATGCTGTCGGCGCATCTGAAGCACGAGATGAACAGCCATATCTCGTTTTATGACGATCTGCGCGGCGGGATGTACGAACGCTATTATTCGGCATCGCAGCCTGGGTGCGATGCGACGTGCAATACGAATTATTTCACCGATCCGTCGGCGGCGATGGTGAACCGGCGCGGTCATCTGGGTGGACCGGAGCCCTATCAGCAGAATGACTGGTCGGTGCAGAATGTCTTCTCCACCATTGCGAAATTCAATACCGGCGCGTTGCGGCACCAGATCATCGCCGGGTGGGACGTGGCGCATATCTATGACCGGCGCATCAACTATGCCTTCAATTACAACGGGCAGAACGGCACGCAGAAGGACCTGACCAGCCTGATCAGCCCGACGAACAATGTGCCGGGCCTGCTGCTGGGCGGGAAAGGCCAGTATAGCTACGATCTGGTGAATATCGGCGGGGTCGGGCGGGCTCTGTACAAGACGGGCTCTGCGACCGATGTGGGGGCGTTCTTCTCGGACCAGATCTGGTTTACGCCGAAATTCTCGGCGCGCGCCGGGTTCCGCTGGGACCATTGGGACAGCCATTACGCTGCCAATGAGGGGATGGTCGGCGACGGGGTTGCCTATGGGCAGAACCAGGATACGTACAATCCGACCGTCAACCTGATGTATACGCCCGACGACAATACGATGCTCTATTTCAACTGGGCGAAATCGACGACGCCGCTTGGGCTTTACGTGACGAACAGTTCCGAGCCGCTGAAGGCCTCGACCGAGGGCTTCAAGCCCGAAACCAGCAGCCTTTATGAAGTCGGGGCGAAATATAACGCTTTCCGCGGGCGGATGGGCTTTACCGTTTCGGCGTTTCGTCTGGAAAAGGGCAATTCGCTGCTGACGGACCCTTCAACAGGCGATGTGAGTTCGTCGAGCGACCGGCAGCGGAACCAGGGGTTCGAACTCAGCGCGTCGGGCGAGATCCTGAAGAACTGGAACGTGATCGCGACCTATGCCTATTACGATGCGACGACCCTTGCATCGCAGACGGCAGCGAATGTGGGCAAGCGCATCCAGTATGCGCCGAAGAATTCGGCGACCTTCTGGACCACCTATACCGCCGGGGCGAATACGCCGTGGAACGTGACGTTCGGTGGCGGACTGACCTGGCGGCAGGGCGTGTGGCTGGATGCCGCCAACACTGCGCGGGCTCCGTCGACCGTGGAGTGGGATGCCATGATCTCGCACAGCTTCCTCAAGCACTGGCGTGTGCAGATGAATGGATACAACCTTGCCAATCGCCTGAATTACTCCAACCTGTTCAGCGATCGGATGACGCCTTCGACGGGACGCGCTTTCCTGTTCAATCTTTCGGCGACTTACTGACGAAAAATTACGGACCTTGCCGTGTGGGTGGGGTCCGCAAGGTTTCCAGGGCTTCCGACAGGGCGTGGCGGGTCGTGGCCATGTCGGTGTCGTCATGCGGCGTGCCCAGATACATCAGCCCCCGTGGCAGGGCGTAGATGCCGCGTTGGAGCAGGGCGTCCGTCAGGCGGGCGGTTTCTGCCCGGTCCACCTGCGTCAGGTCGCTGATGCAGGTCAGCCCCTTCGTTCCGACAAAGAGTTGCACGGCCGAGCCGACAGCCTGGGCGCAGGCCGCGACGCCTGCCCGCATGGCCTGCGTGTTGACATGGGCGCATAGTTCGGCGGCCATGGCATCCAGCCTCGGGTAGAGCGTTGTCGCGTGCGTACGCAGATGGGAGATGGCTGCGAATCCGGCGGCGAGGGACAGCGGATTGCCGTTGAAGGTGCCGCGATGCAGCAGGCGCCCGGTCGCGACGTCGTGCATGATGTCGCGGCGCCCCGTCACCGCGCCGATCGGCAGGCCGCCGCCCAGCACCTTTCCCAGTACCGTCAGGTCCGGCAGGACGCCGTAGCGTTGCTGGGCGCCCCCGAGCCCGAGGCGGAAACCGGTGATGACCTCGTCGAATATCAGGACGATGCCGTGTTGGCGTGTCATTGTCCTCACGGCGTCCAGGAAGCCCGGCGGCGGAGCGAAGCAGCCGGGATTGATCGCTGCGGGCTCGAGGATGACGGCAGCGAAGCTGCTGTCGAGCGCGGCCAGTTGCGCGGCGTCGCCCCAGTCGAACAGCACGACGTTCGCCGATGCGGCCGGGTCCTGGCCGATGGTGCAGGGGCCGTCATTGTCCGGTGCGCCTGCGACGTGCACATTGTCGATCCAGCCGTGATAGTTGGCGCGGAACTTTGCGATCCTGAGCCGCCCGGTGGCGGCGCGGGCGATGCGCAGCGCGAGTTGCACGGCCTCGGTGCCGGTCGTGACGAAGGCCGTCTGTTCGGCTGTGGGCACGCAGTCCGCCAGCAGGTCCGCCAGCGCGGCCTCGCCCCGGTGGACCGTTGCCGTGCGCAGGCCGCGGGCCATTTCCCGCGTGACCGCCGCCTGCACGCAATCGGGTGTATGACCCAGCAGGAGCGGACCGTAGCCGAGGGTGAAGTCGATATAGCGGTTGCCGTCCAGATCGGTCAGGTGAACACCCTGTGCTTCCTCGATCACCACCGGCACCGGGCTCTGCCGTCCGCGTGGAGTGGAAGAGACGCCGAAAGGCAGGTGGGTGCACGCGGCCGCGCGATAGGCGCGCGAACGGGTGTAGTCGGGGGCGGGCATCAGGGAGTCTCCGCCCGCACGGGGCAGGCGCTGAGGTAAGCGGCGACGTCGTCGGTGGGAATGACGTCGGCATATTTACAGTTGAGGTCGAACAGGTTGATCGCGTGGCTGGCCTCGAACCGGTCGAAGGCGGTTTCTTCGGGGATGATGGTCTTGAAATTGTAGGAATAGGCATCGACAGCCGTGGCGCGCAGGCATCCCGACGTCGTGCAGCCGGTCAGGATCAGCGTATCGACGTCGAGGAAATTGAGCTGGCTCATGAACAGCGTGCCGAAGAAGCAGGACGGCTTGCGCTTGCCGATCAGATAATCCTGGGGGCGGGGAGCCAGCGGGGCGACGACGCGCGTGGCATGGGTGCCCTCGATGACCGTTTTTTCGTGCCCGCGATGATTCTTGCCGACCTGAACGCCGGAATCGCGCAGGTCGGCACGGCGTGCGCTTTCGGTATAGAAGATCGGCAGGTTCTTCTCGCGCGCCAGCAGCAGGAGGCGTTCGATGTGCGCCACCGCCGCCCACGCTTCCGGCCCGCAATGGGTGCGATAGGTCCTGAGTCCGTCCAGGATGTCCTCCGGCCCGTCGCCGCAGAAATTATACTGCACGTCGATGATGAACAGGGCCGGACGGGAGCCGAAGCCCCCGCGTTTTCCGTAGCCCGAGGCGGCATAGACCTGGCGGTCCCGTTCCGTCAGGAACCGGTCCCATAGGCGTGGTCTTTCATCCATGGTGGGTACTCCGTGATCGTTGCGATGCGTGCCGCGTCAGCGCCGCACGAAAGGATTGGGGATTTCGGCGGTGGTGGAGATCCACACGCTCTTGGTTTCGAGATATTCCATCATGCCTGCGATGCCGCCCTCGCGTCCGACGCCGCTCATGCCGAAGCCGCCGAAGGGCGAGGTGGTGCTGGTGGAACGGTAATTGTTCACCCACACCGTTCCCGCCCGCAGTCGTTCGGACATCAGAATTCCGCGTCGCAGGGATTCGGTCCACACACCTGCCGCCAGGCCGAATTCGGTATCGTTCGCGATTCGGATTGCATCTTCCTCGTCACGGAAGCGCAGAACGCTGAGGACGGGGCCGAAGACTTCCTCGCGCGCGATGCGCATGTCGTTGGTCACGTCGGCAAAGATCGTGGGTTCGAAGAACAGTCCGTTGGGGAAGCCGGGAACCGCGCGGGGTTTGCCGCCGGCGACCAGGCGCGCGCCGTCCTGCTGCGCGATGTCGACATAGGAACGGACTTTCTCGAACTGCGGCCGGGTGGAAATGGGCGCGATCTGGGTCGCCGGGTCGGCGGGGGAGCCGAAACGGACATCGCGAATGAAATCGACCAGGCGCTCGAGGAACGCATCGTGGATGCTGTCCTGCAGCAGCAGGCGCGAGCCTGCCACGCAGGTCTGGCCGGAGGCGGCGAAAATGCCAGCAACCGCCCCCTTGACCGCCTGGTCCATATCCGCGTCGGCGAAGACGATATTGGGAGATTTGCCGCCCAGTTCGAGCGTCACGCGCTTCATGTGCCGTGCCGCCTTCTCGGCGATGATGCGGCCGGCTTCCGGGCCACCGGTGACGGCGATGCGCTGGATGCCGGGATGGCAGACCAGGGCGTCGCCCGTCACGGCGCCGCGACCGGTGACCACATTGACCACGCCCGGCGGAAAGCCTGCCAGTTCCACAAGCTTAACGAATTCCAGCAGCGAGGCCGACGTGAATTCGGACGGCTTGAGGACCACCGTCGCGCCCGCCGCCAGGGCCGGCGCCAGCTTGAGGCTGGTCAGTGGCAGGGGCGAGTTCCATGGCATGATGCAGGCGACCACGCCGCAGGGTGCGTATGTCGTGAAATTGAAGATACCGGGCTTGTCTGATGGAATCACGGAGCCGCCGACCTTGTCCGCCAGTCCGCCGTAATAATAGTAGTATTGCGCCATGTAGCGCATCTGCATGGAGAGTTCGGCGATCAGCTTGCCGTTGTCCTGGAGTTCGACCCTGGCCAGCCAGTCGGCGTTCTGTTCGATCAGGTCGCCCAGACGGCGCAGCAGGGCGCCGCGCGCGGTCGGCCGCATGGTGGCCCAGGGGCCGGTGGTGAAGGCGGCCGTGGCCGCGCGGACCGCGCGGTCGACATCCGATGCGGTGCCGTCGGGCACGCGTGCCCAGACGGTGCCCGTGACCGGGTTGTCGGAATCGATCCAGCCCTCGCCATCGGAATCGACGAACGCGCCGTCGATATACTGGCGGTAGACGAAGCACCCATCCTCGGCGCGAGGGGTGGGCGCCAGACGGGAATCGGTCGGAGTGACATCGACAAGCAGCGCGCTCATGCTGGTTTTTCCTGCTCCGTTCAGGGTGTTTGACTTCATATGTATTATGTGTATGACATTAAGTCATGAACCGCAAGCGACATCGTTTCGGTTGCGGCACCCATGGAGCATGAAAAGAGACGCCATGACAGGAAACACCGCTCGATGAACGGTAAGGTCATCATCTGCGGCGCGGGACCGGTGGGTCTCGTCACGGCGCTGCGTCTGGCCCGCGCAGGCGTTTCGGTCTGCGTTCTCGAAAAGCGGGAGACGATCAATGTCGCGTCCAAGGCGTCGACATTCCATCCGCCGACCCTTGATATCCTTGACCGGCTGGGGTTGCTCGAACCGGTGCGCGGGCGGACGCGCGTGGTGCGGGCCGCCCAGTACCGTACGGTCGCGGGACCGTTCGCGCGCTTTCCGTTCGAGATGCTTGCCGACCTGACCGAGCATCCGTATCGCGTGCATGTCGAACAGGCCGAAATCGCGCGGGCGGCGCTGGACGCACTGGAGAGGCTGCCCCATGTGCGCCTGCTGTTCGGTGCCGACGTGCTGTCGGTCGAGAGCGCGGATGGCGCCGCTTGCGTGCGGTATTGGCATGATGGCCGCGAGCAGGCGCTGGAGGCGGATTTCGTGCTGGTGGCCAACGGGGCGGGCAGCGCCCTGCGCGAGCAGATGGGCATCGGGTTCGATGGCAAGGTCTATCCCGGCGAAGTGCTGCGTGTGATCACCCGTGCGCCGATGGCCGATTTCATTCCTGGTCTGGACGGCGTGACCTATCTGTTCGACGGCAATCGTTCGATCAGCCTGCTTGAAATGCATGATTGCTGGCGCGTCATCCTGCGTCCGTCCGATGCGGCGCTGGATGAGACGCGGCGTGATCGGGCCTGGGTCGAAGCCGTGCTGCGCGATGTGCTGCCGGCGGCCATCGCGGCGCCGCCGGTCGATGGCTGGGACCTGTATCGCGCATCGCGGCGCATTGCCTCGCGCTATGCGGTGGGTCGTGCCGTCCTGATCGGGGATGCGGCCCATGTGACGAATACGCGCGGCGGGATGAACATGAATTGCGGCATGCATGACGGGTGCGTGATTGCCAATGCGGTCCTGCGTGCACTGGAGAGCGGCGACGTGGCGCCGGTTCTGGCGGCAGCCGAACGGCGGCACAGGGTAGGCAGCACGCTGCTGGCGGAACGGACCGACCGCAGCGTGGGTGACCTGTCGCACTGGGCCGAGCGCGTGCGCGCGATCGCGGCCGACCCGCGGGAGGCGCGGGCATTCCTCGTCGAGACCTCGATGCTCGACATGATCGACCGGGAGGATATCGATGCGATCTGAGACTCTGGCTGCCGCGCAGCGCGCGGGGTTGACCGATCTGGAGGGGATGCCGCGGCTGGGTGTTCTCGTGCCGCCGGCCAATCCGACGGTCGAGCCCGAACTGGCGCGCCTGCTGCTGCCGGCCGGCAAGCTGTACGCAGCGCGCTTTCCGGTGATGCCGGATACCACGCTGGACGAGCGTAACGCGCGCTATATCGATCTGTATGGTCCGACCCTGGGACAGATGGCGGGACTGTCGCTGAACGCGGCGGTGGTGGGACTGACCGGGCCGAGCTATCGCCTGCTGCCGGACGGGGACCGGGCATTGTCGGAGCGTCTGGGGACGGAGGCGATGAAGGTGGCGACGGCCAGTCACGCCATCGGTTGTCTGCTGGAGGCGCTGGGCGTGCGGCGGCTGGCCCTGGTCTCGCCTTACCAGAAGGCGTTGACGGCGCAGGCCGTGGCCTATTGGGAGGCGGCCGGCCATGACGTGGTGCAGGTGGTGAGCCTGTCGGAAACGTTCCGTGCCTACGAGATGGGTACGGCGGACGTCCAGCGTGGGCTGGATGGCATTTCGGGCGAGGCGCAGGCGGTCGTCATCAGCGGGACCGGCCTGCTGACGTTGCCGGCGATTCTGGCGGCGCGGCAGGCGGGGAGCGTGCCGGTCCTGTCGTCGAACATCGCCTGCGCGTGGTGGCTGCGCCGGGCGGCCGGCGTGCGCGTGTCCGCGCCGGTGCTGGAGGCCGTTCTGCCGGAGGTGGCGTGACCGCGGCCGCCATCCTGCCCCCGGAGGGGCGGTGGGCGTGGAGGATGGATGGATCACGCGTGTCGTTCCGTGCTTCATTGCGGGGCAAACCGACGCGAGTTCCCAGAATTTTCATGGCTGCCAAGAAACCGACCGTCCAGACCGCCCTGCGCGATATCGAGCCCCTGTCGCAACAATCGCTGATTCCCCTGCATCATCGTGTCTACGTCGTGCTGTATCGCAAGCTCATGGAGGGCAGTTTCCAGCCGGATGAGCCCATGCCGACGGAGGCGGAACTGTCCGAGGTCTTCGGCGTGTCGCGCATTACGCTGCGCACGGCGATGAAGCGGCTGGAAAGCGAGGGGCTGATCCGCCGCCTGCGTGGGCGCGGGACCTTTCCGCTCGCGGCCCCGATCCGGGCGGCCATGCAGTCGACTGCGGTACGGCGCAATCAGGTCTCGCTGGCCTTCAAGACCCAGGTGCGGATCGTCGGTTATGAAACCGTCGATGCGTCGCCGGTCATGGCTGAACAGCTTGGCGTGCCGGTCGATGCGCCGTTGCTGCGGATCGAGCGCGTGCGCTCGGACACGCGTTCCGCGATATCGCATTCCGTCTGTCTGCTGCCTGCGGAGTTCGCCCGTTTCCTGCCGCGCCGGCAATTGGGGACGCTGCCGGTTTCCGCCGCGCTGGAAGCCGCGGGCGTGGAACTGCACGATTTCGACGAGCACCTCAACGCCTGTGCGGCCGATGCGACGGCGGCCGAGGCGCTGGGGGTGGATATCGGCACGCCGCTGCTGTCCATGCTGCGAATCGCGCGGGATGCCGCCGGGCGTGTCGTGGAGCGGCTGATGGTGGTGTACCGCCCGGACCGGTACGAATATTTCCTTTCCTATTCGGCGGAAAGCCTGCGGCAGGGCGAGCATGCGCTGCATCTGAGCGTGCGCGATCTGGCCCCGCCCGCGGCGGGAACGGAATGAGCGCCGCGCCTTCCGGCCGCCTGCGCGGCGAACTCGGCCTGGCCGACGTGGTGGCCCAGGCTGCCTCGGGCGTCGGGCCGATCTATTCGGCGATCGTCTTCGTGCCGCTGGTGACTGTGGGGGCTTCGGGCTTCGGCGCGGGCGGGGCGGTGCCGCTGTGCATTCTGATCGCCGCGTTTCTGCTGATGGCCGTTGCCCGTGTCTTTGCGGGTTTCGCGCGGCAGGTCCGCACGCCGGGATCGTTGTACGATTACCTCAAGCTTTCTCTCGGGCGTCGGGCGGGCACCGTGTTCGGGCTGCTGTTCTATGCCTGTGCGATTGCGGCCTTCGTCAACGGTACGCTGACTTTCGGCGGGCTGGCGGCCACGATGGCCGACCATCTGACCGGCCATGTGCTGCCATGGTGGCTGGGGGCGCTGGGTGGGCTGGCACTGGTGGCGCTGTCGGTTTCCCGCGGCATCACGATGGCGGTGCATCTGCAGCTTGCCATCAGCGTCGTGTCGATCGGTGCCGTCGGGCTGTTCTCCGCCTGGGTTCTGGTGCAGTCGCCGCATCTTCCGGCGGTGGCGCAGGCGGGGCTGCTGCCGTCGGCGCAGGGGCACGGGCTGGCCGGTGTCATGATGGGGCTGAGCTTCGCCTTTTTCATGTATGGCGGTTTCGAGGGGGCGGCGAGTCTGGCCGAGGAATGCCGCAACCCGACGCGGGCCATTCCGCGCGCCATGATCCTGACGATCTGGGTCAATGCGGCCTTCTACCTGCTGACGGCCTTTGCGGCCCTGGCCGAGTTCGGTGCCGACGCGGGGCGCCTGGGCGGACAGGAGATGCCGCTGCTGGCCCTGGCGGCGGACCCACGCTACGGCGGGCCGGCGATCGAGGGCATTCTGATGACGATGACCCTTGCCGACGTACTGGCGATGATTACGGCCGGTAGCATCGCCATCGCGCGCGGGTTGCTGTGCCTGGCGCGCGACGGGGTGCTGCCTGCCGCCTTTGCCCGCACCAGCAACGGGCGCGGGGTGCCGGTGCTGCCCAATCTGGTCCTGCTGGGTGGAACGGCGGCGCTGGTGGCCGTGATCCGCATTGCGATGGGGCCGATACCGGGACAGGAATCCTATATGGGGTGGTTCATCTGGATCGGCACATTCGCCAGCCTGAACCTGCTGATCGCCTGGTGTGCGACCTGCATCGGTGGATTCGTGATGGGGCGGCGACCGGGGGGAAGCGGCGAGATGCGGTTCTGCGCGGCGATCGGCACGGTCGCGACCCTGGCGGTAATCGGGGTTACGCTTGGTCTGCTGGAAGGATCGGAGCGGCTGGTGCCGCTGGTGAGTGTGCTGCTGGCGCTGGTCGGATGGTGGGCGATGCGTCCAGCGCGGTCATGAGGTTGGCGCGCGCCTTTTCGATATGCTGCTCCATCAGCGAGCGGGCCAGGTCGGCGTCGCGCGAGCGGATGGCGCGCAGGATCTGCCAATGCTCCTGGTATGCGACGCTCTTGCGTTCCGGCCGGGCGCCGGACCAGCGGCGATAGAGCCGGAGCAGCGGATAGAGATCGCCGCCCAGGACCGCCGAGATGCGCGGGCTGCGCGCATGCTCGATCAACTGGAGGTGAAAGTCGAAATCGTCGGGGGGGATGTCGGGATCGCCCAGGTCGCGGCGACGCGCCTGTTCGAGCGCGGCCAGCAGGCTGGTGATTGCGGACTCGTCCATGCGGGTGGCGGCCAGGGCGCAGGCGCGGCCTTCCAGTGCGACGCGCATGTCGAACAGGTCGTCTACCGCTGCCCTGTCCAGCAATGCCACGCGTGCGCGGGCGAAAGGCTCGCGGGTGACCAGGCCGATGCCCTGCAGGCGGCGTATCGCCTCGCGCACCGGGCCGCGGCTGACGCCGAACTGACGGGCCAGGGTCGCTTCGCCCAGCGTGGCGCCGGGGGCGATCCCGCCCGAATGGATCAGGGCCAGGATGTCACGAAACAGCGCTTCGCCCAGCGAGCGGGCGCTGTCGTCTTCCTCCTGACCGTCCATGACATGCTCCTTGATCCTGTTGTCACCCCGCGCCGGACGTACGGTGGAGATAGCGGCCGCGACGTGTCTCCGCTTCGTCCGTCAGGGTGCCGTTTTCCATCATGACGCGGCCTCCGGCAACTGTCAGGGACGGCCAGCCACGCAATGTCATCCCCTCGTAAGGCGAATAGTCGGAGTGCGATTCCAGCGTCGCCGCCTGCACCACCCTTTCGCAATCGGGATCGACGACCACCAGGTCGGCGTCGTCGCCGACCCGCATGGAGCCTTTGCCGGGAATGCGATACAGGGCCGCGACGTTTGCCGATGTGACGGCCGCCAGGCGTTCGGGCGGGATGCCGCGCCGGTGCCATCCTTCGGTGATCAGCACCGGCAGCAGGGTCGCGATGCCGGGAAAGCCCGCCGATGCCTGCCATATGTCGGGGCCCTTGGTCGCGCGCTTGCGTGGGACGTGATCGGAACCGACGGTGAGAATCTGCCCTTTTGCAATGCCGTTCCACAAGGCGTCGACATCGCGTCGGCCGCGCAGCGGGGGATTGACCTTGCCCAGCAGGCCGGCGGCGCTGTCGGTCGACAGGGACAGGTAGTGGGCGCAGGTCTCGACCTCGATCGGGGCGGGATGGCTGCGACCGCGCAGCATCTGGACGATATCGAGCCCCTCGCCGGCCGACAGGTGTACGATGTTGACCCGGCAGCGTGTCTTTTCGCTGAAATAGCCGACGCGGAACACGTTCTCGGCTTCGAGGAAATCGGGGCTCTGTTCGTCCCAGGCCGCCAGATCGTCGCGGCCGGCTTCGCGCAGCGGGGTGCGCAGGCCGGGAATGACCTCGACATTCTCGCAATGCACACCCAGCACCGAGCCGGACAGGGATGCCAGTTGGCGCATTGCCGCAAACAGCAGCCCGTCGTCGATTTCGGTAAAGCCTTTCGCGGCGCCGGAAGCGCCTTTGTACATCAGGTAGAGTTTCGCTGAATTGACGCCGAAACGCTCCATGACCTCGGGCAACTGGGCGACGTGGCGCAGGCTGGTCAGGCCGAAATGGCAGCCGAAATCGAGACAGGAAAGCCGTTCGCCGGCAGCGATCCAGCGGGGGGTGGACTCCGCGAGGTCGGCGGAGCGGTGGAAACTGAGATAGGACGTGACGCCACCCAGCGCCGCCGAGCGGGATTCCGTGCGGAAATCGTCGTCGCCTGCTCCAAAGCCGAAATGGGTGTGCGGGTCGATCAGCCCCGGCATGATCCAGGCGCCGTGGCAGGGAATCACCCGATGGGCCGGGAGGTCTTCGCCCTGGGCGAGGATGGCGGCGATCTTTCCGTCGCGGACGGCGACGGAGCCCCGGCCCGTTCCGAGGCCGGGCCAGACGATCAGCCCGTCCTTGAGCAAGAGGTCAGCCTTCATGGTCATCTGCTCCGTGTTGCGGCCGCAGGTCCGGGGCAACCGCCGCCAGCAGGGCCTCGTGTATGCCGCCCTGCCGCAGGAGGGCGCGTTCGCTGTTCGTCAGCAATGCCGCATGGGTGACGAAACGGCGGATGCCGGTGTCTCCCGCGGCTTCGACGGTGATTGGGGCGCCATCGGCGATGCCGGCCCGCAACCCGTGAAAGGAGAAGGTCTCGAGGCCGGTCAGCCCGAGTTCCGGCCAGCTTTCGCCCTCCGCGAACAGCAGGGGAAGGACGCCCATCCCGACCAGGTTGGCGCGGTGGATCCGCTCGAAATCGCGGGCGATCACGATTCTTACGCCCAGCATGGCCGTGCCGCGGGCCGCCCAGTCGCGGCTGCTGCCGGTGCCGTAGCGATGGCCGCCCAGCACGATCAGGGGCACGTCGCGGGCGCGCCATGCCATGGCAGCGTCATGGATGGTCTGGCGCGTGCCGTCGGGGCCGGGTGTTTCCCACCCCCTGCCGTCGCCGGCCAGCGCATTGCGGATACGGATATTGGCGAAGGTCGCGCGTGTCATTACCTCCGGGTTGCCGCGGCGGGCGACGTAAGTGTTGAACGCCGGACGTGCGATGCCAAGGCCGGAGAGGTAGCGTCCGGCCGGACTGTCTGGCGGAATTTCGCCACTGGGCGAGATGTGGTCGGTTGTCAGGGAATCGCCGAATGCCGCCAGCACCCTTGCGCCGTCGATATCGTCCAGCGACCAGTCTGCGCCATTCTGGGCACCGAGGCGGGGGCGGCAGAGATAGGCGGAGTCCGGCCGCCAGGGATAGGTATCGCCGCCCGGTGCCGCGAGGGTGCGCCAGAGGTGTCGGCTTTCCTCGGGCGCTTCACCAGGGCCGCCTCGGCCGGCATTGTCGCCGAGGGCCGCGGACAATTCCTCTGACGTGGGCCAGAGGTCGCGCAGATGGACAGGTGCGCCGGTGGAATCGTGGCCGACAGGGTCCGATTCCAGATCGAGATCCACGCGTCCCGCCAGAGCGAAGAGGACCACCAGGGGAGGCGAGGCGAGGTAGTTTGCCGGCAGCAGGCGGTGGATGCGGCCCTCGAAATTCCGGTTGCCCGACAGCACGGCGACGGCCCGCACGCCATGCCGTTCGATCGCCTGTTCCATCACCGGCAGCAATGGCCCCGATTTGCCACCGCAGGTGGTGCAGCCGTAGCCGGCAATCGCGAAGCCCACTGCCTCCAGCGAAGCGAGCAGGCCGGTGCGTTCCAGCAGTGTTTTCACCGAGGGCGAACCGGGGGTCATGGACGTCTTGACCCACGGGGG
The DNA here is from genome assembly GCF_003350405.1 of Gluconacetobacter liquefaciens. Lineage (GTDB taxonomy): Bacteria > Pseudomonadota > Alphaproteobacteria > Acetobacterales > Acetobacteraceae > Gluconacetobacter > Gluconacetobacter liquefaciens. The sequence continues at coordinate 11,212 of NZ_QQAW01000008.1, read as the reverse complement.
TACGCGCATGCCGCGTGCCACGGCTTTGGCGGCGACCAGACCGGCGGCCAGCATGACAGAGGGATTGGCGGTATTGGTGCAGGAGGCGATGGCCGCGATGGCGACTGCGCCGTCGGCGATGCCGTCCGCCTGGCGAAGGGTGCCGTCTTCCTCGTTCTGCAGCGTGCGGAAGGAGCGTGCGGCCTCTGCGAGGGGCAGGCGCTGTTCCGGCCGGCGTGGACCTGCGACGGACAGGCCCAGTGTCGACAGGTCGATCCGGATGACCCGATCATAGATGGGATCGGGAGGGGGGAGAGCCAGAGGCCGGAAGAGGCCGCCGCGCCGGGTCCATGTTTCCAGATCCGCTGCTGCGCCGCGTGTTGCGGCCATGTAGCGGCAGGTTTCCTCGTCGACGGCGAAGAACCCGCAGGTTGCGCCGTATTCGGGTGCCATGTTGGCGAGGGTGGCGCGTTCTTCCAGCCGCAGGTGGCGTATGGCGGGGCCGAAGAACTCGACGAAGGCGCCGGTGACGTTGGCGCGGCGCAGCGTCTCGGTCACCAGGAATGCGAGGTCGGTCGTCATCACGCCGGGGGGCGGGATGCCGTCGAGCAACGCGCCCACGATTTCGGGGACCGGCACGACATAGGGCTGGCCGAGCAGGGCGGCTTCGATATCCAGTCCGCCTACGCCCCAGCCCAGTACACCCAGTGCGTTGACCATCGGGGTATGGGAATCGCCGCCCAGGACGAACTCCGGATGGACGATCGTACCGCGGGGCGTGGGGGAGGCCACCATGATCCGGGCAAGGCGTTCCAGATTGATCTGATGAATGATGCCGCTGCCCGGCGGGTGAAGCGTCAGCCCCGGCATGGCCTGCTGCGCCCATTTGAGAAAGGCGTAGCGTTCGGTATTGCGCTCGTATTCGCGGGCAAGGTTACGGATCAGCGCATCGGGTGTACCGCTGACATCGACCTGCAGGGAATGATCGACGATGAGATCGAGCGGGACGCATGGCGAGACCGCCCGTGCGTCGCCGCCACGCGCAGCCGCGATGTCGCGCATGCCGGCCAGATTCTGCAGGACCGGCACGCCGCTGGAATCGGGAAGGATCACGCGGGAGACGGCGAGCGCCACGCCGCGGCCGCGATCGGCGGGGGTGCGGCGGACGATCGCCTGGAGATCGGCCAGGGTCGCATCCGACAGGTGGTCGCCTTCGGCCCGCAGGGCCTGGCGGGCGATATTTTCCAGCAGGATGCGGGCACAGAATGGAAGCGCATCGGGCGTCGTGCCGAGCCGGGCGGTGATGGCCGCCAGGTCGACCTGGCTGGGTGTGGTGTCGGTCCAATATGAGCGCTGCATGTGTCGACACTATTTTAAGATATCATCCTGAATCAAGTCATCCATTTGGCATAAGTGTTGACAGTTTGGCGGGGTGCTGACTTATTCCGGCTACGGACATTTGACATGAAGGACTCCGATGACCCGTTCCACGGCTCTTCCCTCTGCCGCCGCGCGCCTGCGGGAGTTGATCTCATCCGGTGCGTTTCTTGTCGCGCCCGGGGTCTATGATGGCTACAGCGTGCGGCTGGCTGAGGCGGCGGGGTTTTCCTGCGCTGCGACCAGTGGCGCGGCGATCGCGAATGCTGTGCTGGGCATCGAGGACGTCGGCCTGATGGGGCTGGCAGAAAACGTTGCGCAATGCCGCACCATCGCTCGTGCCGTGTCGATTCCCGTGACGGCCGACGCGGATAATGGCTATGGCAATCCGATGAATGTCTGGCACACGACTCGCATGTTCGAGGAGGCCGGCCTGGCGGGCATGAATATCGAGGACCAGGCGAGCCCGAAGCGGTGCGGCCACATGCCGGGCAAGGCGCTGGTCGGCCGGGCGGAGATGGTCAAGAAGATCGAGGCTGCGTGCATGGCCCGTCGCGATGACGATTTCGTCGTTATCGCCCGTACCGATGCGTTGGCCGTCGAAGGGCTGGAAGCCACGCTTGAGCGGGTGCGGGCCTATGTCGCGGCTGGTGCGGACATGATCTTTCCCGATGCCGTAGGCTCTGAGGAGGTGATTGCGCGCATTGTCGAGGCGGCCGGGGTGCCGGTATCGATCAACATGGGTTTCGGTATCCGTGCGCGGCCCACGACGCCGCTGATTTCGCCGCGACGACTGAAGGAACTGGGGGTGCGCCGGATCAGCCTGCCGCGCATGTTGCCCGCGGCGGCGATCATGGGTATGCGCTCGGCGCTTGCCGCCATGAAAGCGTCTATCGAGACGGGCGAGACGGTCGAACGGCCGGATCTGCTGGTCGGAATAGACGAGATCTGGTCGCTGATGGGGTTTCCTGCGATGCAGGCGCTGGAACGTTCGCTGCTGACGACGGATGCCCTTGAAGAACGGTATGGAGCGGAAAACGAATCGTAATTTCATTTTTTTCCGATCCAGGATCAAAAATTTATATTCCGGAATCGGATTGGTGCGTTGACGCAAGGATATCCGGCGCTAAAGTATTATAGGTATGACAATATACAGAAGATAGCGTTGTCCGTTGAAGGTTGGTGCCCCATGACCTCTTTGCATTCGCAGGCCTCACGTCTAACCCGGTTTCTCATGCTTTCGGCATCGGGCATCGCCTTGATGGCGTCTGCCCAGGCCCGGGCCCAGACGCAGATGGCGCCCCATGCGGCCCAGCCAGCCCTCCCGCACAAGGCTGCACGTCCGTCGGTTGTTTCTGCTGCGAAGAGCAGCGCGACGCCGGCGGGCCGTGTCGCAAAGGCTGCGGTGGTGCCCGAGACGCTCAACGTCGTCGCCAATGGACGTGGCTCCACCCGCCAGCTTCAGGCGGCGACGCGCACGATGATCGCGAATTATGTGCCGGGCACCAGTCCGCTTAAGATCCTCGGCCAATTGCCGGGTGTCGTCTTTACCTCCGCCGATCCGATGGGGGCTTATGAATGGTCGGCCAGGATCTATTCCCGCGGGTTCAGTGAAAACCAGCTGGGTTTCACGCTCGACGGCATACCGCTCGGCGAACAGGGCTATAATACCTATAACGGGTTGAGTTCGACCCGCGCCGTTCTGACCGAAAACCTGCACGACGCCTCGATCTCGCAGGGTGCCGGGTCGGTCGACGTGGCGTCGACCAGCGGACTGGGGGCTGCGATCAGCTTTCATACGCTCGATCCATCGGACAAGGCGGGTGGGCTTGTCGAGCAGACATTCGGCAGCAATTCGGCTTTTCGAACCTTCGCCCGCGTGGACAGCGGTATTCTCAATGCGACCGGTACCAAATTTTCCGCCTCGTTTGCCGATTCCACGATCGACAAATGGAAAGGCTACGGGGCGAACAAATATCAGCAGGTCAATTTCAAGCTCGTCCAGCCGATCGGGACGCGGAGTTCGCTGACGGCTTATTTCAACTGGGCCAATCGTCAGGAAGTGGATAATCAGGACCTGTCGCTGAACTATATCCATACGCTGGGCACGCGGGTCGATAATTACTATCCGAATTACAAGGCGGCCTATCTCGCGGCGCAGGGGACATATACCCATGGCGAAAATCTGACCAATGATCCGATGGATGTCAGCTATTACGAATCATCGGGGATGCGAAAGGATTATTTCGGTTATCTGACCTTCAAGTCGGATATTACCAGCCGGTTGAGCGTTCAGGCTTCGGTCTATGGCGATTACGATCCGGGGCTGAGTACGTTTACGTCGCCCTACCGTTCATCACCGAACGGTGCGCCGCTTCAGCTTCAGGGATATTCGCTGGATGTGCAGCGTGTCGGTTTTCTGACCTCGGCGAAATACCACATTGCCCATAATCACCTGAGTGCGGGCATCTGGTATGAGAACAATCAGTTCCGAAACGACCTGCATCTGTATCAGGACCCCCTGCTGGGCCAGGGATTGCCGCCCGACCCGACCACATGGCTCAACCCGCGTGATTCCTTTGACCATGCCTATGGGTATGTGTTCAACACCAATACGTTCCAGACCTATTTCCAGGATACCTACGACATCACGTCGAACCTGCATGTGAATGCGGGGTTCAAGTCGATGCTTGTCACCACCCATGACGGGATCACGGGCAACGATCCGTCCTATACCGGATACGACACGCTGCCTTCGGGAACCAAGACGGCATATAGCCCGTTCCTGCCCCAGGTGAGCGCGAACTGGCGCTTTACCCATAACGACGAGCTGTTCTTCGATTTTGCGCGCAACATGCGTGCATTCAATCAGTTCGGATTGAGCGGGGGGGCTTCGGCATCGGCCTGGTCGGTCGGCGATCCGGCAGTCTTTCAGCAATCGATGAAGCTGAAGCCCGAAGAGTCAAATGTTTATGAAATCGGCTATCGTCATGACGACCGGTATCTGTCGGCATTGTTGACCGGCTATCGCGTCAATTTCCAGAACCGGCAGCAGGTTGTCAGTTCCGGACCGATCATCCAGCTGGTCGGCGCCCTCAACAATGTTGGTGGTGTGACCACTGATGGTGTCGAGGCCAGCCTGACACTGCATCCGTTCGTCAATAATCGGTTTCTGCAGGGGGTGTCGTGGTATAACAGCGTCAGCTGGAACCGCTCGACCTTCGACAACAATTTCACGGATTCGAACGGGCTGGAGCGGATCAAGGGCAAGCAGGTTCCGAACTATCCGTCCTTCATGTGGAAATCGTCACTCGTCTATCGCTACGGCAATGCCAGTGCCAATCTGGATGCGACCTATATGTCGCGCCGTTACCTCAGCTACATGAACGATGCCTGGGCACCGTCGAATTTCATCATGAATCTCGGTGCGCGCTATCGGTTCGGCGGCTATGGCATCCTTCAGCACATCACGCTGGAGTTCAATGTCTACAACCTGCTGAACAAGAGCTACATCGCGACTGTGGGTGAGCAGGGCAACCCCATCAGCGGCGATTACCAGTCGATGCTGATCGGTGCTCCGCGCCAGTTTTTCGGAACCGTGCGCGCGGAATTCTGATCCCGCGCGGGTCATGCCGCCCGCCCCGGAGACCCGGGGCGGGCATTCATCCCTTCAGGATGCATCCAGCGTCATCAGCGACGCGTTGCCGCCGGCGGCAGTTGTGTTGGTGCTGACCAGCCGCTCCTCCAGCAGCCATTCGGGCAGCGGGCCTTGTGGCGTGAGGGTATGGAGCGTCACCACCGGGCCGTTTTCGAGAGCCTGCAGGACCGTTGCCAGGCCGGGAACGCCGGGTTCGGCGAGGATGATGGCCGATGCCGGATGTGCCAGTGCGATCAGGGAAGTGACGTCGGGCACCGTGCGGATGTGCGGGCGCAGGGCGGCGGGCAGGTCGGCGGTCCAGGCGGTGGCGGGGCCGGCCAGCAGCACCACACTATTGCCGCTAGCCAGCGCCATGCCGGTGGCGCGGCGGGCGGCGGCTTCCGAACCTGTCAGGCATAGTAAGCTGCCGCGTGGCTCCAGCGACCAGAGATTGGTCTCACCCACCGGGCCGGGCATCGGTATACGCAGTCCGTGCAGGGGCTTGCCGGTGACGCCGTCCGGATGGCCGGAGCCGGCTGAGAAGGCCTGCCAGTCGCGGGCGGCCTGGGGGAGATGGCCGGGGCGGCTGTCCTGCGGGTCGGCGGTGGCTGGCGCGGGAGGCGTGAAGGCGGGGCATGATGCCAGCAGACGCCGCAGGATCAGCGGACCGCCGGCCTTGGGGCCTGTACCCGACAGGCCACGCCCGCCGAAGGGCTGAACGCCGACTACGGCGCCGATCGTGTTGCGGTTGACGTAGAGATTGCCGGCCGCGATGCGGCTGGTGACGTGAGCCACGGTTTCGGCGATGCGGGTGTGCAGGCCGAAGGTCAGGCCGTAGCCGGTGGCGTTGATCGCGTCGATCAGGCGGTCGAGATTGTCGCGCCGCCAGCGCAGGACGTGCAGGACGGGGCCGAAGACCTCGCGGCCGATGGTGGCGATGTCGTCGATCTCGATCAGTGTGGGCGGCAGGAAATGGCCGCCGGGCACTGCGTGCGGCGTGGCGGGAGACCAGACGCGGCAGCCGGCGGCGCGCATGCGCGCGATATGGGCGGCGATGCCGGCGCGGGCGTCCTCGGTGATGACGGGGCCGATATCGGTGGCCAGGAGGGCGGGGTCGCCCACGCGCAGTTCCTGCATCGCTCCGCGCAGCATCGCCAGCATGGGTTCGGCGCAATCGTCCTGCACGCACAGGATGCGCAGGGCGGAGCAGCGCTGGCCGGCGCTGTCGAAGGCGGAGGCGATGACGTCGGTGACGACTTGTTCGGCCAGGGCCGAGGAATCGACGATCATTGCGTTCTGGCCACCGGTTTCCGCGATCAGGGGCACCGGCTGGCCGTTGGCGCCGGTGCGGCCGGCGAGTTGGCGGGCGATCAGGCGCGCGACCTCGGTGGAGCCGGTGAACAGGACGGCAGTGATCCGTGGGTCCGCGACCAGCGCCGCGCCGACATCGCCGCCGCCGGGCAGGAGTTGCAGCGCGCCGGCCGGAATGCCGGCCTGATGCAGCAGGGCGACGGCGCGGGCGGCGACCAGCGGGGTTTCTTCCGCCGGTTTGGCCAGCACCACGTTGCCGGCCGCCAGCGCGGCCGAGATCTGGCCGAGGAAGATGGCCAGCGGGAAGTTCCAGGGGCTGATGCAGACGACCGGGCCCAGGGGCGTGTGCGTGGCGTTGTTGAAATGCTGCCGGATCGTGGCCGCGTAGTAGCGGAGGAAGTCCACGGCCTCGCGGATTTCGCCGACCGCGTTGGGGTAGGATTTGCCGGCTTCGCGCACCACCAGGGCGATCAGTTCGGCATGGTGGGCTTCCAGCAGGTCGGCGGCGGCCTCCAGGCACGCGGCCCGGGTGGCGGGGGGGGGGCGGGCGGACCAGTCGGGCTGGGCCGCCGCCGCGAGGGTGACGGCGTGGGTTGCCTGGGCGGCGTCGGCGAACTGCACTGTGCCGGGGGTGTCGTCAGGGCGGGCCGGGTTGGGAACCGGTTGTGGCGGGGTGCCGGTGCCGGTGCCGTCGGCCAGGAGGGGGGCGGCCTTCCAGTGTTGGGGGGCGGAGGCCATTTCGTCGGCCAGGGTGATCAGGGACGGTTCATCGGCAAGGTCGAGGCCGGCGGAATTGTGTCGGCCGGTGCCGAACAGGGCCGGGGGACGAGCGATGGCGGGGTGAGGGGCTCCGACCGGCAGGCCGCCCTGCGCGGCCAGGTCGCGCGCTGTCTGCACCGGGTCGGCGATCAGGGTGTCCAGCGGGATGGTGCTGTCGCCGATCTGGTTGACGAAGGAGGAATTGGCGCCGTTTTCCAGCAGGCGGCGCACCAGATAGGCCAGCAGCGTCTCGTGCGAGCCGACGGGGGCGTAGATGCGGCAGGGGCGGTCGAGATGCTGTGCACCCACGACGTGGTCGTAGAGCCCTTCGCCCATGCCGTGCAGGCACTGGAATTCATATTTCCCGTGCTGGAAATCGGGGCCGGCCAGGGTGTGGATGGTGGCGACCGTGCGGGCGTTGTGGGTGGCGAACTGAGGGAAGATCGCATCGGGCGCGTCCAGCAGCAGGCGCGCGCAGGCAATATAGCTGATGTCGGTATGGGATTTGCGGGTGTAGACGGGAAAATCGGTCTGGCCGTCGAGCTGGGCTTTCTTGATTTCGCTGTCCCAGTAAGCGCCCTTGACCAGACGGACCATGATGCGGCGGCCGGTGGCGCGCGCTAGGGTGATGATCCAGTCCAGCACTGCGGGTGCGCGCTTGCCGTAGGCCTGCACCACGAAGCCGATGCCGTTCCAACCCGCGAGGTCGGGGTGGCGGCATAGGCCTTCGAGCAGGTCCAGCGACAGGTCCAGTCGTTCGCTCTCTTCGGCGTCGATGTTCAGGCCGATATCGTAGCCGCGCGCCAGGCGGGCGAGACGGACCAGCACCGGGAGCAATTCGGCCATCACGCGCTCGCGCTGGGCGCGCGCGTAACGGGGATGGATGGCCGAGAGTTTGATCGACAGGCCGTTGCGATCGTAGATGTCGCGGCCGCCCTGGGTCTGCGCCGCGCGGCCGATGGCGTGGATGGCGGTTTCGTAGTCGCGGCAGTAGCGGGCGGCGTCGGCCTCGGTCAGCGCGGCTTCGCCCAGCATGTCGAAGGAATAGCGGAAGCCGCGATCGTGACGGGCCTGGCTGGTGCGCAGGGCGGATTCGATCGTCTCGCCGCAGACGAACTGTTCGCCCATCATGCGCATGGCGACATCGACTGCACGGCGGATCAGCGGTTCGCCGCCGCGTGCGACCAGGCGGGTGAGCGTGCCCGCCAAGCCGTGCTGGCGTTCGGGTGTGACCAGGTGGCCGGTGACGACCAGTCCCCAGGCGGCGGCGTTGACGAACAGCGAGCGACCCCGGCCGACATGCGCCAGCCAGTCGCCAGTGCCGATGCGGTCGCGGATCAGCGCGTCGCGGGTTGCGGTGTCGGGGATGCGCAGAAGGGCCTCGGCCAGGCACATCAGGGCTACGCCTTCCCGCGAGGACAGCGAGAATTCCTGCACCAGTGCCTCGACCCCGCCAGGGCGGCGGCCGTCGCGCAGTGCGCGGGCCAGTCGTCGCGCGGTGGTGCCAGCCTCGGCCGCCAGATCGGGCGACAGGGTCGCGTTGTCGATCAGGGCGCCCACGCATTCGACCTCGGGCCGGCGCAGATGGGCGGCGATGCGCTTGCGGGCCGCGTCGCGGGGCGGCAGGGCGGCGCCCAGGGCGGCGGTTGGAGGTATGGACACGGAAAGAAGGGGGGGCTGGGATATCATGAGACTGCTTGCCGATGATAAGAGGCTGCTTGCAAAGTCAGCCTCCGGGACGAGGAGGAAAGTCAGGAATACCGTTCCCGTATCATATCATATATGATTCGCAAGATAATATATGATCTATCGGGTCGCGAAGCAGGGAGGACAGCCATGCTGCCAGAGAGCATCTTCATGAGCGCGCCGCAGGAAACGCGCGGCCTGGCCTCGGAGCGCGTGGGTAATGCGTTGCGCGAGGCGATCCTGGACGGTGTGCTTGCCGATGGGCAGTCGCTGCCGCAATCGGAATTGGCCAGCGGATTCGGGGTCAGCACCATTCCGGTGCGCGAGGCGCTGAAGCAGTTGGAGGTCGAGGGGCTGGTGCTGTTTCAGCAGAATCGGGGTGCCACGGTGACCGGTCTGTCGGAAGCGGACATCAGCGATTTTTCCGAGATCCGCGCCGCGCTGGAGGAGATGGCGGCTGTGCAGGCGGTGCGGCGCATGACCCGCATGGACCTGGCGCGGATCGAGGATGCGTATGAGGCCTTCGTGGCCGGGACTAGCGAGCAGCCGGAGGGGATGGCGCGGTCAGGCGCGCTGAACTGGGCGTTTCATGGCGCGATCTATCAGGCAGCGGGGCGGCCCCGGCTGCTGGAAATGATCGAGGGCGTGCATCGACGGGTGGACCGCTATATCCGGGCGCATCTGGAAATCGCGGGACGGAAGGCGGTGACGGATGCCGAGCATCTGGCGTTGCTGGAAGCGTGTCGGCACCGTGACGAGACGGCGATCGGGCCTTTGACCCGCCAGCATATCCTGGACGCGGCGAATGTTTCGATCGATGTGCTGCGCCGGAATCGCGCGGGCGGTTGAGGGGCGGCCTGCCCCGGTGCGCCGGTGGTGATCCATGTGTGTTTTCTGCGCGGGGCAGGCTGGGCGTCATGGAGGCCACCCGGCCTGTTCCGGCCCGTTATGGATGACGTGCCTGGCTGCGCTCTTTCTGTGCCTGCGCGAAGGCGGTGGAGGTATGGGCGAACTTGATGGCCTGCCAGCAATGGTAATCATGCAGTAGAGTTCTTGAGATCCATTGTCCTTTCTCGTCTTTCCCGAAATTTCCCGCGGACTGGACCTTCAGGAGCAGTCGGGCCACGTTGGCCCGCGAGGTGCCGTAGCGTTGCGCCATGGCACTACCGCTGTCCATGGATATGTAAATCCGGTCATCGTGCGCGTTACTGAGCGACCCGACTCCACTGGTCATCTCATTGAGGATGGAGATGCCGATCGTGGTGTTGATGAGAGGGGCGAGCGAGGGGGGAGGCGGGGCGGCGTGGTCGATCATCATCAACCGTGCGAAAATCGGATGCATGTGGGTCAGGATTTTCGGATCGGCCCGCGTGGCGTCGGCCCTTCTGGCGCCGTCGACCAGATCCAGTCCGCCGAGATTGATGTCGAGGTAAATGTAGAACATTCGCTCGGAAAATTCTGTCATGCGATAGGCACGATTTCGGCGGTTTCTGTCAGGTAGTGGTTCTATATATCCGAGATTTTCAATCTCTTTCAGGAAGTTCGTTACTGTATTTGGGCTAGCCATCCCTGTTGCCTCTACTTCGCGGTAGAGATTGGTTGCTGTCAGTGGTGGGGTCGTCGGATCGAGTTGGTATGAGAAATGCAATATGAGCGCGCCATGTGTCAGGACCCATCGCCGCATGTCGGCGACGTAGCGGACTTCGCGTTGCATCTGTTTGTGAATGGTCAGGAGGGCCTGGTTGCTGAAAGTCAGGCAATCCATGAATTTCGGCATCGTGGCAAGGATATCGGCGCGGTAGGTCGGGGCGTCGCACAGGGGGGCGGCAGTGCGAATGTCATCCTCGGCGGCATGTGTTCGTGAGCATTCAGCCATAATCGTCACTGTACTGGTCTCAACTTCTGTGAGGGCATTTTGTAGCATTTTTGGTGACGTTGCGGCACCTGCCTTGATATCGGCGGGAGAGTATGCAGAATGCTGGACCCAGGAATGTTTACTTGAGAAAGTATAGTAATGCGATAATATTCAATTCTATTTGAATAATTTCATGTCAGTATGAAATTACTTTTAAGAGAAATAAATAGTATAATTTACTGTTAATGGTTTATTATTTTTTTAGAAATCTTGAAGTGTAAATATCCTCCATCTTTTATTATTTTTTTTGCAATAAAATAATGAGATGGCTTTCTTGGTGACTGTTGTTTTTCTGTGTTCAAAACGCGGTTTTTGGGAGTGATTGCCGAAGAACCGCTAGAGCGTTTTGCGGCTGAAATTTTCTTTTCTTTTCTGTCTCGTTATAAGAAGGCTTACCCTGTCATGAAGACGACCCCGACCAGGCTGCATAAGCGCGCATTCCTGCTCGGGTTCACGGCGTTGACCTCGTGGATGACGTCGGTGGCATCGGCGCAGGCGCTGCCGACGGGGGGCGCGTATGTTGCGGGTGCGGGCAGTATCGCTTCGGC
>NZ_QQAW01000007.1 GCF_003350405.1 Gluconacetobacter liquefaciens | reverse complement strand
CAACAAGGACGAGCGGATCTTCCTGCGCGCCGACAAGACGGTCGATTACGGCACCCTGATGGGCGTGATGGATAAGCTGCGGGCCGCGGGTTACCTCAAGGTCGCGCTGGTCAATCTTCAGGGCCAGGAAGAAGGCAGCGCGGCCGCTGCGGCCCCCGTCCCCGCGGCTCCCATCCCCGCGCCCGGAGGCACGCCGTGAGCGATACGGCGGACGGCGGTATGCTCCTGTCCTTCGCCGACTGGCGGACCGGGCAGCTTCGCCGCGAACGGCGGCGCGAGACCGTGCGCTGGGGGGTATCTTTCGTCACCGTGCTGGCCGTGACGGGTAGCGTGGTGTCGTGGGTCATGCACCTGCCACCGCCCGTGATGCCGGTGCCCGAGCCGCCCTCCGCCGCGATCGCCATCGACCTTGCGCCCGAGCCGGTCTCCACCCCCACCCCGCCGATCGATGCCCCGGTCGGCCCGCGGCAGACCGTCTCGGTGCCCGATCCGCAACCCGAGCCGCCGCCCAAGATAACAGTTCCCCCCTCCCCCGCGCCGACACCGCCCGTTCCAGTGGCGCGGCCCGAGAGGCCCCGCCCGCTGAAAAAAAAGATCCCGCTCCATACGCATGAACGAAAGCCGGTTCCGGACAGGACCCCACCGGCTCAGGAAACAACGGGGCCCCCAGCCTCGGAAACTCCTGTCGCACCGTCCTCCGCGACATCCGTTTCCAGCGCCTCGTCATCGCAGGCGAGCCCTGATCCGGTCACATGGCAGGGTGAATTGCTGGCACGACTTGAAAAATACAAGCGTTATCCAGCCGAATCCCAGGCGCGTCATGAAGAGGGCATCGCCATGCTGCATTTCGCCATGGATCGCAAAGGGCATGTGCTGTCGGCACGGATCAGTGCCAGCTCGCACCATGCAACCCTGGATGAAGAGACGCTTGCCCTTTTACACCGGGCGGAACCCCTACCGGTTCCCCCTGACAGCATTCCGGGCGATGCGATCACCCTTACTGTTCCGATCGAATTCTACCTGGACCAGTCCAGAAACTGACCCATCATTTGGGAACCATCAGATGGAGCACGGACGCCACCACAAAAAACGCCACCGTGCTGAGCGCCCAGATGGCCACGAACCAACCGATCCGTGTGCCCAGGCGCTTCGGCGCGTCATCTCCATTTCCCTTGACGATTTCAGTGATAACCATCGGCTTCCGTCACTTTCCCGCGAAACACGCGGTAGGAATAAATCGTGTAGGTGAGGATGATCGGCAGCAGGATCGCCGTGCCGACAAGCTGAAAGAACTGGCTCGATGGCGGTGACGATACATCCCACAGCGTCAGGCTGGGCGGCACGGCATACGGCCAGACCGTGATCCCGAGGCCCGAGAGGCACAGGAAGAACCAGCCGAGAGCACATAGGAACGGCACCCTGGAATGCCCGCGACGCAACCCCATGGCCAGCAGCGCGCCCAACACGACGACCAGCACAGGCACTGGCGCCACAAAGAGAATGTTCGGCCAGTCGGTCCAGCGCCGCAGATAGGGTGCATGCAGCAGCGGCGTCCACAGGCTGACCGCCACGATACCTGCGAACAGGCCGATAGCCAGCCACGCGGCCCATTTGCGGCAGGATGCCTCCAGCACGCCGGTCGTCCGCCACACGAGCCAGGTCGCACCCAGCAGGGCATATCCGCACATGACTGCCAGCCCGCACAGAACACTGAAAGGCGTCAGCCAGTCGAGCGCGCCGCCGGTAAATTCACCATTGGTAACGGCAATACCCTGGATCACCCCGCCCAGGATCACACCCTGACTGAAGGCGGCAATGCCCGACCCGGCCATGAAGCCGACTTCCCATAACGCCTCACGCGCGGTCCCCCGCGTCATGATGCGGAATTCGAACGACACGCCACGAAAGATCAGGGCCAGCAACATCAGCACGATCGGCAGGTAGAAGGCGGGCAGAAGAGTTGCATAGGCACCCGGAAACACGCCGTAGAGCACGGCGCCCCCCAGGACCATCCACGTCTCGTTTCCGTCCCACACCGGCGCGATCGTATTGACCATCACATCCCGTCGGCCCTGATTGCGTTCCAGAGCGAACAGCATCCCGATGCCCAGATCGAACCCATCGAGAATGACGTAAATCGTAATCGCGGCCACCAGGATGACGGCCCACACGATGGGGAGCCAATATGCGAAATCCATCATGATCAGGCTCCTTCACCGGGAATGGGGCCGGCGATCCCCGGATGCGTGTGCGTTGCCAGAACATCGGCGGCATGTGCGGGACTGGCATTATGCTCGCCTTCCTCCGGCGCGCGGCCCAGCAGACGAAGCAGGATCACCAGGCCCGACCCGAACACGATCACATAGACCACGACGAAGGCCGTCATCGTCACCGCCATGCTGGACAGGACGATGGGGGAAACACTCTCGGAAGTCCGTAGCAGGCCATAGACCGTCCAGGGCTGCCTGCCGACCTCTGTGGTCACCCAGCCGCACAACAGTGCGATGAACCCTGCTGGCGCCATGCACACTGCCACACGATGAAAGAACGGGCTGGTAAAGAGGGCCCCTTTCCGGCGCAGCCACAGCGACCAGAACCCGACCAGCGCCATCAGCATGGCGAGCGCGACCATGATGCGGAACGAAAAGAAAATGACCGGTGACGGCGGACGCTGGTCGCGGGGGAAATCCTTCATGCCCGGCACTTTGCCGTCGAGACTGTGCGTCAGGATCAACGAGCCGAGCAGCGGGACCTTCACGGCATAATCCGTCCGTTCCGTCTTCATGTTAGGAATCCCGAACAGAAGCTCCGATGCCCGCCCCTCGGTCTCCCAGTCGCCTTCCATCGCCGCGATCTTCACCGGCTGGTATTTCAGCGTGTTCAGGCCATGCGCGTCCCCAGCCAGGATCTGCAATGGCGCCACGATGGCGGCCATCCACATGGCCATGGAGAACATCACCCGCACCGGTTCGCGCGCCGTTGCCCCAACTCGCCGGGCCTTCAGCAGATGCCACGCACCGGTCGCCCCCACCACGAACGCAACGGAGAGGAACGCCGCCAGACCCATATGGACCAGCCGGAACGGGAAGGACGGATTGAAGATGATGGCCAGCCAGTCATCCGGCATGAAACGCCCGGTGGCCGGGTCGATCGTGTAGCCGCGCGGGGTCTGCATCCACGAATTCGATGCCAGTATCCACGTCATCGAAATCAGCGTTCCGACCGAGACGCAGCAGGTGGCCGCGAAATGCAGTCCACGCCCCACCTTGTTCATGCCGAACAGCATGACGCCGAGGAACCCGGCCTCCAGAAAGAAGGCAGTCATGACTTCGTACGACAGAAGGACGCCCGTGATCGGCCCGGCTTTCTTCGAAAAAACCGACCAGTTGGTCCCGAATTCATAGGACATGACCAGCCCTGACACGACCCCCATGCTGAAGACGATCGAAAACGCCTTGATCCAGTATCGGTACAGATCAAGAAAAACCTGCCGTCCGGTCTTCAGCCACAGCCCCTCCAGAACGGCCAGATAGGCCGCCAGCCCGATGGAGAAGGCCGGAAAGATGATATGAACGCCCACGGTGAAGGCGAACTGAAAGCGCGCAAGGAGGAGCGCGAGGTCTGGAGCGGTCTGCATCAGCACCTTCCTAAAAGCGGAGCATCGGCACGCCGCCCCGAGAACAGATCCCCCTCGGCTATGCCACAATGCTCCGGTATTTCTGCCAGATCATTCACCAAACGGGCGTCCAATATCTTTTCCTTATGGAATTATTTCTTCTTGTAAGCGGAAGCAGATTTTGACCGGGCCGGTTACTTCCTTCACGCCGGCCGCTTGTCATAAACAGCCATCCGCCTATGCTGAACATCAGTGCGCGTTGTATATACGAACCCGTCCGCAGGGAGTTTCAGTCCGTTGGTCACACCGCAACCCGTTGGTACGAAGCTGACGCAGGCAGCCATCTTTCTTGTCGCAACATTAAGCGAGAGCGTTTCGATCAACGCCCAGGTCCGCGATCTTCTGGGAGATCTCTCATCTCTGGTGCGCGGGGTCGGCTTTCGGGTGCCCGATGGACGGTTAAGCTGCATCACAGGCATCGGTTCACATGCCTGGGATCAACTCTTCGGCACTCCCCGTCCGCGGGACCTTCATCCGTTCCAGGAAATCCGGGGTGTACACCACGCTCCCGCCACGCCGGGCGACCTGCTCTTTCATATCCGCGCGACCCGGATGGATCTGTGCTTCGAACTCGCGGCCGCCATCGTCTCCCGGCTGGAAGGCGCCGGCGAGATCGTGGATGAAGTCCACGGGTTCAAATATTTTGACGAGCGCGACCTGCTCGGCTTCGTGGACGGAACCGAGAACCCCACCGGACAGCCGGCACGCGACGCGGCCATCGTCGGAGACGAAGACCCCGCCTTCACGGGCGGCAGCTATGTCATCGTCCAGAAATACCTGCACGACCTCAAGAAGTGGGATGCCATTCCCACCGAAGTCCAGGAACATATCATCGGCCGCCGCAAGGTGTCGGATATCGAACTCGCGGACGCGGCCAAGCCCAGCTATGCCCATAATGTCCTCACCAATATCGAGGAAAACGGGCAGCAACTACAGATCGTGCGTGACAACATGCCCTTTGGCGAAGTGAGCAAAGGGGAGTTCGGCACCTATTTCATCGGCTATGCGCGCTCTCCCGCGCGCACCGAGCAGATGCTGCAGAACATGTTCGTCGGCAAGCCGCCCGGCAATTACGACCGGCTCCTCGATGTCAGCACGGCCGTAACCGGCACCCTGTTCTTCATCCCTACCGGCGAGTTCCTCGATGGCGCGCCAGACATGGGCGCCGAACCGCCAGAACCGGCCGGCCAATTCCCCCTTCCCGCCTCATCCACCGATCAACAGGGCGTAGGCCCGCAGGACGGCTCGCTCGGCATCGGCTCCTTGAAGTAAGGAAATCTGACATGAATAATCTCCACAGACATCTGGCCCCCATTTCCAGCGCGGCCTGGGCGCAGATCGAGGAAGAAGCTGCCCGCACCATCCGCCGCCACCTCGCCGGCCGGCGCGTCGTCGATACGGCGGAACCGAAAGGCACCGCATTCGCGGGGGTCGGCACTGGACGCGGCACGCTGATCGACGCCCCCGGACACGGTATCCGTGCCCTGCGGCGTGACGTTCTCCCGCTGGTGGAACTGCGCGTTCCCTTTACGCTGCTGCGTAACGAGATCGACGCCGTCGAACGCGGGTCTCTGGATTCCGACTGGCAGCCGGTCAAGGACGCGGCAAGGCAGATTGCCTTTGCCGAGGATCGCGCGATCTTCGACGGCTACGCGGCAGCGGGTATCCCCGGCATCCGTAACGGCACATCGAATGCCCATCTGAAGCTGCCCCCCCTGGCCAAGGACTACGCGCATACCATCGCCGACGCTTTGAGCGCGTTGCGTCTGGCCGGCGTGAACGGCCCCTATTCGGTGGTCCTGGGGGCGCAGGCTTTCGCGAATGTCAGCGGCGGCGATGATGACGGTTATCCCGTCCTCAACCATATCGAGAGCATGATCGACGGCAAAATCATCTGGGCACCGGCCATCGAGGGCGCGTTCGTCGTGTCGATGCGCGGCGGCGACCTGGCGCTGGATATCGGGCAGGATTTTTCGATCGGCTACCTGTCCCACTCGGCGGACGCGGTCGAGCTTTACCTGCAGGAAAGCTTCGTCTTCCGCGTCCTGACGAGCGAAGCGACCGTCGCCATCGAGCCGGCCGCACAGCCCGCGGCCTGATCGCCCGCCCGCGCCCCGAACGGGCGCGGGCAACGGATGCGGGCCTGGAGCGTTTTATACCAACAGGCCTCGGCCGGCCCCAGCGAACCAGACAGACTCATCAGAAGCCCGTACGAGGATAATTGGAATGGAAAACCCCCTGGAATCCTCTCCCGAACGAGATGCACGCATTCTCGCCAAGGCCAAGGAGATGTGGATTGCCGACGGCAAGCCCGGCGCCGGACCGGATGCCTACAAGGAAACCGCGTCCGACTTGATCGGGATGGAACTCAATGCCGACGCCGGGCAGATCCCGGTGGAATCTCCCGTTCCCCTCGACGCCAACGGTCAGCCCATCGAAGATGCGCGGTTGGAAGACAATCTGGGCAATCCCGGCGGTTTCATGAACGAACTGGACAACAAGCGGGAAACCCCGTTCGCGACACGGCAGGAAGAAGAAAAAGCCCTGAAAGACGAGGCCTGACGCACTTGGGCCACAAGGGTATCTGACGCGCGCCCGACAGTCCCGGCAGAGGACCCGATCAGACAGATAACACCGTGGGAGGCTTCGGATGATCGCAGTCTATCTCGACGACAGGAGCGATCCCGTCGCCCCTCGTGAAAACGGATGGTACATCATGGATGGCCCCACCATCCTTCTGGCAGGCCCCTTTTCCAGCAGGGAAGAGGCCGTTCTGTCGATCGACCAGCAGGAACCGGACCCCGAGGCAGGCGGCCCCTCCCCCTTCTGAACTTACAGCCCCGTCCTCCGGAGCATTTCCACCGAAAAGCGGTTCGGTAGAAATGCTCTCGTTTATAGTTTTCATGAGCATTTTTAAGTGTTTGAACGCTTTCAAACAGGATCTGCTCTAGTGAAAATTTCTCGATTTTACGAGAACGCTCTCAGCTTGCGGCTCTTTATCCGCCCCGATGGCTCCGCCTGTGCTCCGATTTCCGACATCGGCCAGAAGATCGGAAAGATCCGTGATCTCGCGCGCCACGAGATGCACGACATCCCCTTCTTTCTGCACATTTCCCGTGACGGCGAGCATCTGCCCCGCCATGACCCGGCTGCGATATCGATCGAACAGATCCCGCCATATAATGACGTTCAACGCGCTGGTTTCATCTTCCAGCGTCAGGAACACCACCCCCTCAGCCGAACCGGGGCGCTGGCGCACCAAAACCAGCCCCGCCGCCATCAGGCGCCTGCCATCCCTGGCTTCGATTGCCTGCCGGCAGGACGCGATACCCATACGGCGCAGGTCGTCACGCAGAAAGGCGACCGGATGGTCGCGAAGAGTCAGGCCGATGCGGTTGTAATCCCGCGTCACCTCGGCCCCCTCACGCATAGGCTGGAGCAGCACAGCGGGTTCGTTCGTCTCCCGCGCGACAGAGGCTGCCGCGAACAGCGGCAAGGGCTCGTCCCGCAACGCCTTGATCGCCCACAGCGCCTCACGCCGTGGCAGGCCAAGGCTCGGCCGGAACGCATCGGCCTCGGCCAGATGCGTCAATGCTGCCCCTCTGACCTCTGCCCTGCGCCAGAGATCATCGACTGACGCAAAGGGCCGTTGCCCGCGAACGCCCACAATGCGCGCCGCATCCTTCTCGGTCAGGCCCTTGACCAGACTCATCCCCAGCCGAACGGCGAAACACCCCTTTTTCGTCGCCAGTTCTTCCAGCGTGCTGTCCCAGCGCGAGGCATTGACGCAGATCGGCCGCACCTCGACCCCATGCTCCCGCGCATCCCGCACCAGTTGAGCCGGCGCATAGAACCCCATCGGCTGGGAATTGAGCAGTGCTGCCAGGAAGACATCGGGGTGTTTGCATTTCATCCAGGACGAGGAGTAGGCGAGGATCGCAAAGCTGGCGGCATGGCTCTCTGGAAAACCGTAAGACCCGAACCCTTCGAGCTGCTGATAGATCCGCTGCGCAAAGGCTTCGGAATAGTTTTTCTTCTTCATCCCCTCGATCAGCCGGGACTGAAACTGCGACATGTTGCCGGTATGCTTGAATGTGGCCATGGCCCGGCGAAGCTGGTCCGCCTCTCCCGCCGAAAAATCGGCGCAGACCATTGCCACCTGCATCGCCTGTTCCTGAAACAACGGAATACCGAGCGTTTTCTTCAGCACGCTCTCCAGCTCCGGCGTCGGATAATCCTCTTCTTCCAGCTTTTCACGGCGGCGAAGATAAGGATGGACCATATCGCCCTGGATCGGCCCCGGCCGGACGATGGCGACCTCGATCACCAGATCATAGAATTCACGCGGCTTCAGACGCGGCAGCATGGACATCTGGGCGCGGGATTCGATCTGGAACACGCCAATCGTATCCGCCTTGCAGATCATGTCGTAGGTCTCCGGATCCTCGGCCGGAATGGTGGCCAGCGTGACATGCTCCCCTTTATGCTTGGCCAGCAGGTCAAGCCCCTTCTTCATGCAGGTCAGCATGCCCAGAGCCAGGCAATCGACCTTCATGAATTTCAGAACACCGATATCGTCCTTGTCCCATTCGATGATCTGCCGATCATCCATCGCCGCCGGCTCGACCGGGACCAGTTCGTCCAGCCGGTCATGGGTCAGCACGAAGCCCCCCGGATGCTGGGAGAGATGGCGCGGCACGCCGATCAGGCAGCAGGCCAGATCGAGCGTCAGCCGGATGCGTCGGTCGGACAGATCGATGCCGGTATCCCTGAACAACGCGGGGTCCGCTTCCTTCGACCAACCCCAGATCTGGCCGGACAGCGTGCGGATCAAATCTTCCGGCAATCCCATGACCTTGGCGACATCGCGCAACGCCCCCTTGGCGCGATAACGGATCACCACCGCCGTCAGGGCCGCCCGATCGCGGCCATAATGGCCATAGACCCACTGGATCACCTCCTCGCGCCGTGCATGTTCGAAATCGACATCGATATCGGGCGGCTCGCGCCGGGCCTCGGAAACGAACCGTTCAAACAGCAGGTTATTGCGCGCGGGGTCGATGGCGGTGATGCCCAGCACGTAGCAAACCGCACTATTGGCCGCCGATCCCCGCCCCTGACACAGAATGTCCTGGGAACGAGCATAGCGGACGATACTGTTCACAGTCAGGAAATAGGGCGCGTACTGCATGCGCCCGATCAGGGCCAGCTCATGCTCCAGGCTTTTCCTGACCGTACCGGGAATCCCTTCGGGATAGAATTTTCCTGCCCCTTTCCAGGTCAATGCCTCCAGCGCCTGCTGCGGCGTCTGCCCCGGCACCGACACCTCGTCGGGATATTGGTAGGCCAGGTCTTCCAGGCTGAATGTGCAGCGTTCCACGATCTCGATCGTACGGTCGATCGCCTCGGGATAGCGGCCGAACAGACGCACCATCTCGTGAGGCGGCTTGATATAGCGATCGGCATGGCGCTCCCGCGCGAACCCGGCCTCGTCTATGGTGGTATTATGTCGAATGCAGGTCACGACATCCTGCAAAATGCGTCGATCATGCGTATGAAACAGCACATCGTTGGTCACCACCGTCGGCACCCGCGCCCGGTGCGCCAGACCGGCCAGTTCATACAGCCGCACCTGATCATTGGGCCGCCGTCGGAGCGTCAGCGTCATAAAGGCCCGATCATGAAACGCGGCCTTCAGCATCCGCAGATGCTGCGCACAGCCCTCATCCGCCCTGTCCGGAATCAGGAGAACGAGCAACCCCTCGCCCCAGGAGACCAGATCCTCCCACAGCAGATGGCATCCTCCCTTCCCCGCCCGCGTCTTTCCGATGGTCAGCAGGCGGCACAGGCGGCCATAGGCGGCCCGATCGGTCGGATAGACCAGCACGGGCGAAAAATCGGCCAGGTCGAGGCGACAGCCGACGACGAGCCGTATCCCGGCCTCCTTCGCCGCCACATGGGCCTGCACCATGCCGGCCAGCGTATTCCGGTCGCACACCCCCAGGGCTTCGATCCCCAGCGCCTTCGCCTGCCGGAACAGTTCGGCCGGCGACGACGCCCCGCGCAGGAAGGAAAAATAACTCGTCACCTGCAATTCGGCATAGCGGGTCATCCGAAGATCCCGTGCAGGAACCAGCCCTGCGACCCGGTCTCGCCATGTTCCCCATCGCCGGCCCGATAGATCCAGAACCGCTCGCCGGAGGTATCCTCCACCCGGAAATAGTCACGGGCCGTGGTCAGTTCCGCATCCCCCTTCCACCATTCGCCGAACACGCGCTCCGGCCCGTCGGCGCATCGCACCTTCCGCCTGATACCGCGCCAGATAAAGAAGACCGGCGGCTGATCGGGCAATTCGGCCATGGCATGCACGGGCTCGGGCCGGGGCAGCAGGCGCATCGGGCGCGGCCAGTGATCCGGCCAGTCCTTCGCCTCGTCCGGCGCCAGCGCCGGCACGCGGCAGAAAGAGCGTTCGGGTATGTCGCTTTCGACCGGCATAAAGCGATACAGCGCCTGCGTACCCACCCGGTTGGCCAGACTGTCGATCAGGCCCGAAACATCAGGCTCATCCGCCTCGTCCAGCAACGACATGGCCTGACGCACGCCCATCGGCTCGGCCCGCGACACCGTCAGCACCATCCGTTCGATCCCGAAACCAGGGTCGATCGTCTCGATCTTCTCGCACAAGAGCCGGACCAGCCGGCCAGCGGCCCGCACCGGCTGGGCGGTGGTAATCCGGATCGCCTCGGCGCGGCTGTCTACGCGGTGCAGCAGCAGGTCGAAACACCGGCCACCCTGCCCGCGCTCTTCCAGCAATTGGCAGAGTGGCGGCACCAACGTGCCGATCATGCGCGCGATCGTCTCGGCGGCACCGATCGGCTCGGCGAAATTCCGGCCGACCTCCACCGGCTCGACGGGGCGGATCGGGACGATGGCCTCCGCCACCCGCCCGAATGCCTGGTCCAGCCGGCGCGCGACATCCGGCCCGAAACGCAGTGCCAACGGGGCGCGCGGCATACCGGCAAGCGGGCCGATGCGGGATACGCCAAGAGCATGCAACCCATCGACGATATCATCGGGCAGGCGCAGTGCCGCGATGGGCAGATCCGCCATCGCGGCGGCCGCCTCGCCGGGGGGTACAACCAGCATCCGCGCCCGCCCGTAGCGCGCCAGCGCATGGGCGGCCCCCAAACTATCGGCAACGGCTGCCTTGGCCGTGACCCCGGTGCGCCGCAGCCGCTGGACCATCGCCGCAAGCATGGCCTGCTCGCCCCCATGCAGGTGATCGGCCCCCGTCGTATCCAGCACAATGCCATCCGGCGGGTCGACGGCCACGACAGGGGCAATACGGCGCTGAAACCATAGGGCCAATTTTTCCAGCCCCACGCGGTCCCCCTGCGGATCGGCGTCCATGATGGTCAGATCGGGATAAAGCGCCTGTGCCTTGGCCACCGGCGTGCCAGGACACAATCCCGCCTTGCGGGCGACGAGATCGACCGAGCGCACGACCCGGCGCCGTCCCACACGGCCCACCAGCGCCAGCGCCGCCTCAGGCGCGGGCGCGTCGGCGCCCAACCGCCTCCTGATCCGATCCGTCGGCCAGAACGGCAGGTAGAGCGAGACGATTCTCGACAAGCCCGTTTTGGGCAAGCCTCCCCTGGCCATCGCAGGCCTCCACTTCAAAAATGGCTTCATCCCCGGCCCGCGCCCGGATCAGTTCCAGCCGCCAGCGTGGCCGCCCCACACCGGGCACCGGCAGCACGACCGATGGCAGAACCGACACCCGCCAGCGCGTGACGCTGGCCGTCGACTGACCGAAATCGGCCGCCCCGGTCGGCCGCCTCCAGCGTCGGAGCGCGATGCCCAGCGCCCCCGAGGTCTCGGCCGCCAGTTGCAGGCGGCGCGACGCCGTCATCGACAGGCGCGCCACTTCCGCCACCACGGCCCCCAGGCCGCCATGTCGCAGCCCCTCCTCGAAACAGGCCAGCACATCCACATCCGACCGGGCCTCGACATAGATGACCCGCCGCCCCGACAGCCCCGCCTGCATCAGGGCCGGCGCGAACACATCCTGACGGCTGACGATCCACAGCACCTTTCCCCGCGTGCGCCCCGCGATCCCTGCCGCGAACTGGCCGGCCGCCGCGGCATGCAGGGCATCGCATCCACCTCCCGCCACTTCATGAAGAGCCCCCAGCATCAGCCCCCCCACCCGGCAACCTGCTGTCGATCTCATCCAGACCGAATGGCAGGATAGCCCGCCTGCGCCCCGAGCGGCCCTCCAGACGACTGATCTGCTCCCGCAGCACCTCCAGCGCGGGACGGGATTCGGATGCGGGCATGTGGCAGGACAGTCCATCCATGGCGTCTCACCGAGGCTTCCCAATCGGTGGACGGGTCATTATGTTCTCTATTTGTTCCATATCAGGGACAGGCGTCAACGACTTTCGCAACAGGCCGCCCCATTTGATCCACAGCGCGCCATGGCGGAAACTACAGGCACTCATCAGGGAATAACCCCATTTTCAGGGCGTTACGGGAGCAATCGTGGCCGACGGATATCTCGACAGGCTGAATGACGCGCAACGCGCCGCCGTGACGCACGGAGTCGCACAGGGTACAGCCCCTCCGGCCGCGCCTCTTCTGGTCATCGCCGGGGCCGGATCGGGCAAGACCAACACGCTGGCCCACCGTGTCGCGCACCTGATCGTCAACGGTGCCGATCCCCGCCGCATCCTGCTGATGACCTTCTCCCGCCGCGCGAGCGCCGAGATGGCACGGCGGGTGGAGCGGATCTGCGCCCAGGTGCTGGGCGACAGGGCCGGCGCACTGGCCGGTGCCCTGGGCTGGACCGGCACGTTCCATGGGATCGGCGCGCGGATCATTCGCGCTCATGCCGAACAGATCGGCATGGACCCGGCCTTTTCGATCCATGACCGCGAGGATTCCGCCGACCTGATGAATCTGGTTCGGCACGAACTGGGGTTCTCCCGGACCGAAAGTCGCTTCCCGACCAAAGGCACCTGTCTGGCGATCTATTCCCGCGTAGTGAACGCCGAGCAACCGCTGGCCGATGTGCTGCTGAAGCATTACCCGTGGTGCGCGGGCTGGCAGGAGCAGCTCAAGACGCTGTTCGGCACCTATGTCGCGGCCAAGCAGGCCCAGAACGTACTGGATTATGACGACCTGCTGCTGGTCTGGGCGCAGATGATGGGCGACCCGATCCTGGCCGCCGAAATCGGCGGGACATGGGACCATGTGCTGGTCGACGAATATCAGGACACCAACCGGTTGCAGGCTACGATCCTGCTGGGCATGAAGCCCGACGGCGCAGGGCTGACCGTCGTGGGCGACGATGCCCAGAGCATCTATGCCTTCCGGGCCGCGACGGTGCGCAACATCCTCGATTTCCCGTCCGCCTTCCCTACCCCGGCCACCGTCCTGACGCTGGAGCGCAATTATCGTTCCAGCCAGCCGATCCTCGCCGCCGCCAACGCGGTGATCGAACAGGCCTCCGAACGGTTCACCAAGAATCTATGGACCAACCGCGCATCCGACGCCCTCCCCCGCCTGGTCTGCGTGAAGGACGATTCCGACCAGGCCCGCTATATCGTCGAACGGGTGCTGGAAGACCGCGAACAGGGCACGATGCTGAAGCAGCAGGCGGTGCTGTTCCGCGCCGCGCACCATAGCGGCTCACTGGAAGTGGAACTGACGCGGCGCAACATCCCGTTCGTGAAGTTCGGCGGGCTGAAATTTCTCGACAGCGCCCATGTCAAGGACGTGCTGGCCATGCTGCGCTTTGCGGAAAACCCGCGCGACCGGGTCGCTGGGTTCAGGGTGATGCAGTTGCTGCCCGCCGTAGGCCCCACCTCGGCCCGGCGTGTGCTGGACGCCATGCAGGACGCGCCGGACCCGATCGCCGCCCTGATGCAGGTCAGGGCACCCGCGCGTGCGGGCGAAGGCTGGGCCGGATTTGTCGACATGATGCACGGCCTGCGCAACCGCTCCGCCGGCTGGCCGTCGGAAATCGGCCTGATCCGCCACTGGTATGAACCCCATCTGGAACGATTGCATGAGGACGCGACCACCCGCCTGTCCGACCTGCGGCAACTGGAACAGATCGCGGGCGGCTATCCGTCCCGCGAGCGGTTCCTGACCGACCTGACGCTAGACCCGCCGGCCGCGACTTCCGATCAGGCCGGCGTGCCGCTGCTGGATGAAGATTACCTGATCCTCTCCACCATCCATTCCGCCAAGGGGCAGGAATGGCGGAGCGTCTTCGTCCTCAACACTGTCGATGGGTGCATCCCCTCCGACCTCGGTACCGGTGAAACCGAGGAAATCGATGAAGAACGCCGCCTGCTGTACGTCGCCATGACACGGGCGAAGGACTCCCTCGACCTGATCGTGCCACAGCGTTTCCACATCCACGGACAGCATGGCATGGGCGACCGCCATGTCTATGCCGCCCGAACCCGCTTCATCGACCCGGCCATGCTGTCCCTCTTCGAAACACGCGCCTGGCCGATCGTCACGCCCGAGGATGCAAAACGTCAGGACGCGGCAAAACAGGTCCGCATCGACATGGCCGCACGGCTACGCGACATGTGGGGATAGAGGCCGCCAGCGTGCCGCGCTCTATTTACCCACCATCACGTCCGATGCCTTGATAACGGCATAGGCTTCATCGCCCACGGCCAAGGCGAGATCGTCGATCGCCTCGTTCGTGATCGCCGAGGTGATCACGACGCCCCCGCCGATATCGATCGTCACATGGCCGGTGGTCTGGCCTTTGGTCACCGCCGTGACCGTGCCCTTGATCTGATTGCGTGCGCTCAGTTTCATGTCGTCTCTCCCTGGGTATCGTTTCCTGCGTAGCCGACCTGGCCCGCGCAAGCCCGGATCGCGGCCGAAATGGCCGCTACATGGGCCGACCGACCGTCGCCGCGCTTATCACGTACCCAGATTGGGGCCATAACCCTCGGGGTGTTCCAGGCGCCAGCGGTAAGCCGTAGCGACGATCTCGTCGAGTTCCACGAAGCGCGGTGTCCAGCCGGTTTCCCGCCGCAGCCGGTCGGCGCCCGCGACCAGCCGTGCGGGATCGCCTGGGCGGCGGGGCGCCAGATGCCACGGCACCACACGCCCGGTCACCCGCTCTACGCTGCGGATCACCTCCATGTTCGAATGCCCGCGCCCGGTGCCGACGTTATAGACCACGCTGCGCTCATGGATCGCATCCAGGGCCGCCAGATGGGCATGGGCCAGGTCCGTGACATGGACATAGTCGCGGATGCAGGTCCCGTCGGGCGTCGGATAGTCGTCGCCGAACAGATGCAGCGCCTCCCTCCGCCCCAGCGCCGCATCGATCACCAGCGGGATCAGATGGGTCTCCGGCCGATGGTCCTCCCCGAGCCGCCCGTCGGGATCGGCGCCCGCGGCATTGAAATAGCGCAGGCACGCACTGCGCAGCCCATGGATCCGGTCGGCCCACAGCAGGGCACGCTCCACCATATGCTTGCTTTCGCCATAGGGAGAACCGGGAACGATCGGCGTCGCCTCCGTAATCAGCGCATCCTCCGTCTGCCCGAACAGCGCCGCCGTCGAGGAAAACACGAAGCGCTTCACGCCATGGCGGATACAGGCATCGATCAGCGTGAAGCCCAGCCCCGCATTGGCTTCCATGTAGCGCAGCGGGTGCTGCATGCTCTCCCCGACCAGCGACAGCGCCGCAAAATGCAGCACCCCGTCCCACGGGCCGCTGGCCAGGATCGTATCGACCAGCGCGCGGTCCGCCAGGTCGCCCTCGACGAACGTCACCCCGTCGGGCACCGCCTCCCGATGCCCCGTCCGCAGATTGTCGAACACCAGCACATCATGCCCCGCATCCCGCAGGGCGGCGACGACATGGCTGCCCACATAGCCCGCCCCGCCGGTCACCAGAAAACGGGATCGCTCTGTCATCTTCGCTGCCTCGACTTCTCTTGCAATCTGCAACCATCAGGTCCGGTTATAGGTGTCCTCGAAGCGGACGATATCATCCTCTCCCAGATAGGACCCGGTCTGGATCTCGATCAGCACCAGCGGGATACGGCCCGGATTTTCCATCCGGTGGGTGCATTCCTGCGGCAGGTAGATGCTCTCGTTCTCATGGACGGTGATCTGCTCGGCATTGCGCGTCACCAGCGCCACGCCACTGACGACCACCCAATGTTCCGCCCGATGATAATGTTTCTGGAGCGACAGCTTCTCGCCCGGCATCACGACGATGCGCTTCACCTGGAAGCGCGCGTCCTGGATCAGGCTCTCGTAGAAACCCCATGGCCGGTAGCACCGGTTATGGGCCTCCGCCTCCTTGCGCCCCTGGGCCTGCAGCCGGGTCACGATCTTCTTCACGTCCTGCGCCCGGTTCTTCTGCGTCACCAGCACCGCATCACGGGTCGTCACCACAACGACATCATCAAGCCCGACAACGGCGGTCAGGAGTTCGTCCGACCGAATGTAGCTGTTATGCACCCCTTCCAGGCAGACATGACCCTGCGTCACGTTGCCTTCGCCGTCCTTCTCGCCGATATCCCACAGCGCATTCCAACTTCCGATGTCGGTCCAGCCGAAATCTCCGGCGATGACCGCCGCATGGTCGGTATGTTCCATCACCGCGTAATCGAAGGAAATATCCGGCGCCGAGAGAAACGACGCCGGGTCGAGGCGCTGGAAGATCAGGTCGCCGGTGCGGCGCTCCACCGCCTGCCGCACAGGCGCCAGTACCACCGGAGCATGGACTTCCATTTCCTGGAGCAGGGTGTGCGCCGTAAAGACGAACATCCCCGAATTCCACATATACTTGCCCGACGCCACTAGTTCGGCGGCGGTCTCCGCGTCCGGCTTTTCGATAAACCCCGCGACCGTGCTCGCGTCGGGCAGTCTGGCCAAAGGCTTGCCGGCCTCGATATAGCCATAACCGGTTTCCGGCCGGGTCGGATGCATGCCGAAGACGACGATATGGCCCCGCTGCGCCGCAGCCGCCGCCACCGGAAGAAGCTGTTCCAACGTTTCCGGCCGGGTCATCACCGCATCGGCCGCCATGATCCACAGCACCGCATCCGGATCGCTTTCCGCAGCCAGCAGGGCCGCCGCGGCAATCGCCGGCGCCGAATTGCGGCCGGCCGGTTCCAGCACGATCCGCGCATTCTCGATCCCCGCCTCGCGCAATTGCTCGGCAATCAGAAAGCGATGGTCGTGGTTGCAGATCACGATCGGGGCCTCGAACATTGCCCCGACCCCACGGCACGCTGTTTCCTGCAGCATCGTCCGGTTCCCCACCAGCGACCACAACTGCTTCGGATAGCTCGCACGCGACAGCGGCCACAGCCGGCTCCCCGTCCCGCCAGACAGTATGACCGGAACAATCTTCGTCGTGCTCGCCGCCTGCGCGCCAATCACCGGAAGCGTCGTGTCAGACATGGCATCCTCCCTACTGCTCTATTCAGCCACAATATCAGCGTAGAAACCGCCAATCTCGTCGCATGATCATAATCGGGGCGTCACGCCTTCAGCCGATCCCATCTGCAAGCAGGAGAAAGCTGGGGCGCATGTAAAAAAGACGACGCCACACCATGGAACGATCTCCGCCGTTTCAGACGGCTCTCTCAACGGTGTCAAAAGGATGCTCCGACGGAAGGCGTGAGGACAGACTGGACCGCCTCCACGTCCCGTTCGGGTGCCCCCTGCAAAGCCTGCGGCTGCTTCAAACCGCGCTCATAAGCAAGAATACGCCGTCTTTTCGCGCCAAACCCCCATGTGACCATCGCGTGCAAGCGCTTATAACGCTGCTGAAGATGATAGCGGAACCAGGTGGAGCGTTTCATGCGACGCCAATATCGCGCCGTTTCCGGATAAGCAGATGCGACCTTGCCATACACCGCAGAGGCTTCAGCGTTCCAGGGTGGGAAAGCGCCTTCCCACGGCTTCGGTCGCGACATGTAATGGACGATTCGGGGCCGTATAACGGAAAGAACGCGAATACTATTCATATATACCGGGAAATTCCATGCCAGCGACATCGAAAGGCAGTGCGGCAGACCAACGAGGTTCAGAACATCCTGATCGGGAAAACGCGATGCGCCGGACTGCCCGGAAAACATCTTCCATGCTTCGGCTCCGATACGCGCCCATCCGTTGCGCTCCGCATAGATCACGCCGGAATTAAAATACCGGCATGCGTCGACCGACGAGAGCCCAAGCGACGCAAAATGCGCCGCGATGGTACGACTCAGCCGGTCCGAATCGTCTCCCACGAATGTCATCGGATCGGCGGCAGCGTAAAACATCCCGTAAGGAACGGAATTCAGCAACAGGTCGTCCAGCGGACCACGGATCTGGGTATCGCCATCCACATAAAGAAAAAAATCATAGTGTTTCGGGAGAAGGTCCGCCAGAAACAGCCGTGCCAACATGGCAGGAGCGCCTCCGATATCGGCCTCGCTTCGGGTCAGAAACACGATATCCGCGCGTGCGCAAGCCTCGGCGAAAATCACTTCGGCGACCGGATCGATCCCGAATGCGATAATGACGATATCCGCCAGATTGCGCGGCGTGAACCGACGCGCCTGCAACGCGCTTACGAAGCTCGGAAAGAGATAAGATTGATCCGGCGTGTAGCAGACACAGATTCTCCGCATATCCTCGGGCTTCTGTTCGATTTGCTCGGGCTCTCGGGTTCGCATCGGATCATGCTCTCCTAATGGCGTTCGATCACACAGATGGACTGGAACAAGTCGATGAATCCGGCTTCCACTCCTTGCCACGGCCACGAGGTTTCGACGCATGACCTGGACATAAACGTTCTCGATTGCGATTGGATTTCACGTATTTTCTATCATATCATTTTAGAAATGATTTTCTCGACAATTATCGGCCATCACGTCTCGTGAACCTTCATTGGTTCCGATAGTCGAATACGGATTGAGACCGATCCCGTCCGTTTATTTTCACCCGCGGCCCGGCCGTACGGTATACGCGCCCACGAATACGCTCGATGACACGGCCGCCATAATAGCGAGCGCTTTCAAGATGCGTAGGCTCCCGATCGGCGCGTCGGTCGACGACCGAACTTGGCACCGACAGTTCAAGGGCCGTCGGCGGGACGATCCCGGCAACGGGAATGCCGGTTGCCCATGGACGCTCCATCTCGACATCGATCGGTCGCGAGATCCGCCGGAAATTCCGTACGAAACGTTCGGCCGCATGGCGGGTCAGAAGATAGATCTGCGTCCCGAACTGCTGCGTCTGATATTGCACCACATGACGGTCCCATATCGGATAATTTTTCTCTGCGACATGGAATTTTGCCGGGAACCGTCCGAAGAACTTCAGGAAATGCACGCCCTTCGACGCCCAGTCGACCTCTGTCAGATGCAGTGTGACGGGCCAGTCGACGTAAACGTCGTCTTCAACGACCAGGATCTGATCTGCCGTCGGGTCGGCAAGAAGCGCCTGCCATGCCCGGACATGGCTGCAATAGCACCCGATCTCGCCCGGCGCGAGCGCGCGCTTTATGTGCGCCCATGCCACGTCGAGATCATATTCGAACCCTTCGGCCAGACCGGTGGATGCATCGAAGAATTCCCACTCCACCCCAACGGGAGGGCGATGAAACGTGTCGCGTCGGGCACTACCTGCAACGCTGATCACGCGAATGAGCGTTTTTGTCATCCGTTTCCTCGATCAAGAACATAATCCCCAGATGCCGCGCATCGACACCGGATTGTCAGTGAAAGGAGTCCTGGGAGCCCTGTTCGACGATCGGCTGGCTGACAGGAAACGACACCGACTTGCCAAAGACGCTGCTTTCCTTTCCCCTTCTCGAAGATACGATATGACGGGCACGATCGAAAACAAGTTTCTCGATCCCCTCCGGACGTCCCGAAAGAATCCAGAGCATGCAAAGACCGAACGTGTAGGCAACGGCTCCGCATGCAGAACAGGCAAACAGATCGACCGCCGCATGCGCCAGCGTATCGACGGGCGGCAGCAGCCATTTCAGCCCCTCGACCGCCAGCACCATGAACAGGGATGCCCCGACGCTACGCTTCCACCCCAGCACCTGCTCCCAGACGCCAAGGCCGGTCAGGCCGCGCACTAGGAAAAGGCCAAAAACATCCGACGCGAGTTCCGATACAAAACGTGCGGCGATAACACCTGAGAACCCCGCCCACAGCACGCCTGCGATCGCGAGCGGAAATTTGACGCCGAATTCGAGAAGGTTGCGTTTCAGAAGTGTCTTTGTTCGTCCGAAGGTCAGCAGGAGCGGCCATGTCGCCAGCGTGAACACCGCCGGCGTCAGGCTCAGCGCCAGCCAGCGGACCATTGGCACCGCCCCCACCCAGGCCGGGCCGACGACCACACGCACCGTACTATCCGCCACCAGGCTCTCGCCGATCAGCAGCGGCAACCCGACCGTCGCCATCGCCACCGATGCCTTCTGGTAACTCGCGGCCAATCGCTCCCTGTCTTCGCTGAGATGAGAGAACGCCGCCAGCAATGGCCGCGCCATCGGGGTGAAGAGGGCCAGAAACGGGATATTTGTAATATCGATCGCAGTCGAGAACATACCCAGGGCAGACCGGTTCATCACCTTGCCCAGGAGCAGGCGTTCGAACTGCCAGTTGAGGGCACTGACGATCTGCGCCATCGTCATCCATCCGGCGAAGCCCGCAAAAACATGTATCTCACGCAGGCTCAGTCGCGGCCGGTATGGTGCGAAATAGTAGGATTGCGCCATCATGGCACCGGAATATATCACCGTATTCAGTGCGATGGCCCAATAACTGTGCGTCAGCAGCGCGATCACTGTGCCGAAGACGAAGCTGATACCCTTGCCGGACAATTCGATGGCGAAGTCACGCCAGAAGCTGAGCTGCTTCTGAAACGCAACCATGCGCGGACTCACGATCCCGCGCATGAAGGGGCTCAGGCCGAGGAAGCAGACAAGCGGAAACAGGCGCGCGTCATGGTAGAACCGCGCAACAGGGAACGCGCTGGCCACGAGAACGGCCATCAGGACAACGCCCCGGATCAGGCCGATGGTGAAAGCCGTGTCGTAATGCAGCCGTGCGACGGTCGGCAGGCGCAGCAGGGCCTGATTGATCTGCAATTCAAGGATCGCCTCCGTCAGCCCGCACAGGCTGGCGGCAATCGCCACCAGGCCAAAATCAGCAGGCAGCAGGATGCGTGTCAGGACCAGCATGCTGGCGAGGTCGATGAATCGCGTCAGCAGGCGTGCCGCAACCATCAGCGCCGCACCCGTCGCGGCGCGCGAGCCGATATTGGCCGGCTGCGCTATCTCGGACATGCGTTCTCCTGCCGCCCCATCTTCCCCGTGGGTCCGGAGGAGATGCCATGTTCCGAAACGCGACTGGCGGCCGAATGTCTCTTGGCAGGCTGTTGTCGTCGAACGATTTCCTCGTAGACACGCATATAATCCGGCACCAGGCGCCGCGCCTCGAATATCTCCGCCCCCCGCCGCGCGGCCCGCCCCATGGCCGCCCGCCGCGGCAGGTCGCGCATGATCTCGCCAAGCTCCCGCCCCATGATATCCGGCCGCCCTGGCGGGACGAGCCGCCCGGCAGTCCCAAAGCCGAGCATTTCCGGCGTTCCGCCCACCGAGGTCGCGACGATCGCACATCCCGCCGCGCGCGCCTCCCCGATCGTCAGGCTGCCCGGATCGGCATAGGAGGCCAGTACGAAGATGTCGGTCTGACTGTAGAGAACTTCCGGGCCTTCTACATAGCCCAGGAAGATGATCCGCTCCGCCAGCCCCAAGGCGCCGACCCGTTCTTCCAGTTCAGCCCGATCGGGGCCTTCCCCGGCGATGTAGAGTGTCCATTCCGGCATCGACGACAGAAGCGACGCTGCAGCCTCGATCACGTCGAACACACCCTTGCGCGCGTGAAGGCCGCAGATCAGCGTAATATTGGGACGGCGCAGCCGGGGCACGCTCCCCGGCGCCCTGTCAGCTACGTCTACGTTCCGGGCCGATGCGACCGGCGCATTCCACACCACCCGCGTGCGGTCCTGTGGAAAGCCCCGATCGATGAGAGACTTCCGGTCTGCCTCGCTGACGGCGACGATCCTGTCTCCCAGGCGCATCAGAACCGAATGCCGGTCGAAGGAATTATGAACCGTCGTCACCAACGGAACCCCCGCGAAGCGGGAAGCGACGGCGCCGACCAGCACGCCTCCCATCATGTGAGCGTGAATGATGTCCGCGCTGATGGCGCGGCAGAGTCGCGTCAACACCGCCATGCTGCGCAGCAGGGCAAAAGGCTTCCGCTGGTCCTGCGGCAGCGTCAGATGATGGACGCCCTCGCGTTCCAGCAGGCGGACAAACGTTCCTCCGCCACTACAGAAATAGACATGATGCCCTGCTCTCGCCTGCTCGCATGCCAGGTCAACAGCCACATGCACATTGCCGTTTCCACGTCCGCAATGCTTCGACAGATGAACAATCGTCCTTCGTGATCTGGAAAAATCGTTCATGCTACCTGATCCTTCAGTCCGTGGCGTCGCAGCTCGTCCGGATGGTCCGCCATGACGGCCTCCGTGCCCCGCATCATCGGAATCCGATCTGCGGGCGCGGATGGCTGGCCGGCACGCGCCGCCACGGCCTCATCGACGATTTCCATGAAACGGCGACGGAATGCCTCCTCCGAAAAACGCATGGCGTTGGCACGGCAGGTTTCGGCATGGATACGATGGCGATTCTGTTCGAACCTCCGCACGGCCGTAACGATCGCCTCGGCCGTCTGTTCGGCAAACAGCAGCCCGGTAGGGTCGGCTGCATTCTCTGCAATCACGATGTCGCAGGCGCCGCCCACCCCGTAGGCGATGACGGGCGTACCGCAGGCCTGCGCCTCCGCCATGACAATCCCGAAATCCTCGGCAGCCGCAAAAACGAACGCGCGCGCCCGCCCCATCAGCGAGACCAGTTCGTCGATCCGCACGGGCTTGCGGATCTCGATATTCGGGCAACCCGCAGCAGCCGCCCTGATCGCCGCATCGCCCTCGCCTTCTCCCACGATGACAAGCCGACGATCGGACATCTTGCTGAATGCTTCTGCGATAAGATCGATCCGCTTGTATGGAACGAACCGCGAGACGACGAGATAGAAATCCTCCCTGTCCAATGAAAGGCGAAATTTATCTACGGAAACCGGAGGGTTGAGAACAATCGCCTCCCGCCTCCATGCTTTCTGCACGCGCCGGGCGATATAGCGTGAATTGGCGACGAACAGATCGACCCCGGCGGCCGACCGCGCGTCCCAGTTCCGCAGCCGATGGAGAAGCCATCGCGTATAAAGACCCAAGCCCCCCCAACCCAGCCCGCGTTCTTCAAGATACCGTGCCTGAAGATCCCAGGCATAGCGCATCGGACTATGGACATAACTGACATGAAGCTGGTCCGGTCCGGTGATCACCCCTTTCGCGACCGCATGATGGCTGGAAATCACGAGGTCATACCCTGTGAGGTCGAACTGCTCGACAGCCAGCGGCATCAGCCCAAGGAATTTACGGAAATGACGCCGGGCAAAGGGAAGCTTCTGAATAAACGAGGCCCTGACATTATGCCCTTTTAAGAAACCCCTGTTCTTCTCGGGCATGAAGTCCGCGACCACGAAGACATCCGCCGTCGGGTAGCAGAGCAGGATCTGCTCCAGCACCTGCTCCGACCCGGCATGTTTCTCCAGCCATTCATGGATCACGGCAATCCGGAGGCCGGACTTTCTGCGCTCGGCAACCTCTTGCGTCGGCACGGCATGTGAATTGCGCATCATGTGGATGGCTCCATGCTGGGAGGACGGCGAACATGTGTCGGCACGGCATGCAGGGCGGCTTGGATGACGTTGGCCATGGCGGTACTGGCTTCCGCCCAGTTGTAGCGCAGCAGACGCGCGGCCCCGGCCTCGCGGAGCCGACCGGCCAGCCCGTCCTCGTCAAGAAGACGCATGACCTGGCGCACGAAATCGTTCTGCGAGAACGCATCGGCGAATAGGGCGGCCTCACCGCAGACTTCGCGCAGGACAGGAATATCGCTCGCGACGACCGGGCAGGCGCAGGCCATCGCCTCGACCGCCGGCAATCCGAACCCCTCGTAGCGCGAAGGAAACACGAAGCAGGCGGCATGTTCATACAACGCCCTCAGGGCGCCATCCGATACCCGGCCGAGATAGCGTGCAGCCCTCGGCATGTCTGCGCCGCCCTGCTGCAGGAAGATCCCGTCCCGCCGGGCTCCCGCGATGGCGAGCACCATGCCGCGTGCCTCCAGCGCCTCGCCGAGCTTTGCCAGAACGCGCAGGTTCTTGTGCGCGACGAGATTGCCCACGACGAGCACATAACGTCCCGGTACCAGATCGTTCGCGGCGAGAACCGTCGCATCGGCCGCAACAGCCCGGACATGCTCCCCACCTTCAGGAATGACGGAAACCTGCTCGGGCCGGGCACCGAGATGGCGTATGATCTCGCCTCGGGCAAATTCCGACACCGTGACGATCCTGCTCCTTCTCGCAATCAGGCCCGTCTGCATTACGCGATAGGTTGCCCGGAAGCGCGCGGAATAGGCGTCCGGCACGCTCGCCCATCCGCAATCATGGATCACGACGATCTGCCGTCGCGCCAGGAGTGGGGCGGTATTGCCCAGATTGACCAGAAGGCCGTCCGACGTCGCCCACGGAAGCATCGCCTGCTCCCACAGATGGCCGCTGCCGTAGCCGAACGGCCTGATCGGGACCTGTCCGGAACGCGCCACATCCAGTCCCCCCCCCACCCTTGCCGGATGGAGGGACGAAGATTTCCGAAATGATTCCCTGCCGCACAAGTCCGGCGGAAATTTCGGTGGCAAAACGCTGGACACCGCTCAGCGCCTGCCGCAGGAAACGGCCGTTCAGATAGACGGGGCGTTCCCGCGCCTCATGCGCGGTCATAGCCGTCCAGATCCTGCGCCAGATAGGCATGCATGCCACTTTCCCGTCCAAGATCGTTCATGTCGGCCTGGGTCAGGATACCGCCCAGCACGCGCACGCCGCATGCGTGGAGCCGGCGAAGGGTGGTCAGCACGGCATCCATCTCGGTCCGCTGCCACCGCACGGCGATGACCGCGCCATCCACCAGCCGCCCGGCGGAAGCCGCATCCGGAATGACCAGCGCCGGCGGCATGTCAACGAGGATCAGATCATAGAGATTCCGTGCCTCGGCAATGATCGCCCCAAGCTGCTTCAGGTCCAGCAGATACCGTCCACTCCCGTTGGAGCGCGCGCCGCGCAGGGTGATCAGGTCGACATTCTGCATGATGTCGCGCGTGATCCCCGGCAGGCCGGATCCATTCGGGCCGTCCCCCTGCGGCGGCCGGAAAGTCGGACGGATCGACAGGCCGACCTGGCTGCGGCGGATGTCGGCGTCGATGATCAGCGCCCGCCCATGATTCCGCGCGGTACTCGCGGCGAGGGCGACGGAAAGAAACGTCTTGCCTTCCCCCGGCAGGGCGGACGTCACCAAGACAGCCTGCGCGCGGAACCGGTCGTCGCCATGACGCAGCATGTTGCTGATATGATCGACCGAGAGCGTGTA
Organism: Gluconacetobacter liquefaciens; assembly: GCF_003350405.1. Classification (GTDB taxonomy): domain Bacteria; phylum Pseudomonadota; class Alphaproteobacteria; order Acetobacterales; family Acetobacteraceae; genus Gluconacetobacter; species Gluconacetobacter liquefaciens. The sequence continues at coordinate 192,944 of NZ_QQAW01000007.1, read as the reverse complement.
GGACGATGTCCGGTATTCCATGAGCGGCCGGCGCTCGCGGCCGGCGAAGGGAACGACCCCGAGCGGAAACAATGTCGTCTTCTGCTCAAGCTGTTCCAGCGTGCGCACGCCCGGCCTCAGCCTTTCGAGCATGATCGCACCGAAACAGCCCAGCGCGAGCGAAAGAAGGCCCGCCGCACCTGTCAGTTGTCCCCGATGCGGGCCCGACGGACCAAGTGGCGTCTGCGCGTACGAAATCAGTACGGCATCGGGCTCCTGCATCGCCGCCTGGGCGGATGTCTGCTCGAACCGGGTCAGATAGTCGCGATAGACCACTTCGGCGGCCTCTGCCTCGCTGACGAGTTGGCGAAGCTGCACCTCGGCCACGTTTTCACCCGCGACCGCCCCCTTGAGGTCACGCACGCGCGCCTCCAGCGTGGCGACCTGTGCGCGGGTCGCCTCGACCTGGGCCCGCAGGCTTCCGGCGATATGGCCCTCTTCCGCGCCAAGCTGGGCACGAAGCCCGGCAATCGAGGAATCGAGCTGGCGCAGGCGCGGGCTTTCCGACATATCCGTCGTCCCGAGGCCAGCCCGCTGTTTTTCCAGTTCCGCGAGTTCGCCAGACAGACGCTGGACGAGCGGAGAGGCCACCACGGCGGGCAACGCACCCAGAGACCCGCTGCGCCGCGCCGCCTGCACCTGGTCGTAGGCGCTCTGCTGCTCGGCGAGCTTGTTGGAAGCCTCGGTCAGCGCAATATCCACGCGGCTCATCCGACGACCCGTCAGAGTCGTCTGGTCGCCATCGCGCGAGACTTCCTGGCTCAGAACCAGGCCATGCGCGCGACGAAATTCCTCGACCCGGCTTTCGGCCTTGGCCACACGGGCCTGAAGCGCCCCGATCTGTTCGTTCAGCCATTCATGGGCGTGGGCGACAGTGGTGATCTTGAGATCACGCATGAAATCCAGATAGGCGGAGGCGTAGGCATTCGCGATCCGCGCACTCAGCGCGGCGTCGTTCGTCTTGGCACTGATCGCGAGCGTGTACGAGCGCCCGTCATTCCTGACCGTGACATGCCGCAGCAGCCAGTCGACCGCGACCTGACGCTGCTCTGCGCGCGTCAGCAACTGTAGGCGGACACGATCAAGGCCCAGGCGATGACGAACCATGTCGAACACGCCCCACGGGCCGGGCATCGGCGCGGGCGGATAAATGATCTGCTGGACCTCTGGTCGATGGACGAGGTCGATGCGATCGACCACCTTTCCCGCCATATCCCGCGAAAGCAGAATGTCGGTCTGGGTATGGATCATGAGCGTGTCGCCGCTTACCGCGCCGCCATGGGCCTGCAGGTCGGTAAATTCCGTCTTTCCCGTATCCACAAGAAGCGAGGATTGGGTTTCATAATAGCGCGGGAGGGAAAAGATCACGCTCGCCAGGGGAATGAACAGCCCGGCCGTGATCAACATGACCGTCCATTTCCTGCGCCGCATGATGACCAGCGCATTTCCCAGGGGCACATGCTCCGCCGGCGCTGCCGCAAGCGGCAGGGGCGGCGGACCGACGAATGTTTCGTCGCGGACAGAAAGTATTGTCATGGCGGGTCGCCTAATGCGCGCCGTCGTGCCGGAGCACGGCGGGAATGGTCTTCAGGAGGATCAGAACGTCTTTCCAGAACGTCCAGTGCCTGACATAGGCGCTGTCGAGGGCCACGCGCCGGGCGTAGCTGGTATTGCTGCGCCCGCTGACCTGCCAGAGTCCGGTCAGGCCCGGTCGGGTCGCATAATAATAGGTGATGTTCTCACCATACCGCTCGACCTCGGCCTGAACGATCGGACGCGGCCCGACCAGGCTCATGTCACCGCGCAGAACATTCAGCAATTGCGGAAGCTCATCCAGGCTGGTCGCCCGCAGGAAGCGGCCCAGCCGCGTGATGCGGGGATCGTGGCGCAGCTTCTGCGTGCTGGCCCATTCCTCACGGGCGGCTTCGTCCCGTTCCAGAAGCTCCTTCAGGACGTCATCCGCATTCGCCACCATGCTCCTGAATTTGAGGCAGCGGAAAATCCGTCCGTTCTCACCGATCCTGTTATGGCCGAACAGCGCCGCCCCCCCATCACGCCGGACCAGCACGACGATCGCAAGCATGGCGGGCATGGCGAAGAACAACATCGCAGCCGCAATCATGACATCCATCACGCGCTTGCGCGGATCGCGGATCGGCACAGCATTCTCGGGCCTGGCGACTTGCACGCCGATAAGCCCGGCATAGGGGACAACCACCGTCGCATCATCCGCGAGAAAGGCTGCCCCCATGAATTTTTCCTGTTGCAGACCAGACATACGAACACCTCGTCATCAGCGAAGAATGAAGCTGGCAGGCAAGTTGAAGCGGCGTGATCTCAATCAGATCGCTACCTCCCTGGTATGACCGGGACGTTGCCTGCGCGGATGAGCAAAGCGCAATAATAAAAACAAGCCGTAATGTGTTTTTAATCATTTTCGTAAGTATTACATGCATTAATACATCGTTATTTGTCTGTTAAAATACTGTTTGAATCTTGAAATCACTTTATTGATGTGCCAGAAAATGCCTGAATCTCGTCCCTTCTGGCCGAAATTCTGATCACGCAAATGCGAGTTCCGCAGTGATTGCGAGAAAAATCCGCGATGACCGCCGACAAAAAATTAACGACGAAATTCTCTCTTTTTCACGTAATATTTCATTACTCTACGAAACGATGGGCCTGGACAGTTCTTATATTATCAAACATCCGCCTTTTCCTGCATCTTGCTGGCATGCTGGACGTTGTTCCTCGCACCATCAATTCATGGATACGTTCAACGGTAAAGCATCGTGATTATTCTATGTCGGCAGCGGGGCGTGGCATCGCATAAAGCAGCCTGGGACATGGCGCGTGAGCGTAGACTATAGCGAGAACGCAAGGGGTTATGATCATGCTCGAAAAGTTTGGCAGGATGATGAAAACCCATACAGGATCTCTGATCGCCACGTTGATGGAACCGCGTTGCATGTTCACGCCGCTCGAACCACTCCGTCCTCTGCCGTCCTTCCGCCAAAGGTGGGGCGGCCCGCAACCGGCATGGGCGCCCCGGCTTGTGACGCCATTGTTATTTGACGGTAAACGAACAGGAAACGGTATATGTCGCAGAAACCAAACACTTGGAAGGCCGTTAACACAACAGGTTCGATATCGACCTGAACCGATCCGGAGGCAATCTGGAGCACGGAGCCTTTTTTCTGTCAGAATTCTCTATAATATCTTCGTCACGCCGTATCCTGTCTTTCTGGTCATTGTACAGAAGCGGGGCGGCCGGTTGCCGACAGTTGGCTTTTCACATGTCCTCGGGATACGGCCCGGCGACAGAGCCTGCGCATCGCGAGCGTGGAGTTAGCATGACGTGCCGACGACGGGGGCGAACATCCTAAAAATTCGACTGATCGGGCACATGGTCGCCATGACCCCGACGGGCAAAAACATTCTTCCGGCGGGCGCACGGAGAACACGCGGATTGCTGGCCATTCTGGCTCTCTCCAACCGCAAGCCCGTCATGCGTCAGCGCCTGACCGAACTTCTATGGAGCAAGCGTCCGACCGATCTTGCTCGCGCTTCCCTGCGGCAGGAAATTCATCGCTTGCTCGACGTCCTCCAGCCTTTCGGCACCGAGATCATCGATATCGGGCGACATACATTAACGCTCAGGCCAGACCTGACGTCGGTCGATGTCGAGGATATATATGCCGGAGGCCTCGGTGCACTGGACGATACGGTTGAGCCGGAGGAGATGCTGTTCACTGACCTGAACGGAATCGATCCAGCCTTCGATCAATGGCTCCAGACCCAGAGAGCGCGCTTCTCCCGTCATATCCAGCATCTGATGAAGTCCGACCAGGTGAGCCCGGACAGCCTGGTGCGCATTCTCCCCTCCTGCTCTCCATCAGACAAAGACCCCATGCCAGGCGACGTTGGTCCTGAGACCCCTCCCCCGATTGCCCGGGCGGGCCAGTTTCATGTGCAGCCGAACGATTCGCTTTCGGCTGGCCATTTTCCTTTGAAGAACGGTGCCCCGGCGCTCGAAACCTTGCGCCGCCTGTCTGATCCGCCCGCGACCGGGCCACGCCCACAGAACGGAGAAGGAGAAGGTGACTCTCAACCCCCGGCTCCCTCGGCGAAAGTGCGATCCCTCAGTCTCACCCTCATGCCGATCGAGACGAAAAACCCATCCCTGAAGACGTTGGCGGACGAACTGGGAAGCGTGCTCAACGTGATGTTCGTCGGGTCCGACGCCTTTACGCTGGTTATTTCCCAGCCGCCTCGCGACGAACTGGATGCAACAGGCGATTGGATCGAAGCCCTCCGTGGCAAGCAGATCGATTTTCTATGCACGGGCATCCTGCATTCCAGCGTGAAAGGCAACGAGGAACACCCGGCCCTGCTGTTGCGACTGATCGACGTGCAGAATGGCGGCGAGATGATCTGGACAGTACGCGCCGCCCTGCCATCCGGTACCCGGCAGAATCCCGGCCTCGCCGCCCCCCTGCTAGCCAGGGCAGTTCTGTCGGCGCAATGGGCTGCCATCCTCCGCCATGCCCGTCATCTTCTGAAATGCAGTATCCAGGCGCTGGCTCCCGATCAATTGGCGGCCCGGGCGCTGGTCACGCTGCTACAGGCCCAGCCTCATGCCCTACACGAAGCTGAAACCCTTCTCAAATTCGCGGAATGGCTTGGCCCCAACCAGCCACTCGTCGCCATTGCCCGCGCCGTAACGGAGATGACCCGCGCCAACGCGTTCCTCCAAGGCGATTATGCGGCGAGTGTGGCGCGCGCCCTGGCAGCCGCCCAACATGCGGCGGTTCTTTCACAGCACAATATCAGCCGGAACTTCCTGCTCGCTTTCGTTTATTGTCATATTCCCGGATACGCGGATACGGCCGACGCGTTGCTCTCTCCATTCAAGAGCAATGACGAAGACACTGATCAGGCATGGTTCGCCCCCTATCGGGTGCTTCAGGCCCTCCTTGCCTTGGTAAACGGCCGAGAGGAAACCGCACGAAATCTTCTGAAGCATTATCGCATATCGGGAAACGCGCAGCCGCTCAGCGTCGCGATGGATCCCTGCGCGGTTCTTTACCTCTTCCTCGCCGATCTGCCCACGGAAGCAGTCCGGATCGGGCGGATGGTCGCCGCACTCTATCCTCAGCTTCCATCAGCGCTTGTCTACCATCTCGTGGCACTCACCACCGAAGAGAACGGTGCAGAACGCACCGCCATCCTTGCCCGGCTCTCGGCGCTCGACCCGGAACTCACGATCCACCGCGTGATGATGAGCAATCCGTCACTCCCCGCAGGGGCCCGCACCAAACTCGCGACCGCATTGCACCTGACGGGCCTTCCGGAATGAGAATGATTTATTCTGAACGAGAAACATTCTGTACGTGACGACAAGTCGCCGGCGAAGGAACCTCTGTTCCTTAGCCGGTTATTTCCTGCGTGAAATCTTGATCCAGCGACCGATCAGCAGAGCAATCGGAAAGCTGAGAGCGATATAGGCGCCGATAGCGGCAAGAATTGTCTGGATCATGCCTGTGCGCGATCGTCCCATGAATCAGTATATCGAAAAAAACAGGGCCTCATAAGGTCGCCGCCCGTTCCGGTGTCATCCGGCCGCGCACGAGGTCGAAAAAAGCCAGCATATTGCCCACCAGGCGCCCGCGCCTGTCTATATAGGGTTCCGGACGGATAGCCTTCACAATGTTGGAGAGCAGATTGCGGATAATATGCTCCCAGGCGCGCGTTCGCGGATACCCCTCCTTCTTTGCCGCGATATAAAGCGGGTTTGCAACCTGCGAATAGCCCAATTTGATCCCGGAACTGCGGCCGCGTTTGACACCCAGATGAACACCCCGTGCGTCCGGCAGAAGCCGCACATCGCCATGGGCCGCCAGCCGGCGCGAAAGATCCACATCTTCCTGCCATCCATAGAGCGGAAGGCGTTCGTCGAACGACAGGCCGAATGCGCGCATGGGCGCCAAGCGAAGCGCCATGTTGCAGCCATATCCGGTAAAGACGGGCTCCGGCCCTGATGGGCCATAGTCTTCTCCGCGCGCGGCCAGGATCGCCCGCCCTTCGGCAATATCAAGGCCCGGCCCCTTGATTCCGTCGGCTAGAACCGCTCCGGTCACGACAACCGTACGAGCGTTCGTCTCCATGTGTCTCTCGACCGCCTGGAGGTAATGCGCCTCAGCCAGAAAGTCGTCGTCGAAGAACATGACGACATCGGCGTTGGGCACAGCGGCCAGAATCGCATTCCGCTGCCGGGTCAATCCACGCGGCCCGGTAATCAGGCGCACACCGGGAAACGCCTCCGCCGCGCCCTGCATATCCTCATCGGATGGCGCGCAGACGATAATTTCATCGGGTTGGCGGATCTGGCCCCTGAGGTCACGAAGTATTTCGGCAAGGACAGGCGCCCGTCCCGCCGTGGCAATTCCGACGACAATCTTCATGGCGCCTTCCTGCTTTGATAAACACGGACATAGTCAACTTCCATGATCGACGGGCTCGGCGTCTTGTCGATCGGCCAGCCGCCGCCCAATCCGAGATCGACGAGCACATCGAGGCCTGCAAGCGGACGTGGCGGGGTCGGCGTACGCCAGATCTCCCGGCGGTCGAAATAGACGATCACCCATTGCGGCGTCACATCGGCACCGTATGTGTGGAATGCCTGCGACAGACTTCCTTTCGGAACGGCCTGGGTATGCATCTCCGAATGGTTTTCACGGCTGTTCGCTGGATTCCGCTCCGTAACAGTCACGTTATAGGCGGCAGGGAAACGACCGTAATGCTCGATGATATCGACTTCCAGGGCATGTTTCCCCGAACCTGTCGGTGTCAGTTCCTCCAGCCAGAAGGCAGGCCACACCCCGTCCCCCGCCGGCAGGCGCGCCCGCATCTCGAAATAGCCGTAAGGCGCAGTGAAACCGCTGCCGAAACCAGGTGCGGACGACAGCAAACCAGACTGCCATTTGCCGTCCGCCGTGTGACGCATCTCGATGCGAAGGATTCCGTCCCGAACGCTGAACGGCAAACCCGGTTCCTTGTCACGGAAGGTGGCATCGCCGAAATCACCGCCCCACGGCGTATGCGCGCTCCAGACCGTATCAGGTCCGTGCGGCGAGACACTGAGATGGTCGAACTCCTCATTAAAGATCACGGCCCTGCCTTCAAGATCGATCCCGTCACCTGGAGCGGCCCCGAGCGCGCCCCCACCCCATCCGACACCCAGGGCGGCAAAACTGCCTGCCACCGCGGGGATGATACGCTGCCTCAGTCTTTCGACGATCGCTGAAATGGACATGGTCATGGCGCCTCCTTGGGCAAAGACTGTTTCTTGCGATGTGGCCTCGCCACCCGCCGATCAGAGGTCACCTCCCCTTCCATATTCCGGAAGACAGATACGCGCCTGAAAAGAAACTTGATCTTCGCCTGGACGTAGACGATGGTTAATACATTCAACGCATTTCGTCCATCTTTTCGATTCATTACCCCTGGACGTTCGATGCGCAACGCCGCCTGGCCGCGGTGGAAGGGAGTCACGTGGGCATCACGCTTTTCTTCCTGGTCCTGGCGCCTCTCTGCCTCATATGGATCAATCGGCCCGAGCGGCTGATCCAGCTCATGATCATCATGGGCATATTCGAGGCCAGCGCCGCGATCACGATCGGCGGCTTCGGCATTGCCCCCAACACGCTGCCGGCCATAGCAATGGTTTGTTATATCGGCGCGCAGTTTCTGCTCGGCGCCCGCTATCCCGGCCGCGCACGGGTCTGGCCGCTTCTTATCCCGCTGCTCGTCGTCGCTGGCTGGGCGATCCTGACATCCTGGCTGAGCCCGCGCTTTTTCGAAGGGCGCGTCTATGTCTGGCCCCAGAAATCCACACCTCCCTTCGTCATCACCCCCCTCACGCCCAGCTCGGCGAACCTCAACCAGGACCTTTATCTCCTTCTCAACATCATCATTTTCGTGATGGTCGCGCTATACATGACCCGACAGGGCGCTCCAGGGCGGCCATTGCATCCTGTCAGCATCCTGCGAGCCTATTTCGCGAGCGTACTGCTCGCCTTCGGTTTCGGCGTCTGGCAATTCGCCAGCCATGTCGCGCATGTCCCCTTCCCTTCGGACATGCTTTATTCGAATCCGGGATGGTCGATCCTTACCGAACAAACAGTTGGTTCTCTCCCCCGAATCAATGCAACTTTTTCAGAGCCATCCGCGTTTGGCGGCTACATGGCGGCTGGCGCCTTCTGTGCAGGATGGCTGATCCTCAATGACTTCCCTGGCACCCTTGTCAGAATCACGCTGGCCGCAGCCGTTACCGGCGTTTTTCTTTCCACATCAGCAACAGGGATCGTCACGCTTGGGATCGGCGCGCTGATCGTGGTGCTCATGGGCGTTACAATCCACGCGAAGCGCTTCCTGCCCATGATAAAGCGGCGGGCCATCCAGTTCCTGATTTTCAGTATCGTGATCATGGTCCTTGTGACCGTCATGATCCCAGACCTGCTGACCAGTCTCGGCACGATCGTCGACAGCGTGACGAACAAGCAGGACAGTGAATCTTACAATGCCCGCAGTTCCACCGATCTCGACAGCCTGCAAGCGGCCATCGACACGTTCGGCTTCGGCGTCGGCTGGGGCAATAACCGTTCGTCGAGCCTGATCCCCGGCCTGCTCGCGGCAATCGGCATTCCCGGCATGCTCGGCCTCATCTGGTTCGCGTGGCGCCTCATCTCCCGTGTCAGGTCATTGCGCCGGATGGACCGGAAGCTGGAGGATATCCAGGTCGTCAACGGGGCCAGCGCGGCCCTCGCGGGCTATCTGGTTTCGGCATGCCTTTCCGCACCGACGATTACCACTGCATCTTTTTATGTCTTTCTTGCCCTGCTGATTTCCGGCATCGCCCGGGCGGAAGGCACACAGGCAAGCAAGGCGCCCGCCTCCCTCTTCCCTCCCGCCGAACGCCGTAGCCCGAACCCAGGCAGGATACGCGGAACCGCCCCCTCCAGCATTCGTGGGTGATCACACCGTGACAATACGATTTCCCGTCGTGAACGGGCCATACAGACCAATGCGCAGAACAGGCATGTACCGCATCGTAGGAGCCGTCGCCTGTGCCGCGCCGTTATTTCCAACCCATGCTTCCGCCCAGGTCCTGAGCCAGTATTTCCCCGAAATCGGGCGAGGTGTCGGCGAAACCTGGGTCGATTCGGAACAGATCCGTATCAGCAGGGAATTCCAGCCGCAGGGCCTGCATCTCGGCGGGTTCAAGCTGAACGGCGATCTGAACGAGGGCGTCGGCTACATCGACAATGCCAATCGCCTTCCCGGCGGCGGGCAGAGCGCGATCATCTCCACCGTCGCGCAGATCGGCCTTACCTCGGACTGGTCGGTGGACCGGCTCTACACCAATGCTTCCGTTTCCGATCTGCGCTATCCAAGCCAGGGTTCGCAGAACCAGACGACCTGGACAGCCGGGATCGGCGGTTACCACGATATCGCGAACGACAGGCTGGGTTTCGACTATTCCCACCTCAATCTCGTCCAGACACCCAACACGCTGGGAAGCTTTGCCACGATCCAGCCCGTGAAATACCAGGTCGACCGGGCGGCTCTCAGCTATACCGTGGCACGCGATGGACGATTTTCCCTGATTCCAGAAGGGAACATAACGAATTTCTCATTCGATCAGGGAGCCCGCCTCCCATCGGCCATCGGCATTTCCGTCCCTCAGACCTATCGTAATCGGGCAGTGATAGTCGAAAGTCTCACCGGCCGTTATCACTGGACCGAAGCCGCCAGCGCGCTGGTCATGCTGCGGGGTACCGAAATTCGGTACACGCATGGCCTCGCAGGCTATCCAGGCCGCGATTCCAACGGGCTGGCCCTTATGGCGGGCATTGATTACAGCGCCATTCATCTGATCGACGTGCGCGTTCTGGCCGGATACCAGCGTCGTTTCTACCGCAACGCCGCTTATCCCGATTACGCCACTCCGATCGTGGAAGCCCAGGCAAGCTGGGCACCCTCGCGCCTGACGCGCCTCCAACTGGATGTCCAGCACGGGATCGAGGACAGCGCCTTCGAAAACGTGGCCGGCTTCACCTATACGAATTTGCAGCTCGGCCTCAGCCACCAGTATCGGCGCGACGTTATCCTTTCCGGTCACTTCACCTTTCAGAAAGGACAATACCAGAACACGCCGACACGTCTCGTCGGCAGCATCCTCACGCAGGCCGGCGGCGACCAGACCATTTTCGGAGGAGGGCTTTCGGCCCAGTGGCTCGTGAACCGGCATCTCAGGCTAAATCTCGATTATGATATCTCAAATCAGAACGTCCTGGGCACGACGGGAAAATTCACCGTCAACACCGTCATGATACGGGTGGACGTAAATCTGTGACCTGAAACGATCATCGCCCAATCAACCTCAACAGGGAAGTTCCGACATGTTGCCGCTTCGTCATACCCTTGGTGCTCGTACTGCAAGACTCGGCTTCCCGTTCGTGATCACGGGAGCATGCCTCGCCGGCTGCGCGCCCGGAGGCGATCTGACGCCGATACCGCGCTATGACCCGGCAAGCTACACGATCGGTGTCGGCGACCGGATCAATGTGTCGACATTCGGCGAAAACCAGTTCCAGACCGATGCGCGCGTGCCGGTCGACGGCAGCATTGCCTTTCCACTGATCGGCATGGTCAAGGCCGAGGGGCTGACCACCAGGGAACTCAGCGAGAGCGTCGCCACGACCCTGAAGGACCAGCATATTCTCAGCAACGCACGGGTGACCGTGCAGGTCCTGGATTACCGTCCCGTATCCGTCATCGGCGAAGTCGAGCATGGCGGCCAATTCTCCTATCAGCCAGGCATGACCATGCTGAAGGCGGTGGCGGCCGCCGGCGGCTTCTCCTATCGCGCGTTCCAGGACTATGCCTATGTCGTTCGCCAGGAACCTGGCGGCGCGGTCGTCGGCCGCATCGAACCACAGGATTACGTGAAGCCAGACGACGTCATCAAGATTTACGAACGTCATTTCTGATCTACCGCCCAGAGGGCGGCATCTGGAACACCGGAAACCCATCATCCCACATGACGGGTTTCCGGCATTCAGTCCGTATCCCACCGTCGATTCACCCGCGCCCAAGATGCGGTTCGCCTGCCCGGAACCGAAAGCTGAGCACCCCACCCGCCGTCGCGGGCCGCGTTCTCGGCCCCGGCACTCCGGACGCATTGCAGACTCCACCGGCCAAGGCTCAGGCCCCTCGAACATTAGCTATTCGACGCACCCGGTCGAATGTTCCGGTGTGCGGAAACGACCGACGATCCCACCGGTCATTCATCATACGCCCCGTGATGCGGATTTCCCCAACAAGGTCGGGTTAGAAGATGTCGATCACCTATGAAAGTATATTGAAGAAAGTTTCGCGCGCTGCCTTCGGCACTGCAAGCATCATGCTGATGGCCCTATCCATCGGGCTCATCTTTTACGGCATATTCAATTTGGTCTTCACGCTCCTGACATCCTGGCACGACGGGCGCGACGCGCTGCTTCTTGCCATCAGCTACGTCGTTATCGCCATCGCCGTTTTCGATGTGGCAAAATACTTCATGGAAGAGGAGGTGATTCAAAGTCGTGCCAAGGTGTCACCTCTTGAGGCCCGCCTGAGCCTCACAAAATTCATCACGACAATCATCATCGCGATTTTCATCGAAGGGCTGGTTGCGGTTTTCGAAGTAAGCCGCGAACACATACAGCAGATATTCTATCCCATCGGACTGCTCGCGACAGCGACGGTAATCGTGCTTTCCCTGGCGGTTTACCAGCGTATCAGCGTGGATACTGAAAACCAGGAATCACGCGCCATCGTCCATTCGAAGTGATGCTGCCCCCCTTATCCGCATCGATATAGAAGGCTGTTTGCAAAGTCAGCCTGTGGGCGACCCGGAGGGTATTTTCTGCACTTCGGTGCACAAAATAATACCTTCGGGTCGCAAAGCGCGGCGGCCCTCTCACTCGGCAGGCCAACTTTCCAACCATCCTCCATAACGCGGGGTCTCCGGTCAGTTTCGGGGCCGACCTTCATACCCCTGCTTCACCTGGGCATATCGCCGGTCGGCGGAGCATGACCCAGGCGTTTCGTCGCCTCTTCGTGCGACATCGGCACCATTTTACAATCCGTCTTGCCGGGGCATGGCGCATGCGGAGTTGGCGAAACCTGATCGCGCTTGAGCTGCGGCCAGTCAGACAATTTTTCTGAAGGCGGAACCTTCTTGTCCTTCTGTAAATAGCCGCCACTGGATGGTGGCTTCAACGTCGATGGCGAAGGAGGCGTCGATGGTGCGGCAGATGGCTCCTGAGCCGATGCCGGCTGCCCCATCGCGACGCTCCCAAAGACAAGACATACGGTGGCCCGTACGATCGCGCCGGATTGAGGCGGCGACCCTGGCGGGTTGCGCCTCACGGTACGTGCTTTCTGGAGGAGATCTCGAATGTCTTTCATTTTTCATATCCTTCCCTACAGCCAATGATCGGCAGATTCTCCAGTGGAAGCCGTTCCTATGGCTGAGGAGAATCTCCATTTTTTACCGGGGCATCTCGCTTCCCCTTGTCCTTTCGTTCTTCATGCTGGCGCTTCTGGGCAGTGCTCGTGCTCTTTTCTTCAGCGCTTTTGTGCTCGGTCTTGCCGTTCGACTGCTTTTTTGCATTTTCGATCGCCTGCTGGGCGGACCCACTCACTTCATCCTCCTGCATTCGCGCAAGAGGTGTCTGCCCCGAGGGCGCCACCGTCTGCGCATAGGCGCCTGAGGAAAAAAGAAGACAAAGCCCGATGGCAAGAAGTGCCCTCATGAAAACCCCTACATATTCAATGTTTTTCCATTTCTCTCAAACGAAATGCGCCGCCACCTATGTTGACCATATGGCAAGGGCCAATCGCGCTCGTTGCGAGATATTTCCGTCGATCATGATGTCTTGTCTTTCCGGACCGGCGGGTCGATCAGGAAGAACGTCCGATAGCGATTGCTGTTGAATCACCAACGATATGCCGCTTCGGCAGTTTCGGCCGCTTGTCGGATAGCAGGCGCATGGCAGTATAGGCAGGCGGGCCGCCTGCCTATATCGGCAAGAGAGCGCTTCAAACGCGTCCTTTAGAACGCATCTCTCTGGCCCCCACCGATCGCCCCGGCGACAGAGGCAATGAACGCCCCGACAAGCATGGAGAAAAACGTATAGAGGGCGAAGGAGGAAGCCGCCTTGCGAGCAAGGTCCGCAATATGCCGGGCCTTTGCCACAGCCTGAGTCTCGGTGGAAATCGCCAGATCGACCCGCTTTCCCGCATCCTCGGGTGAAATACCGGTGCGGGCCGCAACCAACTGGGCAAGATAATCATGGTCCGCAGGCGTGACCTGTCCGGTTGCGGCGGTTGCCAGGATGCGTCCCGCTTCGGATTTCACGTCATGACCGGGCAGCGACGCGTCCGGCTGAGCGGTCCGGAATAGCGTATCGAGCATATAATCGCCCGGACCCGACGACGCATGGCTGGAAGCCCCAGCCCCCACGCCCGCGAGCATCGTCGCGGCGCTTTTCCCCACGCCCCCGGCCGCCGACCACGCCGCCGAACCCACCAGGCCAACCACAAGCACAGCGGCAATCGCCCAGGCAACGAAACCCGCTGCCGTGTCGCGGAACAGGATTTCCCGACCGTCCACATCAAGCGCAGCCGGGCGCAGGCGACCCGCCAGATACCCGCCGAAAAACGAGGAAATCCACTGCACCACGATCAGCCAGATCGCAGTCACCACGGTAAATGTCATTCCGGACGGGTTATCGTCGGAAACAGGTGAAACCCAGGCCAGGCCGAGGCCGGACCCAAGCGACATGAGCATGATCGCCACCGCCGTCGCGACGATGGCACCACCGAGAACGGCTGGCCACGATATCCCGGCATCCGGCGATATCACGGCCACCTCGTCCGTCATGAGAGCAGGCATGGCGGATGCTCCTCAATGATAGAACAGAAGAAGGAGAATGATGATCGGGATCGGAACGCCAAGGAGCCAGAGCAGAATCGGCATGACGGGGTCCTCCTGTTACGTTCCTTTCCCCAACGTGTCCGGTTCCCCGAAGTTTGCTCTCCAAGCCATCCGGTCAATGGATTCCGGCATCGCTTCCCATTCGTTCATGCACGCGTGCATCAGCAGAAATTTCGAAGACCCCGCAACCCTCCCGCGACAGGCGCGTAGGGTCAGACATGCCTGCCGACGGGGGAGCTGCCATTATTGATGGCGCTCTCGAGGCGGTCCCGGCGGGTAAGGCCCGTCCCCGGACGTGATCGACCGGCATCTCGCGCACCATACCATTCCCGAGACGCAGGCCGGCTGGCGCGTCAGCGGATGACATCTGCCGAGGCTCCGCGCCCCCCCCTTGAAACGGAAAGGAGTTCATCATGGCCACTCAGGAGAAGACGCTATCCGATGCGTTCTATGAAACGCTGAAGGACATTTACTTTGCCGAGAAGCAGATCCTGAAGGCCCTCAAGAGATCCGTCCGCGCCGCCCAGGCGCCGGATCTCAAGAAAGCGTTCGAAACCCACGCCACCGAAACCGCCCGTCATGTCGAGCGGCTGAATGAGGTGTTCGGACTGATCGGCAAGGCGCCACGCAGCAAGACCTGCGAAGCAACACAGGGCATCCTGGCTGAAATGGAGGAGGATCTCGAGACGTTCGGCTCCACCGAGGCGGCGGACGCGGTCCTGATCGGCTGCGCTCAAGCCATCGAGCATTACGAAATCTCCCGCTACGGCACGCTCAAAGCCTGGGCTGCCACGCTCGGGTTCACGGAAGCAGAGGAATTGCTGGCCGAGACACTCGAAGAGGAGAAGCGGACCGACGCCCTCCTCACCGAAATCGCCGAGCGCGAGAGCAATCCGGAAGCGGCGCTCCAGCCGACATGACACGACCTGCTCGCGAAACCTTCCATTCCTCGCTCCCCAACGGAGGGCGAAAGGGATGGAAGGTGCGCCGCATGGGCTGCTGAGACGCTAAAATTCATCCTGATCGCTCGTATGTGACAAACCTCCGATCCCTGCCGGCGGCTATATACCTGTTGATGGGCAGCTATGCCCCACGCGACGGCTCCACCCCCGGATCATGGAAAGATGCTGCCTGATGCACTCTCGGAGGCGTAAGGGACCGCGCGGCACCCGAAGAAGGTGGCCGACGGAGATGCCGTCCTGCGGGGTATTCCCCCCAGATCAGCTACAAGCCTGCATCACGCGCCCATGAACGCCATCGTCCGGCTGGCGCTCGCACGGCCCTACACGTTCGTGGTTATGGCGATCCTGATCGTGATTGCCGGCACGCTGTCGGCCATCCGTACGCCCAAGGACATCTTCCCCACTATCAGCATCCCGGTGGTCGCAGTCGCATGGACCTATACCAACCTCTCGCCGCAGGACATGTCGGGCCGCATCCAGCTTCCTTTCCAGCGCGCGCTGACAACAACGGTCAATGATATCGAGCATATCGAGGGTCAGGCGCTGACCGGGATCGGAATCACCAAGGTCTTCTTCCAGCCCGGTGCCGATATCCGCCTCGCCAACGCACAGGTCACCGCCATCGCACAGACGCTGCTGCGCCAGCTTCCACTCGGCACGACCCCACCGCTGATCCTCAACTACAACGCCTCCACCGTGCCGATCCTTCAGCTCGGCCTGTCGGGCACGGGGCTGACCGAACAGCAGCTCTATGATTTCGGCTTCAATTTTATCCGCACCCGGCTGGTGATGGTGCCCGGAGCCGCCATTCCCTTCCCCACTGGTGGGCGGGTGCGGCAGATCCAGATGGATCTCAACCCCAGCCAGTTGCAGGCGCGGGGCGTCTCCGGCCTCGACGTGGCAAATACCCTCTCCATCCAGACACAGATCACACCTGCCGGATTCGTGAAAATCGGCGAATATCAGTACAATCTCCGGCTCAACAACGCCCCGCTATCCGTCGAGCAGCTCAACACGCTGCCGATAAGAACGGTGAATGGCGCCGTGGTCCGCATCCGCGACGTGGCCCATGTGCGCGACGGTTCGCTGCCGCAGCAGAATATCGTCCATGTCGACGGCCAGCGCTCGGCCCTGCTGACGGTGCTGAAATCGGGCGAGACCTCTACCATCGCCATCGTCCAGGGCATTCGCGACACGATCCCCGACGCGAGGCGCGGCCTGCCAGCCCAGTTGCAGATCACGCCCGTCAACGACCAGTCGCTGTTCGTCAGGGCCGCCGTCAGCGGCGTGCTGCGCGAAGGTGCAATCGCGGCGGGGCTGACCAGCCTGATGATCCTGCTCTTTCTCGGCTCGTGGCGCTCCACCCTGATCGTCGCCACGTCGATCCCGCTTTCGATCCTGGGCGCCGTCGCGCTCCTGTCGGTCCTCGGCCAGACCCTGAACGTCATGACGCTGGGCGGCCTCGCCCTGGCCGTCGGCATCCTGGTGGACGAAGCGACGGTCACGATCGAAAATATCGAGCGCCATCTGGAAATGGGCAAGGATGTACATGCCGCCATCATCGACGGATCGGGCGAGATCATCGTTCCGGCCTTCCTGTCGCTGCTATGCATCTGCATCGTCTTCGTGCCGATGTTCTATCTACCGGGTGTTTCGGGCTTCCTCTTCGTGCCGATGGCGCTGTCGGTGATGTTCGCGATGACGATGTCCTTCATCCTCTCGCGCACGCTGGTTCCCACCATGGCCATGTTCCTGCTGCGTGCCCACAGGCATGAGAGCAAACCGGCCGGCGGCCTGTTCACCCGCTTCCAGCAGGGGTTCGAACGGCGCTTCGCCGCCTTTCGCGAGCGATACGGCACGGTGCTGGAAGCCGTGCTGGCACATCGCGGCCGCTTCGTCGGCCTCTTCCTCGGCTTTGCCGTCCTCAGCCTGGTCTTTCTCCCCTTCCTCGGGCGCAATTTCTTCCCCCAGGTCGATGCCGGCGCGATGACGCTGCATGTGCGCGGCCCGGTGGGCATGCGGATCGAGGAAACTGCCGCTCTGTTCCTCGACATCGAGAAAGCGGTCCGCGCGCGCATCCCGGCGGACGAGGTGCTATCGATCGCCGACATGATCGGCCTGCCGAACAGCGCCATCAACGTCTCCTACAGCGCCTCCGGCACCATCGGCCCCGAGGACGGCGACATTCTGATCGCCCTGAAGGAGAATCATCACGCCACCCAACGCTATATCCGCCGCCTGCGTGCCGAATTGCCCCGCCTGTTCCCGCAGGCGAGCTTCGCCTTCCTGCCCTCCGACATCACCAGCCAGATCCTCAATTTCGGCGCCCCGGCCCCGATCGACGTCCAGGTCAGCGGCCCGCACCCGGATGAAACACGGCAGTTCGCCGAACTTGTCCTGCGGGAAATCCGCCACATTGACGGGCTGGTCGATGCCCGAATCCAGCAGCCCGCCAACTACCCCGAACTGCGGTTCGAAGTCGACCGCACCCGTATCAACCAGCTTGGCCTGACCGAGGGCGACGTCACCAGCAGCATCGCGACCTCCATCGCCGGCACGTCCCAGACCGCGCCGCTGTACTGGCTGAACCCGCAGAACAACGTGACCTACCCGATCGCGGTCCAGATGCCGGAATACCGCATCGGCGCGCTTTCGGACGTGATCGGCCTGCCCGTAACCGGCACGGGCGCCCAGGCAACCCGCCCCCAGGTGCTGGGCGCCTTGGGCACGATCACGCGCGGCACGACATCGCCCGTCGAAGGGCAATACAACATCCGCCCGCTGATCGACGTCTTCGCCGGGAATGACGGCCGCGACCTCGGCGCCGTTGCGTCCGATGTGCAAAGCGTGCTGGTCCGTCTGGAACACCAGCGCCCGGCAACCGTCACAGTCACGCTGCGCGGGCAATACCAATCCATGAATACCGCCTTCACCGGCCTGGGTGCCGGGCTGCTGGGCGCGGTTGTGCTGATCTACCTGCTGATCGTCGTCAATTTCCAGAGCTGGACCGATCCCTGCATCATCATCCTCGCTCTGCCAGCGGCGCTGGCGGGGATCTGCTGGATGCTGTTCGCCACCGGCACGCCGCTATCTGTCCCGGCCCTTACCGGCGCGATCATGTGCATGGGGGTGGCAACCGCCAATTCCATCCTCGTCATCGCCTTCTGCCGGGAACAGCTCGACGAACATGGCGATGCGCTGCGAGCGGCGCTGACGGCCGGCAAGACCCGCCTGCGGCCCGTGCTGATGACCGCGCTGGCCATGGTCATCGGCATGCTGCCCATGGCGATGGGTTTTGGCGAGGGCGGCGAGCAGAACGCCCCCCTCGGTCGCGCCGTCGTCGGCGGGCTGGTCTTCGCCACCTGTGCCTCGCTGTTTTTCGTGCCGACCCTGTTCGCGATCATCTACGAACGACGCGCGCGGCCGGCCACGCGGGGAGCCTCGGCCCATGCCTGACCCCGCGCCAGGGACGATACAGGGCGACCGGCCCCAGCCCCGGCTCGGCCGGTTCGTGCTGATCGCGGGCGCGGTCTTTGCGCTGGTCCTGGTGGCAGGCACGCTTTTGCGCCTCCACGCCCGCCACCTGCTTCATGCGTCGACACAAGCCGCCGCCATCCCGACGGTGAGCATCGTCCACCCAGGCGGCATGGCAATGGACAGGCTGGTCCTGCCCGGCCGGTTGCAGGCCTGGTACAGCGCGCCGGTCTATGCGCGGACCAACGGCTATCTCCGGCGCTGGTACGTCGATATCGGACAAAAGGTGCAGGAAGGGCAGTTACTGGCAGAGATCGACACCCCGGACGTCGACCAGCAACTCGCCGCCGCTCGCGCCGTGCTGGCGACCCGCACCGCCCAGCGCGACCTCGCCGGAATCACCACCCGCCGCTGGGACCGCCTCAATGCGCAGAACGCGGTCTCGCAACAGGAAACCGACGAACGAAGAGGCAATTTCGCCGCCAGCGAAGCCACGCGCCACGAGGCGGCGGCGGAGGTGGAACGGCTGCAGACCCTCTCCGGCTTCAAACATATCGTGGCGCCGTTCACCGGCGTGGTCACCAGCCGCGCCACCGACATCGGCGCGCTGATCGCCGCCGGCACTTCGGCGGCGCAGCCCCTCTTCACCGTTTCCGATGTCGTCCGGCTACGGCTCTATGTCAGCGTCCCCCAGGCCTATGCCGCAAGAATGCAGGACGGCATGGTGGTCGCGTTCACGGTGCCCGACTATCCCGGCCGAACCTTTCAGGCCCACCTCATTCATTCCTCGGACGCCGTCGATCCCCAATCCGGCGCGATGCTGGTGCAGCTTGTCTACGATAATGGCGAAAACCTGCTGAAACCGGGGGCCTATGCCCAGATCGCCTTCACCTTCCCCGGCACCGATCCGAGCAGGGATAACGATCTCGTCCGCGTGCCCGCCAGCAGCCTGCTGTTCCGACGCAATGGCACGACCGTCGCCCTGATGGATTCCAGCCACCATGTCAAAATCCAGCCCATCACCATCGTAACCGATTTTGGCACCGAACTCGCGGTCACGGGCCTGCCGCCACAAAGCGCCGTCATCGACAATCCCAGGGACGATCTGCGCGACGGCGACGCGGTCGAACCGCGGGAACCGGAGCACCCGCATGGCGCCTGAGCGCCGGCGTTTCTCCCGAGCACGGGTGACAGGGGCAATTTTTCCCGGCCGGGTGCAGGGTGGCCCCCTGCTTCTGACCCTCTCCCTGCTCGCCGGCTGCAACCTGGCCCCGCATTACCAGCCCCCCTCGCCCCCCAACTTGCCCGCCACCTTCAAGGAAACCGGCCCCTGGACCCCAGCCCAGCCGTCTGACACATCGGCGCGCCAGGATTGGTGGACGATCATGGCCGATACCCGACTGAACGATCTGGAAGCCCGGATCGAACTTGGCAGCCCGCAACTCGCGGCGGCAGTCGCACGATATGATCAGGCCCGAGCCCTGGTGCGACGCGCGCGCGCCGAATTCTTTCCCCAAATCGACGCGTCCTCCAGCGCCGAGCGCGAACGGGCCGTCCTTCCGCAGACCGGCAATTATTTCGATTATCGCACATACGCGGCTGGGGGCACCGTCTCGTGGGAGCCCGACATCTGGGGCCGCATACGCAACCTCGTCGCCGCCGCGCGGTCCGAGGCCCAGGCCAGCGCCGACGATCTGGCTGGCATGCGCCTCAGCCTGGAGGCCGAACTGGCCGAGGATTATTTCCAGTTACGCGGACTGGATGCCCGGATCGACGTACTGCGGCGCACGGTCAGCGCCTACCAGGCGGCATTGAACCTGACCACGACGCGCTTTAGCGGCGGCGCCGCCAGCGAACTCGATGTCGGCCGAGCCCGCACCCAACTGGCCTCCGTACAGTCCGAACTGGACCAGCAGGTGGCCAATCGCGCCCTGACCGAACATGCCATCGCAGTGCTGATCGGCGAGGAACCCTCCCTTTTCTCGCTTCCGCCGGCCGGCGCGCTGGACCCGGTCCCGGTCATTCCCACCACGGCCCCGTCTGCTCTGCTGCAACGCCGGCCGGATGTCGCCGCCGCCGAGCGGCATATGGCGGCGGCCAACGCGCGCATCGGCATCGCGCGGGCGGCTTTCTTCCCCGCCATTACCCTCGGCGCCTCGGGCGGATCGGCGACGACAACCGGCATGCTCCTCTCCGCCGGCACAGGCGTATGGGCACTCGGCCCGGCACTGGCCACACTGGCGGTCTTCGACGGCGGCCGGCGCTTCGCCGATCTGGCGGCCATGCATGCCGCCTATGCCGAAATGGCCGCGAATTACCGGCAAACGTCCCTTACGGCCTTCCGCGAGGTCGAGGATCAGCTTGCCCTGCTCAACCATCTGGCCGACGCCTCCGCGCGACAGGAGGAAGCGGTTACCGCCGCCGCCCGCACCAACCAGTTGGCATCCATCCAGTATCGCGAAGGCGCGGTGGATTATCTTCAGGTCGTCATCGCCCAGACAGCGGAACTTCAGGCACGCGAGGGCATGATCGCCATCGCTACCCGCCGCCTGGTCGCGGGGATCGACCTCGTGCGGGCCATGGGCGGCGGATGGCGGGCGGGGCAAGCAGCCAGTCCGCGACATCGTTAAATCGCCGTTAAAGGTTTCCCGGCCGGCAACCCGGTCTCCGCACCCCACGTTCAGCCGGCATAGCGAGATGGTTCGAACAGACCGTTTCCAGAAAAAAACGCAGGCCGCAACCTGCGCCGATCAGTTCCCGACCCAGAATAGATATTTTCAGAACAGCCCCTGAGCGATCCCAACACCGACGCACGCGGCGTCGCCACTCCTGGTAGCCGCGACAACCCGATGGTGTCGTCCATGTGTAGCTTCTGTGTGCTGCATCCGTTGATGCTTTACGCCATCGCCATTGCGGTCCTGCTGTCGGTGATGCTGGCCCTGGCATCCGTCACCGGCAACCGCCGGGTCGGGCCGGCCCGTGGCGCGTCGATGAACCTGCCGTTCGAATCCGGCATCCTGCCGGTGGGTTCGGCCCACCTGCGCCTGCCGGTGCAATATTACCTGATCGCCGTGTTTTTCGTGATTTTCGATGCCGAGGCGGTTTTCCTGTTCTCATGGGCCACGGTGGCGCGACAGGCCGGGTGGCAGGGCTACGCGGCGGTGCTTCTGTTCCTCGGCTTCCTGGCCATCGCGCTGGCCTATCTGTGGCGCAGCGGTGGCCTGGAATGGGGCCCGACGCAACGACTGACCCGAAAGGTTCTCTAGCATGCGCTGGTCCATGACATCGGCCACGGACGCGCCACCTCCCGTGCAACCGGAGAACCCGAGCGCAACCGAAACGATCCGGCGTAACCTGGTCATGGGCCGTTTGCAGGATTTCGTGTCCTGGGGCCAGAAGCATTCGATCTGGCCGTTCAATTTCGGCCTGTCCTGCTGCTATGTCGAAATGGCGACCGCCTTCACCAGCAAATACGATATCGCGCGCTTCGGGTCCGAAGTGCTGCGCGCCACCCCGCGCGAGGCCGACCTGATTGTCATTTCCGGCACCGTATTCGTGAAAATGGCGCCGATCATCAAATATCTCTACGATCAGATGCTGGAGCCGCGCTGGGTCATCTCGATGGGTTCCTGCGCCAATTCGGGCGGCATGTACGATATCTACAGCGTGGTCCAGGGCGTGGATTCCTTCCTGCCGGTCGATGTCTACGTGCCGGGCTGCCCACCCCGCCCCGATGCTCTGCTGGAAGGGCTGATGCTGTTGCAGAACGCCATCGGCACCCAGCGGCGCCCGTTAAGCTGGATGGTCGGCCCGCAAGGCATCGAGCGTGTCACCCCGCCCAGCATGCGCGATGCCAAACGCGACGCGCGCCGGGCGGCACGGGACCTCCGCTCCCCCGACGCGCTCTGAACGGAGGCGATGATGATCGTGGCCACCCCACCCCGGCCAGCCGATCTTCGCACGTCCGAAACCATGTTCGAACAGGTGGCGCGTGCCCCCACGCCGGTGATCCTGGCCATCGAGCCCACGCGCGACGGTGTCCCGACGGTGTGGATCGCGCGGCAGGACGTGCATGCGGCACTCGCCCGCCTGAAACAGCCGGACACGGCGCTCCGCATGCTGCTCGATCTCACAGTGATCGACGAACGCGAACGCACGCATCGCGACGGGCAGCCCGCATCCGCCTTCACGCTGGTCTATCACCTGCTCGCGTTCGCCAACGCCGGTGACGAACTGCGCGTGAAAGTCCCCCTGCCGGAAGAGCGCCCGCACGCCCCCACCATCAGCGACCTGTGGCCGAACGCGAACTGGTACGAATGCGAAGCCTGGGATCTGTTCGGCATCGTTTTCGACGACCACCCGTTCCTGCGCCGCATCCTGACGCCCCCCACATGGACCGGCCACCCCCTGCGCAAGGACCATTACGCCCGCGCCACCGAAATGCCGCCCTACAGCCTGACCGAGGACGCGGAAAAGCGCGAGCAGGAAGCCCTGCGCTTCGACCCCGGCCAGTGGGGCATGCGCCGGCATTCGGCGAACACCGATTTCATGTTTCTCAATCTCGGCCCCAATCACCCCAGCGTGCACGGTGTCTTCCGCATCGTGCTGCAACTGGAGGGCGAGCGGATCGTCGATGCCGTGCCCGATATCGGCTTCCACCATCGCGGCGCCGAGAAGATGGGCGAGCGCCAATCCTGGCACAGCTACATCCCCTATACCGATCGCGTCGACTATCTGGGCGGCGTGATGAACAATTTCCCCTATGTCATGGCGGTGGAAACCCTGGCCGGCATCCAGGTTCCGCCCCGCGCGCAGATGATCCGCGTGATGCTGGCCGAACTGTTCCGCATCGCCAGCCACCTGGTCTTCTACGGCACCATGAGCCAGGACGTGGGCCAGCTTTCGCCCGTCTTCTACATGTTCACCGACCGCGAGCGGGTGTTCGAGATTATCGAAGCCATCTGCGGTTTTCGGATGCATCCGGCCTTCTTCCGCATCGGCGGCGTGGCGATGGACCTGCCCGTGGGCTGGGACGGCCTGATCCGCACGTTCCTCGACTACCTGCCCAAACGCCTCGACGAGTACGAGAAAATGGTGATGCGCAACGGTATTTTCCGCGCACGCACCAAGGGCGTGGGCGCCTACACGCTGCGCGAGGCGATCGAATGGGGCGTCACCGGCCCCGGCCTGCGCGCCTGCGGCCTGGAATGGGATTACCGCCGTCAGGCCCCCTATGCCTGCTACGACCAACTCGCATTCGATATCCCCACCGCCACGAACGGCGATTGCTACGACCGCGTGGTGGTGCATATCGCCGAAATCCGCCAGAGCCTGCGCATCGTCCGCCAGTGCGTCGACAACATGCCGGCCGGCCCGATCAAGGCGGACCACCCGCTCACCACGCCGCCGCCCAGGGCGCGGACGATGCACGACATCGAAACCCTGATCCATCATTTCCTGAACGTGAGCTGGGGCCCGGTCATTCCGCCCGGCGAGGCGCGGGGCTGTGTCGAGGCCACCAAGGGGCTCAACCAGTATCACCTGATCAGCGACGGCGGCACCATGTCCTACCGCACCCGCATCCGCACCCCGTCCTTCCCGCATTTGCAGATGATCCCGCTGATCAGCCGTGGCGCCATGATCGCCGACCTGATCGCCATCATCGGCAGCATCGATTTCGTGATGGCCGATGTCGACCGCTGACACGCCCCTCCCCGCCGAGCTGCGGGCGCGGATCGCCGACCTCGCCCGCGCCGAGCACCGGCCCCGCGCGGCCTCGGTCTCCGCCCTTACGATGGTGCAGGAGCGGTTCGGCTGGGTCAGCGACGCGCACCTGGCCGAAACAGCCTCCCTGCTAGGCATGTCGCCGGCCGATCTCGACGGCATCGCCACCTATTTCAACCTGATCTTCCGCCGCCCGGTGGGGCGGCACGTCATCATGCTGTGCGACAGCGTCTCATGCTGGATCATGGGCCGCGACACGGTCTGCGCACGTCTGCAAGCCCGGCTGGGCATCCGGCCGGGCGAAACCACGCCGGACGGCGCGGTCACGCTGCTGCCCATCGTCTGCCTGGGCCATTGCGACCACGCGCCAGCCATGCTGGTGGACCGCACCCTGCATGGCGACCTGGACGCCGAAACAGCGGAACGGCTGGCCGACGGCCTGCGAGGGGCCGCATCATGAGCCCGTCCGAACGGCCCCTGACCGCCATGATCGGCCTGCCGGACGGGCCGCCCGATTGCGCCGCCTATGGCCGCGCCGGCGGCTGGCAGGCGGCGCGCCGCGCCCTGCGCGACATGACACCCGAGGCGGTCATCGACCTCGTCACCGCATCGAAACTGCGCGGACGCGGGGGCGCCGGCTTCGGCACCGGCCAGAAATGGAGCTTCGTACCCAGGGACCCGGCCACCACCCGCCGCAAATACCTCATCGCCAACGCGGACGAGATGGAACCCGGCACCTTCAAGGACCGGCTGCTGCTGGAAGGCAATCCGCTGCAACTGATCGAAGGCATGATCGTCGCCGGCTACGCCATCCAGGCCGGCCACGGCGTGATCTTCCTGCGCGGCGAATACCATCTGGCGCTGGAGCGCCTGAACCACGCCATCGCGGAAGCCCGTGAGGTCGGGTGGCTGGGCGAGAACATCCTCGGCTCCGGCTTCGGGTTCGAAATCCACGTCCACGCCAGCGGCGGCCGCTATATCTGCGGCGAGGAAACCGCCCTGCTGACCGCGCTTGAAGGCCGCCGGGCTCAGCCGCGCAGCAAGCCCCCCTTTCCGCAGGTCGGCGGCCTGTGGGGCGCGCCCAGCGTCGTCAACAATGTCGAGACGCTCTGCAACCTGCCGCACATCGTCACCAACGGCGCGGCGTGGTTCCTCTCGCTCGGTCTCGGCCCGGACAGCGGCACCAAGATCTACGGCGTCAGCGGCCGCGTGCGCCGCCCCGGCGCGTGGGAACTGCCGATGGGCACCCCGCTTCGCGAGATCATCGAGCACCATGCCGGCGGCATGCGCGACGGCTACCGGTTGCGCGCCTTCCTGCCCGGCGGCGCCTCCACCGCCTTTCTCGACGCCGGACAGATCGACGTGACGATGGATTATGGCACGGTGGAAAAGGCAGGCAGCCGGCTGGGTACCGGCCTTGCCATCCTGCTGGACGACCGCACCTGCCCCGTCGGCATGCTGCATAATCTGGAACATTTCTTCGCCCAGGAATCCTGCGGCTGGTGCACGCCATGCCGCGACGGCCTGCCCTGGGTGGAGCGCCTGCTCGGCGCCATCGAGTCCGGCACCGGCGAACCCGAGGATCTGGACCGCCTGCACGACCATGCCCGCATGCTCGGCCCGATGGGCCGCACCTTCTGCGCCCATGCCCCCGGCGCCATGGCCCCGCTGGCCAGCGGGCTGAAGCTGTTCCGCGAGGATTTCGACGCCCACATCCACCAGCAGCGCTGCCCGCTGCGTGAAACCGCCTAGAAGGAACGGGACGATGGCGACGATCCTCATCGACGGCCGCGCCTGCCCCGCCCGCACGGATGAAAATCTGCTGCAAGCCTGTCTGGAAGCCGGCGCCGATCTCCCTTATTTCTGCTGGCACCCCGAACTCGGCTCGGTCGGCGCCTGCCGCCAGTGCGCCGTCAAGCAGTTCAGCGGCCCGGACGACAAGACCGGTCGTATCGTCATGGCGTGCATGACGCCCGTCACCGACGGTACGATCCTGTCGATCGACGATCCCCAGGCACGGGAATTCCGCGCCGGTGTCGTCGAGTGGCTGATGACCAACCACCCGCACGACTGCCCCGTCTGCCCCGAAGGCGGCGAATGCCATTTGCAGGACATGACGGTCATGACCGGGCATGACCGGCGCCGCTACCGTTTTACCAAGCGTACGCACCGCAACCAGGATCTGGGCCCGTTCATCAATCATGAAATGAACCGCTGCATCGGCTGCTATCGGTGCGTGCGCTTCTACCGCGATTATGCCGGCGGCGAGGATCTCGCAGCCTTCGGTGCCCACAACGACCTCTATTTCGGCCGCCATGAAGACGGCGCGCTGGAAAACGCCTTCAGCGGCAATCTGGTCGAAATCTGCCCCACCGGTGTCTTCACCGACAAACCCTTTTCCAGGATCTACAGCCGCAAATGGGACATGCGCGGCGCCCCCTCCGTCTGCGCGCACTGCGCCGTCGGCTGCAATACCATCGTCAATGCGCGACAGGGCACGGTGCGCCGGGTGATCAACCGCTATCACGACGCGGTCAATCGCTATTTCCTGTGCGATCGCGGGCGCTACGGCCATGGCTTCACGTCCGCGCCCACCCGCCCGCGCGCGCCCATGATGCGGCAGGACGGCATCCCCGTTCCCGTCTCGATCGCGACCGCGCTGGAACGGTTCGCCGCCATGGCCGCCGACGGCCCGATCGTAGGCATCGGCTCGACACGCGCATCGCTGGAATCCAATTTC
Source organism: Gluconacetobacter liquefaciens (assembly GCF_003350405.1). Taxonomy (GTDB): domain Bacteria; phylum Pseudomonadota; class Alphaproteobacteria; order Acetobacterales; family Acetobacteraceae; genus Gluconacetobacter; species Gluconacetobacter liquefaciens. The sequence continues at coordinate 165,958 of NZ_QQAW01000007.1, read as the reverse complement.
GCCCTGCGTGCCCTCACAGGCGCCGCGCAATTCTCGACCGGGCTGGCCCAGCCCGACCACGACCTGGCGATGCTGGTCCCGGCTCTGCTGCGCACGACGCAAGCGCGCAATCCCAGCCTGCACGACATGGAATCCGCCGACGCCGTTCTGGTCCTGGGCGAGGATGTCTGCGTCACCGCCCCGCGCCTTGGCCTGGCGCTCCGCCAGACGCTGCGCCGGGCCGCCTACCCCGCCGCCGACACGGCCAGGGTGCCGCATTGGATGGATGCCGCCGTGCGCATGCTGGGGACCGACGCCCCCTCGCCGCTGCGGGTGCTCACCCCCGCCCCCACCGACCTGGACCCGGTCGCGGCCACGACCCACCGCGCGGCCCCCGACACCCTCGCCCGGCTGGGCTTTGCCATCGCCCACCGGATCGACGCCTCGGCGCCCGACGCACCGGACCTGTCGGAAACGGAAATCCAACTGGCGGACAGGCTCGCCAACGCCCTGCGGGCCGCCCGGCGCCCCCTGATCGTCGCCGGCCTGCAATACGCCAATGCCGCCCTGCTGCATGCCGCCGCGAACATCGCCACCGCCCTGCATGCCGCCGGCACCGACCCGGCGCTTTCGCTGGTGATGCCCGAGTGCAACAGCATGGGCATGGCGCTCCTCGGCGGTCTGCCGCTCGACGACGTGCGCGCCATGGCCCGCGCCGGCCGCATCGGCACGCTGGTGGTGATGGAAAACGACCTGACCCGCCGGCTGGATGCTGCGGCCCTGCACGACCTTCTCTCCGCCGTCCCCCATCTGGTCGTCATCGACCATATCGCCACGCCTCTGGCGCCTCTAGCCGATCTGGCACTCCCCGCCGCCAGCTTCGCCGAAAGCGGCGGCACGCTGGTCAGCACCGAGGGCCGTGCCCAGCGCTTCCTGCCGGCCATTCTCCCGGACATGCCGGTTCAGGAAAGCTGGCACTGGGCCCAACATCTTACCCACACCATGACCGACGCCCCCCACTGGACGGACCTCGACCAGATCATCGCCGCCATGGCGCAAGACATCACGGCCCTGTCGAGGGTCGGCAGCGCCGCTCCGGGCGCCGATTATCGGCTCGACGGCCGCAGGGTCCGCAGCGAACCGGCGAGGATCAGCGGGCGCACCGCCGTACGGGCCAATATCAGCGTTCAGGACCGTCCCCTGCCGCAATCGCCGGACACACCGCTCTCCCCCTCGATGGAAGGCGCCTACGCCCCCGACATGCCAGGGGCACTGGTGCCCTTCTATCAGGTTCCTGGCTGGAATTCCGTCCAGTCCCTCAACCGATTCCAGCAGGAAATCGGCGGCCCGATGCGCGGTGGCGACGCCGGCATCCGCCTGCTGGATGACGCCGCCCAGGCACCGTCCGACTGGCATTACGACATCCCCGCCCCTTTCAGCTTCGGCCCGGACGATTTCCTGCTGCTGCCCGAGCACCGACTGTTCGGCACAGAGGAACTCAGTGCCCTTTCTCCCCCCATCGCCGCACGCGCGGCACCGGCCGCCCTGCGCCTAAGCACCCTGCCGACGGGACTGGAGGACGGCGCCATGGCCAACATCACGCTGGCCGGCGAACCCATCACCCTGCCGGTTCGCCACGATCCCGCGCTCCCTCCCGGCATCGCTCTGTGCCCTCCACATCTGGCAGCACGCGCCTTCAATGCCCCCATCCGCGTGCGGCTTCGCCGGGTAGATGCGCCATGACCGCCCCGATGCCGGTCATCATCGGCGTAACCCTCGCGGTCCTGCTGGGTCTGGCAACATTCCTGACATGGTTCGAACGCCGGCTGCTGGGCCTGTGGCAGGACCGGTACGGCCCCAACCGCGTCGGGCCTGGCGGCATTCTTCAGGCCGTGGCCGACGGCATCAAGATCCTGTTCAAGCAGGACTGGATTCCACCCTTTGCCGACCGTGGCGTATTCGTGCTGGCGCCGGCGATCGGCATGATGACGGTGCTGCTGTCCTTCGGCGTCGTGCCGGTCACCGCGTTCTGGAGCGTTGCCGGCGACCTGAATGTCGGCCTGCTGTTCGTGCTGGCGATGATGGGCATGGGCGTCTACGGCGTGGTGCTGGCCGGCTGGGCCTCCAACAGCAAATACGCGCTGCTCGGCGGCATGCGCGCCGCCGCGCAGATGATCAGCTACGAAGTGTTCATGGGCCTGTCGGTGCTGGGCGTCGTGATGCAGGCGGGCTCGTTCACCATGCGCGATATCGTGCTGGCACAGTCCGGCCTGTGGTTCGTCGTGCCGCAGGCATTGGGCTGCGTGGTGTTTACCCTGGCCGGCATCGCGGAGACGCACCGCCTGCCCTTCGACCTGCCGGAAGGCGAAAACGAACTCGGCGCCGGCTTTCACACCGAATATTCGGGCATGAAGTTCGGCATGTTCTTCCTGGCCGAATATGCCGGGGTGGTCCTGATCTCGGTCTTGCTGGTCACGCTGTATCTGGGCGGCTGGCAGGGGCCGCTGCTGCCGCCCATGCTGTGGTTCGCGCTCAAGACCGGCGCGCTGATCTGCCTGTTCATCCTGCTGCGCGCGGCCCTGCCCCGCCCGCGCTACGACCAGTTGATGGCCCTGGGCTGGAAGATCCTGCTGCCGCTGTCCCTGATCAACATCGCCGCCACCGGCGCAATCCTGCTCCTGCACGCGCCGGGATAGAAAAAGCAAGAGGAAGGCATGCCATGTTCGGAATCCTGCGCACGCTCTGGCTGACCTTCCTGCATGCGGGCCACCGTCGCGTGACGGTGGGCTATCCCGAGCACAAGCCCCCCCTGCCGCCGCGCTATCGCGGCCGCATCATCCTGTCGCGCGACCCTGACGGCATGGAACGCTGCGTAGCCTGCAACCTGTGCGCGGTGGCGTGCCCGGTCGACTGCATCAGTCTGCAGAAAGCCGAGCAGGACGGCAGATGGTACCCCGATTATTTCCGCATCAATTTCTCCCGCTGCATCTTCTGCGGCATGTGCGAGGAAGCCTGCCCCACCTACGCCATTCAGCTTACGCCGGATTTCGAGATGAGCGAATATCTGCGGCCGAACCTGGTCTACGAAAAGGAAGACCTGCTGATCAGCGGAACGGGAAAATACCCCGACTACAGCTTTTTCCGTGTCGCAGGCGTAAAAATTCTCGGCAAGGACAAGGGCGAAGCCGAGCGCGAAGCTGCCCCGATCGACCTCCATACGCTGCTGCCGTAGAGGGGAAGAGGCACCATGTCGGACCTGCCCTTCATCCTGTTCTCGCTGGTCGCCGCCTGGGCGGCCATCATGGTCGTCACACGCGCCGTCGCGGTGCATGCGCTGCTGTATCTGGTCGTGGTCCCGCTGTCGCTCGCCGGCGTATTCTTCACGCTGGGCGCGCCGTTCGCCGCGATGCTCGAAGTTATCATCTATGCCGGCGCCGTGATGGTGCTGTTCGTCTTCGTGGTCATGATGCTCAATCTGGGCCGGAGCGACCGCGACCGCGAACGGCACTGGATGGCACCGGCGGTCTGGATCGGGCCGGCTCTCCTGTCGGGCCTCCTGCTCATCGCACTCTGCATCACGCTGCGCACCATCCCCCCCACGGCGGCTTCCGATGCCATGGTTCCGATCGGGCCGCAATCGGTCGGCCTACTGCTGTACGGCCCCTACGTGCTGAGCGTGGAACTGGCCTCCTTCCTGCTTCTCGCAGGTCTGGTCAGCGCCTTTCACATCGGCCGCAACATCCGCGGCACCGGCACGGGAGAGCCGTGACATGAGCGCCGCCTCCCCCACCCATGCGCTGCTGCTGGCCACTCTATTATTCGCGGTCGGGATGCTGGGCGTGCTGGCCCGGCGCAACCTGCTGCTGATGCTGATGTCCATCGAGATCATGCTGAACGCGGCGGCCCTGGCCTTCATCGCCGCCGGCGCCCGCTGGCACGCCGCACAGGGGCAGGTGATGTTCCTGATGATCCTGTCCCTCGCCGCCGCCGAAGCCGCCGTCGGGCTGGCCATCATCCTGCGTCTGCATTCCGCCGGCCGCCCGACGCTGGACGCCGATACCGGCAACCGACTGAAGGGATAAGGTCATGAACGCGCTGCTTCTGCCGCTGATCGTCGCCTGCCCCCTCCTTGCGGCCGGGGTCCTGTTCCTGTCGGCGGGCCGCATGCCCCCGCTCCCTTCCTGCGTGATCGGCGCCGGATCGGTCGGGCTCTCGGCCCTGATGGCGGCCGTGCTCGCCATCGGCTTTCTCCGGACGCCCCCACCCACCGGCGCCCTGCACGCCACGCTATGGTCATGGATGCAAGTCGAGGGCTTCAGCGCCCGGATCGCCTTCATGCTCGACCCGCTGTCACTCGTCATGATGCTGATCGTCACCGGCGTCGGCTTCCTGATCCTTCTTTATGCCTGCGGCTACATGCACGACGACCCCGACATCGCGCGCTTCTTCGGCTGCATGACCCTGTTCGTCGCGGCCATGCTGGTCCTCGTCTTTTCGTCGGACCTGCTGAGCCTCTATATCGGCTGGGAAGGCGTGGGCATCTGCTCCTACCTGCTGATCAGCTTCTGGCATGCCGACACCGCCAACGTCACCGCCGCGCGCAAGGCGTTCATCGTCACCCGCATCGGCGATGCCGCCATGCTGTGCGGCCTGCTGCTGCTGGCCACGCGGGCGGGCACGCTGGATGTCGCGTCAGTTCTCCAGACCGTGACCGCCCGCCCGGCCGACCTGCAAGCCGCAATAGCCGCCTTCCTGCTGCTGGGCGGTGCCGTCGCCAAATCCGCGCAGGTGCCGCTTCAGACTTGGCTGCCCGATGCCATGGCCGGCCCGACTCCCGTCTCCGCCCTGATCCATGCCGCAACCATGGTGACCGCCGGGGTCTATCTGATCGCGCGGCTTCATCCGCTGTTTGCGTCGCTCCCGGTTGCGATGACGGCCGTCGCCCTGATCGGGCTGATCACACTTCTGCTGGCCGCCGGCAGCGCCCTGGTGCAGACCGACATCAAACGCATCCTCGCCTATTCGACCATGAGCCAGATCGGCTACATGTTCCTCGCCCTCGGCACCGGGGCGTGGCAGGCGGCAATCTTCCATCTGGTCACCCACGCCTTCTTCAAGGCCCTGCTGTTCATGGCGGCCGGCGCGATCATCCTGCGCGTCCATCATCGGCAGGATATCTATCAGATGGGCGGCCTGGCCCACGCGATGCCGGGCGTGTTCGCCGCCTTCCTGGCCGGCAGCGCGGCACTGGCCGGCCTGCCGCTGCTGACCGCCGGTTTCTACAGCAAGGAAATGATTCTCCAGGGCGCCTGGCATGCCGATCCCATGCTCTGGGCCGGTGCCCTGCTCGGCGCCTTCGCGACGGCGATCTATATCTTCCGCTGCGTCTTCATCGTGTTTTTTGGACCCCGCCACACGGAGCCTCACGGTCGCACGGGCGCCACCATGGCCATTCCTCTCGTCTGCCTCGCCGTTCTCGCACTGACCGGCGGATGGATGGGAATGCCCGATGCCATCGCCCCGGTGCATCTGCTGTCCCACCTGCTGTCCCCCCTATTCGGCGCGTCGATGCCGGAAGGCCCACACTGGCTGCTGTGGGCAGGATCGCTGGTCCCCCTCGCCGGCATCGGCGTGGCATGGATGCTGTGGCAACCCCGCACCAGAACGCGGACACCGCCGGAGAACGCCCTCGCCCGCGTGGCCCGTGCCGGCTGGGACTTCGATACGCTTTACGACGTGCTGATCGTCCGGCCCTTCACCACGCTGGGCCAGTTGAACCAGAGCGACATCTGCGATCGCCTTTCCGATGCCACGGCGGCAACGGCGCGCGCCGGCGGCCGGATGCTCGGCCGCATGCAAAGCGGGCAGGTCCGTCGCTATGCCGGCTGGATCGCGGCCGGCACGGTCGTCGCCCTGTGTCTGGGAGTCCGGCCATGATCGCTCTTCCCGCGCTCGTTCTGCTGCCAGCAACGGGCGGCCTCGCCGCGTGGCTGTCCGACCGCGGCCCCGAGGCACGCCACCGCCCATGGTGGGTCGCGATCACGACCATCGTTCTGCAAACGCTTCTGCTGCTCTCCGTCACCTGCGCCGCCGACTGGGGCCATGGTCCGTGGCTCGCCCATTTTTCCGCCCCCTGGATTCCAGCCCTGGGCATCGCCGCGCGCATGGACATGGACGGCCTCAGCCTCGTGCTGCTGTGGCTGACGACCATCCTCTCCTTTCCCTGCGTGATCCTGTCCGCGCGCGACGTCGGCGAGCGGCCGGGCCTGTTTCACCTGCTCCTGCTCGCGACGATCGCCGGCATCGACGGTGTCTTCCTGGCCACGGACCTGTTCCTGTTCTTCTTCTTCTGGGAACTGATGCTGGTGCCGATGTATGTGCTGATCCTGCAATGGGGGCACGAGGACCGGCGCCGCGCCGCCATCAAGTTCTTCCTGTTCACCCAGGGCAGCGGCCTGCTGATGCTGGTGGCGATCCTCGGCCTCGTCATCCTGCACCAGCATGCCACGGGCATCGTAACCTTCGATTATTTTGCCCTGGCCGACACGCCGCTGATGCCGACCGCCGCCATGGTGCTGATGCTCGGCTTCTTCGCCGCCTTCGCGGTCAAGCTGCCGGTGGTGCCGCTGCATGTGTGGCTGCCCGACACCCATACGCAGGCCCCCACCGCCGGCAGCGTGCTGCTGGCCGGCATCCTTCTGAAAACCGGTGGCTACGGACTGATCCGCTTCGTCGTGCTGCTGTTTCCCGACGCGGCCAGCCGGTTCACACCGGTCGCCCTGGCCCTGGGCGCCGCCGGCATCCTGTACGGCGCGTGGCTATCGCTGGCGCAGGACGACATCAAACGCCTGATCGCCTACAGCAGCGTCAGCCATCTGGGCTTCGTCCTGCTGGGCGTCTTTTCCGGCTCCCCCATGGGCATGCGCGGCGCGGTGGTGCAGATGGTCGCCCACGGGCTGAGCACCGGCGCCCTGTTCATCATCGCCGGATCGCTGCAAGACCGCCTGCACACGCGCGACATGCGGCGCATGGGTGGCCTGTGGCAGGCCCTGCCGCACCTTTCCTCCGTCGGCCTGTTCTTCGCCATCGCCTCGCTCGGCCTGCCCGGCATGGGCAATTTCGTCGGCGAGTTCCTCGTCTTGCTCGCCACCTGGCGCATCAGTCCACCGATCGCGGCCCTCGGTGCCGCCGGTCTGGTGCTCTCGGCGGTCTATTCCCTCACCATGGTCGGCCGCGCCTTCTTCGGCCCGCCCCATGCCGGACAAGGCACCGACCATGCGCCACCGGCGGATTTCGGCGCCCGGCATATGACGGTGCTGGGCCTCACCATGGCCCTTCTGCTGGTGCTGGGCACCTATCCCCAGCCGGTCCTGAACCTGTCGCTGCCGGCAACACCCCTTGCCATGCCGGAGATGGAGGCCCCCCAGCCATGACCGCCCCGCTTTCGGGCCTGCCGCCATCGCTGCCGATCCTGGGCGGCGGCATCGCGCTGCTTATGCTGTCCATCGCCTGGCGTCGCTCGGAAGCGCGCGCCATCGTCATCGCGCTGGCAACGCTCTTTCTGGCCTTCGCCAGCCTTTGGTCGCCTGTCCTGTCCTGGCCGGGCGACCCTGTCGGCATCCTGTTCGTGCCCGACGGATGGTTCGCCTATATCGCCGGCCTGATCCTGCTGTCCTCGGCCGCATGCGCCATCATGGCGTGGCGCGAGGCCGGTACCCCGGCCGATGAATTCTACCTGCTCCTGCTGCTCGGTACGCTCGGCGCGCTGGTCATGGCCGGCAGCGTGGACATGGTGATCTTCTTCCTGGGGCTGGAGACGCTGAGCCTGTCGCTGCTCGGCCTGATCGCCTACCACCGCATCCAGCCCACGGCCGACGAGGCGGCGATCAAATACCTGATCCTGGCGGGACTGTCCTCGGCGATCCTGCTGTTCGGCCTCGCCCTGTCCTATGCCGAAAGCGGGAGCCTGCGCTTTGCCGCCCCATCCCTGGCCGGCCCGGACGGACCGGCGCTGCCCCTGGCGGCAACGGCGCTGGTGCTGACCGGCCTGTTCTTCAAGCTGTCGGCCGTTCCCTTCCACACCTGGCTCCCCGACGTCATGGAGGGCGCGCCTATACCGGTCGCATCCTTCATCGCCGTTACTTCCAAGATCGCCCTGTTCGCGGCCCTCGCACGCTATTTCGCAGGCGCCGATCTGCTCCGCCCCGACGCCGCGGGCATGGAACTCGCCATCATCGCCGTGCTGAGCATGTTCGGTGGCAACCTGCTGGCGCTGGGACAGACCAACCTCAAGCGCCTGCTGGCGGGCTCATCCATCGCCCATGTCGGTTACCTGCTGCTCGCCCTTCTGTCGCCGGGGCCGTTCGGCCTGGCCAGCGCGGCCTTCTATCTGGCGGCCTATGCCGCCGCGACATCCGGCGCCTTCGCCGCCATGCGCGGTGCATCCGGCCTGTCCGACATTGCCGGGTGGCGCGGCATGTTTCGCCGCCGACCAGCCCTGGCGCTTGCCATGGCCGTCATGCTGATCTCGCTGGCGGGCATCCCCCCGGCCATCGGTTTCTTCGCCAAGACCTACATCGTCATCGCAGGCGTTTCAGCCCGGCGGGTCGTGCTGCTGGTCGCACTGGTCGCAAGCAGCATCATCGGGCTCTATTATTATCTCAACGTCGTGCGCGCGATGATGGAGCCCGTGCCGGAGGATCACCGGGCGGTGCGCGGCACGCAGGCGAATACCGTCCTGATCACCGCCCTGGCCATCGTTACCCTTCTGGCCGGCCTCTTTCCCGAAATGCTCGTCCGGCAGACCCGCGCCCTTCTGCAACCCCTGCCCGTCCTGCGCGCCGCCAGCCTGCCGCCCATCGCGCCTCACGACATCCTGTACAGCGAATAAGTCGATACGACACATCGACCCTGTCATTTGCAGGACCCGCACCTATCTGATCGATACGGACAGGCCCGCGACGCACACGACACATCAACAATCCGCAAAAGGGAGAAGACGTCATGACCGCCACCGTTCTCCAGGCTCTGGAAAGCAAGGACCGTCACCTCTTCACCGTCCACGAAAACACGCCGATCCGCGACATCGCCCGTCTCATGACGCAAAACCGTATCGGTGCCGTCCCCGTTCTCGACGAACACGCCCGTCTCGCCGGCCTGGTCTCGGAACGCGACCTCGTCGCAGCGCTGGCCGGCCACGGCATGGACGTGGCCCACCTGACGGCCCACGAGATCATGGCCCGCAACATGCCGACGACAACACTCGACGAAGAGATCCTGAAGGTCGGCCGCAAAATGACCGATTATCGGTCTCGTCACCTGCCGATCGTCGACAACGACGCCGTCATCGGCATCGTGAGCATCGGCGATATCGTGAAATTTCGCGTGGACGAAGCCGAACGTCTGGCATCGGCAATGCAGGATTATGTCTGGCGCAGCGACCACGCCTCGGTCGGTCGCTGATCATCGCGTCCCGCGTCGGGGGGAGAGCATGCAGCACAACGCAGCAAGACCGCTAACCGTTACATAAACATAACAACAAAACAAGATCAACCTTCGGCACCTTCGGCGTGCCTCTCCCCGCGCTTTTCTTTCATTTTATTTCCAAATTATAATAAGAAATATTCTGTGCGATATATATGCAACAATGTTCAGACTCAGAACAGATTCGTTTCGAACTGCATATTTTTATATTGAAATGAAATTGTGATCCGCTTCACGTTATCTCGACGTCGCAACAAATGGCGCGGGAGCATAGTCATTCCATGACCCTACGGCGAAGCCTGATCACAGCCACCATTCTCGCCATCCAGTTCGACGTCGCCAGTGCGGTCGCCCAGACCGCGACGACGTCCGCAACGCCTCCAACCGGCCAGCGCCCCGCCGCAAAAAGCCGGAAAATATCAGGAATACCCACCAATTCCGCCGGAATGCCCACGGCAACGACAGCGGCAGCCGCCGTCGCGCCCTATCAGGCTCCGCCCGATGCCGGCGAAGCCGTGATCGTGACCGGCACCCACGACAGCAACCGCCACGCCCGCCAGAGCAGTTCGCCGATTTCGGTCATCACAGCGGCAACCCTGACCCGGTCAGGGCAGTTGAACCTGGCGGATGCACTGACACGCACATACGCCTCCATCAACATACAGGCCAAAGGCAGCGACACCGCCGCCCTCACGTCGTCGATCCGCATGCGCGGCCTCAATCCCAATCAGGTACTCGTTCTGGTCGACGGCAAGCGGCGCCACGTCACAGGCAACATCATCCAGAACTCCGGCCCCAGCTTCGGCGCAACCGGCGTCGACCTGAACATGCTGCCCGCCAACATGATCGACCATATCGAGGTTCTGGAAGACGGCGCGGCCGCCATGTACGGTTCCGATGCCATTGCCGGCGTCGTCAACATCATTACAAAAAAAACCGACCATGGCCTGAATGTCTCGGCACAGACCGGCGCAAACGCCTATAACGGCGATGGCTGGCAATATCAGGTCAATGCCGATGGCGGCTTCAAGCTCGGCAATGACGGTTACATGCATCTGAGCGGGCAGGTCTATCACACCGATCATTTCGTCACGAAAGGTGCCAAGGACCATCGTCTTCTCGGCTACTGGCCGGCAGGGGCCAGCACCAGCGGCTATTACACCGGCATCGTGGCGAATCCGCTCCCCGTTCCCGTCACCTCGAACAAGATCATGAGCACGCCGGAAGAAACGCGCGAAAACCTCGGCATCGATTTTGGAAAACCAATTGGTGAAAAAGTCGATTTCTACGGACAGATCACCTATGCCCACCGCCACGCGGAAGCGATCCAGAATTACCGCGTCCCCAATATCGCGCCTACAGTCTATCCTTCCGGTTTCTCCCCGCTGGAAACGATCGAAGAAAACGACTACGCCGCGATGCTCGGCATGAAGGGCCGTGATTTCTTCGGTTTCGACTGGGATATCAGCACCCAGTATGGCGCTGACGAAGATAATATCGGCAACAAGAACACAGCCAATCCGGGACTGCTGAGCAGCCGATGCAACAACGGCAACGTGGCCAATATTTCAACCGTCGGCTGCGGTATCACGCCGACCACGGTACATACGCAAAGCTACCGCAACGCCCAGTGGACCAACAATCTGGATTTCCGGCGTCATATCGACATCTTCCATACGGTCCCGATGACCCTGGCCTTCGGTGGCGAACATCGTCTGGAAACATACGAGATCGTGGCCGGTGAACCCTCGTCCTACCAGGTCGGCGGAACCCAGGGTTATGTCGGTATCGCACCGCAAAGTGCCGGAAACTGGAGCCGCGATATCTGGGCGGCCTATATCGACGGCGACTTCCACATGCTGAAGAACTGGGATCTCGATTTCGCCGGCCGTTTCGAACATTACACCGATGTCGGCAATACACAGAACGGCAAGGTCTCCACCCGCTACGACATCACGAGACGGGTCGCCATCCGCGGCACCATCAGCACGGGCTTCCGTGCCCCGACCATGGCGGAACAGCATTTCAGCACCATGAGCGTCAACCCGACGGGCGCCGCCGGCCTGCTCCCCGTTAGTTCCGCCGCCGCCGCCCTGCTCGGCGCCCAGCCGCTGAAACCCGAATATTCGGTCAATGCCAGCGGCGGCCTGGTCGTCGAACCCGTCGATGGTTTCCATGTCGAGGCCGATGTCTATCAGATCAATCTCCGCAACCGCATCGGCCAGGGCGGCGTGACCAAGGGGCTAACCGCGATCGACGCCATTCAGGCCATGGGCTATGCCCTGCCGGTCAACGATATCGATCCGCAGAACGTCTCGGCCTACTATTTCGCCAATATCGGCAGCACCCGCACGCAGGGCCTCGACATCAAGGCCGATTACACATTCCACCTGCACCGGTACGGTAATCTGATGCTCTCGATGGCGCTGGACCTCAACCGCACGCGCCTGCATCACGCCGCCACGTCAGGGACAGGCGCATCCCTGCTCAATGCGCAGACGATTGGCTATCTCACCACCGCCTATCCGCGCAGCAAGATCATCCTGAACGCCTATTACACGATCGCAAACTGGGACTTCAACATTCGCCAGACCCGTTATGGCGAAACGACCGATATGATGACCTATCAGGACTGGACGAACGGCTCGCTCACCTGCGCGAGCGGGGGCGCCCTGCGCTACTCCAATTCCTGCTTCGGTCAGTTCAAGAATACCCCCCGCTGGCTGACCGATCTCGAAATCGGCTATCGGTTCGACCGGCACTGGCATCTGGCGGTCGGCGCCAACAACGTCTTCAATGTCCGTCCGCGCAGACTGCCGGACATCCTCAACAGCGGCGGCTACACGGTCTATGATGCAAGCTCCGCGCAGGTCCCCATCTCGGGTGGCTATTATTATGGGCGCGTGAATGCCACATTCTGACATCCGCTCTTCATCTGGATGGAGGGAGGGGACAAACGGCCCCTCCCCGGCGCCACTTCTGCACTGGGCTTCGCGCATATGACCAATCGGAACAGGACTATCGGACGGAGGCATCTTGTCGCGGGGGCCTCCGCCTGCGGCGTCGTCGGAGCATTCACGGGGGGGGAGCCTCGTTCGCGCCCAAGCCCCGCAGCCGGCTGCACCTTCTCCCTCCGCGCAGCCAGCCTCGCTCCCCCGGCGGCGCATCAGGCTTCAGCCCTTCGATCTGCGGGCCGACCAGATCACCGACATCAAGGTCTGTCTGCGCCCCTTTCGTGCCATGGGGCCGCGTTTTGACGTCGAGCATGTGGGAAACAAGCTGGTCTTCCACAATTACGGCCATGGCGGCAGCGGCTGGTCCCTCTCCTGGGGCTCGGCGAGCGTGGTTGTCGAGAAGGTCTCCACCACCCTGCAACGCAAGGTCGCGGTCATCGGCTGCGGCATCATCGGCCTCACCACCGCCCTTACGGCACAACGCGCCGGCTTCGACGTTACGATCTACACGAAAGACCTGCTGCCCAGGACGCGGTCGGTTCGCGCCAACGGCAGTTGGACACCGGATTCCCGCATTTCCCTGACCGCTCCGGCCGGCCCGGAATTCGCCGATTTATGGGAAAGAATGGCCCGGATCTCCTGGGCCACCTATCGCGACTATCTCGGCCTTCCCGGCAATCCCGTGGAATTCATCGAACATTTCTCCTTTTCCGACCGGCCGTTCGATGCGCCGCACGAGGAAAAGCCCGATGGCCGCACCGGTGATTACGCCTCGACCGGAATGCCCCAGCATGGCGAGGAATTCGCCCGCTATTCGGATCGCATCAGGGATATCGTTCCGGCGGGTGAAGAACTCACCCCCGCAGAAAGCCCCTTCGCTGCCCCATACGCCAAGCGCAATTCGCTCATGCTCTATAATTTCGCCTCCTACGGGCATCTGCTGATGTCGGAATTTTTCCAGGCTGGCGGCCATGTCGTGATCCGGGAGTTCCACGATCCCAGCGAACTGACCTCCCTACCGGAAAAAGTGATTATCAACTGCCCTGGCTACGCGGCGCGTGACTGGTGGAACGATAAAAGCCTCATCCCCGTCCGAGGGCAGACGGCATGGCTCCCACCCCGTCCGGACCTGCCATATGGCCTGCATTATCACGGTGCCTCGGCCGTCTCGAAAACAGACGGGCTGATGGTCCAGGCCTATGATCTGGACAACGAGGGCGAGATGGGAAGCGTCGGAAATTCCTTTGAACATCCCGACCGGACTGAGTCGGAAAGAGCGATCAAGGTTCTGGCAGACCTGTTCGCCCGTTCGCCCATTTCGGAAGGGTGAGCCCCATGCCCCGCAAGCCATCCACCCGCCTCATGCGTTCCCACGCGTTTTATGCAGCAGCTCTGAGCCTTGCCTCCGCCTCACCGCTTCACGCCGCCAAGCCTGTTGCATCGACCGTCCCATCCTTCACGACCGAACAGGCGCAGCACGGGGCGGATCTCTACCGGACCGCCTGCGCCATGTGTCATGGCGCCGATCTCAGCGGCAATTTCCAGACGCCGTCCCTGAAAGGCCGGCTGGTGGCAAGCTGGGCGGGAACACCGCTTTCGCGTCTGACTGGCTATATCCAGCGCGCCATGCCGTTAATGGCCCCCGGTACGCTATCGACGGAAGATGCAACCGCCCTGGTCGCGTTTCTTCTGCGCGAGAACGGCGCCGCCCCTGGCAAATCGCCCCTGCCGACCGTGGAAAAACGGCAGGCATCCCTTAAATTTCCTGCCCTTGCGGTTGGGCCAGACACGCCCTCTTCCAAATAGGCCGAGAGAAATCCGTCGGCATCCCGCTTTTCCGCAGTCGAATGGCCTCCTTGTCGCCCAAGGGAAAGGCACGGAGGACAGGATAAGGACGGTCTACGCCTGAACCTGTCGGACCCTGACGGCCAGCCGCCAGAGCGATCACGTCCGGAGAGTCATTTACGTCGCCGATGAACAATTCGAGCCATGAAGCGTTATCAGGACAACCCTTTCCGGAGGCCCAACGATGCTGACCCTTCTCGTGATCATCCTGATCATCTTCGCCATTGGTGGCGGCGGTTATGGTATCCGCTCGGGTTGGTATGGTGGCCCACGAGGCTCGGGATTCAACGGGCTGGGCCTGTTGCCGATCATCGTGATCATCATCGCTCTGTTCCTGCTCTTCCGCGGCCCGGGTGGGCCATGAGCGGCACTCCACAAACAAAAAAACGCTCTTTTTCCGTATCCTGACAGACGCATTCCGTTGCGCTTCAGGGCCTGGAAAAGCAGGCCGATAGACGCCTTGGCCCCGTCCGCACGCGCCCGCGGGGGAAACGGGATTGTTGCGACCACGGCCGACGCGCCCAACTTTGCCGACATGATCCTGGGCATGGCGGGATGGATCGGTCTACCGCTAACCGTCCTCGCCGAGACGGGCTCCACTCGGTTCCACCTCCAAAGCCTCGCAAACGTCGCAACAGAATGGACGCTCGTCGTCCTTGCATACAATTGCTGCAGGATCACCCGACTGACGGTCGCATAGACGCCATCGCCTTCGTCACTCTATCTCTACCCGTATTCCCAACCCGACAGCCTGCCTGGGCATCTTCCCCTCAACGGAGCAAGAGGTTTATGTTGCAGAGATACAACATGTCTTGCGGCGTTTCGTTCGTCATGCCGCTACAGATTGCAACATTATAACATACCATATATAGGCTCAGGGCCTTCATACGAACAGGATCGCCCTGAATGAGTTCGCCTCGACCTGCGCTTCGCATGGCCGCCATTTTGCTTGCGGGAACCGCACTTGCCCTTCCGCAGGCCGTCCGTGCCCAGACCGCCGATCAATCCTCGCCCGCTTCCGCCGCGACCCCCGCCACAGCCACAGCCACAGCCACAGATACGGCCGCGCAGCAGGACACGTCGTCCCGGTCGTCTTTCACGCGCTCTACAGACCGCGTGTTGCCTGACGGAAGCGTGGAAGCGACCAACGAGGAACATATCGTGGTCAACGCGCATCTGGACGTGACGCGCGCGGCCCTTCAGCCCTCGACCGGTGCCACGATCTATCGTTTTACGCGGCGCGATATCGAAACCATCCCCGGCGGCGACAATGCGCCGCTGAATACCGTGCTGTTGCAGGCCCCCGGCGTGGCGCAGGACAGCTACGGCCAGATCCATATCCGCGGCGACCATAACGAGGTCCAGTTCCGTCTGGATGGTGTTGCGCTGCCCGAGGGCATAAGCGTGTTCGGCCAGACTTTGATGACGCGCTTCGCCCATTCGATGTCGCTGACGACAGGCGCGTTGCCCAGTGAATATGGCTTTCTGCAGGCTGGCGTCATCGACATCACGACCAAGACCGGCAGCGCCGATCCGGGTGGTGCCGTGTCGATCTATGGCGGTGCGCGCGATTACTTCTTCCCGTCGCTGCAATATGGCGGCCATGCCGGGAAATGGGATTATTTCGCTACCGCCGATTTCGTGCATGACCGCGTCGGGGTCGAAAACCCTACGCCGGATTTCAACGCCCTGCATGATCTGACGAACCAGTACCATTTCCTGGGCCATCTGCGTTACACGGCGGACGAGAACACGCGCATCAGCCTGACGGCCGGCGTGTCGAACGCTGAATACCAGCTTCCGAACAACCCAGGGCAGCAGAGGCAGTTTGCAAATCCGTCCTTCCTCAACAGCGCGCTGTCGCAGAATCTTTATGGCAGCGTCGATAGTGCGAGCCTGAACGAGCGCCAGAAGCAGATCACGGATTTCGGCATCCTGTCGCTACAGAAAGATATGGGCACGGTCAGCCTGCAGAGTTCCGCCATCGTCCGCTATAGTTCGCTGGGCTATTCGCCGGACCCGCTGGGTGATCTGGTCTATAACGGCATTGCCCAGCGCGCCCAACGCTCGGTCTTCTCGACGGGTTCGCAGACCGACGTGACCTGGCGTGCCAATGCCCAGCATACCGTGCGCTTCGGTTATCAGGTCTACGTCGAACGCAATATTTCCAAGACGGATTCGACCGTCTATCCGCAGACCGGCGTCGATGAAGACGGTAACGCGGAGTTCGGCGACCAGACCGTCTCGATCCATGATGGCAATGGCCGCACCGGCTGGATGTATGGTCTGTACGCCCAGGACGAATGGCGCCCGGTGCGCAACCTGACCATCAATTACGGCCTGCGTTTCGACGGGGTAGACGAATATACCCATTCCAAGCAGGTCAGCCCGCGCATCAACATCGTGTATCAGCCTTGGCATGGCGGCACGTTCCATGCCGGTTATTCGCGCTATTTCACGCCGCCGCCGTTCGAGCTGCTGAGCGGTGTGCAGCTTGGCAAGTTCGCCAACACGTCGTCCGCACCGGCATCGTTCCAGAACACGACCGTCAAGGCGGAACGCGACCATTATTTCGATGCCGGTTTTGCCCAGGAGATCCTGCCCGGCTGGCATGCGTCGTTCGATGCGTATGTGAAGCTGGCCAAGAACCTGATCGATGAAGGGCAGTTCGGCTCGCCGATCATCCTCTCCGCCTTCAATTACCGGCGCGGGCAGGTCCATGGCTATGAATTCGCCACCAATTATGAACACGGGCCCTTCAGCGTCTACGGCAATTTTTCCTGGTCGCGGGCCATTGGCAAGGACATCAACACGGCCCAGTGGAACTTCGACCCCGACGACCTGGCCTACATCCAGCACCGCTGGGTGCATCTGGACCATGACCAGCGCTGGACGGCTTCGGCCGGGGGCAGCTACACCGCATTCTACAGGACCGGCCACCCGTTGCGCCTGTCGGCGACCATGGTCTATGGCAGCGGCCTGCGTCAGGATAGCGACATTCCCAACGGCGGGGTGATCCCGCAATATGCGACCTTCAACCTCTCTGCCGTGCAGTCGTTCCAGGATCTGTTCCATATCCCGTTCCTGAAGCGCACCCAGTTGCGGCTGGACGTGATCAATCTGTTCGACAAGCGCTACGAACTGCGCAGCGGCTCGGGCATCGGTGTCGGCGCGCCGCAATACGGTCTGCGTCGGACCATCCTGACCGGTATCGAGCAGCGTTTCTGATCCGCGCGGCTGGCGGAGGCGGAAACGCGCCGTCAGCCCGCACCCTTGACAGACCCGTGGTCCCGGTGGCCACATTGGGTCTGGCAATGGATTCTGCCTGACCCAATCCGGGTCGAACCGCCTCGCCGTCGAGGCTGATGATTCCTACCCGGCCCGAAAGGGCATGATGGGAGGAATCTGTTCATGCACTCTGATCGCCCCTACGCACGTTCTGGAACGCGCACCCGTTTCCGCCATGGGATGATACATATCGTCCTGCGCTGGAAGCGCTGAGGGGGCGGCGATGCGGATACTTGCCATTCTGGACCGGCCGGAAACGGCCCTGTTCACGCTTCAGGCCGCCGGGGAACTGGCCCGGCGGCTGGGCGGGCAGGAGATCCGGCTGCTTCATCCCAAGCGCGCGACTGATCCGGCCTTCCAGGCACCCGACGAAGGAATTCCGACGCCAGCCCAACGCGGCGCCTTCGCTCGGCAGGTCACCTTGCGCGCGGAGCGGCTACAGAGCATCGCCCGGGCGTGGATCGGTGCGGCCAGCCACCCGGTGGTCGCCCAGGCGAGTTGGGTCGAGATCGCGGGCGATATCCGAAGGATCGTGGCCCAGGAAGCGCGGAATGCCGATCTGGTGGTCATCAGTCGCCCCTGCGCCGGGGATCGGGACGATATCGGGCAGGCCTTGGACGGCGCGCTGTACGATGCCGTGGCACTGGTTCTCATCGCTCCCTTGCAGGCTTACCCGACCGTCGGCCAGCGCCCTGTCGTCGCATGGCATCCCTCGCCCGCCCTCGACCGGGTACTGGATACGGCCCGCCCGCTTCTGAACACGGCCGGGCACGTCACCTTCGTGATCGGCGCGGAACACGATACGTCCGAAGCGCCACCGGAGTTGGTCGGTGAATTGATCGCGCGCGGTATTCCGGTCACGATCGACCGGTTCGTCGCCCCGCGTGACAGGCTCGGCGAGGAGATCCGCGCGCATGCACTGGCGGCCGGGGGCGACCTGCTGATGATGGGCGCCTATACCCACGCGCGCTTTGTCGAATGGCTGTTCGGCGGCCCTACGCGCGACCTGCTCGCGCACGCCACGCTGCCCATCCTTACCTGTCATCACGGCATCGAAGACCTTACGGCATGACCTCCAACCTCTTGACGACCCTTGGCATCGCCCTTGCCGGAGCGTGCGGAACCCTGATGCGCTACTGGATTGGTCTGGCGACCGCGCGCATCAGCCAGACCCTCCCCTGGGGTACGATCCTGATCAACATGTCCGGATCGTTCGCCATCGCGTTCTTCGGCACGCTGACGCTGGGCAATGCGCGCTTCCAGGTGTCGGATACCGCCCGATTGATGTTCATGGTCGGCATCTGCGGGGGGTACACCACCTTTTCATCATTCACGCTCCAGACGCTGGACCTGCTGCGCGGTGGGGCGCCGGGGCGGGCGGCGCTGAATATCGTGCTCTCCATCACACTGGGCATGGCAAGCGTGACCGCCGGGTACGTTGCCGCTCAAGCGCTCAACCCGCCACCCCCCGCAAGCGGATCGGGAGAATCGTAATGGACACGCCGCCTGACTGCCGCATCAGCGCAATCATTCCCTGCAACGACATCGACGCGGCCGAACGCTGGTGGAACAGGCTGGGGTTTTTCGGGCCGGCCGACGGGGATGGGGATTATCGCATCCTGTCCAACCGGGAAGGTGCCGCGATTCACCTCCAGCCCGCCGTGCCCGGATGGGTGGTGCCCGGCCGAAACCCGTTCGGCGTCTCGTCTATCTGTCCACGCCCCATGTCGATCAACTCGCCCAGGCGGCGGGGGACGCCATTCTCGGCCCGGTGAAGGCGGCCCGCCATACCGAGTGGGGCATGTACGAATTCGCCCTCAATGGTCCGGACGACCTGCTTGTCCGCATCGGCTGGCCGAGCCGCCTGCTGCCGGCCCCGGGAATGGACGCTTTTTCCCGCTGATGGTACAGAAAGGCCATTGATGAAGGGAAACCGGTCCTGCGCCATACGTTTGCCGAAAATGGATGCCCAGACGCCCGTCTGGATCGTCGTTTTTTGAGAGAATCCCGCATGAAAATAGCCGAATGGATGGAACAGTCCGGGGTCGCCTTTGGCACCAGTGGCGCCCGTGGCCTGGTCACCGCGATGACGGACGCGGTCTGCTTCGCCTATACGGTCGGCTATCTCCGGCATCTTGCCTCGCTTGGCGAATTCGCCCCCGGAACGCCCGTCGCGGTGGCGGGCGACCTGCGCCCCAGTACGCCGCGCATCCTGCGGGCCTGCGTGGCCGCCATCGAGCATATGGAGGGCAAGCCGGTCTTCTGCGGTTATGTGCCCACGCCCGCCCTGTGCCTGCATGCCTTCGCGCAGGGCTATCCGTCGCTGATGGTCACCGGCAGCCATATCCCGGCCGACCGCAACGGCATCAAGTTCAACCGCGCGCGTGGCGAATTCCTCAAATCCGACGAAGCGGCCATGCGAACGCAGGATGTGGCGCTGCCCGAAGGCTGGTTCGATGCCGATGGCGTGCTGGTCGCATCCGTCGACATGCCCGACCTGACGGATGTCGTACCGGGCTATGTCGCGCGCTATCGCGCGTTCTTCGGCCCTGACGCGCTGGCCGGGCTGCGGCTGGGGGTCTATCAGCATTCCGCCGTCGGGCGCGATGTGCTGATGCTGATCGTCGAGGCCCTGGGCGGAACAGCCGTGCCGCTGGGCCGTTCGACGAGCTTCATCCCCGTCGATACCGAGGCCGTGCGCCCCGAGGATGCGGTGCTGGCCCGTGAATGGGCGGCGGACGGCAAGCTGGATGCCATCCTGACGACCGACGGTGATTCCGACCGGCCGCTGCTGGCCGACGCGCAGGGCAACTGGCTGCGAGGCGACGTGCTGGGCATTCTGGCCGCCCGCTTCCTCGGTGCGGCGGCCGTGACCACCCCGGTCAGCAGCAATACGGCGCTGGAGAAAAGCGGCTTTGCACGCGATGTCCGGCGCACGCGCATCGGCTCGCCTTTCGTCGTCGCCGCCATGACCGACGCAGCCGAGGCCGGGATTACGCCTTCCGTGGGCTATGAAGCCAATGGCGGCTTTCTGCTGGCCACCGGCATTGCGCAGGACGGCCGGACTCTCGACGCCCTGCCCACGCGCGATTCCGTGCTGCCGATGCTGTGCGCCCTGGTCGCCGCCCGCCGGGCGAACACCAGCCTTGCCGCCCTCGTTGCCACCCTGCCGCCACGCTTCACGCTCAGCGATCGGCTGGTGAACATGCCGACCGCGCAGAGCCTGGCGGAAATCGAGACGCTCAGCCGAACCCCGGCCGAAGGCGCGATGGGGCTGGGCTTCATCGAGAAAGCCGAAGATCTGGCGCATGTCGACCAGACGGACGGGTTGCGCATGACGTTCGCCAATAACGAGATCATCCATCTGCGCCCCTCGGGCAACGCACCGGAACTGCGCGTCTATGTCGAAGCCGACACCCCCGAACGGGCGGCGGACCTGCTGAAGACGGGCATCGGCGCCGTGAGCGTGTGGAAAGAGCATTGAAGGAAAGCTGTTGAACGGCCTCCCGATCGGGAGGCCATCGGGATGGCACCGCGGCGATGGATATCGTCTGCCGGAATGATGAACCCGCTGGATCAGTTCGTTCCGCGTTTCGATTTCAGCGAACGGCATCATATCGACATCGCCGCGCCGGCTCGGCGCATCATGAATGCGGTAGCCGCCTATCGCACTCAGGATGACCGGCTGACCCGCATGGCGATCCGGCTGCGGGAAGTGCCGGCCCGGCTCTTGGGCCAAACGCAGGGACGCCCTCTGGATCGCAGCGATTTCACGTTGCTCGAACGGAGGGACGACACGGCGATCGTCTACGGCCTGATCGGTGCATTCTGGCAGGCGGACTATGGACTTTGCGCGATTCCCGCACCTGCGATCTTCCAGGCCGATCGGCAGGATGACGTCTGCAAGCTCGTGCTTGGCTTTACCCTGCACCCTGGGCCAGGCCATCGACGCAGGCTGGTGACAGAGACGCGCGTTTTCTGCGTCACCGCCAGGGCTAGGCGCCTTTTTACGCCCTACTGGTATCTGATCCGCCCGGTCAGCGGCCTGATCCGGCGGCGTATGCTGGCGGCGATATGCCGCGCGTCAGAAGATCGAGCCGGTATCGGTCTTTCGTCACTCTGATGGTGGATCGGACGTCAGGCTGCGCCGTCATGGCCGCAATGAAGAGATCCGCTGCCTCGGCCCCTTGCAGGGCCTCCGCCGTGGGGCCGAGATAATTGACGAGCACGCAATCGCCGCCGGGGCACCAGTGCGCCGCGACCCGGTTCGCGAGGTCTTCGATTTCCTGCGGCGCGAGGAAATACAGGACTTCCGACAGCACGATCAGGTCAACCGGATATTCGGCGGCCCACGCGGCAGGCAATTCGCCCTGGCGGAAGGTGGTGTTCGGCCGATCCGCATTGCGTCGCACCGCTTCTTCCAGCGCGATTGACGAGACGTCGATGCCGATCACACGATCGCAGCGCCAGGACAGCAGCCGCGTCAGTTCGCCGATCGAGCAGCCGGCTTCGATCGCGAGGGCGTAACGCGGCCGCGGCAGGGCATCCATGGTCGCCCGGTATTTATCCCTCTCATAGACCGAACTGCGGAACTGCCACGGGTCGATATCGCCGGCATAGAGCCGGTCGAACCGGGCGGTCCGTTCAGACATGACCGTCCCCAATGAACAATTCCGGACTTTCGAGGAAATGGCGCCGTGCCTGCGGGTCCATGACGAAGCCATCGGGATCGTCGGGGATGAGCGCCGTCATCTGGGATCGATGCGCGTCGATGGCCGCGCGTTTTTCGGGTTGGAGCGCGGTGCTGTCGAAACGGTAGAGAACATCTTCCGCCTCCGGGGTGTCCTCGATGAAACGGCCCCAGACCGGATAGCGCCACAGTTTGAGGCCGGGACGCGCATGGGCGACCGCGCGGCCGATCGCGGCGGCGCAGCGGTGATCGGGGTGCGGGTCTTTCTCCCAGGTCGTCCAGAGCGCGCTTACGGTGTGGGTGTCGATCAGATGCAGCAGCCGGTTGCTTACCGCCGCGCGGTCGGCCGGGGTTGCGGGCGCGCCCTGGTCGGGGAAGCCGAGCAGGAACGTCTTGCCGGTGCCCTGCGTCAGAATGCGTACGGCTTCGCGCAGTTCAGCCTGGCGGAGGGCAATCAGCCTGCCGGGTGGAAAGAGCCGCGAATGGGGGTGCGACAGCCGGCCATCGGTGAGCGCGACGACCAGCACATCCTTGCCGGCACGGCTGGCGGCCGCGACGGCGGCGCCGCAACCCAGCGATTCGTCATCGGGATGCGGCGCCAGCACCAGCACGTTGCCGGGGCCGGCCAGTGCCGCGATCGCGATGGTGCGGGCCTGCCGTCCGGCCCGGACGATCGCGCCCTCGGCAAAGGGCGTCACCACGGCGCCCCCTGCGCGCCGGTCAGCAGGCGGCCTGCCTTGAGCAGTTTGGCGTCGGGCGTGGCCTGGCGCAGAAACATCGACAGGTCGCGCCGGATGCGTTCGATCGGAGTGCCGGTGACATAGGCAGCGGTGCCCAGGGATTTCTCCGCAAGCTGGAGTATCTGGACGCAGCTTTCCTCCACGAACTGGCGTGCCAGCAGGGCGGCAGCGACCGCTTCGTTGATCATGTCCTGCGGCTTCGCTGCCACGGCTTCGACGGTCTGGGCCGTGTCCCGCAGCAAGCTTGCCATGGCATGGCAGAGGGCGACTGCCCGCGCATAACGGGCAAGCTGCATTGGGTTATCCAGCCGGCCACGGCTGGTCAGGGCGTCGCGCCAGAGATCGACCAACGCCTCCGCCCCGCCGAGATGGGCCGCACAATAGCGCCAGATGCCGCCCTCGAAATATGGCTCGCGCATATAATCTCCCGGCTGGCCGACGAGGTGATCGGCGTCGATCTCCAGTCCGGTAAAATCGAAACGGCCCGAGGCCGTGGCGCGCATCCCCGATGCTTTCCAGGCGGAGAGATCCTGACGGGCACTATCGGATACATCGACCAGCGCGAGCCGGGATGGTCCGTCATCGTCGTTCCCGTCGCGCAGAGTCACGACCGCGAAATGGACAAACCCCAGGCCGGAGGCGAAGATTTTCTCACCTTGCAGCCGCAGGCGGCCGCCGGCACGGAAGCCGCGAAGCGGACGGGGGCCGTCCGCGCCCCAGACACCGAGCAGAGCACCGTCCCCGATCGCCGGCGCAACGCGCTCCCACACATTCGGGCCACCATACAGATGCAGCAGTTTCACCGCATTCATATGCCCCTCGAACAGCCGGGCGACCGAGAGATTCGCGTGGCCCAGCCGCCGCAACAATGTGCATGTATCGTGTGCGGCCTCCACGCCGAGCCCCAGCCCCTCCCCGCCTTCGCTATGCGGAAGACAGGCTGCCAGCAGGCCGACCTGTCGGATGGCGTCGATCTCGGGCGCGAGGCCCGCGGGATCCGTCTCGGCGCTGTCGGCCCGACTCGCCAGCCACCGCATCAGCGCGTCATGCCCGCCTGGGTCTGGGCACTGCCGGGAAGGCGAGAGGGCTGGACGGCCGGTCATGCGATCTCTCCAGACTGCCGGGCCCGCGCACCCGTCGCGGCCGCGGCCTCTTCGTCGCGAAGTGCTTCCAGAAGGGGGAGTTCGGCCGCCATATCTTCCCACGACATCCTACGACGTGCGAGGCGGGGACTAGTGGTTTCGACAAATGCCCATAGCGCGCCGAAGCAGGTGAAGGTTGGTGCCGTCCGGCGCTGCCCGGCGGATAATCCGGCCTCGCTCAGGGCCGCATCCCGTTGCCGGCCGTCGCGAAACGCCCTGCGCAGCCGGGCGCGCACATGCGCCCGGAACCAGGTCTGCTGCGCGGGTTCGAGGGACTCGTCGCACCAATGTTGCCCGCCGGCGAGGCGGGAGGCGATGGTATCGGCCATGCCGCCCGGTGCCCGCCCTTCCAGCCGGCAGGATGTCACGACATGCGGGGCATCGCTGTAAAGGACAGGCAAGTCGTGGTCGAGAAAACGGCGGACCAGTGCGCGATCTTCCCCATGGGGCACGATCGGCGCGCCGCCGATGCGGTCATAGGCCGCGACGGACATGGCGAGGTTGGCGCCCGATATCGTGCCGTGAAACGGCCAGGGATTGAGGGGGTCGGGATCGAGCAGGCTGGCGAGTTCTCGCGCGGTGCGGCCGTAGAGGTCCTCGACCGCGCCATTGGCGGTCGCCCACGGCGGCAATTGCGCGAATTCCGACGGGTCCAGTTCTATCGTGCCGCATACCATCGCCGCTCGACCGGCGGCGAGAGGGGCCAGGCTGGCATGGACCCAGTCCGGAGCGGGCCGGGAGTCCGCGTCCGTCGTCAGCAGATATCCGCCAGTTCCAAGCTGGGCGCGGGCGAAATCGAAAGCGGTTCGGCGCGCGGTGCCGGCATGGGCGGTTGCATCAGGAAAGCGCCATTCCGCCAGCCGAAGCGGCGCACCGATTTTCCGCGCCCAGGCAAGGGCGCGGGCGGCGGTATCGTCGCCGGTGTTATTGACCAGCAGCGCGATGACCCCGGGCTGGGGCCACCGCGCCATCGCGACGCGGCACGCCTCAAGGCACGAGAGAATGCGCCCTTCCTCGTCGCGAGCCGGTATGGCGATGGCGTAGGTCGGCCGCGTGACGGCGAGAGCCCCACCCGGCATGACCATCACGCTCCAGCGTCAGGAGCGACCTTCGCTTCGCGATCCCAGAAGCGAAGCGCATGGCATGCCGTCACGAAGCCGTCAACGTCGGCATCGGTCTTCAGAACCATGCAGCCATCGTCGAGATCATCGGCCAGGCCGGCTTTCGCGAACAGCGCGATCGCTTCCGCGGCATAGCCGATGAATTTGCAATGGGCGAAGGCGTCGGTCACGAAATCCCTGGCCGCCGCATCCCCGGCAAGCAGCGTCGCCCCATCGGCCGAAGTTATCACCGCCACGGCGTCGAACAGCACGGAGGGACCGCCATCAATCTTCTGCTGTGCCGGCAGGGCCCTGCCATCGGAGAGGGTGACGCCGCCAATCTTCGGCGCGACGATTTCATAGATGGCCTTTTCCTTTTCCGCCGCCGTGACCAGGGCATCGAACAGGCCGGCATCCGCCCCATCGGTCAAAAGGATGCCGAATTTGCGGCCGGCGAAGCTGTGAGGACCGTTCCTGACAATGCTCAGTGCGTTCGAGGGGGGCAGATCGGCGATGACGGGCCGGGCCGCCTTCGCCGGTTCGGGCAACGGCAGGCCCAATCCGTCGGCGACCGTTGCCGCCAGGTGCTCGTCGATATGGCGCAGATGCGAGACGACGCGGGCGCGGATGTCCGCTCGCTCGACCTTGCTGAGTTCGAAGGTGATGGCGTCGCCGATATGTTTCTGCTCAATGGGCGTCTGGCTGATCACGAATTGCCGCGCCTGGCTGTAATGGTCGGCGAAGCTCTCGGGGCGAAGCCGGACCTTGGGGCCGGTTTCCTCCGCCGCAAAACTGCGGAAGCCGCGCACCGGGTCTTCGCGCGGCCCGCCGGCTTCGCCCCAGCTATTGGGTTCGTAATTGGCGCGGCCGATCGGGTTGCGCATTGCCATGTGCCCGTCCTGCTGGAAATGGGCCATCGGGCATTTGGGCGCGTTGATGGGGATATGGGTGAAATTGGGGCTACCCAATCGCTTGATCTGGGTATCGAGATAGGAAAAATTGCGCCCCTGGAGCAGCGGATCGTTCGAGAAATCAATGCCTGGCGGCACGTTCTGGGTGCAGAAGGCCACCTGCTCGGTCTCGGCGAAGAAATTATCGACCACGCGATTGAGCACCAGCCGGCCGACGATCCGCACCGGCACGTCTTCCTCCGGGATCAGTTTGGTGGGGTCGAGCACGTCGAACGCGAATTTCTCGGCGAAAGCCTCGTCGAAAAGCTGAACCCCCAGCTCCCATTCCGGGAAATCGCCGCTGGTGATGGCGTTCCACAAATCGCGACGGTGGAAATCGGGGTCGGCGCCGTTGATCTTGACCGCCTCGTTCCAGACCACCGATTGCAGGCGCAGCTTGGGTTTCCAGTGGAATTTCACGAAGATCGAGCGACCCTGCGCATCGAGCAGGCGGAACGTATGCACGGCGAACCCTTCCATGAAGCGGAAGGAGCGCGGAATGGCGCGGTCCGACATGACCCACATGATCATGTGCAGGCTTTCCGGCGTCAGCGATATGAAGTCCCAGAAATTGTCGTGGGCCGACTGAGCCTGCGGGAAATCACGATCCGGTGCCGGTTTGACCGCATGGACCATGTCCGGAAACTTGATCGCATCCTGGATGAAGAAAACCGGGATATTGTTACCAACGAGATCCCAGTTGCCTTCCTGCGTATAGAGTTTGACCGCGAAGCCGCGCACGTCACGCGCCAGGTCGAACGAGCCCTTGGCGCCCGCGACGGTCGAAAACCGCACGAAGGCCGGCGTGCGCTCGCCGACGCGCTGAAAGATATCCGCGCGCGTCACATCGGCCAGGCTGTCGGTCAGTTCGAAATAGCCATGCGCGCCGTAGCCACGGGCATGGACCACACGCTCGGGGATACGTTCATGGTCGAAATGGAAGATCTTCTCGCGGAAATGGAAATCCTCCATCAACGCGGGGCCTCGGGCGCCGTAACGTAGGGTGTTCTGGTCGTCGGCGACCGGCGCGCCCTGGGCTGTCGTCAGCGTTGCCACGTCGCCGCCAGCGACCTGATGCGTCTCGCCACCGGCTCCGGCCGCATCCGGGGCCTTCTTCGGCGCGGCTCCCGGCTTCTTTCCCTTGATGGTCATGCTCTCTCTCCTCGCCGCCATTGCAGACAGGGCGCCGGGATCGCCGTTCCGCGAGATCGACCGCCACGCCCAACATTGTCCTGCTGCTACGCATGGCTTGATGAGAGGTTCCGAAATCATGTCCCGTCAAAGTTGTTTTTTATAATATTCTTGATGATATAATATATATATTTTCTATTTATTCATCATTCCGGCATAAAATATTGAAACGAAATCATCTGATTGAACATCAGAAGACGCCTTATAAGGTATAATCATTTCCTTTTATCGATCCATAGGGAATGCGTTCCCTCGTTTGCAGCCCGGAGAACTTTTCCCGCTGTCCGGCCTTGTCATCGGGTGCGGTCGCGTGCCTGCAAAGAACCAGGGGCCGCGCCCACTCTTGGGACCGGGAGCATCGACCATGCCGCGTGGCGACAAGTCCGCCTATACGGACAAGCAGAAGAGACAGGCCGAGCATATCGAGCAGAGCTACGAGCAGCGTGGCGTCAGCGGGGAGGAAGCCGAACGCCGGGCGTGGGCCACCGTCAACAAGGAGACCGGTGGCGGCAAGAAGAGCGGTTCCGGCAGGGGGCACGCTGTAACCCATGACCCCTCCCGCAAGGGCGGCAGGCTGGGAGGCGCGGCGGCCGCTGAACGCTCGCCGGAAGAACGCTCGGCATCGGCGAAGAAAGCGGCTGAAACCCGCAGGAAGAATGCCGGTCAATAGCAGATTTGGCATGCAGGGTCAGTCCAGGGAGCCCCGAAGACCCGACGGAGTTCCCCTTTTGCCCGGTTGAGAATGGAGCGTCTTTCCGGCGAGAGCGAGCGCTCTGCCCGGTTGATGAAGAGGACCAGCATCGACATGGCCGAGCGAAATGGCGCGGCCTTTCGGCGCATGCGGGCTTCGGTCAACTGCTTCAGGGACTGCGCTATGCGATGCCGACCGCCGTGTAAGTAATAAAACGTGGCTGTCAGGGCTGGATCGGGCGGCGCGCCGTGTGAAATGCCGCCCATGGGTCAGCACGGAGTGCGGTAAGCCTCGTGAGGGCATTGTTGACCGTGAACTGCGCCGATCCGGTAATCTGCCCCAGTTCATCCCAGGACAGGGGCATCGAGACAGGGGCCCCGGCGCGAGCGCGGGTCGAGTATGGCGCGACGGAGGTGGCGCCTCGCTGGTTGCGCAGGTAGTCGAGCAGGATCTTCCCGTGGCGCTTCGCTTTGGTGATCGTCGCGATGTAGCGGTCCGGGCGGTCGGCGGCCATTGTCTGGGCCAGCGTTCGCGAGAACGCCTTTACCGTTTCCCAATCCGCCTCGGGTTTCAGAGGCGCCACGACGTGCAGCCCCTTTCCGCCGGAGGTCTTGACGTAGGGCGTGAGGCCGGATGCCTCCAGGCGCTCGCCCACGTCGCGCGCAGCGTCGATGACCCGTTCCCATGCCACGCCCTCGCCGGGGTCGAGATCCATGACCAGTTGGTCCGGCCGCTCCCAGTCGCGACAGGCGGCGCCCCAGGGATGGATCTCCAGCACCGCCGATTGCACCAAACCCATGAGGCCGTCGAGATCGTGAATGCCGATCAGATGCTCGGCCGTGCCGGTGGCCGGATCGTCCAATGTCCGGATGTGGGCGTTCATGCCCTTCCAGCCGTTCTTCTGGAAGAAGCGCGGCCCGTCGATGCCTTCCGGACAGCGCAGCAGCGCCAATGGACGATCGACGATGAACGGCGCGATGCGCGGCCATATGGCGGCGTAGTAGTCGGCCAGACCTTGCTTGGTGACGCCGGCATCCGGCCAGTAAAGGCGGTCCGGATGGGTCAGGGCGACGGTGCATTTCTGTCCGGCCCTGGATCGGGCGGAACCTGCTTCGGGAGCGGACATTTTACTTACGATCTCCGATGCTGGTTCGGCGTCGCGAATGCCCCGGAACGAAGTGTGCCGCAGCCTGCCCTCCGCCGCCCAGTCGCGAAACGCCAGGCCGCCGGCATGGACGCGGATAAGCTGCGTCTTCACGCGACGGAACAGCACCGGGCGGATCGGCCGGGAGGCGTGCGCGCCCCCCTGCCCGTGTGCGGTTTTTAGTGTCCGGGCTTGTAAGGCTCCGATTTGCTGCACAACCGCTTCGCGAGTGCTGCGATGCCCCCCACGACGGCCAGTCCGATGGCTACGCCGGCCAGCGTGCGGACGATGCCGCCGGATTTGGCCACGGCATTGCTCTTTTCGAGCCGTGCCGCAGTCTCGCCCAGCAGCACGGAGACCTGCTGCGCACGCTCCTGCGAGTCCCCGACCTTTTCCAACACCTTCTTGTTCAGGTCGTTGGCCTGGCTCACAGCCGTGTCGCCGAGTTCCTGAAGGCGCTTGGCGGTCTTGCGGAGCGCCTTGGCGCCGTTCTTCGCGCCCCACGATTTGAATTCGGTCCGCAGTGCTGTGTCGGCCTCCCGCAGATCGGCGCCGAGCGTCTCGAGATCGGAGCGAAGCCGTTGAACCTTATCGTAAATATCTGCCACATTATTTCTCCTGTTATGCACGCCTGTATCAGGCCGCGCTGCCATTATCCGCTGCCAGAGCCGCGCGCAGCTTCTGTTCAGCCTCGGGCGAAAGCGAGGTCTGGACGATATGAGGGTGGCCGCTCAGAGCCCGGAGATGGGCCACGACCTTCTGCGGTTCCACCTTGCGCACCAGAACGAAGAGCGCGGATGTGCCCGGCTTCAGGGTCGCCCCGATCCGTTTCATGAAGTCGTCATTGATGCCGAAATCGGTCAGGGCTCCACCGACAGTGCCCGCCGTCCCGCCAGCCACCGCGCCAACGGCGAAACCGGCCAGCGGATTGAGAAACACCAGTCCGATCAGGGTTCCAAGCAGCATACCGCTCCACACACCGTCAACCGCCCCGAGGGCCACCGTATGCACGGACTGGTCTAGATGAATCTTTCCATCATCCGTCCGACGGACGACCACCGCATCATCGACATCAACGAGATATTCGTTTTCGAGTTTCCATATCTCCTCGCGGGCAAGCGTCGCGCCGTCGAGCGTATCGAAACCGAGAACCACAAGGTCGGACATGGAGACCTCCTGTGTCACGTGGGAGCCGCCCCGGTGGCTGCCCCTCGTACTGGCGAGCAAACGCTTAATCCCCGGTCTCCGCAACCACCCTGCACGCAGCCCAGCTTCGCCATACGTCGCCGGATTGCCGCCCCGTCGTTGTGCGGCGGCACAGGGCAAGGGATTGTCCGCTCAGTGACCGCGAGAAGGTGCCATCCCCATTTGTGGTCGGTCTCCATAGATCTGCCTGGTCACCGGCTGCGCCACGTTCACGCCGGGCGTCAGCCGCGACCGCAGCGTGATTCCTTGCGGCACGAGCGCGATCGTGGTCGCCGAAAGATTGCCAATGTCCCGGGCCATCGGCTCCGCTGACCGTCTGATTTGACGTCCCCTTCTCGGGATGGTCCATTACGCTAAAAAAACCTTCCCCCGGAATTTCCGTCCAGCGGAGCAGAGAGACTGACTTGCACGGAGCGCCTTGTTTTTTTGGATCGGGATTTTTTTGCAGGGCGCGGAGGCCGCTGCATTTACCGCGCTATCCCTATGTGTCCGCCGGCTCCGACAGAAACGCTCTGAATACAGATAATGTTCAGGAGAACTCTTTTGTCTTTCTTTGGTCAAAACTGGAAATCCGCCCTCTGTCTCGGGATTGTATTCCCGTCCCTGGCCATGGGCGGCCAGGCATCGGCCGCCGCAACGGGGGCGAGCCAGGGAGAGATTCTGTGGGACACGTTCGGGGTTCCGCATGTCTATGCCCGGACCGAGGCCGGGGCCTTCTATGGTTTCGGGTGGGCGCAGGCCCATAGCCACGGCAACATCCTGCTGCGGCTATACGGAACGGCGCGTGGACGGGCAGCGGAGTATTGGGGGCCGAAAGAGGAGGACTCCGACCGCTGGCTTCTCGCCAATGGCGTGTATGACCGCGCAAAGACCTGGTACGCGCAGCAATCTCCCGATTTCCGCAAGGATATGGATGCGTTCGCACGTGGCATCAACGATTACGCGGCACGCCATCCGAACGAACTCGCCAGCGACGTCAGGCCCGTCCTGCCCGTGAACGGCGTGGATGTCATTGCCCATGCTCTTCGGCTGATGAATTACGTCTATATCGCCGCTGAAGAGAAAATGCTGGCCGACCCGCCGTCGCGCGCGGCGGGTGGGTCGAATGCGTGGGCGATTGCCCCCTCACGCACCACGGACGGTCACGCGGTCCTGCTGGCCAACCCGCATCTGCCATGGGCTACTGCCTTCTACACCTATTACGAAGCCCAGGTCAGCGGGCCGGGCTTCAGCATTTACGGTGCGACACAGGTCGGGCTTCCGATCCTGCGCTTTGCTTTCACCAAGGATGTCGCCTTTACCAATACCGTCAATACGATCCTGGGTGCGACCCGTTATACGCTGACGCCCAATGGCGATGGATATCGTCTGGACGGCAAGAAGCGTGCGTTCACGACCAAGACGCTGTCCTACAAGGTGAAGCTGCCGGACGGGACCGTAACGACTAAGAGCTTCGCGCAGAATTATGCCGTGCAGGGACCGGTTTTCAGACGGGCCGACGGTACCGCGTTTGCCCTCCACGTGGCCGGCCTCGATCGTCCCTTCATGCTTCGGCAATATTGGGACATGGCGCTGGCGCATAATTTTGACCAGTTCCAGGCCACTCTCAAAAAACTGCAGATTCCGATGTTCAACATCGTCTATGCGGATCATGACGGTCATATCATGTATCTGAACAACGGCATCCTTCCGAAGCACGCGGACGGAGATTTCAACGACTGGAACAGCTACGTTGCCGGCGACAGATCCGGGAACATTCCCAAAAGCATCGTCCCATACGAAGACCTTCCAAAAATCATTGACCCTTCGACGGGTTTTGTTCAGAACGCCAACGATCCTCCGTGGGTAGCGACCTATCCGCGCGCATTATATCCCGAGGCCTATCCGGCTTATATTGCCGTGAAAGGACCGATGACGTTCCGGGCCCAGATGTCGACGACGATGCTGGCGGGTAACGACAAGATGTCCTTTGATGAGATCGTGTCGAAAAAACTCAATACGCACGCATTGCTGGCGCAGCGCATTCTGCCGGAGCTTCTGGCCGCCGCCGCGACGGACAGGCGCCGCGATGTCCGGGATGCCGTCCGGGTCCTGCGTAACTGGGATGGCGCGGACGATGCCGATAGCAGGGGCGCCCTGCTATTCGAAACATGGGCCCGTCTGTTCATGGGCCCTAAGTTTGGCGACTCCGGGAACTTCGCGATATCCTGGTCACTGGACGATCCGATTCACACCCCATCGGGCCTGAAAAACCCGACACAGGCAGTCGACCTTCTCGCCCAGGCCGTCACGGAGACGAAGCGGCTTTATGGCGCGATTGATCGGCCCTTCGGCGCGGTCTCGCGCTTTCATCTGGGCAATGTGAATCTGCCGGGCAATGGTGGTTTCGGCAATACCGGCGTTTTTCGGACCATCACCTGGGGGCCGATGAAAGACGGCGAACGGACGCCGTTCCATGGTGAAACCTGGGTATCGCTTGTCAGTTTTTCTACACCGATGAAGGCAAAGGGCTTGCTGAGCTATGGCAATTCCAGCCAGCCGGGCTCGCCGCATCACACCGACCAGCTCTCCTACCTCAGCAGCAAGACCCTGCGCGACCTGTGGCTGACACGCGACGAGGTGGAGAAGCACGTCGAATCTATCGATCAGCTCCGCTGACGCGCCACGCGCGCAGAGGCCATATTCCCAATAACGGCGCCACGTCCGGAAGACCGGGCGCCGTTATTTGCCGTTCAGATGGCGTTCGATCAGCGCGACATTGCGCAGGTTCGCCTTGAAGGCGGCGTCAAAGACGTCGCCCACCATCGGGACCGTGTCCACAGCCGTCTCCATCGCGACATTGGCGACCATACGGACGAGCAATCGGCTGGGCACCCCGATCCGCCATGCCTCCCAGACGATATAGAGCGAGACAAGCCCCATGACCGCGCTACCGCCGCCGGGGATCAGTCCGATCAGAGCGTCCAACCCCAGCCGGAACTTCGTGCCCGGCAGTCGGAAAGCCGCGTCGAGAATCCATGCCAGCGCTTTGACCCGCCGTAGCCGGCGCGCCACATCGTCGGTCAGAGGCGGGAGAACGTCCCCGGAAAATGTGCCTGCATATGCCATGTTGGTCATGTGGTTGGGTGTCGAGCCGATTTCAATTCCCGGATCGCACCTCGCCGAAACACGACATGCGGCCGCCCATGAACGCAATTCCTTTTGCCGACCGCGGAACGCTGCGCCTCGTGCCTCCAGGAACTGCGCGTCGATCAGCCGCATCAGTTCCAGATTCGCCTCGCTCTGTGCGGCACATGCCGGTAGCAGACGCCCGACCGGTTGAGCCGCAACACCGTGCATTGCCGCACGACCGAAAGCCGAGGTCGTTTCAGGTCGATGATTTGCCGCCTTTGGTCACCCCGGATCGCCTCTGTCATCAGGTGCCAGACAATGCCGAATTAAAATAAAAAAAGCCCGCATTTCTGCGGGCTTTTGAGCATTCTCATGCAGGATGATGCCACCCTATGCCAGACGCGGGATCATTCCCACTCGATGGTACCGGGCGGCTTTGAGGTGATGTCGTAGGTGACGCGGTTGATGCCGCGCACTTCATTGACGATGCGGCTGGCGACGCGGTTCAGGAAGCCGATGTCGAACGGATAGACATCGGCCGTCATGCCGTCGGTGCTGGTGACCGCGCGCAGGGCGCAGGCATAGTCGTAGGTGCGACCGTCGCCCATTACGCCGACGGTGCGGACGGGGAGCAACACGGCAAAGGCCTGCCAGATCGCATCATACAGCCCGGCGCCGCGGATTTCTTCCAGGAAGACCGTGTCGACCTGCCGCAGCAGGGCCAGCTTGTCGCGGTCGATCCCGCCAGGGATGCGGATGGCCAGGCCCGGACCTGGGAACGGGTGACGGCCGACGATAGCTTCGGGGATACCCAGTTCGCGGCCCAGTGCGCGCACCTCGTCCTTGAACAGTTCGCGTAGCGGCTCGACCAGTTGCATCTTCATGCGGTCCGGCAGGCCGCCCACATTGTGGTGCGACTTGATGGTGACCGACGGGCCGCCGGTGAAGCTGACGCTTTCGATCACATCTGGATACAGGGTGCCCTGGGCCAGGAATTCCGCGCCGCCCAGCTTCGCGGCCTCTTCCTCGAACACCTCGACGAACAGGCGGCCGATCGTCTTGCGCTTCACCTCCGGGTCCGTCACCCCTTCCAGGGCGGACAGGAACAGGTCCGACGCATCGCGATGGATCAGCTTGATGTTGAAGCGGCCACGGAAGGTCTTGACCACTTCATCGGCCTCGCCTGCACGCAGGATGCCGGGATCGACGAAGATGCAGGTGAGTTGGTCGCCGATCGCCTCGTGGATCAGCACCGCCGCCACCGAGGAATCCACACCGCCCGACAGGCCGCAGATCACCCGGCCCGAGCCGACCTGCTGGCGGATGCGGGCGATTTCCATGTCGCGGAAGCCGGCCATGGTCCAGGTACCCTGGCAGCCCACCACGCCGTGGGTGAAATTGCGCAGCAGGGCCGCGCCGTGCGGCGTATGCACCACCTCGGGGTGGAACTGCACGCCATACAGGCGCCGCCCCTCGTCCGCGATGATGGCATAGGGCGCACCCTCGCTGACGGCCACGGCCCGGAAGCCCGGCGGCAGCTTCGTCACCCGGTCGCCATGGCTCATCCAGACCTGCTCGCGCCCGCCTCGCGTCCAGGTGCCACGGAACAGCGCGCAATCCTCGACGATATCGACATGCGCCCGGCCGAATTCACGATGAGCGTGGGTTTCCACCGCGCCGCCCAACTGGAGGCACATCGCCTGCTGCCCGTAGCAGATGCCCAGCACCGGCACATTCAGGGCGAACACCACATCGGGAATGCGCGGCGCGTTGTCGTCCAGCACGCTGGCCGGGCCACCCGAGAGAATGATGCCGCGCGGGGCGAAGGCGCGGATCTTCGCCTCGTCGGTGGAGAACGGCCATATCTCGCAATAGACGCCGCTTTCGCGCACGCGGCGGGCGATCAGCTGCGTGACCTGGCTGCCGAAATCCAGGATCAGAATCCGGTCCTGATGCAACGCCGCGTCCAGCGTCGTCGTATCCTGGGGCAGGGTCTGGGTGGAACCGGCGGTCTTCACATCGTCGCTCATCGTTGCTCTTTCGGTCGCGGCGTTACGGTCGCAGGGCGCGCTGCGCGGACCGGGCGGGCCGTGCAGGAGCCGGATATGCGTCGACACAGAGTATAGTGCAAGCCCGCAGCGGGCGGCACCCTATGGTCCGCCAGCCCGCCCGCGCCCATATTGGCGCACAGACCCAAGGTGTTACGGAGCCCGAACGTGCCCCTCTTTCGACTGGACCGCCCTCTGCTTCCCTCGCGTTCACACGGCCATGGGCGCGCGGCGATCGCCGGTGCCTTCATCTTCGCCCTGTCGGCGGGCTGCCTGTCGCCGGCCGGGGCGGCGGAACCGGCGGCCGACGCCGCCAAGGACCCGGTGGGCATCTGGACAGGCACACTTGTCGCCGAACGCGGCATCTGCCCCGAGACCCGCGCCCCCTCCACCTTGCAGATCGGGAGCGAGCGCATCGCCTTCACGCCTGCCGACGGCGCGCATACCCTGCGCGGCCAGCGCGATGCGACATCGGGCCCGTTCCACGCCCAGCTCATGCTGAACGACATGAACCGCAAGCCCTTTCCGATGGTATTCGAAGGCACGCCCGATGGTGCCACCATACAGGGCACGTACGGCACGCCGCGCTGTCGGGCCCATGTCGTGCTCACCCGCCCGCAATCGCACGCCATGGATCATTTCATGGGTCACTGAAACCGGCCCGAGGGACGCATACGCCACGATGATGGCCGGTTGCCTGATCCATCGGGTTGCGACATGGTGCGAACACGCAAAAAACGTGACATCTCCGCAACGGCGGACAGAGCAGGAGCGCCACGCTTGACCCCTTCCTTCCATCGCTCAGGCGGCGCGATCGCCTTGGCGGCCGCCCTGTGCCTGACCAGCAGCCTGGGCCACGCCGCTCCGCCCCCGCCGGCCACCCCGGCCGCTGCGTCGTCCCTGACGGTGCAGACGGGCAGCGACATTCCCGCGCATGTCACCTTCCCCACCGCCGCACGCGACTACGTCAAGCGCGAGGTCATGATCCCGATGCGCGACGGGGTGAAACTGCATACGGTGATCGTGATCCCGCGTGACGCCCATGATGCGCCGATCCTGCTGACGCGCACGCCTTATCACGCCTCGCAGCGGCTCAACCGGGTCGAGGACGCGCTGACCATGCGCGCGCTGCTGCCTCAGGGCGACGATGTGTTCGTCGAGTCCGGCTATATCCGCGTGTTCCAGGATATTCGCGGCAAATACGGGTCCGAGGGTGACTATGTGATGACGCGCCCGGTGCGCGGCCCGCTGAACCCCACCAACACCGACGAAGTGACCGATGCGTGGGACACGATCGACTGGCTGGTGCACAACCTGCCGCAGTCCAACGGGCGCGTGGGCATGCTGGGCTCGTCCTATGAAGGCTTCACCGTCGTCATGGCGCTGCTGAACCCGCACCCGGCGTTGAAGGTCGCGGCGCCGGAAAGCCCGATGGTCGATGGCTGGATGGGCGATGACTGGTACCATTACGGCGCCTTCCGCCAGGGGGGGCTGGATTATTTCACCGACCAGATGACGGTGCGGGGCTCGGGCTCTTCCATTCCGCGGGTCGATCGCGACGATTATACGAACTTCCTGCGCGCGGGCTCTGCCGCGCAGTTCGCCTCCGCCGCCGGGCTGGACCAGTTTCCTTGGTGGCAGCGCATGCTGGCCCACCCGGATTATGACGCGTTCTGGCAGGACCAGGCGCTGGACAAGCTGATCACCCGCCATCCGCTGACCGTTCCCACCATCTGGGAACAGGGGTTGTGGGACCAGGAAGACATGTGGGGCGCCATCCATTCCTGGCAGGCGCTGAAGGCGACCAGCCCGAACGTGCCCAACGTGCTGGTGATGGGCCCGTGGCGCCACAGCCAGGTGAATTACGACGGCTCGGAACTCGGCCCGCTGCACTGGAATGGCGACACCGCGCACCAGTTCCGCGCCGAGGTGCTGCTGCCCTTCTTCAACCAGTATCTGCGCCCCGGATCGCCCGACGCGCACCTGCCGGAAGCCATCATCTACAATTCCGGCGAGAACCACTGGGACCGCTTCCCGCACTGGCCGCTGGCCTGCGACGACAAGGGCTGCGACAATAAGCTGAAGCCGCTCTATCTGCAGGCCGACTACAGCCTGTCGTTCGACCACCCGGCTACGGGGCAGGATTCCTACGTCTCCGATCCGGCGCATCCGGTGCCGTTCGTGGAGCGTCCGTTCAATTTCGCAAGTGACGGGCCGCGCTGGAAGGCCTGGCTGGTACAGGACCAGCGCCCCGCCGAGAGCCGCCCGGACGTGCTGACCTATGAAACACCGGTGCTGACCAAGTCGGTCCGCGTCAGTGGGGTGCCGGTGGCCGACCTGTTCGCGGCGACCAGCGGCACCGATTCCGACTGGGTGGTGAAACTGATCGACGTGATGCCCGCCACCAACGGCGACCGGCCGGAAATGGGCGGATACGAACTGGCAGTGTCGATGGATATCTTCCGAGGCCGCTACCGCGAAGGGTTCGACCATTCGGTGGCCGCGGTGCCCAACGCGACGGCGCGCTATCGCTTCACGCTGCCAGCGGTCAATCATGTGTTCGAGCCCGGACACCGGATCATGGTACAGATCCAGTCCTCGCTGTTCCCGCTCTACGACCGCAACCCGCAGACCTTCGTGCCCAGCATACTGCGTGCCACGGCGCATGATTATGTCGCCGCCACCCAGACCATCCATCGGGGCGGGGAACAGTCTACCGCCATCTGGCTGCCGGTCGTCCCCTGACAGCCTGACCGGACATGCGCGTCGGGGGCGACCCGGCGCGCGTTTCCTGTGCGTCACGACGGGTCGCCATCAAGACCGCTCTCGCGCGCCAGGCCAAATCTCCTTTCAGGCTGAAGCCGCCCGGTATGGTGGCGCCGGAGGCGGGCATGCGGTTAAGATCGCCAGCATGACTGCTTCCTCCATCGTGTCGGCCGCCATCCTGTCCGTCGTTGTCCGTGGGCCGCGCCTGCTGCTGATCCGGCGAGCCAACCCGCCCGATCAGGGGCTGTGGGGCTTTCCTGGCGGCCGGATCGAGCATGGCGAAACCCTGTTCCAGGCGGCGGAACGCGAACTGCGTGAGGAAACCGGGTTCGTGACCCGCGCGCAGGGCGTGCTGACGGCCTTCGATGTGCTGGACCGCATGCCCGAGGGCCGCCTGCGCTTTCATTACGTCATCGCTGTCGTGCGTTGCGCCGATTCCGGCCAGACCGACATCCGTGCCGCCGATGACGCGGTTGCCGTCGATTGGTTCAAGCTCGACCAGATCCGCGCCGCGCCCGAACGCATGAGCCCCGGACTGCTGGAACTGGGCACATTGGCGCTTTCCGACCGGGGGGTCGCGCCATGGCCTGTCCCTGGTGGCGATCTCCGCCGTCTTATCCCCGCAGAGGACCATGCATCATGACATCTGGCCGCCATATCCTGCTGGTGGAAGACGAATCCACCATTGCCGACCTGATCTGCACGGCGCTGGAAGCCTCCGACCTGCGCGTCACCGCCTGCGCGAGCGTGGAGGCCGCCCTGGACGCGATGGAACGGGGAGCGATCGATCTGGCCATTCTCGACCTTTCCTTGCCCGACGGGCCGCCGGACCGTCTGGTCGCCCGGTTGAAAACGGCGAGCGTCCCCGTGATCGCCATCAGCGGCGACCCGGCACGCCTGGCGGCCTTTGCACCCGGCCCCACATTGGAAAAGCCCTTCCGGGTCCGCGCCTTGCTGGATCTGGTGCGCTCCGCGCTGGCCGGCGCGGCGGGATAGGGGCGCGCTATTCCCCTGCCGGCAGGCGCGCGGCACCGACTGGGGAACCGGGCGCCAGCGTCACACGGAAGACGGCATAGCGCTCCGCCACATTGCCCTTGCGTGCCCGCTCCACCGTGCCGATCCGCGTGGCATTGCTGAACGGCGACAGATCGAGATCGCGCAGCCGCCGCATGCTGCACAGGAAGACGCCGCTGCCCTCCACCGGGCGCGGCAGGGCGAACAGCGCCCAGCGCGGCTCGATGCCGATCACGGTACGGTGCGGCAGGGCCAGGGCCAGTTCCGACGCCAGCCCATATTCGTCGGCCGCAACGAACCCGCCAGGCGCTGCCAGCCCGTCAACCGCCTGCGCCAGCCCCTGCCAGCCGGCCATCTGCCGAAGGGTGATATCGAGATGCGGCGAGAGGGAAACCGGCGCGAGCGTGGACTGGATATAAACCACTAGCGTCAGCGCGAACCCCAGGGCCGCGCCCGCACGCCAGAAACGCCAGACCGGCGACGCGGCCAGGATGGCCATGGCGGGATAGAGCAGGACCGGCCAGTTGGCCTGTACGCGGTCGCCCAGCGCGTGCTGTATGAACACAAGCTCGGCCGGAATGGTCCACCACAGCAGCACCGCAGCCCCCGGATCGCGGCCGGCCCGTCGCCACGCCCTCCACAGGCCGCCACCGAACGCCAGCGCGATCAACGGTGTCATCAGGCCAAGCTGGCCGCCTGCCAGTTCCGAGAGGAACTGCACGGCGCGCGCCGGCCGCCAGTCCCCTGCCCGGCCGCCCTGGCGCACGAAGCTGGCCCAATGATGTGCTTCGTTCCAGCCGATAACCGGCAAAAACAGGATTGCGGCCAGCAGCGCCCCGCACCACGGCCACGGCGTGCGCAGCCACGCGCGGCCGGAGCGGCTGCACACACACCACAGGGCCAGGCCGCCTCCGGGCAGCACGGCGGTATATTTGCTGTCGCACGCCAGGCCGAGCGCCGCCCCCAGCACCAGCCACCATGCCCCTTGGCCGGTGGCCAGCAGCCGGCCCAATGCCCACAGCGCCAGCGTCATGAAGAACAGCAGCGGCGTATCCGGGGTCATCATCACCGCGCCGATGCCCAGCGCCAGCGTGGCGTTGAGCAGCACGCCCGCCCGCACCATCCGGCTGGCCGGCGGCCCGTCGCCAGCTCCCAGGTCCCGGGCGGCCAGGGCCAGGAACAGCGTGCCGATCGCCGCCGAAATCGGACCCAGCAGCCGCACGCCCAGGGCTCCGCTCCCCAGCAGAGCGGTGCCCGCACGGATCCAAAGCGCCACCATCGGGGGATGGTCCAGATAGCCCGGCGCCAGCGCGCGCGACCAGACCCAGTAATAGGCCTCGTCGGGCGAAAGCGGCGTGCAGGCCGCCACCAGCAGACGCACAATCGTCACCCCGATGAGGGCCAGGCCCCATCGCGACAGGGCAAGGCCGGCCCGTTCGCCGCCGCCCCTCATCGCACGCGCCAGATCAGGGTCGAGGACACGGCATAATTCCACACCACCGCGATCGCAGCCCCGGCGGCGCCCGCTAGCCCCCATTGCCCGTCACGACTGAAAATCGCCCGCGCGATGCCGACATCGGCAATGGCGCCAGCCGAACAGATGACCATGAACAGCGCCAGCCCCAGCCACATCCGCACCCCGCGCAATCGCCGATCGCGATAGGTCAGCGCATTGTTCATCCAGAAATTCGTCACCATGGCCACCAGCGTGCCCAGCCACTGGCCGGTCGTGAAATCGGCACCCAGACGCCGCCCCACATCCAGAACCGCCAGGTTGACCAGGATACCGACCAGCCCCACCAGCGAGAACGCGACGAACCGGGTTGGCAGGAACCCGCGGCACAGCTTGTCCGCCAGCATCGCCACGAACTGCACCAGCACCAGGATATCCAGCTTGCTCTCGCCCGCCGCGCGGGGACGGAAGACGAACGGCACCTCCAGCACCCTGGGCCGCTGGGGTGCCGACAGGAACACATCAAGCAGGATCTTGAAGCCCGTGCCCGACAGGCGCGGCACCGTGCGCGCGAACAGGTCGCGGCGCATGGCGAAGAAGCCGCTCATCGGATCGCCCAGCCTGACCGGCAGGGTCATCTGCACCAGGCGGATGCCGGAGTCGGAGAGGAATGTCCGCCAGCCATTGGCCAGGCCGGCATTGTCGCCGCCGGCCACATGGCGGCTGCCGACCGCGATGTCGTAGCCGTCGCGCGCAACGGCATCGATCATGCGGCCCAGGCACGATTCGTCATGCTGCATGTCGCCATCCATGACAGCGACGATCCGCGCAGAGGAGGACAGCACGCCTTCGATCACCGCCGAGGACAGGCCGCGCCGCCCCACGCGCAGCAACCCGCGCACACGCCTGTCGCATTCGGCCAGTGCCCGGACCTCGTCGATCGTGCCGTCGGGCGAACTGTCATCGACGAAGATCACTTCCCATTCCCGCCCTGCCAGGGCTTGGGAAAGGGCCGCCACCAGTGGGCGTACATTGGCCCGCTCGTTATAGCAGGGCACGACGATGCTGACCTCCGGCGCCGAGCGCATCGGGCCGGCGCCTTCGATCTCTCCAGCGCCATCCCCCGATGCGGGGCCGACCGGGCCCCGGACGGGCATCATGCGCCGTCTGTATCGCCGAAAGGCTGGGCCAGCGGCTGCACCGGCACGCCGGCGCGGCTGAGGGAGGTGCGGATGGTCTGCAATGTCTGAACCCGGCTGACATGCGGGCTTTCGGTCAGGCGGCGCGTCAACTGGTTTTCATGTGCCGCGTCGCGCGCCACCAGCCGGACCAGGAAATCGCCGCCCCCCCGGATCATGTGGCACTCGCGCACCTCGGGCCAGCCGGCCACCTGGGCCTCGAAGGCGGTCAGGACCGTTTCCTTCTGGCTGTCGAGCCCGATCAGGGCGAACAGGGTGATCGTCCATCCCAAAAGCGCCGCGTCGGTGTCGGCATGGTAGCCGCGAATCAGCCCTTCCTCTTCCAGCCGGCGTACGCGCCGCAGGCACGGTGGGGCGGAAATGCCAACCCGACGCGCGAGTTCCACGTTGGTCATGCGGCCATCCGCCTGGAGTTCCGCTACGATCCGACGGTCAATCGCATCCAGATCCATCACGTCAGTTTTGTCCGTCCCTGAATATCAGACCACAGGATAGGGTATGCGCCGCGCGCGGAAAAGAGTATCCCGCTGCCGACATCGGACCCCGCGATGGCTTGTGCCTGGCGCGCCGCGCGGCCATATCCCATGCAGCTTGAACAGACCTGTGCCGAGTCCATGACCCATACCCATTCCACCGACCTGCTCGTGATCGGTGCCGGCCCCGCCGGCTACACCGCCGCCATCTACGCCGCCCGCGCCAACCTGAAGCCGATTCTGGTTGCCGGCCTGCAGCCCGGCGGCCAGTTGATGATCACGACGGACGTGGAGAACTATCCGGGCTTCGCCCGTGGCATCCAGGGTCCGGAACTGATGGAACAGATGGCCGCACAGGCCGCCCATGTCGGCACGCGGATCATCCACGACATCATTACGGAATGCGCGCTGGCCGAGCGTAAAGC
Organism: Gluconacetobacter liquefaciens; assembly: GCF_003350405.1. Taxonomy (GTDB): domain Bacteria; phylum Pseudomonadota; class Alphaproteobacteria; order Acetobacterales; family Acetobacteraceae; genus Gluconacetobacter; species Gluconacetobacter liquefaciens. Next base: position 123,066 of record NZ_QQAW01000007.1, on the reverse strand, counting down.
AGACGAACCTTTCCGCCTCGTCGGCGATTCGGGCGATGTCTATCTCGCCCGCACGGTGGTGATCGCGACCGGTGCGCAGGCGAAGTGGCTGGGCATTCCCGGCGAGTCCGAATATCAGGGCGCCGGAGTCTCGGCCTGCGCCACCTGTGACGGTTTTTTCTATCGCGGCCGCGAGGTGGCCGTTATCGGCGGCGGCAATACCGCGGTGGAAGAGGCGCTGTACCTGACCCATCATGCCGAGCATGTGTTCCTGATCCACCGGCGCGACAGCCTGCGTGCCGAGAAGATTTTACAGGACCGACTGTTCGCGCACCCCAAGATCACGGTGAAGTGGAACCGGGTGGCCGAAGAGATCATCGCGGACGGCGAGCCGCCGGTGGTGACCGGCATCACCCTGCGCGACACCGAAACCGGCGCTCCGGAAAATCTGTCGGTCGACGGCGTCTTCGTCGCCATCGGTCATGCGCCGCACACGGAAATCTTCCGTGGCCAGATCGAAACAGACGACGAGGGGTATATTGTGACGAAGCCAGGGGGGACCCGCACTTCGGTGCCCGGCGTATTCGCGGCCGGCGATGTACAGGACAAGATCTACCGTCAGGCGATCACGGCTGCGGGAACAGGCTGCATGGCGGCGCTGGAAGCGGAACGTTTCCTGGCTGGAATACCCGGCTGACCCCCATCAAATCCTTGACCGGACGGCCCGTTTCGGTCACCAAAAGTAACTTTGGTTTCACTATTCCTCCTGTCAGGATCGGAGCGTAGCATTGGACTGGGACAAACTCCGTATTTTTCATGCGGTGGCCGAAGCCGGTTCGTTCACGCATGCGGGCGATGTACTTAACCTTAGCCAGTCTGCGGTTTCGCGACAGATTTCGGCACTGGAAGAAGCCCTTCAGGTTCCGCTGTTCCATCGCCATGCCCGTGGCCTGATCCTGACCGAGCAGGGCGAAACCCTGAACCAGACCGTGCGGGAAGTGTTCTCGAAACTGGCGATGACGCAGTCGCTGCTGACCGAGAGCAAGGAAAAGGCCGCCGGCCGCCTGCGCGTGACCACGACGACGGGCTTTGGCACCTGTTGGCTGACGCCGCGCCTGCATCGGTTCATGGAAACCAATCCCGACATCACGATCACCCTGATCCTGGAAGATAACGACCTGGATCTGGGCATGCGCGAGGCCGATGTCGCCGTGCGGATGCATCCGCCGCGCCAGCCCGACCTGATCCAGCGTCACCTCGCGGATTTCCCGCTGCCGATCTATGCCGCCCCCAGCTATCTGGAGGAATACGGCACCCCCCAGACCCTCGACGAGTTGTCTGCCCACAAGCTGGTGCTGTTCGGCGGTTATCATCCGCCTGTTCCGCATATCAACTGGCTGGCGGAAGCCGGCGTGCCGTCCGACGAGAAGCGGGGCGCGCGGCTTGAAGTCAACAGCCTGCCGGCGATGGCATCCGCCATCGCGGCCGGAGTCGGAATCGGCTCGGTGCCGCTTTACGCGACCGGACCGCATGCGAATCTGGTCAAGATCCTGCCCGACGTCCCACTGCCGACGGTCGATGCGTATTTCGTCTATCCGGAAGAACTGCGCACTTCGAAGCGGGTTGCCGTGTTCCGCGATTTCCTGCTGTCGGAAATCAATGGCCGCCATCACTAAGCGGGCCGATACCATCCGCAGGGAACCGCAGGACCGATGAGCAGCCGCGACAAGCAGGGCAATGCCTCAGGCAAGCAGGCTTACGAAGCCCGCCGGGCCGCGAAGGCCGGCGTGAGTCTGGATAACTGGCTGGCCCGCAAGGATGATACCCGCAAGGCCGCCTCCGCCCCTCCGGTGCAGCCCAATCCCGTGCTGGCGCAGGCGCGCTCGGTCTGGCGGCGCCTGATCGACCGGGCTCACCGGCCCCTGTAAGGGGCTGTCACAAGCCCCGTTGACGGCGCGCTTTCCGGGCGCCTTCGCGCGATTGCACTGAGGCCGTTTCAAAAGCTTCTGATAACGCACGGAAGCGCGGTTGCGACTGCGCTTCTGCCGACAGTTCTGATGTGTCGAGAATGGAGCGGTCTCGTGGGCCGTGAGCCTTGGCGCGCAGGAGGCTGCCGTCAGATCGCCGGAAGCGGCGGTATTGAAACCGACCTTCAGCAACGCACGCCGCAGCACCATGCGAGGGGTGACGGCGCGTAGCCTCTCCCTGCCCTGGCGTTCTAGCTATGGCGGTGGGCGGTGCGCCCGAGCCGGCAGCGATGCGATTTGTCGCGATAATACATGGCCTGCCCGATCGGGGCGAAATAATGCCGCTGGCCGATGGCCCGCAGCCTGTGGCCGTGCGTCCCGATCACCGCGTCATGCGATGCGCAGAGATGCGCCGCCAGGCCGCTGCGATGATGATGCGTGCGAGTACCGGCCCAGGCCGGCGCGGCAACGCAGGACGCCGAGACACACACCACAAGAAGACCAGAGATTACGTCCCGCACGCTCACGCACCCTCGCCGTCCGGCGCCAATCATGGAGAAGAATTGGTAGCAGCCAAGCCTGGAACGTATCAAGAACATTCCGTCGGGCGCGCGGAGGCGTGCCACGTCGCAACCATCCTGCGTGGGCGGTCAGTCCTCTCCGGAATCGACGACGCCATTGACCCGCTCGCGCAGTTCCTTACCGGCCTTGAAGAACGGGACGACCTTTTCATCTACCGCCACCATTTCGCCGGTGCGGGGATTGCGACCGGTGCGGGCATCACGCTTTTTAACCGTGAACGCCCCGAATCCGCGCAGTTCCACCCGGTCCCCGCGTGCCAGGGCCGCGCTGATCTCGCTGAAAATCGTCTGAACGATCAGTTCGACATCGCGGCCGAGAAGGTGCGGATTGGCAGCAGCCAGTTCGGCAATCAGCTCCGATTTGGTCATCCGTCTTGTCCCGTTTCGATTCAAGGTTTCCAGAGCGCGACCGCTCCGTCGAGCGCAACACCTTGCGATACCACAGATCCTGCCCATTCCTCACCAAGAATGACGCTGAGCATGCTGCGAGTCAGTCGCGGGATCCATTTTCCCTCGGCCGGCGCCTTCAGATCGAGAACCGGAACCGTGTCGGGAAGGTGCTGTCTGCGGGCCAGCCAGGCCACGGCATCGCGCTCGGTGCCGATCTGGTCGATCAGCCCCAGAGGCAGCGCCTGCCGACCGGTATAGGGGCGACCGTCGGCCAGCGTGCGCACCTTGTCGGCCGGCATATGCCGACCATCTGCCACCATCGCGACGAACTGGTCGAACAGGTCTGCCACGACACCCTGGAGCATCTGCCGCCCTTCAGGCGACAGCGGCTGGACGGCCGAAGGCTGCCCCTTCAGCGGACCGGACACCAGTTCGTCCACCCGCACGCCCACGCGATCCAGCAGGCCGGAGACATCCGGGGCCTGCATGATCACGCCGATCGACCCGGTCAGGGTCGACTGGCCGGCGAAGATACGCTGCGCCGGCACCGAAATCATGTAACCCGCCGAGGCCGCGACCCCGCCCATCGTCACCACGACGGGTTTGCGCGCGGCGAAGCGGGCCACCGCGTCGTGCAGGGCCTCGCCACCGCTGACCGAGCCACCCGGGCTGTCGACCGACAGCACCAGCCCACGCACCCTGTCGGCCTTTGCTGCGCGGTCGATCAGGTCGATCAACTTGCGATTGTCCGACCCGATGATCCCGCTGACCCGGACCCTGGCCAAGTGGTCGCTGCCAATCATGGGGGTATGATGGAACAGCGTATGACCACCCAGCCCCAGCCAGGCCAGAACGAAGGAGGCCACCGCCCCCACTCGCCAGAAGATCAGTCGGCGGCGCAGACGCAACCGGTCGACCACCAGATCGGGGTCAGCCATGGGACTGCCGGACGATCCGCGACACTAACCGCACGATTACTCCTGCGGCGCGGCCGGCTTGCGCCCACGGCGGGCCGGCTTGGCGGCGGCATCGTTCTCGGTCGGCGTTTCTTCCACCGTCGCGGTGATCTTGCGGCCCAGCCCAATTTCCCGCGCCAGGGTGGAGCGGCGTTCGGCGTAGTTCGGGGCGACCATCGGGTAATCCGTGGGCAGGCCCCAACGCTCGCGATACTGGTCCGGCGTCATGCCGTACGCGCTTTGCAGATGCCGCTTTAGCATCTTCAGCTTCTTTCCGTCTTCGAGACAGACGATGTAGTCCGGGAAGACCGACCGTTTGATCGGCACTGCCGGCTGCAGCTTCTCAGGCTCCGGCGCAACCTGGCCGAGCGAGGTCAGCGCCTGATAGACCTGCCGGATCAAATCAGGCACGCCATCGGCGACTACGCTGTTGTTCGAAACATGCGCGGATACGATCTGCGCCGTGAGTTCCAACAAAGAGGCACCCTGCTCGATTTCCGACATACCGAAATTCCATTCTGTTATTATGACTTCTTACGACATCACCGATTCGCGTCGCTTCTTTATCATAAGTATCTTGGAATGACAGCGCAGACAAATAATTCTTACGAAACATTTTTTATTTTTAACGGGAACGACCAACGATGAGCGTTACAAGAAGTAATAAACCGTCAATCATCGCGTTCGGAAGCGTCAATATCGACGTCAGCGCACGCGTGAATCACTTTCCCGTTCCGGGCGAAACCTTGCATGCACACGATGCCGGGCTCGGTCTGGGCGGCAAAGGCGCCAATCAGGCCGTCGCGGCGGCCCGGCTGGGCGCCGATGTGCGGCTTGTGGGCCGGACGGGAGACGATCCGCTGGCTGATTTCGCGGCCGATTCGCTCCGGCGGCATGGTGTCGGCGCCGAAAATTTATACCGCTCGGCCGGCGACCTGACGGGACTCGCGATGATCTGTACCGACTCGGGCGGCGAAAACACGATCGTCGTCGTGGGCGGTGCCAATATGGCGATCGACGGCACCGATATCGCCCGCCTGGTGCCCCTTCTGGCACCAGGCACAATCGTCCTGATGCAATGCGAAATTCCCCTGGACGCGCTGCGCGCGGCCGCCCAGGCCGTCATGCAAGCCGGCGCGCGGCTGATTCTCGACCCCGCACCGGTGCCGCAGGATGGACTGCCCGCAGACCTGTTTCCCCTCGCCGAACTGATGACACCGAACGAGACCGAAACGGAACGCCTGACCGGCCTGCGCCCGCATGACGCGGAAAGCGCACGCCATGCGGCCGACAGACTGCACCGCCTGGGTCTGCGACGGGCCATCGTGAAACTGGGCGCGCGGGGCGTTCTGTATTCAGACGAATACGGACATGGATTCGTGTCGCCCTTTACTGTCGATGCCGTGGACAGCACGGCGGCCGGCGACTGCTTCAATGGTGGCCTGGCGGTCGCGCTGTCATCGGGCATGGATCTGGCCGGCGCGACGCGTTACGCGGCCGCCTGCGGCGCCCTGGCCACCACACGCCGGGGCGCCTCGGACGCCGCGCCGACCCGGCAGGAAGTCGAACGCCTGCTGGCCACACAACCTGCGTAACCGGCTACGCTATGCGGGCCGCGCCCCCTGCCCCGTCTGCTGCCCATCGGTCCAGACATGGGTGATATTGGCGCGCGACGCCGTATAGAGCGCCGTGGCCAGCAAGTCTTCATCGCTCTCGTCGCCCCATAGCCGCATGGTGCCTAGCGAGGCGTCGGGGTCGATGCGCAGGGCATCGAAATGCTGGCCGGGGGCGAAGCGGCCCACGGGAAGGTCCAACGCGTCGCCCCCGCCTGCCGTGGCCAGATGGAAAGCCGTCATCATGTCCACCGCGCTTCCCGGCCGGCCGCGCTCTGCCGCCGGCCGGTCAGGGTCCACGCCGTCGCGCAGCATGCGCGACGCGGCCACCGTCATGCGCATCGCCCCCATCATCGAGGCTGAAGGGCCGCCTGCGATATCGGTCCCCAGTCCCACCCGCACGCCCTTGTCCAGCGCGGCGCGCAGCGGAAAGACCGCATTGGCGAACCAGGCGTTCGACAGCGGGCAATGCGCCACAGCCCCGCCCCGCCGGGCCAGCAGGTCCATGTCGGACCCGGTAATGAAATTGCCATGGGCCAGCACCGTATTGCGGGTCAACAGGCCGAAACGGTCCAGGGCCTCCATATCGCTATGCCCGAAACGATCCTGGCCGTAATCGCGCGCCCAATCGCTTTCCGCACAATGGGTCTGCACATGGCAACCGCACTCCCCGGCCAGATGGCCGAGCGCGCGCAGCATGTCGTCGGTGCATGAGGGCAGGAAGCGCGGGGTGATGACCGGCCGCACCCAGCCGGTATTGGCGGGATGGGCCGCGATATGCGCCGCGACCGCCCGCGTGGCGGCCACCCCCTCGGCCACCGAGGCGTCGCGGTAGAAATCCGGGCACTGATCGGGATTGTCCATCACCACCCGCCCCACCAGCGCCCGTTGCCGGGCCTCGATGCAGGCATCGGCCAGTTCGCACGTCGCCTCCACATGCCGGCTGGCGAAATACAGCGCCGTGGTGGTGCCCCCCGCCAGCAGATCGGCCACGAGGCGCCGATAGACCGACCGCGCGAACAGGCGGTCGGCGTAGCGCGCTTCCAGCGGGAAGGTGTAGCGTTGCAACCAGACCTCCAGCGGCTGGTCCAGCCCCTTGCCGAGTTGCGGATATTGCGGCGCGTGCACATGCAGGTCGACCAGGCCAGGGATCAGGAGGCCGTCCAGCGTCACCAGTCGGCCTGCCTGTGCCGCCTCCCGCGCCAGGGTGCGATGCTCTTCGCTGCCCGCATGGCAGACCGCAGCGATCCGCCCATCGGCACCGATTTCCAGCAATCCGCCAGCCATCCGCTCCAGCCGGCCGGCGGCCGGTGCATGGAACCAGTCGCCGGATACCACGCAGTTCCGCAGGTCCGTCCACGCATGCGGACCGGAACGATGTGAGGCGGGCCATTGATCGGTCATTCATCTCTCCCTGCGGCGGTTCGGCCATGCGACTTCCGCTGCTTATGACTGATATACACAGTCTGGCTATCGTCCCGGAGAAGCGTGACCTAGTCTAATCGTGAATTGCCCCTGCCGCCGGATACCCCTCACGCCGTGCCCGTCTTCCCCGCCTTTGCCCTCAGCATGCTGGATCGCCTCCTGTCATGGCGCCCGCCGACTCTCCGACCACCGGGAGCCGGGCGGCTGAGCCATCTGCGGTGGCTATATGCCCCCAAGGCCGAGGCAGTCGGCTTTGCGCTACGCACGACCGCCGCCGCCATCCTGTCGCTGATCCTGGCGATGTGGATGGAACTGGACGACCCGCAATGGGCGCCGATGACCGTGTGGATCGTCGCGCAGGGATCGCGCGGCGAGAGCCTGTCGAAAGCGCGATGGCGCCTGGTGGGCACCGCCATCGGCGCTATTTCCGCCGTCGCGCTGGTGGCGGCCTTTCCACAGGCGCCGTGGCTGTTCTTTCCGGCGATCGGCATATGGATCGGCCTGTGCTGCAGCGTGGCCACGCTGGTGCGCAACTTCCGCTCCTACGCGCTGGTACTGTCAGGCTATACCTGCGCCATCATCGCGCTGGATGCCGTACGCGACCCGAACGACGTGTTCATGATCGCAATGTCGCGCTCGACCTACATCGTGCTGGGCATTACGTGCGAAAGTCTGATCGCCGGCCTGCTGTCCCATAACCTGGCCGATACCGCGCGCCGCAATATTCGCGAGAAGTTGCTCTCGGCTCTGACCAGTTCCTCCAACGCCATTGCCGACCTGCTGGCCGGCAACGAGGAAGCCTTCGTCCGCTCGCGCGCCCTGTTCGGCACCATCCTGACGATCAACGACCAGATCGAGTTCAGCGAGATCGAGATGGGGCCGCACGGGCATGAGGGCGATCATGCGCGCGCCGCCCTGGCCACGGTATCGGTGCTGCTGTCGCGCGGGCTGGGCATGACCGCGCGCCTGCGTGCGCTGGGTACGGCCCACGCGGGCTTTACCGAAACGTCGCTGCTGGTGCGCACCTATCTTCAGGGCCTGCCGCCTCGCCTGAAACAGGACGAAGACCTGCCGGAGGTGCTGGCCGACCTGCGCGCGCTGCGCGGCGTCTGCCGCCAGCAGATCGTCAATGCGCTGACCGAGGAAAGCAGCGGCCAGCACCCGCCCGACAGCCCCGAGATCCAGTCGCTGCTGGATGGGCGCATCCTGCACAGCGCGCTGGAGGAACTGCTGGCGGAACTCCAGCAGGCGCTGGAGGAATTCGATGCCAGCCACCGTGTCATCCGTGGAGACCGTTTTCATTTCCGCCTGAAAGCGCATCGCGACCTCAAGGAAGCGGCCCATAACGGCATTCGCGCCGCCGTCGCGATTACCTCGGCGGGACTGATCTGGGAAATCACCGCCTGGCCGAGCGGTCTGGCCTTCATCATCATGGTCGCCCTGACCTGCGGCCTGTTCGCCACCCGCGAAAACCCGGTCCTGGGCACCATGAACTTCCTGCTTGGCGCGGTGTGGGCGGTCGGGGTCTCGTTCGTCCTGGTCATGCTGATCCTGCCGCGTCCGGCGGATTTCGAGGTCCTGGCGGCCTGCCTGGCACTGCCGATGATCGCCGGTGGGCTGGCCACCCGCAACCCGGCCACAGCCGGCGCCGCCGCGTCCTATACCCTCTTCCTTTCCAACCTGATCGGTCCGTCGAACCAGGGCCGGCTGAACGAGATCGCGTATTTCAATTCCTCGCTCTCGCTACTGGCCAGCATCGGGTTCTCCGTGCTGATCTTCCGCACCATCCTGCCTTTCAGCAGCAGGACCGAGCGCCTGCGCATGCGTGAACATAATCTGTACGACCTGCACCATCTGGCGTCGGCGATGCCCATTCCGCAGACCCATGACTGGATCGGGCTGAACACCGACCGCTTCGCCCGGCTGATCCGTCATGCCGGCCCCACACCGACACCGACCATCGAGGCCTATCTGCAGGGCACGCTCTCGGTCATGACGATCGGGCTGAACATCATCCGCGTGCGCACCGTACTGGCCCGCAATCAACTGCCTCTCCAGGCGCACCGTCCGCTGCTCCTCGTCCTGCGCCGGATGGCACAGTTCACCGGAAAGCACGGCCGCACGGCGCAGGCGGCCCGCCTTGCCGTGGCCAGCCTGCGCGGCATCGAGGCCCGGGAACCCAATATCGGTGCCCGCATCGAACTGACCCGCGCCATTGCCTATCTGCTGGTCATTTCGAACGAATTGGATGCCAATGCGACGTTTCTCGATACGTCGTCGTCCTACCGTCCGCCCACCTAGACCTGTCCGCCCGGCGTGCCGCCTTTTCCTGCCGACACAAAACGGGCAACACTGATCGGATCGAGCCAGACCGAGTACCCCGATCATGATCCCGTCCCTGCCCCCTACGCCCGCCCGCCATGCCCTGCGCGGCCGCGCTGTCACCTTCGGCGCCAATCCGTTCATGGCCGATCCTGCGCAGGCGCTGGTGTATGAAGCCGACGCGCTGATCCTGATCGAGGATGGCCGCATCACGCAGTTCGGCGCCTTCGACGCGCTACGCGATACGCTGCCGCCCGATACGCCGATCACACATTGGGGCGACGGGATCATTTCGGCCGGGTTCGTCGATACCCACGTTCATTACCCGCAACTGCCCATGATCGCAGCCTATGGCGAGCAGCTTCTGGAATGGCTGGAGCGCTATACTTTTCCCACCGAGGCCCGTTATGCCGACCCGGATTACGCATCCGACGTGGCGCGACGCTTCCTGCGCGAATTGCTGCGTGCCGGCACCACCAGCGCCGCCGTGTACTGCACGGTCCATCCCCAGTCGGTCGATGCGTTCTTTACCGAATCGGCGCGCCTGAATACCCGCATGGTCGCGGGAAAAGTGCTGATGGACCGCAACGCGCCCGCCAACCTGCGCGACACGCCCCAGCGCGGCTATGACGAATCCCTGGCCCTGATCGACCGCTGGCACCAGCACGGGCGGCAACTCTATGCCGTCACCCCGCGCTTCGCCGCCACCAGCACCGAAGAACAGCTCGACCTCGCGGGCAGCCTGCTGCGCCAGCGCGAAGGGCTGTTCATGCAGACCCACCTGTCGGAAAACCTGGCGGAGGTCGAGTGGATCAGCCATCTGTTTCCCAACCGCGCTTCCTATCTCGACGTCTATGCCCATGCCGGGCTTGTCGGGCCGCGCAGCGTACTGGGCCATGGGGTCCATATCGACGAAGGTACATTCCATACCTGCCACGCGGCCGGATGCGCGCTGGCGCATTGCCCGACCTCGAACCTGTTTCTGGGCAGCGGCGCCTTTCGCCTGTTCGACGCGCTTGACCCGCGCCGGCCGGTACGTGTGGGCCTGGGCACCGATGTCGGTGCCGGCACCAGCCTGTCGCAATTGCAAACACTGAACGAAGCCTACAAGGTCGCGCAATCGACCGGCCGGCGGCTGCATCCGGCCCAGGCCTTCTGGCTGGCGACGGCCGGCGGCGCCCACGCGCTGTATCTGGACGACAGGATCGGCACCATCTCGCCCGGGATGGAGGCCGATCTGTGCGTGCTCGACCCGCATGCCACGCCGCTGATGGCCCAGCGCGCCGAGCAGTGCCAAACAATCGAGGACCTGCTGTTCGTGCTGATGATGCTGGGCGACGACCGCAGCGTCCGTGCAACATATGTGGCCGGCGCGCTGGTACATGACCGCGATGCCCCGGCCGGCCAGCCGGCCTGAATATCTGTGCCTGAAAATGCACGCCGGCGGCGCACCGTCCGCGCCTTCCGTGCTGCGCGGCAGGCGCATTAGTTCATTTACAGAAGCAAACGATATGTTAGGTTAGCTGACTGTTAACGTTCAGGATCGTCATGTCGGAAGCTCTCCATGACATGCCCGCATACCGCCGACCGAGCGGCATGGAACGGCGCGCCGTTTCGGACACCTTCGCCGGGCCCCGGCATGCCCTGTCATCCTCCGATCCAGGTCTGGCGGCCATGGCCTGACTTTCCAATGTGACCGACACAATCGCCACCATCGGCAGGCCGATAGCGGAAATATCATTCCGATTCCGAAAAGTAACAAGACCATAAAGGATAATGCTTTTTATGCCCGGTCATTCAGAACGTCGTTCATGGAACAACCTGTCTGCACGAATTGTTCTGATATGCGGGCTGGCCTTCATTGCCATACAGGTCGTGGCCATGACGATATCGGCATGGATGATGAAGTCTCAAGTCGAAAAAAGTGTTTTTTCCGAAGCGACCTCCCGCAGCCAGATTTTGGTCGACCAGATCACGCGGCGCCTGCTGGACCATAACGATATCGCACGCGCCAACAAGGTGGCCCTGGAAGCAAGCCACAAGGCCGGAACGGCCAGCCGGACCGAGGTCGTCAGCCTGCTTCGCGAAGCCGAGATCCGCTCCCCCAACCTCTATGCCGTTTGGATGGAGGAAATTCCCGGCGGGTTCGACGGGCAGAAGCCACTCAATGCGCCGGGGACCAACAGCCATGGCATTCTCAATCCCTATTATGTCCGCAAGCCGGATGGATCGATCGATTTCAACGCCGTCGACGAGCATTACAGCCAGAGCTGGTTCACCCAACCGATGGCCAGCGGCGAGCCCATTCTGACGGAGCCCTATATCGACGAAGGCAGCGGCGTGGAGATGATCTCGTTTTCCTATCCGCTGGTCTTCGACGGCAAGAAAATCGGCGTGACCGGGATCGATACCCCCCTGGACTGGATCGTCACCCTTCTCGGCTCATCCGACGTCTTCGGCAGCAAGAGCATTTCGCTTCTGTCCCAGGACATGGTCTGGATTTCGCACCCTGACAAGAAGCGCCTGCTCCAGCCCTACACGGACGACGGAAAAGCCGAGCTATCGCAAGCGATTTCCAGCCGCAAGGTCCGGATCATCCGTGGTTTTCATGACGGGGGCCTGGAGCGGGTGATGGTTCCCTTCCAGATCCCCGGCTTCAGCAATGTCTGGACCCTCGTCGTCGACATCCCCCGTGCCGCGCTGGATGCACCGGTGATGAACAACATCGTCGCCCTGCTGATTTCCGGCGTGCTGCTGATGATCCTTTCCGTTCTCATCGTCTATTTCATCTCGCGGAAGCTGATCAGGGAGCCGTTCCGCAACCTGCTGGCGGCAGTTTCCGATCTGACCCTGGGCCAATATGACAGGGCGGTTCCCGGCACTGGACGCGGCGACGAAATCGGCATGGTCGCCCAGGGCCTGGAAGGCTTTCGCAAGACGCTCCTGAGAGGCCGGGAGGCGGAAGAACGTGCGACGGAAGCCCGAACCCAGCATGAGCAGCTTCAGCAGAAGACGAGGCAGGAAGAGGAAACCAAGATCCGCAATATCAACAACGTCATCAGGACCATGGGAGACGGGCTCGACAATCTGGCCAGGGGCGATCTCTCCTGCCAGATCAACACCGCCCTGCCGCCCGAATTCGAGCCATTGCGGCAGAATTTCAACCAGTCGGTGCGCCAACTCGCCGAGGCGCTGTCCGAAATCGCCGGCATGGGCCGCAGCATCAGCACGAGCACCGGGCAGCTTGCGACCGAAGCCGAAACCCTGGCCAAGCGGACGGAGCAGCAGGCCGCCTCGCTGGAGCAGACGGCGGCAGCGGTCAACGAACTGACCGAGAGCGTCAGCGAATCCGTCCAGCAGATCAGCGATGCGCAGAAGATCGGCGTGCAGGCTCGCGGTTCCGCCAGCAGTTCGTCCGATATCATGCAGCAGACCCAGACTGCCATGCTGCGGATCGAGGACAACTCGAAACAGATCGTCGCCATTGTCGAGACGATCGACGTCATCGCTTTTCAGACCAATATCCTGGCCCTCAACGCCGCCGTCGAGGCCGCCCGGGCCGGCGATGCGGGCAAGGGCTTCGCCGTCGTCGCCAGCGAAGTCCGGGCCCTGTCGCAACGCTGCGCCCAGGCGGCGAAGGAAATCGGCACCCTGGTCAGGACCACGACATCGGACATCAAGACCGGCTCGAAACGTGTTACCGAAACCGGCAAGGCGCTTCAGGATATTTCCCGCTTCATCGCCGAGATCAGCGATAACCTGAACCAGATCCTGACGGCCGGGCAGGAACAAGCCTCTACCCTGACCCAGATCAACATCACGGTCAGCGACATGGACCAGGTGACGCAGCGCAATGCCGCCGTGGCCGAACATTCCCGCGCTGCCTCCCGCCGCCTGGCGGGCGAGACGGACAGGATGACCCACCTCGTCAGCCGCTTCCGCCTGCCGGACAGCACGAATCTCGTTCAGTACCGGCCCCGTAACAAGGCATGAAGACGCCCTGACAGGAAGGGATCGCCCGCCCCCACGCACGACGCGGCCGGCGGGGCGGGCGTCCATTCCGGGTCACGCCTCAAACAACCTCCGAGACAGGCAGGCGGCCTCCCACCGTGGGATTCGCGTGTTGGCGCGCGATACGAACTCGTGCATAATGTTATATTATAACTCAATAACGAGATGCGCGTATGTCATTTGCAAAATCCTATCTGATGCTGTCGGGTGCGATCCTGTCGCTTCTGGCGGGCTCCGTCAGTGCCCGCGCCGACGAGGGCATGTGGACGTTCGACCACCTTCCGAAAGCTGCGTTGCAGAAGAACTATGGATTTCAGCCGGACGCGGCATGGATCCAGCACGTCGTGCAATCATCGGCCCGGTTGGCCGAAGGCTGTTCGGCCTCGTTCGTCTCGGCGGACGGCCTGGTGATGACCAATCACCATTGTGCCAATTCATGCCTGTCCGCCTTGTCGGACAAGACGCATGATTATTTCCGTGACGGGTTCCACACGCAGTCGCTCGCCGAGGAACGCCAGTGCCCCGGCATGGAACTCGACCGGCTGGACGGCATCACCGACGTGTCGTCCCAGGTCACGCAGGCGACGAAGGGGCGGCAGGGTGCTGCCTATAACGCCGCCGTGCAGGAAGTCGAAGGCCGGTTGACCAAGGCGTGCGCCGCCGGCGATGCCGAACATTGGCGTTGCGACATGGTGGCCCTCTATCATGGCGGACAGACGGCGCTCTATCGCTATCGCCGCTACAAGGATGTACGGGTGGTGATGGCACCCGAACAGGATATCGCGTTCTTCGGTGGCGACCCCGACAATTTCAACTATCCGCGCTATGATATCGACCTGTCGATGCTGCGGGTGTACGAGGACGGCAAGCCGGTCCACACACCCTTCCTGCAGTTCGACCCCAAGGGCCCCAAGGCCGGAGACCTCGTCTTCACCTCGGGCAATCCGGGCCGCACCCAGCGCGGCCTGCCCGCCGCGGCCCTGGCCTTCCAGCGCGATATCGCCAATCCGGCCATTATCGACATCTTCTCGGTGCGCGAGGGCATGCTCTGGCAGTACGCGCGCGAAAGCGCCGAGCATGCGCGGCAGGCCGAGGATACGCTGTTCGGCGTGCAGAATGCGCTGAAATCCTATTCCGGCACCGAAGCCGCCCTGCGATCGAGCGATATCGTCGCCCAACGGGCGAAAGAGGATGCGGCCCTGCAAGCCTGGATCGATGCGGACCCGGCGCGCCGCGCCGAATATGGACAGCCCTTCGCGGTCGTAGATAAGGCGATCGGCGTGCAGAAGGACCTGTTCGCCCGCAATCTCGCGCTGCATATGGCGCTGCGTGGTCTGGCCAGTGACGCTATGACGCTGGTCGAAGGGGCCCGCGAACGCGCAAAACCCGACGCAAAGCGGCATGCCGGCTATCACGACGCGCAGCTTGGTGAAATCGAAACGGAGCTTGCCGCAAGCGAGCCTGTCTATCCGGAACTGGAAACCGCATCCTTCGCCCTGGCATTGACGAGCCTGCGTCAGATCCTGGGCGCGGATGATCCGCTGGTCCGCACCGCGCTGGGGACCGACAGCCCGGAGGCCGTGGCGGCGCGACTGGTGAAGGAGACCCGGCTGGCGGACCCTGCCGTACGCACCGCATTGTGGCATGGCGGCCAGGCGGCGATCGACAAGGCGACCGATCCGATGGTCATCTTCGCCCGGACGCTCTTCCCCGCCTATGACGCGCTGCGCGAGCGTATGCTCAACGAGGTGTCGGCCCCGTTGCACAAGGCAGAGGGGGACATCGCCCGTGCCCGCTTCGCGCAGGCACAGGCGGCGGGGCGGCTCGACGCGATCTATCCCGATGCCACCTTCTCGCCGCGCCTTTCCTTCGGAACGGTGCAGGGCTGGCGGCAGGACGGCGCGGACATTCCGCCCTTTACCGATTTTGCCGGCATGTATCGCCATGCCACCGGCAGCGAGCCTTTCGCCCTGCCCAAACGCTGGCTGGACGCGAAAGCCCGGCTGGACCTGTCCACCCATCTCGATTTCGTCTCGACCAACGATATCGTGGGCGGCAATTCCGGCTCGCCGGTGCTTGACCGTCAGGGCCATGCGGTCGGGCTGATCTTCGACGGCAACCTGCCGAGCCTGGCCGGCGATCTGTATTACGACATAAGCAACAACCGTGCGGTTTCAACCGACACCAGCGCCATCATCGCCGCACTCCGCACGGTCTACGCCGAACCCGCGCTGGCCGACGAACTGGTGCGCGGCCATCGCTGACGGGCCGCGTCTTAACCGGAAGGCCGCGTCGTGGCATGCCCCTTTTCCCGGTGCATGGTCATGGACCGGCCTTCCCCTCTTTGCCGTGGTGGCATAGGAAGAATGCGCCTTGCCTCCCTCCGGCAACACCGCCCCATCGCGGCGACGTCTTCATATCAGACGGTTTTTTCAGAAGGCACGCCGCCATGCCCGCTTACAGCGACGATACCGAGATCAACGATATCGTATCGGCGTTTCTGAGCGGCACCCTGCCGAAGGCGAAATGGACGCATACGGCCCATTTCGCCGTTGCCCTGTGGCTGCTTCGCCATCGGCCAGAATGGGCGGAACTGCCGATCATGCGCGGCCTGATCCGGGCCTATAACGAGGCAAGCGGCACGGCCAATACGCTTTCAAGCGGCTATCACGAAACGATCACCATCGCCTCGATGCGGGCGGCAGGGGCTTTCCTCGCACATTATCCGGCGGAAACACCGCTCTGCCTGATCCTGGATGCCCTGATGGCGGGGGCGCCCGGCCGGAGCGACTGGCTGCTCGGGCACTGGACGCAGGAGACATTGTTTGGCCCCGAAGCACGATCACACTGGGTCGAACCCGACAGGGCCGCGCTGACGGTCTGACGACCCGGCCAGGACCAGAGCACACCATGCGGGTTTTCACCCTGGCTCCCGAAGGTTACGGGACGCACTGATCGAGCAGCGCCTCGAGTTTCGGGCGCTGGAGCGGATCAATCGACCGGCCGACATACAGGCGCGCCCTCTGCCGGATGACATCGATCACGCGCTGGCTCATCTCCTGCGCGCTGCCTTCCGCAAGCAGGCTGGCAATGGCAATCCGCCTCTCGACCGCGTGCCTTACGATCTTGAAGGCGATGGCATTCACGATGGATTCGAACTCCGTCCGGCCGAAACGGGACTGGCATGCCGAAAGCTGGCTCATCGCATCGAGATAGAGTCGGACGATCAGGCTGCCGCCCGTGCGGTGGAAATGCTGGCGGTGCCAGCTTCGCGCCCAGGTATGTTCGCGTTCGGCGGCCAGATGCTCGCGCATGTTCGCGCAGACATGGCCGGCCGGGCAGTGATAGGTCCACGCCGCCAGCCACGCGCTGACGAAATCGGGATAGCTGTGGCGATACCACGCAATCGCGGCCCCGTTGGCCCTGGTCGTGAAGCGAAAGGATTTCTGGCCGTCGACGCCGTAGAGAATCGACATCGTGCCGCTGCTCTCCGGGTCACGGCCGAGAACCAGGATATGACCCGGATCGCCCCCGTGCATATGACGCTGCACAGTGAAGAGATCCAGCAGCGACTCATCCTCGACCGAGCGCGCCGCATGCGCTTTCACGTAGCTCATGAAGAGTGGATTCCGCACGCCCGTCAGGCCCAGCGGGCAGAAATCGAACCCCCACCAGCGCGACATCTTGACCAGATGAAAGGCCAGTTCATTGCGCAGCTCGGTCAAGCGCATCGGCCCCTCGCCACTCTGGCACACGGCCTGGACCGTCTGGAACCGGCTGACGAGCCCGTTGATCTGCCCGGCGAATCCGCGGCCGGGATCGAAATAATCCACCAGTAGCGGCGGCTGTGAGTGCGTAAGGTGCCAGGAGGCGTCGCAACCGATTGTCTCGCTCATCGTCAACAGCTTCCCGTCATGAGGCGAAAAGAGAACAGCGGCATCGGACAGCGAAAGCATGCCATCGATGCCGCCGGAGTTTCCACGGGACAGGGTTGGGAAATCGACGGTCGGGCAACTGCCGGATGTCCCGTGGCCTCCGATCATTATTGCGACCGCATCGCAATTGCAATACGAAGAATGAAGACGTCCTTACACCTCGCCGGGAGCGGAGCCTTCATGATCGTCTGTTCGTGCAATGCGCTGTCCCATACGGACATCGAATCCGCCATCCGCGCGGGCGCGTCGCGCCCCGCCGAAATCCATGCCGCGCGGCAATGCCGCGCGCAGTGCGGCAACTGTGTTCCGGGAATGCTCTGCCTGCTGCGCAATGCGCTGAAGGCCGCCACTCTGGAAGGGCTGCCCAACGCGGATGCGCAACGGCAGCACGCCGGCCACGCCTGAGAATCCGACCGAAAACGCGCTGGTGGCAATCCGGCGTGGACCGTTCCGGGCCGAAAGCCCGGCCGGCCTTGTGCCAGCCGGATTACCGGCCTTTTTTCTTCTTGCGGCGGCCGTAGAGTTCCAGACGGGTCGTCGCGACCTCGTAGCCCATCCTGGCAGCGATTTCCGCCAGAAGTGCTTTCAGCTCGTCGTCGTCGAATTCCATGACGGTACCGGTGTCGACATCGATCAGGTGGAAATGGTCCCCATGATCGGTCGTCTCGTACCGCGCGCGGCCACCGCCGAAATCGCGGCGCCGCAGGATGCCCTTCTCCTCGAACAGCCGCACCGTCCGGTACACTGTCGCGATGGAGATATGCGGATCGACCGCCGTGGCCCGGCGATAGAGTTCCTCAACATCGGGATGATCGTCGGATTCGGACAGGACATGCGCGATCGTGCGCCGCTGCCCGGTCAGTTTCATGCCCTTCTCGCGGCACATCGCGGCGATCGGGGAGTCCAGCCTGTCGTCTGTTTTCATTGCATCCCCAGCATAGCCTGATCCGGCGAATCGCGTCCAATGGATTGGCGCGGCACCTGGATGGGGCGGACATCATCACGATGTGCGTATTTCATGTTTGCAAATGATAATCGTTCTCATATAGTGCGATGACACAGCAACAGATCGGCGGCGTCGCCGGCCAGGAGTGCCCAATGAGCCACGCACGGCATTACGTGAACGACCTCTCCTGCAGCGAGAAGCTGGCCATCTGGATGATCCGATGCATCACGCGGCGCGAGGTGCCCGCCTGCACCGGCGCATCGTCCCGCCCGGTGGCCCGGAGCCTGTTCATGGTGGGGTTCCACGCCGACCTCGAAGGGGTCGTGGAGGCGTTTCGCGCCGCGATGAACCGGATGGCCGGACTGCGCATGGACCGTCTGGACGTGGGCATGCCCGGCACGACGATGCTGACTGCCACCGAAGAGGGCTTTCTGGACGCGACGTCGGCGGCACAGAACGGAAACGAGGCTGCGGTCCGTAGGGCGTTGCGGCGGGTCTTTCCGCATCATTATGTGCAGTCGCGCTTCGCCGCCGCCGTCACGGTGCTGGCCGCATGCCTGGCCGGCGCGGGGCACTGGCTGCCCAGCCGCCGCCCCTCCCCCGCTACCCAGCCGCCCCGCCTGATCGAAATGCAAACCGGTGAGGCCGATGCGCTCCCGCGACGGGGTACGGATACCGCCGCCTTGATCGCCATGGCACGCTGGCAGGAACTGGATATGGGAATGAGCCACCATCACTGGCCGCATCCGGAAAATCTCGGCCTCGTTCATTAGCCACCGGGTCTGTCGATGGCCGGGCACCCGCGATCGGCCGGTCGCCCTCCCCCTGTTTTGTCATGGGTGTCCTGCCATCTTGTAGATGCAAACGCGAGGCAACTGCATCTAGTATTATAAAGGGATAAGGCAGGAGGCCGGGCAGAAAGCCTCCAAGGGAGCCGACACGGCAGTGATCGGAAATAATCATGACCCATCCGCAAACATCCATGAACGCTCTTTCGCGCAGCGAACGGCTGGCGGTGCACGCAATGCGCCATTTCATGCCTGGCGGCCCGGTGGGCGGCCTGTCGCGCGACGAGACGATGGCACGCCTGCCGCTCTCGCTGCTGTCGGAGGATTATCCCTATCTCGCCCGGATGTTGGCCGATGCCGCAGCCAGGATGCCGCCCGGCACCATGGGGCTGGCTGGAATCATGCCGTTCCAGGCGCCTGTAGTCACCACGGTCGAACATCATCTGCTCGACGCCATCGAGATCGCGCAGAATGGTCGTGTCACCGATCTCAGGAGGGCGTTGCGTCCCCTCTTCCCGGAAGGGGATATTCCCGACCGGTTGATGGCCGCATTGGCCATGCTGGGGGCCTGCCTCGCTGGCGCGGGCTATATCCTGCCCCGCCGGAATACCGGCGGGGCAGACCGCCAATGGTGGCATGAACCGGTTTCCGTGGCCGACTGGCTGCGCGAGGTGACGGAAAACGAAATCCCGTCGCTGGGCGCCGTCATGGCGCGCCCGGCGGATGAGCCGCCGATACGAGCCATTTAGCAGGTAGGCTGCATAGTCGGGCTCAGGGCCACCAGCATTACCGCGTTTGCAGGCCAGAAAGCCGAAAACCCGTCATTATCCTCGGTGAGGAAACGGGTGATCACGACGAGACCGCCAAACAGCACAAGAAAAAGCAGGATCAAGCCGCGCCCGTGCGGCTGCTCGGCCGGTCGGAACGGGCGCCAATTTCGCGACGATCGGACGATTTGGGTCCACGGACGCGCAGGTCCTGCCATTCAACACAACTCCTGCCGGCACACTCCGTCTCGGCCGTCGAGCGGTTGAGAGGTCAATGACTATCTTGCCCGGAATATAGACCTGAAGCGCTGGCGACTCCATACGTTATCGTTATAACAGGCGGCAGAACCGCGTCATGCTCTGCCTGCCGCCGCCTGCGGTCTCCATCTCTTCCGCACCGGCCCTTGGGTGCCCCCTCAGGCCCGCGCCGACGTAACGCTGCCGAGATAGTCGATTACGCGCGTAAAACCGCTTTCGGCCCCGATGACACAGCGGTCCGGGTCCAGCCCGGCGCGATCAATCGCCTCCTGAAAAGCCGACCAGGAGCGGCTGCGGCCCGCCGGATCGGGTTGCAGGTGACGGGCGCCGAACGAGGCGCCGAAGCCCAGCTTTTCGGCCAGGCGCGTCAGAATGCCGGCCCCCAGCTTCGATCCTTCGGCCACATACAGCCACCCCATCGCCTCCGACGGATCATGGGCGACAGGGCTTTCCGTCGCTTCAGGGGGAGGAATATCCAGGTCCGCCATATCTTCGACCAACTGTGCAAACCGGTTTCGTGCGGGCAGATCGGGCACGATGCGTGCAAGAGCTGGATCGCCATAGAGTGCGTTCAGGTCTCGATGGAACCGATATTGGACCAGCACGAAATTTTGATACCCCGGCCGATCCGAGAACATGCCGGCTGTCATGATGGCATGGTCCAACTGCTCATGAATGGCGTGCGTATGCGCCTTGAGTTGTGATGACAGGGGTGAGGTCAGGATCGGGTCGCTCACGATAAGAATCCTTCGATTATTTCCATTCATGTCGGGCAGCGCAAACAGACAGAATGTAACGAATGATTTGCAGATTGTTTCGTCTGTTTTCCGCGGTGCCCATTTCATCAGACAATTGTTGATTGCCTGTTTTTTGCGGTTTATGCAAATGCGAATCAAGTGCATTTTATGTTGACAAGCAGAACACCGCCCCCGCATTAGATGAGAACAATTCTCATTTATGGAGCAAGCGGTGATAAGGCGGCAAAAAAAACGGCATCGCACGATTCTCTGTCATATACTGGCGACATCCGCACTGACCTGCGGATATGCATCCATGGATTTCGCCCGTGCCGCGACTGATGCTCCGGCAACCGGTGCACTCACCGCCAGGAAGGTGGCGCCCGGCAGCGCCACTGCCCCCAGTCAGCAACCCGCGAACGCAACCGGCGCCCGTCCCGCTGCCCCCGCGATCAACCTCCGGCCGGTGAAAGTCTCGGGGCGTGCCGATGTGATCGATTCCATGAAATTCGATCCCGATGCAGACCACAGCAGCACCGGCAAGCCGGCCGTGCTGACGACCACCACAACCTACAAAGTGTTTCGTGATCGCCAGATCGATAATCTGGAAGATTACGCACGTCGCGTCGATGCCGCGGTCAATTACAGTGCTGGCAATTCCAGCATCAATATCCGTGGCCTCGACCAGAACCGCATTCTGACGACGATCGACGGCGTGCGCACGAGTTGGGCCAACGATGGTGCCTATACCGGCACCTACAATACAGCCCAGGGCGGCGTCAGCGCCTTCGACTTCAACTCCCTCGGTGCGATCGACGTTGTTAAAAGCGCCGATTCCAGCTTTTTCGGTACTGGATCGCTTGGCGGTGTCGTTGCACTGCGCACGCTGGACCCGGAAGATATTCTCAAGCCGGGCAAGAATTTCGGCGGCCTGACCAAGACCACATATGATGGATCGAGCGAAAGCGCCTACCTTAACCAGGCGTTCGCGGCCCGCTACGGCAATACGCTCTTTCTGCTGGAAGGCGGTTATCAGAACGGCAGCGAAACCGGCAACATGGGCCAGAGCGGGGGCAGCGGGCGCACGCGGACCAAAAGGAACCCGGCCTCCTACGACCAGGGCAGTTTTCTGGGCAAGATCCGGCATTACTTCGTGGGCGGCCACCGGGTGGGGCTGACGGGAGAATGGTTCGACCGCAATTATGACGAACACACCATGACATCGGAGACCAGCGCGGGGCAGCATTACCGCACGGGCAGCGAGAACAAGCGTGCCCGCGTCTCGGCCAATTACGACTACAAGGCGGAAAGTCCGACCGCCCTGTTCAGCGAAGGGCATTTTCTGGCCTATTGGCAGGACACCAACACGATCACCGACATCCGCAACACGAACAGCCTCCGTCCCGCTGCGAATGTGCATGAGAATCTCAACCTGTCGGTGCAGTCCTATGGCGTGACCGGCTCGGCAACGGCCAATCTCTTCACTGGTCCGCTGCATCACGCCATCACCTTCGGCGGCGAAGCCTATCTGACCGATACCAGCCAGCACGAGACCGGGCAGCGGGCCACGACGAGCGCCTATACGCACGATAATTATGCCGACATGCCGAAGGTTCATGGCACCGATCTGGGCGCGATCGTGCAGGATCGCATCGGCATGGGTGTTGGCGAATGGTTCCATATCACGCCGGGCTTCCGCTTCGATTATTACCAGCGCGACCCGCAGAACAGCGCCTTCTTCATGAACAATCCCGGCTATACCGGTCTGCCGCAGGGCGCGCATGGCGGGCATTTCTCGCCCAAGGTGCTGATCGAGGCACGCGTGGCCCGCGACCTGACGCTTTACGGCCAGTATTCGCAGGCGTTCCGCGCCCCCTCGGCGACCGAAGCCTATCTCAATTACAGCACGCCGCCGATCTATCAGGTCGTCGGCAATCCCAAGATCAAGCCGGAAACCAGCCGAGGCTGGGAAGTGGGCATGAAATATGGCAATTCCGAACGTGGCGCCAATATCTCGTTCTATGACAATTACTACAAGAACTTCATAGACATGGTCGGCGTGAGCGGATGTAGTGGATATTATTACTGCTACGGCTACGCCAATCTGGGACATGTGCGCATTTACGGGGTCGAGGCCAGTGCCCAATGGGCGTTCGACAAGCACTGGCAGGCGTGGGGTTCGTTCGCCTATGCCGACGGCCGCGATACGGATCTGAACTTCCACCTCAGTTCCGTCGCCCCGTTCCGTGGCATCATCGGCTTCGGCTACAAGGGCGAGAACTGGGGCACGAGCCTGTCCGCGACGTTTGCGACGGCACGGGACAATGCAAAATACCTGACGACTTCCGGAACACCCACCAGCCAGTGGAAAACGCCGGGTTACGTTCTGTTCGATCTGACGGGGTGGTACAGCCCGACCTTCTACCGCCCCCTGCGCATTCAGGCCGGCATGTACAACATCTTCGACAAGACCTATTACAACGCCGCGTCGCTGCCCTATGGCCAGTCCAGCAGCAGCCTGTCCGAACGGTATTACAGCCAGCCCGGTCGCTCGTTCAAAGTCACCGCACGGATCGAATTCTGATCCATCCGGCAGATCGGCCCCTGTGAAAAACGCGCCGGCGACGAGCCGGCGCGTTTTTTCATGACCCGTTGGCCACGGGCCGGATTGGCGATCCGGCCCGCGCGCATGACCTCAGTAGGTGAAGCTGAGCTGCCCCATGAAGGTGCGGCCAGCGGTGGGCGTGGCGCGGTTTGAGAACAGGCTCTGGTAATTCAGCCTGTTGGCCAGATTGTAACCGTTCATCGCGATCTTCCAGTGGTCGTTGAAATGATGCGAGAGGACGGCATCGAAATCCAGATTGGCTGGTGCGCGCATCGTGTTGGCTGCATCCAGCCAGACGTGCTGACGCCAGGTCAGACCACCGCCGAAGGCAATATTATAGGGCTTGTCCGGGAAGGCTTCATACACCGACCACAGCGTGGCCTGGTTATGCGGCACATATTGAACCTGCCTGCCCAGATTGGCCTTGGTCGCGGAACTGGTGGTGTCGCTGTCATAGAGGGCATAGGTGGCGCTGACGTTCCATCCACGCATGACCATGCCGCCGACCGACAGTTCCAGCCCCTGGTTGCGCTGACGATCGGAGCTTCCGAGGATTTCGCCCGTGACCGGGTCGGCATTCATTGCATTGCCCTTCTCCAGCCGGAACAGGGACGCCGTGAAACCGATCCGATCATGGAAAGCGCTGTATTTTGCGCCGACTTCATACAGATTGGCCTTCTCCGGGCTGGCATAGGAGTTCGTGCCGGGACGGATCGGGACGGAACCATTCGTGACATACATGCCCATGGGCGTGGTCGAGTTGGCCCAGGTGAAATAATATGTCTGGTGCTCGTCGGGTGTCAGCACCAGGCTGACATTCGGGTTGAAGACGCTGCTGACATTGTGGAAATGGATATCGGGGTTCTTGGCGACATTACCCCCTGTCAGATTGTAGCTGGTCTGCCAGCGGTCCCAGCGGAAACCGCCTTTGACGGACAGCCATTTCGTGATCCAGATCTGGTCGAAGAAGAACAGGCCGGTATCGAATCCATAGCCGTTGCTGTGCGGCTTGGCGCCCAGGCTGCCCAGCGTGACCAGGCCGCCCGGATTGGCCTCGCCAGGCACAAGGTCGAGATTGCCGACATACGGATTGGGATTGACCAGGTTGGCGTAGGGCTTGGCCTTCAGATAGGTCGATTGTGAGCGCACGTCGTTGACGCGCTCGATATCGAAGCCGGCGACGATCTGGTGTTTCAGGAAACCGGTGTCGAAATCCGCAACCATGGAGCCGACATTCTGCACCGACCAGCTTGTCTGCTGATAAGGCAGCGGTGCCATGTAAGTGCCCGGCCCGACGCCATTGCCGGCACCGACCGGACCGGAGCGCGCGACGAGGGCGGCGTTGGAGTTGCCCAGGAAGTAATTGTTGACGCAGGTCGTATCGCATGTCGCCTTGGACGCTGCGAAGGTGCGGTAATATTGGCCGCCACGCAGATCGTCATAAAAGGTGATGTGTTTGTTGAGCCGGAAGGAGAAGCGCGCAGTCTCCATATTGTCGTTGGTGGCGTTCTGGTCGTTGTTCGTGCCGTAGAAATTGGTGCGACGGATGCCGTATTCGGTAATCGGCGCACCGAAAGCCGCACCCGGTTTTTTGACGACCGGCACGCCGAAATCGGGGACCGAATTTTCCTGCTGATGCATGTATTGCAGGACCAGCGTCGTGCGCCGGCCCAGCCCGAAGGCGATGGACGGTGCGATGCCCCAGCGATGGGAATAGATGTAGTCACGGCCGACAATGTTGTTTTCGCTGCCCATGCCGGTGATGCGCAGCGCGGTGCTGCTGTCCAGCCGCTTGTTGAAATCGAGCGTGCCCCGATAGTAGGAGCCCGACCCGCCGCTGAACTCGGCGGCGTAACGGTCGGTCAGGCCCGCCGTCTTGGTCTTCATGTTGATTGCGCCGCCGGTGGTGCCGTTACCGAACACCTCGGACGACGGCCCCTTGATGACGGAAACCGTCTCCAGGTTGAAGGCGTCGCGGCTATAAACACCGAAATCGCGCAGGCCATCTTCGTAGATGTCGTTCTGCGCCTGGAATCCCCGGATCAGGAACTGGTCGCCATTCATGCCGCCGGCGCCCTCGCCGATGGAGGATGTGACGCCCGGCACGTTGCGCAGTGCCTCGTCCAGCGACTTGACGTTCTGCTGCTTCATCAGGGCCTGCGGCACGACGTTGATCTGCTGCGGCGTGTGCAGCACATCCTGCGGCATCCGCGACAGGCCGGTGGGTTCGTGCAGCGTGTTGAAGCCGTGGCCGACGACCGTCACCGTCTCCGGCGCATGGCTGCCCTCTGCCAGGACCTTATCCGCGTCGGCATGCTTCGCCGTGCTGTCCGACCGCGCGTCGCGCGTACGCTTCTGATCGTCGATCCGTTCGTGCGCCCGGTGCGGATCCGTCGTCGGATCGAGCGACGCGGCCTGCGCGGCGGACGCGGCAAGAGCCAGCCCTGTCATGACAGGCAGAGGTTGAAGGCAGCGACTGATAAAGCGGCTCATGGCATCCTGTTTCATTTCGACACATTGAACGCGGGACCATTAGCAATAATGCGACTTATTCGCAATTTAAAATATGACAGAATGATACTGTCGGGTAGCCGGCACGGAACTAGCTCACGCTATCGGCACAGGCATAAATCATGGGAATTTTAAAAAAATACCCGAAATTTCGGGTTCTTTTCCGCCTCGCGAAAGAAAGGCGACCAACAGGATTCCGGTGAGGAAAAGGCACATACGCGACGACATGCCCGTCGCAATGTGACAGTCTTTGTCATTGACCGGCTTGAGATGCCGGCCGACGAGCGAAAACCGCCTTGGTGGCCGCAAGCCTCAAGCGCAGGAAAGGCATGTCAGGCCGCCGTCGGAGCGCATGCCAAACAGGCTCCGAGGATGACGCGGGCACTATGCTCCGTCGCTGGGATCGGACGGCGCGGTTTCCCATCCCGGCCCGATCACGGCCGCGCTGCGCCGCCCCATGCCGTCCATGCGCAGGACAATGACGTTCTGTTCTTCCAGATAGGTCAATTGCCGACGGGCGCGGCCCAACGAATGCGTGCCATAAACCCGTGCCACCGCCGCATCCGACGGGCAGGGCTGCCCCTCCATCGCAGCGCGGGCGATCAGCAGGAAGATGCCGCGCACGTCGTCCGGCAGCGGAGCGGCGATGCGCTCGGCCTGCATCCAGCGATCGGATTCGGCGGTCTCGGCGTCCACGCCGGCCCGCGCGGTGGCCAGCAGGCGGCGGAAGCGCGGCATGTCCAGCGCCTCGCGCCCCATGCCCTCGATCCGGCAGCGGACAAGGAAATCCTGGTACAGCACCGGCGGCGGACGGAAGCCCGCATCCTCGTCACGCAGGATTTCGGTCAGGATGGTCAGAAAGCGGCGCTTCTGCTCCGCCTTGTCTGCCGGGGTTTCCACGACTGGCGCTTCCATCTCGGCCTCTACCGCCGCCGAGGCCGCGTGGGCCGCAAGCTGTGCCAGAATATCGGGCGGCGGCGGGGCGGAGGGACGAACCGGACGGGGCAGGCTCTCGCGCTCGGGCAGTCTGGCCAAGATCAGGTCGCGAATATCCTCGGGCGGTGCGGCCGGCGCCATGGGCAGCAGCGTCGGCCCGGCGGACCGGCTTTCGGTCACCACCTCGCCGATGCGCACCGGCACCGGGCGGCGATAGAGCGCCGGGCCCAACGCCACGAAATAGCCCCGTTCCAGATCGCGGAAGCTCTCGGCCTGGCGGCGCTCCATGCCCAGCAGGTCGGCGGCGCGCATCATGTCGATATCGAGGAAGGTACGCCCCATCAGGAAGTTCGACGCTTCGGCGGCCACGTTCTTGGCCAGCTTGGCCAAACGCTGGGTGGCGATAACCCCTGCCAGCCCGCGCTTGCGGCCACGGCACATCAGGTTGGTCATGGCGCCGAGCGAGGCGCGCCGGGCTTCGTCCGTCACCTCGCCAGCCGCGGCGGGGGCGAAAAGCTGCGCCTCGTCCACCACAACCAGGACCGGGTACCAATATTCGCGCCCGACCTCGAACATACCGCCCAGGAAGGCGGCCGCGCGGCGCATCTGCACTTCGGCATCCGCGCCTTCCAGGTTCAGGACCACCGAGGCGCGATGCACGCGCATGCGCTCGCCGGCCGCCTGCAACTCGGCCTCGGTATGGGCCGAGCCGTCGATCACCAGATGGCCGAACCGTTCCGCCAGACTGACGAAATCGCCTTCGGGGTCGATGATCGCCTGCTGTACCAGCGTTGCCGACTGCTCCAGCAGACGCCGCAGCAGGTGGGATTTGCCCGACCCCGAATTGCCCTGCACCAGCAGGCGGGTGGACAGCAGTTCCGCCAGGTCCATGACCGCCGGGCCGCCGCCCCGTATATCCCCAATCGTGATCGAAACCGTCATGGGCAGGACGGATACCGTTCCTTGCCCCCCTCCTGCAACCAGTCGAGCACGCCATGGGCCGCCGCGCGGCCGGTCGCGAAGCAGGCCTGCAACAGATAACCGCCCGTCGGCGCTTCCCAATCCAGCATCTCGCCCGCTACGAACACGCCCGGCAGCGCGCGCAGCATGAAGCGCGCATCCACCGCATCCGCCCTTACGCCACCGGCCACCGAGATCGCCCGATCCAGCGAATCGGGTGCGGTCAGCGTGACGGGCACCGCCTTGATCAGCCGCGCCAGCGATGGTGCGTCGCGCGGCGGAGCGTCGGGCCCCTCACGCAGCAGCGCCACCGCGACCGGTGGCAGGCGCAACGCCTTGCGCAGCGTGTTCGACAGGCTTTCGCGCCCCCGCACCCGGGCCAGGCGCTCGGCCAGTGCGGCCTCGGTCATGTCGGGGCGCAGATCCACCATCAGGCGCGCCTGCCCCTCGGCAGCGATCCGGTCGCGTAGCAGGGCCGAAAGCGCGTAGACCGCCCCGCCTTCCAGCCCATGCGCCGTCACCACCGCCTCGCCGCGCACGGTGGGGCCGCCGCCCTCGGGCGTCAGCGCGATGCCGCGCAGCGGCGTGCCGGCGAAACGCGCGCGCAGCGTATCGCTCCAGTCGGTGCGAAAGCCGCAATTGGCGGGGCGGAACGGCGCCAGATCCACGCCCGCGCCGGCCAGCAGGCCGGTCCACGCGCCATCGGAACCCAGGCGGGCCCAGCTTGCCCCGCCCAGCGCCAGTACGACCGCGTCGGCGGCCAGTACGCGCTCGCCCTGCGGCGAGACCACGCGCACCCGTCCCGGCCCGTCCCAGCCGGTCCAGGCGTGGCGGGTCAGGATCGTCACCCCCTGCTCCGCCAGTCGCGCGCCCCAGGCCCGCAGCAGCGGCGACGCCTTCATCGCCTGGGGGAACACCCGCCCGCTGCTGCCGACGAAACAGGGCTGGCCCAGCCCTGCCGCCCAATTGCGCAGTTCGTCGGGGGAAAAAGCCAGCAAGGCGGGCTCCAGCCACGGGCGTGCGGCACCGTAGCGGGTCAGAAAACGCTCCAGCGATTCGGAATGGGTCAGGTTCAGCCCGCCCCGACCGGCCATCAGCATCTTGCGGCCGATGGTCGGCATGCGTTCCACCACCGTCACGGCGCATCCGCCGGCAGCCAGGGCCTCGGCGGCGGCCAGACCGGCCGGTCCGCCGCCGATTACCACGATATGGGCCATGCTGTTCCTGCTCCCTCGCACGCTACCCGCCGGGCCGGCGCGCGCGGGCAGCCGGGATCAGCGGGGGACCAACGGCCCCTCGGTCCGTGCACCGCGATGCCAGACCTGCTCGATCCTGTCGACTGCGGTAATGTCCGCCGCCGGATCGCCCGAGACCACCATCAGGTCGGCCCAGCGGCCCGGCAGCAGGATGCCCCGGTCATCCAGATGCATCAGCGCCGCCGCATTGCCGGTCGCTACCGCCAGGGCCTCCATGGGCGTCAGGCCCGCAGCGACCAGCAGCTTCAGTTCGCGATGTTCGGCAAAGCCGGGGATGCGGGTGGCCGAGGCGCCGGAATCGGTGCCGAAGCCGATATGGATGCCCGACCGATAGAGCGTGACCAGATTGCGCTCATTGAGCGCCAGCGCCTTCTTTGCCGCTGCCGTCAGGGGGGCGGCCAGAATCCTGGCGCGCCAGGCCGGGTCGGCGAACTGCGCCCGCAGGTCGGGGTTCAGCCCGGCTGACAGGAACGGGTCGTCCAGCCATTCGGGGTGTTCGGCGAAGATGTAGTTCGCCTCGTCCAGATCCAGGGTGGGGATGTACCACGCGCCCTTCTGCTCCATCAGCATGATGAAGTCGGTATCGACCGGCTGGTCGCGTACCCCATGGGCGATGATATCGGCCCCGGCGGTGACCAGCGCCTTGGCATCGGCGAGGTCGTGGATATGGGCTGCGACGCGAATCCCGCGTGCATGCGCGCGTTCGATCACCGCGCCGTAAATCACGGGGTCGATCTTGGGATAGCCCTTGGCCCCCGGCACGCCATTGCGGAAATCATCCACCCAGATCTTCACCAGATCCGTGCCCTCGTCGGCCATGCGATCGACGGCGGCCTGGGCCTCGGCCACGCTGGTCGGGCGATAGACCTGGTCCGCCCCCAGATGGAACATGCCCTGCGGCGGCACACCATCCGGCGCGCCGATACCCTGATCGACCCCGAACAGGTCGGCCCCCGGATTGCGCCCGGCATGCTGTTCCTGCCGCAACTGGTCGAACAGCGGCGATTTGTTGAGGCCCAGCGAGACCACGGTCAGCACGCCATAGCGTTCGTACTGCTTCAACTGCGCCAGGATATTCTCGCGCGTGTAGTTGGCACTGTCGTTTTTCGTGCCTTTCACCAGCCCGGTATGGCTGTGATCGGAAATCAGGCCCGGCACGATCGTCCGTCCGGTCAGGTCCACGACCTTCGCGCCCGGTGCCGCGACCGTGCCGGAGGCCCCTACCGCCGCGATCCGGCCGTCGCGGATCAGTAGTGCGCCATCTGCGAGAGGCGCACGGCCTGTGCCGTCGATGATCGTGGCATGTTCCAGCAGCATAGGCTGCGCCGCCCGCGCGCCCGCGGTCGGGCCTGCCAGCAGGGCACCCAGCGACAGGACCGTCCATAATGGAGCCGTCCAGAACCGGGCGCGCGTCCCGCCCATCGGTGATGCATGCTTCATGTCGGCCGCCTGCCCTTCCTGTTCCGTATCGATGTCACGCCCACTGTTCAGCGCGATGACCGGCATGTCCAGAGTGGCAGGACGCTTCACAGCACCGTCAGACGGCATGTCACGCGCCCTTGATGGCCGCGTGCACCGGAGCGCCGCCCACAACCTTTGTCAGGCAGCCACGCAAACTCTGCCTGGAAATGTGGGCTGGTGAGCGAGAGCGGCCCGCCAGGGACGCGCCCGTCGTGTGTTTCCAAGCACCGAAGCGGAGCGGCCTCAACAGCCGTGAGCATCGGAGCGCAGGAAACGCGCGTCGGATCGCCACCAGCAGCCTTTGTCAGGTGGCCACACGGACCCTGCCTGGAAATGTGGGCTGGTGAGCGAGAGCGGACCGCCAGGGACGCGCCCGTCGTGTGTTTCCGAGCACCGAAGCGGAGCGGCCTCAATGGCCGTGAGCATCGGAGCGCAGGAAACGCGCGTCGGCTCGCCACCAGCAGCCTTTGTCAGGTGGTCACGCAGACCCTGCCTGGAAATGTGGGCTGGTGAGCGAGAGCGGACCGCCTGGGCCGCGTCCGTCGTGTGTTTCCGAGCACCGAAGCGGAGCGGCCTCAATGGCCGTGAGCACCGGAGCGCAGGAAACACGCGTCGGCTCGCCGCCAGCACGCATTTACAGGCAGGGTCTCAGATCATGTAGTCGATTGGGGGGAGCATCTGGTCCATCGTGAAGGCCGGCAGGGCGCTGTGGCGCGTGCCGACCGGCCGCGCCGGGTTGCCGACGACGGTGGTGAAGGGTGGCACCGATTCCAGCACGATCGACCCGGCGCCGACCTTGGCCCCCTCGCCCAGTTCGATATTGCCCAGAATCTTGGCGCCGGCGCCGATCAGTACCCCGCGCCGCACCTTGGGGTGACGGTCGCCGACATTCTTGCCGGTGCCGCCCAGCGTCACACCCTGGAGCAGCGAAACGTCGTCTTCCAGCACCGAGGTCTCGCCGATCACGATTCCGGTGCCGTGATCGAACAGGATGCGCCGGCCCAGCCGCGCCGCCGGGTGGATATCGACGGCGAACAGTTCCGATGTGCGGCTTTGCAGATGCAGGGCCAGGTAACGCCGGCCGTTGTTCCACAGCCAGTGGGCCACGCGATAGCACTGCACCGCGTGATAGCCCTTGAAGAACAGAAACGGCGTCGCGTAGTTCGCCGTTGCCGGATCGCGCTCGCGGATCGCCACCAGATCAGCGGCGGCGGCCGCGACGATCTGCGGATCGGCGGCGAAGGCCTCGGTCACCAGTTCCGACAGCGCGTCATCAGCCACCGAGCGGTCGCCCAGCTTGCGCCCGATCAGCGCGGCCAACCCGTTGGCGAAGGTGGCGTGGTTGCGGATGCCGGTGGCCAGCAGGCCGCGCACCAGCGGATCGTCACAGCCCTCGCAGCCTGCCGCGATATCCATCCACAGCCGTTCCTGGTCGATGGAAACCAGTGTCGGCTCCGCAACGGCGCGGGTGCCGCGGGCCGCGGCCAGCGAGGTCGGGGAAATATCAGGCATGAAACCGGTCCTGTCAGCGGAAGGAACGATATGGGAGGGCGCCGCCCCGTTGACCAGAGGCGGCCTTGCGACACGACGCGCTACAGGCCCATCGCGTGGCGGACGAAGGCACGCCGCAGCGCGGGCATGCGATGCACGCCGGCCAATCCGAGGTCCCGGGCGCGGCGCAGCACGGGATTGTCGTTGCCGAATAGTCGCTCCAGCATGTCGGTCGCGGCCAACATGAGCATGTTGGCGGGGCGACAGCGTGCCTGATACTGGCGCAGCAGGGACGGCGCGCCCAGGTCCTCGCCCCGCGCATGGGCGGCGATCAGCACGTCGGAAAGCGCCGCGACGTCCCGGAAACCCAGATTGAGCCCCTGCCCGGCGATGGGGTGGATGCCATGCGCCGCATCGCCTACCAGCACCATCCGCGTGTCGAAATAGCGCTGCGCATATTGCGCCGACAGCGGGTAGACCCAGCGCCGCCCTACAGGCGTCACCCGGCCCAGCCAGTCGCCCATGCGGCGCTGGATCTCGTGCGCGAAGGCATCGTGCGGCAAGGCCGCCATGCGCCGCGCCAGCGCGTCGCTTTCCGACCAGACGATGGCGGAGAGGTTCGGATGCTCGGGCGTCGCGGCCATCGGCAGTTGCGCGAACGGCCCGGCAGGCAAGAAATGTTCCAGCGCACGGTTGTTATGCGGATGCTCGTGCGCCACGGCGCAGACGATGCCGCTCTGATGATAGGGCAGACGGGTGATGCCGATCCGCGCCTGATCGCGCAGCGCGGAGCGCCGCCCCTCGGCCGCTACGATCAGCCGGGCACCGAAGGTGCGGCCCGATTGCATCCGCACCCGCGCGCCTTCGGCAGTGCGGGTTATCGTCGCCTCATCCGGCGCAAGCACCGTGAGCAGGTCATGGGCATGGAGTGCACGGTTCAGCGCCACGCGCAGCGCGCGGGCCTCGATCATCCATCCAAACGGCTGCTCGGCATCCTGCCGCCCGAATTCCAGGAACAGGGGCGAAGGCTTCTCGCCGGGTCGGCCGTCGGAGACGCGAATTTCCTCGATCGGGCAGGCCTGGAGTGGCAGCAGGCCCCACACGCCGGCGTCCTCCAGCAGACGACGCGGGCCGGCGGCGATGGCATACGCGCGGCCGTCGAAGGCCGGGTCTTCCATCGGCGGCAGCGCCGCGCGATCGACAATGGCCACGCGCAGGCCCGCCACCGCCAGACGGCAGGCCAGCGTGGCGCCGACCGGCCCTGCCCCAACGATGCAGACATCCACATCGTCCTGCCCGGTGCCGGTCTGGGGGTGGGACATCGTGCCTGCGGTCATGAGTGTGGTCCTGCAATAGCCGTTCCGGCCCGATGGCCCTGCGGCGAGAATGATCCGTTCCGGTGCGCGCGCCCATAATTAAGGCACATCATGCCGCACACCAATGGCGCAAGGCACACCAGACACCGCGCTCCGTCAACCATGCGCGTACTTGGCACGGTTTTTGTATTGCCCTAATCGCGATTTGGATCATCATTCCGCATCAGGAAAAACGGACTACAACAATGAACCAAGGAGACGTGGCGCGATGAAGCTTGTCACAGCCATCATCAAGCCCTTCAAGCTCGACGACGTTCGCGAATCCCTGACGCCCCTGGGCATCCAGGGCCTGACCGTCTCGGAAGTGAAGGGATTCGGCCGCCAGAAGGGACAGACCGAAATCTATCGCGGCGCGGAATATCACGTCAGCTTCCTGCCCAAGGTGAAGATCGAGATCGCGGTCTCCGACGACATCGTGGACCAGGTGGTGGACGTGATCCTTCAGTCCGCCCACACCGGCAAGATCGGCGACGGCAAGATCTTCGTCTCCAGTCTGGACAGCGTCATCCGCATCCGCACGCGGGAAATGGGAGAAGACGCGCTGTGACCATTCCGGGCGCCTGTCGCGCGATACCCCGCCTGCCGGCCGCCGTTGCGGCGGTGGCGGCAGTTTCCCTGGCCGGCTTCTCCACTCCGGCATTCGCCGCCGATGCTCCGCCTCCGATCGACACGGGCGATACGGCGTGGATGCTGGTCAGCACGGCGCTGGTGCTAATGATGACGATCCCGGGTCTGGCGCTGTTCTATGCCGGCATGGTTCGCCGCAAGAACGTGCTGGCGACGTTGATGCAGTCGTTTGCGATCTGCTGCATCATCACGGTGGTATGGATGGTGGCCGGCTACAGCCTGGCCTTCGGCAACGGCACGCCCTTCATCGGCGACCTGTCGCGCTTCATGCTGAACGGCATCGGCGCGCATATCGCCAAGGGCGCCGATATCGGCTTCACGCTGGGCGCGGGCACCCCCAACGCCACGACGATGACGATCCCCGAGAGCATCTACATGATGTTCCAGATGACGTTCGCCATCATCACCCCGGCGCTGATCACGGGGGCCTTCGCCGAGCGCATGAAGTTCAGCGCCCTGTGCGTCTTTACCGTCCTGTGGTCGCTGCTGGTCTATGCGCCGGTCGCCCACTGGGTATGGAGCCCGCTGGGCTGGGTCGCCGGGCTGGGCGCCATCGACTTCGCGGGCGGCACCGTGGTGCATATCAATGCCGGCATCGCCGGCCTGGTCACCGCGCTGGTGCTGGGGAAGCGCGTCGGCTACGGGCAGGACGACCTGTCGCCCTTCAACCTGACCTACGCCATCATCGGCGCGTCGCTGCTGTGGGTGGGCTGGTTCGGCTTCAACGCCGGCTCGGCGCTGGGGGCCAACGGGCGCGCCGGCATGGCCATGGCCACGACGCAGATCGCCGCTGCCGCCGCCGGCGTAGGCTGGATGCTGGCCGAATGGGCACGGACCGGCAAGCCGACCGTGCTGGGCATCATTTCCGGCGCCGTCGGCGGGCTGGTCGCCATTACGCCTGCGGCGGGTTTCGTGCTGCCGGGCAGCGCGCTGATCATCGGCCTGCTGGCCGGCGTGATCTGCTTCTGGACCGCCACCTCGCTGAAGCACATGCTGGGCTATGACGACAGTCTGGATGCCTTCGGCGTGCATGGCATCGGCGGCATCATCGGTGCGCTGCTGACGGGCGTGTTCGCCTATGGTCCGCTCTCGGCCACCGATGCCAACCCCGCCGGCATCAGCGGTTCGCTGGCGCAACTCGGCGTGCAGGCCGAGGCGGTGGCCGTCACCATCGTGTGGTGTGCGGTCGTGTCGTTCGTGCTGCTGAAGATCATCGATGCCAGCATCGGTCTGCGCGTCAGCCGTGACGACGAACAGGAAGGGCTGGACATGACCCAGCATGGGGAGCGCATCAATATCTGATCGGTCGCCATCTCTTCTTCCGCCGACCAGAACAGGCCGGACCGGGCATTGCCCCGGTCCGGCCTTTTTCTTTCCGTATTCGGATCATGATGTTATGAAACAGGATGCAGACCCGATGGCCCGTCGCGGCATGATGCCCGCCGGCTCGTTCTGAACGGAAAGGATCGCACTTTCATGGCTATTGCGCTTCGTGGCCGGATTGCCGTTGCCATGCTTCTTGCCGCACCCGCCGCGCCCCTGCTCGCCCCCCAGGCCCACGCCGTCAGCGCGGCGCAGGCGTGCTACCAGAAATTCAACGCCGAACGGAAAGCCGGCACCGTCAAGGGCCAGACCTACAAAGAGTTCAAGGCGGCGCAGTGCGCGACGCCCGAGGCCGCTGCCGCTGCCCCCGCGACACCCGCCACGCCGGCGGCTCCCGCAACCGCGGCGACGCCCGCCGCCCCTGCCGCACCTGTTGCGGCTGCTGCGCCGGCCGCCGCTGCCGCCGGCAGCGCGGTGCTGCCCAACGCGGTCTCGGCGCAATATGCCAGCGAGAGCGCGGGCAAGGCCCGCCTGCACACCTGTCTGGACCAGTACAAGGCCAACAAGGCGACCAACGCCAATGGTGGCCTGAAATGGATCCAGAAGGGCGGCGGCTATTACAGCGTCTGCAACGCCCACCTGAAGGGCTGATGCCGGCCGGTTGCGACGGGGCACCCGGCCCCGTCGCAACCCGCTACCGCCGGGCCGGCCGCACGAACATCCGGTTACCGGCATAGGATATCCAGACATTATGCCGGGCGAACCAGTCCGCCCCCAGCAGCATGTCCACCCTGTCCCGCAGCGGCGCGACCGTCAGCACCGGCGCGTGCTCCACCTCGTTCCCTACCCACAGGCTGGCGAAACGATGCCAGTGATACCATTTCATCCGGCCATCGACGCCGCTGGTCTCGCCCCCCGGATCGACCGCCAGTCGGTCCTCCGACACCCCCACCCGTGCTGCCGCGTCCGTCGAGAGAATGCGCGAGCGCGCGCCGCTATCCACCAGGGCGCTCAGCGCCTGTCCGTCCAGTTCCACCCCGACCGCCACGCGATGGCCGTCGCGCACCAGCGGCACGGTGTCGTAGGCTCCATGCCAGGCCGGCGCGGCATGGCACGCGCCGTCATCGCCCCGCATGCGCCATAGCGACAGCCAGCCGCCCGCGACATCGAATTCCAGATCGAAATGCGACAGCACGTCGCCACCCAGCAGCCCCGCAACCGGCGGCGTGATCATCGGCTGCCCCGGCAGGTCGCCCACCGGCGTAGAGAGCGGGCCGAGATCGAGGCCCTTCCCGTCTTCCGCGCTCAGGCGCAGATCGGCGATCAGGACATTGGGCACCATCCCCCCGGCGCCTCCGGTGCCGTACAGCACGGTGCGCCGTCCGGAATCGATCAACAGCCCCAGTGCCTCGGCCACCCGGCCACTGATCAGGCCACCTTCGGCCCCTGTATCGACCACGAGGCTGTACGCCCCTTGCGCCGCCCGCCCAGCGATCGAAACCGGCACCGAGAGATAGCCGCCGTCATCGCGCAGCGGCACCCGTGCGATGCGGGTGACGGCACAGGGCACGGGCGCCCCGTCCTGAGCCAGCGTCCCATCCTGAGCCAGCGCGGAGGCCGGCAGCAGGCACAGCAGCGCTGCCGCCAGCCAGCGCGACCGACGCGCGCGGTCAGCCTCCGGCGGCAAAACGGTCGGTAGCGTCCAGCAACGCGGTCTGGATTCCCGGTTCCGAAACGGCATGGCCGGCATCGTCCACCAGACGGAAATCGGCTTCGGGCCAGGCACGATGCAGGTCCCATGCCGTCCGCATAGGGGTGGCCGCGTCATAGCGCCCCTGTACGATCACGGCCGGAATGTGCCGTATCCGCGCCACGTCACGGATCAACTGGCCTTCTTCCAGCCAGCCGCCATGGACGAAATAATGGTTCTCGATCCGCGAGAAGGCCAACGCATAGTCTTCGTCGGCGTGCTGGGCGGAGAGCGCCGGTGCCGGGCGCAGGGTCAGCGTCTCGCCTTCCCACACGCTCCAGGCCACGGCGGCCTCGACCCGTACCGCCCGGTCGGGGTCGGTCAGGCGGCGGCGATAGGCCGCCATCATGTCGCCACGCTCCGCCTCCGGAATCGGCGCCTGGAACTGCTCCCATTTGTCAGGGAACAGCCAGGATGCACCCTCCTGATAATACCAGAGCAATTCGGCGTGCCGCAGGGTGAAGATCCCGCGGAGGATCAGTCCTGTCACGCGCTCGGGGTGCGTCTCGGCATAGGCCAGGGACAGCGTCGACCCCCATGAGCCGCCGAACACCAACCAGCGTTCCGCACCCGTCAGCACGCGCAGGCGCTCGATATCCGCAACCAGATGCCAGGTCGTGTTGTTGTCCAGTCCGGCATGGGGCGTTGAGCGACCGCATCCGCGCTGGTCGAATAGCAGAATGCGATAGCGGGCCGGATCGAACAGGCGGCGATGCGCCGGGGTACAGCCGCCGCCGGGGCCGCCATGCAGGAACACCACGGGAATCCCGTCCGGATTGCCGCACAGTTCCCAGTAGACACGGTGCCCGTCGCCCGTGTCCAGAACGCCGGTGCGATAGGGCTCGATCGGCGGATATGGCATGCGGCCGGCAGCGATGGTCATGGGTCGTTCTTCCCCGTTGTTGTTTCCGCGTCCTGAGACGAGCCGTGCCCGGCGGCGCGCGGATGGGCACCGGCCCAAACCTGCATCAGCCGCGCTTCGTCCGCCAGTGTATAGCGTTGGGTCGTCGACAGGCTGACATGGCCCAGCAGATCCTGGATCACGCGCAGGTCCGCGCCGCCTTCCATCAGATGCGTGGCGAAGGAATGCCGCAGCGCATGCGGGGTCGCATGGTCGGGCAGGCCCGCCATGTCGCGCCACACCCGCATGGCGCGCTGCGCCACCGCCGGCTGCAACCGACCGCCGCGCACACCGGGGAACAATGGCGCGTCCGGTAGCGGCGCCGGGTGTCTGGCCCGCCATTCCGTGAGGGCACGCACGACGACCGGCACCATCGGCACCAGCCGTTCCCGCCCCCCCTTGCCACGGATCAACAGCGTACCGCCCGCCGACAGCGCCCGGTCGAGATCGCGGATATCCAGCCTCAGCGCTTCGGAAATACGCAAGCCGCAGCCATAGAGCAGCAGGAACAGCGTCCGGTCGCGCTGCTCGGCCAGCGGGCTGGCGGCAATGGCACCCAGCCCGTCGGGCACCTCCAGCGCCTGGTCCGTCGTCAGCGGACGCGGCAGCGAGGCGCGGAAACGGGGGGCCGCCAGCAGACCCGGCGCCGGGTTGGTCACGCCATGATACCGCGCCAGATACCGATAGAAGGAGCGCATGGCCGAAACCCGCCGGGCACGTGTTCGCGCCGCGCGATCCGCCCCGCCGGTGTGACGGCCGCCCGCCGCCTTTTGCGCCCCGGCATGTTCCGACGCCAGCCAGGCGCGCAGGTCGGTCAGCGACAGCCGGTCCAACACCGCAAGGTCCACCGTGCCACCCACATGGGTGCCGACAAATGCCAGAAACCGGTCCAGATCACCCCGATAGGCGGTGAGCGTTAGCGTCGCCGCCCGTTTTTCGTCGCGCATCCAGTCCAGAAACGCATCGCGCAGTTCGGCACCGGTCATCGGGGCAGCCGCGCGGCACGCGACGATTGCCGGACAAGACAGCGGGCGGCTGGGGCGATAGAAAACCTCATGGTCCATGCGAGTCTAGACAAACGCCCCCCTGCGCGAAAGCCGGAAAGCGCCGGCCGGCCGCGCGTCGCGGTGCTGTTGCCGCTGCCCTTTCCCGGCCCGTTCGACTACGCCGTGCCACCCGCGCTGACCGACCTGCAACCGGGCGACATCGTCAGCGTACCGCTGGGCCGTCGGACCGAAACCGGCGTGGTGTGGGACCCGACCCCTGCCCTGCCACCGGAATTCACGCCCCCGCCGATGAAAGCGGTGGCGGACGGACGGCTGAAGCCGGTGATCAGCCGGCTGGACCAGCCCCCCCTGCCCGGTGCGCTGCGCCGCTTCGTCGATTGGGTGGCGGCCTATACGCTCTCGCCCCCCGGCATGGTGCTGGCCATGGCGCTACGCACCGCCGCCACCGCGCCCGTTACCCCAACCACGGGCTGGACCGTCGCCGAACCGCCGCCCGACCTGCGCGAAACCCCCGCCCGCCGCCGGGTGCTGGAGATTGCCGCCAGCGACGGCCCGCTGCCCGGCGCCGAACTGGCCCGGCGCGCGGGCGTGGGCACCAGCGTCGTACGCGGCCTGGCCGATGCCGGCGCGCTGCGGGCCGTGGTGCTGAAGCCCGCGCCGCCGTTTGCCGCGCCCGACCCCGCCCATTGCCCGCCGACCCTGGGGGACGGCCAGAAGGAGGCGGCACAGAGCCTGCGCGACCTCGCCGGAGCGGGCGGGTTTTCCGTCACGCTGCTGGAGGGCGTCACCGGATCGGGCAAGACCGAGATCTATATGGAAGCCATCGCCGCCTGCCTGGAACGCGGCCGGCAGGTGCTGGTGCTGCTGCCGGAAATCGCGCTGTCGGCACAATGGACCGGCCGCTTCACCCGGCGTTTCGGCGCCGAGCCCGCGCTGTGGCACTCCGACCTGAGCCCGCGCCTGCGCCGTGTTACGTGGCACGCGGTGGCCGAAGGGACGGCGCGGGTAGTGGTGGGCGCGCGTTCGGCGCTGTTCCTGCCGTTTGCAGAACTTGGGCTGATCATCGTCGATGAGGAGCATGAAAGCGCCTTCAAGCAGGAAGACGGCGTAACCTATCACGCGCGCGACATGGCGGTGGTACGGGCACGAATGGACCACGCGCCGATCCTGCTGGTTTCCGCCACGCCCAGCCTGGAGACACTGGCCAATGTCGGTGCCGGCCGCTACCGCCATCTGGCGCTGACCGCGCGCCATGGCGGGGCCACGATGCCTGAGGTGCGCACCATCGACATGCGCGCCAATCCACCCGAGCGCGGGCTGTTTCTCTCCCCCGTGCTGACCGAGGCGATGCAGGCGACGATGGCGCGTGGCGAGCAGGCAATGCTGTTCCTCAACCGTCGCGGCTATGCGCCGCTGACGCTGTGCCGCACCTGCGGCCATCGCCTGCAATGCCCCAACTGCACCGCCTGGCTGGTGGAACATCGGGCGCGCCGCGTCATCACCTGCCACCATTGCGGCTATCAGGAGCCCACGCCGCCCACCTGCCCCTCCTGCCATGCCGAAGCCAGCCTGACCCCGATCGGCCCCGGCGTGGAGCGCATCACCGAGGAAGCCCGCGCCACCTTCCCCGATGCCCGCCTGCTGGTGATGGCCAGCGACACGCTGCCCGGGCCGGCCGCGACCGCCGACGCGGTGGCGCAGATCGCCCGGCGCGAGGTCGATCTGGTGATCGGCACACAGATCGTCGCCAAGGGCTGGCATTTTCCGCATCTGACACTGGTCGGCGTGGTCGATGCCGATCTCGGGCTTGGCGGCGGCGACCTGCGCGCGGCGGAACGCACGGTGCAATTGCTGCATCAGGTCGCGGGCCGCGCCGGCCGCGCGGAAGCGCCCGGCACCGTGTTGTTGCAAAGCTATTGTACCGAACACCCGGTGATGCAGGCCCTGGTCTCGGGCGATTTCGCCAGCTTCAT
Source organism: Gluconacetobacter liquefaciens (assembly GCF_003350405.1). GTDB lineage: Bacteria > Pseudomonadota > Alphaproteobacteria > Acetobacterales > Acetobacteraceae > Gluconacetobacter > Gluconacetobacter liquefaciens. The sequence goes on along the minus strand of NZ_QQAW01000007.1, from coordinate 82,214 downwards.
GCGGCAGGAGGCCGAGCAGCGCCGCCCCGGCTTCTGGCCGCCGTTCGGCCGTCTGGCGGCCCTGATCGTCAGCGCCGATACGCCGGAGGCCGCCGATGCCACCGCACAAGCCCTGGGCGCCAGTGCGCCGCGCGGCGACGGCTTGCAGGTTCTGGGCCCCGCGCCGGCCCCGCTAGCCATCCTGCGCGGCCGTCACCGACGGCGGCTGCTCCTGCGCGCCCGGCGCGAAATCGCGCTGCAACCGATCGTGCGGCAATGGCTGGAACGGGTAGCGCCGGAACGCGGCGCGCGGATCGACGTCGATATCGATCCTGTTTCGTTTCTTTGACGCCTGCGCAGGACAGGCTTGCAAACACTGGACCGATCTAAAAACCATTTCATTCGGCGCAGCGGGCGCATGACCTTATGACGGGTAGAGACAATCGTGGCACGCGCCGCCCTGAATTCGTCCAAGGGAGAAATGACCATTGAATCGTCGCGACCTTTTCACCGCCGCCGCCGGTGCGACCCTTCTGCCCGCTCTGGCTGGCGTGTCACGCGCCGGCACGGTGTCGGGCGACACGGTGCCCACCGGTTCACTGGAAGTCGTTGCCGAATTCTATGGTCCCGGTCCCTCGGGAATTGCCGTCACGCCGGATAACCGCATCTTCGTCGGTTTTCCGCGCCATGCCGAGAACCACCGCAAGGCCACGCTCGCCGAACTGAAGGGCGACGTGCTGGTGCCCTATCCCGACAAGGCCCTCAGCCTGCCATCCTCAGCCAGCCCGGACCACCGGCTGATCTCGATCCACGGCATGACGACCGACAGCAAGGGGCGGCTGTGGGCGATCGACGATGGCAAGATCGTCGGCCAGCCCATTGCGCCGGGGGCGGCGAAGGTGATCGGCATCGACCCGGCAACCGACAAGCTGATTGCCAGTATCGTGCTGAAGGCGCCGGCCATGCGGCCCGACAGCCATATGAACGATCTGCGCGTCGATTTGACGCACGGCGCGCTCGGCACGGCCTATGTCGCGGATTCCTCCTTCGGCACCTCGCCAGCGTTGGTCGTGGTCGATATCGCGACCGGCCGCCAGCGGCGCGTGCTGGCCGATCATCCATCAATCCAGGCCGAGAAAGGGTTCTTGACGGTACTGGATGGGCGCCCGTTGCGCTACGACCCCAAGAACCCGACCTTTCCGATCGGCGGGGTGGACAGCATCACCCTCAGCCCGGACAGCACCCGGCTTTATTACTCGCCGCTGACCAGCCGCCGCCTCTACAGCATTCCGACCGCGCTGCTATCGAATTTCGACGCGACCGAGGAACAGCTTGCCGCCGGCGTCACCGATCACGGCGAGAAGGTCATGACCGACGGCATGGCAACCGACGCCCAGGGCAGGATTTACCTGACGGCAAGCGAGCATGATTCCATCATGCGCTGGCTGCCGGAAGACGGCACGATCGAGGTCGTGGCGCGTGACCCGCGCATCGTCTGGCCGGACGGAATTTTCGTCACCGCCAACCATGTCTATTGCACGCTGGGGCAGTGGAATCGTCTGGCGGGGTTCAACGGTGGCAAGGACCTGCGCCAGCCGCCCTATCTGCTGATGCGCGCACCGATCACGCCGCCTATCCGCGAAGATCAGCGCTGAACAGCCAAAGGGAAAAACCGCGCTGAGGGAGAGCCGACGCGCGGAAAACCGCCGTCAGACCGCCATCCGCGCGACTTACGAAAACAGCCTGATCGCGGCCCAAGCGTGAGCGCCTGGGGTCAGGCGCCCTCGCCCACATCCTTCACCGATGCATCGGCCATTCCCTTGAGCCAATAGCCTGATGCCTTGAGCCATGCTGGGGCGATTGCGCGCTCTTCCAGCAGATAGCGGCGCACCGCCTTCGCCACGCTGGCCTCGGCCCCGACCCAGACGAAGGTGTGGTCCGGGATTTCGATACCGGCCAGCACGTCGAGGATGCCTCCTGCCTGGTCCGCCGCCTCCATGGGCCGATGAACCCAATGCGCGTCATGTCGAGCGGGTGTCGTGAACGTCTGCTCGTCATCGGCACCGGGCACCGCCACCACCGTCGTGACCCTGTCATGGGCCGAAAACGCCTCGACCCGTCGGCCGATGGCGGGAAGCGCCGTTTCGTCGCCGATCAGAAGCCATTCATCCACCGGGCCGGCGATGACCTGCGACCCGCGCGGGCCGGCGATTTCCAGCCTGTCTCCGACCCTGGCAGCCCGCGCCCAGGCGGCGGCGGGACCGCCATCATGGTTCACGAAATCCAGGACCAGGGTCCTGGCCTGCGGGTCGTATCGGCGCGGCGTGTAATCCCGCCGCGTCACTTCGCCGTTGAGGTCGGGCACGAAAATCTTGATGTGGTCGTCAGGCGACGCGCTGACGAAGCCGTCGAGGTCGGCACCGGTCAGCGTTACCCGGATCATGTGCGGGGTCAGGGACTCCACGGCCGCGACCTTCAGATCGCGCCGCTTCAGTTCATGCCGCACCCGCTGAATCACGGGACCATCCCCGCGACCGTGAAAAGATTCGATCCTGTTCATCTGCCTTTCCTCCTATGTCCTCACGCCTGCCCGATTTCGCGGGCAGCGGTATCGAGCAGGTCGGCGATCTTCTGTTCCGCCGCCTGGTCCAGCCCGCCATTGCGCAGGCGCAGACGCAGCGCCGTTTTCAGATTTTCCATGGCGCGCATCACCGGCACGGGGATGTTCCGGCGTCCGCCGCCGCCTTCCGCGCCGGCGGCTGCCGAACGGGCGAGAATTTCATCGAGCCCGGCGCGGTTCGCGGTCAGGAACGCCTCACCTTCCGGGGTGATGTGATAGCTCTTGCGGCCATCTTCCTCGGCAAGGCGCACATAGCCCGCTTCGTCCAACCACGTGAGCGTCGGGTAGATCACGCCGGGGCTGGGCGTGTAGCTGCCGCCAAACCGTTCCTCGATGGTGCGGATCAGTTCGTAGCCATAGGTCGGCTTGTCGGCGATCAGGCTGAGGACCAGCAGGCGCATCTCGCCGTAATCCAGCAGCCGGTTGCGGCCACCGCGGCGGCCACCGCCACCCCGGCCGTGATGCCAGCCGGCCCCCATGAATCCGGAGGGGCCTTCAGCGGAAAAGAAACGGCGATCGCGACCGCCATCATGTCTGTTTCTGTGTTTCATGATCCCGATATGCATCCAGATATATCGAAATTCAAGATATATCGAGATGTATTTTTCTTCATACGGACCGATGGTGCCTGACGCAGCCGCGACAGGTCGCGTCAGACACCCGTATTTCCGCATCAACGTGCTGAGAAGCACGCTGATTTTCTGGGGTTCGCGTTTTTAGCGGTAACGGGCCAGCCAATGGGCATAAGGCGGCGGCAGCACCCAGGCGGCATCCTGACGGCCCAGCGCCTTCGCTGCCGCATAGGGCCAGTGCGGATCGGCGAGCAGCGGGCGCCCGACCATGACGACATCGACCTCCTCCTGGCGCACCATCGCATCGGCAAGCTGCGGCGCGCTGGCGGCGTTCCAGCTTGTGGCGGTCGGCAGACCCGTCTCGCGCCGGACCTGCCCCGCGATCGCTCCCAGAAAACCTGGCCCCCAGGGAATCTGCGCCGTCGGCGTATTGAAGCCGATCGACACATCGACGAAGCCCAGCCCCTCCTGTTTCATGACCCGGAGCATGGTCAGCGCTTCGGCAAACATCGCCTCATCGTCGCCGGCGAACTCGACTACCCCCAGCCGGATCGACAGCGGCAGGTTTTCCGGCCACACCGCACGCACGGCGCGCAGGGTCTCGACCAGGAAGCGCGCGCGGTTTTCGGCGGAACTGCCATAGGCATCCGTCCGTTGGTTGGCGAATGGAGAAAAGAAGCTCTGCGCCAGATATCCATGCGCGAAATGCAGCATCAGCCATTTGAACCCGGCATCGCGCGCGCGGATGGTGGCCGATACGAAATCCTGCCGCACCCGTTCGATATCCGCGATCGTCATCTCTCGCGGCTGGCGCGGCAGATTGCCGCCGAACGCCACGGCCGAAGGCGCGATCGTCGGCCAGGCGCGCGGATCGGATTCCGGAAGATGGTCGTCGCCTTCCCACGGCCGGTTGGCGCTGGCCTTGCGGCCGGCATGGGCGATCTGGATGCCCGGTACCGATCCGGCCTCGGTGATGGCACGGGCGATCGGTGCCAGGGCCTCGGCCTGGTCGTCGCGCCAGATCCCCACATCACCGGGCGTGATCCGACCTTCGGGCGAAACGGCCGCAGCCTCCACCACCACCAGCCCCGCGCCGCCGCGCGCCAACGTGCCCAGATGCACATGGTGCCAGTCGTTTACCATGCCGTCCTCGGCCATATACTGGCACATGGGCGAAACCGCGATCCGGTTGCGCAAGGTCACGTCGCCCAGCGTGTAGGGGGTAAAGAGATGTGTCATCCGATCTTCCTCTTCCTCGCCTCTCCCGTCCGGGAGGGGATAGTTCCACTTTTATCGAACAAACGGCATATCGGGTAGAGTGAGCGCCATGGCAAGAGTTGAATGCGGCTATGCTCATCCGGATGAAGAGACCGTGTCGCTGGAAGCGATCTTCCATGCGCTGTCCGATCCCTATCGCCTGCGCATCGTCCGGGCCCTCGCCGCCAGCGCCGTGCCCATGAATTGCGGCGACCTGAGCTTCGGCCGGCCGAAATCGAGCATGTCGCATCATTTCCGCATCCTGCGCGCCTCCGGCGTGCTGCACACGGCCAGCCAGGGCGTGGAGCATATGAACAGCCTGCGTCGCGAGATGCTGGACCGACGCTTCCCCGGCCTGATGGCGGCGGTCCTGGGTGAAATCGGGCACTCCGCCACCACGGAAGCATCCGCACGCCCGCTCACGCCCGCCTGAAAGCGGCGCCATTGGCTGCCACCGCTCGGCATGGCGGCTCCAGCATTGGTCCCGACCATGCCTGGAACCGCCCTGCTATTGACGCCCCGTCCATGATGGAACATGTGTGCCATCCAAGCAGTGCAAATCCCGGACCTCGGACGCGGAGACTGAATCCCGATGCCCATGGTGAACGGCGCCCCGGGCTGAGGGCGATGGATTTCAGTACGCTTCCTCCCATGCGGCCATCAGGGTACGGGTGGCGCATCTTTTCCTCTTCTGCCGGAAAAGCGCCGCCATGGCTGGTGCTGATCACCCTCCTCTGCTGCATGGCCGGGCTGGCCCCGCGGGCCTGGGCGGCCCCCCCCCGCCGCCACTGGCCAATTACGTCATCGATCACTGGTCGACACGCGACGGCCTGCCGCAGAATTCGATCCGCGACATTGCGCAGACGCCGGATGGCCGGCTGTGGTTCGCCACCTGGGAAGGGCTGGCCTCCTACGACGGGATGGAGTTCACCGTCTATGACCGCGGCAGCCGCGTTCCGCTGCTTGATAACGGGATCGGCACCATCGTCACCGATCCGGCGGGTGATCTATGGTTCAGCGATTCCAGGGGCAATATCGGCCGGCGCGACGCCAACGGCGCATGGAGTCTGTGGCCACACCCCGCCAGTGCGCCCTCCATCATCGTCCAGTCCCTGCAGATCGACCCGACCGGCCGCCTGTGGTTGCTCTATGAGGGCAACGGTCTGGGAAGCATGACGGCCGATGGCGCCTTCCATTATGTCCGGCCGCCCCCGAAATCGCCGCTGCTGAATGTCTATCGCCGGATGGCGTTCGACAGCAGCGGGGCGCTCTGGCTGGGCACTTATGACGGTGTCATGGTCCAGGACGCCCACGGTCAGGTCCACACCGCCCCGGCCGGCTGGCACCTGCCGCGCGGGCTGGGCTGGCCTTATCGCGGGCCGGACGGCACGTTCTGGATCGTTGCCGGCAGCCGGATCTTCCGCATCGACGCGACCGGCGCCACCTTGCAATACGACCTGCACGACACCGGGCGGATCACGGCCCTGGTTCAGGACCGCCACGGCGCGCTGTGGGCGGGCACCGAGGATCACGGGCTGCTGCGTCTTTCCTCCGCCGGCATCGAACGTCTGCCCGATACCATGGCGCCAGCATCAGGGCGCATCCTCAGCCTGATGGAGGACAGTGAAGGCAGCCTGTGGATCGGCTCCAACGGCGGCCTGTACCGTCTGCGCGAAGCCCTGTTCAGCACCCTCACCCGGCAGGACGGCCTGCCGGACAATTTCGCCCGATCGGTTCTTGAAGATCGAGACGGCCGGCTATGGGTCGGCACGGATACCGGCCTGTCGCGTGAAGGCCCGGACGGCACGATGGCCATCGTGCCGCTGACCGCCGAGCACGATCACCAGCCGGCCGTCCTGAGCCTCGCGGAGGACAGAGATGGCAATCTGTGGATAGGCACCTATTCGGACGGACTGTACGAGCGCCTGCCGGACAACAGCTACCGCCATTTCGGCGCGGCGGAAGGGTTACCGGCCGGCAATATCCGGGCGATCAGCACCAGCGAAAACGGGGCAGTCTGGATCGGCACGCAGCACGGTGTCTTCCGCGTGGGCGACGGGCCACTACGCCCGCTCGACGGGGCCGGCGCCCCGCATGGCCTGATCACCGCATTGCGGGCGCAGGCGGATGATTTGTGGATCGGCACGCTCGACGGCGTGCGCCATCTGCATGACGCCTCCATACAGACGCTTCGTTTCACTGACCCACAGGGCGCGCACACGATCTTCGGCTTCACGCCCCTTGGCCGCGATATGTGGTTCGTCACCGACCGGGGCCTGTATCGCGACCGCGACGGCACGCTGGTGCATGTGGCGCGCGAGCAGGGACTGCCTGTCGATTCCATCTTTGCCATGTTGCCCGACCGGCAGGACCATGTCTGGCTGACGAGCAATCGCGGCATCATGCGCCTGGCCCGATCCGATATCGAAACCGTGGCCGACGGCCGGTCTCAGCATCTGGCCCCTCTACATTTCGATGAGGCCGACGGCCTGCTCAGCAGCCAGGCCAACGGCAGCGCGTCCCCGTCGGCGATCCTGCGCCAGAACGGCACGATCTGGATCGCCACCGCCATCGGCGTCGCGCATGCGGACCCGGCGCAGGTCCATGTCTTCGTCATGCGCCCTCCCCCGCCCTCGGTGGCGCTCGGCCTGCTTGATCTCGACGGCAATCCGCTGCCTCCGCCGGCCAACGGCGCGGCCATCCACATTCCCGCCGGCCATGGCCTGACGGTGCGCTACGCGGCACTGAGCTATCTGCTGCCCGACCGGATCATTTACCGAACCTGGCTGGAAGGCATGGACCCATCATGGACGGAGCAAGGCAACACGCGCAGCCTCCGGCTGGTCGGCCTGCCGCCGGGTGATTACACGCTGCGCGTTGCCGCCGCCCATCCCGGAGGCGCATGGTCCACCCACGACATGGCTTTGCCGATCGTCGTCGACCCGATGTGGTGGCAACGCCGGGGGATCTGGATCGGTGCCATCGCGGCGTTCAGCGTGCTGCTGGTCGGGATTTATCTGGGCATTGCCTATTCCTACCGGCGTCAGGCCCGCCTCCTGTCACACATCATCGCCGAGCGGACGGGCGAACTGACGCGAACGGCCGAACGGCTGCAAGCCGCAGACCAGGAAAAGACCCTTCTGCTGGAACGCCTGCGCCAGCAGGCCGATGTCGCGACGCGGCAGGCCAGGGAAGACCCGCTGACCGGCCTGCCGAACCGCCGAGCCTTCAACGAACAGCTTGCTGCGGCCCTGGAGGGGGTCATGGCGGGTCAACCCGATTTCTGCCTGGCCCTGATCGATGCCGACCATTTCAAACGCATCAACGACGAACACTCCCACGCGGCGGGGGACGAGGTGCTGCAAGGGATCGCGGACGTATTGCGGGCTTCCACCCGCACGCCGGACATCGTCGCCCGCATCGGAGGCGAGGAATTCGCGCTCCTGATGCCGGAAAGCACGCTGGAAGCGGGCGAGGCCGCGTGCAAGCGCCTGCGCGCGGCCTTCCATGCGAAACAGGACTGGGGCGGCACGCTCGCCCTGCGGGTGACCTTCAGCGCAGGCGTGGCGCGTTCCCACCGAGGCGAGCCAAGCGCTGCGCTGCTGCTGCAAAGGGCGGATACCGCGCTCTATCGGGCGAAGAATACCGGGCGGGACAGGATCTGCGTGGAAGCATGAGGGAGGGCTTGGAAAGCGTTTATATTGATGCCGTTCCAGTTCAGACGGCGCCCGGCCTTGTTCAGAAGGCCATTTTTGCGGGCTGATAAGGGGTCAATTATCAACGCCGATTCACACACTGGGCGCGGGAATGCCCGCTCGTCGGGTGACGTATCAACGGGCGCTTCTGGCTATCGTCAACGGTACGGACACGATCAGCACGACGCTGCATCCGCGGCTGGCTCGTAAAGGAGGCGGTAATGCGTCAGTGTTTTCCTTTGTCCGTCGCGCTGCTGGCGCTTGCCCCTGTGGTGGCCGTCGCCGCCACATCCGGCGTCCCCCAGACTGAAGTGCTCCCCCGACTTTTGGCCAGCGCGAACTGGAAACTTCCGGGTTCAAGGCTCCACCGGTAGATCCGCCGGGGAGCCGTTCAGCAGCGATATCGGGGGTTTGTTACCGATGGCGCTGTGTGGGTGGACCTCGTTGTAGTCCTGACGCCAAGCCTCCATTTTTGCCCGGGCGTCGTCAAGGCTCATGAACCAGTGCGTATTCAGACACTCGGCCCGGAATTTGCCGTTGAAGGACTCGATGAAGCTGTTGTCGGTCGGCTTGCCCGGGCGGGAAAAGTCGAGCACGCCCCCCCTTCTGATACGCCCATAGATCCAGATCCCGGCTGACAAACTCCGAGCCCTGGTCGACCCGGATGCTCCTGGGATAACCCATCTGGCCGCAGATCCGCTCCTGGGTCTGGACGACATCCTCGCCGCGATAACTGAACCGGGGATCGGTGGCCGGCGAGAAACGGGAGAAGGTGTCGATCACGGTCGGGATCCTGATCTTGCGGCCCGTCGCAAGCTGGTCGTGAACAAAATCCATCGCCCAACTGTCATTGGTGTGCGTCGCCGGACGACGGTTCACGAGTTCGCGCTTGCGCGCAGGCCTCAGAGCTTTTTTGACAGCACGCCCTGCAGCATCGCCTTGTCGAGCGACAGGTCCGCCACGACCCGTTTCAGCTTCGCGTTCTCATCTTCGAACTGCTCCAGCCGCTTCATCTCGGACGGCATCAGGCCCGCATATTTCTTCCGCCAGTTGTAGAACGCCGCATCCGAAATGCCTGCCTTCCGGCAGACCTCGGCGACAGCTGTGCCCCCTTCCGTCTGCTTCAATACAAACGCGATCTGCGCCTCGGTGAACTTCGATGCCTTCATGAAACTCTCCTCGTCCCGCTTACGGGATCATACGTGGAAAATTCCAACTCAAATTGGCCGGGTTTTCGGGGAGCACGTCAAGTGGCGGGCGATCCCGAAAGACCTCCCGCCGCGCAGCACGGTGAATTACTATTTTTGCCGCTGGCAGCATGACGGAACACTCGACCGTCTGCATCATGCGCTCTACGTCCTGTGTCCGGAGCAGGCGGACCGTGAGGCCAGTCCGACAGCGGAGATCATCGACAGCCAGAGCGTCAAGAGTGCCGAAAAAGGGCGCGGCGCATCGATCCGTCCGGTTTTGACGCCGGCAAGAGGATCAAGGGCAAGAAGCGGCATGTCCTCGCCGATACGCAGGGCCCGTTGATGGAGGCAACGGTCCACTCGGCCGATATCCAGGGTCGTGATGGCGGTGTCATGCTGATGGCGACATTGTTCGGACTGTATCCGTTCCTCCTTAAACTTTACGCCGACGCGGGCTATCAGGGGGCAAAGTTTCACCAGGGACTGGCTCAAGTCTGCCGTTCTGTGAATGTCGAGATCGTACGGCGCTGTGACGTCGGGAAATTCGTGGCATTGCCCAAGCGCTGGATCGTGGAGCGCACCATCGCCGGGTTGAACCGCTGCCGACGCCTGAGCAAGGATTGGGAGTGCCTCAATCGCAATGCACTCGCTTTCCTCCAATGGGCGTCAGTTCGATTGATGCTCAGAAAGATCTTGAATTAAAAACAATGATCTTGGACGGACACTTATACCGGACACCAGTCTATATTCGATGCCTGCCCGGCACGACGCTGTGCTGTAAGACGAACTTGCGTATTAGCTGCACCATATTGATTATAAGAATTTTTTCTTTGCACAATTTCGAAAAAGAATGCGCGGTCAATAGCCCGTGAGAAAATCTGAAAGAACTCGCCTCCCCCCGCGTCACGATCATATAGGATATTAGACGCGGCAAGACGGGCGACAAAGGCGCCATCCAGGTCGAAACGAGCCTGTAGATCGTCATAATAATTTCGGGCAATGGCCAGGATCGGCAATCCGGCCCGCTTCATGCGGATAGCACAGGCAAAAATATCATCGGTTCGCAATGCCAGATGCTGATAGCCCGAACCAAGAAAATGGCGCTCGAAGCGCGAAGCCAGCGTACGCGCCCCCAGCGCTCCATTCAATGTCAGGCGCAGGAATCCGTCTTTATTCTCAAGAGCCTGGCTCTGGACGACACCACCCGGATCGATCAGATCGACTTCCTGACATGCGTGCAGGTCGAACAAACTGCTCCAATATAAGACCCACGACAGAAACTCGTCATATCGGACGATTGCCGCGAGATGATCGAAATGGAGATCCCCCTTTGCAACGCCATCAGGGTGAGCCATCTCGAACTCCCTCTGCCATAGGCCGTCAAGCGCCTCATCGTCGAGAAAATAGACGAGACTGCCCCCGACGGCACGCGCAGCCGGAATGGCGTGCTGGGACAGATTGTCGGCAGGGTCCTCGATAATGGACATGCCAAGGGCCTGTGCCCTACGGGCCGCATCGACACGATTTGGCACACGTACACCGATCGCGCAGATGCCCTGCCCGTGCATCAGGCCGAAACTGCCGGCCAGGGAATGGCTTTCACGGTTCACCACGACATGCGTGTTCGCGCCTCCCTGCCACAGATCGACGGCGCGATGACGGTGGCGGCCCACCTTTCGCAAGCCAATGGCTTGCAGCATTCCCGCGATGACACCCTCGGCATCCTGCGCCGCGGAGAACTCCACGAACGTCAGTTCGGCGGGAGAGCGTGCGGGTAACGTGCCGCCTTTACCGAGCAGTCTGCTGGCATCGTCACGCAATGCGATCAGCGACCGGCGGCCATCAACGGCGATGGTCTTGGACAATCCAGCGCGAAACCGATCATTGAAGATTTCGAGCGAAAGCGGCCCCTGATAACCAATCTGCATGAGGGCGGCGACCCATTCCGTGACGGGCAACCCTCCCTGCAACGGCATGCATCGAAAATGCCGGCTCCATTGCAGCAGATCCATGTCCATGATAGGCGCATCGGCCATCTGCACCAGAAAAATTGATTGCGGGTCAATATTTTCCAACGACGAAACAGGAATCTTTCGCGAAAGCGAATGAAAACTATCCAGCACCATCCCGACCGATGGCAGCCCGACCTGCTGTACAATCTGCGCCACCACCCGGTGATCGTTAACGTAGCGCCCCCAGGCCAGGGCCTCATAGGCAATGCGCAGTCCCCGTGTCGCCGCCCGCTCACCCAATTCGTGAAAATCGGCGACGATCCTTGCATGATCGCCGCTCGCCGCTTCCAGAGTGCTGGAACAGACAAGGAGCAGGTCGGTGCCCATCGCTTGCATCAGATCGAATTTACGTTCCGCCCGGTCGAAGGCCCGGATACGCGCGTCGCCGGACAGTCCTTCGAAATCGCGGAAAGGCTGATAGACGACATTCCGTAAGCCCAGATCCATCATCAGCAGACGCAGATCGACGGCTGAGAGATCGGAGGCCACAAAATCGTTCTCGAAAATTTCCGCAGCCGTGAAGCCAGCATCGGCGATCGCTTCCAGTTTCTCGCGTAATGTGCCGCTGAGCGATACGGTCGCGATCGAATCCAGCATGTTTCTGATCCTCTTGCTTTCCGTCGGGACAGTCTTCACGATGTCGGCGTCGAATGCGGCGCCGGTGGACTCGAAGACCCATCGAGGCTGCCCAGCAGGTGTATCGTGGCCTGATGCACATGACGTGCAACTGCTTCCACACCGCATTCGGCCGTCATCCGGTCCATTGGTACCTCAAGGCTTATCGGAATGCCAACTGGCATTTTCTCGATCAGGGCCCGCAACGCGAGGGCCCCGTCACCGGGTGCCAGTCGCTCGGCCCGGGCCTCGAGAAGACGCTCCTGCAACGTGTCACCTCCCCGCGCCGGTCCGTCGCAGAGATGCAGAAAAGGGAGAACCGACGCATCCTGCCCATCGAGATCGGCAAGGCGACTCCCGGAGCGGTAGAAATGCAGGGCATCGACCAGCACCCCGCCATTGGCCGGCGCCCTGGCCCGGCGACGGATTTCCAGCGCATCGGCCAGACCTGGCACGACGGTCCAGGGAAAGAATTCCAGAACCACCCCCAGCCCGTATCCCGCCGCCAACGCGCACAAGGTGGCATAACGATCGGCCAGTCGCCCCAGATCCGGGTCATAGGGCGCCGCGATAATCCGCGACGCGCCCAATGCGGCACCGGCCGCACAGAAGGACTCCAGGGACGAGACATCCAGCCCCGGTTCTATTTTGACGAACTCGATATCGTGAACGCGCAGACCGGTTTCCCGCAGGGCGGACCGGGTTGCACGCATTGATGCCGGGTCGTCCATCAGCGGATAACCGGGACTGGTCGGCGTGACCCGGATCAGGCGCAACCCGACCGCCTGGAAGCCGGTTCGCGCCGCGACACGGATCATTTCCGGTGGCGATAATGTGATCGTCGTGAGATGCGCAAGAGCAAGATCACGGGCCATCAATCGAACTCTTTCAGCATCCGCTCGCGGTCGGGCACCAGTCCGGTGAACAGTTCGAACGCATCGGCCGCCTGGAAGACCGCCATCCCGATACCACTGACGGTCTGGCACCCCTTCACGCGGGCTGCCGCAAGCAGCTCCGTCTCGCGCGGGAAATAAATGACTTCAGAAAACCATTGCCTGGACTGGAGGAGGCTGGCGGAAAACGGCGTTCCAGGATGTGAGTCCATGCCGATCGGCGAGGTCTGAACGACTCCGCTGGCCTCGGCGATCACGTCCGCCACACAGGTCGCAACCGTGACCTGCGCCTCTGGAAAGAGGTTACCCAGCCTGTCCCCCAAGGCCGCCGCACGCTCCGTCGCGACATCGAAGAGGTCGAGACGCGCCGCCCCCATCGACAGCAGCGCATATGCGACGGCTGCGGCAGCACCTCCCGCGCCGACCTGTCCGACGCGCTGCAACGATGCGTCGGGCAGGGTCCGCCGGAAATTCGCCGCGTATCCCGACCAGTCGGTATTGTGTCCGATGCGCTTGCCGTCCCTGAAGACCACGGTGTTTACAGCACCGATCGCGCGCGCGGCGTCGGAGAGCGTGTCGAGCAACGGGATGACCGCCTGCTTGTAAGGGTGGGTCACATTCGTGCCGTTGAAACCGAAACGCTCCATCCACTCCAGAATGTCCGCAAGCGCACCGCCCCCCCCCTGCCATTCCGCCGTGTCGGCCAGCCGATAGACAAGCGGAATGCCGAGATTGCGCGCTTCGCGCTCATGCATCGCGGGGCTGCGCGATTTGGCGATCCCATCGCCGACAAGACCACAGAGCCAGCTCATCATACCCCCCTGCCAGCCGAACGCTGCAGAACCGACATCGCATAGACACAGCCTATGCAGATCAGCAGCGGGATGGCGTATATCTGAAAAATGATCGAAAGACGCACATGGTGTTGCAGCAGGCTTCCGCCGAGGAATGGGCCGATCACGGCGCCAACCCGGCCGACACCCATGGCCCAGCCCATACCGGTCGCCCGGACCTTGACCGGATACAGGCCGGCGGCAAGAGGATAATGGCCGTTGAAGCCGCCTTGCAGAAAGATGCCTATGACGAAAGCGACTGCCAGTACCTGCATCACCGACATCGTGATCGATCCGAAGATGCTCAACGCCACGGCAGCGATCAGAAGATAGAGCATGATCGTGCGATGCAGCGTCAGACGCATCGCTACGATGCCGATCGTCGCACAGCCGAAAAACGCACCGATATTATAGAGCGCACCGGCATAGATGCTGTCCGAAATGTCCAGACCAGCTTCGACGGCGAGTTTCGGAATCCAGCTGATGATGAAATACAGCGTCATGAAGCCGCAGACGATCGACGTCCAGAGCAGGAGCGTCCTGACCAAGCGCCCCTCGCGGAACAGGCCGCCTACACCGGCATTCGTCCGATCCAGAGGAGCCGGTTCGGGCAACGTTTCCGTTTCCGGCAACTGAAGACGGCGCTCGATGGCCCGGATACGTTGCAGGGCATTACGTGGCTGACGCTGGGCAAGAAATGCCATGGATTCCGGAAGAAAGAAGATTAACGGCAAAAGGGCGGAGGCCGAGAAAAGACCCGCACCGATCAGAAGAATATTCCAACTCCACGTATGGATCAGCGGCGCTACGATGAAGCCGGTGATGGTCGCGGCAATGGGATAACCACCCTGCAACATGGCTACGGCGAAATCGTGATGTTTGGGCGGCGCATATTCGGCAGCCAGCGTTGCGATCCCGGCCAGGGCAGCGCCGATGCCCGCCCCGACCCCCAGACGCAGGACCGCGAGTTCGACCAATGACGTCGCGTAGCCGCTGGCGATCATGCACACCGACATCAGCGCGACCGAGAAAATGATCAGCGGCCGTCGCCCTGTCTTGTCCGAGAGCGGCGCGATCAGCAGTCCGCCCAAGGCCATGCCCGCCAGGCCCGCGCTGAACACGATGCCAAGCTGCTCGGCACTGAGGCCGAGACTTTTGGACAATGTCGGTGCGACGTAGGAAATCATCAGCACATCGACGCCATCGACCATGTTCACGCCGAAACACAGCATGATGATGATTGCACGCATCACTGTCCAACCGGCAGGAGCGAGCTGCTCGGAGGCGTTCAGCAGCGGGGCATCGCGTACATCGTGATGCGGTAGAGGCGCGCCGGGGCGCGCTTCATAGGAAACGGAACCAGACATTGCGGACTCCATTGAAGATGCCGGCCATGTGAGCCACGCTCTTCACGTTTCTTGTTGTTGGAGTGAAAGTCCTGCGTAAAAACCGGTGTGGTACCCCGGGAAAGCAGCCTATAGCCGCTCGATGATGGCCGCGATACCCTGCCCGACCCCGATGCACATGGTCACGAGCGCCCGGCGGCCACCGCACTGTTCCAGCCCGTTGACGGCCGTCAGCGCCAACCGTGCGCCCGACATGCCAAGCGGATGCCCCAGCGCGATCGCACCGCCATGCGGATTGACCCGCTCGCAATCGTCGGGCAGCCCCAGCGCGCGCAGCACGGCCAGCGACTGGCTGGCAAAGGCCTCGTTCAGTTCGAACAGGTCGATCTCGTCGAGTGAAAGACCGGTTTTTTCCAATAGGCGACGGACGGCCGGGACCGGACCGATACCCATGACCGCCGGTTCGACTCCCGCCGTCGCCATGGCCACGACCCGTGCCCGCGGCGTCAGGCCGTGCCGCTTCGCACCTTCCGCGCTGGCCAGCAGCAGGCCGGCTGCGCCATCATTCACGCCGGAGGCATTGCCGGCGGTGACGGTGCCCCCTTCCCTACGGAACGGTGTTTTCAGCTTGGCCAGCCCTTCGGCGGTGGTCTCAGGGCGCGGATGTTCGTCCTCATGCACCGTGACCTCGGCGCGGCGTGTCCGAATGGTCAGCGGCGTGATCTCGCGTGCGAAATAACCCGCCTGCCGGGCGCGCTCGGCCTTCTGCTGCGAAGCCAGGGCGAAAACATCCTGATCCGCGCGAGAGATCGCGTAGCGTGCCGCCACGTTTTCGCCCGTCTCCGGCATGGAATCGCAGCCCCATGCCTCGCGCAGGGCGGGGTTGACGAAGCGCCAGCCGATGGTGGTGTCATAGATCGCGGCATCGCGGGAAAAGGCCTCTGTCGCCTTGCCCATGACGAAGGGCGCGCGCGACATGCTCTCGACCCCACCGGCCAGCATCAGGTCGGCCTCGCCGCTGCGGATCGCACGGGCCGCCTGGCCCACCGCATCGAGGCCCGAACCGCAGAGCCGGTTGATGGTGGTACCCGGCGTGCCGACCGGGAAACCCGCCAGCAGGACGGCCATGCGCGCGACGTTCCGGTTGTCCTCGCCGGCCTGGTTGGCGCACCCTATGATGCAATCGTCGAGCGCGTCCCAATCGACCGATGCGTTCCGCTCGCGCAGCACACGCAGGGGATGGGCCGCCAGATCGTCGGCCCGGACGTCACGCAGCGCGCCGGCATAGCGCCCGATGGGGCTACGTGTGAAATCGCAGATATAGGCGTCACGCATATTCCGGCACCTCGAACTGCAATTCGACCCCGGTTTGGGCCTGAAGGGCCTCGCGGCTCAGGCCCGGGATCATCTCCGTTACGACGAAACGGCCATGCCGCACGTCGATAACGGCGAGATTGGTGTAGATGCGCGTGACGACCCCCGGAGCCGTCAGCGGATAGGTACAGCGTTCCACCAGCTTCGGTGCGCCCTCACGTGTCGTATGTTCGGTTGCCACCCACACGCGGGGGGTGCCCACCGCCAGATCCATCGCCCCGCCGACGGCTGGCGCGCTGTCTTCGGCTGAGGTCGCCCAGTTGGCGAGATCACCGTTGGCGGCGACCTCGAACGCCCCCAACACGCAGAGATCGAGATGGCCGCCTCGGATCATCGCGAAACTGTCGGCGTGGTGAAAGAAGCTACCGCCGGCATTCAGCGTCACATGCTGCTTGCCCGCGTTGATCAGCCAGGGGTCGACCGCCTCCGGCGCCGGAGCCGGACCGAACCCCAGGATTCCATTCTCGCTATGCAGAATGACCTCCCGCCCCGCCGGGATCGCATCGGCGATCAACGTTGGGATGCCGATGCCCAGATTGACGTACCAACCCTCGGGAATGTCACGGGCGATGCGCGCGGCCAGGTCCCTGCGGGACAGCGGTTTGCAGATGCTCATGGTCATGCGCCTCCTTCCGCGCCGGCCGCGACCTTTGCGGCCTCGGGCACGACGACGATCCGATCGACAAAGATCCCCGGCGTCACAATCATTTCGGGGTCGAGGGCGCCGACGGCGACCATGCCGCAGCTCTGGACCACGGTCATACGCGCGGCCATCGCCATCACGGCATTGAAGTTGCGTCCGCTCTCGCGGTAGGTGCAGTTGCCCATCCGGTCCGTCCGCCAGGCTTCCACCAGCGCCACGTCGGCATGCAGCGCATGTTCCAGCACATAAGTCCGGCCATCGAACGTCCGGGTTTCCTTGCCCTGCGCCAGCAGGGTTCCCACCGTCGTGGCCGTGTAAAAGCCCGGGATACCGGCTCCAGCGGCCCGGATGCGCTCGGCCAGCGTGCCTTGGGGAACGATTTCGAGTTCCAGCTTGCCTGCACGAAACAGCTCTTCGAACACGACCGATCCGGCGGAACGCGGGAAGGAACATATGATCTTTCTGACCCGCCCAGCCTCCATCAGCCTGGCTAGGCCCACCCGGCCCGCCCCGGCATTGTTGGCGATGATGGTCAGGTCGCGCGCGCCCTGTTCGATCAGCCCCTCGATCAACGCATCCGGCTGACCGACGGAGCCGAAGCCCCCCACCATCACCACCGCCCCGTCACCGATGCCGGACAGAGCGTCCGCGATATCGCGGACTTCCTTGTTGATCATCGTTCCCGTGCCCTCTTCCGCGTGGCTCTTGCCCATTGTGCGCTATACGAACTTTTGGGCGTTATATGAACATTATTCAGTCCTAACCGAACCTGCGAGCAAGAGCAGATACGCCATCTCCCGATCATGTGATCCTGTGCGACCCTTCATGGGACAGGAAAAATTCCAGCATAAGCCGCTGAACAACCTCATACATCTGCGTTCCTGTCGCGGTGCTGCATCCCTTCTGTCTGGCCGCGGCAATCAGGGGGGTCAGGGCAGGTTGGGTGACGACATCACCGACCACCATGTCTGCACGTAATCCATCCACCCGCACCGGATACGGGTCGTCGGGCCGCATGCCGGCGGGACTGGCATTGCAGATCATCGCGCATCCTTCCGGGTCCGCCGATGCGCGATGGACACGGGCCCGTGCCGCCAATCCCCCTTGGGTGAGACGATCGATCAACCGCATCACGCGCCCCTCATCGGAGTCGCAGATACCCAGATCGGCAATGCCGGCTTCCAGCAACGCGCAGGCGATGGCGCTTCCGGCACCGCCTGCACCGATCAGCAGCGCGGAGGCCCCTGCGGGTTCGGCCCCGGCGTTGCGCTGCGCCTGCAGGAAGGCCTCACCGTCAAGCATGTCACCATGCCATCCGCCACCCTGCGCGCGCTGTGCCACGTTGGCAGCACCGAGAATACGGCTGCGCCGGCTCAGGCTCCGGCAAATCTCCGCTGTCGCGAATTTATGCGGAATAGTGGCGATGAATCCCCCTACATTCCGCATGGACAGCAACGCCCCCGTAAAGCCGGCGAAATCGTCAGGGACGACATGAGCCGGAATGCAGATCGCATTCGCGCCGCGTGCCTGAAATGCCTCCGTCATGCCCGCAGGTGATTTCACCTGAACGATCGGATCGCCAATGATAGGATAAATGTTGGTTGTGCCGTCGATGTTCCAGACCATTGCCTTTCGCCTTCCTTAGTGACCGGTGGGCCGCATCCTAAAAAATGGATTCGTTTTCCACACTTGAATCATTAATCGGAAAATGTTTCCATTAATAGCGTCACGACGATCAGGTGCATCCTGAAGACCGGGCGAAGAGGCAGATGGATGATCCAGCATGCATGCGGTGTCAGAGTTGCATCCAGACGACACGCGCCCCGCCGCCGAAACGGCGCATTGCGACGTTCTGGTCGCGGGATCGGGTGCAGCCGGTCTGATGGCCGCACTGACAGCGGCCCATGCCGGCTTGTCGGTCATCGTGGCGGAGAAAGCCGCTCGGATCGGCGGCACTTCGGCACGATCGGGTGGATGGCTGTGGATTCCCGGCAATCCACAAAGTCGACGCGCAGGCCATGGCGGCACATCGGAGGAATGGCACGCATATCTGCGAGACGTGCTGGGTACGCTCTATCACGCTCCCGGCGTATCAGATCGCCTGGAGCGGTATCTGGACCAGGCCCCGGCCATGCTCGATTTCCTGGAACAGGAGACTGGCGTGTGTTTCGAGCCTGGCAGCCAGTCGCCCGATTTCCATGGCGAATCCCCTTGGGCCGCCGCCGGATGGCGCTCCGTCGTGGCCAGTCCGTTCGATGGCCGGCAACTCGGCCCATTCCGCCACCAGATCGCCGATCCGATTCCCGAGATGACTCTTCTGGGCCTGGATCTTTCACCTGGGCGCGATCTGAATGCCTTTCTCGCGGCCACCCGGTCGCTCCCAGCACTGGTCTATAGCCTCAGGCGTCTTCTGCAGTTTGGCCTGGATATCGTTCTTCATGGCCGCTCCACGCAGTATCGCAACGGCCATGCCCTGGTCGCCGCGCTGGCGGCAGAATGCCGAAAGCGCGGGGTGCGTTTCATGTGCTCGTCCCCGCTGCGGACGCTTGTCCGTGACGGGTCGCGGATTGCCGGCGGCATGGTTCAGGGTGCGTCCGGCGCTATCGCGATCACGGCCCGCCATGCCGTCATTCTGGCCACAGGGGGGTTTCCGCACGATCCACAGCGCCAGGGCGCACTGTTCGCGCACGTTCGCGCCGGCACCGCCCATTGCTCCGCGGCCGCGCCGACCTGCACGGGAGACGGCCTGACATTGGGCGAAACCATGGGAGGGATCGTCGATACGTCGCTGGCCGAACCGGCGGCCTGGGCGCCGGTCTCGCGCGTCCCAGGCCGCGACGGCCACATGCGCCCATTTCCCCATCTGCTCGAACGGGCCAAGCCAGGCGTGATCGCCGTCGCGCACGATGGACGGCGTTTCGTCAATGAAGCGTTGCCCTATCACGATGTCATGCGCGCGCTATTCGCGGTCACAGGTCCAGGCGCACCGTGCGAGGCCTGGCTGGTCTGCGACCACCCTTTCATCGCCCGCTACGGGTTGGGGGCGGTCAAACCCTTTCCCTTTCCGCGCGGTGGCTGGCTCCGAAACGGCTATCTGAAGCGCGGCCGGACATTGGACGCGCTGGCATGTGCCTGCGGTATCGACGCAACGGGCCTGGTCGAGACTGTCAAGCGCTACAACGACGATGCCGCGCGTGGTTGCGATACCCTTTTTCACCGTGGCAGCACCCCCTATCAACGCGCGCTGGGTGACGCCATGCACCGGCCCAATCCATGCGTGGCGCCCATCGGGCGTGCGCCCTTTTACGCCGTGCGGATTGTACCCGGCAGCCTCGGCACCTTCGCCGGTCTGAAAACCGGGCCTTCAGCCGAGATACTGGATACCGACGGCCGGCCCGTTCCCGGCCTGTATGCCGTCGGCAATGACATGGCCGGCATCATGCGCGGTGCCTATCCCTCGGGCGGCATCACGCTCGGCCCGGCCATGACGTTCGGCTGGCTGGCTGCCCGGCGGATCGCCGCCCTTGCCGACCATACGGATACACCATCCACCACGAAGGAAACTCGTCATGAAACTCTTTGAACTGATCACGCTGACCTTGCAGACGGCGACCACCGGCAGGGCCTTGCCCGCGCTGGAACAGGCGCTGACGGATCGTGCGCAGACGGCCACTTTTCTTGGGTGCTGGACGACCGAGATCGGCGCCCTCAATCAGGTGATCATATTGCGCAGTCACGCAGATGCGGAGGCGCTGCTGACTGCCCGCCAGGCAATGCTTGATGCACCCTCGCCGTTCGGCTGCGGCGAATGGCTGGTCCGGATGGAAACCGAGACTTTCGCCTCATTCCCCTTCATGCCCGAAATCCTGGCCGGCTCCTATGGTCCGATCTATGAACTGCGCAGCTACAGACTGAAACCGGGCGGCCTGCAACCGACCCTCGCTAAATGGCAAGCCGCCATTCCCGGCCGTATCGCCTTTTCACCGCTGACAGCCGCATTGTATGCGCTGGATGGCGAACCCCGCATCACGCATCTCTGGCCTTATGAAAGCCTGGACGCCCGTAATACCCAGAGAGCGGAGTCCGTCCGTGCTGGCGCGTGGCCGCCGAAAGGTGGACCGGACTGGTTGCTGCCCGACATGCGGGCCACGATCATACTGCCCACCTCCTTCTCTCCCCTTCAGTAGAAGACCGCGCACCGCCGGGCTTTCCGTTCAGGAAGGCCCGGCTACAGGACACCGCAATCCGCATACTGGAAAAGGCTATCCGTTTTTCTCCGCTGCCATCTCGGCCAGGATTTCCTTGGCGCATCGTATCGCACCATTGGCTTTCGGTATCCCGGCATAGACGGCGACATGCAGCAGAAGCTCGGCAATATCCTCATCCGAGCAGCCGGTATTGCGTGAGGCCCTTACGTGAAGCGCAAACTCCTCTTCGCACCCCAGGCCCGCGAGCAGGGCCAGGGTGACGATCGAGCGGGTCCTGCGGTCGAACTGCGGGCGGGACCACACCTGCCCCCAGGCGGTGCGCGTGATGAATGTCTGGAAATATCTGTCGAAAGCGGTGATCCGGGTGGTAGAGCGTTCGACATGGGCGGTGCCCAGTACCGCGCGCCTCACACCCATCCCCACCGCATACAAATCAGGCGCCATTTCGTCGTCACCCGTCGGCACGAGGAAATCCACCAGCACCTGGGCGACGGCATCGGGACGCTCGACGGTGGGGATATGCGATGCATGCGACAGAACCACCAGACGGGCAGATGGCAATGCCTCCGCCAGCGTCCGCGCGGTGGCGACAGGTGTGGACGGGTCGTCCTCCCCCACCACGACCAGCGCGGGCAGCGTGATGGCGTGAAGACGCGCGCTCAGGTCACACACCGCCAGGGCTTCGCACGCCGCAGCATATCCTTCGGGGTCGGTTCGCAGAAAGATCTGGCGCAGGCCCCGTGCCGCGGGGGTTTCCAATCCGGCCGGCGTGATCCAGCGCGCCATGACCGCATCGGCCATCCCGGCCAGTCCCGACGCCCGCACCGTCGTCGCCCGCTCGCGCCACGAGGCCTCGGTCGGAAAGACCGGTGCGGTGTCGATCAGGGCCACGGATAGCAGGCGATCCGGAGCGTGCAGCGTCATGGCCTGGGCGATCAGGCCGCCGATCGAAACGCCGGCAACATGCGCGGTCCCGACACCCAGAACATCGAGAACCGCCAGGGCATCCGCAGCCAGTCCCTCGATCGTGTAAGGCCCTGGCGTCACGCCGGTCAGCCCGTGCCCGCGCATATCCGGACGAATCACCCGGAAATGGCGGGACAGGGCCTCCGTCATGCCATCCCAGATGTCCGATGACGTGCCGAGCGAATGCAGCAACAGCAGCGCGGGCGCCCCCGGCGGCCCATCCAGGCGGACATGCACGTTCAGATCGGGCAGTGTGACGAACATCGATCACTCTCCTCCGCGCCACGCCTGCAAGGCGCGGGTGCAGAATTCTTTTGCGTTTCCAAGATAATGCGACGGGTCCATCAGTCGTGCGATCGCCTCGGCCGACAGGGCGCCGGTTACCCGGTCGTCCTGCTTCAGCACCTGTTCCAACCCCATTCCGTGCGCCAGTGCCGTGCGGCTGGCCTCTTCCAGCACATGATGCGCCGCTTCCTTGCCGATGCTGCGCGCCAGTTCCATGCTGACGGCCTCGGCCATCATGAGGCCGTGGGTGCGGCCGAGATCGGCCTGCATAGCTGACGGGTGGATCTCCATCCCGTCGACCGTCGCGGCCATCTGCGCCGCCGAGGCCGCCGTCAGGCGCAGCAGGGCGGGCAAGGTCTGCCATTCGGCATGCCAGCCGCCCAATCCGCGTTCATGCTCCTGCACCATGGCGGCCATCAGGGTCGCAACCAGACCAGGCGCCTGGGTTGCCACGGACAGGGCGATCGCGCAGCCGACCGGGTTGCGCTTGTGCGGCATGGTCGAGGACCCACCCTGCCCCTTGCCGCCGGGCGGCAGCAATTCGGCGATTTCGGTCTGCATCATCAGGGACAGGTCGCGGGACAGCTTGCCCAGCACGCCGCACAGGACGCCCAATGCGCCGCCACACCCCGCCAGTTCGCCGCGAAGCGTATGCCAGGGCAGCACGGGCAGCCGCAGTTCAAGGCGCGTAGCCATGCCGCGTGCGATCTCCAACCCCCGGCCACCCAGCGACGCCAGCGTGCCGGCCGCACCGCCGAATTGCAGGCACGCGGCCCGCGCGACGGCAGCATCCACCTCGCGTCGTGCGGCAGACAGGGCGGTCAGCCAGCCGGCGGCCTTCAACCCCAGAGTGGTGGGCACGGCATGCTGCAACCATGTCCGGCCGGGCAGCACCGTCGCCGCGTGCGCCTCCACGATCGTGGCCAGCCCCGTTTCCAATCGCAGCAGATCGACCCGGCAAGCATGAACGGCCGCGCGCAATTGCAGTACCGTCGCCGTATCGATCACATCCTGGCTGGTCGCGCCCCAATGGACATAGCGGGCCGCCGCCTCGTCGCGTTGCGCCACGAGGGCCGTCAGGGCGGACACGAACGGAATGGCGATATTGCCCGCCCGCGCGGCCGCCGCCGCAAGGTCCGGAATGGCGAAGGCGTCAGGGTCGGCACAGCCGGCAATGATCCTGGCGGCATCCGCCGGCACCAGGCCAAGCTCGGCCTGGGCCTCAGCCAGCGCGACCTCGAACCGCAGCATGGCGTCCAGCCGCCCGCGATCGCCCAGGGCCGCAAGGGTCGCGGGGGTCGCGAACATGCCGTCCAGAAGTCTGTCGCCTCCGGCCTCGAACGAAGCGGGCATCGTGTCAGACATCGAAGAACACGGTCTCGTTTGCACCCTGAATATGGATATCGAACCGATAGACCGGCATGCCGTCCTGCTCGCCCTCACGGGTTGCCATCAGCGTCCCGACCCGATCGGGCTCGACCAGACCCAAGATCGGATCGACGGCATTGCCCTCCGATTCCGGAAAATAGATCCGCGTCACCAGCCGACGCAGCAAGCCACGCCCGAACAGGCCGAGTGCGATATGCGGCGCCTGCATGCTGTTGCCCGGCCCTGGCACCTGCCCCGGCCGCACGGTGTGGAACGCGAACATGCCGTCATCGTCCGTCGGGCAGCGACCGAAACCGGTGAACGCCGGGTCGATCGGGCGATCCGCCTGACAATCCTCGGGATGATCGTAGCGGCCGGCGGCGTTCGCCTGCCAGATCTCCACCAGTGCGTCGGGGATCGGTGCGCCGTCCGCATCCAGTACGCGGCCGCGCACCACGATCCGCTCGCCCTGCACGCCCTCACGCGCCAGAATTTCTCCCCCGTCCCACGGCAGGGCGTAATGAAAGAATGGCCCGACCGTCTGCCATGGCGTCAGTCCCAGACGGGCCGGTGCAGTCATGTCGTTCATAGCGAGTTCTCCATCGGCGTCGCATCCCGGCCTCTCAGCACAACGTCGAAGACATAGCCGAGTGCCCATTCATTTTCCGTCGTATCAATATCGAAACGGGAAACCATGCGTCGTCGCGCATCGGCCGGCACCGCCCCCGCGATCGGATCGATGTCGATCAACGGATCGCCGGGGAAATACATCTGCGTGATCAACCGCGTTGCAAACCCTGCGCCGAACAGCGAGAAATGAATATGCGCCGGGCGCCACGCGTTATGATGGTTACGCCAGGGATACGCGCCGGGCTTGATGGTCACAAACCGGTAACGCCCTTCCGCATCGGTCACGACTCGCCCCTGCCCGGTGAAGTTCGGGTCCAGCGGCGCGTCGTGCTGATCCTTCTTGTGGATATAGCGGCCAGCGGCATTACACTGCCACACTTCGACGACGGTATGCGGAACCGGGCGCCCCCGATCGTCGAGAATACGACCAGATACGATGATCCGCTCGCCGATCGGGTCCCCCTTGCCCTGGCGGGTCATGTCATGAACCGGCGCGCGCAGCAGCCGATCCCCGAAATCGATCGGACCGGTCACTTCAGTCAATGTCTGCGGAATGCTGACCAGTTTCTGACGCGGCGAGCGCGGAACGGTGCTGACATATCCTGGATAGAGCGACGGTGGCTCGGAGAGATTTTGCGGAGAATATTGGAGCATATCCATCTTTTTATTTCCTTTCCGCTCCCGGCCCCACCTGTGCGGTCAGGCCCAATGAACGCACAATGGGGTGCGGCGCCGTCATAGTCGATGCACAAAGCCTTCCCGACTTGCAGTTTTCGGACAATTCACGACAATGCGACCCATGACCGGACCGGATGGAGAAACAGCCGATAAAACCAGGGTAGATCGCGACCCTTTCCTGATCCACGACGGGATCGACCATGCCGGTCTGCGGTATTTCCTGGACATCGAACCGCTGGAGCGCCGCTCGCGCCCCGCGAACTGGCGCGTACGCCGCCACAGCCACGCTGCGCTGGCGCAGATTTTCGTGCTGGCGTCCGGTGGTGGACTGATCGAACTCGATGGGGTCAGCCAGGATTTCCTGGCCCCCGGCTTCATCTGGGTTCCCGCCGGTGCACCCCATTCGCTGGCCTACCATCCCCGCACGCACGGGCATGTGATCACGGTCGGGCTCGGCCATCTTGTCGCTCTCGCGGACCGCACCCGAACCATCGCGCCTCTTCAGGCCAGGCCGCGCCCCGTCGCGACCGACATCGCGGAATTCGACCGCATCGTCGCTCTGTCCCAGCTTCAGCCGAAAATCGAAGACGCGCTGTCGGACACGGTGCGCAACGCAACCGCGCAGATCATCCTGGCGACCGTCTGCCGCCTGCTACACGCCGCCGATACCCCACCTCCAACCCGGCGCGACGCCGCGCTGGTCCTGGCATTCCGCACCCTGATCGAACGGGATTTCACCGCGCATGCCACGCTCGAAACCTATCTTGCTACTCTGAACACCACGGAACGTACCTTGCGCCGGGCCTGCATCCGCGTGAGCCAGCAGACCCCCAAGGACATCATCCAGAGCCGGATCGCGGCGGAAGCCCGACGTCTGCTGCTGTTTTCCGGCCTCAGCGCCGCCCAGATCGCAGCACGGCTGGGCTTCAGCGATCCGGCCTATTTCTCGCGCTGGTTCCGCGCCCGGGAAGGCGTCACGATCCGCGCCTTCCGACAGGAGCGACAGACCGGCTGAGACTTTCGGCTCCCTTGCCCGTTCAATCCTTCTCGGGCAAAAAGTGGCGATGGCCACAGTGGACGACCGCACCGGCGAGCCGGCTGAAAACCGCGATTTCGTGACCGCCCTCGCGCGGGGGCTGGACGTCCTGCGCGTCTGCGCGCAGGAACGCGACGGCATCACGCTGGCCGCCGTGGCGCAACGGGTCGACCTGCCGCGCGCCGCGGCGCGCCGTGCCCTGCTCACGCTGGTCGCCACCGGGTACCTGACCCAATCCGGGCGACTGTTTCAGGTCACCCCCCGCGTCCTCGACCTGTCGGCCGGCATGAAGGATCTGCCGCTACCCCGGCTGGCCCAGCCGATTCTCAACGGCCTCAGCCAGACACTGGGTGAAAGCGCATCGCTGGCAATCCTGGACGGAATGGACATCCTCTATATCGCCCGCACGGAAACCCGTCGCATCCTGGCCGTCGATCTCAGCATCGGTGCCCGGCTCCCCGCATGGTGTACGTCCATGGGGCGCGTCCTCCTGGCCGCCCTCCCCGACGATGAGCGCCCGCGTCACATGCCGGCCACGCTCGACGCCCGCACCTCCCGCACCATCACCGACCCGGCGGCCCTGGCCCATCTGTTCTCGCAGATCCGGCATGACGGATACTGCATCCAGGACCAGGAACTCGAAACCGGCCTCCGCTCGGTGGCGGCCCCTGTGTGCGGACCGGATGGACGGGTCGTCGCCGCCCTGAATGTCAGCACGCAGGCCACGCGCACTCCGATGCGCGATCTGCGTAAATTCGTGGTACCGGCGGTGGTCGATGCCGCCATGGCGGTCAGCCGCGCCCTGCGCGGACAGGCCCGCACGGCCTGACAGCTTCCCGGCCGGAGGCTCAGAACTGAGCCAGCAGCCGGAAACCCGCCTCCAATGCGTTCGGGTAGGTACGGTTGGCATCCGGATGCACGATATATTGAAGATCCGGTAACAGCTTGAGCCCGCGCGTGATGAAGGCGGTATAGGTCAGTTCCAGAACCTGGAAGTTCGATTGGGGTAATTTCAGGCCGCCCCGCAGGGTTGTGTAGCCCAGATCCTGCTGCATCTCCTGATAACGGGTGATCTTCCTGTTCACGTTCTGCCATGACCAGAACAGCGAGATCGCATCCGTCACCCGACTGGGAAACATCCCCTGCGAGATGATGCCCAGCGTATATTGGCTCTGCCCAGGCAATGATGCCCCCTGATCCCAGCCAGCCATCCCGAACAGAATCAGCCCCTGGTCCTTTGCCGCCCCGAACCGCACGACCATCTGGTCGGCTCCGACATACCACGCCCCCCGCTGCCGCTCGATCCGTGCCGCCTTGTGCGAGATCAGGATCGGACTGCCATCAAAAGCCGTGAACGGGTCGGGATGGTTGGAGGTATCGATATAACCGCCGATCTTGTAATGCCCGGTCAATCTGTCATGCCCAAGCGCCGGTTCCCAGCCAAGTTCGACCGGCACGACATAACCCAGCGGCTTGAAAGAGAAATTGAAACCGGCCCGCCCACCTTCGGTGGCCGACGCTTCGAAGAACCCGGCCTGGGCATACAGGCCGTGACCGGGATTGAGGCGCGCCGTCATTCCCCATTGCGAAAACGGCCAGGACCGCCATTTCGATCCCACGGACAGACCCGTCGGATGGGCACAGATCACGCTGTTCAGCGCATAGCATCCGAAATAAGACGTGCCGTATTTCAGATTGGCCGGCATGCGGCCGAAATCGATCGTCAATTTCTTATCGAACAGCGTCTTCTCCAAATACATATAGACCAGCTTGTACAGGACATTGCCCCCTACGCCGTAATCCTGTTGCGGCTGGATCAACCCTGTCTGGCCAAGATAATCGGTCGCCACGCTGCGACCGGCGCGCTGGACGCCCAGCATGTGGAACGACCATCCCTGCATGCCGAACAATTTGTTCAAATCGAAATCGGTTCCCATGACCACCTGATGGGAATAGTCGAAGCCGGTCCTGCGTCCGCCGGCTACGTTTGCCACGCCTTCGGCCATGTAACTGAGTGTGAAATCGAAACCCGCCCTGGACAGGCGCTGACGCCAGCCACCGATCGACCCGAGCAGACGGTCGTTCGCGGGGACCACCCGTACCTCGGTCCAGGACGATCCCAGCGCCGATGCGCCAACACCGGTTTTCGCCTGCTCCTGCGGCGACACGGCTGTGCTGTCCTGGACGGCTCCCCGGACGTCGCGCAAAAGCCGTTCCGTGACACGATCCGTCACGGCAGCCACCTGCATCGGCTGGATGCTATCGTCACTCCGCCCCGCCTGCGCGCGCAAGGACGATTGACGATGTGGGCCACGCCCGCCTGCCACCGCATGCGTGCCGGCTGGCCGCCGCACAGGATCAGCAGCCTGTTCCGTTCCGGCCCCTACAGCAGCGGCGGGAACGCCGAAACAGGAAAGAGCGGCACCGAACAGTACCGCCCGTTGAAAAAGAGAGAACGACATCGGCAGGAACCATTTCTGTCAGACCGAGCAAATCCTGGAATCGGGTCCAGCGTGGGACCCGGAGCCTCTATCGCCGGAGCGGCGTTCCATGCCGCAGATGCCCGACATCGACAGAATATTTTTCTTTACAGAAAAGATATTTCATAACCACGCCTCTTTTTGAGGTTCTTGTTCCTGCCCCGTTGCCGAGCCTCCGGCGCCGATCGCCAAAGTGGAAACACGATGCAGAGATAGAAATTGATATCGGAAACATTTTCCACTATCAATACCTATCAAGTCGTCATCCTCCTACCGCGAAGAAACCGATGAGCCTCAAACCCGATTTGCGCCGCACCGCCCCTTCCACCAGCCCGGCCGCCAGCAGCGACGCAAAAGCCACCCCGTCCGGGGTCATGGAACGGACCCTTGCAATCATCGAGTTGCTCTCGCGCCATGCCGCAGGGTTGCCGATCTCTTCGATCAGTTCCGACCTCGGTATCCCGCTCAGCGCCACCCACCGCCTGACAGCGGACCTGCAGGCCCTGGGTTATGTGCATCAGGAGGGTGGCGCAGGCGGGCGCTACAGGCTGACGATGAAGCCCGTGTCCATCGCCTTCACGTTTCTGGCATCCTGCGGCATCACCGATCTGGCCCAACCGCTGCTTGACCGTCTGGCTGCCGAAAGCGGCGAACTGGTCCGGCTTGCCGTACCCGACGGGCAGAAACTGACATGGATCGCCAGGGCGCAAGGCAGCCGCAGCGGGCTGAAATACGACCCGGAAATGGGGCAGGTGGCCCATCTCTCCTCTACGGCGACCGGCATTGCGTGGCTGGCTGCCATGCCCGACGGGATCGCGGTCAAGCTGGCGGATGAACAGGGCTACGGTAATCCGGCCGATGGGTATGGACCCAACGTCGCACGCGACGGCAAGCAATTGCTGACCCTCCTGCGGCAGACCCGCAAACGCGGCTTCAGCGTCACCATCGCGACATTCGCCCCGTGGATGACGGCAATCGCCTGTGTCATCCGCTCGCGATCCACCGGCGAGGCCATCGGCACGTTGAGCATCGCCGGCCCGACACTGCGCATTTCCGAAGCGCGGGCGATCGAACTCGGTGCCATCCTGGTCGAGACCGCTCGCGAATTGGGAGACATGCAGATCGTACCCAAAGATATCTCCCGCACGCCGCAGAACATTTCCTTCTGAACTCCCTTCCTCCCTTCCCATCACAGACGTGACGACAAGAGGTCGAAGCATGCCCAGGTCACCCCAATCCGCCCGGTCCACTTCGGACGCGTCCGATATCATGACAACCGATCTGCTTGTGATCGGTGGGGGAGCCGGCGGCATGAGCACCGCGTTGTTTGCCCGGCGGCGCGGCCTCGATGTTCTTCTGTGCGAGAAGACCGATCAGGTCGGCGGCATCACATCCACCTCCGGCGGCACGATCTGGGCTCCCGGAACGGCCCTGTCCGAAACCGTAGGCCCCTGCGACCGCACCGACGATGCCCGTCGCTTCCTCCGGTCCGTGGTGGGCGACCGGGGTGGCGAAGCCCTTCGGGAAGGCTTCCTGCAAGCCGCCCCGGCCGCCATTGCCGAACTGCACGATTATACCGACGTCAAACTCGCCGCCGCTGCCGCCCATCCCGACTATCTCGACGGGCCGGGCTCCGCCCATGGCGGCCGCGCCCTGGCCCCCCTGCCGTTCGACGGGCGGGAACTCGGGACGGATTTCGCCCGGGTCCGTCCGCCCCGCCGAGAATTTCTCGCTCCCGGCGGGATGATGGTCGGGCGCAACGAGTTGGATGTCTTGCTGAAGCCTTTTTCGTCATTCTCCCATCTCCGGCAGACGCTGTCGCTCTTCCTGCGCCTGGCGTCCGATCGCAGGGCCCATGCGCGCGGCACGCGCCTGGTCATGGGCAATGCCCTCGTGGCGCGGCTGCTGCTCAGCCTGCGCAAGCACGGGGTGCCGATCCTGTTCGAATGGTCGCTGACCGATCTGCTGGTCACCGACGGCCGCGTGACGGGCGCGACGTTCCATACAATGGAGGGAGACCGGACCATTCTCGCCCGCAAGGGCGTGGTCCTGGCAACAGGCGGTATCGCGACCAATGCCACCCTGCGCAATCGGCTGTTTCCACTGCGGAATATGAAATCTCTCGCCCCTGCGACCAATTCCGGCGATGGGGTGGAGGCAGGACTACGCGCAGGTGCCGGCCTCGACAACGGCGGCGACAGCCCGGCGCTATGGATGCCCTGTTCCAGCCGGCGCCTGAAGGACGGTACGGACCTGACCTGGCCGCATATCATTCTGGACCGTGCCAAGCCCGGCCTGCTGGCCGTCGACGGTGCGGGCCGCCGTTTTGTAAACGAGTCCAATTCCTATCACGATTTCTGCATGGGCATGATTGCCGACAACCGCCGGACCGCCTGCATGCCCGCCTGGTTGATCTGCGATCGCGCCTTTCTGCGCGAATACGGTCTGGGCATGGTCTGGCCGGGAATGCGCCGCATCGGGCACCTGATCCGCGCCAGATATCTGTTCCGCGGCCGGACGATCGACGAACTGGCCCGCGCCATCGGCGTCGATGCCGCCACGCTGCGCGAAACCGTCGCGCGGTACAACACCCTGGCGCAAAACGGCGTGGATACAGATTTCGGGCGCGGTTCCTCAGCCATGAACCGCTTCAACGGCGATGCGCGCTGCACGCCCAATCCGTGCCTCCGCCCCGTAGGAGCCGGCCCCTATTTCGCGATGGCCGTCCTGCCCGCCGACCTCGCGACCAGCGCCGGCCTGACCGGCGATATCGACGGACGCGTGACCGACGAAAGCGGCCAGCCGATCGCGGGTCTCTATGCCTGCGGCAACGATCTGACATCCCTGTTCCGGGGCACCTATCCCGGCCCGGGAACCACGCTTGGCCCAGCCCTGGTCATGGCATGGCGCATCGCCAACCATGTCGCCGGCGGCACGGCCATCACGGAGCAAACGGCGACAGCCGCCCCTCTCATGGCGAACTCGGAATTGTCCCTTTAGTAAAATCATTATTTGACCAGATAAGAACAAAAAAAGGACAACGGCATGACGCGTCCGATTTCCCTGGCATGGCTCACGACCGCGCCCATGAATCCTGTCGAGATGATCCCTCTGGCGCGCCGGATCGGATATGCGGGTGTCGGCCTGCGGGCCCTTCCCGCTGTACCGGGCGAAACGCTGCCCCCTCTGCTGACAGATCCGTCGTTCCGCCGGCAAATCCGCGACCTGGCGCGACAGGAGGCCATTCGGGTCACCGACATGGAAATCGTGCGGATTTCGGGCAATTTTCGCGCTGCCGACATCGAACCTTTCCTCGATCTATGTGCCGAACTGTCGGTCCCCCATATTCTGGTCGCAGGCGACGACGCGGATCTGTCGCGTCTGGCCTCGTCCTTCGCCGATCTCTGCACATTGGCCGCCCCGCGCGGCATCTCGCCGGCCCTTGAATTCATGCCCTGGACAGCCGTCCGCGACGCCCGCACGGCCCTGTCCGTCGTCACGACGGCAGCAGCAGACAACGGCACCATCATCGTCGATACGCTGCACGTCGCCCGCTCGGGCACGACCACCAACGATCTGCGCAACATCCCGCGCGACCGACTGGCCTATGTCCAGATCTGCGACGCGCCGGCCGACATTCCCGCCACGCGCGAGGGACTGATCCATACGGCCCGGCAGGCCCGTCTGCTGCCCGGCGACGGCGGGATCGATCTGCCGGCAATCCTCGCGTCGCTCCCGCCCGATCTTCCCGTCAGTGTCGAAATTCCCAATCAGGCCGCGCATATTCAGCAGGGCGCGTCACACTGGGCCAGCATGGCTTTCGATGCGACCTCCGCCCTTCTGCGCACGGGCAGGCCGACATGACGTCGGCCCCTGTCAGCAACGTGTTGCTGGTCGGTGCCGGTGCCATCGGTCGTCTGCATGCACGGGAAATGCGGGCCTGTACGTTCTGCACCCTGTCAGGCGTGGTCGATCCCACACCGGAAGGACACGCCTGGGCCGATTCCATCGGCGTCGCATGGTTTCCCACCCTGGCCGATGCCCTGGTGGCCGGCCGGCCCGACGCCGCCATCCTCGCCACCCCCAACCATACCCATCGGCCACTCGCCCGCGACCTGATCGAATCGGGCATCGTCACGCTGGTCGAAAAACCGATCGCCAGCACGCTTGAGGACGCCCAGGCGATCGTCGATGCGTCCGAAGCTACGACCATTCCCGTTCTGGTCGGCCACCATCGCCGCCACAACCCGATCATCCGCACGGCCCATGACCTGATCGGACAAGGCAGACTGGGGCGGATCGTCTCCGTCGCCGTGCTGGCAATGTTCCACAAACCCGACGATTATTTCTCGGCGGCGTGGCGACGCGAAGCGGGTGGCGGCCCGATCCTGATCAACCTGATCCACGAAATCGACCTGGTGCGCCATCTCTATGGCGAAATCGTCTCCGTCCATGCCATGTCCAGCAACGCAACACGAGGTTTCGCGGTCGAGGACACGGCATCCGTCCTGCTGCGCCTGGTCGGTGGCGGACTGGTGACGATCGCACTAAGCGACTGCACCGTCGCACCATGGAGTTGGGACCTGCAATCGGGCGAGATCGACTCCTATCCCTCCCCCGCCGCACCTGTCACTACGTCCGTCATCGCCGGCAGCGAAGGCTCCCTCGCCCTGCCCTCTATCGATCTCTGGCATTATCAGAAACGACAGGATTGGTACGAACCGCTGACGCGCGAAACAACGGGCTACCGCAAGGAAAGTCCCTATGTCGCCCAACTGCGCAATCTCTGTGCTGTGGCGCGCGGCACCCAACGTCCGGTCGTCGATGCCCGCGAAGGGCTGCTGACACTGCGCGCCACCCTCGCCGTGACGGATTCCGCACGATCCGGCACCACAATCACTTTGCCTTCTAACACCCCCTGCGAGGGATCATGATCATGTCCGCAGCACACGCGCGGGTCGAACAGTGCGACCTGCTGGTCATCGGGTCCGGAGCCGCCGGTCTTTGCGCGGCGGTTACCGCCGCCCATCGCGGCCTGAGGGTCGTCGTCGCCGAGAAGGAGCCGGTTCTGGGTGGCTCGACCGCCTGGTCCGGCGGCTGGATGTGGGTGCCCTGCACACGCTACGCCCAGCGCGATGGCAATATGGAAGGGCTGGATGGCCCGGAGACCTACCTGCGTCACGAACTGGGCGAGCGTTTCGACGAAAATCGTGTCCGCGCCCTGCTGGAGGCCGGCCCGAAGATGGTCGATTTCCTGGACGACGAAACCGATGTCACATTTCAGTCCGGCACCTGGATCTGCGACATTCACGGCCACACCCCTGGCGCCGGCACCGGCTCGCGCTCCGTGGTCGCGGCACCGTTCGACGGACGCAAACTCGGCACGCTCTGGCCGCTGTTGCGCCGACCGATGCGCGAGACGACGCTTGCCGGCATGGGTATCCAGGCCGGTCCCGACCTGCGCGCCTTTCTCAACGCGACCCGCTCGCCCAGGGCTGGCCTGCACGTCCTGTCGCGGATCGGTCGGCACCTGTTCGACCTCGTCCGCTACGGCCGCGGGACGCATCTGGTCAACGGCAGCGCACTGATCGCCCGCCTGATGCTGTCAGCCGCGAAGGCCGGCGTACGCCTGTTGCCCTCCAGCGCGGCGCGGACCCTGATCGTGGAACAAGGCCGGGTCGTCGGCGCGCATCTGAGGACGAAGGGGGGCGATCTGACGATCCATGCGCGCGCTGGCGTCATCCTCGCCACAGGCGGCTTTCCCCACGACGTCGCCCGTCGCAAGGCCCTGTTCCCGCACACGCCGACCGGCCAAGAGCATTGGACCGTTGCGGCCCCAGGAACGTCCGGCGATGGCCTGTCGCTCGCAGAATCCGTCGGCGCGGACATCGATACCGCTGTCGCATCGCCTGCCGCGTGGTGTCCCGTTTCCCTGGTGCCCTTTCGCGACGGCACCACAGGCCATTATCCGCATATCATCGAACGCGCCAAACCCGGCATCATCGCTGTGCGTGCAAACGGCCAGCGCTTCGTCAACGAGGCCGACGGCTATTACGATTACATCACCAGCCTGTTCCGGGCCCTCGCCCCCGGCGAGGCACCCGTTTCATGGCTGATCTGCACACGATCGTTCCAGCGTCGGTGGGGTCTGGGCTTTTCACGACCCGCCCCCTTTCCGTTGCGTCCGTTCGTCCGCTCCGGCTACATCGTCGAAGCCGCGACCCTTCACGACCTTGCTGCCAAATGCGGCATTTCCCCTGAAGGACTGGACGATACGGTGCGCGAATACAACCTGCACGCGCGGCAGGGCAAGGACCCGGCATTCGGCCGAGGCTCTACCCCTTTCAACCGCTCAGGTGGGGACCCCACCCACACGCCCAATCCATGTCTGGCACCGATCGATAATGGCCCCTATCTCGCGCTACGCATCGTTCCGGGCAGTTTCGGTACGTTCGCCGGTATCCGCGCCGACGCCCGGGCACGGGTCCTGAATACGGAAGGCAAACCCATTCCCGGCCTATGGGCGGCCGGGTCCGATCAGGCCAGCGTGATGGCGGGCTTCTATCCTTCTGGCGGGATCAATCTGGGCCCCGCCATGACCTTCGGCTACATCGCCGGCCTCGATGCGAGCACGCTCCCAGACTAAACCCGTTCGCCCTTCGCATTGCGCTATGTTCGCTTAACCTGCTGTCCACGAAACCGGCAGCGGGCCAGACCAAACTGCTGGCCGGCCAGATCTGGAGAATCGACCAATCGCGCTCCCAAGCGACGACCTGCCATATCCCTTGACGCTCGATCGGCAGGCTTATATTCATCAGCTTGTGAATTAATGCGCTGAAGGAGTGCCCGCATGCAGCAGAGTGAGACAGCGGCTACGACCTTCCTTGCGAAGCAGGGCGTACGCTTCAGCGTGCATCGTTACGATTACAACCCTGCCGGTGCGCTGATCGGCATGCAGGCGGCGTCCGCCATGGGTGAAGACCCATCGCTCGTCTTCAAGACGCTGATGGTGCGTATCGACCGTGAAAAACCGGTGTGCCTGGTCGTTCCCGCCGCCTGCAAGGTCAACCTCAAGCAGGTTGCCGCGCTGTTCGGCGGCCGCAATGCCCGCATGATCGCGGCGGAGGAAGCCGAGGCACTGACCGGCTTTCAGGTCGGCGGCATCAGCCCGTTCGGCCAGAAAACCCCGGTTGCGGTGGTGATCGACGCAGCCGCGTCCGAAAAGACGCATATCTACGTCAATGCTGGGGAGCGCGGCCTGGTCGTGAAGATCGCGCCCGAGGACGCATGCATGGCCGCCAGCGCCATTCTCGCCCCGATCTCCTCGCCATAGCCCAGCCAGGAAGCTGCCCGCGCACATGAATATTCATGAATACCAGGCCAAAAGGCTGCTGAAATCATTCGGTGTGCCCGTGCCGCCAGGCAATGTCGCACACTCGGCGTCCGAAGCCGGAGACATCGCATCCGCGCTGCCCGAAGGCAGGGTCGTCGTCAAAGCGCAGATCCATGCCGGTGGACGCGGTGCCGGTCGTTTCGTCGGGCATCCGGCCTGCGGCGGCGTAAGCGTCGTGACGTCAGCCACCGAGGCCGAAAGCGCCGCCTGCGATATGCTCGACCGCGTTCTCGTCACCCGCCAGACCGGTCCCGAAGGGCGCCTGGTGCGTAAGCTGTATGTCGAAGCCTGCTGTGCCATCGCGCGCGAACTCTATTTCTCGATCCTGATCGACCGCACGCGCCAGCGCGTCGCCATCGTTGCCTCGCAGGACGGCGGGATGGAGATCGAGGAGGTCGCGGCCCGCACGCCGGATCGCGTCCTGAGCCTGGACATCCATCCCGCACAGGGACTGGGCGCGTATCAGGCCCGCGACCTCGCG
Organism: Gluconacetobacter liquefaciens; assembly: GCF_003350405.1. Classification (GTDB taxonomy): domain Bacteria; phylum Pseudomonadota; class Alphaproteobacteria; order Acetobacterales; family Acetobacteraceae; genus Gluconacetobacter; species Gluconacetobacter liquefaciens. The sequence goes on along the minus strand of NZ_QQAW01000007.1, from coordinate 45,660 downwards.
GTGGCTCTGGGCCTGAAAAACCGACAGATCGGCAAATTCGCCGCATTCATGTGCTCGGCGTTCGATGCCTTCGTCCAACTCGATGCCTCCCTGATCGAAATCAATCCACTGGTGATCACGACGGGCGGCGACCTGATAGCGCTCGATGCCAAGATGAGCTTCGATGACAATGCCCTGTTCCGTCACCCGGAACTGGAAGAACTGCGCGAGGAAAACGAGGAAGATCCGAGAGAGCAGGAAGCCGCGCGTTTCGGCCTGTCCTATATCGGGCTGGACGGCACGATCGGCTGCATGGTCAACGGTGCCGGACTGGCCATGGCGACCATGGACATCATCCGCGATCATGGCGAAGCGCCCGCCAACTTCCTAGATGTCGGCGGCGGCGCCTCGCGCGAACGTGTGACAGCGGCCTTTCGGATCCTGCTGGCCGACCCGCGCGTGGAAGGGGTTCTTGTGAACATCTTCGGCGGGATCATGAAATGTGACATCATTGCCGAGGCCGTCGTGGCCGCGTGCCGCGACATTGCGCTGAACAAGCCTCTGGTCGTCCGGCTTGCGGGAACGAATGTCGATGATGGCCGAAAAATTCTCGAAGAATCCGGACTGAATGTCATCGCTGCCGACGATCTTGATGACGCGGCCCGCAAGATCGTGGCGGCGGTGCGCGGAAAGAGGCAGGGCTGATGGCCATTCTCGTCAATCACGCGACACGGGTTCTGACACAGGGTTTCACCGGCGCACAGGCGACATTCCATACCCAGCAGGCAATCGCGTATGGCACACGCGTGATCGGCGGCGTGACACCGGGCAAGGGCGGCAGCGTCCATCTCTGCCTTCCGGTCTTCGACACGGTGAAGCAGGCCGTCGCTGCCACACCAGTCGATGCGACGGTAATCTACGTGCCGCCCGCCGGCGCCGCCGATGCGATCATGGAAGCCATCGATGCCGGCATTCCGCTGATCGTCTGCATCACCGAGGGCATTCCCGTGCTGGACATGGTGCGGGTACGCGATGCGCTGGCGCGAGGCACCAGCACCCTGGTAGGGCCGAACTGCCCGGGCGTCATCACGCCAGGCGCCTGCAAGATCGGCATCATGCCCGGTGCGATCCATCGTCCCGGCAGCGTGGGGATCGTCTCCCGTTCGGGCACCCTCACCTATGAGGCCGTGGCCCAGACATCGGCACTGGGCATGGGGCAGAGCACCAGCGTGGGGATCGGCGGAGATCCGGTCAAGGGCCTGGACTTCGTCGATGTCCTGGAGATGTTTCTCGCCGATCCGCAGACGGAATCCATCATCATGATCGGCGAGATCGGCGGCCAGTCCGAGATCGCGGCGGCGCGCTACCTGAAGGATGTCCGCGCCACCAAACCGGTGGTGGGCTTCATCGCCGGGCTGACCGCTCCGCCCGGGCGTCGCATGGGGCATGCGGGCGCGGTCATTTCCGGCGGTGACGATACGGCGGCCGCCAAGATCGAAGCCCTGCGCTCAGCCGGCGTGCAGGTTTCAGCCAGCCCGGCGACGCTGGGGCGCACCCTTCGCGATGTCCTGACCGGCACGCATTGAACAGGAGAAACAGTCCGCATGAGCGTGACGATCGAAACTTTGACGGGTGACCACATCCTTCCGGTCCTTCCGGATCTGGCCCGCCTGCGTATCGCGGTTTTCCGCGAGTGGCCGTATCTGTATGACGGTGACGTGGCCTATGAGGAAAAATACCTCCAGTTCTATGTCCGCAGCGAAGGCGCGGCCGTGATCGTCGCGCGCGATGGCGAGAGCGTAGTCGGCGCGTCGACCTGCCTGCCCATGCGCGATGAACTGGACGCCATTCGCGCGCCGTTCGAGGCACGCGGACTGAGCGCGGATGATTTCTTCTATTTCGGCGAGTCCGTCCTACTCGATGCCTATCGTGGTCAGGGTCTGGGCGTGCGCTTCTTCGAAGAGCGCGAGCGTCATGCCCTGGCCAGCAGCGCTTCGAATTTCGCAACCTTCTGTTCGGTGCGCCGCGCGGACGATCATCCGGCGCGCCCGCCGGGTGCCACGACGCTGCATGGCTTCTGGGCCAAACGGGGCTTCCAGCCATTGCCCGGCGTAACGTGCGCGCTGGACTGGAAAGAGCCCGGTCAGAGCGGCGAGACATCTCACAAGCTCGATTTCTTCATTAAATCCCTTCGCGGCGCGCCGATCCCCGCAAGCCTCGCAACGCAGGAGCATGCTGTATGAACAAACCACTCCGACTGGGGGTGCTGGCGTGGGAAGTCGCCCGCAACCACACGATCGAGGACTATGCCCGCCATCTGGATGTCCTGGTGGCGGAAGCCGCGCCGCACGCGGACCTGCTGCTGATGCCGGAATATTCCTGCATGGAAGTCGCCGCCGCGCTGACCGAACGTCCCGACCCGGCGGCGGAACTGGAGGCTGTCTGCCGCCACAGCGATGCCGTGCTGAAGATCATGCGCGAAACGGCGAAGCGCCATAAAGTGTGGCTGATGCCGGGCACCCTGCCCCGGCCCGAGAAAACGGGCGTGCGCAATCGCGCCCCCCTGATCGCGCCGGATGGACAGGTCGCGTTCCAGGACAAGCATGTCATGACCCGATTCGAGAACGAATCCTGGGGCGTGCGCGCTGGCGATCCGCCGGGAGTCTTCGAAACGCCGTGGGGCCTGATCGGTACCTCGATCTGCTATGATTCCGAATTCCCAATGCTTGCCCGCGCCCAGATCGAGGCCGAGGCGTGGCTGATCCTGGTGCCGACCTGCACCGACTCCATGCACGGTTTCAATCGCGTGCGTATCTCGGCGCAGGCGCGCGCACTGGAAAACCAGTGCTTCGTGGCGGTCTCGCCAACGGTGGGCGATGCGCCCTGGCTGGCGACGCTGGACGAAAATCACGGCTGTGCCGGAATCTATGGTCCCGTCGATCGCGGCTTCCCTTCCGACGGCATCATGGCAGAGGGCAAGCTGGACCATGGCGGATGGGTGTTCGCCACGCTCGACCCGGCAACACTGGACGTGGTGCGCGAAAACGGGGCCGTCCGTAATTGCCGCGACTGGCCGCACAATGTCCCCGTTGCCCGCCGTATCGCTTTCGATCACTGAGGAAAGGCAAGACATGTCCGCCGAACAGACCCAGGCGCTGATCCGCGCCTATTACGATGCCTTCAACCGCGAGGATGTCGCTGCGGTTCTCGACCTGCTGGCCGAGGATGTCGTCCATGACATCAACCAGGGCGGCCAAGAGATCGGACGGCCACAGTTCGCGGCCTTTCTGAAGCGCATGGAAGGCTTCTACCGCGAGGAATCGAAAGATCTCGTGATCATGACGACGCCCGACGGGGCACGCGCCGCGGCGGAATTCGTCGTGCATGGCGCGTATCTGAAAACCGAACAGGGCCTGCCGCCCGCCAAGGGGCAGACCTACGCTCTGCCGGTCGGAGCGTTCTTTGAGGTCCGCGACGGCAAGATCGCGCGCGTCACCAATTATTACAACCTTCCACTGTGGACGAAGCAGATCAACGCAGCGTCCTGATATTGTCCGGCCTGGCGGCGCAGCCCGCCGTCAGGCCGCGAGCACCATCGGCAGAACGTCCGAGACCAGACGCCGGGACAGTTCGGCCTCGTCCCGCTTTGAAAGCCCGCGCCGGCGCATCATCAGCAATGGCAACATGACCGCACCCATCACCATCATCAGGGTCAGTTCGGGCGACCCGTCATGGCGCAGCAGGCCATCCGCGCGAGCCTCCTGCAACAGGGGCAGCATCGCATCCTGATACGGCGCCCAGATTTCGCGCAGGATATATTCCTGGCGTTCTCCCGGCTGGCTCAGTTCGTCGGAGAGGAATTTCGACAGTTCGGGAATGTCGCAATTCGCGGTGACGAAGCGCGTCAACCCTTCGCGCACCCGCTCCTCGGTCGAACCCGAGGCCACATGCAGTTCCTCGATCGAACGACGCGCCGCGGCCAATCGCAGCGCGATCTCGTCCACCACCGCTTTCCACAGAGCGAATTTCGAACCGAACTGATGGGAAATCAGCGCAGGGTCGACCCCCGCCTCCTCGGCGATCTCCCGCAGTCCCGTCCCGCCATAGCCCTTCCGCGAAAACCCGTGCAGGGCCGCGCCAAGCATGGCGTCGCGCGCCGCAGGCGTTCCCTTCGCCGGGCGCCCCCGGCGACGGCTGGGCGGAGTATGATGGATTGGCACGAAACCGCCCTCCCTTCGAGATAAGGATTAACACCCTACCATTAGCCGTTCACCCTTTCTATTCAACGACCGACGAAAAACACTCACGATGACGTGGGTGTACGCGCGTTCCACGGCGTCAGAAGGCGATTACGTAAGGCCCGGCGGCTGGCGCAGAGATAGAGTCCCCGCGTGAAGCGCACGGGCAGCAATGGTCACCGGACGCGCCGCCGGCGCTCGGCGGACCAGGCGGTGCGCAACGCGGACACCGCCTCAAGGCTATGGGCTTCAGAGCGGCCGGAGGATCAACGCACGCGCCAGGACAAAAGTGGCAGCGAAGATGGCGAGGGACGCCGCGAAAAATAGCGTGAGGGTATGGCGGTACCAGATCTACCGGGTGGCAAGGGCAAGCGGATGCGCGGTCGCGCGCTGGAGCTCGCGACGGAGAGCGCGGTTGCGCATCTTCGCTTCGCAGGCGTCCTCAATCTCCGGCCGGCCAAATACGCCCCGATGCACCCCTCCGGACAGGCTCCGGATTCACTACGTCTGCACCCAGGAAGCCGCAATCTCGTTGCGCCAGTTCCGAACTTGAGCACGAATGTATCCAATAGTGCATTAAATGACTTATTCGTGACAATTAATGCGGATATTATGCATTGATTGTATCCAATTTGGCGGTATTCAAAAGGGCATCACTCATCAGGCATCGCCTATCCGGTGCCTTTCAGGAGAGGCGTGATGCAGAGCATTCTGCTGGAGCCCAGCGCACCATGGACTGAGATCCGGTCGACCCAAGGCGATTGGGACAGGATCGCGCCCGAAACCCTCGACACCATGCTGGTCCGGCTCTCGCTTATCCGGGCGTTCGAGGAAACCGTTCTCGACCTGGCCGGCAATGGACTGGTACATGGGCCGGCCCATTCGTCCATTGGGCAGGAAGGCGGGGCCGTCGGCAGCATCCTTCCGCTGCGCGCCGGCGATCAGGTCAACGGCTCCCACCGGGGGCATCATCAGTTTCTGGCCAAAGCCCTGGGCTACCTCGCGGAATCCCAGCCCTTGACCACCGACACCGTCTTCGACGGCACGATCCGCACCGTTCTGCACGGCGCGCTCGCCGAAATCATGGGCCTGAAGGACGGGTTCTGCCGTGGCCGCGGCGGGTCAATGCATCTGCGCTGGGCCGATGCCGGCGTCACCGGTACCAACGCTATCGTCGGCGGCGGCGTCCCCCTGGCCGCCGGCTCTGCCTGGGCGGACCGCCATGCGGGAAGCGACAATGTCTCCATGACCTGCTTCGGCGACGGAGCCGTCAATATCGGCTCGGTGCTCGAGACAATGAATCTAGCGGCGGCCTGGAAACTGCCGCTGATCTTCTTCATCGAAAACAATCTCTACGCCGTCTCGACCCATGTCGACGAAGTCACGGCCGAACCCCGTCTGTCCTCACGCGGCCTGTCCTTTGGCATCCCGGCCTGGCGCGTGGACGGCATGGACCCCGTCGCCACGATGCTGGCGATGGAACAGGCCCTTGCGGTAGCCCGCGGCGGCCAAGGCCCTGCGCTCATCGAAGCGACGGTCTATCGCTATTTCCACCAGAATGGAAAACTCCCTGGAAGCGCCTTCGGTTATCGAGATAAGCTGGAGGAAGCCGCCTGGCGCGCGCGCGACCCGATTGCCCAGGTCGGTCGTGAGATGATCCGCCGCAGCCTGGCCACGCAGGATGTGCTGGACAAACTGCGCGAGCGCTGCCGCATGGTGATGGAAGACATTGCCGCAGACCTCACAGTCATGGACGGCAACCGCCGCGCCGTCCGCGCCGATCTCTGGCCCGCACCGTCTTTCCGGGATGTCGGCATCCGCAGCGACCTGCACGAACTCTCCCACTTTCCCATTCGCCAGGACAGCAAAGACGAGGGAACGCCAAGGAAATTCGTCGATATCATCGCCGATCTTCTGGACCGCCGTATGCAGCAGGACCCGCGGATCGTCGTGATGGGCGAAGACGTCCACCGCCTCAAGGGTGGCACCAACGGCGCGACCCGCGACCTGGCCAGCCATTTCCCCGACCGCGTCCTCGGCACCCCGATCAGCGAGAACGCGTTCATGGGCCTCGCAGGCGGCATCGCCATGGATGGCCGCTTCCGGCCGATCGTCGAATTCATGTATCCTGACTTCATGTGGGTAGCGGCCGATCAGGTCTTCAACCAAGTCGGCAAGGCCCGTCATATGTTCGGCGGTTCGATTGACGTACCGCTGGTATTGCGCACCAAGGTCGCCATGGGCACCGGCTACGGCTCGCAGCATTCGATGGACCCGGCAGGAATTTTCGCGACCGCCCCCGGCTGGCGCATAGTCGCCCCGTCCTGCCCCACCGATTACGCGGGACTGATGAACGCCGCGCTCGCGATCGACGATCCGGTCCTGGTGATCGAGCATGTGGATCTATACCAGCAATCCTTCCCGACACCGGCTGACCTGGACGGCATCATCCCCCCCGGCAGCGCGGCCTTGCGGCGCTCGGGCGACAAGGTGACGGTCATCACCTACCTCGCCATGGTCAAGCCGGTGCTCGATATCGTCGATGAACTGGGCGGCAATGTCGACGTGATCGACCTGCGTTGGCTGGACCGCGCCAGCCTGGACTGGGAGACGATCGAAACCAGCGTCCGCAAGACGAACCGGGTACTTCTGGTCGAACAGGGCGCGCGCGGCACCTCCTATGGCGGCTGGTTGGCCGACGAAATCCAGCGGCGGCTGTTCGACTGGCTGGACAGCCCCGTAATGCGCGTCACTGGCAGCGAAGCCTCCCCCAGCATCTCGAAAGTTCTCGAACAGGCCGCCTGCGCCAGCCGCGAGGATATCGCGGCCGCCCTCGGCGGCCTGCTCGAACTGGCATGACTCTCACCGCGCTCCACGCAGCGCACCCGCTTTTCCTTTCGCGGAAGGCCCATCAACCATGACATCTTTCAAGGGACGCACCCTGCTTCTGACCGGTGCCGCCGGCGGCATTGGGCGAGAAATCGCGGCGCTTTTCCTAGCGCGTGAAGCCAATCTCGTCTTGGCCGACCTCGATGAGGCCGCCGTGCAAGATATGGCCCGCACGCTCGACCCGCAGGGCACCCACGTCGTGGCAACACGCTACGATGCCGGAGCGGAAGACGAGGCCGCGGCCATCGTCACCGTCGCCACTCGGCATTTCGGTGGCATCGACTTCCTGGTTCCTGGTGCCGGCATCTACCCCGAGAGCCCGCTGGAACACATGACCGGGCCCGAATGGCGCAAGGTCATCACCATCAATCTCGATAGCGTTTTCTATCTTTGCAGGGCGGCGATCCCCGCCCTACGCGACGGCAGCGCAGTGGTGACGATGACCTCGGTAGCGGCCCACAAGGGGAGCCAGAACCACGCGCATTATTCGGCCTCGAAGGGGGCGGTTCTCAGCCTGACCCGCTCCCTGGCACTGGAACTCGGCGCACGAACCCGCGTCAACGCGGTCTCGCCCGGCATCATCGACACCGCCATGACCCGTGACCTGCGCGGCCAGAAGGGCGACGCCCTGCTCGTCCAGACGCCGCTGCAACGCTTCGGCCACCCGCGCGAGGTCGCATCGGTCGTGTCCTTCCTGTGCAGTGACGATGCCAGTTTCGTGAACGGCGAGGTCATTCACGTTAATGGCGGCCTTTATATCGCCGGATAAAGCGCGCCGCGAAGGAATTTTCCATGGCTGTCAATATTTGCATGCCCAGCGGCTCGTCCGCCCCAGGCCTTGCGACCCTGGCACGTTGGCTCAAGACAGAGGGCGACCCGGTCTCGGTCGGGGACGTACTAGCGGAAATCGAGGCGGACAAGGCGACGATGGAAATCGAAGCCCCTGCTGACGGAATCCTGGCGCGGATTCTCGTCCCCGACGGCACGCCCGACGTGGAAGCCGAGCAGATCATCGGCATCGTCGGTGGCCCAGGCGAAGCAATTTCGGACATCCCGCCGGCCGGCATCGTCCAGCCACCTCCGGCCGAGGCTCAAGCCTCGATATCGGCGCGGGCACCTGCACCGCCGGTGACCCATCCGGAGCCGCCGCCCACCATCGCACATGCCGGCGCCGACCGCCGCATTGTAGCGTCCCCGGTCGCACGCCGCCTGGCCCACCTGCGCGGGGTGGATTTGCGGCAGATCACCGGAAGCGGCCCCGCCGGCCGCATCCTGCGCCGCGACGTCGAAGGTGCCACGCCCCAAGCGGTGTCCAACGCCGCCCCCCAGGCCACGCCGACACCTCCCCCCACGTCGATGCCTCCACAGGACGACGGAAACATCCGCGGCGTGCCCGTTTCCGCTATGCGCCGGACCATCGCCCAGAGGCTGACGGCGGCCAAGCAAACCGTCCCGCATTTCTACGTCTCGATTGATGTCGAGATGGACGCATTGCTGGCCCTACGCCAGACGGTCAACGAGATCGCCGCAGCAGACGGTTCCGCTGAAGCCTGCCACCTGTCGATCAACGACATGCTGATCCGCGCGGTGGCACTGGCCCTGAAGGCTCTGCCGGCAGTCAATGTCTGCTGGGCTGAAGACAGCATCCTGTTCCACCATCGGATCGACGTGGCTGTAGCCGTGTCTGTGCCCGACGGGCTGGTCACACCGCTCATCCGTGATGCGGGCGCCAAGTCCCTCACCACCATCGCCCGCGAAAGCCAGGCGCTGATTGCCCGCGCGCGTGAGGGCAGGCTACGCACCGAAGACATGCAGGGTGGCTGTTTCACCTTGTCCAATGCCGGCATGTTCGGCGTGGATACGATGACGGCCATCATTAATCCGCCCCATGCCGCGATCCTCGCCGTGGGAGCGATCGGGCGTCGGCCCGTCATCCGGCAGGAGCAGGTCGCCATCGCCTCGGTCATGACCTGTACCCTCTCCGCCGACCACCGCGTCGTCGACGGCGCGCTGGCCGCGCAATGGCTCGACGCGTTCAGGACAATCGTCGAACAGCCGCTGCGGCTGATGCTCTGAACGCCCTCTTCTGCAAACGGTCCATACACAAAAACAAGAGACTGGGAAGATCACCATGTCCAAGAACAAGCTGCAATGCTACGTGCCCGACCTCGGGCGCCTTCTCGACCAGCTTCCCAAGAATTGGGGACGCTGGGGCGAGGAAGACGAAGTCGGTTCACTGAACTTCCTGACGGCGGAGGAAGTCCTGCGCGGCGTCGCCTCCGTGCGGCAGGGCCGCCCCTTCACACTCGGCGTCCGCATCGCCGCGCCGGAGGGCGACCCCATCTGGCCGGGGCGCGCCACGGCACAACGTGTCAACGTCATGGATCGCGCCCATTTCATGTGCGGCAAGGCGGAGCCCCTGTCGGGTGGCGGCGAATGGGCGGACGACATGGTGGTGATGTATCTGCAAGGGTCGAGCCAGTACGACGCGCTCGGCCATGTATGGTACGACGACCGGCTCTATAACGGCTACCCCGCGACCACGACCGTCGGCGCCATGACGAAGGCCAGCGTGCTGCCGATCGCAGAACGCGGCGTGGTCGGGCGTGGCGTGCTGATCGACATGGCCCGCTTCCGCGGCAAGGAATGCCTCGATCGCGGCGAAACCTTCACGCATGAGGATCTTGAGGCCGCTGCTCGCCATCAGGGCGTCAGCATCGCAAAACACGACATCCTGCTGGTCCGCACCGGCTGGATCGGCAAATTCTACTGCACGCCGAAGGAAGAATTCTACAAGGACTTCCTCGAACCCGGCCTGACCTACAGCCCGGACCTCGTGCGCTGGTTCCACGAGCGCGAAATCCCGAACCTCGTCACCGACACGATCGCCAACGAAGTGACGGTGGACCCCGAAACCGGCGTCACCCTGCCCCTGCATTGCGCCCTGATGCGCAATCTAGGCGTAACCTTCACCGAAATCATCGCCCTCGACGCCCTGGCAGAAGACTGTGCGGCAGATGGGCAATGGACTTTCCTGTACGTCGCGGCACCGCTGAAAGTGGTCGGTGGCTCCGGCGCGCCGGTCAATCCGGTCGTGATCAAATAACCAAACACGCAGCCCATCCATACAGACGGCCCGCAGACAGAAGGAATCCGATTATGACGACATTATCAGGCCGCAAGGCCTTGATCACAGGTGCCGGCTCGGGCATCGGGCGCGAAACCGCACGGGTCCTCGCACAGGCCGGCGCGCTGGTACTGGTCAACGACGTGTCTGAAACCGCCGCCCATGCCACCTGCACCGCCATTGCCCAAGCCGGCGGCCGCGCCCAGTCCTACACTTCCTCCGTCGCCGACCCCGACGCGGTGCGGCGCCTGTTCGAACAGTTCGATGCCGAAGGTAACGCGCCCGACATTCTCGTCAACAATGCCGGCGTCAGCGGCAACGGGCCAACGCTGGAACTCGACGACGCCAACTGGGACCGGGTCATCAGCATCAACCTGAACGGACCGTTCTATTGCAGCCGCGAGGCCGGACTGCGCATGCGTGCAGCAGGCGGGGGCGCCATCGTCAATATCGGCTCGATCTATTCCACCGTGGCAGCACCGCAACGCCTGTCCTACTGCACGACCAAGGCCGCGATCGGCATGATGACGAAATGCCTAGCTCTAGAATGGGCGGATTTCGGAATCCGCGTCAACTGCGTCGCTCCCGGCTATGTCGACAGCGCCCTGACCCGCGAATTGGCCGCCACAGGCCGCCTCGACCTCGCGGCGGTGGAACGCCGCATCCCCCAGCACCGCCTCGGCCAGGCCGAAGAAATCGCCGACGCGGTGCTCTACCTCTGCGAACCGCGCAGCGCACACATCACCGGCCATATCCTGGCTGTGGATGGCGGCTGGACCGCCAACGGCTATCTTTGACGCCCCTCAGGGCATGCCGGCCGCCTCCGAGCGGGCCGGCCCGGAATGAAAGCTGTCATCATGACGACAAGACCTGGAACAGGCATACGATGGCGTATCGGCTCGCTTCTCGCGCTCGGCGTGTTCGTCAATTATATTGACAGGATCGCGCTCTCCGTGGCCTCGCCGCAACTGCAGGCCGAATACGGGCTAACGAGCATCCAACTCGGCTGGTTGTTCAGTGGCTTTTTCTGGATCTACGCTTTCGTGCAGATTCCCTCGGGTCTGCTCGCCGACCGCTTCGGCGTGCGGGCGACGATGCGCGCCAGCACGATCCTGTGGACTCTCTCCTCGGGCCTGACCGCCCTGGCCGGTAGCTTCCCCGGTTTCCTCGCCGCCCGCATGCTGCTGGGCCTGGCCGAAGCCCCGGCCTACCCGGCCGGTACCAAGGCGACCGGATACTGGTTTCCACGTAGCGAACGCGGTACGGCAACAGCCCTGTTCGACGCGTCGGCGCGCTTCGCCAACGTCGTCGGCGTGCCGCTGGTCGCCGTGGTGGCCGTCCATCTGGGCTGGCGATGGTCGTTCGTCATGACGGCCTGCCTCAGCCTGGCCTATGCGCTGGTGTTCTTCACCACCTATCGCGATCCCTCCGCCCATCCTCACCTGACGCAAGAGGAATATCGCTATATCCGCGATGGTGGCGCGGCGGCGGAAGGCACGCCCAGCGCAGGCAGCGGCTGGGCGTCGCTGCCCTACCTGCTGCGGCAGAAGAAAATTTGGGGCATCATCCTCGGTTTCGCCGCCTACGGCTATTTCTTCACGCTTTTTCTGACATGGATGCCCAACTATCTCGTCAGGCAGTTCCATGTCAGCATGATGCAGTCGGCGGGGTATGCCATGCTGCCCTGGGTCGTCGCCACGGCGGGCGAACTGCTGGTTGGCGGCTGGCTGATCGACGCCTTGTGCCGCAAAGGTTATGACGAGACCCGGACCAGAAAGATTATGCTGCTGCTTGGGTTCGTGCTGGGGCTGGCGATGATCGGCGCCATCTTCACCAGCAGCCTCGACTGGGCGATCTTCTGGATCTCGATTTCCCTGGGCGGACTGTCCAGCGCGGCACCGGTTATCTGGAGCCTGCCGTCCCTGGTCGCTCCCCGTGGTGTTGGGGGCACGGTGACGGGCATCGCCAATTTCGCCAATAATGGGTTCGGCATCGTCGCGACGGTTCTCACCGGCTATCTCGTCAGCCTGACCGGTTCGTTCGGGGCGGCCTTCGTCTGCGCGTCAGTCATGCTGTTGGGCGGATGCGCAGCAATTGCCATTCTGCTGAAATCCTTTACACCTGTTGAAGAACCCCCGGCATTGCATACAGCAGGGCAGTTCACAGCCATGCTGCCGGAAGACCCTTTACAACTTTGACCGGCCCCTGCAGCGGCCGAAACCGTTTCTCCCACGGATCGCCCTCCATCGGATAGCCTATGATCGAAGACGACACGCTTCATCAGCCACTCGCCGCCACGGCCTTGCGCATCGCCGATGCCCTTCGGTACGATATCCTGGCAGGGACCCTGGCGCCGGGGACGCGCGTCCGGCAGGAAGATCTGTCCGCGAAATTTGGTGCCAGCCGCATTCCGGTGCGCGAAGCACTCAAGGCGCTGCAAAGCGAGGGCCTCCTGCGGCTGAAGGCCAATAGCGGGGCATGGGTCGCCAGCATGAGCCGGGTCGAATGTCTGGAAATCTACAAAATCCGTGAACGTATCGAACCTCTGGCGCTGAGCGAAAGCATCCGTCTCATGCCGGAAAGCGCGATGGATGTGCTGGAAAACCTGGCCGACCGGGTGGAGCAGGCCAAGTCGATCGAGAACTTCATCCAACTGGACCGGGAATTTCATCTGCGCAGCTATGAATATTCCGCACTGCCCGAGCTGAACGCGATGATCGTGCGATATTGGAACACGACACAGCAATATCGCCGCGCCTACATGCACAAGGTTGGCTTCAACCGCCGCCCGGTCGTCGATTCCGAACACCGCCTGCTTGTGGACGCCATCCGCAGGCGCGACGACTACAATGCGGAACGCCTGCTCCAGGTGCACATCCGCCGTACCCGCCTGGAATTCGAGGAAAACAAACTGTCCATGATCGACTGAACGCCTACCTGATCTTGTCGACAATCAAAAATGGGGGTCAACAACCATGACAGGATTACCCGGACTGCGCGGTGTGGAGCATATCGGCTTCACCGTGCCCGACATCGAAGAAGCTACCCGCTTTTTCGTCGATATCATCGGCTGCCAGCATGTCTATTCTTTGGGCCCTTTCCAGTCTGACGATGACTGGCTGCCGGTCCATCTCCACGTTCCTCCCGGCACCGTCATGCGCGAACTCCGCTTCTTTCGCTGCAAGAACGGGCCGAATTTCGAAATCTTCGAATATACATCCCCCGGCCAGCGGCAGACGCTGCCGCTCAACAGTGATGTCGGCGGCCATCATCTCGCCTTCTATGTCGATGATTTCGAGGCGGCACTATCCTACCTGCGCGTCCACGGCGTCCGCCTTATGGGCCACCCGACCTGCCGCACCACCGGCCCCAGTGGCGGGCAGACATGGATCTATTTCCTCACCCCATGGGGTATGCAGATGGAACTTGTCAGCTTCCCGCACGGAAAACTGTACGAAAATACATCCGACATCACCCTGTGGCATCCCCCGGCGGACTGACGCACGACCGGTTCGGCAAACTCCACTCACAATAATAGCAAAAAAAGAAAAATCATGAAACAACCCCGCCGGCCGGAATGAACTCTGTGGACCGGAAGCGGTTGATAAGGAAATAAAACAGGGCCGCAAACGGTTCATGTTTTCAAGAACAATAGCAACGAATAAACGCGCCGAATGATCCGATCCACAGGCACGGCACGGCTTGCGCTGCCGGGAGCGGACTCGTTCCAAAGGAATAACAATATGCGTCTTGTCTCTGACCCGGAGCGCGGGACATCCGGTGCCGCACAGGCCGTCAGTTTCCGGCATTATGCCCGCATGGCCTATCCGTTCGGCATCGCCTGCCTTGCCGGCTGGCTGGCCTGTCACGCCCTTCCCGCACGCGCGCAGGACACATCTCCCGCACGACACACAACCGAGCCGCAGGCAACTGGCGACAGCACCACCCCGGCGCCCTCGACACCGACCGGGCCGGCAACCGTCCCCACGACAACCGTAAAATCCGCCTCGCCCTCCTGGCTGCAAAGGATCGTCGGCGACCGCCCTCAGGCCTCCGGCGCGCCCATCGTGTCCAACCCGACCCCGTTCGCCGAAACCCAGCCGACCGTCCCGCTCTACGAGGAAATTCCGGGTTTCCTCCAGGCATCGTACGGACCGCCCTCATTTGGTCCGCCCTATGGGACTACGCACATGTTTGGCGACTGGGGCGGCGTACAGCCCTGGTTGCAGAAGCGGGGGCTCTATTTCGCGCTCGACGTTTACGAAGATGTCGCCGGCAACGTTGCAGGCGGTAAGAGGCGCGCCTACAGCGACGCCGGACAGGTGGGCTCCACGCTGGATGTCGACTGGCAGAAACTCCTGAATGGAGGCGCCTGGTCCAACGATTTCTGGCTGCACCTGCTGGTGGTCAACGGCCACGGTACCAACCTCAGTCGCCTGTATGGCGACAACAGCAACCAGGTTCAGCAGATCTACGGCAGCCGTGGCAATGTAGTGGCGCATCTGGTCTGGGCCTATTTCGAAAAAGCCTGGCTGCACCGCAAGATCGACCTAGCCGTCGGCTGGGTACCCTCGGGCACGTTCTTCCAGAACTCGCCCTGGGTCTGCAACTACATGAATGTATGGCTGTGCGGCGGCGAATCCCCGACCAAATTCATGGCCGGCAGCCGTGGCTGGCCGTCGGGCAATATCGGCACCACCCTACGGGTGATGCCGACGCGACAGTTCTACTTGATGGGCGGCCTCTTTGCCGTCTCCCCCCACGCCTATAATGGCGGCATCTCCGGCTGGGCCTGGGGGCAGGACAATCTCGGCAAACTGTCGTCACAGTTCGAAGTCGGCTGGATTCCGGCCTTTGGCCCCGATCACCTGATCGGGCATTACAAGGTCGGCATCATGTACGACAATTCCCGCTACAACGACCTCCACGACGACATCCACGGCAACCCGTGGGTGCTCACAGGCCTGCCGCCGCGCAGACGAAGCGGACAGACCTCGGTCTGGGCGCTGGCCGACCAGATGCTAATCCGTCACGGCCCCGGCGAAATGAATGGCCTGATCCTGGGCGGCTATTTCGGCTGGGGCTCGGGCCAGACCTCGCAGATCAGCCACAGCTTTACGGCCGTGCTAATGGATACCGGCGCCTGGTGGAACCGTCCGCTGGACAGCGTCGGCATCGCATTCCTGTGGTCGAAATTCAGCCGCGCCGCCACCCTGTCGCAGGAAGACGCGGCGACCAACAACCTCCCGCTCCCTGGGGGCAATTACGGCCTTCCGTACGGCGTCCAGGGCCACGAATCCATTTACGAGGCGTATTACGGCTTCCACATCATGGAGGGCTTCACCATCAAGCCGGACTTCCAGTATATCAACCATGTCGGAGGAACGACCGTCTTCAAGGACGCGATCGTCCTCAGCACTGCCGTGAACCTCGCATTCTAGCGGGTTGGTGGCTTCTGTGATGACGATCGGCGGAGAGGACGGTGTTTATGCGGCCGTCAGCGATCTCGCCCAAGCGCCGGGACGCCGCCGTTACCTGCCCACAATGGGCTTATCGCAACCAGCATCTGGTGGAAAACCTTTGGGCCCGTCTAAAGGAATGGCGGGCCGTCGCAACGCGATACGAAAAGACCGCCGCTTCATTCCTCGCTATCCTTCACCTCGCCGCAGCCACAGATTGGATCAAGATCTAACAGAGCCTAGACCAGTACGGAGGCTGCCTTTGATAACTCATTGGATTGATTTTCCCGCCAGGAGATTACGCGTAGCCTTTATCGTTTCAAATATCACGGACAATATAATCAAATTTTTTATTAGGGCGGCACTTCTTGGAACGGGAAATTTTCTACGAGAGAAGCGTCTATCGATCCCTCCGCATTATCACTTTTCAAGACCATCGTGCTTTCTGATTTGAGATTTACCTGCGATTCCATTTCAATCTAGTTTTAAATGCCGTTTTATAGAATCTCGCTCGATAGACGGTCGTTTGGTTGTCACCAATCATTACCGTGCATTGCCTTTTCTTCCTGCTGCGAACTTAGCCGAACCAGATCGTCATCATACTCATGCCAAATACGACCGAGAGCATTGTGGCTACGAAAATTTCTGCACCGATCACCTGTTGGCACGCAGCCATTGTGATCGCGCTTACCGGCCAGCGCGCTCACTCCTATGACTGCACCAGCCGATAGCCGACCCCGGTCTCGGTCACGATATGCCGTGGCCGCTCGGGATCGTTTTCGATCTTCTGCCTGATCTGGCGGATATAGACGCGCAGTTGCTGCACGTCGCCGCTCGCCCCCCATAGCTGGCCCATGATGGTCTGATGCGTCAGGACACGGCCGGCATACTGCACCAGCATCCGCAGGATATCCCACTCGCGCGGCGACAGCCGGATTTCCTCCTCCCCCCGAAAGACCTGCCGCCGCACCAGATCGACGCGCAGATCGGCCGAGACGAAGACCGGCACGGTACCCTGCTGCTGCAACGCATGCCGCATCGCATTGCGCAGCCGGGCGATCAGTTCCGCCGTGCTGAACGGCTTGGTCACGTAATCGTCCGCGCCCGCTTCCAGCGCGGCCACCTTGCCGCGCTCGTCGTCACGCACCGACAGGATGACGACCGGCATATCCGGCCTGTCCGCGCGCATGCGCCGCAGCACCTCGGCACCGTCCAGGTCCGGCAATCCCAGATCCAGCAGCACGATATCGGGATGCTCCTCGACGGCCATCCGCAGCGCGGCGGCACCGGTCGCCGCCTCCAGCGTCCGCCAGGACTGGCTGCCCAGCGTCGTCCGCAGCAGGCGCCGGATGGCCGGCTCGTCATCGACGATCAGTACGCACGGATCGCTCACACCGCTCCCCTCGCCTCCAACGGAAAGGTCATGACAAAGACCGCACCCTGCCGGTCGCGCCGGTTTCGTGCAACGATCGTGCCGCCCATGGCCTCGACGAACCCACGCGCAATGGCCAGCCCCAACCCGGTCCCGGCCCGCGCGCGATCGGCGGAAAGAAAGCGCTGGAACTTGCCGAACACCTGCTCGGTGTCCTCCACGGCCAGCCCGCTCCCCTCGTCCAGCACCTCCAGCACCAGCCCTTCCGGCCGCAACGCCGCCCGGATCACGATCCGCGTGCCCGCCGCCGTGTGCTTTCCGGCATTGTCCAGCACATTGAACAGGGCCTGCTCCAGCAGCACGTCATCCAGCAGCGGCATCGGCAGTTCGGGTTCCATCTCCAGTTCAACGCGGTGATCGGCCAGGATGCGCGCCGCCCGCCCCAGCGCGCTCGCCACGATTTCCGCCACATCGACCGGCTCCCGGCGGGGCCGCAGCGCTCCGGCCTCCAGCCGCGTCATGTCCAGCAGATTGGCGACGAACCGGTTCAGCCGTTCGGCCTCGTCGCGAATGGTCGCCAGAAGGTCGTGCCGGCCCTCCGGCCCCATCGTGTCGCCGTAACTGTCCAGGCTCGACGCCGCCCCCAGGATCGCCGACAGCGGCGTACGCAGATCGTGGGAGATCGAGGTCAGCAGCGCTCCCCGCAGCTTGTCGGTTTCCGCATTCAGCCGCGCCTGGTCCAGGTCCCGCGCCAGCGTGATCCGCTCGACGGCCGATGCCGTCTGGTCGGCCAGCGCATCCAGCAGGCGCTGCTGCTCGGCATCCAGGATCGGCCCGTCGCGGTCCGTATCCAGCCCGATCACCGCGACCGGCCCGCGCCCGGTCCGCATCGGAAGGAACAGCCAGCGCGTGCCCGGCAGGTTGTCCGAGCCCCGGCCGGCCACCTTGTCATGCTTCCACGCCCAGGTCGCCGCCGCCAGATCCTCCTCGCCGATCCGCTGTCCGGAATTGTACGACGCCTGCACCGACAGCCGCCCGTCCACAGGCAGCAGCATCACCACCTTGCGGTCCAGCACGGTGGCGATCTGATGGCTGGCCCCCCACAGCAGGTCGTCCAGCGTCCCGATCCCCGCCAGCGTCCGGCTGAACAGATAGAGCGATTGCGTGACCTCGGCCCGATGCCGCGCCACCACCGCCTGATTGCGTACCCGCGCGCCCAGATTGCTGGCAATCACCGCCGTGGCGAAGAAGAAGAACAGCGCCACCACATTGTCCGGCGCCGCGATCGTCAAAGTATAGAGCGGCGGCAGAAAGAAGAAATTGAAACACAGCATCCCCAGGACCGACGCCCACAGCGACGGCCCCAGCCCGTAGGCCACCGCCGCACCCAGGATCGCGGTCAGAAACGCCAGCGACACATTGCTGACCGCAAACCCCTGCCGCAGCAGCAGCGCCACCGCCAGCGCGCAGGCCACGATCAGCGTGCTGGCCAGATAGGGGCCGACACGCCGCGCCCGCGCCGGGGGCGCCCCGGCCAGATCTGGCTCGCCGGCTTCCGATCGCGGCACCACATGCACCGGAAACCCGTCCGCCCACTGGATCAGCCGCTCGGTCGTCGCCTGGCCGAACCACTGGCGCAGCCGCCCGCCCCAGCCCCTGCCGGCGGGGTGCGCCGCCACGATCTGCGTCACGTTCTGCGCGCGGGCATAGGCCAGCGCGTCCAGGGCCACATCCTGGCCAGGGATGGTCACGGTCTCCGCGCCCAGCGACTGCGCCAGATGCATCTGCGTGGCCATGCGCGTCCGCGCGTCCGGCGTCAGGTCGCGGCTGGTCTCGACATGCAGCACGATCCAGGGCGCATGCAGCCGGTCGGCCAGCCGCCGGGCATAGCGCAGCAGGCTGGCATCATGGTCCTGCAACGTCAGGCAGACCAATATCCGCTCCCCCGCCGCCCAGGGGCCGGAAATGGCATTGGCCTTCATGTGGTCGACCAGTTGCGCATCCACCTGCTGCGCGGTCTGGCGCAGCGCCAGTTCGCGCAGGGCCGTCAGGTTGCCGGGCGAGAAATAATGCAGCATCGCCCGCCGGGCCGTCTGCTCGGCATAGATCTTGCCGTCGCGCATGCGCTGCAACAGGTCGTTGGGCGTCAGATCGACCAGTTCCACCTCGTCGGCGCCGTCGATCACGCTGTCCGGCACCGTCTCGCGCACCCGCACGCGGGTAATGGCGGCCACCACGTCGTTCAGGCTTTCCAGATGCTGGATGTTGACCGTCGTCAGCACGTCGATCCCGGCGGCCAGCAGTTCCTCGACATCCATCCAGCGTTTCGGGTGCCGCGAGCCGGGGGCGTTGGTATGCGCCAGTTCGTCCACCAGCACCACGCGCGGATGACGGGCCAGGATCGCATCCAGGTCCATCTCCCACACCGTCCGCCCACGATAGGCGATCGCCCGGCCCGGTACCACCTCCAGGCCGTCCAGCAGCGCGGCCGTCTCCGCCCGCCCATGCGTCTCCACCACCCCGGCGACCAGGTCCACCCCGTCGCGCAGCAACTGGTGGCCCGTCGTCAGCATCTCGAACGTTTTGCCAACACCCGGCGCCGCGCCGAGAAAGATCTTCAGCCGCCCCCTGGCACGCGCCGCGTCCTCCTTTTCCGTACGGCGCAGCAAAGCATCAGGGTCGGGGCGATCGGGGCGCGTGTCCATCGTTCAGCTCAATGCAACGTATCGAGGGCCAGGTTCAGTTCCAGCACGTTCACGCGCGGCTCGCCCAGCCAGCCCATCAGCGGGCGTTCGACCATGCGGTCCACCAGCGCGCGCACCGTCTCCTCGCCCAGGTGCCGCACCCGCGCCACCCGCGCGACCTGAAACAGCGCGCCCTGCGGCGAGATATCGGGATCGAGCCCGCTGCCCGAACTCGTCACCAGATCCATCGGCACCGGCAATCCCGCCAGCACCGCTTCCGGATTGTCGGCTTTCAGCCGCGAAACCGCCGCCGCCACCCGCTCCACCAGCGCCCGCGATGTCGGCCCGGCATTGGACGCCATCGAAGCCGCCGCATTATAGGGCTGCGCCACCGTCTTCGACGGATCGGCCGGGTCCGGCCCCACGGTCACCGAGGGCCGGCCGTGGAAATAGCGCGCATCGGCAAAATCCTGGCCGATCAGCGTGGACCCCACCAGCCTGTCCCCCTTCATCACCAGACTGCCCCCTGCCTGGCGCGGCAGCACATATCCGGCCACCCCCGCCATCGCCAGCGGATACAATATGCCCGTCACAACCGACAGGAACAGAAAAACCACCAGCGCGGGCCGTATGGTGCGCACGATCGTCATGATGGACCTCCTCAGGCCAGGCCGATGCTCGTCACGAGCATGTCGATCAGTTTGATACCGGCGAACGGAACCAGCAGCCCGCCCACCCCATAGATCAGCAGGTTGCGCCGCAGCAGCACCGCCGCCCCCACCGGGCGATAACGCACGCCCTTCAACGCCAGCGGGATCAGCACGATGATGATCAGCGCATTGAAGATCACGGCCGACAGCACGGCACTCTCCGGCGTGGCCAGATGCATGACGTTCAGCGTCCCCAACTGCGGATAGAAGCCGACGAACATCGCGGGAATGATCGCGAAATACTTGGCCACGTCATTGGCGATCGAAAACGTCGTCAGCGCGCCGCGCGTCATCAGCAGCTGCTTGCCGATGCCCACGATCTCGATCAGCTTGGTCGGATCGCTGTCCAGATCGACCATGTTGCCCGCTTCGCGCGCCGCGACCGTGCCGGTATTCATGGCCACGCCCACATCGGCCTGCGCCAGGGCGGGCGCATCGTTGGTCCCGTCGCCGCACATGGCGACCAGCTTGCCCTGGGCCTGTTCCCGGCGGATCAGGTCCAGCTTCGCCTCCGGGGTCGCCTGGGCCAGAAAATCGTCCACGCCGCTTTCCGCCGCGATCGCCGCCGCCGTCAGCGGATTGTCGCCGGTGATCATGACGGTCCGAATGCCCATGCGGCGCAGCTCGGCGAAGCGCTCGCGGATGCCGCCCTTCACCACGTCCTTCAGATGCACCACGCCCAGCAGGCGCCCGTCATCGGCCACCGCCAGCGGCGTGCCGCCCTGGCGGGCGATATCGTCGGCAATCGCCCGTACTTCCGCCGCCCCGGCGGCCTCCGCGCCCACCGCGGCCAGCACGCTGTCCACCGCCCCTTTTCGAATGCGGCGCGAGCCGATATCGACCCCGCTCATGCGCGTCTGGGCGGTAAAGGGCACGAAGACGGCACCCAGCGCATGCATCTCCCGCCCGCGTATCGCGAACTGCTCCTTGGCCAGCACGACGATCGAGCGCCCTTCCGGCGTCTCATCGGCCAGCGAGGCCAGCTGCGCCGCATCGGCCAACTGTTGCTCGCTCACCCCCGGCACCGGGGCGAAGCGCGCGGCCTGCCGGTCGCCGATCGTGATGGTCCCCGTCTTGTCCAGCAGCAGCGTATCGACATCCCCCGCCGCCTCTACCGCCCGGCCCGACATGGCCAGCACGTTGAAGCGGATCAGCCGGTCCATGCCCGCGATGCCGATCGCCGACAACAGCGCGCCGATGGTGGTCGGGATCAGCGTCACGAACAGCGCGACCAGGATCAGCACGCCGATATGCCCGCCCGCATACTGCACGAAGCTGGGAATGGTCGCGACGGCGAAGATGAAGATCAGCGTCATGCCCGCCAGCAGGATCGTCAGCGCGATCTCGTTGGGCGTCTTCTGCCGCTGCGCGCCCTCGACCAGCGCGATCATGCGATCGAGAAAGGTCGAACCCTGGGCGGCGGTGATGCGGACGACGATCCAGTCCGACAGCACGCGCGTGCCACCGGTCACCGCCGACCGGTCGCCGCCGCTCTCGCGGATCACCGGCGCCGATTCCCCGGTAATGGCCGATTCATCGACCGACGCGATGCCGTCGATCACCTCGCCGTCGCTGGGAATATGGTCCCCGGCCTCGACCAGCACTACATCGCCCACCGCCAGTTCGGGTGCGGGGATCGGCTGGTAGAGGCCCGTGCGGGTATAGCACCCCGCATCGTCGGCCAGCAGCCGCTTGCCCAGCGTCTCGGTGCGGGTCCGCCGCAGACTGTCGGCCTGCGCCTTGCCCCGCCCCTCGGCCACCGCCTCGGCAAAATTCGCGAACAGCAGCGTAAACCACAGCCAGAGATTGATCTGGATGGCGAAGCCCGCATGCGCATGACCGGTCGCCAGGTCATGCACCAGCAGCACCGTGGTCAGGATCGTGACGATCTCGACCACGAACATCACCGGGTTGCGCCACATGATGCGCGGATCGAGCTTGCGAAAACTTTCGGCGATCGCGGGCAGAAGCAGATCCGCCCGCAGAAGGCCGCCCGTCGTCGAAGAACGGGAAGATTGACGTGTCATGGAGGATCCGCCTCTCAGAACAGGGTGCCGCGCAGCATCGTCAGATGCTCGACGATGGGGCCGAGCGCGAGCGCGGGCAGGAAGGTCAGGCCGCCGACGATCACGATCACGCCGCTGACCAGGGCGATGAACAGGCCGTTGTCGGTCGGGAACGTGCCGGACGTGGCCGGCGCCACCTTCTTCGCCGCCATCGCCCCGGCAATGGCCAGCACGGGGATGATGATGAAGAAGCGCCCCACCACCATCCCGATCCCCAGCGCCAGGTTCCAGAACGGATTGGCGGTCAGCCCGCCGAAGGCGCTGCCGTTATTGGCCGCCGCCGAACTGTAGGCATACAGCGCCTCGGTAAAGCCATGCGGCCCGGTGGCCGACAACGCCGACAGTCCAGGCCCCGTCACGACCGCGATCGCGGTGAAGCCCAGCATGACCAGCGGCAGGCACAGCACCGCCAGCATCGTCATCTTGACTTCGCGCGCCTCGATCTTCTTGCCCAGATATTCCGGCGTACGCCCCACCATCAGCCCGGCCATGAACACGGCGATGATGGCAAACAGCAGGACCCCGTACAGGCCCGCACCGACGCCGCCGATGATGACTTCGCCCAGCATCATGTTGACCAGCGGCACCAGGCCGCCCAACGGCAGGAAGCTCTCGTGCATCGCATTCACCGCGCCGCACGACGCATCGGTGGTCACCGTCGCGAACAGCGCCGACGCGGCGATACCGAAGCGCGTTTCCTTCCCTTCCATGTTGCCCAGCGCCGGGTCCACGCCCAGCGCCGCGATGGCCGGGTTGGCATGCGCCTCCGCCCAGTAGGTCACACCCACGCCGATCAGGAACAGCAGCGCCATGGCCGAGAAGATGGCCCACCCCTCGCGCTCGCGCCCGACCATACGGCCGAACAGGTTGGTCAGCGCCGTGCCAAGCGCGAAAATGCACAGCACCTGCACGAAATTGCTCAACGCCGTGGGGTTTTCAAACGGATGGGCCGAGTTGGTATTGAAGAACCCGCCACCATTGGTGCCGAGCATCTTGATGGCTTCCTGTGTCGCCACCGGCCCCAGCGCGATCGTCTGGCGCGCGCCTTCCAGCGTCGTCACCTCCACCGATCCATGCAGGGTCTGCGGCACCCCCTGCCAGACGAAAAACAGGGCCACGACAACCGAGATCGGCAGCAGCACATACAGCGTCACCCGCACCAGATCGGTCCAGACATTGCCGATCGTGCCCGCACCCCGTCGTGCGAAGCCGCGAATGACGGCCGCCGCCACCGCGATCCCGACGGCGGCGGACACGAAATTCTGCACCGCCAGCGCCAGCATCTGGCTGAGATGACTCATCGTCGTCTCGCCGCCATAGCTCTGCCAGTTGGTATTCGTCACGAAACTGATCGACGTGTTGTAGGCCAGGTCGGGCGCCACCGGCCCCAACCCCGCCGGGTTCAGCGGCAGCAGCACCTGAAAGCGCAGCAACGCGTACACCACGACGAAGGACACGGCCGAGAACAGCACCACCCCCGTGGCATACTGCACCCAGGACTGCTCCTCCTCCCACCGTATCCCGGCAACCCGATAGAGCCCGCGTTCCAGCGGGCCGAAGATCCGTCCCAGAAAATGGGGCTGTCCCTCCAGCACGCGCTGAAGGTACCCACCCAGCGGCCGCGTCATCGCAACGACGCACAGGAAGAAGGCCGCAATGGTGATCCATCCGGAAAGCGACATGGCGTCAGAACCTTTCAGGATGCAGCAGCACGGCGGCGACATAGGCCAGAAGACCGACCGTCACCCCGCCCGCAAGGACAAGTTCGAATGTCATGGCGTTCAGATCCGCGCACAGAAGGCCACGTAGCCCATGCAGACGACAAATCCGCCGAGCCCGATGCCAAGGTAAAGACAGTCCAGCATGTGAATGCTCCCTTTCACGCACCGGAAGTATCCCGCCGAACCCCATAGGGATGACAGAGGAGGCACCCGCCAATCCCATAGGAAAGTCATAGGAATTCCGCACAAAGTCGCGCCGGCGTCCCGGCACGCCCTTGTCGGCCGCCATCACCTGCGCCTAGCTGCCTTCCATTATCGCCACCACGCATCCCGTCGCGGCGATTCCCGACACTCCTTGTGGAAGACACATGAAAAACGAAACCAGAGAACAGGGCGGCGCGTCATCCCGGCCGTCTTCCCGCTCTCCCGCCGCACGCTGGTTCGGCCGCATGGCCGTCATGGCGGCCATCGTCCTGCCCGAGGCCGCGCTGGCCGATGCTGCCCTGGCCGACGACGCCGCCGACTGGCTGCACGGCATCACCGTCGCCGGCCAGGTCGAGGGCGGCATCAACGCCAACCCCGCGCGCCCCGCCAACGGCGTCAATTTCGGCCAGTTCTTCGGCGACCGGGCCAACCAGGCGCAGCTCGACCAGCTCACGCTCACCGTCTCGCGCGCCGTCGATCCCACCGTCCAGCAGATGCAGGTGGGTTTCTTCGTGCGCGGGCTCTACGGTGCCGACGGCCGTTACTTCAACATCGCGGGCATAACCGACCGCGCCATCACCAGCCGCTATCAGTTCATCATCCCGCAGGCGCATCTCGACGTGCACCTGCCGCTGATGCGCCACGGGCTGGACATCCAGGCCGGCATCCTCTCGTCCCCCATGGGGGTGGAATCGCTCGATCCCGCCCTGCGCCCGTTCTATACGCTGTCCTACACGACCGAATATTCCACGCCGTTCGAACATGTCGGCGCCATGGTCCAGTGGCACCTCACCAGCCATCTCGATGCGCTGTTCGGCATCGACACCGGCAATCAGGTCTCGTTCGGCAAGGGTGACAACAACGACGCTCCGGCGGGCTATTTCGGTCTCGCGGCAACCGGTCTGGCCGGCGGCCGGCTGTCCGTCACCTATCTGGGGCGCGTCGGGCCGGAAGATTCGGTGCGTGCCCTGGGCAACCGCGCCAATTCCGCGCAGCGATTCTGGAACGACCTCAGCGGCACCTTCAAATTCACCGACCGCTTCTCCGCGACCGCGGAACTCAACCTGCTGCACGACGAAGGACTGCACGCCAACACATACAGCGCCGTCGGCTATCTCAGCTATCAGGTCAGTTCCTCGCTCACGCTCAATGCGCGCGGCGAGATTTATCGCGACGATACCGGGCTGCTCGTCACATCCTTCGTCGCCGACGATGCCTATATGCGCTCCACGCTCGGCCAACCCACCCGCACTCAGTCCGCCCCCGCCACCACGTATGGGGCTCTGACACTGGGCGCCACCTGGCACCCCACGCTCGGCCACCCCGTCAAGCTGTTCGAACTCCGGCCCGAAATCCGCTTCGACCGGTCGTTGAACGGCACGCACCCATTCAACGACCTGCGCAATACCGGCCAGTTCACCTTCGGTATCGACGCCGTGCTGGGCTTTTGAAACCCGCACGGCGAACCGGGCGGGTCAGACGAATATCCCCGACGCTGCCGACCAAGGGCACCAGGTTGGCCTCGGCCAGGCGTTGGGTGTAGTTTCATGGCAAGATATTGAACGCCCCTGTCACGGTGATGGATCAGGGCGTCATCCGGCAATCTTCCCGAAATGCCAGGTCGTCACACTGCATAAAGTATCACACGATACGATCATGAATGACCGTGATGGCAATAACATCTTGATCGTATGGTACGATGGCGGCTGTCCTCTCTGCCTGCGCGAGATCGCATTAATGCGCCGATTAGATCGTGCGCGGCGCATCCGCTTTGTCGATCTGACCGACCCGTCGCAGCCCTGCCCACTCGACCGGCAATTGATGCTTGATCGTTTCCATACCCGAAAAGGTCAGGTGTCCTACGAAGGCGCGGCAGCCTTTGCCGCCATGTGGCGCGCCATTCCGGCATTGCGACCACTCGGCGAACTCGCCCGGCTGCCCCCGGTCTTGTGGGCTCTGGAGATGACTTACCGCCATTTTCTAAGGGTACGACCGACCATACAGCGATGGCTGACATGACGGTTGCAGTTGTATTAGGTGCCGGAGGGGGTATCGGGCGTGCAGTCGTCGAACGGCTTGCACGTTCAAGGCGCTATGCGTCTATTCATGCCGGATCGCGCCGGTCATGTATGGGCTTCGGCGCCCATATACGGCCCTTCACTTGGCGCAGGAAATGGGCGCGCGAATGGAGCGCCGTGCGCTATTGCTCAGACAGGTGTCGTTCAGCCAAGACCGATCAGAAAACGTTCGGCGTCGCGCGTTAGTTGTGCCTGTTTTGCTGGCAAGAATTCCTGCCCTGTATGCACCGCCTGCACCATCCGTGGATTACGATCGCAACGACCGGAAGTTTCAACGAGGAAGACTGAATCGAGCGACCTCGCGCAGGTCTGCAGTCAATTCACGACGAGCCAGAGCGTCCGCCATCGGGCCCTGCCGCATGGGCATAAGGGCGGGATACCGCGAGATCAGCACCGGACCACCGTGAAGTCCGATTTTGACGCGGCCCCGGCGCGATGGCAACGGATTTGCGTCACCCGTCATCGCAAAGACGGCCGACGCTCCGAGCACAAGCACCAGACGCGGCCGGACAAAAGCCAGTTCCAGCCCAAGCCACCAGCGACATTGATTGATCTCGTCACTGTCAGGGGTCTGCTGTATTCGTTCCGTTCCACGCGCAGCGAATTTGAAATGCTTGACGGCATTGGTAAAATAGGTTCGCGCAGGATCGATCCCGACTTCGGCCATCAACTCGCTCAGCAGCCGGGCCGAAGGGCCGACAAAAGGGCGCCCCTCCAAATCCTCGCGATCTCCCGGCTGCTCCCCTACGACCATCAGGGAAGCATCGCTCGGCCCCCTTCCCCATACTGTCTGCGTCGCGTGCTCGCACAAGGCGCATCGGCGACAATGGAGCGCCGCGTCGCGCGCGTCTTCCAGCGTCTCGGGTAGATCTGATGGTTGCTTCATGGCACCGCGATAGCGGGTGGATACCGCGGCGGAACCCCGGCGCGATGCAAGAGTTGCCGCCTCGTGCATGCGGGTCACGCGCGCCTCCGCGTCGGCGAGCATCGACGGGATCAAGCTGGTCTCGGGCAGGTTCTTCCAGTATTTCTTCGGCATTTCGGAACGCATGGCATCGAGCTTGATCCGCGCCGGATTGAATATATTGGCAAAGTAGGTGGCCCAGAGCGCTTCGGAGGCATCTTCGGGCAGATCGGGTCGCGTGCCTGGGGGGTGAAAGCCGAGCGCGCCGGCTTCGAACCGCGCAACCAGCCGCGGGGTGGCGATCACCCAGTCCATGTCGGCAAAGCGGTTCGCAAAAAAACGGCTGCCCGGCTCCAGCGTATGATGCTCGGGCTCAAACCACGCAACGAAGCGACGACGGGGAGCGTCACCAGGCAGCTCCCGGAACCGCACGAATGCGTGCATCTTGTGAATGTCACGCCCGACCGCTTTCGCCTGCAGGTTCAAACGCCGCCCCAGCGGATCGGCTTGAGAGAGCGGAGCGCCCTGCTTGATGTCCAACCGCCACAAAGCTTCATAAAGCAGCGCGAAGCGTTCCGGCGCTGAATGCCAGATGACCGATTGGGCCAGTTTCAGAAAAGCTCCGGGCACGTTCGCAGTATGAAGCCCCTGCTGATCGGGTAGCGGCTCGCCTGCGAACAAGCCAGGGTTGCCCGTCCAGTCGATCTGCTCGGGCGCGATCCGGTGGCTAATCAGCCGACGCGCCGCAGTGCGCCAAGCGGTGAAGGCGCCGCGCTCGGGCAGATTAGGCGCGTAGTAGGTCACAGGAGGCTGAGTTGCTCGGGGGGCGACACGAAACGATCGGAGAGGCGTGAGCTGTCGGTCAAGCTCCCGGGATGCCAGCCCGGCACCGTGATGAAAGAGCGCGCCTTCTTCATCAGCGCACCGATGCGCACGAGATCTTCGTAACGCAGCGCGCCCTGACGGCGGGCAGCAATGATGCGGTCCACCGTGCGCACCCCGAAGCCCGGCACACGCAGCAGCGCCTCGCGCGGGGCGCGGTTCGCATCAAGCGGGAACAGGCCGCGATGCTGCAACGCCCAGGCCAGCTTGGGGTCAATCGCCAGGTCCAGGTGCCCCCCATGCGCACCGGTCGCGATTTCATCCGCGCTGAAGCCATAGAACCGGAGCAGCCAGTCCGCTTGGTAAAGCCGATGCTCACGCATCAAAGGCGGCTTGATCAGAGGCAACACCACCGAGGCATCGGGGATCGGGCTGAAAGCCGAATAATAGACTCGCCGCAGTCGATAGCCCGTATAGAGACGCGTGGCGCTCCTTAAGATGGTGACATCGTCAGCGCTATCGGCACCGACGATCATCTGCGTGCTCTGCCCTGCTGGTGCAAAGCGCTGGTTTCTTCGTCCGGTATGGGTTTTCTCTTTCGCCGCCTCGCCTTCCAGCCTGATCTGCGCCATAGCGCTGCGGATCATTTCGGGACGCTTCTCGGGTGCGAGTGCGCGCACACTCTCATCCCGCGGCAGTTCGACGTTGACCGAAAGCCGGTCGGCATAAAGGCCGGCCTCGCGGATTAGTTCCGGCGCCGCATCCGGGATCGTCTTGAGATGGATATAGCCCCGGAAGCCGTGCGTCTCACGCAGGGTACGCACGATACAGACCATGTCACTCATAGTCTGGTCAGGAGAGCGAATGATTCCAGAGGACAGGAACAACCCCTCGATATAGTTCCGGCGATAAAACTCCAGCGTGAGGTTCACGACCTCTTTCACCGAGAAGCGAGCACGCTCGACGTTGCTACTGACCCGATTGATGCAGTAGGCGCAATCAAAGATGCAGAAATTCGTCATCAGGATCTTCAGGAGCGAAATGCAACGCCCATCGGGCGTATAGGCGTGGCATATGCCACTGCCGCCGGACGAGCCGACGCCACCCCTACGCGAATCTCGCTTTTCGCCGCCGCTGGACGCGCACGAGGCGTCGTATTTCGCTGCGTCAGAAAGAATCGCCAGCTTGTCCTGTAGGGTCATCGATGCCATCTGCCGACGCTATATGTTCACCATATGTTCGTCAAGAGCTCCCAGTTTTTTACGCTCTCAAGCGTGGAACCGACCTGCGGAAACGGGGCCTCTCCTTAATAATAGACAGAAAATTCATCTCCAATATGCACACAGAGCTCTACCAGAACATCATTTACAATAAAGTAAAAATAAAATGTTTATATAAAACACTCTCAAAATTTATCAAAACCGCACAATAATCGGCTTCTCGTGAATGAACGTCGTATCTTGGAGATGCAATACAATTTCTGTCGCGATGTCAGTTCGTGAAACGATCCCGTTTCGCCACTCTGCCGGATGACGCAGGATTCTGGCTTTTCCACTGGCTGAACCATTCATCAGAACGCCCGGCCGCCAGATCGTCCAGTCCAGGCAACTGGCGATAATCAGTTCCTCCTGCCGGGTCTTGTCGTCATAGGCGCGTCCGAAGACCAGACGAAAAGGCAAGCGCTGGAACGGACCGAGTGCCACCGCGCTGTCGCCCGCGCCAAAGCCGGTTACTGCCGCCAGTCGGGTCACTCCAAGACGGCTCATCAAAGCAAGCAATATTTCTGTGGCTCTGGAAAACAGTTCGACGGGCCGGAACAGATCACGATTGCGTATGCCCAGCACCTGTACCACCGCATCTGCACCGGCCAATGCGCGTTCCACATCCCGCTCTATCAAAGCATCTCCGGAGTATTTCTGTAGCCTGGGATGTGCCAGTTTCATGTCATACGCGTTACGGGCAAAAGCCCTGACAGAATGGCCTTGAGCAAGCGCAATCCTGGCGACCTCGAACCCGATCCCACGCGACGCTCCCATCACCAGTACATGCATCACAAACCTCAATACAGAGTTTCGCTGACACCATCCTCTACAGGCAGGGCATGCGAAACCTGTCATTTTGGGCATGTTCATGCTGGAGACGGCCTATTTTAGACGCCCCTCAATTGTATGAAGTCGAAGAGATATCTTTTTTATCCGTCAATGGCTTTCCCAAAAATCATCTCTTCATTGAAGCAAGCGTATGGTAAAATACCATTCTAAATAATGATAGACCAATTCCATATGTACTTGACAGTACGGCATAATCGCGCCTGCCGCCGCGATTGCACGAGATCCAAATAAATAGAAGATGGATGAAGTAAAAGCCAAGCAGTCAGCCGTTATACCTATCTGTCGGCGCACAATCGAGGAAGAGGAGAAAACGCTCGGCATCTCGTTTGATTTGTGCCTGCCTTTCCCCGGCAAACCCCCGCCAAATGCTGACAACTCGTGCCATTCGAGAATTGCCTTGTAGCCGATCAGCATGGCGGCCAACAAAGTGCCAATAAAGCAGGTTGAACGGACAGGCTTTTTCTCCTTCCCTCGCCTTCACATCATAGTCACACGAGTCGCAATAGTCGCTCATGCGGTGGATATAGGCACCGCTGGCCGCATAGGGTTTGCTGGCCAGGAGACCACCGTCAGCAAACTGGCTCATACCGAGAGTGTTGGGCAGTTCGACCCATTCATATGCATCGGCATAGACCGCCAGATACCACTCATGAAGTACATGCGGGTCTATGCCAGCCAGCAGCGCGAAATTGCCCGTGATCATCAACCGCTGGATATGATGGGCGTAAGCCTCCTCACGTGTCTGGGTGACACAGGCATGGACACAATGCATGGTCGTGTCGGCATTCCAGTAGAAGTCCGGCAGGGGCCGATGTGCGTTCAGCGCGTTGCTTCGTACGTAAGAAGCCTCCCGCCACCAATAGATGCCCCGCACGAACTCCCGCCAGCCGATGATCTGGCGGATGAAGCCCTCGGCGCTGTTGAGCGGTACCCTACCAGCGCGCCATTCGGCTTCGACGGCACGGCACATTGCAAGTGGGTCTAGCAGGCCAAGATTGAGATAGACCGACGTGACCGAATGACAGAGAAAACGGTGGTCACTCAGCATTGCATCCTGATAGTGGCCAAAATCATGAAGGCCATGACGCAGGAAATGGGCGAACGCGACTTCGGCATCCGCACGGGTCACGGCAAAACCAAAGGGCTTCAGATCGCCGAAATGATCAGGGAAATAACGCGACACCAACTGCAGCACGTCGCACGTCACGGCATCAGGCTCAAAACGCAACGGTTCTGGAAGGGCGAGCGCACCCGGCGGAGGACTGCGATTGTCGCGATCGAAATTCCACTTTCCCCCGGCAGGCTGATCTCCCTCCATCAGGAGACCCGTCTTGCGTCGCATCAAGCGGTAGAAATGTTCCATCCGCAGGTCTTTGCGTTTCTCGGCCCAGGCCGCGAAACCGTGGCGATCGGCCAGAAAGCGATTGTCAGGTAGCAGTTTAGTGACAGGCCATTGCGCCATATCTTCCATCAGGCGCCATTCACCGGGTTCCGTAACTATGATTTGTGTGGCACCGTGGCGAACGATGGCGCGTGCGACCTCGTCGCGCAGGCTGCCGGATTTTGCCGGATCACCCAGTGCGACATAATCCACGCGCCATCCATCTACACGCAACTCCGCCGCAAAGTGCCGCATCGCTGCGAAAACCAAAGCGATCTTCTTCTTATGATGACGCACATAGGTCGCCTCGGCGACGACTTCGGCCATCAGCACCACATCGCATACCCGGTCGCCCGCCCGCAGGGAGGAAAGCGTCGGAGTCAGTTGGTCGCCCAGAACAAGAATGATTCCTCTCATACCAGCAAACTAGTCTGCTGTCTTCGAGAGCGGACCCTGTCTCTATGGGCAGATCAGAAACCCGCCTCAATCGCCAGACGCATCGCATCGGCGGTCGTATGAACCCCAAGCGCACGCAGCATTGCCGCACGGTGCATCTTGATCGTGCGCTCCGACAAGCCTAGCACGTAAGCGATCTGCTTGTTGAGTTGCCCGTTGGCCATCGCCAGCAGCACCGCACGCTGGCGGGGCGACAGCCGCTCGATCCTGAGCCGTGCAGCAGCAACCCTGCTTTCATCGACACCGTCGGCAATCTGCATCTGCGAGCCAAGAAAATATTGAAGACGTCCCTCGCTGTCGAAGATCGGTGCAACCATCACTGCATTGCGAAAAGCCTGTCCATTTTTCTTGTAGTTGAGAATTTCGACCATGACCGGCCGTTGCGAGCGGATACCATCGCGCAAGGCTTCCACTAGTCGAGGTTCCGATCCCTCGCCGGTCAGAAAGCGGCAATTTCGGCCCAGGACCTCCTCGCGGGTGTAACCGGTCAGAGCCTCGAACGCGGTGTTACATTCGATAATAGGATTGTCGGGCTGTCTCGGGTCGCTGATCACGGCGGCCACGGTGCTGCCAGCGATCATGTCGGAAATAGCCATCGACCGTCGCTGCTCCCTCTCGCTACCAACCTGCATCGATATTGCTCGCCAATCGACTCTACCCTTTAAGCCATATTGCCGACAACAACTCGTTGCTGGGAGATGGATACACGTCAGGCGTGACGACATCTTTCCTACCATGCCATGGAGCGGCAACCATGCATTCTGTGACTCATTTCATCTGCGACGGAACATCTACGAGGCCAAACGGCCGATGACACGTAGCCTGAGCTCTTCTCGATCAGTTGTCTCCAATGCTCCAAGACTGCAAGTGAGCATTTACCGTCGACCCGCACGGCCTCTGGAGCCTGACGAGCTATTGAGGCAGAGGCAGCGATGAAGATCGTCATCGTCGGAGCGGGCATGGCTGGCATGGCCTGCGCGCAGTCACTCGGCGAAGCCGGTCACACTGTAACACTGTTCGACAAAGGGCGGGGTGCGGGCGGCCGCATGTCGACACGGCGCATATCACTGGACGGGATGAGCCTGACCTTCGATCATGGGGCGCAATATTTCACCGCGCGCGGATCGGCGTTTCGTGAACAAGTGGTACTATGGCACAGGAAGGGCATCGTCGCCCCGTGGCCCGCCGCAGCCGACGATGCCTGGGTAGGTACACCCGGCATGAACGCACCGATCGCACACATGGCAACGCGACAAGATGTGCATTTCTCCAGCCACGTCATGGGGTTGGCGCGCGAAGGGCAGCAATGGCAGGTTCTGCTGCAAGATGGGCGTTGCCAGGGTCCTTATGACGCCGCCATTCTTGCCCTTCCCGCCGAACAGGCGGCAGCCTTTCTGGGGGCTCACGATCTTCGAATGGCGATCTACGCCACCGCCGCACGCTCTCGGCCATGCTGGACGGCGCTGGTAGCGTTTGAGGATCGGTTGCCGATCGAGACGGATGTCCTGCGCCGCGCCGGGCCGATTCCCTGGGCAGCGCGCGACAGTGCAAAACCATGCCGTAGCGGCGCCATCGAAACATGGGTCGTGCAGGCAGGCGCGGAATGGTCCACCCGGCACCTGGAGGCCGAGCCACAAGAGGTCGCCGGGGAATTGGCCACATGGCTAGCGGACCAGACTGGCAGCGCCCCCGTACCTCACCGGACCTATCTGGCAGCCCATCGCTGGCGCTATGCGATGACGCGCCCCTCCTCGCACGGCGCGCTGTGGAATGGCGATCTGTCGCTGGGGGCGTGTGGCGACTGGCTTCTGGGGCCACGGATCGAACTGGCGTGGCAGTCAGGCGTCATGCTGGCAGAGAGGGTTCTCGCCTGAAAAGCCCCTCACCGGCAAACAACATCCCCCATGATGCCCGCTTCGGATGCACGGCCACCCATCGCTCCATTCCGTGATGAGATGAGATCAAAAAAGGAAAGAGACATCATGGATCTTGAGGAAAAAAAACATTCGAAACTCGTCATCCTGCGCGCCACCGAAAAGACGCTTCTCGATCGCTCCGAAGCCTGCAGGCTGCTAGGGATCGAACGCGGGACAATGCGTGCGCTCACCCTGACCGGTTGCGGTGTCGCGTCGCTGAAAGTGCGGAACGTGACACTCTATCGGCGAGAGGATGTCCTCGCTCTGCGTGCGCGCTGGCTGGCCACCGTCGATGTCGATGAACGCGGCCGTACGACCCGACACCTGCAACGGGACGGCGACAAGAATTCCGCAGGAGTGGACCCGCTCATGATGCTGCTTGCACATCGGGCGGTGGTCCATAAACTTGTGCTTCTGCTCTTCTGGAGCATGATCCTTTTCGGCGGAGCACTCTGCCTACTCCTCTATTGAACGGCCAGCCAAAGGGGGCCGGTACGGCACTCGAGCGCGCACAGCAGGGCAGGATATGCATGCCAGCCCTCTCCCGCCCGTGCCCCCCATGCCGCGACTCACCAAGTAATCAGCGGCGTCTTGTGTAGCCACGTACTGGAAACGAGTTGCTGCACGACGAAATCGGCGACATCGGCGCGTGCGATCGTTCCGCCATATACACCGGATAGATCGGTCAGCGCGCGGACGCGACCATGGGCAGGTTTGTCGTTCAGCACTGTCGGCCGGACGATCGTCCAGTCCAGCGCGCTGGCCCGGATCACATCTTCCTGACGGTTTTTGTCTGCATAGACGAGGCGCAGCATCAGCGGCAGGAACAGCCGGTCGAAAAAGAAGCCGCCATGCCCCCGGCTGTCGCCGGCCCCCAGGCCGGTGATACAGACCAGCCGGCGGACATTCTGCGCGTTCATGACACCCACGAGCGCCCGCGTTGCCCTGGACAGCATCGTGACCTTCTGGAACGGGCTCAAGCCCGTGCCCAATGCACTGATGACGGCGTCACACCCCGCGATGGCCCGGGTCAATACGGCCCCATCGCGCGCATCGCCCTCGAAAATCTGCACACCAGTGAGGATGGCGGTCCTGGCTCTGGAACGAGCAAGCACCACGACATCATGCCCTTCCGCCAGAGCCCGA
The DNA here is from genome assembly GCF_003350405.1 of Gluconacetobacter liquefaciens. Classification (GTDB taxonomy): domain Bacteria; phylum Pseudomonadota; class Alphaproteobacteria; order Acetobacterales; family Acetobacteraceae; genus Gluconacetobacter; species Gluconacetobacter liquefaciens. The sequence goes on along the minus strand of NZ_QQAW01000007.1, from coordinate 10,397 downwards.
CTGACGATTAGGCGGCCGGTGGCGCCCGTGGCGCCCAGTACCAGAATTTTCATGTCATGCTCCCGATAGGTCTGCATTGGGCAACGCCGCGCCGCTCAACTGCCGGTAAAGGAATTCACTCATGGCATTCACGGCATGCTCTGCCGTGAGAAAACGGCCGAGGGAAGACTGGAAGACATGCGGCATGCGCTCCCATATCGCCAGCGTGACATCCACGCCTGCCGTTCGCGCCCACGCGGCATAGCGCGTGGAATCGTCGAGCAGGATCTCGTCGTCACCGACATCGATGCGGATCGGTGGCAGGCCTTCAAGCCGTCCGTAAAGCGGCGACGCTTCAGGATCGGCGGCGTCCCGACCCTGAAGGTACAGTGCAGCGAACGCCTCAAGCATGTCCCGCATGAAGATCGGATCTGCCTCGGCTCGGGTTTCCATGCTGGCGCCGGTCAGCGCCAGATCGGTCCAGGGCGACATCACCGCCGCTCCAACGGGCGGGGGTAAGCCCTTGCCCTTTGCCGTCGTCAGGATCGACAGCAGTGCCAGCGTCAGGCCGCCGCCCGCCGAATCACCCGCAACGGCGATCTGCCCGCCCCCCTCGGCCACAAGCCCGCGATAGGCCGCAAGCACATCGTCAATCGCGGCCGGGAACGGATGTTCGGGGGCGAGCCGGTAATCGGGGATAAACATCTCGACGCCGACGCGCGCGGCAATCTGGCCGGCAAAGTTGGTAAAGGCTCCCGCCGAGCCGAGCACATAGCCACCGCCATGGATGTAAAGCAGACGCGCATCCGGGCGTGCCCCGTCTGGCCGGAGCCGAACACCCGGAATACCGCCAATCGTCGCGTCCTCTACCCGTCCCCCCGCTACAGGAGGGACGGCGCCAAGCATCGCGTCGAACATCGGTCGCGCCTCCGGGCCGAGACTGTGCCCCTTATGCGCTGACGTGGCCTGCCGCATCGCGGCAACCGCAGCCACGTCCTGGGGGAGAAGAGGATTGATGCTCGTCATGAATCGTTTCCCTGACCGATGCGGGTTGCGGATGGTCAGCCGTTCGCCCACCGGGCGGCGGCATCCCGCGCGAACGCGGCATAGGAACGCGGCGCGCGACCGAGCAGCGTCGTCAGGCGCGCGATATCATCCGCCGTCGCGACCGCGCCGTCGCTCTGGTAGCGGGCGAACATCAGGCGCAGGTCAAGGGCGTGCCAGGCAGGCATCATGGTCTTCATGCGCTGCTCCATGATCGCGAGATCGTCGCCGCCGTAGCGAATGGCGCGGCCCAGCGCCTCGCTCCAGATGGCGGCGATGCCGTCGCCGGTCAGGCCGTCCGGACCGACCAGCGCATAGGTCTCGCGACCGAGCGGCCACGGTGCCTGCTCACGGCGCACCAGTTCGATGGCCGCCGCGTCCCCGATATCGCGAATATCGACCATCGAGACCCCCTTAGCACCGATCGGTGCGCCATAAGCGCCGAACGTCAATAATGGGTCCTTCATGCGAAGGTCATTCTGGATGAAGTAGGACGGCCGCAGGACGGTGGCGGGCAGGTCGAGTGCTGCGATCATCCGCTCGACCGTTTCCTTGCCGGCGAAATGCGGGACGTCGGCATAGGCGTCGCCCTTGAACACCGACAGATAGACGATGCCTTTGACACCTGCCTCCCGCGCGACCGCAAGCGCCAGCATGGCCTGGGTGAGTTCGTCGGCCACGTTCGGGGCCAGCAGGAACAATGTGCTGACACCCTGCAAAGCCACGCGCAGGGAATCCGGATCGGCCAGATCGCCACGGATCGCTGCCACGCCAGCGGGCAACTGCGCTTTGTCGGGCAAGCGCGTCAGCGCACGGACATCCACATCGCGATCCTGAAGATGGGCGAGAACCTGGGAGCCGATGGTTCCGGTACTGCCCGTCACGAGAATGGTCATTTTGAAAACCCTCACGATTTCCGCGACAGAGAGCCTGTCACGACGGCAAAGATAGGCGTTTCGTTTTTGCCGAGGAGATGCCAATATCGAGACTAGGCGTCTCGATATTGGAACGACGGAATGGATCTGCAGGCATTGGCCGATTTCAACGTCGTCGCCACCTGCGGCAGCTTCAGCCGCGCTGCCCGCCGTTCCGGTCGATCCAAAGCCACGCTGTCTCGCCGGGTCGCGGAACTCGAGCAGAGCCTCGGCGTCAGGCTTCTCGACCGTGGCGCGCAGAGCCTGCGCATGACGGAAGAAGGGCGCGCGCTTCACGAACACACCCATGGGCTCCTGTCCGAAATCGCGGAAGCCGGGGAGGCCGTCGTACTGGGCGCCGCCACGCCAAGAGGCAGACTGCGGGTCAGTGCGCCGGTGGTCTTCACCCATGTCGCGCTTCCAGGAATCGCCGCCCGTTTCGCGCGCGCCTATCCCGAGGTACAGCTCGAAATCGTCGCCGAGGATCGGAAGGTCGATCTGGTCGAGGACGGCTACGACCTCGTAATCCGGATCGACCCTTCGCCAGACGAATGCCTCGTCGGTCGATGCTTTCTCACGGACGAGCGGCTGATCGTACCCCCCCGGGACATGCCGAAGCCCTTGCCGAAGGCAGGCCACGACGAGGTGACAGTGAATGCAGTCTCGCTGAACACGGCCACGCCGGGCGCCACATGGCGGATGGAATCAGCGGGGAAAAATGCACAAATCCTTCGGCCGGAGGGCAATCTTCGCCTCTCCTCCCTTCTGATGGTGCGCGAGGCCGTACTGGCGGGCGCAGGTGCTGCAACGCTACCACGGCTTCTTGTCGCCGCAGATATCGAGGCAGGGCGCCTCGCCTGCTGGGGCATCCACGCCGGCCCACCGGTTGAAATCTGGGCCCTCCAGAACTCACGCCGACTGACGGGCACGAGGGTACGCGCCTTTCTGGACGTTATCGAAAAATCATTTCCAGATAAATTATTTCTTCCATCGATATGACCATTCCGACCACCCGTCGGCAGGGCATTCCCCGCCCCGTGAGTCCGTTCGCTTCACCGCAGCAAGAGAACGCGGCAGGCGGCGAATGCCGCACCAGCCGCGATGCCGGTGACCAGCATGCCCCAGGTGAGATCGGCGACGGTGACCATCACCGGCCACACACGCAATGTCGCCTGATTGGTCAGGTCGTAGGTCGCATACGCCACCAGTCCCAATCCCGCACCGCGCCATAGGGCCTGGCCGGGCGTCGCCGCGGGCATGACGGCGAACACCACGATTCCGGCAATATAGAGCAGGTAAAACAGCAACGCCGGAGCTAGCCGAACGGTCTCGGCCAACAGCCCCTGCAACGCGGGCTTGTACAGGCGACTGCTCATGATCCGCAACCATACGGCATCGAGACCCAGAAACACGATAGCGGTAAAAATATATGTCGCCACAATCGTTTTCATTATTTTATCCCCTCAGCTCATAGAGCCCGACATCGATGCAGCCAGCAGAAAATCCGGCTTCGCAATATGCAAGGTAGTATTCCCACATGCGCCGGAAGCGCGCGTCGAACCCCATGGCTGTCAGATGTGGCCCGGCTGCCAGGAAACGGGCCCGCCAGTCAGCCAGCGTGCGGGCATAACTGGCGCCGAAATGGCGCACACGTCCGGGCTCGAGCCCGGCACGGCGGGCCTGGGCGAAAATCGCGGCCTTGGTCGGCAGCATGCCGCCAGGAAAGATATGGCGCTGAATGAAATCGGGCGTGCGGCGATAGTCACCATATCGCTCGGCGGCGATGGTAATGATCTGCAGCACGGCGCGGCCACCTGGTTTCAAGCGCGCGCAGCGTACTAAAATAGGTCGGCCAATAAACCTCCCCCACGGCTTCAAGCATTTCTATCGAAACGATGCGGTCATACAGGCCGGTCTCATCGCGATAGTCGCGCAGGGCAAAAGAAATCATGCCGTCGGCGAAGAGCCGCGCGTGGTCCAACTGCGCCGGTGAAAGCGTAATGCCCGTTACGCGCCCCCCTTCAGCACCCAGGCGCCGTGCCAACGCCCCCCAGCCGCAGCCGATGTCCAGCACATTTGCGCCACCCCGCACATCCAGCCAATCCGTGACGAGGTCCAGCTTGCGAGCCTGCGCGGTCTCGAGCGTGTCCTCCGGTGCGGCGTAAAGCGCGGAGGAATAGAGCATTGAGGCATCCAGCCACGCCGCATAGAACGCATTGCCGAGATCATAATGCGCCAGGATGTTGCGCCGCGACCCGGAACGGCTGTTCGCATTCGCGGCGTGACGCCAACGGGCGATCACCCGCCTGGGCCCGGCCAGCGGGGCTGATGGGGGCGCCGGGGTGAAATTCAGCGCCAGCAGGGTCAGCAGGGCGGGCAGGTTCGGGCTGCTCCACACGCCGGCGATATAGCCTTCATGCAGCCCCGCGGCCCCATGCATTAGCAGCGTCAGGGTCCTGCGGGGCTGATGCACGTCCAGCACGGCATCCGGTCCGGGCAATGGGCCCTGCTGCTCCAGACATACGCCGCCTGGCAGCCGACACACCAGCCGGCCGTGACGCAATCTTCCCAGCATACGCCGTAAAAGCGCGGCGAGAAGCGGATTGGCGATTGCGGGGCCAGCCGCCCGGATACGCAAGCGGTCGCTCATGCCGACATCCCCGGCACCGCTTCGCCGATTGTGACCGACATGGCGGGGGCGGGCGACCTGCGGCGCACGCCGTAGCCCTTCCGCCATATTAGCAGTGCCTCCCAGTGGATGGCGGCGAGAACCTTGATTCCCAGCAGAGGATGACACAACGCCGTACGCAGCAGCGTGGCGCCCGTCAGCGGACGCCGAGGGCCGGCCAGTGTGGCGCGCAGCACCGTGCCCTGGTCGTCCTCCACGGCGATATGCAACCCCACTGCGCTGCCCGGCAGGGTCAGGGTGAAGCGGTAGCGCAGCGCCATGTCCATGAATGGCGAGACGTAAAAATGCTTCTCGGCGGTCTGGCGCAGCGGCATGGCAGCACCGGGGGCAACCGGGCAGAGATAGCCATGGCGCTGACCGAACGTGTTGTGGACTTCATACAGCACCGCGCGCAGTTCCCCTGCAGCATCGTGGCAGAGGAACAGGCTGAGCGGATTGAAGCCCAGCCCGAGAAAGCGCGGCATGGTCATTAACGTGATCCGCGCGCCCGCATCGGCCAGCCCGGCCTCAGCCAGACATGCCCGTACCCATTGGTTGGGTGCCGCCATACCGTCGCCGTGGTCACGCTCATACAGGCTGAACAGATTGAAGCGATTGAGGGAAAACCAGGCGACCCGAGGCGGGGAATCGAGGTCAAGGAGCAGATAGGGTAGTCGGTAGGCCAACGCATGGTGTCGCGGGCGGGTTCGCGTATGCGTCACCCGGACGGCATACAGCGCGTTCATGCCGGCGTCCTTGCCGGAATGCGTCCGGCTTCGTTCGCGACCGACCAGGGGCGACGCACCCCACCCAGGGCTTCCGCCACGGCCAGTCCGGCCTGCAACCCGTCCTCGTGGAATCCCGCTCCCCACCAGGCGCCACAGAACCAGGTGCGACAGGTTCCCTGCACCGACCATAATCGGGACTGAGCGCGCAGGGCCGCGCCGTCGAACACCGGATGGGCGACATGCCACCGCGACACGACGTCATCCAACGCTCGCCCGGGATTCAGCGTCACGAACCAGTCGGGCGCGGTGGGCAGGTGTTGCAGCCGGTTCATCCAATACGTAACCGCCGCCTCATTCCCGACGCCGGTATAGTTCCATGCCGCCCAAGCAGCGCAGCGACGCGGCATCACAGCCGGGTCGCCATGCAACACCACCTCGTTGGGCGTGGTTCGAAAAGCACCGATGATGTCGCGCTCCGATTGCGACGGATCGGCCAGCAGCGCGAAGGCCTGATCGGCATGACAGGCCAGCACCACCTGGTCGAACCGCCATTGACCGGCATCGCTCGTAACCTCCACGCCCGCGTTATCGCGGCGTATGGTCCGCACAGCCTCCCCCTTGCGGACCTGGCCTGAAAAAGCCGTACGCAGCCGCGCCACATAGGCGCGCGAACCACCACGCACGGTGCGCCAGAGCGGCCGCCCGGCCAACTTCAGCAAGCCGTGATTTTCGCAAAACCGGATGAAGGCGGCGGCGGGCAGCCCCCCCGCCTGGCCTGGCGGGCACGACCAGATGGACGCAATCATCGGATAAAGGTGATCCTGCAGAAACGCAGCGCCATATCCGCCCGCCTGCAGATACGCATCCAGGCTGATCTCGCCCAGACTTTCCGCATCCAGTGGCGCACGACGGTAGAACCGGGCGATATCCGCCAACATGGACCAAAAATGCGGACGCAGCACATTGCCGGGCTGGGCAAACACTCCGCGGAAGCCAGAGCCCGCATATTCCAGGCTGCCGCCACGCAGCGACACGGAGAACGACATCTCGGTTGCGTCCGTCTCCACGCCCAGATGCGCAAACAGCGCTGTCAGGTTTGGATAAGCTGGCTGGTTATAGACGATAAAACCCGTATCCACCGGGGCGCCACCGGCCTCCACCGTGCGGCTGTGGCCGCCTAGACGCGGTTCGGTCTCGAAAAGCGTCACCTCATGACGCTGACCGAGCAGCCACGCACAGGACAGGCCTGTTATTCCAGCCCCCACGACGGCAATACGCTGCCGCTCCGCAATCTGCTTCATGCCGCCTTCCTTGCCTTTCTCTCATCAATACGGTTCCGGCAAGTTTTTGGATCACCGGTGATCCACGTAGCGTACGCATGCGTATAACTGGTCGTGTATGGACATGATCAACTTCCCGCCCTCCCGGCAGCATGCCGGGGCCTTGTGCCATCGGTGACGGCGTTGGACGCCCCGGTACCGGATGGGGCCGACCTGTCCGCGCTGATCGCCCGCGTGGCGGCTTCCCGCGACCGCACCGCTTATGCGGCGCTGTTCAAATATTTCGCTCCGCGCGTGAAGGCCTATCTGCGCCGCGCCGGCATGGAGGGCGCGGAAGCCGAGGAAGCGACACAGGACGTCATGCTGATTGTTTGGCGCAAGGCCGACCGCTTCGACCCAGCCCGCGCGGGCGCGACAACATGGGTGTTTGCCATCGCACGCAATGTGCGTATCGACCACCTGCGCCGCCGGAATAGCGGCGCTGCATCCACGATGCCGGAACTGGACACCGAAGAGCATGCTCCTTCCGCCGAAACGCTCATGCTGGCCGATGAGCGCGAGGAGAGGATACGGATGGCACTGGACGGCCTGACAGACGAGCAGCGCGAGATCGTGCGGCTGTCCTTCTTTTCGGAAACGCCTCACGCCGCGATTTCCAGCGCGCTCGCCTTGCCTCTGGGTACCGTGAAGTCGCGTATTCGCCTCGCGATGGTGAAGCTTCGCGCCGCGATAGGGAACGATTCATGATCCGCCACCACCCTACGCTGGAAACATTGCTGGCCCATGCCGCCGGCACGCTTGCAGATGGTCCCGCCGTGGTGGTGGAGGCTCATGCGCAAGGCTGCCCGCAATGTCGCGCCACACTGGACGCGCTTGACGCCACGGGCGGCCAGTTACTCGGCGAACTGTCCCCGGCGCCCCTCGAGCCCGCGACCTTCGAGCGCGTACTGGCCCGGCTGGATGTCTCGCCGGCGGTGCGACCTTCCCCTCCCCGCCAGGCAAGTCTCGCCTTGCCGCAGGGCACCCGGCTGCCCGCCGCATTACGCAACGCCCAGATCGGCCGCTGGTTTTGGGTTGCCCCAGGCGTGCGTTACAGCAGGGTACGCCTGCCTTGGGCTCCAGCGCAGAACCTCATGCTGCTGCGTGTAGGCGGCGGCCGGAGGGTGCCACATCACTCCCATGGCGGCATGGAACTGACTCAGGTGCTCTGGGGCGGGTTTCGCGACGGCGATGATCGGTACGGCCCCGGCGACCTCGGTGAAGCGGACGAGACCACCGCCCACCAGCCGTTAGCCGATCCTGAAGGCTGCATCTGCCTGGCGTCGCTGGAGGGCGGGCTCCGCCTGCCCTGGCTGACGCGACTGCTAGGGAAATAGGCCGCTATGCTGCCACCGCCTTCGCATCATGCCGGATCTTCCCGATCGCAGCATCCCCACCACCCGTTCCGAAGGACTGCCGCATGAGCATCGCCGTTACCATGGCCGGCGCCGCCGAACGCCTGCGCGTACCCGACCCGTTGCTGCGACTGGGGATTAACAGTCTCGTGGCACGTACCCGGCGCAATCTTGCCCACGCGCCGCAAGAGACCGGTGCCTTCGCGGCCAGCATGGCGGATGACCCCATCGCCCTGCATACCGCCGACGCCAACCGCCAACATTACGAACTCCCCCCGGAATTTTTCGGGCTCGTTCTCGGACCGAAGCGTAAATACTCATGCAGCCTCTACCCCACCGGGCGAGAAAGCCTGGAGGAGGCCGAGGAACATGCGTTGGAAGAAACCGCCGCACATGCCGGCCTGGCTGACGGCCAGGACATCCTGGAACTGGGCTGTGGCTGGGGCTCGCTCAGCCTGTTCATGGCCGCCCGCTTTCCCGCCTCGCGCATCACCGCGGTCTCCAACGCTGGCGCTCAGCGCGGCCATATCGAAGCCCGCGCCCGGACCCTGGGACTCGGCAATCTGCGGGTCATTACCGCCGACATGAACGATTTCGTCCCGGATGGCAGATATGACCGCGTCGTATCAGTCGAGATGTTCGAACATATGGCCAATTGGCGCGGCCTGTTGCGCCGGATACGCGGCTGGCTCAAGCCGGAGGGGCGGCTGTTCCTGCATGTGTTCGCCCATGCCCATACCCCTTATCGGTTCGACCACGCCAATCAGGCGGACTGGATCGCCCGGCATTTCTTTACCGGCGGCATCATGCCCAACCATGCCCTGGCATCGTCATTTCCAGATCTGTTCACACTGGAGCGCGACTGGCGATGGTCAGGCACGCATTATGCACGTACGGCGCGGGCATGGCTGGGCAATTACGACCGTCACGCCGAGCAGATCCGCCCACTGCTGGCGGACGTTTACGGGCCAGAGGCGATGGTATGGACGCGACGCTGGCGGCTGTTCTTCCTCGCCACCGAGGCACTGTTCGGTCATGGCGGCGGCAAGCCATGGGGGGTGAGCCACTATCTGCTCGCGCCGACCCCATGATCCTGTGTCTCTATGCCGGGCTTGGCGTGAGCCTGGCCATGGTTCTGGCGTGGCTCGCGCAGCGCGCCGCAGGCAATGCCGGGTGGGTGGATGTGGCCTGGACATTCTCAACCGGCATTGCGCTAGCATGCGTGGCCTGCGCAGCGCCGGGAGCCTCATGGCGGCATGCCTTGCTGGCTGGCTTGCTTCTGATGTGGGCCGGGCGACTGGGCGGACATATCGCATATCGCGTGGCCACCGGCCCGGAAGATACCCGCTATGCACAGATGCGAACCGCCGCCGGGCCGCGCTTCCAGCGCCAGATACTACGGCTCGTCGCCGGACAAGGTCCGGTGAGTGGGCTGCTGGCCGTTTCCGTTTATCTCGCCGCCGCACGACCCGACCCGGATTTGCGCGTTTCTGACATCGCCGGCGCGATCCTGCTAGTCGCCGCACTGGCAGGCGAAGCCCTTGCCGACCGCCAGTTAACCGCTTGGCGTACGAAACCAGAAAACCATGAACAGATCTGCGAGGTCGGCCTATGGTCGCTCTGTCGGCATCCAAATTATCTGTTCGAGGCAGTAAGCTGGACTGCCTATCCACTGATCGCCGTGGAACCTGGGCGACCATTGACATGGCTTTCCTTCACCGCACCTTTACTGATGTTCCTGGTATTACGCTACGTTACCGGAGTGCCGCCTTTGGAAGCCGCAATGCGTGAAAAGAGAGGAGAGAAATACACCACCTATCAGGCAAGGACCAACGCCATGTGGCCTGGTTGGCCCAGATAATATGAATCGTCCATTTTACGCGTAATGCGCACCGATACAGTCTTCGGAGCTCCTAAAATTCTTTTTTCTGAAATTTTTTCGACGCCTGCAACAACTCAATTCTCCAGAGAACCGTCTCTATCAATACAATATTTGTATTTGCAGGGTATAAGTAAATTGCAACACCTAAAACTGGCGGTCCGGGCTATAAGCCTCTCTATCTCCCCTGGCGGCCAGCATAATTAACGCCCGTGTTCCGAAATTAATCATCGCGTGAAAAATGTAATATGACGAAGCACACCAATTTGTATCGCAACTGGTTGCGGGATAACGGCCCCAATTTGAACCTGCGAAATCAAGCCATTGATTTTATTTTTGATTTATTCTCTACCCAACATGCATACAAAGCAAAACTCAAATAAAACATTGATTTCATGACATTTTTATGTGTTTCATGGTTGCGGGGGCAGGATTTGAACCTGCGGCCTTCAGGTTATGAGCCTGACGAGCTACCGGGCTGCTCCACCCCGCGGTGGTGTAGGTAGACTGG
>NZ_QQAW01000006.1 GCF_003350405.1 Gluconacetobacter liquefaciens | reverse complement strand
ATCAACTTGCGGCCCTCGGCGGCTTCCAGCCGCTCCAGATGCAGGACGATCCGCTCCTTCAGCCCGTCATGGTCGTCGGGGATGTCGTGCGAGCGGATGCGTTCGTCCTCGGCGGCCGCAACGAACATGTGCGCGACGCTGCGTGTAGCCCGGCTCCGTTCTTCCGCGATCTGGAGAGAGGCAGCTTCGGCAAGGCTTCGTGCGTCTCGATCGAGGCGCCGTCTGAGGCGGAAGAACTCCACGGATTTTGCGAGAAAGACCGTCCAGCTCAGCACTGATGCAAAAGCCAGCAGTGACATGACCATACGGACAACCGGGCCGGCGTTGAGAAACATCTCCCAGGGAGAAAAAGACATCGCAGCGGACGGCAGTGGGGACATGTGACGAATACCTTCGACAGGCCAGATCATTGCGCGGTGGCGAAGCGCCACGCGGTCCGACGAAATGTCGTCGGATATATGGCCCGCATGGAGAGAATATGCAACTAAGAATTGATCGCATAAACGCATCAACGGAATGTCGTTCCATGTCAATCGCTGCTCGAAAGATCGATGCTGTTACATGTTCCCAAAGTGCTGACGCCGGATGAACTGGCGCATTGTCACCGGCTGCTGGACCCGACCGCACGGAACGATGCCGTTACCAGCATGGGCTACCACCGCGCATCTTTCTGCCGCTATTTCGACGCGCGTGTGGATGTTGCGATCTATCCCGATCTTGAAATGGGGTTTCGTGTGCGCCCGGGCGTTTGCCCACGTTCCTCCTGACTTGGTCGGAAGCATATGCCGGCGAGGAACTGATGATCCGGGACACATGAGGAACATATGGCGTCAAGCTGCTGGCGGGCGATCTGGTTCTGTATCCCTCGACAAGCCCGCGTCGTATTCGCCGCATGACATAAAACGATTGGGTGGTATTATTCTGCTCGATCCGGTTAATTGTAAAAGATGATGGATACCGCGTCATTCTCTGCGATTTTGACCGCTGTGTCATGGCAGCCATTCTGCCGCTGGCGGATACCAATCCGCCGACTCTCAACCTGCCATTGACCGATCGTAATCTGGTTCGCAGATGGTCGGCGTCGTGATGAATTTGGATGACATCCGATATGTTGGATAGGGCAAATGCCCTCCGAGGCAATATGCCGGATATGGTGGATGTCCAGTTCCTGCTGGAGCAGATTCATCTTTCATGCGCCGGAGATGTTCGTATCTGCTGTCGGGAGTGGCCGGTCACGCGCCGCGAGCATGTTCAGCCGCGCTTATGACGCTGCTTGGGGTATGGCGCGAAATATACCGTGTACACTTGAATATTTCGAATCGGAGGCAGACGAAGCAGGTTGCACCGGATTGCCGATAGCACTTTTTTACAGGAGCAGGCCCCTCCCGTGCCTGCGGTTCAGTGCGCTTGTCTGAGAAACAGCAGCATGTCGCGCAGATGGGTGCCGGTGGAAGACGGTGCGGAGAGTTGCTCCGAGAACTGTCGTAGGGCCGCCTGATAAGTCTGTGCCGTCGGGGCCGATGCACGGTCGGTGCTGCGTTCAAGCCAGCTTGTGCTGGCGATGCCGGCCTGCTGGCGCAGATGAAAGAGGATTTCCGTGCAGATTTTAAGGTTTTCCGAGCGGCGGAGCCCTTCGAGGCTGGTCTGTTGGCAGAGGATCTCGGCCTGGTTGGATGTGGTGCCGGCCTCGCGGCGTGCCTGTTCGGTGTCCTCACGGTTGCCGTCGCCGCTTGTGACGAGCGCGGCATAGCGCAGATTGGCCAGGAAGGCGCGGCTGACCAGAGTGGGAAGGGAGGCGGTGGATTTTTCCGGCCAGAGCAGGAGGCAGGCGGCCATGCCGACAAGGCTGCCGATGATGTTGTTTTCGGCACGGGCAAAGCCTAGCAGCCAGCCGGTGTCGGACCCGAGAAGGTCGGTGACCAGCACGAAAAGTTGGGTCATGAAGGTGACGCACAACGTGTAGTTGACGCTGCGCAGGGCGATGGTGGTGGCCGACAGCGGGAAGATCAGGAGCAGGACCATCCATTTCGGGCACAGCGTCCCTGCGATCGCGGCGAGGATACCGCCTGCGACGCTGCCGGCCACGCGCTCGATGGTACGGGAGAGGGTGGTACTCCTGCCGGGTTGGGTGACGACGACGACGGCCATCATCGCCCAGTAGGCATAGGGCAGGTGAAAAGCGAGCGTAATGCCGAATGCGGCCAGCACCGCGACGGACAGGCGGGCGGCGTGACGCACGAAGATCGGGCTGAGAGGTCGCGATGGCGTCGCCGGTGCGGATGACGGGGCGCCGCGCCGGGCGGGAGTCTTGGCCAGCCATGCCGTTTGCAGGTCGGTCAGGGCAGCGGCGTTCCAGGCGGCGGCGCGGGCTGCCAAGGCATTGGGGTGGGCACCGAGGCGCGTGAAGGCGCGGATATAGAGGCTGAGACTGTCCGGAACGGGGCGACCTTGCGGGATGTCTCGTGCGATGCGGCGAAGGGCGGCGGCTGTGATGCGGACGACGCGGGCGGTCTCGGGTGGCAACGGTGCGGAGAATGCGGCGTGTTCGAACGCGATCAGGGTGACGAAGATGCGGTCGGCGGCCTCGACAGCGGGCAGAAGGGCGGCGCGGGTCGGACTGATCAGCGCGTCGCTGGAGAGCTTTTCGACGGAGGAGCGGATCTGTTCTATGCGTCGCCGGATATCGCGGCGCCAGGTGCTGAGTTCCTTCTGCTGGGTGGGCAGGCTGGCCGTTTGAAGATGCGGCAGGCTGAGCAGGCGGAAAGCCATGCTGGCCTGTTCGCGAAACAGGGCGGCGCAGGCCTGCTTCTGCGGGGTGCTTGGATCGGCGGGCCAGGCCAGCAGGCAGATCAGCATGGCCCACACCACGCCCAGGGAGAACAGGCCGGCAAGGGTCAAGGCACCCATCGGCGTCTGTGGATAGCAGACGGCGACGACGGCGACGATGGCGGCGAGGACGCTGACCTGGGTTGCCGCGGCCCCCCATGCCCGGGCGAGCCCACATAGCAACGCGTAGAGGCCGAGCCCGGCACAGGCGGCGACGGTGCTGTACCCTGCCAGGGCGGATATGGTGCCCGTGATGACCGCACCCGCCAGGCCGAAGGATGTCAGGGCCTTGATTCTGGTGCGGAGAAGGCCGCCAGGGTCTGCAAGGCTGGTCCAGAATGCGGCGAAGGCGGACCATGCCATGAGGGGCATGTTGATATGCCACGCGACGAGCATGACGGTGCTGACCGCAACGCCGGCACGCAACCCCTCGCGGATGGCGATCTGTTCAGGCGCGATGGCGATGGCACGGGCGCCCAGCCAGTGCGTGATGACCGAAGGCATCACGCTGTGGGCCAGCGCCTTCAGAAAGCGTGGCTTGCGGGGGAGCGGGGGAAAGAGATTGTTTTTCATCGGGCCGGCGCAGGGAGTAGACCACGGATGATATAACAAGAATTCACGAAAAGAGGAGGGGCTCGTTTCGCGCCCCTCCATGCCGAAAGATGGGGCCTTGCCAAGCTAGCGGATGTAATCCGGCTGTTCACGATCCAGCTTGCGGCGCAGGGCGCGCCAGACCAGTTGACCCTGATCCGGGTCGCTCTCGAATTGTGCGCGGGTGCGTAGCAACTTGTCTTCAGAAGGCAGGTGCAGTGGAGCACCGGTCGATTGTGTGGAGATCTGGATGCGACAGGCCTGTTCCAGATAGTAGGTGCGGTAGAACGCCTGGGCGACCGAGATACCGACTGTCAGCAGGCCATGATTCTGGAGGATCAGGCCGATATTGTCGCCGAGGTCGCGGACCAGACGCTCGCGTTCGCTCAGATTGTCGTCCGCCGCGATCCCTTCGTAGGGATGAAAGCCGACGCGGCCGTGGAATTCGGCATTGATCTGGTTGAGCGGCAGGATTCCATGCTGCTGGGCGGCGACGGTCATGCCGGCCAGCGTGTGGGTATGCATGACGCAGGCGGCGTCGGGACGGCTGCGATGGACGGCGGAATGGATGACGAAGCCGGCCGGATTCACCGGCCAACTCGTCGGCTGTTTCGGTAGACCGTCGGCATCCACCACGACCAGCGAACTGGCGGTGATTTCTTCGAACAGCAGACCGTACGGATTGACCAGGAATGTATGGCCAGGCCCGGGCAGACGTACCGAGAGGTGGGTGTAGACAAGGTCCGTCATGTCGAACAGAGCCAGTAGCCGGTAGGCGGCGGCCAGATCCTCGCGCAGGGACTGTTCGTCCTGTTCAGCCTGCTGGGGGGGGAAGATTGGTGTGGTCATGCGTACTCAGTCTTCCGTTTTAAATGCCCGAAGGTGCCGAGGCTGCGCGCGCCGGCCGGCAGCAATAGTTCACCCCGTGCCGCCTTTCTGCCTTGCCATTGGGGGCGATTTTGCTTCTCGATGCAAGCCCGTCAGTGGCGGATCATCTGTGCGAGGAAAGTTCGCGCTCTTTCGGTGCGCGGCGCGGTAAAGAATTCTTCGGGGGGCGTGATTTCCAGCACCGCGCCCCGGTCCATGAAGACGATGCGGTCGGCGATATGGCGGGCGAAGCCCATTTCATGGGTTACGCAGACGGTGGTGATTCCCTGCTCGGTCAGATCGCGCATGATGCCGACGATTCCGGAGATGGATTCCGGGTCGAGGGCGGCCGTGGGTTCGTCGAACAGAATGATCTCGGGGTTCATGCACAGGGCGCGGGCGATCGCGACGCGCTGCTGTTGGCCGCCCGAAAGCTGGATCGGGAATTTGTCGGCCTGTTCGGCGATATTGACCTGCGAGAGATAGCGGCGGGCCGTGGCCTCGGCATCGGATGTCCCGACGCCCCGCACCAGCCGGGGCGCCAGCGTGCAATTGTCGAGAACGCTGAGATGAGGAAACAGATTATAGTTCTGGAACACCATGCCGACCGAGCCGCGCAACGCCGTAAGGTCCGTGCGGTCATCGATGACGCGGCCGTCGATCATCAGAACCCCGCTGTCATGTGGCTCGATGCGGTTGAGGCAGCGAATGAAGGTGGATTTTCCCGATCCTGACGGGCCGAGTACCACGATCCTCTCGCCCTTGCGGACATCGAGATCGACCCGATCGAGAGCGAGGTAATCTTTGTAGAACTTGCTCAGTCCACGGATCGAGATCCGCGCGGTCGGGTCGGGGGAGGTGCTAAGCTGCATCGGTGGACGCCTTGTCGCGGTCGGCCCAGACGAAGCGGCGCTCGATCCGCTTTTGCAGGAACAGAAAGAAGAAGACCATCGCCAGATAATAGACCAGGGCGGCGGCATAATATTCGGTAAACTGGAACGTGCGGGCCACCTGGATTTGGGTAACGGCCAGAAGCTCCTGCAACGAGATGACCGAAGCGAGCGAGGTCGTCTTCAGCAGGCTGATGAATTCGTTGATGGTGGGCGGAAGGGCGATGCGTAGCGCCTGCGGGAAGATGACGTGGCGGTATGTCTGCGCCGTCGTCATGCCCAGGGCGTCGGCGGCCAGGACCTGGCCCGGATCGACGGCGCGCAGCGCGGCACGGTTGATTTCAACCTGATAGGCGGATTCATTGATCGACAGGGAGAGCCAGGTTGCCAGAAACGGGGTGAACCAGTGCTCACGGAAGATGGGGAAGAATTGCGGCAGCGCGTTCCAGATGAACAGCAGTTGCAGAAGCGTCGGTGCCCCCCGGAATATGGCGACATAGAGACCGAGCAGCCTTCTGACGATCGAATCCCGGCCGTTCAGCTTCATGGCCATGGGGACCGAGATGATGATGGCCGTCAGGTGCGAAAGGATGGCAATGACCAGCGTCAGTGCTGCGCCCTTGAGGAAGGCTGTCGAGAGCAGGGCGCTGAAGAACGTGGCGAAATCGAAGCGCGATGACGCTTTCCGGTCGGTGAAGACGCTCTGATGGTCGCCCGAGATGCCCCATTTCCTTGCCATGGCGGAGAGTTCGCCCTGTTGGGTCAGGTCGTCGATCGCCTTCTGTAAAAGTTCGGTGTCGTGTGCATCCTTGCGGATATAGACGGCGAACTGATGAAAATCCGGATAGTCCGGCGTCAGGATGATGGTAACTTTTCCGCCCAGTTGCTTCTGTCGGTAGTAGAGTTCGACATCCTGGCTGATGAAAGCATGGACGCGCCCGATCAGGACCTGCTGCACGACCTGATCTTCCGTCGGGTATTGTTGCAGGATGATCGGTAGCCGTCCGGCCGCGCGCAGGCGATCATTCTCCCGTTCGATCTGCGCGGCGTAGCTGGTGCCGGACTGGACGGCGACGGTCTGGCCGGACAGATCGGCCATGGTGCGGATTCTCGGGGTACCGACGCGGGCGACGGCCACCACGCTGGAGTCCAGATAGGCCACCGCATCATAATTCCGCAGTCGGCCTGCCTGCCGCAGGACGCCGCTGATGACCATGCCGCAACGCTGGGCGGAGAGGCTGGGGAACAGCCCTTCGAAATCCATCGTCTGGGGCACGAGCGGGACATGCCAGTAGGCCGCGAGGCGCCGGGCGAGGTCGATATCCATCCCGGCCAGGGCATTGGTGTCGGACCCGTTGACGAACGTCATCGGTGGCAGGGTGGGGTTGGTACAGAGCGTCAATTGTCCGTCATGCACGAAGCTTGGGAGATCGTCGGCATGTGCCCGCGCGGCGGGCAGGATGAAAGCCAGAACGAACAGAGCCGCCAGGCATATGCGGCGCCATGGAGCGGCCCGCCGTGTGATGCGCTGAAGGGCTGGTGTACGCCGGGGTCTGGATAAAGCGAGGGCAGGCGGGCGGGTGCTCGGCAAGCGGGACCATCCTTCGTATAGCGGCATGACGCGGAACGGCTACCGGAATCATAGGCGGAATGTTCCGGCTGGCGCCAGCCGGATAGCGACCCTATATACCATTTCGGTTGGTTTTTGATTTACCAAGACCTGAAGAGAACTCCCCTCGATTTAAATCGTGTATCCTGTATCTCCTGCTTGGAGTGGTGAAGAACAGGATCGGGCTCGCTTTACATTCGAGCGGAAGGAGAATGGGATATGACGTCGAACCGGTGGTTCATCGACAGCGAAACCGGCGAATTGTCGGATGTTCTTTTATGCCCGCCCGACAATTATAACTGGATACCCAGCAACGACATCGCGATCCAGACCATGGCGAAGGGCGTACAGATCGACCGTGGTGCCCTGGCGGCACAGTTCGGCGAACTGGTCTCAGCCCTCGAAGGGGCGGGGGCGGCCTGCCATTTCCTCAAGCCGCGCGCGGGCATGCCCTATCAGGTCTATACGCGCGACAGTTCGCAGACCACGCCCTGGGGCACGGTCGTTACCCGCATGATGCGCCCCGAGCGCAAGGCGGAAGAGGGAGAGATCCGCACGTTCTACGAGCCGGACGATATCTGGAAGAGCGCGACCCAGGGCCATATCGAAGGGGGCGATATCCATATCATCCGTCCCGGTCTGGTGGCCGTGGGCGTGACGGGTGGCCGCACGGATCAGGCCGGCGCGCGCGAATTCCTGGGATGGTTCGAGGATGCCGGCTGGACGACGCGGATGATCCGTTTCCCGGAACATTTCCTGCATCTGGATGTCATTTTCACGATGGTGACAGAAAACCTGGCCATCGCTGCGATTGACGTGTTGGATGACGAGGACCTTGACTGGTTCCGCGCGCAGGGCATCCGTCTGCTGCCGGTCAGCTACAAGGAAGCGATGCGGGACATGGGCTGCAACGTGCTGGCGCTCGGTCGCGACCGTGTGGTGAGCCCGCGTCATTCGAAGCGCATCAACGAGATGCTGCGGGCCGAGGGACTGACCGTGATCGACCCCGAGTTGAATCAGTTCTCACAGGGCGGAGGCAGCATCCATTGCATGACGATGCCGTTGCGTCGCGCCTCGCTCGCCGCCGGCTGAGGCCGGGCCGGCGGCCGATGTGCCGCCGGAGCATTTCAAACAGCGTCTTATAATGCGAACAGGCCCGCCCCAGATGGGGCGGGCCTGTATCGTTGACGTACCGCGGCAGGATTTCGTCAGAACCCTCAGCGGGTTGAGCCATCTATGCATGCATTCATCATGTCCCCGCGTCCGATTTGGACGCGGGGACATGATTGCGGCAGCGGCTTAGCGACGCCACCAGCCGGTCCGGCGTGCCGGGGCAGGAGTAGCATCGTCGATGACGATCGGCTGCACCACCGGTCCGTCGGCCGCGGCGGCGGACGTGCCGTCTGCTGTCTCAGCCTTGGGGGCCGCTTCGGCATCGATCGCGGCTGCCTTCGTGGCCTTTGCCCGTGCGGGGGCCTTGCGGGCCCGCTTGGGTTTCGCGGGGGCAGGATCGACCAGTTCGGCGCTCGTGTCGGTTGCTTCCACGGGGGCCGCTTCGACCTTCTCGACCTTCTCGGCTTTCGTGGTCTTGCGGGCCTTGGTGCCGGTCGTCGCGCGTGTCGCCGGCTTGCGGCCGGGCTTTTTCTTTTCCGGCGCTTCCTTCACGACATCGGCAACCTCTTCCGGTGCCTCGACTGGAGCCTCTTCGGCCACTTCCTCAACCGGCGCCGCAGTCTTGACCGTGCGCCGACGGCGCGTCCGCGTCGGTGTGGCGGGTGCCTCCACTACCGGCTCGGCGCTTTCAGCCGGTGCCTCAGGGGCTGCGACCAGTGCGGGCTCCGCCGCCGCCTCGACCGTGGCGGGTTCGACCGCTGCCGGTTCGGCATCCACGCTCTTGCGGGTCCGCGGGCTCCGGCGGCGGCGCGGCTTGGGGGCGTCCTCACCGGGCTCGGCCGCAGGCACGGTTTCGGGTGCGGCTTCCAAGACCGTTTCCACCACCACGGCCACCGGCACGGCTTCGGGCTCCGACACCGCGAGCGTCTCGGCGATATCGACGATCTCCGCCGGTTCGGGGGCCGGGCGCCGGGACGGGGACACCACAGGCAGGGCGGCCTCGGTCGACTGTTCGATCACGTCGAAGATGTCGATGATGCCGTTGCCGAACGGGTTGGCCGGCGTCGGGCCGCGATACGGGGCGTCCACCGCTTTGGGTTCGCGCCGGTCACGCCGACGGCGTGGGCGGTCGCGGCCCTCGTCCTCGTGTTCCCGGTGGGCGGGCGCTTCGGGAGCCGGTTCGCTCGCAGTGACGGCGGCCTCGGCAGTGTCGTCGTCCGACTCATCATCCTCGCCGTTGGCATCGAGAAGAGCCGACTGAGACGCGCCATCGACGGTCCGTTCCCCGTTCCGCCGACGCCGACGCCGGCGGCGGCGGCGGCGATGGTCGGTACCGTCTTCCGCACCTTCGGCGGCGCGAGGAGCGTCCTCGACGGCGGCCGGGGCTTCGGCCTGGATCGGGATCTCGCGCACCACGGGGGCGGGCGCATCGGTCTCGGTTTCAGCTTCGGTCTCGATCGGTTCGGCAAGAGTGGCCTGCGCCACCGGTTCGAAACGCTCGGTCTGGGGCCGCACGCGCTCGATGCGCAACTGGGGCGGCAGCAGCGAAGCGTCGGGTGAGAACACCACGCGCATCTTGTGCCGCTTCTCGATTTCGTCGAGCCACGCGCGTTTGTTGTTGAGAATATACAGCGCGATTTCGGCAGCCACATGGACCGTGATCTCGGCCGCGCGGCGGCGGGCGCCTTCTTCCTCGATCGCACGCAGCACATGCAGCGCCGCGCTTTCGGTGCCGCGGATGATGCCCGTGCCCTGGCAATGCGGACAGGGGGTGAAGCTCGATTCCGTGATCGAGGGCCGCAGACGCTGCCGCGACATCTCCAGCAGCCCGAAATGCGAAATCGAGCCGACCTGGATCCGCGCACGATCGGTCCGCAACGCGTCTTTCAGACGCCGCTCGACCATCGCATTGTGCTTGCGGCTTTCCATGTCGATGAAATCGATAACGATCAGGCCGGCGAGGTCGCGCAGGCGCAACTGGCGAGCCACTTCCTCGGCGGCTTCCAGATTGGTGCGCAGCGCCGTTTCCTCGATATTGCGCTCGCGGGTCGACCGGCCTGAATTGACGTCGATCGCCACCAGGGCCTCGGCCTGGTTGATGACCAGATAACCGCCCGAGCGCAACTGCACCGTCGGCGACAGCATCGAATCCAGCAGGCCCTCGACATTGAAATGCGAGAACAGCGGCTGGGCGCCGTCGCGCCAGCATTTCACCTTCGGTGCGCTCTGCGGCATCAGCATGCGCATGAAGTCGCGCGCCGATTTCCAGCCAGGCTCGCCATCCACGAGGATCTCGGTCACGTCGCGGGTATAGATGTCGCGGATCGCGCGCTTGATCAGGCTGGCTTCCTCATAGATCAGCGCGGGAGCCACCGAATTCATCGTCAGGTCGCGGATGTCGTCCCACAGCCGCAGCAGATATTCGCAGTCGCGCATGATCTCGGGCCGGGGGCGCTGGGCACCCGCCGTGCGTACGATCATGGCCATGCCGCGCGGAATCTGCAGTTCCGCGATCACGTCCTTCAGGCGCCGCCGATCGGCAACCGAAGTGATCTTGCGTGACACGCCGCCGCCCCGCAGCGAATTGGGCATCAGCACGCAATAGCGGCCGGCCAGCGAAATATAGGTGGTGAGCGCAGCCCCCTTGTTGCCGCGTTCCTCTTTGACCACCTGGACCAGCAGGACCTGCCGGCGGCGGATCACTTCCTGGATCTTGTAGTTGCGCAGGAAGCGGGCGATGCGGCGCTGCACCATGCTCTCGTCGCCGGTATCGGTCTCGCCACCGACGGTTTCCGGCATGGGCTCGGCCTCGCCTTCCGGCGCGTCCTCGGCCGGCGCGTCCGCCGTAGCGGGTGCGGCATCGGCGTCGTCGTCAGCCTGGGCTTCCTCGGCGCGGGCTTCCTCTTCCTGAAGAGCCAGCAGCTTTTCCCGATCCGCAACCGGAATCTGGTAATAGTCCGGATGGATCTCGCTGAAGGCCAGGAAGCCGTGGCGGTTGCCGCCATATTCGACGAAAGCGGCCTGCAGGCTGGGTTCTACCCGGATGACCTTGGCCAGATAGATATTGCCTTTGAGCTGCTTCTTGGCCGAAGCCTCGACGTCGTAATCCTCGAGCCTGTTACCATCCATCACGACCACGCGGGTTTCTTCCGCGTGTGTCGTGTCGATCAGCATGCGCTTGGTCATTAAAAACGGAACTCCGGTATGCCCGCTCCTGCCGTCTGTCCGGCGTCCTCATGGGGGACGCGCCTTTGCGACGGGTGGGAAGGGCAAAGATGGAAATTGGAGACAATTCGACGGATCCGGAAGCCGTTGCGGCGAAATCCGCGCAGATCATGCCCGCGCGCGTCCCATGTGACGCGCGCTGTGCCGGGCTGTCTGCGAACGCGGATCGCGTGGCGTTCATCCATCCTCATCAGGCGGTGACGCGCACCCGCGCATGCGCGGTGCGGCGTCGGAATAAAGGGCATCGTCATCCTGCGCCGGCCTTGCGGTCGGGGCGGAGCGGCATCCGTGGTCCGTGGGTCACGGGTGCGGCCTGCCGGATGGGCCCGATCCTGCCGGTCGGGCCGTTTTCCGGCGCCAACAGGCGGAGACCCATCACGGTGCAAGCATGACCCAACTGAGGCCGCGCTGCAAGCGCTGTCGCAACGTGCGAAGGTAGCCTGATGGTCCGCGTCAAAGATTTCCTGCAAGCTGTTGAAATGCAGACGAAGGGAACAGATCCTGCTATCGTTGCGCGTGGAAATGGCCATAAGGGGCGGTTTCATGGATGCTGATCATTCTGGAGCGCGGCCGGTCGGGCAGGGGCGGCGCGCGATCCTGCTGGCCACCTTGGGTACGGGACTGGCTGCGCGGCCAGTCGGCGCGGGGGCGGTTACGCACCGGGCCACCGCGCATGCGCGGCCACACCCCCTGCATGCTCCGGCGATCGTGGGGCGGGCGGCAGCGCCCCTGCCGTTGATCATGCTCGATCCCGGCCATGGCGGGAAGGACCCTGGTGCGATCGGGGTTTCCGGCACCTACGAAAAACATATCGCCGAGGCCGCCGCCACCGAACTGCAACGGCAATTACTGGCCAGCGGCGCCTATCGCGTTGCAATGACCAGGGCAGACGACCGCTTCATCCCGCTGGAAGGGCGGGTGGAGATCGCGCACGCGCACAGTGCGGCGCTGTTCATTTCCATGCATGCCGACGCGCTGACCGACCGGTCGGTACGCGGGGCCAGCGTCTATACGTTGTCGGGGCAGGCTTCCGACGCCCAGAGCGCGGCCCTGGCGCAGACTGAGAACAGCGCCGACCGGTTCGGCGGCCCGCGTGTGCATGCCAATTCGCCCGAAGTGGCGGCGATCCTGGCCAGCTTGGTGACGGAGGAAACGCGGCGCGGGGCCGCGCATATGGCCGCCAGCGTGGTGGACTCTTTCAGGCCCCGGATCGGCCTGCTGACCCATCCGGCGCGTCACGCGGCGTTCGTGGTGCTGAAATCAGCCGATATCCCGTCTGTGCTGGTCGAGATGGGCTTCATGTCCAACCGCATGGACGAAGCGGCACTTCGCCAGGCAGGGCATCGGATGATGGTCGCAGGGGCGATGAAGCAGGCGGTCGATCGTTATTTTGCCTCGACCGGCGGAGTGACCCGTCTGACCGGGTGACGTGGAAGCGTCGAAGGCCCCCTTTTATCCGTATGATCGGAGACGATCGGTTTGGCTCCGTGATCCTGCGTCGTTATTCTCAGCGGCATTGGCCGAGTTGCGAAAGCTCCGTGACGCGGGCCTTTTGGGTTGCAATCGATGGCTCAGCCTGTAAGGTGCCGCCCATGAATACGGCGATCACCATGACGGCACGGCTGTCCGGCGCGAATGCGCTGTTGGTGTCGCGCGCCCCTGCCCAGGCCGGCCTTCTCCTCCCCCTTCGACTTATCTGCCCCTGAGCGTTCAGGGTCGGCATGATGCCGGCGCGCCCAGGGGAAGACAGCGGGAGCAATCCCGCATGCGAGGAAGCATCGCCCCGAGGGCGTTTGCAGGCGAACATTCCGGACCTGTCCGAGGTATTTCATGACAATCGACCATCCATCCTTCGGCCGTATTGACGACGACCGGGTCATCATCTTCGACACGACCCTGCGCGACGGCGAACAGTCCCCCGGCTTCTCGATGAATCTGGCCGAGAAGCTCCGGATGGCGGAAGCCCTGGCCGAGTTGGGCGTCGATGTCATCGAGGCCGGTTTTCCGGTGGCGTCGAAGGGCGATTTCGAGAGCGTGCATCAGATCGCGTCCGCCATCCGTGGCCCGGTGATCTGCGCCCTGGCCCGCAGTGGCGGCAAGAACGACATCGCCAGCGCGGGCGAGGCCATCCGCCCGGCGGAACGCGGCCGCATTCATAATTTCATCTCCACCTCGCCGCTGCACATGAAATACAAGCTGCGGATGGAGCCGGAGACGGTGCTGGAACTGATTGTCGCCGGCAACAAGGCGGCGCGTCAGTTTACGGACGATGTCGAATGGTCGGCCGAGGACGGTTCGCGTACCGACCCGGATTTCCTGTGCCGTTGCGTCGAGGCCGCGATCAAGGCCGGGGCGACCACGATCAACATCCCCGATACCGTCGGTTATGCAACGCCGGAAGATATGGCCCGGATCTTCGCCGACCTGAAGGCACGCGTTCCGGGTGCGGACACGGTGATCTTCTCGGCCCATAATCATAATGATCTGGGTCTGGGTGTCGCCAACACCATAGCCGCACTGGCGGCTGGTGCGCGACAGATCGAATGCACGATCAACGGCATCGGCGAGCGCGCGGGCAATGCGGCGCTGGAAGAAATCGTGATGGCGCTGCGGACGCGCCAGGATGTACTGCCCTACAAAACGGGCATCCAGACGCAGAACCTGCTGCGAACCTCGCGGATGCTGGCGACGATCACCGGATTCGATGTGCAGCCCAACAAGGCGATCGTCGGACGCAATGCCTTCGCCCACGAAAGCGGCATCCATCAGGATGGCGTGCTGAAGAACGCCGCCACCTACGAGATCATGACCCCGGAAAGCGTGGGCTGGACCCGGTCGTCGCTGGTGCTGGGCAAGCATTCGGGCCGTGCGGCGTTCCGCGACAAGCTGAAGGCCATGGGATATGGCGAGATGGACGATGCGCATCTGAACGATGCCTTCGCACGCTTCAAGGACCTGGCCGACCGCAAGAAGGTCGTCTACGACGAAGATCTGGTCGCCCTGGTGGATGACGAAGCGCGCGATCATGCCCGCATCCGCTTCGTTTCCCTGGATATCGAGGCCGGCTCTCGCCGCCCGGCGCGCGCGGAACTGACGCTGGACATCGATGGAGAGACGCGAAGCGCCGAGGCAAACGGGCAGGGACCGGTTGATGCGGCGTTCAATGCCGTGCGGGCAATCTTCCCTCACGACGCGAGCCTGCAACTCTATTCAGTCGGAGCGGTGACCGAAGGCAGCGACGCCCAGGCACGCACGACCGTTCGGCTGGAAGAGGGCGGCAAGCTGGTCGATGGCCAGGGTGCGGACAGCGACACGCTGGTTTCCGCCGTCAGGGCCTATGTCCATGCCCTGAACAAATTGCTGGTCAAACGCGCCCGGACCGAGCCCGAGGCGCTGAGCGCGACCATCTGATGGCTGGTATCGCGGACTGAGCGGACAGGCGGGGCCTCTTTCGGGAGGCCCCGTTTTTTATGCCGGGTCAGTAATCGTAATAGCCCGCGGGTGGTGGCGGGGGCGGCGGCGGCGGATAGCCCGGCGGCGGGTAGGATGGCTGCCTATATGGCCCGTATTGCCCGTAGCCAGGGGCCGCGTAACCTTGCGACGGATAATAATATTGTCGCGGCCGGTTCGGCGTGGTGGCGGCGCCGGTTGCAGCGCCAACCGCGCCACCGGCCAGCGCGCCGATCGCGGCCCCCGGGCCTCCGCCCGCCAGTGCGCCGATCGCCGCGCCGCCGCCGGCGCCGATCAGACCGCCGCCGAGCGCACGTTGGCCAGGATCATAAGGGTTGCTGCACGCCGCAAGCGACACGGCCAGGGCGCTCAGTGTCAGGAAGCCGGCCTTGCGGATGAGGCCACGGATTGGAAGGGCGGAAGTGCGGGGAGGGCTCATGGAATTCTCGTGGTTTCAGTCCCGTACGGGACCATGGATATCAAAGGATGCGCCGGATTGTGCGCTCCCCCCATCGCTGGACGATGGAGAGAGGCAGTGTCGCCGGCGGATCAGTAATCCAGGTTAATATCGGCGGCGGGACGGCGGATTGGGCGTGGTGGCGGCTCCGGTGGCGGCTCCGACCGCGCCGCCGCCGAGGGCACCGATCAGGGCGCCGCTTCCTCCGCCAGCCAGTCCACCGATTGCAGCACCGCCGCCCGCGCCGATCAGCGCGCCCGTTCCGGCGCGCGCACCGGGATCGTACGGGTTGCCGCAACCCGCCAGCGCCAGGAGCCCGGCACCGAGCAGGGCTGTGCGAGTGAAGAGAGAGGCTTGGGTGCGGATCGTCATGATCGTCTTCCTTGTCGAGAGGCCACGCTGTTTGCCAGCTACGGGGTAATGTCTTCCGATGCCTTGAGTTTCCATGCAGGTCGTGTGCGTGGCGGGGCGTTCCGGTGGCGAAAAAAAGGCGACCCGCGCTTTTTCGCCAGTTGCTTCCCTTTGGCGGGAAGAGTGGCCTGAGGCAGATATGGGGATGGAGCCTGTCTTTTTCATGGTCGGCAGAGGGTGACGGCCTGAAAAGCACAAATTAATGTCGCTGGGCCTTGCCCGTGTTCTGTAGCCCCGGTAAGCCCTCGGCCTGATCCAACTGATTGGGGCGCGTCCCGACGGACTGCTGTTCGGTGGGTCGTGCGCGCGCCATTCCGGATCATGTGCCGCCGTGTCGTGCTTGTTTGTCGGGAGTTCTGGATGTTTGCTCGTCTGCTGGGTCTATTGTCGGCCGATATGGCCATCGACCTCGGCACGGCCAATACCCTTGTTTATGTCAAGGGACGTGGCGTTGTCCTGAACGAACCGTCGGTGGTTGCCATCGCCGATGTGCGCGGCAAGAAGCAGGTGCTGGCGGTCGGCGAGGAAGCCAAGCAGATGGTCGGGCGCACGCCGGGCAACATCACGGCCATCCGCCCCCTGCGCGACGGGGTGATTGCCGATTTCGAGGTTGCGGAGGAAATGATCAAGCATTTCATCCGCAAGGTGCATAACCGGCGGATGTTCGCCAGCCCGCTGATCATCGTCTGCGTGCCGTCAGGCTCCACGGCCGTCGAGCGCCGGGCAATCCAGGAAAGTGCGGAGAGCGCTGGCGCGCGCAAAGTGTTCCTGATCGAAGAGCCGATGGCGGCGGCGATCGGCGCCGGCCTGCCGGTGACCGAGCCGTCGGGCAGCATGATCGTCGATATCGGTGGCGGCACCACCGAAGTCGCCGTGATCTCGCTGGGTGGAATCGTCTATGCGCGTTCGGCCCGCGTCGGCGGCGACAAGATGGATGAGGCCATTATCTCCTACATCCGGCGCAATCATAATTTGCTGATTGGCGAAAGCTCGGCCGAGCGTATCAAGATCGAACTGGGCTCGGCGCTGCCACCCGACGACCCCGACGACCACGGTGGCTGGCGTGAGGTCAAGGGGCGGGACCTGATTAACGGCGTCCCGCGCGAGGTGGTGGTGTCACAGGCGCAGATCGCCGAAAGCCTGGCCGAGCCTGTCAGCCAGATTGTCGACGCGGTGACGACGGCGCTGGAGAACACGCCGCCCGAATTGTCGGCTGATATTGTGGACAAGGGTATCGTCCTGACGGGTGGTGGTGCCCTGCTTTATCGTCTGGACGATGTGCTGCGCCGGGCGACCGGCCTGCCGGTTACGGTCGGCGAAGATGCGCTCTCATGCGTGGCGCTCGGGACTGGACGCGCCCTGGAAGAGATGAAACGTTTGAAGAATGTCCTGACCAGCATGTACTGACGGCGGGCAAAACGCGGGGGGCCGAGGCGATGGACGTCCGGCATAATGAAGGGTGTGGCTGGCGCGGGTACGCACGATACCCGATGAATCCGTCATGATTCCGCTATCCATCACCTTGCGTCAGGCGCTGGAGCGGCTGGTTCTTCCGATTCTGATCGTTGCGGCGCTAGGGATCATCCTCCTCGGGCAGGCGGATCGCGCTCTGACCGAACGGGTGCGCATGGGATTGGCCGATATCCTGGCTCCCGCGTACGGGCTGGTTGCCTGGCCGCAGGAACAGGCGCGCACGCTGCTGGGTCGCATGCGCGACATGGGCCGAATCGAGGCCGAAAATCAGCGCCTGCGTGCGGAAAATGCCAATCTTCGGCATTGGTATGATGTCGCGGCCGCGCTGGCCGATGAAAACGCGTCGCTGAAGGCCAATCTGCACTGGATGCCCGATCCGTCGCCCTCCTTCGTCACGGGCCGGGTCGTTCGCGATACCAGCGGCCTGTATGCGCGCAGCGTGCTGGTCGCGGCCAATGTCGATGCGGGAATCCATAAGGACGAGATCGTGCTCGACGGTTCCGGCATGGTGGGGCGCGTGACCGAGATCGGCAGCCGGTCGGTGCGTGTCCTGCTGATCACCGATGCATCCAGCCGCATACCGGTCAGACTGGAAGTCAGTCACGGGGCCGCTATAATGGCAGGTGATAATTCGGGTACGCCTCGCCTTATCTACTATCCCCAGGACAATCCCCCTATCGAGGGAGAGCGCGTCGTCACCAATGGCGAGATCGACACAATGCCTCCGGGCCTGCCCGTCGGGCAGATCCATTATGTTCGTCCTGGCCAGCCGGTCGTCATCCCCTTCGCGTCACTGGGGCATCTCGACATCGTCCGGGTCTTTGATTATGGGCGCTCCGCTGTCATTCCCCCCGATGCGCCGGGGCGGATTCCGGTGCGGCGCCCGGCCGATTCCCTCTCGCTCCCCTTTCCCTCCCCACTCCGCCGTGGATGAGAGTGTGCATGGATGACGCCCGACCAGGCTCCAGAGTTCCAACCGGGCATCCAGCCTCGGCCCAGCCTGTGGCGGCGGCTGGACATGCTGTCGCGCCGCGGCCTGCCGGCGGTGCTGACGGCGCTGGCTGTCCTGCTGCTGTCCGCGCCATTCGGCGTGCCCGGACAGGCCGAACTGCTGCCGGGCATCCTGCTGTCGTCGGTCTTCTTCTGGTCGGTGTTCCGGCCGGCCTCGATGTCGTCGCCCATTGTCTTCCTGCTGGGCATATTGGTCGATCTGCTGGGGTTCGGGCCGCCGGGCGTGATGCTTCTGGTCGTGCTGCTCGTGCATGGGGTGGCGCTTTCGGGCCGTTACGGCTTTTCGCGGGCGCATATCCTCGTGCTGTGGCTGGTGTTCGGCGGGGTATCGCTGGGGGCGACGGCTTTGCAATGGGGGCTGATTTCCGCACTGTCGCTGCATCTGGTGCCGGCGATCGCCTTCGCGTTCCAGTGGGTGCTCGGCGTGGGCCTGTTTCCGCTTCTCTGCGTGGTGTTCAGTACTCTGGGGCGTTCGATCGCCAACCCGGATCGGGCCTGATGGCGGTTTCCCGGTTTACCCGGACCAGGATCGGCTGATGATCGGGCGGCGCAAAACCTTGCAGCGTCTGATGTCGCGGCCCGATGCCGACACGCCGTCGCGTGGGGTCTTTACCCGGCGCGCCCTGGTGGTGCTGGGGGCTCAGATGGCGGCTTTCGGCCTGTTGGGGCACCGGCTCTACGGGTTGCAGGTGCTGGAAGGCGATCATTTCGCCCGGATGGCCGAGAATAACCGTGTCAGCCGTCGTCTGATCGCCCCGCCACGCGGGCGCGTAGTCGACCGGTTCGGGATTGCCGTGGCCTCGAACAAGGTCAATTGGCGCGCCCTGCTGCTGCCCGAGGAAACCAGCGACATTCCAGGCACGCTGGATCGCTTTTCCGCCCTCGTGCCGATCGAGGCCAGGGACCGGGCGCGCATCGAGCGCGAGATCCGGCACAAGCGGCGTTTTATCCCGGTCATGCTGCATGATTTCCTGTCGTGGGACGACATGGCGCGGATCGAACTGAACGCGCCTTCGCTCCCCGGCGTGCTGATCGATGTCGGGACCACCCGGAATTATCCGTTCGGGCCGCTGCTGGCGCATGTGGTGGGTTATGTGGCCCCTCCGGGCGAGAAGGACGTGGCGCAGGACCAGACGCTGGCGCTCCCCGGCATGCGGGTGGGGCGGGCGGGCATCGAACAGACGCAGGACGGGCTGCTGCGCGGCCAGGTCGGCGCGGTGGAGGTGGAGGTCAACGCGGTCGGCCGCCTGATGTCCGAACTGTCGCGGGACGAGGGGCAGCCGGGCGACGAAATCACCCTGACCATCGATTCGGGTTTGCAGCAGGCCGTGCTGGGGCGGATCGGCGACCAGTCGGCCAGTGCGGTGGTGATGGATTGTCGCAATGGCGAGGTGCTGGCCATGGTCAGCAACCCCTCCTTCGATCCCTCGCTGTTCGACAGTGGGGTCAGCCAGGCGCAATGGCAGGAATGGGCCACCGATCCGCGCACGCCCTTGATCAACAAGGCGGTGGCCGGCGTTTATCCGCCGGGTTCGACCTTCAAGCCGGCGGTGGCGATGGCGGCATTGCAGGCCGGCACCCTGTCGCCGACCGACCGGATCTTCTGCCCCGGCTATCTCGATGTGGGCGGGACGCGCTTCCATTGCTGGTCGCGCTACGGCCACGGTTCGCTGACCCTCAAGGAAGCACTGAAATTTTCCTGCGACGTCTTCTTCTATGAAGTGGCGCGGCGGACCGGGATGGATGCGATCGCGGCGGCGTCGCACAGTTTCGGGTTGGGTACGAACCTGGATATCGAACTGCCGCATACCCGTCCGGGCCTGATCCCGACGCCGGAATGGCGGCGGGCGCACGGCCAGCACTGGAATGGCGGCGATACGATCGTCAGCGGCATCGGCCAGGGCTTCGTGCAGGTGACGCCGCTGCAACTCGCGACCTATGCCTCGCGGATCGCCAGCGGGCGGGCGGTGCAGCCGCATCTGGTGCGCGCGGTCTCCAGCCGGCTGGGCGCGAGTGCCGAGGGCAGCCATTGGCCGGCGCTGGACATGCCCGAACCCTTCTTGAACCAGTTGCGGGTCGGCATGTATGCCGTGGTCAATGAGGAGCACGGGTCCGCACCCAAGGCGCGCCTGGATATTCCGGGGGTGCAGATGGCCGGCAAGACCGGGTCGGCACAGGTGCGCCATGTTTCGCGCGCTCTGCGAGAGAGCGGCCATTTCGATTCGTCTTTGCTGCCGTGGGAATATCGGCCCCATGCGCTGTTCATCTGTTTCGCGCCCTATGACGCGCCGCGTTACGCGGCGGCGATCGTCGTGGAACATGGCAATGCGGGGGCGGCGGTCGCTGCCCCGCTGGCGCGCGATATCATGACCGATACGCTGACCCGCGACCCGTCGAACCGCAAGGAACCGCCGGGCCAGGTGGTCGCGGAAGTCGAGGATTTCGGCTAGGGCATCCGCACCGGAAGCCGGTTCGGTGGAAATGCTCCAGTGTATTGTTTTTACCGGCATCTTCACCTGTTTGGCTGCACGCGTTCAAACAGGCTCCGCTCAGGCCGTATCCACCGGGCTCTGGACATGGGTGGACCGGGCGCGCATGTGTGGCCGCCGTCCGCGCGGCATTGCGGGCATGACTCGGGATCGAGAGCATGAATTTCCAGAAACGGCTGCTGCGCGCCGAACCCAATTTCCGTCTCCTGGCCAAGCTATGGCAGGTCAACTGGCTGTATGTGCTGCTGATCTGTGCGTTGGCCATGGTGGGGTATGGCGCGCTGTATTCCGCCGCCGGTGGGTCGTCGCGCCCGTTCGCGGGGCCGCAGACCATCCGCTTTGCCATCGGACTGGTCATGATGGTCTGCGTGGCGCTGATGAGCCCCCGTGTGCTGACGCGGCTGGCCTGGCCGCTCTACGGTCTGTCGCTGGTGCTGCTGGTTGCCGTGCTGCGCATGGGTCACGTCGGCAAGGGGGCGGAGCGATGGCTTGTGATCGGCGGCGTGCAACTCCAGCCGTCGGAACTGGCCAAGATCGCGCTGGTGCTGGTTCTGGCGACCTGGTTTCATCGCGTCAGCTATCGGCGCATGGTCAATCCGCTTTACCTGCTGCCTCCGGCCGCCATGGTGCTGGTGCCCGTGGGGCTGGTGTTGAAGGAGCCCAATCTGGGCACCGGCGTGATCATCGGGGTCGTAGGGGCCACGATCTTCTTCGGTGCCGGAATGCGCCTGTGGCAGATCGCGCTGCTGCTACTGCCGCTGCCCTTTCTGGGCAAACTCGCCTACAGCCATCTGCACGATTATCAGAAGGCGCGCATCACCACGTTCCTCAACCCCGAGAGCGATCCGTTGGGAGCGGGTTACAACATCATCCAGTCGAAGATTGCGCTCGGCTCGGGCGGCATGTGGGGGCAAGGCTATCTGCACGGCACGCAGGGCCAGTTGAACTTCCTGCCTGAAAAGCAGACGGACTTCATCTTCACCATGATCGCCGAGGAATGGGGCTATGTCGGCGGGATCGCGGTGATCGGGCTGCTGATGCTAATGGTGATCGGCGGCATGATGATCGCCATGCGCAGCCGCAACCAGTTCGGACGGTTGCTGGGATTGGGGATCGCGACCAATTTCTTCCTGTATTGCGCGGTCAACCTGTCGATGGTGATGGGGACGATCCCGGTCGGAGGTGTGCCGTTGCCCCTGATTTCCTATGGCGGTTCGGCCATGCTGACGGTGATGTTCGGCTTTGGCCTGCTGATGTCCGCCTGGGTCCATCGCAACGACAATTTCGGCGAGGGCGAGGACCGGTCGTGACAGGGCTGCGGCCAGTCGATGCCGCGACCGCGCGTACCTATCGGCGCAGCCTGTATCGCGCAGGCGGGATTTCGGTAAGGGTCGGGCAGCGCCCGCTGCCCGATAGTCCAGGGGGGTCTGGATGGTGGCGGCGAGGAGATGTGGTCTTTATCAGTGCCGCAAATCCGGGCGGGCGCCGCAGACCGGATGGCTGGAATCGCCGCCGGATGCGGGCACTGGCGGGTCGTCTTGCGGGATACGCAATCCATGAAGGCGAGGGCAGGCTGGGGCAATGGGCTGAGCCATTGTTCGCCGTGTGCCTGCCATTGGCGCGCGGGCGGGTGATTGCCCGGCATTTCGGGCAGAACGCGGTTCTGCTTGTACGGGATGGAGGTCCGGGGCGGTTGGTATTTCTTGAAGGGTGTCGGTGACGGTCTTCTTGTTCTGAAGAAAAAGAAGAACAAAGACTGTTATTCGCCTGTCGGATGCTTTCCGGAAACACGCTTCAGAAAATCAAGATTTTGGTCTCTTGTTTGAACACAGAGCTCCCCCACCCGGCGATAAGGCCGGGTGGGGAAAAAATCAGCCCTCGATCTGGCTGAAATCCGCGATCAGCACTGTCATGCGCCGCAGTTCAGCAAGCAGGCGCAGCCGGTTCAGGCGCAGTTCGGCGCGGTCTGCATTGACCGTGACGGCTTCGAAGAAGCGGTCCAGTACCGGCCGCAGGCGCGCGGCCTCGCGCATCGCGTCCGTGTAGCGTTCACTGGCGATCGCGGCCTCGACGGCGGGAATGACCTCCAGCAGCATGTTGGCCAGATCCCGTTCCTCGGCCTGCTCGTACAGCGTCGGATCGGGGGTGCCGTCGTGCGGCCCGTCCTTGCGGTCTTCGATCCGCAGGATGTTGGCCGCGCGCTTGGTGGCCGCCAGCAGGTTTTGTCCGTCATCGGTGGCCAGCATGGCGGCCAGCGCGTCGGTGCGGGCCAGCAGGCGCGTGATGTCGCTGTCCTCATTGCCGCTGGAAATCGCGGCCAGGATATCGTGGCGTGCGCCCTCGGCGCGCAACTGCACGCGCAGACGTTCGGCCACGAAGCCGGGCAGCAGCGTCAGGTCCGGTGCGTCGCGCAGGGTTTCGGGCAGGGCGTCGGCCGCCAGCACGAACAGCCGGACCAGATCCAGCCGCAGCGCGTTTTCCCTGATGATACGGATAATGCCCAGGGCGGCGCGGCGGAGCGCGTAAGGGTCGCCCGAGCCGCCGGGCTTCTCGCCAGCAGCGAAGAAGGCGGTCAGGCTGTCGATCTTGTCGGCCAGCGCGACTGCGATCGAGACCGGCGATGTCGGCACACCGTCATTCTGGCCGCGCGGCATGTAATGCTCGGCAACGGCCGTAGCGACGTCGGCAGGCTCGCCGTCATGCCGGGCGTAGTACGATCCCATCACGCCCTGAAGCTCGGGGAACTCCCCCACCATGCCGGTGGTCAGATCGGCCTTGGCCAACAGGGCGGCGCGTTCGGCTTCGGCGACCGGGGCACCCACCATCGGTGCCAGCAGGCCGGCCAGACGGACGATGCGCCGCACGCGCTCGCCCTGGCTACCGAGGGCGGCATGGAAGACGATGGCATCCAGAGCCGCCACCCGGCTGGCCAGGGGGCGGGCGCGGTCCAGGTCCCAGAAATGGCGGGCGTCGGCGAAGCGTGCGCGCAGCACCCGCTCGTTGCCCGCGATGGTCAGCGCGCCGCCGTCCGTTGGCTGAAGGTTGGCGACGAAGGCGAAACGCGGGGCGGCCGAGCCGTCGTCACGGACCAGGGCGAAATAGCGCTGGTTGACGCGCATCGAGACCTGCATGACCTCGGGTGGCAGGTCCATGAAGGTCTCGTCGATCCGCCCCAGGAACGGCACCGGCCATTCGGTCAGCCCCGCAACTTCATCCACCAGGCCCGGATCGGCGACGATGCGCAGCCCTTCCTCGGCAGCTAGTCGCGCGGTGCCGTCCTCGATCAGCGTGCGGCGCTCGGCTGCATCGACCAGAACCTGCCGGGCGCGCAGGCCCTCCCGCCAGTCGGCGGCACCGGTTACGGCGAAGGCGCCGGGGGCGGTGAAGCGGTGGCCCTCGGTCAGTCGGTCGGCGCGCAGGCCGTGCCCGTTATCCTCACCGTCGGCCAGCGCGATATCGACGACCTCGCCATCCAGCAGGCACAGGATGCGGCGCAGGGGACGGACCCATGTGAAGGTGCTGCCCTCGCCCCAGCGCATGGATTTGGGCCAGGGGAAGCGCCGCAGGAGAGACGGCAGGATTTCGGCGATGCGGGTAGCCGCCTCGACCGGCGGAACGGTGCGATTGAGCACCCAGAAGCCGCCTTCCAGCACCAGATCGTCCTGACTGACGCCATGCTTGCGGGTAAAGCCGGCCAGGGCCTTTTCCGGCGCCCCTTCGCGCGGGCCGCGTTCGGCAATGGTGGTGCCGGGAACGGTGCCGTCCAGCATCAGGGTCAGGGCGATGCGGCGGGGGCCGGCGAACGCGGTGGCGTCGCGCGGGTTCAGCGGTGCAAGGGCCTCGGTGACCAGCCGCAGCAGGTCGTCCGCTCCGCGGGCCTGCATGCGCGCGGGGATTTCCTCGGAGAACAGTTCAAGCAGAAATTCGGGCATGACTTATTCCTCGCCGGCCAGCCATGCGTCGCAGCAGCGTCGGGCCAGGGCCCTGACGCGGCCGATATAAGAGGCGCGCTCGCTGACACTGATCACGCCGCGCGCGTCCAGCAGGTTGAACAGGTGGCTGGCCTTCAGGCACTGGTCGTAGGCGGGTTGGGCGATACCGGCTTCTGCCAGCGCCGTGGCCTCACGCTCGGCATCGATGAAATGGCGATGCAGCATCTCGGTATCGGCCAGTTCGAAATTATGGCGCGAATAATCCCGCTCGGCGCGCAGGAAGACGTCGCCATAGGTTAGGCCCTGGCCGTTGAAATCGAGATCGTAGACATTCTCGACCCCCTGGACGTACATCGCCAGCCGCTCCAGCCCGTAGGTCAGTTCGGTGGACGGCAGCACGGTGGGGATGCCGCCGACCTGCTGGAAATAGGTGAACTGCGTCACCTCCATGCCGTCGCACCAGACTTCCCAGCCCAGTCCCCAGGCGCCGATCGTGGGGTTCTCCCAATCGTCCTCGACGAAGCGGATATCGTGCTCCAGCGGGTCGATGCCGATGGCGCGATAGCTGTCCAGCAACAGCTTCTGGCTGTCCTCGGGCGTCGGCTTCAGCAGGACCTGGTACTGGTAGTAATGTTGCAGCCGGTTCGGATTTTCGCCGTACCGTCCGTCGGAGGGCCGGCGGCAGGGCTGGACATAGGCAGCTTTCCACGGCCGCTTGCCCAGCGCGCGCAGGGTGGTGTGCGGCGAGAGCGTACCGGCCCCGACCTCGGTATCGTATGGTTGCAGGATGGCGCAGCCCTGTGCGGACCAGAACTGATGCAGTTTCAGGATCAAATCCTGAAAGGACAGGGGGCGAGGCGCGGAGGCCGGGACCATGGACGGGGATGCTCCGGTAAGCGATGGAAAACGCATGCCATCCGGCACGCACAGGGGCCGCACCATACAGCCATGAGGCGCGGATCGAAAGGCGGCGTGTGGCGGGGCAGGCTGGGCTTGCGAAATCCATGCGTGCGGGCCACATCTAGGCTTGGCACTCTTGTCGGAGACAGGGACGAAAAGATGAATACCGAAGAACGCGACCTGATCACGAAGTTCGTCGCCCGTGTGGGGGGCGCGCCGCAGGGGGGCTTCGGCAGCGTTCCTGCGACAACGCCCAATCTGCCGCCGATCGACCCGGAGGCCGACCAGTATATCGGCCAGATGTTCCAGCAATATCCCGAGGCCCGCTACCGCGTGACCCAGATGGCGGTGGTGCAGGAAGCGGCGCTGGTGGCGGCGCAGAATCGTATCCAGCAGTTGCAGTGGCAGCTTCAGCAGGCGCAGCAGGCCCTCCAGGCGCAGCAGCAGCAACGCCCCGCCGGCAGCGGCGGCGGCATCTTCGGTGGCCTGTTCGGTGGTGGCCAGCGCGCGCAGGGGGCACCTCCGCCGGGTTGGGGCCAGCAGGCCGCTCCGCCGCCGCCTCAGCCGCAGCAGGGCTATCCGATGGGGATGCAGCCGGGGATGTTTCCGGCGCGTGGCTCCGGTTTCCTCGGGTCGGCCCTGACGACGGCGGCCGGCGTTGCGGGCGGCATGATGGTGGGTAACGCCCTGACCGACCTGTTCAGTGGCCATCATGACGCCGGGGGCTTCGGTGGGGCCGGAGCGGGTGGCGAGACGGTCATCAACAACAATTACGGGGCGGCGCCGGGGGGCGACCCGTTCGGTGGTGGCGGGACCGATGTCGATCCGGGCTTCGATGCCGGCGGTGGCGACGGCGGCGGTGACTGGGGCGGTGGCGGCGACGACAATTTCTGAGCCGCGCTGATTTCGGCGATTATGAAAGGCGGCCCGCAACGGCCGCCTTTTTTATGTTCGGAGCAGAATTTGCTTTTTGCTCACATTGCCGTGAGATCGATTGATATCAAACATGAATGAGTGTTATTCAGAAATCGGCCACTAAGGCCATTTCCTCTGTGTCGTCTCATCCGCGGGAAACCGGAGCCGAAAGGCTCCGGTTTTTCCGTTTTGGGGCCGTGTCCATCCTCAACCATTCGGGAGGACGGGAACGGGGCGGTTTTCGTGGCGTTGCTGGTATCAGGCCACAACGTTTCGAGAATGGAGAGGCACTATGTCCATCACCGACTCCGCAACGACGCTTGGCGATTTCCTGACCGGGGCCGCTTACGATCATTCGGGCCTGGTGACCGCGATGCACGAATATCTGGATGGCGTGAAGCGCGAGCATGGGCTGAACGGGTTTGCCGAACGCGCGGCCGCCGCAGGTTATGGTGATATCGTGGCGCGCTGGAAGGCCGACGACAAGGCCGGTCCCATGACCGAGGAAATGTTGCGCACCCTGATCGCACAACGTGACCTGGAGCATTTCGCGGCACAGACCGGCCTGTCGGTACCGGCCGTGGTCACGATCCTGGCGAAACAATTGCCGATCGTGATCTACAAGCGGGCGCATGCGGTGGACCCGCACTGACTTGACACCGTGAACAGGTACAGGCGGGGTGACGGGGACGGTCAGGAAGGGAAGACGGCGTGCTGATTCGTGCCGGTTACGACATTGCCCTGACGGTTCAGGCTCCGACACCGATGGTATTGATGCTTGAGGTCCATCCGGATCGCGAGCCGGACCTGATGACCCCCCAGACCCCGGTCTTCGACCCGCCCGTGCCGGCGCAGCGCTATCTCGACGGGTTCGGCAATCGCTGCACCCGCGTGGTGGTGCCGGTCGGCACATTGCGCACCAGCCTGTCCTTCGTCATTGCCGATAGCGGCCTGCCCGACCGGTGGATGCCCGGTGCGCGGGAAGTGCCGGTGGCGGACCTGCCAGCGGATTGCCTGGTGTTCCTGATGGGCAGCCGATATTGCGAGACCGATCTGCTGTCTTCCATTGCCTGGTCGATGTTCGGCCATCTGGCGCCGGGATGGGGGAGGGTGCAGGCTATCGTCTCGTTCGTGCATCAGCATATCCGCTTCGATTACCAGCAGGCACGCCCGACCCGTACCGCCCATGAGGCCTATCAGGAAGGCGTGGGCGTGTGTCGGGACTATGCCCATCTGGCGGTGACGCTCTGCCGCTGCATGAATATTCCCGCCCGTTACTGCACCGGGTATCTGGGCGATATCGGGATTCCGCCGGTCGATTATCCGATGGATTTCTCGGCGTGGTTCGAAGTCTGGCTGGAAGGCCAGTGGTTCACCTTCGATGCGCGGCACAACATGCCCCGGATCGGACGGATCGTGATGGCGCGGGGGCGGGATGCTACGGACGTAGCCCTGACCACGACATTCGGCCCGGCGGTTCTATCCAACTTTTTCGTGACGACATATGAGGAGATCGGCTGAAAGGCGGGTCGTCCTCGCGCTTTTTAAAAAAATAACTGGAAAATTCTGATCTGCTCTCGAATTTTCAGAAATACTTGATGTCTTCCCAAGGGCAGACAATCTTTATGCGTCACCGCTGTCCGATCATGTGATCGAGCGTGGCATTCCTGCTGATCATTCAAAGGAAAATTGG
Organism: Gluconacetobacter liquefaciens; assembly: GCF_003350405.1. GTDB lineage: Bacteria > Pseudomonadota > Alphaproteobacteria > Acetobacterales > Acetobacteraceae > Gluconacetobacter > Gluconacetobacter liquefaciens. The sequence goes on along the minus strand of NZ_QQAW01000006.1, from coordinate 246,223 downwards.
TGAGCCGGGTGGGACTCGAACCCACGACCATTCGATTAAAAGTCGAATGCTCTACCGACTGAGCTACCGGCTCACCGGGACCGCTTGGCGGTGCGGCCCCGGGTACCGGCTTCAGGCGGTCAAGTCAACCATCAAAGCGGCTGACGCGACGCGCTTTGTCGCTCAGGCCGCGACCGGACGCATGGAAATGATGCGATCGGGGTCCTGCACCACGCCGCTCTGGCCCGCGCCGCGCTTGACCTGGTCGATATGCTCCATGCCTTCGACCACCTGGCCGACGATGGTGTACTGACCGTCCAGATGGGGCGAGGGCTCGAACATGATGAAGAACTGGCTGTTCGCGCTGTCGGGATTCATGGTGCGGGCCATGCCGACCGTGCCGCGCTCGAACTTCGCCGCACGGGTGAATTCGGCCTTCAGGTCGGGCAGGTGGCTGCCGCTGGTGCCGGTGCCGGTCGGGTCGCCGCCCTGGGCCATGAAGCCGTGGATGACGCGGTGGAAGGGCGTGTTGTCGTAGAACCCCTCGGCGGCCAGCGTGCGAATCCGCTCGGCAGCCAGCGGCGCCAGGTCGGGGCGGAGCTGGATGATCACATGGCCGGTCTTCAGCTCCACGTCGATCAGGTCGGCCTTCGGTGCGGTGTCAGACATCGTTCGTATTCCAGTTTGCTTGCGTGCCGCGCGGCAAGGGGCCACGCGACCGGCGTTATCCCCCCAGCCGCGCCAGGATGCGCTGGCGGGTGAAGGGGGGAACGAAGCTGGTGATGTCGCCGCCCAGGCGGGCGACCTCCTTCACCAGCCGCGAAGAGATATATTGGCTGCGCTCGGTGGCCATCAGGAACACCGTTTCGATGTCCGGGGCCAGGTGATGGTTCATGCCGAACATCTGGACCTCGTAATCGAAATCGGTGACCACCCGCAGCCCGCGCACGATCAGGGTGGCCCCGTGGGTGCGCGCCTCATCGACCAGCAGGTTGCTGAACCCGATGACCGAGATCTGGCTGCCCGTCCGTTCGGCGATGGGACGGGTTTCCTCCGTGACGCAGGTGATGCGCTCATCCAGCGGCATCAATGGCTGCTTGCCGGAATTTTCCGCCACGCCGATGATCAGCCGGTCGACCAGCCGCGCCGCACGTTCAACGATATCCAGGTGACCGGTGGTCACCGGGTCGAACGTGCCGGGATAGAAGCCCGTGCGCGGCGCGCTATCAGGCATCGGGGGTCTCCTCGGGGGCGGCGTCTTCGTCCGCTGCGTCGTCGCCTTCATCATCATTTTCCATGACGGGGAAGACGCTGATGACGTGCTCGGTGGCGTCCAGCCTGAACAGCGTCACGCCGCTGGCCTGCCGCGACATGACGCGGATCTGGTCGATCGGCACGCGGATCAGGCGGCCGGCATCGGTAACCAGCATGACGTCCGTGCCACCGATGACCGGCAGGGTGGCCACGACCTCGGTCCCGCGTTTGCCGGAGGTGAAGGTCATGTTGGAGATGCCCTGGCCGCCACGACCAGTCACACGGTAATCATATGCCGACGACCGGCGACCGAAGCCCGCATTGCTGACGATCAGCAGGATTTCCTCGGCCAGTTCCAGTTCGGCGACCCGTTCCGGATCAATGACCGAATCGGCCGGTACCGCTTCCTCGTCCGATGCGTCGGGGGTGTCGTTCGCAGCCTCGTCGGCGTCCTCGCCCCCCTGGCTGGCCGCGAGTTCCGCGCGGCGGCGGGCGTTGGCCAGCCGCAGATACGATGCGCGTTCCTCGACCGTCGCCTCGACATGGTTCAGCACGCACAGGCTGTTGACCTCGTCGCCTTCGCCGAGGCGGATGCCGCGTACGCCCGAACTGTCACGCCCGGCGAAGACGCGCAGCGTGTCGTCCGTAATCTGGAAGCGGATGCAGCGCGCCTTGCGCGTGGCCAGGAACACGTCCTGCCCCTCGCGGCAGGTCGCGACCCCGATCAGCCGGTCGCCGTCGTCCAGCTTCATCGCGATCAGGCCCGACGCGCGGATATTGCGGAAATCGCTCAACCGGTTGCGGCGCACGGTGCCCGAGGCGGTGGCGAAGACCAGATGCAGGTTCTCCCACAGCGTCTCGTCCTGCGGCAGGGGCAGGACGGCCGTGATCGAATCGCCGCCCAGGTCGGGGAGCAGATTGATCAGCGCCCGGCCCTTGGCCGTCGGGCTGGCCTCGGGCAGGCGCCAGACCTTCTCGCGATACGCCTTGCCGCCTGAAGAGAAGAACAGCACCCATTGATGGGTGTGGGCGTTGAACGAGCGCACCACGATGTCGTCGCCACGGCGGCCTGCGGCCGTGCGGCCGCGCCCGCCGCGATTTTGCGCGCGGAAGATGTCCAGCGGCGTGCGCTTGATGAAGCCCTCTCGCGTGATCGTCACCACCATCTGGCCCGGTTCGATCAGGCTTTCGTCCGTCTGGTCGCCAGCGTAATCGGCGATTTCGGTCATGCGCGGGGTGGCGAGTTCGGCACGGATCGCCGCCAACTCGTCCTGCATCACTTCCATGCGGCGGGGGCGGCTGGCGATGATGGCCAGAAGCTCGCTGATCTTTTCCGCGACTTCGGAGAGTTCCTGCTGGATCTTCTCCCGCTCCAGGCCGGTCAGGCGTTGCAGGCGCAACTCCAGGATGCCACGGGCCTGGGCTTCGGTCAGGTGGACCTTGCCGTCGACGATCACGTTGCCTTCGTCGAGGATCAGGGCCAGCAGGGGCTCGATATCGGCGGCGTCCCACGGCGTGGTCATCAGCGCTTCGCGGGCGCTGGCGGCGTCGGGGGCGGCGCGGATCAGCGCGATCACGGCGTCGATATTCGCTACCGCGATGACCAGGCCGACCAGCAGGTGGGCACGGTCGCGCGCCTTCATCAGGTCGTAGCGGGCGCGGCGCAGGATCACGTCTTCGCGGAAGGTGATGAAGGCTTCCAGAACGTCCTTCAGCCCCATCAGGCGGGGCTGGCCGTTATCCAGCGCCAGCATGTTGACCCCGAACGAGGTCTGGAGCTGGGTGAAGCGGTAGAGATGGTTCAGCACCACTTCCGGCGTGGCGTCGCGCTTGACCTCGATGACGATGCGCATGCCCGACCGGTCGCTTTCGTCGCGGATGTCGGAAATGCCTTCGATCTGCTTGGAGCGCACCAGATCGGCGATGCGTTCCTGCAAGGTCGATTTGTTCACCTGATACGGGATCTCGGTGATGATGATCGCGTGGCGGTCGCGATTCAGGTCCTCGATCTCGGCGCGGGCGCGGATGATGACCGAGCCACGCCCGGTCTCGAACGCGCTGCGGATGCCCGCGCGGCCCAGGATGATGCCGCCGGTCGGGAAGTCCGGGCCCGGCACGATCTTCATCAGGTCTTCGAGCGTCAGGTCGGGCTGGGCGATCAGCGCCAGAGTGGCGTCGATGATCTCACCCGGGTTGTGGGTCGGGATGTTGGTGGCCATGCCGACCGCGATGCCCGAGGCGCCGTTGATCAGCAGGTTGGGGAAGGCGGCGGGCAGGATCTTGGGTTCCTGCTCGCTTTCATCGTAGTTCGGCTGGAAATCGACGGTATCGCGGTCGATATCGTCCAGCAGGAAGGACGCGGCCTTGGCCAGGCGTGCTTCGGTATAACGCATCGCGGCCGGAGAATCGCCGTCGACCGAGCCGAAATTGCCCTGGCCGTCGATCAGCTTCACGCGCATCGACCAGGATTGCGCCATGCGGACCATGGCGTCGTAGATCGAGGAATCGCCGTGCGGATGGTATTTACCCATCACGTCACCGACCGCGCGGGCCGATTTGCGATAGGGCTTGTCGTGCGTGAACCCGCTTTCGCGCATCGAATAGAGGATGCGCCGATGGACCGGTTTCAACCCGTCCCGCACGTCCGGCAGGGCGCGGCTGACGATGACCGACATCGCATAGGCGAGGTAGGAGGAACGCATTTCCTCCTCGACGGTTACCGGAACGATGTCGGAGGGAGCCGGCGGCTGCGGCGAGTCGGGAATCTCGGTCAAGGCATATCCGTCATGTCAGTGCCATCTCTCTTGCGCCGGGCGCGCCGGATGGCGGGAACTGGTCCGGCGCAGGTGGGTGGAGCCACCCTAGCATAGAGTGCCGGCCGGGGAAAAACCGCGCCCCGGCACAGGTCCCGACAGGGAGCCCTGAGCCGGGAAGAGGCCCGCCTCAGAACGGAATTTCGTCGTCCAGGTCGCTGCCGCCGCCATGCGGGGCGTCCCAGCCGCCACCGCCCGCCGGTGCGCCGGGGCCGCCATGGCTGCCGCCGCCCGCGTTGCCGCGTCCGCCGCCGATCTGGCGCGGAGCCGTCGGCGCGCTGTATCCGCCGCCGCCGCCATAGCCACCACCGCCGTAGCCGCCGCCGGCATCATCGCCGGACTCGCCGCCGCGGTTGCTGTCGAGCAGCACCAAGTCGCCGCGGAAACGGTCCACGACGACTTCGGTCGTATAGCGTTCCTGCCCGGACTGGTCGGTCCATTTGCGGGTCTGGAGCGAGCCTTCCAGGTAGACCTTGCGGCCCTTGCGCAGGAAACGCTCGGCGACGTCGGCAATGCGCTCGTTGAAGATGACGACGCGATGCCACTCGGTCTTCTCGCGCCGTTCGCCCGATGCCTTGTCGTTCCAGGTGTCGCTGGTGGCCAGCGTCAGCGAGACGATCTTGGCGCCGTTCTGGCTGTTCCTGACTTCCGGGTCCTTCCCCAGATTGCCTACGAGGATGACCTTGTTGACGCTACCCGCCATAGTACTGCCCTGCCGCTGTCCGGTCCGGGGCCGCGCACCAGGGCGCCGCCCCATCAAAAAAAACCGTCCACCCGGACCGGTGCGGTTGGGGGACGGGACTCACGCGCGATCCTAACCCAGATGGCTGCCGGATGATACCTGCATGTGGGCCGCCCGAGCCGGTGGGGCGCCGCGCGGCGGTCTTTTCCGAGGGGTGGATCTTGGCGGCGGCGGTGGAATCCGGCAGAACAGAGTGTGAACGATGCGCTCCGTCATGCCGGAGCAGAACGGAGATGCGGACATCATGGCGAAGCGATCCGGCCCGGTTGCGGCCGCGCCGACAGAATCGACCCCGATGCACGGGACGCAGACCATCCGGGTGCGCGGCGCGCGGGCGCACAACCTGAAGAATGTCGATGTCGAGATTCCGCGCGATGCGCTGACGGTGGTGACGGGCCTGTCGGGCTCCGGCAAGTCGTCGCTGGCGTTCGATACCATCTATGCCGAGGGGCAGCGGCGCTATGTCGAGAGCCTGTCGGCCTATGCGCGGCAGTTTCTGGAGCTGATGGGCAAGCCCGATGTGGACGCGATCGAGGGCCTGTCGCCCGCGATTTCCATCGAGCAGAAGACGACCTCGAAGAATCCGCGCTCGACCGTCGGCACGATTACCGAAATCCATGATTACATGCGCCTGCTGTGGGCGCGGGCGGGGGTGCCGTATTCGCCGGCCACCGGGCTGCCGATCGAGGCGCAGACGGTCAGCCAGATGGTCGACCGGGTGATGGCGATGCCCGAGGGGACCCGGCTGATGCTGCTGGCGCCCGTGGTGCGCGACCGCAAGGGCGAGTGCCGCAAGGAACTGGCGGAATTGCAGCGCAAGGGCTTTGCCCGCGTGAAGGTGGATGGCGAGCTGTACGAGATCGCCGACGTGCCTGACCTGAACCGCAAGCTGCGCCATACGGTCGAGGCGGTGGTGGACCGGGTGGTGGTGCGGCCGGGGGTGGAGTCCCGCCTGGCGGACAGTTTCGAGACCGCGCTGGGGCTGTCCGACGGGCTGGTCTATGCCGAGGAGGTGGTGCGCGACGGGGCGGAGGTGCCGCCGCATGTCGTGTTTTCCTCGCGGTTCGCGTGCCCGGTCAGCGGTTTTACGCTGGAGGAGATCGAGCCCCGGCTGTTCTCGTTCAATGCGCCGCAGGGGGCCTGCCCGGCCTGTGACGGGATCGGGACCGAGACCTTCTTCGACCCCCACCTGATCGTGCCGGACGAATCGCTGTCGCTGGCGGCCGGGGCCATTGCGCCGTGGCGGAACACGCAGAGCCCCTATTACCAGCAGACGCTGGAAAGCCTGGCCGCCCATTACGGGGTGAAGATGGACACGCCGTGGCGCGACCTGCCGGCGGGCGTGCGCGACGTGATCATGGAGGGTGGCGAGGACGAGGTGACCTTCCAGTACCGCGACGGCCGCAAGAGCTACAGCCTGACCAAGCGGTTCGAAGGCGTGGTGGCCAATCTGCGCCGACGGATGGCCGAGACCGACAGCGTGTGGGTGCGCGAGGAACTGTCGCGCTACCAGTCCGACAAGCCGTGCCATGTGTGCCATGGCGCGCGGCTGCGGCCGGAGGCGCTGTCGGTGCGGGTGGCGAACTGCACCATCGCCCAGGCGTCCGACCTGCCGATCCGCCGGGCGCTGGAATGGTTCGGCACCGTGGAGGCGACGCTGACGCCGCAGCGGGCCGAGATCGCGCGGCGCATCCTGCGCGAGATCCTGGACCGGCTGCGGTTTCTGGACGATGTGGGGCTGGATTACCTGACGCTCTCGCGCGGGTCGGCCACGCTGTCGGGCGGGGAAAGCCAGCGCATCCGGCTGGCCAGCCAGATCGGGTCGGGCCTGACGGGCGTGCTGTACGTGCTGGACGAGCCGTCGATCGGGCTGCATCAGCGCGACAACGAGCGGTTGCTGGGGACGTTGCAGCGGCTGAAGCGGCTGGGGAATACGCTGATCGTCGTGGAGCATGACGAGGATGCGATCCGCTCGGCCGACTGGCTGATCGACATGGGGCCGGGGGCGGGTGTCAATGGCGGCCATGTGGTGGCGATCGGCACGCCCGAGCAGGTGGCGGCCAACCCGGCCAGCCTGACGGGCGATTACCTGTCCGGGCGGAAGCAGATCGCGGTGCCGGAGAAGCGCCGGCCGGTGGACCCCAAGCGGGTGCTGGTGCTGGAAGGGGCCAGCGGCAACAACCTGCATGACGTGACCGCGCGCTTTCCGCTGGGCACCTTTACCTGCGTGACCGGGGTATCCGGTGGCGGCAAATCCACGCTGGTGATCGATACGCTGTACAAGGCGCTGTCGCGGCACCTGATGGGGTCGGGGCAGAATCCGGCGCCCTATCGCCGGATCGTCGGCATGGACCTGCTGGACAAGATCATCGACATCGACCAGTCGCCGATCGGGCGTACGCCGCGTTCGAACCCCGCGACCTATACCGACCTGTTCACGCCGATCCGCGACTGGTTCGCCGAACTGCCGGAGAGCAAGGCGCGGGGCTACAAGCCCGGCCGGTTCTCGTTCAACGTCAAGGGCGGGCGGTGCGAGGCCTGCCAGGGCGACGGTGTGCTGAAGATCGAGATGCACTTCCTTCCCGATGTGTTCGTGACCTGCGATACCTGCAAGGGCGCGCGCTACAATCGCGAAACGCTGGATGTGAAGTTCCGTGGCAAGTCGATTGCCGACGTGCTGGCGATGACGGTGGATGAGGCCCTGCCGTATTTCTCCGCCGTGCCGCGTATCCGCGACCGGCTGGCCATCCTGCAGCAGGTCGGGCTGGGCTATGTCGCGCTGGGCCAGCAGGCGACCACGCTTTCGGGCGGGGAGGCGCAGCGGGTGAAACTGTCCAAGGAACTGGCGCGGCGGGCCACGGGGCGCACCCTGTATATCCTGGACGAGCCGACGACGGGCCTGCATTCCGAGGATGTGCGCAAGCTGCTGGACGTGCTGCACGCCCTGGTGGACCAGGGCAATACGGTGCTGGTGATCGAGCATAATCTGGACGTGATCAAGACGGCGGACTGGGTGCTGGACATGGGGCCGGAAGGTGGCGACGGCGGCGGCCGGATCGTGGCCGAGGGGACGCCCGAGGACATTGCGGCCTGTGCGGAAAGCCATACAGGGCGCTTTCTGGCACCGCTTCTGCCGGCGCCGTCCAAAGGGCGGAAGCGGCGCGCGAAAGCCTGAATTTCGCCCCGAGAAAGAAGGTTGTGTGAAAGGGGCGAAAAAAAACGGGGCTGGGGGGCAAAAGTTCTTGCGTTGACAGGGGGAAGGCCTTATCAGCGGCCCCCTTGGCCCAAGGGGGCGATCCCGCCCAACAGGCTGTCTACTGGTTTGGGGGTACGTGATGAACGCACTTGCTCAGCTGGGGATGGTCTCGGAACTCCCGAGCAATATCCAGATGTCTTCAGCTCCGTCTTCGTCTGACGAGGATCGGAAGGATTATTTCGTCGAGCGGGACGGGATGAAGTTTGCGGGGACGCATCTTCTCGTCGACCTCTGGGAAGCCCGGAATCTCGATGATCCGGAACAGATCGACCGCACGCTGTGCGAAGCGGCGGTGACGGCGGGGGCGACGATCCTGCACAGCCATTTCCATCACTTCACGCCCAATGGTGGCGTGTCGGGTGTGGTGGTGCTGGCCGAGAGCCACATTTCGATCCACACGTGGCCGGAGCGGAATTTCGCTGCCGTCGACATCTTCATGTGCGGCGCGTGCGATCCGCACCTGGCGATCCCGGTGATGCAGCGCCTGTTCCAGGCGGGCCGGGTGGTCGTGGACGAGCAGCGTCGCGGCCGGGTCGCCTGATGGCGAGGGTGCCGGCCTGGCCGGTGCCCGTCCGTCCGGTGCGGCGTCAGGCCGCACAGGAGTTTAAGGGCCGGATTCGTCCGGCCTTTTTTTATGTGTCCATTTTCGTGCCGGGGAGACACAGGCAATGACCGACGCATGGATCGGCGAAACACTCTATGACGGCTGGCAGCAGCGTTTCCGTGTTCGCAAGGAACTGGCCCGTACCAAAAGCCCCTTCCAGGACATCGTGGTTTTCGAAAGCGAGACGCATGGTCGCGTGCTCGTGCTCGATGGGGTGATCCAGATCACCGAAGGTGACGAGTTCGTCTATCAGGAAATGCTGACGCATGTGCCGGTGCTGGCCCATGGTGATGCGAAGAGCGTGCTGATTATCGGTGCCGGCGATGGTGGCGTGCTGCGCCGCGTGTTGCAGCATCGTGGTGTCGAGCGCGCCGTGATGGTCGAGATCGACGGTGCGGTGATCGAACTCTCCAAGCAGTTCCTGCCGGGCATTGCCGGCGATGCCTGGAACGACCCGCGTGCCGACGTGATCGTGGGCGACGGCATTGACTACGTTGCCAAGGCGGAAAGTGGCTCGGTCGATGTCATCATCGTCGACAGCACCGATCCGATCGGGGTGGGAGAGGTGCTGTTCACCGATGCGTTCTACGAGCATTGCGCCCGTATCCTGACGCCCAACGGCATTATCGTGAACCAGTGCGGCGTGCCGTTCATGCAGGCGGACGAACTGCGTGAGACCAGCCTGCGTCGGGCGCAGTTCTTTCCGCATGTCTCGGCCTATGTGGCGGCGGTGCCGACCTATGTCGGCGGTTTCATGACGCTGGGCGTGGCGGCGAAGGGAACCAACCCGGCCCTGCATTCGGTCGAGACGATCCGTGCGCGGGCCGAGCAGGCGGGTATCCTGGGGACGACCGGTTACTGGACGCCGGAGATCCATACCGGCGCCTTCAACCTGCCGCCCTATATCGCCAGGCATCTGCCGGCGTCGAAGTAGTATCGGGTGCCTGGAGGGAGAGCATGACCCGGGCTCTCCCCACCGCTGGCTAATATGGTGTCTTGACTCCGAAATTCAGGAATGACTTCGGAGATCAGCCGGCGGTGTGCTCCAACGCTAGGCGCACACCCTCCGCCCAGGCCGGGTCGGCCTTGGCGAAATGCCCCAACTGGCGTTCGACGATATCGGTCGGAACACCTTGCATCGCGGCGGCGATATTCGCGAAGAAACGCTGTTTCTGCGCATCGTCGAACAGGCGGAACAGGGCGGCGGGCTGGCTGTAATCGTCATTGCCCGTGCGATGGTCGTAATATCCCGCTGCTCCGTCCAGCATCAGTGGCGGTTCCTTCGCCCGCGCGTCTTCCACCGGTCCGCCGAACGAGTTTGGCTCGTAATACGCATCTGTTCCGCGCGGCGCGTCGAAACGCATCGCCCCGTCGGCATGATAGGTACGAACCGGGCATTTCGGCTGGTTGACCGGCAGGCTTTCGTAATGCGTGCCGACGCGATAGCGATGGGCGTCGGCATAGGCGAACAGGCGTGCCTGCAAGACCTTGTCGGGCGAATAGCCGATTCCGCGCACGATATTGGACGGCGAGAACGAGGCCTGCTCGATTTCCGCGAAATAATGCGCCGGGCTTCGGTTCAGCTCCAGGACGCCCACCTCGACCAGTGGGAAATCTGCGTGCGGCCAGACCTTGGTCAGGTCGAACGGATCGAAGGATTGCCGCGCGGCATCGGCCTCCGCCATGATCTGGACCGACAGCGTCCAGCGCGGGAAATCACCACCCTCGATGGCGTCATACAGGTCGCGCTGCGCGCTTTCCCGATCCTGGCCGACAATGCCGGCGGCCTCGTCATTGGTCCAGTGGCGATGCCCCTGCCGGGTCGTGAAATGGAACTTCACCCAGAACCGTTCGCCCGCATCGTTCCAGAACGAATAGGTATGGCTGCCGTAGCCGTTCATGAAGCGATACCCGCGCGGTAATCCGCGGTCCGAGAACAGGATCGCGACCTGATGCAGGCTTTCCGGGCTCAGGGACCAGAAATCCCACATCGCGGTCGCAGAGCGCATGTTGGTACGCGGATGACGCTTCTGCGTATGGATGAAATCGGGAAATTTCATCGGGTCGCGAATGAAGAAGACCGGCGTGTTGTTCCCCACCAGGTCCCAGTTGCCTTCGCTGGTGTAGAATTTCAGCGCGAAACCACGCACGTCCCGCTTGGCATCCGCGGCCCCCCGCTCGCCGGCAACGGTGGAAAAGCGGGCCAGTACCTCGGTCGTCCTGCCGATCTCGCCGAAGATCGCGGCATTCGTATAGCGTGTGACGTCCCCGGTGACGGTAAAGCTGCCATACGCGCCGGACCCTTTGGCATGCACCACCCGCTCGGGAATGCGTTCGCGGTTCTGGTGGGCCAGCTTTTCCAGCAATTGATAGTTTTCCAGCAGCAGCGGACCGTGCCGGCCGGCGCTCTTGCTGTTCTGGTTGTCGGGGACGGGTGCGCCGGCGCTGGTCGTCAGGACGGGGCGGATACTCTGGTCGGACATGGCGTTTTCCTCTTCGGAAAGAATACGATCCATGCCTACCGCTCCATGATTTATAGATAAAATCGATTCTCATTATAAAATTGATAGGCTATTCCTATCGTATGTCCCTGCCTCCTTCGCGCTCCCTTGCCGGCCTGACGTTGCGCGATCTCGATTATGTCCTCGCGGTCAGCCGCACTGGCCATTTCGGGCGGGCTGCGCATGTCTGCGGCGTCAGCCAGCCCGGCCTCAGCGAGCAGATCCGCAAGGTCGAGGCCCTGCTGGGCTGCACGCTCTTCGAGCGCGGGCGCCGGGGCGCCCGTCCGACCCGGCGGGGCGCCGCCCTGATCCCCCTGGTCGAACGCATCGTCCGCGATGCGCATGTGCTGATGGAACAGGCGCACGGCACCGGGCACACTCTGGCCGGCCCCCTGGCGCTGGGCATCATTCCGACATTGGCGCCGTATTACATGCCCACGCTGCTGCGGCACATTCGCGCCGCTCATCCGGACATCGCGCTGCGCCTCACCGAGGACCGGACGGCGGACCTGACGCGGCACCTGCTCGATTACACGCTGGATATCGTTATCGCGGCGATGCCCGCGCCGGATGCCGGCATCGCCACCGCCGTCCTTTTCTTCGAGCCGTTTCGCGTCCTGGTCCCCCGGACCCACCCGCTGGCCACGAAATCCGTGCTGTCGTCCGCCGATCTCGACAGTGCGGACCTGATGCTTCTCGATCCCGGCCATTGCCTGCGCGACCAGACCGTCTCGCTGTGCGATCCGTCCGTCCCGCTCCATCCCGATCTGGACGGCCCGATCGCGACCAGCGTGGAAATGCTGCGCTACATGGTCGATGCCGGCGAGGGAATCGCCGTCATGCCGGCGCTGGCGGTGGATACGGACACCGAGGCGCGCGGCTTTTCCCGCGCCATCCCGTTCGCATCGCCCGAAATCGGCCGGACCATCGGGCTGTGGTGGCGCGCCACCGACCCGCGCGCCCCGCTCTTCGCGCAACTGGCCCGGGAATTGGGTGCAGGCCCCAAAAGACCGGCGCAAAAAAAGCCGGAGCGGTAAAATCCGCCCCGGCGCCTTACGCCATGTCGCGGCCGACCAGACGATCCCGCCGGGTTCGTTACGGCCGGACAGGGCTGGCTGGTAGCGGTCAGGCGCGGTGTGTCGCCAGCAGGCGCACCGCGACCGTCTGGATGCCCAGGTCGCGCACGGCGTCGTCGAAGATTTTGAAATGCGGTGTCTTCATGTGGCTGTCGAAGGCCGCGCGGTCGGTATAGACCTCGTGCAGGATGACGGTATGCGGTGCGTCCTCGGGCAGCAGGACGTCGAAGGCGTGGCAGCCGGGCTCGTCCGTGACCGAGCGTTCGGCGTCATAGGCGCAGAGTTCCAGAAATTTCGTGCGGTTTTCGTCGGTTGTCGTGAATTCCGCGAGGATGGTCAGTGGTCTGGCGTCCATGGTCGTGCGCCTCCTTGTCGTATTGTGTCCAGGGGGCAAGGGTAGGGCGGCGGGGGCTTTCGATCCACCCCTCGGTAGCGGTGTGTGGACGATTGACTTGATTGCGCAACATATGCGAAGCATCCGGATGCTGACGCGGGAGAGACTGGCGAGAGCCGGCGCCGAAGGAGCAACCGCCCCGGAAACTCTCAGGCCAAAGGACCGCCCGGCTTCGACTTCTGGAGAGAGGCGCCTCGCGCGTCCGCCGACGGGATAGCGATCTCAGGCAAACCGACAGAAGGGGCATTCGGATCCGGTTGTGGGTTCAGGAGGCTCTGTTCATGTCACGTTGGCCGTCTTTCCTTGTTTTCTCATATTCGGATCGGTGCGATCCGTCCCTCGTGCTTGGCGCTGTCGGCGCCCGGAGGGCGGCATGAGCGATTCGCTGCTGCGCACGCCGCTTTATGACCTGCATCTGTCGCTGGGTGGACGCATGGTGCCGTTCGCGGGCTATGAGATGCCGGTGCAGTACCGCGCCGGCGTGATGGCCGAGCACCAGCACACGCGCACGGCCGCCGGGCTGTTCGACGTGTCGCACATGGGGCAGGCGCATCTGCATGCGCGCTCGGGGCGGGTCGAGGACGCGGCGCTGGCGCTGGAGCGGCTGGTGCCGGCCGATATCCTGTCGCTGAAGACGGGACGCCAGCGTTATACGCAGTTGACCGACGGCAAGGGCGGAATCCTTGACGACCTGATGGTCTCGCGGCTGGGTGATACGCTGATCCTGGTGGTCAATGCGGCCTGCAAGGATGCGGATCTGGCGCATATCGCAGCCACACTGGGCGAGGATTGCATTGTCGAGCCGCTGCCCGATCGGGCGCTGATCGCGTTGCAGGGACCGCAGGCCGGGGCCGTGCTGGCGCGTCTGGCGCCCGCGTCGGCGGACATGCGCTTCATGGATGTGGCGGCGTTCGAGGTGGCGGGCGTGCCCTGCGTGGCATCGCGGTCCGGCTATACCGGCGAGGACGGGTTCGAACTGGGCATGGCGGCCGATGGTGCCGTGCGGGTGGCCGAGGCGCTGCTGGCCGAGCCCGAGGTGGCGCCGGCAGGGCTCGGTGCGCGCGACAGCCTGCGGCTGGAAGCCGGGCTGTGCCTCTATGGATCGGATATCGACCGCGAGACGACGCCGGTCGAGGGCGCGCTGGAATGGTCGATCCAGAAAAGCCGCCGTGCCAGCGGGGCGCGGGCAGGGGGATTCCCCGGTGCCGACATCATTCTGGGCCAGATCGAGGGCGGTGTGAGCCGGCGCCGCGTGGGCATCGCGGTCGAGGGCCGTGCGCCGGTACGGGGCGGGGCGCGGCTGTTCGCCGACGAAGCGGGCACGCAGCCGGTCGGGCATGTGACCTCCGGCGCGTTCGGCCCGACTTTCGGCGGGCCGGCCGCCATGGGCTACGTGGAGACGGCGTTCGCCGCGACGGGCACGCCCCTGTTCGCCGAACTGCGCGGGCGCTACCTGCCGGCTACCGTGGCGGCGCTGCCGTTCGTGGCGCCCGGTTTCAAACGCTGAATTTCAAACGCTGACCTGTTGGATGGAGATCGGAACATGACTGTCTATTACACGAAAGAACATGAGTGGCTGCGCGTCGAGGGTGATGTCGCGGTCGTCGGCATTACCGCCCATGCTGCCGAGGAACTGGGTGAGCTGGTCTTCGTCGAGGCGAAGGACGAAGGCACCGAGGTCGCGCAGGGCGACAGCGCCGCCGTGGTGGAATCGGTCAAGGCCGCGTCGGATATCTATGCCCCCGTGTCGGGCACCGTCGTCGGCTTCAACACGGCGCTGTCGGACGATCCGTCGCTGGTCAACCGCGACCCGGAGGCCGAGGGCTGGATCCTGAAGCTGCGCATCGCCGATGCCGGGCAGCTTGCCGCGCTGCTGGATGCCGATGGCTACGCTGCCCTGATCGGCTGAAGGCTGCTCTGCCGGCGTGCCGATGCGGGTGGTCCCGCGTTTCGGTGTGCCGGCGGATGGTTCGTTAAAACAGTTTCTCGACACCGTTTCTGTTTCTGTCGCGGAGAATATTGATCGTGACCTCCACTTCTCTCTGGCAGGGCACGCAGCCCGCCGCCGATGCTTTCTGTGCCCGCCATGTCGGGCCGGGGGCGCGGGATGTCGCCGCCATGCTGGAGGTCGTGGGCGCGGGCTCGCTCGACGAACTGATGGAACAGACGGTGCCGTCGTCCATCCGCCTGCGTGGCGAGATGGGGCTGGGGGCCGGCCTGTCCGAGCCCGAGGCGCTGGCGCGCCTGCGTACGATTGCCGGCCGCAACCGGGTGATGACGTCCCTGATCGGGCAGGGATATTACAACACGGTGCTGCCGGGCGTCATCCAGCGCAACGTGCTGGAAAACCCGGCCTGGTATACGGCCTATACGCCGTATCAGCCGGAAATCAGCCAGGGGCGTCTTGAAGCGCTGCTGAACTTCCAGACCATGGTCCGCGACCTGACCGGGCTGGATGTGGCCAATGCCTCGCTGCTGGACGAGGCGACGGCGGCGGCCGAGGCGATGGCCCTGGCGCGCCGGGTGGCGAAATCGAAGGCCGACGGGTTCTTCGTCGATGCCGACTGCCATCCGCAGACGCTGGCGGTGCTGCGCACGCGCGCCGAGCCGATGGGCTGGCGGATCGTGGTGGGCGACCCCGAGCGCGACCTGGACCCCGGTGCGGTGTTCGGTGCGCTGTTGCAGTATCCCGGTTCGTCGGGGCTGGTGCGCGATCCGCGCGCCTGGATCGAAAAACTGCATGCGGCGCAGGCCGTGGTGGCGATGGCGGCCGACCCGCTGGCGCTGACGGTGCTGGAATCGCCGGGCGTGCTGGGCGCCGATATCGCCGTGGGCTCGATGCAGCGTTACGGCATGCCGATGGGGGCCGGTGGGCCGCATGCGGCGTATATGGCCGTGCGTGATGCCTACAAGCGCAACATGCCGGGCCGTCTGGTGGGTGTTTCGGTCGATAGCCGGGGCGAACCGGCCTATCGGCTGGCGTTGCAGACGCGCGAGCAGCATATCCGCCGCGAGAAGGCGACCTCGAACATCTGCACCGCGCAGGTGCTGCCGGCGGTGATTTCCGCGATGTATGCGGTCTATCACGGGCCTGACGGGCTGACGGCGATCGCGCGGCGGGTGCATCGTCTGACGGCGATTCTGGCGGCGGGGCTGCGTGCGCTCTCGGTGCGCGTCGAGACGGATGCGTTCTTCGACACGATTACGGTGGCGACCGGCGGCACGGCCGTGCTGGTTCGCGCCCGTGCCGAGGATGCGGGCATGAACCTGCGTGCGATCGACGAGGACCGGGTCGGGATCAGCCTGGACGAGACGACGACGCCGGAGATCGTCCGCGCCGTGTGGCGCTGCTTCTGCCCCGACGCGCAGCGCCTAGCGGCGATGGAGCAGACGCTGTCGGCACCGGACAGCCTGCTGCCGCAGGGGCTGTTGCGGCAGGGTGGGTTCATGACCCATCCGGTGTTCCATGCCCATCGGTCCGAGACCGACATGCTGCGCTATCTGCGCCGTCTGTCCGACCGTGACCTGGCGCTGGATCGCACGATGATCCCGCTGGGGTCGTGCACCATGAAGCTGAACGCGACGGTCGAGATGATGCCGATCACCTGGCCGGGATTCTGCGATATCCATCCTTTTGCGCCCGAGGCGCAGCAGCAGGGTTATGCCGAGCTGTTCCGCGACCTGGAGCGGATGCTCAAGGATATCAGCGGCTATGACGCGGTATCGCTCCAGCCCAATTCCGGGGCGCAGGGGGAATATGCCGGGCTGCTGGCCATTCGCGCCTATCACCGTTCGCGGGGGGATGAAGGGCGCGATATCTGCCTGATCCCGGCTTCGGCCCACGGCACCAACCCGGCTTCGGCCCAGATGGTGGGGATGCGGGTAGTGGTCGTGGCCTGCGACGACCAGGGCAATGTGGACATCGCCGACCTGAAGGCGAAGATCGCGCAGAATGCCGACCGTCTGGCGGCGATCATGATCACCTATCCGTCGACGCATGGCGTGTTCGAGGAATCGGTGGTCGAGATTTGCGACCTGGTGCACGCGGCCGGCGGGCAGGTCTATCTGGACGGCGCGAACATGAATGCGCAGGTCGGGCTGTCGCGCCCCGGTGCCTATGGCGCCGATGTCAGCCATTTCAACCTGCACAAGACCTTCTGCATTCCGCATGGCGGCGGCGGGCCGGGCATGGGGCCGATCGGGGTGGGCGCGCATCTGGCGCCGTTCCTGCCCGGTGCGCCGCAGGACGGCGGGGCGAACGCGGTTTCGGCCGCGCCGTTCGGCTCGGCGGCGGTGCTGCCGATTTCCTGGACCTACATGATGCTGATGGGCGATGCGGGGCTGCGCCGTGCCACCGAGGTCGCGATTCTGAATTCCAACTATATCGCGACCCGTCTGGCCGGCCATTATCCGGTGCTGTATCGCGGGACCAACGGCCGGGTGGCGCATGAATGCATCGTCGACCTGCGCCCGATCCGCGATACGGTCGGGGTGACGGTGGACGATATCGCCAAGCGGCTGATCGACCACGGGTTCCACGCGCCGACGGTCAGCTTCCCCGTGGCGGGTACCTTCATGATCGAACCCACCGAGTCCGAGGGGCGGGTGGAACTGGACCGGTTCTGCGATGCGATGATCGCGATCCGCGACGAGATCCGCGAGATCGAGCAGGGGCGGATGACGGCCGAACAGAGCCCGCTGCGTCATGCGCCGCATACGGTGCGCGACCTGACCGATCCGGACTGGGACCGCGCCTATGACCGGCGGCTGGGCTGCCTGCCGGGCGATGTGGTGCCGGAGTCGAAATACTGGTCGCCGGTCAACCGGCTGGATAACGCCTACGGGGACCGCAACCTGGTCTGTTCCTGCCCCGATATCTCGGTCTATGCCGAGGAAGGCGCGGCCTGACCTGATGTGGGGTGCCGTTCCGCCGGCGTGTCATGCGTGCGGCGCCGGGCCAGGCTCGGCTGCCGTGCGCCTGGCGCCGGGGAGCGGGCATTGTGTTTCAAGAGATTGCGACTGACCCCGAATCGCCTTTGGAAGCCGGCCCGACAGGGTACATGGTCATGATGCATCTGGACGAACCCGCCGCCGCGCGCGGCAAAGAAGAAGGGACGGTCCGGGGGAGGCATAGATGTTCCATATCGGTATGGCGGGACCGAAACGGTCTTTCGCGAACGGCACGTGGCATGCGATCGCCCTGCATCATGACGATCCGGCATGGATCGATGCGCGTGACCGGATGGTGGTCGGGCTGATCTGTTGCGGTCTGCTCAGCGCGTTTCTGATCGACATGGCCGTGCTCTACTTCTCGATGTTCTGAACCTGATTCTGTGGCCGGAGACGCGCGCTGGTGGCGATCCGGCGCGTGTCTCCGGCGCCCTGATGCTCACGGCCATCAAGGCCGCTGCGCTTCGGTGTTCGGAAACACGCGCCGGGCGTGTAGCCGCGCGACGGTCTCGTTCACCAGCCCGCGTTTCCGGGGCGAACCATGCGGCTAAAGCGGCGAGGGCACCCCGTCCCGGTGCGTTGCGCGCACGTTGGATGGAATCGCTAGCTCGCCAGGGCTGCCGACCTTTGTAGTCAGAAGCGAGGGAGGTCTTTCAGGCGTAGGGCGGCCTGTTCTATGGACCGGACGATCTGCTCGGCCAGTTCGCGTACCTTGGGGTCGGCGTGCAGGCTCAGCCGGTCGGCGGCGAGCATGGCCGGCGACAACTGGCCGCGTATATCGTGCAGCACCTTGGCGCGTGATGCCGGGGCGGCCACCGACTCGGCCTGGGTGTCCGAGGGAGGCGGGGCGGAATGATCGTCGTCCGGAAGCGGGTCTGGGCCTTGCATGGAGGCTCTTTTCTTGCACGTTGACGCGCGGGGAAACGGGACGTATAAGGCGCGCCTCAGGTCAGGCGGCCCTCGGGCTGCTCCGGCGCGTCGTGGATATAGCCGCGTCGCGTTTATTCTTGTCAATCGGGGAGTCGCGTCGTGAAGCGCACGTATCAACCGTCCAAGCTGGTCCGCAAGCGCCGTCACGGCTTCCGCGCCCGTATGGAAACCGTCGGTGGCCGTCGGGTCATCGCCAATCGCCGTTCCAAGGGCCGCAAGCGCCTTTCCGCCTGATCCATCAGGTCTGGTTGCGGTCAGGGCCCGGTTCTTCCGATCCGGGTCCGGATAGCGCGTTAGAGGGGGCTGCGAAGAGTGGCCGACCGTTCCGTCCGTCTCAAGAAGCGTGCCGAGTTCCTCCGGATTGCATCCAAGGGGCGCAAGGTGCCGTCTCCTGGACTGGTGCTTCAGGCATTGGGCCGTGACGATGCCGACCCGGCACGGGTCGGATTCACCGTAACGAAGAAAGTCGGCAACGCCGTCATTCGAAATCGCACACGCCGCCGTCTGCGCGAGGCCGTGCGGATCGTCGTGACGCGTGAGCAGCAATTGACGGGTGTCGATCTGGTCGTGATCGGCCGTGACGGGACGCGCGGGCGCGCGTTCTCCGCCCTGGTCGAAGACCTGCGGCGGGCCCTGCGCAAGGCCGGCGTGCGGGGGGCGGAATGATCCGTCTGGTCCGGGCCGCGACGGTCTGGACACTGGTCGGGGCGATTCGCGTCTATCAGCGGTTCGTCAGCCCGCTCCTGGGGCCGAATTGCCGTTTCGTGCCCTCGTGCAGCGAATATGCGCAGGACGCGATCCGCACCTATGGCCCCTTGCGGGGCGCATTTCTGGCCGGTTGGCGGATCTTGCGTTGCAATCCGTGGAATATCGGCGGATACGATCCCGTGCCCACCCGAGAGCAGGCGCATGCCTCCTGCTGTTCGTCCCCCCGCAGTTCTTCCCATAGATAACGAGAGTCTGGCCGGTCGCTGATGGATACCAAGCGCTTAATCGTGGCGACGTTGCTTTCCGCCATGGTCCTGGTTGGCTTCGAATATTTCATGCCGAAGCAGACCCATCAGGAGGTCGCGCAGCAGGCTGCGCAGACCAACCGGCAGACGCCGCCGTCCGACGCGCGCCGTCCGGCGGCACCCGTCGCGGGCGTCAGTTCGCAGCCGGTTTCGGTTGCGTCGCCGCAGGCGGAAACGCGGTTGGAGATCGACGCCCCGGCCGTGCGCGGGTCGATCGACCTGCTGGGCGCGCGGCTGGATGACATGGTGCTGCGCGACTATCACGAGACGGTGGCCGCCGGCAGCCCGCTGGTGCGCATCCTCGAAGCCGCGCACGACCCGCAGCCCAATTACGTCGAGATCGGCTGGATGAACCTGGCCGGCGGCCAGGTGCGCGTGCCCGATGCCAGCACCGTCTGGACCGCCGACGCGCCGAAGCTGACGGCCGACCATCCGGTGACGCTGTCGTGGGATAACGGCGAAGGCGTGACCTTCCAGATCGTCGTCGGCATCGACGCGCATTACATGTTCGCGATCGAGCAGCGGATCGTGAACCATTCGGCCCAGCCGGTGTCGCTCTATCCGTTCGCCCGCGTCAACCGTGCCTACACGCCCGAGGAAACGGGCGGGTATCTGGTGCATGAGGGGCCGATTTCGGTCGTTGACGGGCGGCTGGACGAGAGCAGCTACAAGAGCCTGCGCACCGGTGCGACGCCGCCGGGCAACACGTCCTGGACCAAGGCCGGGCAGGGCGGATGGGCCGGCATTACCGACAAATACTGGCTGACCGCCGTGGTGCCCCAGCAGGGCGTGCCGGTGACCGGCAGCTATGGCTATCAGGCCAATGGCGGGGCGGGCGTCTATCAGGTCGGCTTCATCGCGCAGACGCCGACCGTGGTGGGGGCGGGTGCGACGGCCTCGACCGCCAGCCATGTCTTTGCCGGCGCCAAGGAAGTCAACCTGCTGGAGCAGTATCAGTCCAGCCTGCATATCCCGGATTTCTGGAAGGCCGTCGATTTCGGCTGGTTCGCGTTCCTGACGCGGCCGATCTTCTATGTGCTCGACTATCTGAACACGCTGCTGGGCAATTTCGGCCTGGCGCTGATGGCCTTCACGCTGCTGGTCAAGGCGCTCTTCTTCCCGCTGGCGACGCGGCAGTTCCGCTCCATGGCCCGGATGCGCAAGCTCCAGCCCAAGGTGCAGGAGATCCGCGAGCGGTACAAGGGCGACCAGATGGCGATGAACCAGCACATGATGGCGCTGTACAAGACCGAAGGCGTCAATCCGGCTGCCGGCTGCCTGCCGATGGTGGTGCAGATTCCGGTGTTCTGGAGCCTGTACAAGGATCTGTACATCACCATCGAGATGCGGCATGCGCCGTTCTTCGGCTGGATTCACGATCTGTCCGCACCGGACCTGACCAATCTGTTCAATCTCTTCGGCCTGATCCCGTGGGACCCGAACGTGCTGTCGCCCTACCTGCAACTGGGTGTGTGGCCGATCCTGTTCGGGGTGACGATGTTCCTGCAACAGAAGCTGAACCCGGCGCCGATGGACCCCGCGCAGCAGCGCGTGTTCCAGGTGATGCCGGTGCTGTTCACCTTCTTCATGGCGCGTCAGCCGGCTGGCCTAGTCATCTATTATTGCTGGAACAACCTGCTGACGATGGCGCAGCAGATGGTCATCCAGCGTCGTATCCAGGGCGCGACCAAGCCGACCGCGGCCGTGGTGGCGCCTACGCCCGCGCCGAAGCCGGCCAAGCGGAAATAAGGTTGGTCTGATGTCGGAGTTCGTCACCCCCGCGCCTTCGCCCGAGGAGCAGGAGCGCCTGCGCGAAGCGGGGCGGCTGCTGTTTGCCGGGCCGTGCGACTTTTTCTTCGGGGCGCAGAAGCTGGAGCAGCTTCCGCCGATCACGGTGCCGGAGATCGCCTTCGCCGGGCGGTCGAATGTCGGCAAGTCCAGCCTGATCAACGCCCTGACCGGGCGCAAGGCGCTGGCGCGCGCCTCGTCCGAGCCGGGGCGCACCAAGCAGCTCAATTTCTTCAACCTCGGCGACCGGCTGACGCTGGTGGACATGCCGGGCTATGGCTACGCCAAGGCCGCGAAGGATGTGAAGGAAGACTGGCAGGGCATGATGTTCGCGTATCTGCGCGGGCGGCCGACGCTTCAGCGCGTCATCCTGCTGCTGGATTCGCGGATCGAGATCAAGGCGTCGGATCGCGAGATCATGACCCTGCTGGATCGTGCCGCCGTGACGTTCGAGATCGTCCTGACCAAGTGCGACGCACTCAAGCCCAGCCCGCTGGAAGCCAAGCGCGCCCAGGTGGCCGATCTGGCGCGCCAGCATCCCGCCGCCTATCCGGAAATATTGCTGACCAGCAGCGAGAGCGGGCTGGGCATGCCCGAACTGCGGGCCGGCCTGGCCAGTCTGGCCCTGCCGCCGGCGGACGAACCGGTTTTATCCTGATCACGAGCACAAGACAGGGCACGACCCGATGAGCCAACCGACAAGCGAGACTACCGGCGATATCGTCCAGACGATGAAGGACGCCCAGGAGCGCGCCGCCGTGCTGGCCCAGGCGCTGCCGTTCCTGCGTCGCTATGCCGGCGATACGATCGTGGTCAAATATGGCGGCCACGCCATGGTGGACGATTCCCTGTCCAACGCCTTCGGGCATGATATCGCGCTGCTGAAGCTGGTCGGGGTCAATCCCGTGGTCGTCCATGGCGGCGGGCCGCAGATCAGCGCCATGCTGAACCGGCTGCAGATTCCCTCGACCTTCGTCGACGGCCTGCGGGTGACCGACGCCGCGATGGTCGATGTGATCGAGATGGTCCTGGCGGGCAAGGTCAACAAGCAGGTGGCCGGGCTGATCAACCAGGCCGGCGCGCTGGCCGTGGGCATCTCGGGCAAGGATGGCGGCCTGATCGCCGCGCGCCGCCTGCGCCGCACGGTGCGCGATGCCGACAGCCAGATCGAGCAGGTGCTGGATCTGGGCTTCGTGGGCGAGCCGGTGCGCATCGACCCCCGCGTGCTCTATGCCCTGTCGGGGTCGGGGCTGATTCCGGTCGTGGCTCCCGTGGGCATCGGCGAGAAGGGCGAAACCTACAATATCAACGCCGACACGGCGGCCGGCGCGATTGCCGGGGCCGTGCATGCGACGCGGCTGCTGATGCTGACCGACGTGCCCGGCGTGCTGGACGAAAACGGCGAACTGATCCCGGAACTGACGGCCGAGGAAGCACGGCGCGGCATCGCCAGCGGCATGATCAGCGGCGGCATGATCCCGAAGGTGGAAACCTGCCTGGAGGCGGTGCGTGCCGGTGCCAAGGCGGCGGTGATCCTGGACGGGCGGGTACCGCATGCCTGCCTGCTGGAGCTGTTTACCGAGGCTGGTCCGGGTACGCTGATCCGCGGCGAATAAGGCGAGGCGGGCCTGTGGCGACGCATCGCAAGATGCGTTGACAGGAGGGGGCATCCTTCGCATGGTCCCGCCACATAGCGAAACACATGGCGAAAATGGGCGCCGGCCGGGCCGGCGCGGACAGAGGATTGCAGGAATATGAACGACGCACACGCCCTTCGGACCCATATCGAGGCGGTGTGGGAACGGCGCGATACCCTGTCCTCCGCGACGACGGGTGCCGACCGCGAGGCGGTCGAGCAGGCGCTGGCCGGGCTGGATGCCGGCACGCTGCGCGTCGCCGCCCCCTCCGATTCCGGCTGGGTGGTCAATGAATGGCTCAAGAAGGCGGTGCTGCTGTCGTTCCGGCTGAATGACAGCGCGGTGATGCCGGGCGCTCCCGCGCCGTTCTACGACAAGGTGCCGCTGAAGTTCGCCGACTGGGACCAGGCGCGCTTTGCCGAGGCCGGCTTCCGTGCCGTGCCTGGCGCGATCGTCCGGCGTTCGGCCTATGTCGCGCCCGGCGTGGTGCTGATGCCCAGCTTCGTCAATGCCGGCGCGCGCGTCGAAAGCGGCACGATGGTCGATACCTGGGTGACGATCGGAAGCTGTGCCCAGATCGGGCGCAATTGCCATATCAGCGGCGGCGTGGGCATCGGCGGCGTGCTGGAGCCGTTGCAGGCCGCCCCCGTGATCATCGAGGATGACTGCTTCATCGGCGCACGGTCGGAAGTGGCCGAGGGCGTGATCGTGGAGCGCGGAAGCGTCCTGTCGATGGGTGTGTTTCTCGGCGCCTCGACCAAGATCGTCGATCGGGCGACGGGCGAGGTGTTCGTGGGCCGCGTGCCGGCCTATTCGGTCGTGGTGCCCGGCACGCTGCCGCCGCGTCAGCCGACAGGGCCCGATGGCGCGCCGCTGCCGTCGCTGGCCTGTGCCGTGATCGTCAAGCGTGTGGACGAGCGCACGCGCGCCAAGACCTCGATCAACGAATTGCTCCGCGATTGACCGGCGCCGTCATGGAGCCGGAACTGGTCGATGCGCTGCATCTGGCGCAGGAACTGATCCGCGCGCCATCCGTCACGCCCGATCGCGGCGGGGCGATCGGCGTGCTGGGCGACGTGCTGCGCCGGCTGGGGTTCGATGTCATCGACCTGCCGTTCGGTGAAGGGGCGGAGCGCACGGCCAACCTGTTCGCCCGGCTGGGCATGGTGGGTCCGCATCTCTGTTTCGCCGGCCATACCGACGTGGTGCCGCCGGGCGACGAAGGCTGGACCACGGGGCCGTTCGATGCCGCCGTGCGGGGTGACGTGCTGTACGGGCGCGGCGCCTGCGACATGAAGGGCGGGATCGCCGCCTTCGTCAGCGCGGTGGCGCGGCACCTGGGGGGCGGCAAGCCGCTGAACGGGTCGATCAGCCTGCTGATTACCGGCGACGAGGAAGGCCCCGCCACCTACGGCACCGTGAAGGTGCTGGAATGGATGGCGGCCAATGGCCAGATCCCCGATTTCTGCATCGTCGGAGAACCGACGAACCCCGAGCATATGGGCGATGTGGTCAAGATCGGGCGGCGCGGCAGCCTGAATGCGCGCATCGTCGTCCATGGCATTCAGGGTCACGTCGCCTACCCGCAACGGGCCGACAACCCGATCCACCGGTTGATGGCGATCCTGTCGGACCTGACGGCCCATCCGCTGGACAAGGGGTCGGAGTGGTTCGAGCCCTCGAGCGTGCAGGTCACGACTGTCGATGTGGGCAACACGGCCACCAACGTCATTCCGGCCAGGGCAACGGCCCGGTTGAACATCCGGTTCAACGACCTGCACACAGGCAAGGATCTGGCACGATGGATTACCGAGACCGTCCGGGCGCGCGCGCCGGGGGCGGAGATCGATATCCGTGTCAGCGGTGAAGCGTTCCTGACCCCGCCGACGCCGCAACTGGGCCTGCTGGTCGAAGCCGTGCAGGACGTGACGGGGCATCAGCCCCGGCTGGATACGGGTGGCGGCACGTCGGATGCGCGCTTCATCAGCCGCTATTGCCCGGTCGCCGAATTCGGCCTGGTGGGCGCCAGCATGCACAAGGCGAACGAGAATGTGTCCGTCACCGACCTGCGGACGCTGACCGATATCTACGCGGCGTTTATCGAAAGGCTGATGGGATGACGCAGGGACGCGGCGCGCCGCCCCGACCGATGCCCGGCTCCCCCGGGGGTATCTTCCGGGGCATGATGCTGCTGGGCCGTGGCAGGCGTGACGGCATGAGCTGTTTCGGCAACACCCCCGATGCCGTGCTGGCGGCGCTGGCGCCCCGTGTCGCCCTGTGGCTGGTCGGCGGCGTGCTGACGCTGGCGCAGGCGCCGACGATGTTGAGCGGCGCCAAGATCGTGTTCTCGCTGTGCCTGGTTCTGACGCCGGTGGTCCTGACCCACCAGTTGGCCCGTCTGTGGGGGCGCGAGGCCCTGTGGCCGCGCTACATGGCGGCGGCCCTGTGGTGCGACTGGCTGGTCCTGTTCGTGATGCTCGCGGCGGTCGCGGTCGTCGCGGGCCTTATGCCCGCCGCAGTGGGCGTGACGCGTTCGGCGCTGCTCCTGAACGGGATCATATTCGCCTATAATCTCTGGCTGACCTGGTTTGTCGCGCGGGCGGGGCTGGCACTGGGGGTATGGCGGGCGCTGCTGGTGGTTCTGGCCATTGCCGCCGCCATCATGGCGTTGAGCGGGGTCTCGTCCGTGCTGCCGCCGCATTATGCGCCATGGCAGGATTTTCTGGCGCTGCCGTCGGGGCACGGCGGCCGATAGGCCGCATGTCCCGGACGGGCGGGGAATCCTCCCCGGCTGCTCGGGCCCGTGCGGTCAGGAAGACAGGCTAAAGGGGTCGGGATCGTAGCCGACGCCGGTCAGGTACAGCCCGTCCGGCGGTGCCGTGGGGCCGGCGGCGCGGCGGTCGCAGGCGCGCAAGGCCTCGCCGACGCGCTCGGGGGCCCAGGTGCCTTCGCCCACCAGTTTCAACGTGCCCACCATGTTGCGGACCTGATGGTGCAGGAAGGAGCGGGCTTCGGCTTCGACCGTGATTTCTTCGCCGTGGCGGATGACCGCCAGCCGGTCCAGCGTGCGCAGCGGGCTTTTGGCCTGGCAGGCGCTGGCACGGAAGGATGTGAAATCGTGGCGGCCCAGAAGCTGTCGCGCCGCCTCGTTCATCGCGTCGATGTCGAGGGCGCGCTTGACCAGCCAGACGCGGCCTTCGTCGAGCGCCAGCCGGCCGCGCCGGTTCACGATCCGGTAGCGATAAAATCGGCGGTTGGCGGAAAACCGGGCGTTCCATGCGCTATCGACCGGCATGGCCTGAAGAATGGCGACCGGGTGGGGCTTCATATGGAAATTCAGCGCATCACGGACCTTGGAGCCCGTCAGTCCGGTGCCCGTGGGAAAATCCAGATGCGCGACCTGACCGGTTGCATGCACGCCGGCATCGGTGCGGCCGGCGGTGATGCTGGCGACGGGGCGACCCGCCGCCAGGCGGCCCGCCGCCTCTTCCAGCACCTGTTGCACGGACAGGCCGGTGATCTGGCGCT
The DNA here is from genome assembly GCF_003350405.1 of Gluconacetobacter liquefaciens. GTDB lineage: Bacteria > Pseudomonadota > Alphaproteobacteria > Acetobacterales > Acetobacteraceae > Gluconacetobacter > Gluconacetobacter liquefaciens. The sequence goes on along the minus strand of NZ_QQAW01000006.1, from coordinate 219,758 downwards.
GCCAGCCGACGAAGGGGCGGCCGTCATATTCAATCCGGACGGCCCAGCGCTCTACGGCCGGTTCGGGCGCGGTACCCGCGTCGGCGGTCACGAGCCCAGGACCGTTCCGGGCGCTACGGCTTGGCCGCGCAGGAACGAATCGGCATCCATCATGCCGCGACCGGGCCGTTGAATGCGCGTGATGCGGAGGGCGCCCTGACCGCAGGCCACGGTCAGCGCGTCGTCGAGAATGGTCCCCGGTGGCGCGGAACGGGGGGCTGAAACAAGGGCGGCACCGCCGATCTTCAGAACCTGCCCGTCCAGGGTGGTAAAGGTGCCGGGCCAGGGGGTCAGCGCCCGGATCTGCCGGTCCAGCGCGGCGGCGTCGCGCGACCAGTCGATGCGCCCGTCCTCGCGCGTCAGGCGGCCCGCGTAGGTTACACCCTGTTCCGGCTGGGGCTGGCCGGGGCCGACCGGCTGGCTCAGGGTCGTCACGATCAGGCGTGCCCCCATGGCGGCGAGCGCGTCATGCAGTGTGGTGGCGGTGGTGGTCGGCGTCAGCGCAACCTGGTCGGACAGCAGCATCGCGCCGGTATCCAGCCCTTCGTCCATGCGCATGATGGTGACGCCGCTCTCGCTGTCGCCGGCCAGGATCGCGGCCTGGATGGGGGCTGCGCCGCGCCAGCGGGGCAGCAGGCTGGCATGGATGTTCAGGCACCCCAGGCGCGGGGCATCGAGCATCGCCGCCGGCAGGATCAGGCCGTAGGCGGCGACCACGGCGGCATCGAGGTTCAGGTCGCGGAAGGCGGCGTGTTCGTCCGCGTTGGTCCGCAGGCGCGCGGGCGTGCGCACCGGCAGGCCAAGCGTCTCGGCGGCCTGATGGACGGGCGACAGGCGGACCGACTGGCCGCGCCCGGCCGGCCGGGGCGGCTGGCTGTAGACGGCGGCGATCTCGTGCCCTGCCGCGTGGAGGGCGAGCAGCGCGGGCACCGCGAAATCGGGGGTGCCCATGAAGGCCAGGCGCATGACGGGTCTCCAGCCTTTATCGTTTCTGGCGCTGTTCCTTGGCCAGGCGCCGCATGATCATGTTGCGCTTGAGCGTGGAGAGATGATCGACGAAGAGGATGCCCTCCAGATGGTCGATCTCGTGCTGGATGCAGGTGGCCAGCAGATCGTCGGCCTCCATCTCCTGCTGGGCACCGTCCAGGGTGCGGTAGCGGATGCGCACCTGCTGGGGGCGGACGACCTCGGCATACTGGTTCGGCAGCGACAGGCATCCTTCCTCGCGTGAGACGAGGGTCTCCGATTCCGCGATCACTTCGGGATTGATCAGGACCAGCGGTTCGCGCTGCCGTTCCTCGCCCAGGTCGACGATGGCGAAGCGCAGGCCCATGCCGACCTGCGGCGCGGCCAGGCCGATGCCCGGCGCCTCGTACATCGCGGCGAACATGCGGGGCAGGGCGTCGCGCAGCATCGGCTCGTCCTCGGGCCGGACCAGGCGGGTCTTCTGGCGCAGGATGGCCTGGGGGGCCACCAGGATCGGCATGGGCGTGGCGGCGGCGATTTCGTCGTGACTGATCATAGGGGCGATGTAGCGATCCTGGCGCGCGCGCGCCAGTAGGAACGCGCGCGTCAGGCAGCATGGCGGCGCGGCGTTCCCGCGCGGCCTTGCGGAACGGGCCGGGCGTCCCATATCATGACGACGCGGACGCCGAAGGCGGGTCCGCGTGATCGTCTCGCTCGGTTGAGGAGGCCTTGATGTCGGGTAGACTTTTTGGATCCCCCATGTTTCTGGGGTTTGACCATCTGGAACAGATGTTGGAACGCGCGTCGAAAGGGACGGCCGATGGCTATCCCCCGTATAATATCGAGCAACTGAACGCCACGTCGCTCCGGATCTCGCTCGCAGTTGCGGGATTCGTGATGGATGATCTGCAGATCACGCAGGAAGACAATCAGCTTGTCATCCGTGGACGGCAGACCGACGACACGCAGGGGCGCGTTTTCCTGCATCGGGGCATTGCCGCGCGGCAGTTCCAGAAGGCGTTCGTGCTGGCCGAAGGGATCGAGGTCAGTGGGGCCTGGCTTGATAATGGCCTGCTCCATATCGATCTGGTAAGGCCGCAGCCCGAAGTCCGCGTGAAGCTGATCGAGATCACGCAGGGACGTTCGGGCGGGGCACCGACCGAGATCGACCTGCCGAAAGCCCGCCCACAGCGCGTCGTGCGGGCGCTTGAGGACGATTGAACGGCCTGCGGGCCGTGAAGTCCGCTTTTTTAGATCTCCAGCTATCGACATGGCCGTCAGCCCGCGAACAATGACACGACAGGCGCGCTGGCCAACGGGACGATCGCCGCATGATGGGGAATCGTCCTTACGGAGGATCGAATCATGAGAATTACGACACAGAACGGGCAGGTCGTGCTCCAGGCCGACCATACGCCCATGGCCGCCGATGTGCGTCATCTGACGGATATCCAGATGCGGGCGCTTGGAGTCTCGCGGGTTGCCTATATCAAGCCCGTGATCATCGAGGGGGAAGATGCGTTCGCCATCCACGCGGCGGACGGAACCCCGATGGCCCTGACCGAGGACCAGGAGACGGCCGTGGAGGCGATCCTGCAACACGAGATGGTGCCCGCCCTGCTGCACTGAGCTGCCCCTGCCAGACCGGCCGGGACGATACCAATCGTCCCGGCAGCGGGGTTGCCCCCCCCCGGCGTCAGCCGGGAGACGGGTCCAGCCAGCCGATATTGCCGTCCTGCCGGCGATAGATGACGTTGATCTGCTCGCTGATGCTGTTGCGGAACATCAGCAGGGTAGAGGCCGCCAGATCGAGGCGCATCACCGCCTCGCTGACGCTCAGCGTGGCGATTTCCGACGGGCGTTCGGCAATGATGGTGGCATGGGCGCCGGAATCCTGCGCCGCGCCGTCCGCCGCCAGCCCGGAATCGTCGGAGGGGCGGAGGATGTAGCTGCGCCCCATTTCCGGTGATTTGCGGCGGGGCAGGGTGCGGATATGGTCGTTGACCCGCTCGCGATAGCGGCGAAGGCGGCGGGCCATGTGTTCGGCGGCATCATCGAAGGCGCCGTGGGCATCCGTGCCTTCGCCCTCGCCCCGCAGGGTCAGGCCCCGCGCGGCGTGAAGATTGATATCACAGGTAAAGAAGGACCGCGCGCGGCTGAAGGTGACCTGGGCTTCCAGGGCGCGATCGAAATATTTGTCGGCAAGCCGATCGAGATGGCCCGTAACTCGGTGTTTCAGGGCGTCGGAGAGGTCGATCTGTTTGCCAGCGACACTGATCTGCATGTGACATCACCCCTTGCATGGAGGAGCGTCCGAAACCGGACGGAACCGTGCCGGCGGTCCGTAATGCGTGTTCCACCGGGCATGGCGTCAGGCTTCGAAAGCCTTTTCCCGTTTTCTCTGCGCCGAATTGGGTATCCTCAGCGCATCGCGGTATTTGGCCACGGTTCGGCGGGAAATGTCTATTCCTTCCTTTCTTAAATTGTTCACGATTGCATCGTCGGACAGGATGTCCTGATCGGATTCCTGTGAAATTAACAGCTTGATCCGGTGCCGCACGGCCTCGGCGCTATGATCGCCGCTGCCCGTGCGCCCAGGGATGGCGGTGGTGAAGAAATATTTCAGTTCAAACAGGCCGCGTGGGGTGGCGATGTATTTGTTCGCCGTCACCCGGCTCACGGTGCTTTCGTGCAGCCCGACCGCCTCGGCGATATCGCGGAGCACCAGTGGCCGCAGGTGGCTGACGCCATGGGCCAGGAAATCGCTCTGCCGGCGCATGATGGCGGTGGCCACGCGGATGATGGTTTCAGCCCGCTGCTGAAGCGCGCGGACCAGCCAGTTGGCACTGGCCAGGCGTTCGGTCAGGAAGGGCCGGTCCGCGTCACGCAGCGCGGTTCGCAGGGTCAGGGCCGAATTGACCACGACGCGCGGCATGGTGTCGGGATTGAGCTCGATGATCCAGTCATCGTCCGCTGCCGGCAGCATCAGGATGTCGGGTACGATGATGCAGGCTTCGTGCGTCGTCGCGTCCAGCGCCGGGCGGGGCGACAGGGCGCGGATTTCCGCGATCATGGCGGCCAGATCGTCCTGGTCGACGCCGCACAGGGTGCGCAATCGGCGCAGGTCGCGCCGGGCCAGCAGGTCCAGGTGCCGCAGCAGCATGGCCATCGCCGGGTCCAGCCGGTCGCGCTCCCGCAGTTGCGCGGCCAGGCATTCGCCCAGATCGTGAGCGAACAGGCCGGTCGGTTCGAACTGCATCATGGCCAGGCGTACCCGTTCGACCTGCGCCGCTCCGGCGCCCTGGGGCCCTATGCCGAAAGCCTGAATGCCGAGCGCCTGGGCGATATCGGCGGAAGGCGTGACCAGACGGCCGTCGGCATCCAGCAGGGTAATCAGGTGGGCGGCGATCCGCCGCTCGTCGGCATCGAAGGGGGACAGCCGTACCTGCTCCGCCAGTCGTTCGTGCAGCGGCGGGGCGGGGCCGGCCAAGCCATCCTGCGGATCGTGCCATGTACCCGGAGTCCGGGACGTGCCGAGCATGGGCAGGACGGGGTGGCGCGGTATGCCCTCCAAGGCCGGCAACGATGCGTCGGCCGTCTCGGGGCGCTCCAGCAGGGGGTTGCGCTCCATCTCCTGCTCGACCACGGACCAGGCGTCGAGATTGGAGAGTTGCAGCAGCAGGATCGCCTGCCGCAACTGCGGCGTCATGACCAGGGATTGGGCCTGCCGGAGGGCAAGCTTGGGTCCGATCGTCATGGCGGGCGGTCAGAGGGAGAAATTTTCTCCCAGATAAACCCGCCGCACGTCCTCGTTGGCGACGATCTCCTCGGGGCGGCCTTCCATCAGCACCTGGCCGCTATGCATGATATAGGCGCGGTCGATCACTTCCAGCGTCTCGCGGACATTGTGGTCGGTGATCAGCACGCCGATTCCGCGATCCTTGAGGTGCGAGACCAGATCGCGGATTTCACCCACCGCGATCGGGTCGATGCCGGCCAGGGGCTCGTCGAGCAGGATGTAATGCGGCTGGCTGGCCAGGGCGCGAGCGATTTCCAACCGCCGCCGCTCGCCGCCCGAGAGGGCCAGCGAAGGCGAGCGGCGCAGATGAGAAATCCCGAATTCGCCCAGCAGGCCGGTCAGCATTTCCTCGCGCCGGTCAGGGTCGGATTCCACGACTTCCAGCGCCGCCATGATGTTCTGTTCGACGTTCAGGCCCCGGAAGATGCTGGCTTCCTGCGGCAGGTAGCCAATGCCCAGTCGGGCGCGGCGATACATCGGCAGGCGCGTGATATCGGTGCCGTCCAGGGTGATCGAGCCGCTGTCGGGCTGTACCAGTCCCACGATCATGTAGAAGCTGGTGGTCTTGCCCGCGCCGTTGGGGCCCAGGAGGCCGACGGCCTCGCCGCGATTGACCTGGATCGAGACGTTCCGGACGACGGGGCGCTTCTTGTAGCTCTTGCCGATGCCGTTGGCGATCAGTCCACTGAGGGCGCTGCCGAAGGAGGCCCCGGCGGCATTCTTTGCCTCGTCGGACAGGGCGTAGGGGATGTCGTTCATCAGTGGGTTCCGGCAGGAGGGGGATTGGCCTCGTTGGGGACGATCAGGCCGCTGACCCGTCCGCCCGGCCGTTCGGTCATCGTGGCGATTCCGGTACGCATGTTCACGATTGCCGCCGCTCCGCTGATCTGGTTCTGGCCCCGCGTGATATGCACGTTGCCGACAATCCGCGCGATTCCCGTGTCGGGAACGTAGACGCCACGGTCGCCGGTCACGGTCTCGGTCTGCGTGCGGACGAACACATGGCCGAATGCGTTCACTTTTTCCAGCTTCCCCGAACCCGTCAATGGCTCTCCACCATGCCCGGCGGGTTGCGGGGAGGCAGGTTGCGCCGCCGGCTGGTTCGGCGCGCTGTAGCCGACCAGCACGTCGGCTCGGATCTGCCGCCCGTCATTGGTGGTGACCGTGGCATCGCCCCTGCCAACGGACATCCGGGTCTGGGAATAATATTCCATCGAATCCCGGGCTGTCAGGACATCCTGCGGGGTGGTCAGTTTCAGCCCGTTGCCGGTCAGGACCATCACCGCCTGATCGATGTCGTAAACCGCCTTGTCGCCCCAGGCCTGGTCGGTATCGGTGAAGATATGGACATGCCCCAGCGCGTTGAGGCGATAGACCTCGTTGGCGCCCGATCCGGCCTCCATGCCCTGGGCGCCGTCGGCGGCGGGCTGGGCCGGGGGCTCGGCAGGGGCGGCTGCGCCGGCTGCGGCCTTCTTGCGGTAGAAGGCGATCAGGCGGTCGGCGGTCACGGTGACGTTGCCCCTGGTGGCCTGGGCCTTGTCATAGGCGGTGACGGTCTGGGTCTTCTGGTCCCAGTCGAAGCCGCCGGCCGCCGTGACGTTGATCTGGCCGCCATGCGACAGGTCGATGGCCTGGGCGCACGCGCCGCCCGAAGGAAGAAGGAACGCCGAGGCGCCTAGGAACAGGAACGCGGAGGCGACCTTTGCGGGGGCGGTCATCGACTGGGCTCCGTCTGGGGGGCTTGGGGAGGGGCCGGCGCGGGGCCGGCATGGGCGTCGTCGTTCAGGATCAGCCGTCCCGGACCACGGAACTGGGCAATCCCTTCATGCTGGGACAGCAGGAATCCCTGCGCGTCCAGCATGCCGAATGGGCCCTCGGCATGCACCCACTGGTCGGATGCGATGATTCCCTGCCTGAGATCCATATCGGCGGTGACCCCGGTCATGATCACGCCGTCCTCGCGGTAGAGCGATACGTCCTGCGTCAGGTCCAGTACCTGTTCCCGTTGCAGATACACGCCCTGGGCGGCGCTGACCATCATCCAGTCCCCGCCCTGGGTCTGGGTGTCGGCGGCCGGGCGGGTCAGGTTGATGCGGTCCGGGCCGATCTGCTGGGCCTGGTCGGCGGTGATCATGAATGGCCGGTCGTGCTCGTCCAGCCCCCGATAGACGGCACCGAGCATGTTGCCGCTGGAGACGCGCAGGCTCTCCATCTCGCGCAGGGCGCCACGCTGCATGTTGATCAGCCGGTCGACGGCCGGCCACACGGCGATCGATCCCAGCAGCAGCAGGGCCGCCGCCGGCAGGGCCCATTTGGCCCAGCGGACCAGGCGCTGGCGCCGGGCGATGTCGCCGGGCCGGAGCACGCGCCGCAACCGGGACGTATCCTGGTGCAGCGCCGACCGCTGCCGCGCGACCTGATCGGCGGAGCGTGCGAAATCCTCGCGCCGGGGCGGGCTTTGGCCGTCGGAGGGCGGGGGAGTGCTCATGCCACGCCCGCGCGCAGCAGGTCATGGACATGGAGGATGCCGACCGGAACGCCCTCGCCATCCAGCACGAACAGGCTGGTGATCGGGCGGGCGCGCGCATTCATCAGCCGCAGCGCCTCGGCCGCCAGCACGTCGGGTCCGGTGGTCAGGGGCTCGGTGTTCATGATGTCCGCCGCGCGGGTAAGGTCCAGGTCGCGGTCCAGGACGCGGCGCAGATCGCCGTCGGTGATCAGCCCGCACAGCCTGCCGTCGGCGCCGACCACGCCCATGCAGCCGAACGCCTTGCGCGTCATTTCCATGATGACCTGGCGCAGCGAGGTGTCCGGCGTGCCCAGCGGCATGATGCCGCCGCGATGCATCAGGTCGGCGACCCGGCGCAGCCTCGTGCCCAGCCGCCCGCCGGGATGGAAGATGCTGAATTCGGTCGCGGAGAAACCCCGCCGCTCCAGCAGGACCACCGCCAGGGCATCGCCCAGTGCCAGTTGCATCATCGACGAGGTGGTGGGGGCCAGACCCATCGGGCAGGCTTCCGGCGCATCGGGGATGATCAGGGGGATGTCGGCGGCGCGCGCCAGGGTCGATTCGATACGTGTCGTGATCGCCACCAGCAGCAGGCCGTAGCGCCGCGTATGCGCCACGATGTCGGCCAGTTCCGCCGTTTCGCCCGAATTGGACAGGGCCAGCACGGCATCGCCCGGCTGGAGCATCCCCAGGTCGCCGTGCGAGGCTTCCGACGGATGGACGAAGACCGAGGGCGTGCCCGTGGAGGCCAGCGTGGACTGGATCTTGCGGCCGATCTGTCCGGACTTGCCGATGCCCGTGACGACCACGCGCCCCGCCAGGGTGGAGAAGGCCGCGATCGCTCGCGTGAATGTCTCGCCCAGGGGCGGCGTGTCGTCGCCGTCGCGCGCGGGGGCGCGCAAGGCGGCTGCCATCTGCATCAGCCCGTCGGTCTCGCGCGCCAGCACCCTGCACGCTGCCGCGATGTCCGTGTCGGACTGGCCGGAATCGGAAGCGTTACCGATGGGAGGGGCGGATTGGGTCATGCCAGAGGTGTATTGCCATGGCGGCGGTCCAGGTCAAACGGAACGATGGAGCGCGCGGGGGAAAGGGGCGTCATGCCCGGTGGGCGAAGATGTCCGGCTCTTCGTATCCCAGCAGGTCCAGCCGCGCACGGGCGGGCAGAAAATCGTAGCAGGCCTGGGCCAGGTCGCGTCGGCCCTCGCGGTGCAGAAGCGCTTCCAGTCTGGCCCAGAGCGCATGCAGATACAGCACGTCCGATGCGGCGTAGACTTTCTGCTCGGGCGTCAGGTCCGGCGCACCCCAGTCGGATGTCTGCTGCTGCTTGCTCAGGTCCACCCCCAGCAATTCGCGGCAGAGCTGCGCCAGTCCGTGGCGGTCGGTGAAGGTGCGGACCAGTTTGGAGGCAATCTTGGTGCAGATGACCGGGGCGACGGTGACGCCGAGCGTGTGCTGAAGGATCGCCACGTCGAACCGCGCGAAATGCATCAGCTTGGTGATGGCGGGGTCGGCCATCAGCCGGGCAAGGTTGGGGCTGGGGGTGCCGGGCAGGATCTGCACCAGATGGGCGGCGTTGTCTCCGGCCGAGATCTGCACCAGGCACAGGCGGTCGCGATGCGGTTTCAATCCCATCGCCTCGGTATCGACGGCGATCGGGCCGTGAAAGGTCACGTCGGCAGGCAGGTCGCCGCGATGCAGATAGATCGTGGGCGCGGTGGCAATCATGCGTAAATCCCCACAATGCAGGCGTAACGACCAAAAATGAAAGGACAGTCCATGATTCCCAACCCACAAGACGCATGTCCGCGCCGACACGCCGTCATGAGCGGAGGCCGGTGCAGTGACGGACATATAATATCGGAAGCGCCGTTGCGCGAGAGGGATGCCGATCAGTTGCCCGAAGGCTCTTATGTCGCCCGAGCGGGCAATGCCTGATCCGGCTGAAGAGATGGTGCCCAGAAGAAGACTCGAACTTCCACGACCTTGCGGCCACAGGTACCTGAAACCTGCGCGTCTACCAATTCCGCCATCTGGGCTTAGAAGGCCCCCGTTTCCGGGGTGGTGAGGGCGTTTAACCTGAACATACGGAGCGGTCAACTCCGTATGTTCATAATTCTTTACAGGGCATGACGCCGCCCCGCCGATCCGTCAGGCGATGCGGGCGACGGCGTCCGCATCGGTCCCGGAGACGATGTAAGGGCCGCCCGCCCTGACCTCCAGCGCCAGCAGCGCCATGCGATCCGATCGACGTGCGCCGAGCGGCAGGGTGGCGTTCCCTGTGGTCCAGCGCAGCCTGTCCTGCCACGACGTGGTCCAGCCATGCCGTTCGTTCGCGCTCAGATGGGCGGTCAGAGCGGTCGAGTGGCTGCCTTCGAAGAGCGTGATATCGCCGATCAGGACGCCCAGATGGCGGCGGTCGTCGACGAAGGGACCGATGACGTCGCTGGGCCTGCTGGTGCGCGAGACGATGCGGACCTCCTGGATGTCGGCGGGGAGCATGAACAGGACGTGCTCGCCGTTCTGGCGGACGGGCCGGATGATGGCGCCCGTGCCGGTGACCAGATGCAGGTCCGTGTCGTCGGTGAGGGCATGGTCCGGCTCGCGCGTCGGCGCGCCGATCTGCGCGGCGCGGGCCGCGATCCGCCGGAACAGGGGTTCGACGAAGGGGCGGCTGACATCCAGCGGGCAGGCCGCGTCATTCCAGGTCAGGGCGCGGTCGGGGGCCAGGCTGGCGACCCGCCCGTGCTGCCGGAAGGCCTGGCGGTTTCCGGTATCCAGATAGCTCTCGGTCAGCACGCCGTCGGCCATGACGATGGCATGGTCCTCGGTCTCGATATGGTAATAGGCATAGGCGGGGATGGAGCGGTCGTAGAAGATCGATTGTCCGTTTGCCAGCATGCGCGCCGGCACGAACGCGCCGTTGAAGAACAGGCAATGTTCCGAGGTGATCAGCATGTCCTTGTAAGGCACGCCGTCGGCGAAGGCGTCCTTCACGATGCGCAGGGGCCAGCCGGCTTCGTCCCCGGCCGGCCGCGGGCGGACATGGACGCGCGCCATGCCGGCCCAGACGATCGTGCGCGCGACCGGCTGGCCGTCGACATAGGCCAGGATGGTGTCGCCGGTCGAAAGCTCTTCCACCGCGACGTCGCCGGTCGGCGTCCGGATCATGGTGCCGGCCAGGAAGCACGCTTCGTAGGCGGCGCCCTTGTTGACCGTCAGGGTCTGGTTGACGACGCTGGGGGCGGTGATGCTGCCGCCGGAATTGACGGTGACGCTGGCAGTGCCATCGCCGCCGGCGAAGGCGCTGCCGTTGAGCGTGCCGGTCGTCCAGCCGGAAGTGTAGGATTCGGTGAAGACGTCGTTGGTGGAAGAGCCACCGGCATAGATGGTGGTGACTTCCGATTCGTAGGTGTTGTTCTGTGTGACGCCACCCGAATAGACGTTGAGGTAGCCGTTTGCGGTATAGGAATTCTCGATGGTGCCGCCGGCGCTGACATTGATTGTCGGGCCGACATTGCCGTAGGCGGCGACGGCGGTGAGGCCGGAGACGACGGCGCCGCTGGTCACGTTGAGGGTGGAGCCGCTCCACAGATTGACCGGACCGCTGACGGTTGTGGAACCGCTGGTATAGACGGTGACGCCGCTGGCATTGAGCGACGCGGTCCACGGCCCGCCTGAAATGGTCGTGGCCGTATTGGTGATCGCTGGAGGCGCGGCCGGCGTGGTCGCGGACTCGTAGGAAGCCCCCTTGTTGACCGTCAGGGCCTGGTTGGCGACGGTGGGGTCGGTGATGCTGCCGCCGGAATTGACGATGATGTAGCTGCCTCCGTCGCCACCGGTGAAAGCAGTGCCGTTGAGCGTGCCGGAGGTCGTGCCGGAGGTGTAGGATTCGGTGAAGATGTCCCTGGTGGACGAACCGCCGGCATAGATGGTGGTGACCTCCGATTCGTAGGTATTGTCCTGTGTGATGCCACCCGAATAGACGTTGAGATAGCCGTTGGCGGTATAGGAATTCTCGATGGTACCGCCGGCGCTGACATTGATCGTCGCGGCGACCCCGCCGTAGGCGGCGACAGCGGTGAGGCCGGAGACGACGGCGCCGCTGGTCACGTTAAGGATGGCGCCCCCCCCATAGATTGACCGGACCGCTGATGGTGGCGGAACCGCTGGTATAGACGGTGACGCCGCCGGTATTGAGCGACGCGGTCCACGTCCCGCCCAAAATGGTCGTGGCGGTATTGGTGATCGTCGGAGGAGGCAGGGGGACTGTCGAGGATACGGTAGCCATGGCCGGTTCCGCCTTTCATCATTCGGTGGGTTTGCGTGGTCCGGGCGAGAGAAGCCGCTCGATCACCCGGATCACGTAAGCCGACGGGATAAGCCGGGTGCATTCGAACTGGCGGTCCGTGCCGCGATGTCGCGGACACCACAGGAAGTCCTGATGGTCGAACCGTTCGCGGGGGTCGTTCCAGCAGGCGTTGCAGGTGTGCCAGTTGATGATGCGGCCCGGCGTCGCGAATTCGTTGTCGGGATGCGTGAAGCCCGAAATCATCGTCACCGGACATCCGGCGGACCAGGCCAGCCAGGCTAGGCCGGAACTGCCGCCGATGAACAGTGCCGCATGTTTCAGCCACCACGCGCGCTCGGTCAGCGGGCGGTCGCCCGTCTGGTCCTCGACGCCGAAGGGGATGTGGTTCCACACCAGGCCGGTGCCGTGGACGGGTTTGCGGTCGATGCACACGACGCGATAGCCCCGCTCCTTCAGCCAGGCGATGACCTCCGCCCACCCGAACGGGTTGTTCCAGTATTTACATTGGGACGATGCCTGGACCGCGATGCAGACATAGGGCTCGGCCAGCGGCCGGCCGGGGTCGGCGAACGCGATCCTGGCCGGTTCCTCCTCCGGGCTGACCCCCAGGATATAGGCCGCCGTCTTGTGCAGGCCGACATGGCGGAAATCGATCGGATGCCAGTCACGCGCCGCATCGTCGAAGAAAAGCCCGAGATAATAGGTGGCATAGGCGGACTGCATGATTTCCCGCGGGCCGAGTTCCTCCGGTGTGACGAAGAGGATATGCGGATAGGCCGTCTCGAAGAGCGGCCGGATCAGATCGGACAGGGCGCAGATGACGCGCGCGCCGTGGCGTTCCGCGAATCGCGCGGCGTAGGGCATCCAGGCCAGCGTGTCGCCAAGGGTGCCGACGGAGAACTGGATCAGGACGGTCCGGTCGCGCAGATCCATGGCATGGCGCAAGACCGGCGTTTCGTCGCCGCCGGCCGGCTCTTCCACCCAGACCTCAATCTCGAAGCGCACGTACCAGCGTTTGCTGGAGCGGACCAGGCCGCTCTCCATGCCGCGCCGTTCGAACAGGATGTTGCCGGTATCCAGATCCGACAGGCGGATGTGCCATGTGCGTCCATCCTCCCTGACGGGCAGCAGCACGCGACATCCCAGGTTGAAATCGAAGACGATCCCCTCGGCACCCTTCTGCGTCGGCGACGTGGCAGCGGCATGGGCAAAGGGCGTGGGTGCGGGGGCAGGCACGTCCGGCGGCGATACGGCCTGGTCGGCAGGTTCGGAAAAAGAGAGGTCGAACATCAGCCAGTACCCGCCCGCGATCGGTTGTTTTTTTAGATACAACACCGATGGGTAAACAAAATCATAAGGCTGTTCGGGCGGATACGCGGACAGAATGGAGGGCGGACATGACTGTGCCGCGCCATAGCGCATGCTATGCGCCGCATATCATCGGATATTCAGGGGAGGGGGGAGAGGTCGACCGGTCATACCGTGACGGGTCGATCATGATCCATCGAAATGGATGGTGCCCAGAAGAAGACTCGAACTTCCACGACCTTGCGGCCACAGGTACCTGAAACCTGCGCGTCTACCAATTCCGCCATCTGGGCACAGAGGCTCCCCGTTTCCGGGGTGGTGAAGGGCGTTTACTCTGCCCATGGGGGGCGGTCAACATGGGGGGAACGATTCGGGTCGTTTTTATTGCATGGGTGGGGAGAAGGGGCGGGTCCGGCCGCATGGGGCAGGCATTGTGCTAGAGATGAGGAAAAAACAGGGCAGGGGCGGGACATGACGACGCGAAAAGTGGCAGCGGTAATCGGCGGTTCAGGGTTCCTGGGGCGCCACGTGGTGCGTCGCCTGGCCGAAGACGGCTATGTGGTGCGGGTGGCCGCGCGGCGCGCCGACCGGGCGGCATCGCTGCGCCCGCTGGGCGATGTGGGGCAGATCGTGCCGCTGGGCGCCTCGATTCTGAATCACGACTCGCTGGTGCCGGTCGTGGAAGGCGCCAGGGTGGTGGTGAACCTCGTCGGAATCCTGGCCGAACGCGGGCCGGCGACGTTCCAGGCCGTGCATGTGGACGGTGCCGCGCAGGTAGCGCGTCTGGCAGCGTCGGCGGGCGTGGAGCGGCTAGTGCATGTCTCGGCCATCGGGGCAGCGCCGGACAGCCGCTCGGCCTATGGCCGCAGCAAGGCGGCCGGCGAGGAAGCAGTGCTGCGGGCAATGCCGGAAGCGACGATCGTGCGGCCGTCCATCCTGTTCGGGGCGGAAGACCATTTCACCACTCTCTTCGCCACGCTCGCGCGGTTCAGCCCGGTGGTGCCGGTCTATGGCGCGCGGACGCGCCTGCAACCGGTCTATGTCGCCGACGTGGCCGAAGGGATACGGCGTCTGGTGGCGGCCAGCGGGCAGGAGGGTGCGATCTTCGAATTCGGCGGCCCGGCGGTTCGGACAATGGAGGAGATCGCGCGGCTGATCGTGGCGGCGGTTGGCCGACGCCGATTGGTGATCGCGGTGCCCCCGGCCCTGGCCTGGTGGCAGGCCATGTGGCTGGAGCGTCTGCCCGGACGGATGCTGACGCGCGACCAGCTTGCGATGCTCGCGAGCGACAATGTGGCGGCCGACGGCGCCCCCGGCCTGGAGCAGCTTGGTATTCAACCCGCGTCGATGGAAATGATTGTTCCGTCCTATCTGAGCGGATATAAAATTACATAAACAAGCGTGCTCAAAGCATTATATGGTCAATTGGTCCGGATCGGACCAATGTGACCGAATGATTCATTCTCCCGGACGGCTCCCGAGCGGCCTTTTTGGCATAAAGGGCAGCAATGCTGTCTTTTATGCTGGATGTGTCTGGCGTAGGTGTTCCGCCAACACAACGTACCGCAGGTGACGGTCGGGCGTTATCCAGGGGGGACCGATGGTCGAGCACATGCTGAAATTCGTCTCCGTGCCGCAGAGCCAGCCCGACAAGCGGCCGGCCGTGGAGCGGAACGGCGATTTCGACGAGATCTATCGCGCATTCGCGGTCGAGAAGGCGGAGCAGCAGGCCAGCCGCTGCTCGCAATGCGGCGTGCCGTTCTGCTCGGTTCATTGTCCGCTGGGCAACAACATTCCCGACTGGCTGAAGATGACGGCCGAAGGGCGGCTGGAGGAGGCATATGCGCTGTCTTCCGCCACCAACAATTTTCCCGAGATCTGCGGCCGGATCTGCCCCCAGGACCGGCTGTGCGAAGGCAATTGCGTGATCGAGAAGGGGTTCGAGAGCGTCACCATCGGCGCCGTCGAACGCTTCATTACCGATACCGCCTTCGCCAGCGGCTGGGTCGAGCCGATCCGCCCGCCCTTCGAGCGCGAGACCTCGATCGGCATCATCGGTGCCGGCCCCGGCGGCCTGGCGGCGGCGATGCAGTTTCGCCAGCAGGGTTATCAGGTGCATGTCTATGACCGGTACGACCGGATCGGCGGCCTGATGATCTATGGCATTCCGGGCTTCAAGCTGGAAAAGGACATCGTCGCGCGCCGTCACCTCTATCTGGAGGAATCGGGCGTTCAGTTCCATCTCGGGGTGGACATCGCGGACGGCGACGGTGCGGGCACGCTCTCTTTCGCGACCTTGCAGGCGCGGCATGACGCGGTGCTGATCGCCACGGGCGTGTACAAATCGCGCGATATCGGCGGGCCGGGTGCGGGGCTGGGTGGCATCGTCAAGGCGCTGGATTATCTGACGATGTCCAACCGGCTATCACTCGGCGACCAGTTCGCCCCGGAGGAAAGCGGCGCGCTGAATGCAGCCGGCAAGTCGGTGGTGGTGATCGGCGGTGGCGACACGGCGATGGATTGCGTGCGCACCGCCATTCGCCAGGGCGCGAAATCGGTTAAATGCCTCTATCGCCGCGACCGCGCGAACATGCCCGGCTCGATCCGCGAGGTGAAGAACGCCGAGGAGGAAGGTGTGTCCTTCGTCTGGCTGGCGGCGCCCGAGGCGTTTCTGGGGGATGACACCGTCAGCGGCGTGCGCGCCGTGCGCATGAAGCTGGGCATGCCTGATGCCAGCGGCCGCCAGTCGGTGGAGCCGGTGGAAGACAGCGCCTTCGTGCTGGAAGCCGACCTTGTGATCAAGGCGCTGGGCTTCGACCCGGAGCCGCTGCCGACCCTGTGGGGCCAGCCGGATCTGGCCGTGTCGCGCTGGGGCACGCTGCGGGTTGACCATGAGAGTTTCATGACCAGCCTGCCGGGCGTGTTCGCGGCGGGGGATATCGTGCGTGGGGCCAGCCTGGTGGTGTGGGCGATACGCGATGGACGGGATGCGGCGGCGCAGATGCATCGCTGGCTGGAAAACCGGGCGGCCCAGTGCGCCCAGGCTGCGGAGTGACGAACATGGACCAGTTGACCCAGGATCACGGATCGCGGGATGCCGGCCAGGACTTCGTGGCCGAGTGGCAGGATAACGCGCAGGCGATCAGCGGGCTGTACGACGCCACGCAGGAGCGCGATGCCTGCGGTGTCGGCCTGATCGCCTCGCTGGACGGGCGCAAGCGGCGCGAGGTAGTCGAGGCCGGGATCGCGGCCCTGAAGGCCCTGTGGCATCGCGGCGCGGTGGATGCGGACGGCAAGACCGGTGACGGTGCGGGCATTCACCTGGAAATTCCGCAGGATTTCTTTGCCGAGGCGATCCATAGCGGCGGCGAGGGCTGCGTGGATACGCAGATCGCCATCGGCATGGTGTTCCTGCCCAAGACGGACCTGGCCGCGCAGGAGCGGTGCCGCCAGATCATCGAGACGGAGATCCTGGCCGTCGGTTACGGCATCTATGGCTGGCGCCAGGTGCCGATCGACACGGCGTGCATCGGCGAGAAGGCCAATGCCACCCGGCCCGAGATCGAGCAGATCATGATCCGCAACCTGCCGGGGCGGGACGAAGAGGCGTTCGAGCGCGACCTGTATGTGATCCGCCGCCGGATCGAGAAGAGCGCGCAGGCCAATTCGCTCGACCTGTATATCTGCTCGATGTCCTGCCGGTCGGTGATCTACAAGGGCATGTTCCTGGCCCAGAACCTGACGGATTTTTATCCCGACCTGCTGGACACGCGCTTCGTCAGCCGGTTTGCGATCTATCACCAGCGCTATTCGACCAACACCTTCCCGACCTGGAAGCTGGCGCAGCCCTTTCGCCGGCTGGCGCATAACGGCGAGATCAACACGATCTCGGGCAACGTCAACTGGATGAAGAGCCACGAGACGCGGCTGGCCGACCCGGTGCTGGACCCGGTGATGGAAGACCTGAAGCCGGTCGTGCAGGCCGCGGGCTCCGACACCGCGATGCTGGACAATGTGTTCGAACTGCTGACCTTTGCCGGGCGTGACGCGCCGATGGTCAAGGCGCTGATGGTGCCGGCCAGCGTCGGCGGCAATTCGGGCATGCCGCAGAAGCACCAGGATCTGTATGCCTATTGCAACGCGGTGATGGAGCCGTGGGACGGGCCGGCGGCGCTGTGCGCCACCGACGGGCGCTGGGTCGTGGCCGGGCTGGACCGCAGCGGCCTGCGCCCCCTTCGCTATACCGTGACGGCGGACGGGCTGCTGATCGTGGGCTCGGAAACCGGCATGGTGAAGGTGCCCGAGACCGACATCGTGCGGCGCGGGCGGCTTGGGCCGGGGCAGATGATCGGCCTCGACCTTCAGGAAGCCAAACTCTACGGCCACGAGGCACTGCTGGACCTGCTGGCCGGGCGCCGGGATTTCGGTACCTGGGTGAAGAGCATCCAGAAGATCGGCTCTGTGGTGCGGGCCGACGTGCAGGAGCCGGTGCTGTTCGGCCGGGACGAACTGCGCCGCCGGCAACTCGCGGTCGGCACGACCCTGGAGGAGCTGGAAACCATCCTGCATCCGATGGTCGAGACCGCGGCCGAGGCCATCGGCTCGATGGGCGACGATGCGCCGCTGGCGGTGCTGTCCTCGCGCTATCGGGGGCTGGCGCATTATTTCCGCCAGGCGTTCAGCCAGGTGACCAACCCGCCGATCGACAGCCTGCGCGAGACGCGGGTGATGAGCCTGCTGACCCGTCTGGGCAATCTGGGCAACATCCTGGAAGAATCCGAGGTCCAGTGCGACCTGCTGCAACTGCCCAGCCCGGTGCTGACCAGCGGCGAATTCGAGGCGCTGCGCAATTTCTGCGGTGACAGCGGCTTCGTGATCGACTGCACCTTCCCGGCGGTGGAAGGCGAGGCAGGCCTGCGCGAGGCGATCGCCCGCATCCGGCGCGAGGCCGAGGACCGGGTGCGCGAAGGCTGCACCCATCTGTTCCTGACCGATCAGGCGCAGTCGGGCGACCGCGCCTATATCCCGATGATCCTGGCGACGGCGGCGGTGCATACGCATCTGGTCCGCCAATCGCTGCGCACCTTTACCTCGCTGAACGTGCGTTCGGCCGAGGCGCTGGATGTGCACGCCATCGCGGTGACGATCGGCGTCGGGGCGACCAGCATCAACCCGTACCTGGCGCAGGAGAGCATTGCCGACCGGCAGCGGCGCGGCCTGTTCGGCGAGATCTCGCTGCGCGAGGCGGTGGAACGCTATCGCAAGGCGGTGGACAAGGGGCTGCTGAAGGTGATGTCCAAGATGGGCATCTCGATCGTCTCGGCCTATCGCGGCGGGTATAATTTCGAGGCGATCGGCCTGTCGCGCGCGCTGACGGCGGAATTTTTCCCCGGCATGCCCTCGCGCATCTCCGGCATTGGCCTGTCGGGTATCGCGACCAACGTGCTGAGCTTCCATCGGACCGCGTGGGACCAGACGGTGATCGCGCTGCCGGTGGGCGGCCAGTATAAGATGCGGCGCCATGGCGAGGTCCACGCCTTCGACGGCAACCTGATCCATATGCTGCAGACGGCGGTGGCGACCGACAGCTTCACCATCTATCGACGCTATGCCGATGCGGTGCGGCGTCAGCCGCCGGTGGCATTGCGCGATCTTCTGGATTTCCGTGGTGGGCGGACGCCGATCCCCGTCGAGGCGGTCGAAAGCATCACCCAGTTGCGCAAGCGGCTGATCGCACCGGGGATCTCGCTGGGGGCACTGAGCC
The DNA here is from genome assembly GCF_003350405.1 of Gluconacetobacter liquefaciens. Classification (GTDB taxonomy): domain Bacteria; phylum Pseudomonadota; class Alphaproteobacteria; order Acetobacterales; family Acetobacteraceae; genus Gluconacetobacter; species Gluconacetobacter liquefaciens. Next base: position 201,064 of record NZ_QQAW01000006.1, on the reverse strand, counting down.
CCGAGGCGCACGAGACCCTGTCGATCGCCATGAACCGGATCGGCGCGAAGTCGGATTCGGGCGAGGGGGGCGAAGACCCCGCGCGTGCGAAGCCGCGCCCGAACGGCGATAATGCGTCCTCGGCCATCAAGCAGATCGCCTCGGGGCGCTTCGGCGTCACGGCGCAGTATCTGAACGATTGCCGCGAGATCGAGATCAAGATGGCCCAGGGCGCCAAGCCCGGCGAGGGCGGGCAGTTGCCGGGCTTCAAAGTGACGGGGCTGATCGCGAAGCTGCGGCATGCGACACCGGGCGTGACGCTGATCTCGCCGCCGCCGCATCATGACATCTATTCGATCGAGGATCTGGCGCAGCTCATCTACGACCTCAAGCAGATCAATCCCGAGGCCACGGTGACGGTGAAGCTGGTCGCGCGCTCGGGCATCGGCACCATTGCCGCCGGCGTGGCGAAGGCCAAGGCCGATGCGATCCTGATTTCCGGCCATAGCGGCGGCACCGGGGCCAGCCCGCAAAGTTCGGTCAAATATGCCGGGCTACCCTGGGAACTGGGGCTGGCGGAAGCGCACCAGGTGCTGATGCTGAACCGCCTGCGCCACCGGGTGAAGCTGCGTACCGATGGCGGGCTGAAGACCGGGCGCGACGTGGTGATCGCGGCGATGCTGGGGGCCGAGGAATTCGGCATCGGCACCGCCAGCCTGGTGGCCATGGGCTGCATCATGGTGCGGCAGTGCCATTCCAACACCTGCCCGGTCGGCGTCTGCACCCAGGACGAGGCGCTGCGCGCCAAGTTCGAAGGCTCGCCGGAAAAGGTGATCAACCTGTTCTCGTTCATCGCCGAGGACGTGCGCAACATCCTGGCCTCGCTCGGTTTCTCGTCGCTGAACGAGATCATCGGGCGGACGGACCTGCTGAAGCAGGTGTCGCGCGGGGCGGATTATCTGGACGATCTGGACCTCAATTCGCTGCTGGCCCAGGCCGATCCGGGGCCGCACGCGCGCTACTGCACCCGCGAAGGGCGCAACGAGGTGCCCGAGACGCTGGATGCGCAGATGATCGCCGATGCGCGGCCGCTGTTCGACCATGGCGAGAAGATGCAGCTGCACTACAACGTGCAGAACACGCACCGGGCGATCGGCACGCGCATTTCCTCGCTGATCGTGCGGCAGTTCGGCATGGCCAAGCTGGCACCGGGACACCTGACGGTGCGCCTGCGCGGTTCGGCGGGCCAGTCTCTGGGGGCGTTCGCGGTCCAGGGGCTGAAGCTGGAAGTGCTGGGCGATGCCAACGATTATGTCGGCAAGGGCCTGTCGGGCGCGACCATCGTGGTGCGGCAGTCGCCGTCGTCGAACCTGGTGTCGAACGAGAACGCCATTATCGGCAACACGGTGCTGTATGGCGCGACGGCGGGGGCGCTCTATGCCGCCGGCCAGGCGGGCGAGCGTTTTGCCGTGCGCAATTCGGGTGCCACGGCGGTCGTGGAAGGCTGCGGGTCGAACGGCTGCGAATATATGACCGGTGGTACCGTGGTCATTCTGGGTGAGGCGGGTGACAATTTCGGCGCCGGCTTCACCGGGGGCATGGCCTTCGTCTATGACGAGAACGGCACGTTCGAGCAGCGGATCAACCCCGATACGCTGCTGTGGAACCGGGTCATCGATCCGAAATGGGAGGGCGTGCTGCGCGGACTGGTGGAGACCCATGCGCGCGAGACGCACAGCCGCTACGCCGCGCTGATGCTGCATAAATGGGAGAATATCCTGCCGCGCTTCTGGCAATTGGTGCCGCGCGAATATGCGAAGGTGATCGGCTACAACCCGATCACCGAAGCGGCGCGTAGCGCGTAAAGGGTTTTTGAGCGTCCAATCCATCCCGCTGCTCCACTTCCTTGCGAGGAGGCGGAGCAGCGGGAATATGCCATGACAGTTCTTGCTTCGATAAAAACGGACGGATCGAGCGCTTTATCGCGCATCGGAGCGCGCGATTCTTTCATTCGTCGATAGGGCGCACGATCAGCGCAAGACTGAACGCGCTCCACGCCATTCCAGGCGTCAGGACTCACGCTCCGCGTCATCCCTCACAATTCATGGTCCAGTGGAAATGCTCTATCCCGGCAGCATTTTCCGCACGATCGACGTGGTCGAACGTCCCGCGACCAGATCGACGAGAACCACCGATCCGCCATAGGATTTCACGATATCCCCGCCAACGACTTCATGTTCCTGATAGTCGCTGCCCTTGACGATAACGTCGGGCCGCAAGGCACGGATCGTCTCCAGCGGCGTGTCCTCGTCGAAGATGACGACCAGGTCCACGTCGCGCAGGGCCCCGATGACGGTCGCCCGGGCCTGCTCGTCCTGTAGTGGCCGCGCCGGGCCTTTCAGGCGGGCGACGGAGGCATCGCTGTTCAGGGCCACCACCAGCTTGTCTCCCTGCCGCGCCGCCGCGCGGATCAGGGAGATATGGCCGGGATGGATCAGATCGAAACAGCCGTTGGTAAAGACGATGCGCGCGCCATGATGCCGCCATCCCTCCGTCAGGGTGCGGGCACGGTCGATCGAGACCAGGGCGCCGTCCTCGCGCATTTCGGCATTCAGTGCGGCACTGAGTTCGTGACGGGTCACGGTGGCGGTGCCAAGCTTGCCGACGACGATGGAAGCGGCGCAGGTCGCGATCACGATCGCGGTTTCCAGGTCCTGGCCCGCCGACAGCACGCTCGCGATCGTCGCCACCACGGTATCGCCCGCACCCGAGACGTCATAGACCTCGGACTTGCGCGCACGGGCATGGGTCACCCGTCCATCCCGCCGCACCAGGGTCATGCCTTCTTCCGAGCGCGTCACCAGCACGTCACCGCCGAACTGGTCGGAAACTTTGCGGGCGGCACGCTCGATATCGGCATCGGTGCCCAGGGACATCCCGGTCGCAACGGCGATTTCGCCCCGATTGGGCGTCACCAGCGAGGCTCCGCGATAGGCCGCGAAATCCTTGCGCTTGGGGTCGACGATCACCGGCACGCCATGCTGCCGCGCATGGCCGATCACGGCTTCCAGAACGTCGTCGCAAAGCACGCCTTTGGCGTAATCGGAGCAGATCAGCACGTCGGCGCGCTCGATCGCCCGGCAGGCGGCATCGATCAGGCGGGTCCGGGTATCCTGCGCGATGGGGTCGATAAATTCCTCGTCGATCCGCACGATCTGCTGCCGGCCGCTGATGACGCGTGTCTTGGTGATCGTGGTCCAGGCGGGGTCGGCCACGATCCCGGACAGGTCGATGTTCCGGCTTCCCGACAGGGTCTTCTTCAGCGTGTCGGCGGGGGCGTCACATCCCACAAGGCCGATCAGCTCAACCATGCAGCCCAGGGTGGCGGCATTCATCGCGACATTGGCGGCTCCGCCCGGCACGGCGGTATGGTGGGCGCGCAGCAGCACCGGCACCGGGGCTTCGGGTGAAATCCTGCCCACGGAGCCGTTGATGTAGCAGTCGAGCACCAGGTCACCGAGAACGGCGACACGGCCAAAATTGAAATTTTCGATCATGATACGCCAGAATCTCGCAACCGGTCCAAGGCGCCCCCAAGCGGAGGGTGGGGCCGATTGTTAGTCCATAATCGCCGCGACCGCCATGGCGGTCGCGGCGGACCCATCAGGCGGCAGGCACCGCCATCAATCGCGCGACGCTGCGGGCAACGCCGTCGCGCCAGTCGGGCAGGCGGATGCCGAACACGTCATGCAGACGGGTGCAGTCCAGGCGGGAATCCTGCGGCCGGGCGGCCGGGGTCGGCCAGTCGGCGGTGCCGATGGCCAGAACCTCCGGCATCGGCTGGCCGGCCTTCGCCGCCTCCTGCAACGCCGCGACCGCCAGCCCGTGCCAGGTCGTCTCCCCGCTGCCGGCGGCATGGAACAGGCCGGCATAGTCATCGTGCCAGCCCGTACGGCCGATCGTGTCGATGATGGCCAGGATGGCGTCCGCCAGATCATCGGCGCTGGTCGGGTTGCCAAGCTGGTCGCCCACCACCCGCAGAACGGGATTCTTCATTCCCGCATTCAGCATGGTGCGCACGAAATTCCGGCCATAGGGCGAATAGACCCAGGCGGTGCGCAGGATGATCGCCCGGCCATGGGCGGCCAGGATCGCGCGCTCGCCCTCCGCCTTGCTGCGTCCGTACACGGTGCGGGGCGAGATCGGATCGCTCTCGACATACGGCGCGCCCTTGGTGCCGTCGAACACATAGTCGGTCGAGACATGGATCAGAGGAATCCCGCGTGCGGCGCATAGCCGGGCCAGCAGGGCAGGGCCGTCGCAATTGGCACGCGCGGCGCCCTTGGGGTCGCTTTCGGCCGCGTCCACGGCCGTCCAGGCGGCGGCATTCACGACCAGGGCGGGGGAAAGCGCGGCAAACGCCGCCGCCAGCGTCTCCGGTCGGTCGAAATCAATATCCGGTCGGCCAAGACAGTGGATGTCCGATCGGTCGGTACGCCCCAGCGCGGTGGCCAACTGGCCGGACCGGCCGACGACCAGAATCGGAGAAAGCCGGGCCTGCGCCGTGTTCATCAGAACCAGTCCCGCACGGCGGAGAAGCCCGGGGCCTCGGCATCCTTGTCGGACAGGATCGCCTCGCCGGCCGCCACAGGCCAGGCAATCGCCAGTTCCGCCGAATCCCAGCGCACCGAACGTTCGCAGTCACGGTCCCACAGATCGGTGCATTTATACTGCACCTCCACGTCCTCGCTCAGGGTGCAGAACCCATGCAGGAAACCGGGCGGGATCCATAATTGCGATCCGTTCTCCGCGCTGAGTTCCGCCGAAACCCATTTGCCGAAGCTGGGCGAAGCCTGCCGGGCGTCAACCGCCACATCCCAGATCGCGCCGTGCGTGCAGCGCACCAGCTTGCCCTGGGCGTGGGGGGCAAGCTGGCAATGCAGCCCCCGGATCACGCCGCGCTGGCGCGACAGGCTATGGTTGTCCTGCACGAAAGGCTGGGCAATGCCGGCGTCAGCCATCGTGCGGATATTATAGGTTTCGCAGAAAAAACCGCGTGCGTCCGCGAAACGGCGCGGCGTCAGCAGCAGGATGTCGGGAATGGCCAGGCGTTCGATCTGCATCGGTCTCTACTGCGCTCCGTCGGCGATGTCGCGCAGCACGCGACCCAGTTCGGTCTTGGGAATCTCGCCGGCAATCACGCGCAACTGCCCGGCGTCGATAAAGCCCATGCGAAAGGCAACCTCGGCGGGCGAGCCGACCAGCATGCCCTGGCGGGATTGGATGGTCTGCACGAACATGCCGGCCTGGAGCAGGGCGTCGGGCACGCCGGCATCGAGCCACGCACAGCCCCGGCCGAGTTTTTCGACCTGGAGCGAGCCTTCTTCGAGATAGATGCGGTTCAGGTCCGTAATTTCCAGTTCCCCCCGCGCCGAGGGGCGGATTTCGCGGGCGAAGCTGCTGACGCGGGCATCATAGAAATACAGTCCCGTGACCGCCCACGGGGAGGCCGGATTGGCGGGTTTCTCCACCAGCGCGCTTGCGCGGCCCTCGGCATCGAAACTCACCACGCCATAGCGTTCGGGGTCGCGCACCTGATAGGCGAACACCGTCGCCCCGCTGGCGCGCGCGGCCGCCTGCTGCATCAGCGCGCTGAGATGATCGGCGAAGATCAGGTTATCGCCCAGCGCCAGGGCGCAGGGGGCACTGTCCAGCCAGTCCTCGGCGATCAGAAAGGCCTGGGCGATGCCGTCCGGGCTGGGCTGGGCGCGGTAGCTGAAGCGCACGCCATAGCGCGCTCCGTCGCCCAGCAGGCGCCGGAACTGCGGCAGGTCGTCGGGGGTGGAGATGATCATGATATCGCGGATGCCGGCCAGCATCAGCGTCGAGAGCGGATAATAGATCATCGGTTTGTCGTAGACCGGCAGCAACTGCTTGCTGGTGGCCAGCGTCATGGGGTGCAGCCGGGTGCCCGACCCGCCGGCCAGCAGAATGCCCTTCGTCCCAGTGTCCATCGCCGGCCTCTTCGCGTTCCCGCTCATGGTGTGGCCGCCCCCGTGGCCTCTATTCTGGCCGTTCCCAGGCGCTTCGTGCTGTCGTGCCGGGCCTGGAGCGCGGTCCACCAGTCGCGATGCTCCAGATACCATTGCACCGTGCGGCGCAGACCGGTTTCGAAATCATGGCGGGGGCGCCAGCCCAGTTCGGCCTCGGCGTGCGACGGGTCGATCTCGTAGCGGAAATCATGCCCCGGCCGGTCGGTGACATAGCGGATGAGCCGTGCGTGCGGCCCCGCCGGGTCGGGGCGCAATTCGTCCAGAATGGCGCAGATGGCGTGGACGACCTCCAGGTTGGTACGCGGCTGGCGGGCGCCGATGGCATAGGTCTCGCCGGGCCGGCCGCGTTCCACCGCCAGCACCAGGGCTTCGGCGTGGTCGTCGACGAACAGCCAGTCGCGCATGTTGCCGCCATTGCCATAAACGGGCAGGGCGCGCCCGTTGATGGCATTGATTGTCACCAGCGGGATCAGCTTCTCGGGGAAATGCCAGAAGCCGTAATTGTTGGTGGTGTTGGTCACGAAGGTCGGCAGCCCGTACGTATGCTGCCAGGCCCGCACCAGATGGTCCGAAGCCGCCTTGGAGGCCGAGTAGGGGCTGCGCGGGTCATAGGGCGTGGTTTCGGTAAAAGGCGGATCGCCCGGCAGCAACGTGCCGAAGACCTCGTCGGTCGAGATGTGATGAAAGCGGAACGCCGCCTGCCGCGCCGCGTCCAGCCCCGACCAGTAGTCCCGCGCCGCTTCCAGAAGGGTGAAGGTGCCCAGCACATTGGTCGTCATGAACACGCCGGGGCCGTCGATCGAACGGTCCACATGGCTTTCGGCGGCCAGATGCATCACCGCATCCGGCTGATGGGTCGTAAAGACGGCCCGCATCGCCGCGCCATCGGTAATGTCGGCCTGGATATGCAGGTAACGCGGGTCCGTCGCCACATCGACCGTGGAGTCCCGCGTGGCGGCATAGGTCATGGCATCGACATTCACCACGGTGTGGCTGGTGGCCCCGATCACATGCCGCACCACCGCCGATCCGATAAAACCGCATCCACCTGTTACCAGTATACGCACACTCATGCCTCGTTTGTTGGTACGATCATGCTACAATCAAAAAGCCACTGCGCAAGAAAATAAATGTTATAAGATGTTTCGTTATTTTGTTTTGATGGCAGAGTTTTTGTTATTTATTTAACCTCTGTCTGGCTGGAGGAACTGGCCGAATGGATGGCTGGTTATTTCGTATTTTCCTGCCACCAGTTTCGTCCTGCATCGCGGCATATGGGCGGCAGGATATCGGGCAGAAGATAATGGGTCGTAAAGGCGCTTGTCGCTGCATCTCCCTGCAACGGCTGCCGTCCGGTCGAGTTGCGCAATCGGGCACGACACGACGAAAACCCCGGCCTGCATGCAGGCGCCACGCGGGGCATAGGCGCCCGGCGTGGCGACCGTTGCCACGGTGCCGTCGTGCACGGAACCGCAGCGCCAGCCGCGCGTCCCGTGCGCTTTTGAAACAGCCTCTTACCGGCCGGCCGCGGCGCGCGGCAGGGGGGTATGGTTCATCAGGCATCCGGCAAGCTCCCGGCCAAGCTGATCGACGCGGATATCGTGCCGCGGGCCGGCAGGACGCGTGCGGTCGAGAATGAAATAATCGGTCGAAGCGCCGATATGCGCGCCATCGTTCATGAGAACCGGCAGGCTGGGCTGGTGGTCGCCATAGAGCGCGAAGATCCCGCCATCCTCGTTCAGCCAGCGGGAGCCTGCGAGTTGGCCGATCATCCGGTCGGTGCCCATCAGACTGTCGAGGTAACCGCCCAGTATGGGCGCGAACGGGCTTTCGGTTTCGGCCTGCGCGGACCATGGGCCGTGATTGGCGACCTTGATGGCGAACAGGAAGACGGGCCGCGTCTCGCGGGCGATGAAATCGTTGATCCAGTCGCCCAGCACTTCGTCGGGCACCAGTTCGCCGCGCCGGGATTCGAACGCCTCGCCGCCGATGAAGTGATCGAAGCCGAGATTGGGCATGACCTTGTGCCGCCCATAGAACCGGCGGTCATAGGGATGCACGCACACGGTCAGGTAGCCGGCCTGCCGCATGCGCGCCGCCAGCGTGTCCAGCGGCCGGCGCGCGAAGGAGTAGTAGGGATTGAAACGGTCCAACCCCAGATCGGCCGGGGTGGCGCCGCTGATGGTCGCGAATTCGCTGCGGGTGGTATTGGCCCCCCACGAATCGACATCCAGGCGCCCATGCCGCCACGCCTGGTCGCGGCAGGCTTGGAATTCCGTCAGCGGCGACGGCAGGGCCGGGTCCAGCCTGCCAATATCGAAGAACGATTCGGCCTGGACCAGCACCACCGGCGGCTTGTCCGGCGGCACGGTCACACTGCCGAAACGGCAGGCCGCCTGGCGAGCCGGCCGTTCCTGGCGCGAGCAGACGGTATGCGCGGCGAAGCTGCCCAGCATGCCCAGCGTCCTGGCGTCCTCCACCGGGTCGCCGGTGGGCCGCAGCAGGCGGATCACCCTGGCCATGACGTTCAGCGATGGCCGCCAGAAATAGGCGGCGATCGGCACGACCAACAGCAGCGCCCCGATCAGCCGTGACAGGGCCGGGTCGCCCGGCATGGCCGGGGGCTCGATGGAAAACAGCAGTGCCGTCGCCCCCACCAGCAACCCGCCGATCCCATAGAAGATCGCGGGATGGACATAGGGCAAGTAGAAGCGCGGATGGGTGAAGACCAGCAGCAGTTCGCTGGCATCGGCAAACACGATCGGCTCGCGCAGAACCGCCCGCTTGGTGTGGTCGGCCAGCAGCAACCCCGCCGCCAGCACCACCCACAGCAACGCTGACGACGCCGGACGCTGCGTCAGCAACGCCAGCGAGAGCCATAAGATCAGGGCGACCACCACATCGGGCAGATCGTTCCAGATCGGCCGGAACGGTCTGCAACTCGTGATCCGAAGAATGACAAGTGCGATAATCGCGAGGCCCGATACGGCGGCGACAGCCCAGCCGTGCATCCTATGCTCCCGTTTTCTGCGTGCGGCGCGGTGCGGTCATCTGTCGCGACTGGGCAGTTGGGGGCGTGCTCGGCAAAATTCGGTTCTCGTCGCGTGGGTATCGATGGGGCATGTCTCTTACCGGGAAGAAGGAGCTTTTGCCATGCCGATGATCTGGCTGGATGCCCGGAACATGAACCGGACTGGTGGCACTGGTGTGGCACGCTATACGGAACTCACTGCGGAATGTCTGGCCGGGGCTGGCATGCAGCCGACCTACCTCACCGACTACGCCCCCGGCACGGCCCCCGCCCGCCCGCACACGCTGGCCCGCCAGATATGGCGCCGGCTGCAAAGCCTGCGCCCGCACTATCGCGCGACCCTGCACCATGCGAATCTGGGCGGGCCGGCCGATGGGGCAGGGCAGGCACCCAGTGCGGCGCCTTGGGCGGTCTGTCCCGACATTTTCCGGATCGCCCATGTCAAGTTCACGCATCAGGGCACCCTGGCACGGGTCAGGACAGCCGCGCCGCCCGATATCATGCACTGGACCTATCCCCTGCCGATCCGGCTGGAAGGCGCGCGCAACGTGGTCACGGTCCACGATGCCGTGCCGCTGACCCATCCGGACCTGACGGGAATCGATTCCGAACGGTTCCGGCACCTGATGATGCGCCTGGCCGAAAGCACCGATGTGATCGTAACGGTTTCCGAAACCGCGCGGCAGGACATCATCACCCAGTGCGGCATCGCCCCGTCGCGCATCCATAACCTCTACCAGGCCGTGACGTTCTCCGAAGACGAACTGCGGCAGGCGCGCGCCGCCCGGCCACCGGCCCCGCCGGGCTATTTCGTGCATGTCGGCCGGGTCGAGCGACGCAAGAACATCTGCCGCCTGGTCGCCGCCCATGCGCGCAGCGGCACGCGCCGGCCGCTGGTGCTGATCGGCCCCGATGGCGACGACAGGCCGGATTACGCACCGTTCGTCGGCGACACGCCGGTCATCCGCCTGCCCTGGAGCGATCGCGCCACCCTGATCAGGACGATGCAGGACGCCCACGCCCTGCTCTTTCCCTCCCTGGCCGAAGGATTCGGCATCCCGATCATCGAGGCGATGCTCCTGGGCACCCCGGTCCTGACCGCGCGCGGCGGTGCGACCGGCGAGATCGCGACGAAAGACGCTGCCATCCTGGTCGATCCGCTCAATGTGTCCGCCATCGCCGAGGGGATTCGCGTGCTGGATGGCTGGGGCGAGAACGATCCGGCCCGCCTGGCGCTGATTGCAAGGGGGGCGGCCCGCGCCACCCACTTTTCGCCCGATGCCTATCTCGACCGGTTGCGCGGGTTTTACGATTCGCTGATGTGATGCGCGTCATGCCGGCGTGTTCCTGCCGGGCAGCCTGTGTATAGAGCGGGGCATCATGGGGTCGGAACCGGGGCCGGCAGGGCCCTGGCGTGGTTCGTCCGGTGTTTCCTGGAGTTACAGATGCGTATTCTCGTGACCGGCACGGCAGGTTTTATCGGGTTTCATGTCGCCAGGCGGCTGCTGGAAGACGGCTACACTGTCATCGGCATCGACGGGATGACGGATTATTACGACGTTTCCCTGAAACGCCGGCGTCATGCCATCCTGCATCTGTTCGAGAATTTCACGTCCCACGAATTCATGCTGGAGGATGCGCGGGCGCTGGGTGACGTGTTCGCGCAACAGGTGCCGCAGATGGTCCTGCATCTCGCCGCCCAGGCGGGCGTCTCCCACAGCCTCGACGCACCGGGCACCTATATCGGCTCCAATATCGTCGGCACCTACACGCTGCTGGAGGCGATGCGCCGCAACCCGCCCCTTCATTTCATGATGGCCTCGTCCTCATCGGTCTACGGGGCGAACGCGGTCCTGCCTTTTTCCGAAGCGCATCGCTGCGATCATCCACTGAGCCTGTACGCGGCGACCAAGAAGGCGGCCGAAGACCTGGCGCATGCCTATGCCAATATCTGGAAAATCCCCACCACGGTCATGCGTTTCTTCACCGTCTACGGCCCGTGGGGGCGGCCGGACATGGCACTGTTCAGGTTCATCGCCAACATCCATGCGGGCCAGCCGATCACGCTGTACAATAACGGCGAGATGGCACGCGATTTCACCTATATCGACGATGTGGTGGAAGCCGTCCTGCGCCTGTCCAGGGTTGCCCCCGAAAAGGCGGGGGAGAGCGATCCGGGGAGCAGCCCCGTGGCCCCCTATCGTGTGGTCAATATCGGCAACAGCCAGCCCGTCAGCCTGGCGGCATTTGTCGAGGCGATCGAAAAAGCGACCGGCCGGCCATCCGTGCGCCATTATTTGCCGATACAACCGGGTGACGTGCCCCGAACCTGGGCCGACTGCTCGGCCCTCAAGGCCCTGACCGGATTCCGTCCTTCCACGCCCCTTCAAACCGGCGTGGATGCGGTCGTCGCGTGGTACGACGCGCAATACGCGCCTTCCAGCCAGCGATAAACCCGGCGCCAGCCACCGGGGCCGGATGTTTCGGTGCGGAGACGAGCGTGCTAGGAGACGGGCGTGCTAACAGACTGTTCCATAAGTCTTCGACAGGAGGGTGGTGACATGCAGGCAGCACACGGGGGGAACGCCCGACCCTGCTTCGCCTTCCTCTCGGCGGGCCGTCCCCGCGCATGACCGGGTTCCTGCGGATACCGCCCTTCCACCGATCCGTGCCCGTTCTCGCCCGCGCGCGGCAGGACGCAGCGCCTGCGTTCCCCGTTCTGGATGCGGAGCGGCAGCAACTGGCGGAGCGGATCTGTCGCGAACGGGTCGGCGGGTGTTTCTGGGCTCCGGCACCGGCACAGTGGCGTCCGGTCCTGGTCGTCCTGTCCCGCACGGCGCGCGCGCGCCATCGCGCCGTGGCCATGCTGAAGCACGTCCTGGCGGCCCATCCCGCGCGGGATGTCCTGCTGGTCCGCCGGGGACCGGCAGAGGCCGCCTCCGGGCTGGCTGGGCGCTTCGGCATCGCGCATGCGCCCTGGCAGAGCGATCCGCATGCGCTGCTCGACGGCGTGACGCGGGTCTATGCCGATTCTGTGGGCGATGTCGTGCGGCTGGCGGCCCTGCGCGGCCTGCCTGTCGTGCTTGGGGCGGAAGGCGGGCAGGAGCAGCCCTTGCTGCGGGCCGATGTGCTGGCCGATCTTCTGGACCGCACGGATTACGTCAGTCCATACACCTCAGCGCCAATCCCCTGTGCCGAGGCGATCACCCTGCTGGCCGACTGGCGCCGCACGATCCTGGTCAATCGCCAGATCGGGGCCTGCCTGGGCATGTCGCGATGGAAGCGGCGGCGCATCGCCGATTTCCTGGCGCAGGCGCCCGGTGCTCCCCCGTTCATCCCGGCTTTTCGCGCCGGCCTGCCGGGTGCCATCGCGGTCTGGGCAACGCGCCTGCCACCGGGGCTGGAGGACGATGCCCACCGGGCCGGCACGCCTGTCTGGCGCGTGGAAGACGGTTTCGTCCGCTCCATCGGCCTGGGCAGCGCGCTGATGCCGCCTTCCTCGATCACCCTCGACACGCGCGGAATCTATTACGATCCAGCGCAGGAGAGCGACCTGGAACATATCCTGGCAACCGCTTCCTTCGACCCGGCACTGCGTGCCCGCGCCGGACGCCTCGTCGATTCCCTGGTCCGGCTCGGTATTTCCAAATACGGCGCGGGCCATGCCTCCCGCGTGTCCGAAGCATGGGACAGCGGAGACCGGCGGACGATCCTGGTGCCCGGACAGGTGGCGGACGACCAGTCGGTGCGCTGCGGCGGCGGCCGGATCGGCGGCAATCTGGAACTGCTCCAGGCCGTCCGGCGACATAATCCTGACGCCTTTATCGTCTACAGGCCCCATCCGGATGTCGAGGCAACGCACAGATTGGGCCACATGGAGGATTCCGTTGTCATGCAACTGGCCGATCGCATCGACCGGGGCGGCGCGATCCTCGATACGATCGCCCGGGTCGACGAGGTCCATACCCTGACCTCCCTTGCCGGGTTCGAGGCGCTTATGCGCGGACGGCGGGTTGTGACCTATGGCGCGCCGTTCTATGCGGGGTGGGGGCTGACGGTCGACCTGGGGGATGTTCCCGCACGCCGGACACGGCGCCTGACCCTGGAAGACCTCGTTGCCGGAGTGCTGATTCTGTTTCCGCGTTATCTCGACCCGGTTACGCGACTGCCCTGCGGCCCGGAAGTTCTGATCGACCGTCTGCAAACCCCCGGCCTGTGGCGCCCCACGCCATGGATGCGCGCGCTGGCCGCGCAGACGGCGCTGCGCAAGGCATGGGCGCGCGTCCGGTCGGCCCGCCCCGCATGAGCGGCAGTGTGGTGCACGGTTCGCGACGGCCGGCCGAGATACTGCCCCGTCCGGTTCTGATGGATATCTCCCGTCTGCTGTCGCGCGCCGGCAGCGCCGTGCCGACGGGGATCGACCGTGTGGAACTGGAATATGCGCTGTATCTCATGCGCTTTCCCGCGTCCCAGGTCATGTTCGTGGCCTTTCATCCGGTCGGGCGCATCGGCCTCCTGCCGCGCCGGCTGACCGATCGTTTCCTGCGCATCCTCGCACGGGCCTGGGCGGGCGGCACGCGGCCGTCGCGCACGGCGTCGCTGCTGGCCGGGCTGCTGTTGCAGGCTGCGGCCCTCGGGGCCGCTGGCCGTGCGAAACACCGCCGGACCTATCTGCTGCTTTCGCATCATCACCTGATGCGCGACGACGTGATCGAGGTTTTTCTGAAACGGGCCGATGCCACGATGGCGGTCATGGTCCACGACCTGATCCCGATCGAATACCCCGAATATGCCCGCCCGACCGAACCCGACCGCCATCGCCGGCGCATGGATACCGTGGGGCGGCTGGCGGAGCGCGTGATCGTACCCTCCCGGCCGGTCGATGAGGCATTGCGGGATTATCTGGCGCCCCACGGGCATTGTCCGCCGGTCGGCGTTGTGCATCACGGTTGCCTTGTCCCATCCAATGTTCCGGCATCGGTGGGCAATCTGGTGCCCGACGCCCCTTATTTCGTGATCCTGGGCACGATCGAGCCGCGCAAGAACCACCTTCTGCTGCTGAATCTGTGGCGCCAGATGGCGATGGAGGGCGGCGCCACGCCCCTGCCGCATCTGGTGATCATCGGCCGACGCGGATGGGAAAACGAAAACATCCTGGACATGATCGAACGATGCCCCGCCTTGCAGGGGGTCGTACACGAACATGCCACGTTATCCGATCAGGCCGTGGCGGGGCTGGTCCGGGGTGCGCGTGCGCTGCTGTTCCCGTCATTTGCCGAAGGGTTCGGCCTTCCGCTGCTGGAAGCATTGGCAATGGGCGTTCCGTGCCTGTGCAGCGACCTGCCGGTCTTTCGCGAAATCGCCGGGGACCTGCCGGTCTATCTCGACCCTCTGGACGGCCCCGGCTGGCGGCATGCGATCCGCGAACGGTGCGGGCATGACAGGGGGGCGGCCGCCCAGGCACCCCCGTCATTCGCCGACTGGCCGACCCAGGTGGTGGCCGGCCTCGCCGCCCTGGCCGTAATCGACTGCGGAAACGGGCCATAGCGGTATCGCGGACAGGCGCGCCATGGGGCGTTCATGTGACGGATGGGGAAGGTGGGAACGGTTTGCTAAGTTTTCTGATGCTGCAAGGGAATGCCACGCCGTTCTTTTCCGAACTGGCGATTGCGCTCCGGGCTGCCGGCCATCATGTCCGCCGCATTGCTTTCAATGGCGGCGACGTCGTCTTTTCGCACGATGTCACATGGTTTCGCGGGCGCGAGCGCGCCCTGCCTGCCTTCCTCGAAAAGATCATCGCCGCCGACAAGCCGGATGCGATCATCCTGTTCGGCGACTGCCGCCCGATTCATCTCGTGGCAACCGAAATCGCGCGCGCGCACGGCATCGCCATCTGGGTGTTCGAGGAAGGCTATCTCAGGCCCGGCTGGATCACGCTGGAGCCCCATGGCGTCAACGGCTTTTCGGCCCTGCCGCGCGATGCCGCGCATATCCGCGAACGGGGCCAGGCACCGTGGCCCCCCATGCATTACGAGCCTCATTCCGATTTCCTGCGGCGCGCGGTCTACGATGTCTCCTATCACGGCCTGCGCGTGGCCATGACGGCGCTGTTTCCCCACGCGCGTTTCCATGCGGCGGTCAGTCCGTTCGTGGAATATGCAGGGTGGCTGCGGGACTGGACGGGGCGCCTTGTGCGCAAGCCCAAGGACGCGATCCTGCCCCAGGGGCCGTTCATGCTGGTGCCGATGCAACTGGATGGCGACTACCAGTTGCGGGTCCATTCGCCGTTTCGCGGCATGGCCGAGGCACTGGAACAGATCCTGGCCTCCTTCGCCGCGCATGCGCCCGACACGCTCTCCCTGGTCGTCCGCCGCCATCCGCTCGATCCGCGCCTGATGGACTGGGAAGGGCTGATCACCCAGCGCGCGCGCGCTCTGGGCATTGCGGCACGGGTCTATTTCATGGCCGAGGGCCTGCTCGAACCCGTGCTGGACGCCAGCGAAGGGATCGTCACGGTCAACAGCACGGTCGGGCTGCTCGCCCTGCGGCGCAACCGCCCGGTCAAGATTCTGGGCGAAGCGATCTACGACGTTCCGGGCTTGACGTTCCAGGAACCGCTGGATCTCTTCTGGCGCGAGGCCAGCAGGCCCGATGCCGAACTGCTCGATGCGTTCTGCCGCATGCTGATCCAGGAAGTCCTGGTCGAAGGCGATTTCTTCACCCCCGAGGGGCGAGCCCTCGCGGTCGAGGGCTCGGTGCGGCGGATATTGTCAGCCTATTCCGACAGGGCGCGCAGCGCCTGAGTCACGATCGAGACCGTCTGCTCGATCTGCCCGGACGTGTGTGAGGCGCTGACGAAGAAGCGCAGCCGGGCCGCCTTCTCCGGCACGGCCGGGTGGATGATGGGCTGGACATTCAGCCCGCGTTCGAACAGCGCCTGCGACAGCCGGCCGGCCAGCAGCGAACTGCCGGTGACCAGCGGCACGATGCCGTAGCCTTCCGAGGTCCCGGTATCGAAACCGGCCTCGCGGAACAGACGCAGCAGCAGCGTCGCGTTCTCGCGCAGGCGCGCGATGCGCCAGGGTTCCTCGCGGATAATGTCCAGCGCCGCCATCGAGGCCGCCGCATTGGTCGGCGGCAGGCCGACGGAATAGACAAAGCCCGCGGCGGTGCGCTTCAGGTAGGTAATGATATCGGCCCGGCCGGCAATGTAGCCGCCGCACGAGATCAGGCTCTTGCTGAGCGTGCCCATCCACAGATCGATCGAGTCGGGCGGCACACCGGTCTCTTCGGCAATGCCATGCCCGCGCGCGCCCAGCACGCCGGTCGAGTGCGCCTCGTCCACCAGCGTCATGCAGTCGAACTCGCGGGCCAGCTCCACGAACGCCGCCAGATCAGGGATGTCGCCATCCATGCTGTAATGGCCTTCAAGAACCAGCAGCGCGCGCTTGTGCGCCCTGCGGTGCATCCATAATTGCTCGCGCGCCGCCGCCACGTCGTTATGCGGAAACGCAATGCGCCGCGCGCCCGACAGGATCGCGCCCTGGATCAGGCTGTTATGAGCCAGCGCATCATGGATGATCAGGTCGCCCGGCCGCATCAGCTGCGCCAGCGTGGTCACGTTGGTCGCGTGGCCCGACACCATCACCACGCAATCCTCGGCACCATGCCAGTCGGCCAGCGCCCGCTCCAGTTCCCGATGGAACGGCCGTTCGCCGGAGACCATGCGGCTGGCGGAAACCGTCGTGCCGTAGCGGTGCAGGGCCTTTTCCACCTGGGCGATGACGCGCGGATCACCATTCAGCCCCAGATAATCGTAGGACGAGAAATTGATGTATTCCCGCCCGTCGATCAGGGTCGTGGCGGCGGCCAACCCGTCATGCTGGCGAAAGAACGGGTCGGAGACGCCCAGCGCCGCCGCCCGCTTGGCGATGAACTCCATTTCCTCCACGCCCGGCAGCGACCAGCCGCGCGTGCTGCTCTCCGCCGGTGCGCTGCCCGACAGGCTGGCCAGCAGCTTGATGCGTTCGCCCAGCCGTCGGCCGAATTTCGGTCCTGTCATCGAGTCGCTTCTTCTTCGTTCGAAAACACGGGCTCGGGCGTCCCGGTCCCTTCGGCAACCTCGCCGGCCTCGACCACCACGTTCCGTTCCTCGTCCGAGGCCAGATGGCGCGCCATCACCGCCTCGTCCGGCGTGGTGGCGGCGGTTTCCTGCCCCTTGTTGCCCAGCAGGGTGGAGACCTGGCGCGCAACGCGCCGCACCGTCATTTCCTGCCAGGCAAAACCGGGCAGCGACACGCCCAGCCGGCGTTCCAGCCCCAGCGCCAGTTCGACCGCCGTCAGCGAATCCATGCCCAGTTCAGCCAGCGGCTGGTCCAGGGGCAGGGCCTCGCGGTCGGTCTGCATGATGCGGGTCAGTTCACCCAGGATCAGGTCGGCGACGATCTCTTCCCGCCGTTCCTCGGTGGCCGTGGCCAGCAGGCTCATCAGGTCGCCGCTATCGCCGTCCTCGTCCCGGCGCCGCGCCACGGCGCCGAACAACGGTTCGCTCAGAATCGGCAGGCTGCCCGTGGCCTGCCAGTCCATTTCCGCCAGCACCGGCCATGGGTCGGAGGAAGCCAGCAGGTCGGGCAGGGCATCCAGCGCGGCCATCGAGCGCATCGAGCGCGCGCCCAGCCGCCGGTCCAGCGCCTCGCGCGCCGCTTCGTTGCGTTCCAGGAAGCCGGCATCGCCGATCGGCCCCCAGCGCACGGCGCAACCGGGCAGCCCCGCATCGCGCCGGCGCTGGATCAGCGCCTCGACCGCCGCATTGGCCGCCACATAGGCACCCTGGCCCGGCGCGCCGAGCGTGATGGTGGCGGACGAGAAGACCAGGAACAGCGCCAGCGGATCATCCCGCGTCAGTGCGTCCAGCGACAGCGCGCCGGCCAGCTTGGCCTGCACCGAAGCCGTCACCTGTTCCTCGGACAGCGTCGCCACCAGCCCGTCCGCCACCGTGACGGCGGCATGCACGATCCCGCCCAGAGGCGGCATGGTCGCGCGGATCTCGGCAATCAGCGCCGCCAGCGCCGCATGGTCGGTCACGTCGCAGGCCCGCACCTCCACGGTCCGGGCGCCGGCCTCCAGCAGCGTTTCGCGCAACGCCGCCACACCTTCGGCCGCCGGTCCACGCCGGCTCACCAGCACCAGATGGCGCGCTCCACGGGTCACGAGCCACCGCGCGGCCCGTGCGCCGAAGCCGCCGGTCCCGCCCGTCACCAGCATGGTGCGGTCGGCCGGCACATCCAGCGCGGGCGGCACATGCACCGGCCCCATCGTCAGCACGATCTTGCCGACATGCGCCGAGGTCCGCATCAGCGCAAACGCATCCGTCGCGGCCGAGGCCGGGAAAGCGGTATAGGGCAGCGGCCCGATCGCCCCGTCCTCAAGCAGCGTATGCAGGCGGTCGGTCACGGTCGAAACCAGGTCCGGCCGGTGCCGCACCAGCGCATCCACGTCGATCGCATGGTAGCTGACATTCTGTCGCAGCGGGCCGATGCCGACGCGCGTATTGGCCAGGAAGTCGCGCTTGCCCAGTTCCAGGAAGCGGCCGAACGGGCGCACCAGTTCCAGGCTGCGCTCCATGGCCTCGCCGCTCAGGGCATTCAGCACCACATCCACGCCCTGCCCACCGGTCGCGGCCAGCACATCGGCCCCGAAGCGCAGCGACCGGCTGTCCAGCACGGTCTCGATCCCCAGTTCGCGCAGGGCCGCCCGCTTGGCGGGCGAGCCGGCGGTGGCGATGATGCGTGCGCCGACATGGCTGGCGTACTGAATGGCCGCCAGACCGACACCGCCGGCCGCGCCATGGATCAGGATCGTCTCGCCGGCCCGCAACTGGCCAACGGTCTCCAGCGCATAGAGCACGGTCAGATACGTCACGGGGATGGTCGCACCCGCCGCGAAAGACAACCATTCCGGCAGCGCGAAGACGCTGCGCCGGTCGGTCACCACCCGGCTGGCATGGGCGGCGGCAGCCAGCGCCATCACCCGGTCGCCGGGGGCAAGGTCGGTCACCTCCGCACCCACCGCCAGCACGGTCCCCGCGCATTCCATGCCCAGCGTGGCACCGGCAAAACCGTCCAGCAGCAATTCGTCGGGCAACATGCCGATGGCCGACAGCACATCGCGATAGTTCAGGCCGCTGGCCTGCACGTCGATCACCACGTCGCGCGGGCCGGGTTCAACCCTGGGCTCGGGCATCCAGCACAGCCGGTCCAGCGGGCCGGGCACGGGCTGAATCAGTCGAACATCTTCCTTCGGACCAGCGGCGCGGGCCGGCAGGCCCTCGCGCAGGCGGCGCACAAAGCGTCCGTCTGCCGTCCAGCGCACTTCGCGCTCGTCATCGGTCGCATTGCGCTCCGCGTCCAGCGCCGCCGCAACCGCCGTCTCCGACAGGCCGGCGGACAGGTCGATCCGGCGACAGCGCAGGGCAGGGAACTCGTTGGCGATCGTCCGGCCCAGCGCGACACGTGCGGCCTCATGCGGCGTGGTCGCCGCATCGCGGGTCACGATTGCGAGGCACTCCCCGGCCTCGGCGGCGGCACGGGCGTCACGGGCCAGGGCCAGCATCGCTTGGGCGGTCCGCGCGGTGTCATCCCCGGCAGCCTGCCCGGGAGCATGCGACAGGCGAATCACCGGCGCCGCCGAGACGGCTTCAACCTCGGCTTCTTCTGCGTCGATCGCGACCGCCGCAAGCAGGGCGAGCGGGAAGGGCGCCTGGGCGGGCACGCTTTCCGCCACCGCGCGCAGGCGGTGCGGCAGGTCGCGCCAGGCTCCGATCGTCAGTAGCGGCTCGGGCGACAGGTCGCGCAACGTGGCCCAGCCGGCATCCTCGGCGGCTTCCACCACCAGGATCAGGCCGCCCGGCGCCAGACGATCGGCATGGGCCAGCGTCGCCGCCGGCACCTGGCCGTGCAGGCCGGGTGCATAGGCAACCAGCACGTCATACGCGCCCGCCGGCACGGTCTCGGCCATGACGATGCCGGGCAGATGTGCCAGCACGGTCGGCCGCAACCGCGCCTGCCGCTCGCGGTTCGGCTCCAGGATCGTGTAGTCCAGCCGGCCCGGCAGGTCTGCCAGACGCGGCAAAAGCTGCCGCGTCAGCGCGGCGCGGTCGGCGTGCAGTTCCAGCACGCGCAGCGGGCGGTCCTGCGGCCAGTCCTGCGCATAGGCCGCGATGGTGGTCGCGATCTGCTCGGCCGCCAGTTCCACACTGCGGCCGGATAGCAACTGCCGGAACGCCACGTCGGGGAACGCATCGTCGGCGGCGACCGCCGCATTCTTCCGCTCGTCGATCCACGCCAGCAGCAACGCCGCCGGCAGCCATTGCGGCAGGTCGAGGAAAAGCGTCTGCCACAACCGCGCGGTATCCGGAGCATCCCCGGTCGGCGAAGACTGACCAGACAGGATCGTATGAGCCAGCAGCCCGGCATCCTTGTCGTCCGCATCGCCGGCCGGCGTTTCCATGGCCGGGCGCAGCGCCAGGAACCGCTCGTCGGACAGCGGAGCCGACGCCACGGGAGACGGCAGCCAGATCTCGTGGAAACTGCGCTCGGCGACCGGCACCGGCCGTTCGCCCGGCATGCGGGTAAACCAGCAGCCGGTTGCCGACAGCACGGCGCGGCCGGTAGCATCCAGCATCACGATATCGGCCTCGGTCTCGCGCGGGCCGGACGTTGTAACGGCAGCCTGTCCCCGGGCAGCGGGCCCGGCCGACAGGTCCAGCCGGATCACGCCGAACTTGCGCGGCAGAGGCGCTTCGGCCGCATCGGCATGGTTGACCGCCAACCCGACCAGCGCCTGGAAAGTCCCGTCCAGCGCCGTCGGGTCCAGGGTCAGCCCGTCGAGCGGCGCCGCGCCCGTCAGGGTCGCCTCGACCCGCCCCTCGGCCATCGAGATCGCACCGACACGGCGGAAGGCTGGTCCATAAGCCAGTCCGGCAGCACGCGCGATGGCATAGAGCGCATCACCGGTCATGTCGGTATCGGTCGCGGCCGCCGGCAGGGCCGCAGGCGCGACCGGCGACAGGCCGGCACGGGCGGTGGCATGGCGCGTCCAGACCGCCTGCGACAGCCGGGGCCGGCTGTCGATGGTCACAGCGCCGTCTGCCCCCAATCGCACCCGAATCTCGCGCAACTGCGTCTGTTCGATGATCACCGGACGCAGGATCTGGAAATCGCGCAATTCCAGAATCTCGGCCTCGGGCCACGTCGCCCGCGCGGCGGTAAAGGCGAATTCGATCAGGCAGGCGGCCGCCAGAACGATCGTCTCGCCCACCTTGTGGTCGGCCAGCCAGGGCTGCACCGCTCCATCCAGATGCGCGGTCCATTCGCTGGCATCCGTCTTGCCATGGCCGCCCAGCAGGGGATGCGTACCCTGCTGGTTCCACAGCACCGCCAGCGCTTCCTCGGTCGGTTCGTACCAATGCCGCTCGCGCTGCCACTGCACGCCGGGCAGGCCCCGCACATGGGCAGGTCCTGCGAAATGCGCCGCGGACAGAATGTCGCAGCCCGCCGCAAAACATGCCAGCGCGGTGCGCGGGAACGGGTCGGTGGTAATCTTGGCCGGCACGGCCGGCATCACGCGCGACTGCGTATCGCCACCGCGCAGAATGTCGCGCAGATAATGTTGAAGGACCGGACGGGGGCTGATCTCGATAAAGACCGAGCCCCCTTCGGCCGACGCCTGACGCACCGATTCCGCAAACAGCACCGGCGCGCGGACATTCCGCCACCAGTAATCGGCATCGGGCAGCACCGTGAAAGGCTGGCTGGTCACGGTCGAGATCATCAGCCGCTCAGGCTGGCGTGCGGTGATCGCACCCAGATCGCGGATCAGCGCCTCGGCAATCCGGTCCATGTGGCTGCTATGATACGCATACCCCACCTTCAGGCGGTGGATCAGCAGCGACGAGCTGCCCTTCGCCGCCTCCAGTCGGTCCAGCGCGTCGGCCTCGCCGGCCACCGCCAGCGCGTTGGGTGCATTGAAGGCCGCAATCTCCAGCGTCGGCCCGGCTTCGGCCAGAAGCCGCCGTGCCTCTTCGGCATCGCCATGGAGCGCGATCATGCCACCGCCGGGCGCGGTCGCCTGATGGCGGCTGCGTAGAGCAACGATGCGCGCGGCCTCGTCCATCTCCAGCATGCCGGCATGCACCCCGGCCGCGATTTCCCCGACGCTATGGCCAACGACGATGTCGGCCTTGAGTCCCTGCCGTTCCAACCCGCGCAGAACGCCGATCTGGAACGCAAACAGCATCGGCTGCGCAACATCGGCCGGATCGGCCGACCAGTCGCCCGAGCGCATCGCCTCCAGAACCGACCAGCCGAGATGCGGACGCAATGCCACATCCGCCTCCGCCACCCCGGCGGCGAAAACGGGGCTGATTTCCAGCAGATCCTGCCCCATGCCCGAGAACTGGCTGCCATTGCCGGAAAAGACAAAGACGGTGCGCGCCTGTGCAAGGGCCTGTCCGGTGACGACATCGGTCTGGGCGCGGGTCTCCACCCACGTCGCCAACGCCGCGCGCATCTCCGCCGCATCCCCGCCAGGAACACCCAGACGATGCGGCAGGTGGGCGCGTCGGGTCGCCAGGCCGCGCAGTTCGGAATCGGTCCAGGTCCGCGTGGACCAGACCCGCGCAAGACTGGCCAGACCAGCCTCGGAGCGCGCGGATAGCAGCAATGGCACAGCATCGTCCGACGCCGGCACGGCGACCGGCGCGTCTGCCGGTTCGATCGGCGCGCTGGCCAGAACCACATGGGCATTGGCGCCGCCGAAACCGAAATTATTGACACCGGCAATCAGCGGGCCATCGTCAAGCGGACGCGCCTCGGTGACGACTTCCAGATTAAGCTCGGCGAAGGGAATGGCCGGGTTCGGGTTCGCGCAATGCAGCGAGGCCGGCAGGCGTCGGTTCTGGAGCGCAAGCATGGCCTTCAACATGCTGACCAGGCCCGATGCCGGTTCCAGATGGCCGAGATTGGTCTTGATCGAGCCGATCGGCAGCGCCGTTGCGCGCAACTGGCCCAGGGCCTTGCCCAGCGCCGTCGTCTCGACCGGATCTCCCGCCTGGGTGCCGGTGCCGTGGGCCTCCACGAAGGCGATCTGATCCGGCGAGACGCCGGCCCGATCATAAACCTCGCGCAACAGGTCGGCCTGGGCCTGGGCGCTGGGGAAGGTCAGCCCCGGCGTCCGTCCATCGGCATTGATCCCGCTGGCCATGATGACCGCGCGGACATCGTCGCCATCCCGCCGCGCCGCCGACAACGGCTTGAGCAGCAGCATGACGCCACCCTCGCCACGGACATAGCCATCGGCATCGGCACTGAAGGCGTGGCAGCGCCCGGTCGGGGACAGCATGCTCGCCGCGCAGAACCCGATGAAGGGATAGGGCGTCAGCAGCATGCTGACACCACCGACCAGCGCCACGCTCGTCCGGCCGGCGCGCAGGTCCTCGCAAGCCTCATGCAGGGCGAACAGCGACGACGAGCACGCCGTATCGATGGTCATGCTCGGCCCATGCAGGCCCAGCGCGTACGACACGCGATTGGAGAAGATGCTCAGCGTGTTGCCGGGCATGAAATAGGCATTGCCCGACGAGGGGTCGGTCAGGCGCAGATTGGCATATTCCAGGCCCGACGCACCGACATACACACCGGCCGACGCGACGCGCTCCGCCGTCGTGCCGGCGTCTTCCAGGGCTTCCCACGCCAGTTCCAGCAACAGCCGCTGCTGCGGGTCCATCTGTCGGGCCTCGCGGGCCGAAATGCCGAAAAAGGCGGCATCGAACAGTTCAATCTCGTCCAGGGTGGAGGCACGGGTGGCATAGAACTTGCCCGTCTCGCCGCGACGAGGATGCCAGTAATCCCGTAATGGAAAGCGATTCTCCGGGATCGGCCGCACGCTTTCGCGTTCCTCGTCCAGCAGCTGCCACAGGCTGTTAACGTCCGGCGCCCCGGGAAGGCGGCAGGATGCGCCGATGATGGCGATGGGCTCATCCCGAGTAGTGGTCTTGGGCTCGGACGTCGAACTGTTATGCATGAAGAGATATGTGCCCCAATGCGATGATCGGATTACGATGTAACGCGGTCGGGTCGGAGGGAAAAGCCATATCGGCGTTGAAAAAATAGTTCGGCGCGTTTCATGTGCTTCCCTCGCCCGTAAACAAGGCGTCAATGTCGGAACAGGCGATGGTCTTCTGCTGTAAGTATATGGCGGAATACGAACTTCAGATTTCCAGCGACTGCCGGCTATCACGTTTTGCCTAAATTTTAGTCATACTATCGCCTATTGAAACGGCATCTGCCGTGCTTGCCCGACAGGAGCCATGCGCGCCCGGGCATCGAGCCTGACCGGCGGTGCCAGCATCTGGCTGCCCATTCCCGGCGATTGGCAGCCATGCAACGCTTTACGACAGTCTGGCATCGTCTGGCCGGCCTTCAGGCGATCCCCGTACTTTTCTTCTTCGGTAGCGCCGCCGGTAAAACGAACAGGCACGCCGACCAGCCACATATCGGGCTCTACAGGTACAAATTCTTTATATCTGTGTTCTTTTTATGTCTTCTGGCGACCGAGGGCCGAAACGACCCTCTCCGTGCAGGCGCGTGGAAGACATATCAGTGTCCCGCTCGCCAGACATGCCGGGAGATCGGGGCGGGGAGCGTGCAATGCATCCCGGCGCAATATGGTGTCCGCGGCGGGATTCGAACCCACGGCCCCAGGATTCATCCCACTTCGGCTTTCACCGCCGCCATCCGAAAATGGCGTTCGTGGTCTGGACTGTCCCTTCACCCTGGGCCCGAAGGCCGACAGGTGCCGCCCGTCCAGTCTCTACACCTTCCCGGCAAGGCCGGGCTTGGCTCGGGATCGGCACGACACACGGTGTCAGAGCGTTCCCCGAATTTGAGCGGATCCGTCATGAGGTTTCCCGCCATAACGCCCAATTTGAAAACCAGGAATCCTGTGCTCTATCCTGCTGAGCTACGCGGACACATGCTCTGCTTCTAGCCGAGCACAGGGATTCGGGCAAGCGTCCCCGGCGGCCGGAAGGCGCTTCAGCGGTCGCGGCGCAGTATCGCCGCGGTCGCGGCCAGCCGCGCGATATGCCGCCGGCATAATGCGAGGTCGGGCGACCCGGTCTGCTTGCAGTCCTTCTCCAGCGCCTGGGTCTGTTCGGCGGCATCCATCAGACGCTCGGCGCTCCAGAGCGACAGCGCCTGGCCAAAGGATTCGGTCCGCTTGAAGAACACGGGCGGCCGCAATCCCCGCATCGCATCCGCCCGGCTCTGCCCCGAATCCATCGCGATCCGCGCGCGCCTCAGCCGGTGCAGGTGCGACAGCAGCGCCCGCGCAACGGCGATCGGGCTGGTGCCTTCGGCCAGCGCCCGCTCGATCGCGGTATCGGCGCCGGCCCGATCACCGGCGGTGGCGGCAAACGCCGCATCTTCCAGCGACACGCCGGCAGCATCGCCGATGCAGGTACGCACATCGTCCAGCGTCAGATGCCCGCCACGCCCAGCATAGAGCGCCAGCTTTTCAACCTCGCCCCGCATCGCGGCCCGATCGGGCCCCAGCAACCCGGCGAACCACGCCAGCGCATCGGCGTCGATGCGGATATCCTCTTCCCCAAGGCTCTGGCGAATCGTGCCTTCTAGCGCCCGGCCTTCCTCGGGATAACAGCCGATGGCCGCGCAACTGGCCTGGGCTTCGACCAGCGCGCGCAGGCGCGAGCGACTGGCAAGGCCGGGGGCCTCGATGATGACAAGCGTATCGGACTCGCGGGCCAGGCTGGCCTTCAACGGCGCCGTCAGACTGTCCCCCCCGTCGCGTACCCAGACGACCCGCCGCCCGCCCCTGAGGGAAAGAGAGAAGATTTCCTCTTCCAGCCGCTCCGCTGCATCCCGGTCCAGCACCGCGACGCGAAAGGGGTCGTCCAGTTGCGGGGCAATAGCGGTCGCGGCCTGACGAGCCCGCTCGCGGATCAGCCCGGTATCCTCGCCATGCAGCAGAATGGCCCTTAGCGCACCGGGCTCGCGCAGGACCCGGGCGACCGAGCGCGCATCGATCTTCACTGGTTGTTGACTGTTCCGTTGCCCGGATCGCTGCCCGCCGTGCCGGACGGATCAGGCGAGGACCGGCCGATGGCCATGCCCGGCAGGCCATCCTCACCGACCGACTGACGCGGAATTTCGGTGCTGGAATTGGGCATCACGTTCGGGTCGACATAAGTTGCCTGCGGCGTCACCGTCCGCTGGGCGGGGGCGGCATGGGTCTTGAACCAGATTGCAAGCTGCTGGGTAATGCGGTCGGCAACGGCCTGGGCCACCCGGCGCGCCAGTGCGGTCTGGTTCAGGTTCTGGGCGAAATACTGCTCGAACGTCTCGTTTTCGCCGTCCATGACCTGCGTATCGCCCTGGGTCACCAGCATCGGGGTGGGCGCGACGGTGTAGAGCATCCAGTGCGCGTGGGCGGTGGCACGGGTCCGGCCGGTCGTGTTGTCCGAATGGATGTCGATCGCTTCGTTCATCACATAGGAATTGACGCGCAACGTATAGCCGGTCGGGTCTTCCTGCTCGGCTCCGGCCAGATTCTGTTGCAGGAACAGCCGCAATTCCTGCCCGTAGCGTTCAGGGATACTGGCCACGTAGATCTGGCGCAACTGGTCGGGGATCGTCCCGCCCGCGACAGTGCTGCCGGCCGGCGATCCATACAGGGGCTGAAAGCCGCACCCGCCCAGCATCGCCACCATGGCCATCAGCACGGCCCGGCGCAGCGGGCGATACGAATGGGGCGCGTCGGGACAGGGCAGATGCGACATCCGATCAGCCCGCGATCACGAAATTGACGATGCGGTTGGGCACATGGATACGCTTGACGATGCGCTTGCCCTCCAGCAGCCGCGCCACATTGGGCTCGTTTTCGGCCAGGGCGATCACCGTCTCGGCCGGCGCATCGGGCGGCGCGGCCACGGTCCCACGCAGCTTGCCCATGATCTGGACCGCGATGGTCAACTCGCGCGCCACCAGCAATTCCGGCTCGGCCACCGGCCACGGACGATCGACGGCCGGTGCCTTGTCGGGCTCCAGCAGGGCCAGCATCTCTTCCGCCTGATGGGGCACCATCGGCGCTGCCAGCAGGCACAGGCTCAGCGCGGCCTCACGCCGGGCATAAGCCATGCCGGCATCGTCGGCCGCGCGCTCGGCATCCGCCAGGGCGGAGGTCAGTTCATGCAGGCGCGCCACCGCCACGTTGATCGCAAAGCCTTCCAAGGCCTCGCTCACGGCCGCGATGGCGTGATGGGTGGCGCGGCGCAGCGTGTCGGCGGCTTCAGACAGCACCGTCTCCGGTGCCTCCTCCGGGGCCGCGGCGACCGGAACGGTCTCGGCCACGATCCGCACCACGCGATAAAGCCGTTGCAGGAAGCGCGCCGCACCGGCCACGCCGGCCTCGGTCCATTCCATGTCGCGTTCCGGCGGGCTGTCCGACAGCACGAACCAGCGCGCGGTATCGGCCCCGAACCGCTCGATGATCGCCACCGGCGCCACGGTGTTGCGCTTGGATTTGGACATCTTCTCGACGCGGCCGATCGTCACCGGCGCACCGGTTTCCCGATGCACCGCGCCATCACCGCGCCGCTCGACCTCCTCGGGATACAGCCACAGCCCATCGGTATCGCGATAGCTTTCGTGATTGACCATCCCCTGGGTGAACAGGCCGTCGAACGGCTCGTCCAGCCCCAGATGCCCCGTTTCCCGCATCGCCCGCGTGAAGAAGCGGGCATAGAGCAGATGCAGGATCGCATGCTCAATCCCGCCGATATACTGGTCGACCGGCAGCCAGCCATCCGCCGCCGGGCGCACGGTCGGCGCGGCCGCGTGCGGGGCGGTAAAGCGCGCGAAATACCACGAACTGTCCACGAAAGTATCGAACGTGTCGGTCTCGCGCGTGGCGTCGGCGCCGCAGCGCGGGCAGGCGACATGCTTCCAGGTCGGATGATGGTCCAGCGGGTTGCCCGGCCGGTCGAACGTCACGTCCTCGGGCAGGGTAACAGGCAACTGGTCGTCGGGCACCGGCACCGGGCCGCAGGCGGCGCAATGAATGACCGGGATCGGGCAACCCCAGTAACGCTGGCGCGAAATGCCCCAGTCCCGCAGCCGCCAGTTCTCGACGCCCCGGCCGACGCCCAGCCCTTCCAGGCGGCTGATGGCCCCGGCCCGCGCCGCCTTGGTGTCCTGCCCATCCAGAAAGCCGGAATTGATCATCGTGCCGTCACCGTCCCACGCCTTGGCGGTGATGGCGAAGGTCGATGCATCCTCGCCCGGCGGCAGAACGACGGGGCGGAAGGGCAGGTGATAGGCGTTGGCGAAATCGAGATCGCGCTGATCGCCGCACGGACAGCCGAAAATGGCGCCGGTGCCGTAATCCATCAGCACGAAATTGGCGATCCAGACCGGAAAGCTCTGGTCGGGCATGAACGGATGCGACACACGCAGGCCGGTATCGAACCCGCGCTTCTCGGCCTTCTCGATGGCTTCCTCGGAGGTGCCGAGGCGGCGGCATTCGGCGATGAAGGCGGCAGCGTCCGCATTGTCGCGCGCAACCTTGGCGGCCAGCGGATGGTCGGGTGCAACGGCCAGGAACGCCATGCCGAACAGCGTGTCGGGCCGCGTGGTATAAACCTCGACCGAATCCAGGTCGGTATCGAACCCCTGTGGCGGGCTATGCAGCCCGAAGCGCACGCGCGCGCCGACCGAACGACCGATCCAGCGCTCCTGCATGACGCGGACCCGCTCCGGCCAGCGCGGCAGATGCGACAGTCCCTCCAGCAGGTCGGGCGCGAATTTGGTGATGCGCAGGAACCACTGCGAGAGCTTTTTCTTCTCGATCAGCGCGCCCGAACGCCAGCCGCGCCCGTCCACCACCTGTTCGTTCGCCAGCACGGTGTGGTCCACCGGGTCCCAGTTGACCCAGCTTTCACGCCGCTCGACCAGATCGCCCTGGAGCATGTCCAGAAACAGCTTCTGCTGCTTGCCGTAATATTCGGGCAGGCAGGTCGCGATTTCCCGATCCCAGTTGAACGAGAAACCCAGCCGCTTCAGCGTGCCGCGCATGGCGGCGATATTGTCCAGCGTCCAGGTCTGCGGATGCACGCCGCGTTCCCGCGCCGCGTTTTCCGCCGGCAGGCCGAAGGCATCCCAGCCCATCGGATGCAGCACCGAAAACCCCTTGGCCCGTTTGAAGCGCGCCACCACGTCGCCCAGCGTGTAGTTGCGCACATGCCCCATATGAAGCTGCCCCGACGGATACGGGAACATCTCCAGCACGTAATATTTGGGGCGGTCGGCCGGCGGCACGTCGGGCACGTCGAAGGCGCCCGCCCGCTCCCACTCGGCCTGCCAGCGCGGTTCGGCCGTGCGGAAATCGTAGGAAGCGGGGGTCATTTCAGTCATGTCAGGGTCCAGGAGCATGGGCCGGAACGTCACGGTCTGTCACGACCGGCCGATACGAAGCAGAAGGATGCCGGGCAACGGCCCGGCATCGTCCCCGGCGCCGGAACGCCGGGGGAAGGGGCTTACTTGCCGCCGCCATTATCGGCGCGAAGCTGCCGCGCCCGGGTCAGGATTCGCGTCGTGATGTCCGACACCGTGTTCGGGGCGACCGGGGTATCGACCCACTGGCCGTCCGTGAACGCCTGGCGGAAGACCGACACGCGCAGCGCGTCCGACCGCAGGTTGCGCGACAACACATAGGCCGTGATCTTGAAGCGTTCGTTCTTGGTAGCCGGCGGGGTGTACCAATCCGTCAGGATCACGCCACCGATCGCATCGGCCGAGGCGAAGGGCATGAACGACAGCGTGTCGATCGCGCCGCGCCACAGATAGGCGTTCACGCCGCTCTTGCCGATCTGGTCGTCGCCGCCGTTGGCGGAGCGGTCCTGGGTGATCAGATGGTTCTGCGGCATCGCCAGCCCCGCGTCCGCGCGGCGCGACGAGGAACAGGCGGTCAGGCCCAGAATCGGGGAAAGGGCCAGCACGCCCAGCAGGCGGGCCGATGGCGAAAGGCGGCGAATGGCGGATGGCGGTCGAACGGTCATGTTGCCCCTGTGGTCCCCTCGGGTCTGGCCCCGCTGATGGATCGGCGGCCGTGGCGGTTCCTGCCCGTCCGGGGCCGGCGGTCGGACCACGGTTCAGCCGGTTTCACTGCCGTCTTCATATCCCGGTGCGCCATCCCCGCCAAGCCGGGCGGTGATTTTCTCCCCGCCACATGCGCGGGTCGCCCACGTCCCGGCAGGAACGGACCATCGGCAAGGACATCCCGAGCCTTGCCTTCACGGGTCCGGCCGGTTTGAAAAGACCCATCAGACCGGGCCGCGCGGGGAGTCGCCGCGCGACGGGACGAAAGATTCGGAGGGGCGGCGGCGTGGCAGGCATCGCGGGCAGGGGGGCAAGGCGGGCCGGCGGGCCGTGGCGGGGCATGGCCCTGCTGGCGGCCCTGACACTGTCCGCCCCCTCGGCCGGCGCGGCCGACCGTCCGGCGCGGACAGCCTCCGCCGCCCGCCTGACCCAGACGGAGAAACTCACCCTGGTGCGGGCGGAGATCATGGCCGGCCCGGTCGCCGGCGTGTCGATCGTCACGCTGCCCGGCGTGCCGCGGGCCGGCCTGCCGGCCCTGCGCATGGCCCTGCTGGATGATGGCGCGGGGCAGCGCTCGCCGCTGGCGCTGATGGCGACCTGGGACCGCGATCTGGCCCGGCGGGCGGGGCAGGCCCGGGCCCGCGCGATCCGGGCCGGCGGCCGGGCGATCACGGCGGTCGGCGGGGTCGGCCCCCTGCCGGCCGGCCGCGCCTATGAAGGCGAGGACCCATTGCTGGCCGGCCGGATGATGGGCGCGGTCGCATCCGGGCTGATCGCCGGCCATGTGCTGCCGTTGTTCGGCGGCCGCGGCCAGCCCGGCGCCGACGCGGTGTCCGAGGACCGTATGCAGGCCCTCCATGTCGCCCTGGAGCAGGCAAGGGGGGCGGGCATGCTTTGCCATGTCACGGTCGTGGACGCGCGGCCATGCGGCGCGCTGGACGGCATGGAGCGGACGCTGCGCGACGGATGGCATTATGGCGGCATGATCGCCCTGCTGGCGGACCGCCCGACACCGGACGACCCGGCGGCCCGCCGTCCGATACTGCTGTCGGCACTCGCGGCCGGCATCGACGTGGAGGGCGAGCCCGGGACCGCCGATACGGCGTTGTTCGGGGTGTCGCTGCGGCAGGCGGTCATGAAGGGGGGCTTCCTACCGCCCGCCCGGCTGGACCGCATGGCCGCCCACGTCATGCAGTCCATGGACGACGCCGGCGTGATCGAAAATCCGCCGCCATTCGGCGCGCTGCGCGCCCCCGCGCTCTATCGCGATCCGCTGGCGGAAGACGTGGTCGCCGAAGGCACGGTGCTGCTGCGCAACGAAAACGCGATCCTGCCCCTGGCCGGCACCACCGCCGAGCCCATCCTCGTCCTGGGCACCGGGGCGGCACGGGAGGCCGCGGATATCATGGCCGACGCCCTGGGTCGGGCAGGGCAGGTCGCGCGCCGGGCAGCCGATGCGCCGGCGGAAGGCCCCCTGCCGCCCTATATCGCCCAGGCCGGCCATATCGTCTTCTTTTCCGCCGGCCCCGAGGACGACCGCCTGATCGGCGCGGTGGCCGACACGGGCGCGCATGTTCTCGTCGTCCTGCTGTCGGACGATCCCGCCCGCTCCATGCCGTGGCTGGATCAGGTCGACGGCGTGGTGCAGGCCTGGTCGTGGCGCGAGGGCGGCGGCGACGCGCTGGCGGACCTGCTGACCGGCCAGCGCGATTTTTCCGGACGCCTGCCCGTCACCTTTACCGGCGGCGCCGCGCCGCCCCATCCGCATCTGGCGGCATACAAGGCATTCGACCGGGCGCATGTCGCGCCGCTGTTCCCGTTCGGATACGGGCTCTCGGTCCGCGCGCGTTTCACCTATGGCGATCTGAAGGTGACGCGGGACGGCTCACGGCTGCTGGTCGCCTTCAGCGTGTCCAATCGCGGGGCCATGGCCGGTCGCGACGTGCCGCAGATCTATCTCGACCTCCCCGAAGGAAGCGCCGACGCCCCCAAGCGCCTGATCGGCTGGCGGACCGTGCAGCTTACCCCCGGACAGGCCGCGCGCCTGGCGGTGGGGATCGACGCGCGCATGCTGGGCCACTGGAATCCGGTGACGCTGGAATGGGTGGTGCCGGCCGGCGAGTACGGCGTGTCGTTGGGCGCGCACGCCGCCAATCTGGGGCAGCAGATGACGCTGCACCTGCCGGAGATGCACATCTCCGGCGCATTGCCCGATGCCGAAGGCGGCTGAGACTCCGGCGTTGCAGGCTCCCCAGGTCAGGGCGGCGGCTCGCCTTCCTGTGGCGTAAAGCCCAACTGCGCGATCAGGTCGTGCGTCGCCTGCGCCGCCGCCAGCACGGCGCCGCGATCCAGCCCCTTGCAGACGAGGGCCACGCCCCGCCGTCCATCCGGCCGTCCGAACGGATAGGAACCGATATCGAGGTCCGGATAACGGTCCTGAATCTCCGACAGGCCGGCGGCCAGCGTCCCTTCGAACAGGCCCAGCGCGTACCAGCTTCGCGAGGTCACGGGCGTGCCATGTCGCAGGGTTGGGGCCACCGCCTCGAACATTGCCTGCATGATGCGCGGCACGCCGGCCAGCACATGGACATTGCCGATGCTGAATCCCGGCGCGATCGAAACGCTGTTGGTTATCGGGGTCGCCCCCTGCGGCAGGGTCGCCATGCGCTGACGGGCGGCATTGAACTCGCCTGGCCGAAAATGCGCCTCCAGCAGCCGGAAGGTCTCCGGATGGACGACCCACGGCACCCCGAACGCCTCGGCGACGCAGGGCGCGGTAATGTCGTCGTGGGTCGGCCCGATGCCGCCGGTGGTGAAGATATGCTCGAATCGCGCCCGCACATCGCACAGCGTGGTCACGATCACCTCGCTGCGATCGGGGATGATCCGCACTTCGGCGAGCGTGATCCCCAGTTCGGACAGGCGCCGTGCGAGATATTGCACGTTGACGTCCTGCGTCCGGCCCGAAAGAATCTCGTTGCCGATGACCAGGATGCAGGCTGTCGGGTTCATGATGGCGGGTTCCCGTCCAATGGCATGGAATTGCATTATGAGCCCGGAATCCGCTTCCGGCCAGACAGGAGGGAATGGGGCGATGAGGGAAGGACCGATGTGCGGCGTGCCGCGCTGCGTGTGGGATCTTCCAGCCATGCTGGGCGAAGGCCCCGTCTGGTCGGAAGCCGAACAGGCCGTCTATTTCGTCGATATCGTGGGAAAGGCGATCCACCGCTACCGGCCGGAAAGCGGCGAGCGAACGTCGTGGCCCGCTCCGGACCGGCCCGGCTTCCTGGTGCCGCTCGCCGACGGCACCTTCCTGTGCGGCCTGCGCGACGGGCTGCACCGGTTTTCCCCCGCCACCGGCCGATTCGGTCTCGACCTGCCCGTCGAGCCCGACCAGCCCGGCAACCGGATCAATGACGGCCATGTGGACCGGTTCGGCCGCCTGTGGTTCGGCACCATGCACGATGCCGAGACCGACCCCACCGGTTCGCTCTATTCCGTGCGTCAGGACCGGGGCGCGCTGTCGATCCGGCGCGAAGATACGGGCTACGTGGTCAGCAACGGCCCGGCTCTGTCGCCTGACGGCCGCACGCTCTACCACAACCACTCACCCGCCCGGACCGTCTACGCCTTCGACGTGTCGCCCGAGGGCACCCTGTCGAACCGCCGGGTCTTCGCCACCCTGCAGGACGGCTACCCCGACGGCGTCGCGGTCGACAGCGCAGGCTTCCTCTGGATCGGCGTATGGGACGGCGGGCGGATCGAACGTCTGGCCCCCGACGGCACCAGGGTCGAGCCCATTCCCATGCCGGCCCGCAACGTCACCAAGGTTGCCTTCGGCGGCGCCGATTACCGCACCGTCTTCGTCACCACCGCCCGCAAGGGCCTGTCGGCCCGCCAACTCGTGGACCAGCCCCTCAGCGGCAGCCTGTTCGCCTTCGGCACCAGCATCGCCGGCCAGAAACAGGCCACCTTCACGCTCGACGCACCATTCGCTCTATAGAGGGCAGTCGCCGTCTCTCACACCAGATCACGCAGCAGAGGCACCAGCGGCAGATCCGCTTCCGGCATCGGATAGGTCGAAAGATCGTCCCCCCGAACCCACGCCAGCGTCTGTCCCTCACGCGGGCGGGGAACATTCTTCCAGCGTCGGCAGACATAGACGGGCATCAGCAGATGAAAATGCCCGTAATCGTGTGATACGAACGTGTAGGGCGCGAGGCACGAACGGCTGACATCCAGGCCAAGCTCTTCGTCCAGTTCGCGGATCAGCGCCACTTCCGGCGTTTCTCCGGCCTCGACCTTGCCGCCGGGAAATTCCCACAGGCCCGCCATCGGCTTGCCTTCCGGCCGACGGGCCAGAAGGATGCGGCCATCGGTATCGATCAGCGCAACGGCGGCCACCAGCACCACACGCTTCCGCTCTCCGGCCTGAGTGGTCAAGACGTCGGACGACGCATCCATCGCCATATCCTCCCGATTCGCCTCGAACAGCAACACCGGATGCTCCCCGCCGCGCGAGACGAATTCCTGGTGTCCGGTCCCGGTCTCGCGAAACCCCAGCCTCCGCAGCACGGCGATCGAGGCCGGGTTATCATGCGCGACGGCAGCGGCCACGCGGTCCACCGGCATGCTGGCCAACGCCCAGCGCGCAATCCGCCCCACCGCGCTGGTGGCGACCTTGCGGTTCCAGTAGGGGCGGCCGACCCAGTATCCCACGGTGGCCGACCGGCGGCCCCGATCGACCTGCAACCCGATGCAGCCAATCAGCGAATCGGGCGTATCCGATTCGGGGTGCGTAATGGCGAAATGATAGGCCGCTCCCCGCCGGGCCAGTTCGGTGGTGGAGGCGATCCATTCATCCGTCAGCCCGCGCGGGTAGGGAAACGGTACCCGGCTGAGCATCCGGATCACGCTCCAGTCATTGACCAGCCGGTGCATCGCGCCCGCGTCCGACGACAGAAGCGCCCGCAGCCGGAAGGGGCCGGCCTGCAGGGTGGTATCCGTCCGTTCGTCGATCATGGAACTGGCATGGACCTGGCGAAACCCTCAGCCGGCTTCGGGCGCGGGAATGCCGCATTCGGCCAGAAGCTGGCGCAGGTCGCGAATCACCGGGAACACTTCCTGGTTATGGTCGCCTCCCAGTTCGTTCCAGGCATTCTGCTCCAGTTCCACGATCTCGCGATCCTCGCGGAAGATCCGCTCGGTAAACGCGACCAGGAACGGCCATGCCAGGTCCAGCACGCCCGGCAGCTTGGGGCGCTTGATCGACAGCAGCCCGAAGACCCGGTTGGTCAACTGCTCTTCGTCCTGCGGCACGTAGGCAATCCACAGATCCATCACCGCTTCGCCGCCGGTCGGCTCGATCTTCAGCGTCTGGTAAGGATATTCGGTGCGGATGGTCATGACGTCGCGATGGGCGAATTTCGCGCTGTTGTCGCGCTTCTGCCCGAAGACCAGCGCCTCGCCGATCGGCTGCTTGCCGCCGGTGCGGGCGAAGGTATAGCGCGCCTCGATCATGCCGGGGGCACGATCCTGGCCCAGGAAGCGGGGCTTCATCTGGCCCATCTGCTTCATGTGCATGAACTGATGGTTCATATCCATCAGGTTCTCATGCATGAAACTGTAATGGCATTTCACATGCCGGCCGAAGCGGCGGGTCTTGTAGTCGGGGTTGGCGACCTGCGACAGCCGGGGCATCGGCACGGTCTCGGCCTTCTCCGGGTCGCCGGGGAAGATGAAGATCAGCCCGTCCTGCTCGCGGCAGGGATAGGTCTTCACCCCGTTGGGCAGCTTGCCCTTGCCCAGATAAGGCACGTCGATGCAGCGGCCCGAGCGGCCGTAGGCCCAGCCATGATAGCAGCACTGCACCGCCTGGCCCTTCACCGTGCCCTTGCTCAGCGGCACCTGCCGATGGGCGCAGCGATCCTCCAGCGCGAAGACCTCGCCTTCGACGGGGCGAACAAGCGCGATCGGCAAGCCGGCATAGCGGGTGCCGATGGTCTTGCCGGCCTTGAGTTCGCGTGACCAGGCCACGGGATACCAGAAATCGGGATCACAGCGGATGCGACGCAGATCCTCCCCCAGGGTCAGGGTCGGGCGGGGCATGCTATCCGTCGAAAAGATCTGGTTCATCGTCTCTCTATGCGCTCGGTCGCCTGCGGCTGTCCGGTGGGTCGCGCGGCATCATGACAGAAGCCGCACGCATTAAAGAGGCATCTCATCCTGTCGCGCAATTGATAATCCATGTCATTGCCCAACAGCGGCAAAGGCCTGGTTTCTCTATCCCGCCGGTCAGGC
Source organism: Gluconacetobacter liquefaciens (assembly GCF_003350405.1). GTDB lineage: Bacteria > Pseudomonadota > Alphaproteobacteria > Acetobacterales > Acetobacteraceae > Gluconacetobacter > Gluconacetobacter liquefaciens. The sequence goes on along the minus strand of NZ_QQAW01000006.1, from coordinate 164,528 downwards.
TGCAAGCCCTCATGATATCAGGCATGACACCGGTCACGGGCCTTGATTCTGATCAAGGACGTGTCGATTCCCCAACGGGCTCCCCACCATGCGGCGCGGCGGCGAGTTCGGCGGTCAGGTCCTCGATAAACTGCCAGGCGACGCGCCCCGAGCGCCCGCCACGGGCAACCGACCAGGCATTGGCGCGCCGCGCCAGTTCCTCATCCCCGATCGCCAGGTTCCGGGTCGCGGCATAGGCCCGCACCATGTCCAGAAAGGTATGCTGCGCGCAGTTATGAAAGCCGATCCAGAGCCCGAACCGGTCGGACAGCGAGACCTTCTCCTCGACCGCCTCGGAGGGATTGATGGCGGTGGAGCGCTCGTTGTCGATCATGTCGCGGGGCATCAGGTGCCGCCGGTTGGAGGTCGCGTAGAACAGCACGTTCTCCGGCCGGCCCGAGATTCCCCCATCCAGCACCGATTTCAGCGCCTTGTAATCGGCATCCTCGCTCTCGAACGACAGGTCGTCGCAGAAGACGACGAAGCGGCGCGCACTGGTGCGCAGCAGGGCCAGCAGATCGGGCAGGGTGGACAGGTCCTCGCGCTGGATCTCGATCAGCACCAGACGGCCCTGGCCGGGCGCTGCCGGCACGCCCTCCGCCGTCAGGTTGGCCTGCGCATGGGCGGCCTTGACCAGCGAGGACTTGCCCATGCCGCGCGCGCCCCACAGCATGACGTTGTTGGCCGGCAGCCCACGGGCGAAGTGCAGCGTATTGTCCAGCACCAGCCGGCGCTGGATCTCGACGCCGCGCAGCAGGTCGATATCGACATGCGCCACATGGGCCACCGGCTCCAGGCGCCCCCGCGCGGGGTGCCAGACGAAGGCATCGGCGGCATCCAGCCCGGCCAGGCTCGGCGGCGGAGGCGACAGCCGCTCCAGCGCTTGTGCGATACGGTCGAGAAAGGGCAGGAGAGGGTGAGACTCCATCGTCGGTCCTGTGGCTGGAAAGGCGCGATCGGACCCGGAGCGCGGCGGAGGGCAAACCGACGCCTTGACGGGAAACGGACGAAAACTATGGTCCACTGCCTCAGCCCGCAACCCACTAAATGACGGCCGGAAACACGACAATGACTGCACTTTCAGATTTCCTTGTGACCCCGGCATATGCCCAGAGCGCCGGAGGCGAGGGAGGTCTCCTGAGCGCCGGCGGCCTGATGTCGATCCTCCCCTATGTCGCGATGTTCGCGATCTTCTATTTCCTCCTGATCCGCCCGCAGCAGCAGAAGCAGAAGCAGTTGCGCGCCCAGCTCGCGGCGATCCGTCGCGGCGACCGGGTGCTGACGGCCGGCGGCATCATCGGCGTGGTGCAGAAGATCCGCGACGATTCGAACGAGATCGAGATCGAAATCGCCCCCAACGTCCGCGTGACGGTGGTGCGCGAGACCCTGACCTCGGTCGTCACCAGCACCGCCAAGCCCGCCAACGACGCGGCTCCCAAGGCCGACTGAACCGCACCCGGCCGGGGCAGCCGGCGAACCGCCTGCTTCGCCGGCCGTTAACCCTTCTCCGGGGGGAAGGGGCATGACGCTGTACGGAGAGATCGACGCAACCAGGGCCGAGCGGGGAACCGACCGGGGGGCCGAACGGTTCCAGCCCGCCTCCGTGCGGGGCCAGGCCGGCGTGGCCTCGGGCCTGGCATCGGTGGCCGGCCTGATGTTCGGTCTCGATATCGGCGTCATCTCCGGCGCACTCGGCCCGGTCGCGCGCGAATTTCACGCCGGCCGCCTCCTTCAGGAATGGATCGTCGCGGCCATGATGGTGGGCGCGGCCTTGGGCGTGCCCATCGCGGCGCGGCTCTCCTTCGGCTGGGGGCGCAAGCACACGCTGCTGATCGGCGCGGCTCTGTTCGTGGTGGGGTCGCTGTTCTGCGCCGTGGCCGGCTCGGTCAGCACGCTGATCGCGGGCCGGGTGATGATGGGCCTTGCAGTCGGCATCTCCACCTTCACGGCGCCGCTCTATATCGCCGAGATCGCCGATCCCCGGCATCGGGGCGCCATGGTCGCGATCTATCAGCTCATGATCACTATCGGCATCATGGCGGCGTTCGTCTCCAACGCGCTGTTTTCCTATTTCGACACATGGCGCTGGATGCTGGGCATCGTGGCATTTCCCGGCATCGTCTTCATGATCGGCGTCGCCTTCCTGCCGGCCAGCCCGCGCTGGCTGATGATGCGCGGCAAGCGGGAGGCCGCGCGGCGCGCGTTGCAGGACCTGCGCGGCCAGGGCCAGAGTGTCGCCCGCGAGTTGCGCGAGATCGATGCCCGCCTGCATGTCCGCACCTCAGGCTGGGCACTCTTGCGCAAGGACCGGAATTTCCGCCGCTCGGTGGCGCTGGGGGTGACGTTGCAGCTTGTCCAGCAATTCACCGGCATGAACGTGGTCATGTATTACGCCCCGCGCATCCTCGGCCTGGCCGGTTTCATCGACCATGCGCGGCTGTGGGGCACCGTCAGCGTGGGCGCGGTGAACGTGGCCGCCACCTTCGTGGCGATCGGGTTGGTCGATCGCTGGGGCCGCCGCCCGCTGCTGATCTGCGGCCTGGTCGTGATGGCCATCGGCATGGCGCTGCTGGGCTATTCGCCCTCCGCCGAAGTGCGCGAGACGACGGCGCGGGCGCTGGCCATCGGCGGCATGATCTGTTTCGTGTCCGGATTCGCCTTTTCAGCCGGGCCGGTGACGTGGGTGCTGTGCGCGGAAATCCAGCCGCTCCAAGGCAGGGAATTCGGCGTGGGCTGCTCCACCGCCGCCAACTGGATCGCCAACATGATCGTGGGCGTGTCGTTCCTGTCGCTGATGGACCGCCTGGGCCTGTCCGCGACCTTCTGGCTCTATGCGGGGCTGAACGCGCTGTTCGTGCTGGTGGTCGCGCTGTTCGTGCCCGAAACCAAGGGCCTGACGCTGGAGCGGATCGAGCGGGACCTCGCTACGGGCGTCAGGCTGCGCGATATCGGGCGCGCCGGCCCGCTCTCCGGCGGCCGTACATGAAAAACCCGGCCCCAAAGGGGCCGGGCATTCCAGGTCACGCGGTACCGTCGGCCGTTCAGGCGGCCTTCAGCTGCGCCTCGGCAAACTCGTAGTTCGCCAGCTTGTCCAGATAGTTGGTCACGTAGTCGGGGCGACGGTTGCGGAAGTCGAGATAGTAGGAATGCTCCCACACATCGAGGCCCAGCAGCACCTTGCCCTGGCCTTCGGCCAGCGGGTTGGAGCCGTTGGCGCTCTTGGTCACCTTCAGCTTGCCGTCCGAACCCAGCACCAGCCACGCCCAGCCCGAGCCGAACTGCGAGGTCGCAGCCGCCTTGAAGTCGGTCTTGAACGTGTCGACGCTGCCGAAATCCTCGGCGATCTTCGCCGCCAGCGCGTCGGGGATCACCCCGCCGGTCGGCGACAGGTTCTGCCAGAACAGGATATGGTTCCAATGCTGGCCGGCATTGTTGAACACCGGCGCCAGGGCGGCATCACCCTTGACCGCCAGGATGATTTCATCCAGCGACTTGCCCTGAAGTTCGGGCTTGGCTTCGACGAAGCCGTTCAGCGCGGTGACATAGGCCTGGTGGTGCTTGCCGTGATGCAGCTCCAGCGTTTCCTGGCACATGCCGCGCGCCGCCAGCGCGTTGGTCTGGAACGGAAGAGTGGGCAATTCGAAAGCCATGGACGTTCTCCTTGGAATTGCAGCGGCGAAAACGCCGCCCGTCAGAGCTATGAGGGCGGGGAAGGGGCGTCAAGTGACGGAACAGGGACGGCCGACCCGCCGGCCGAAACTCTTGCGCCACGCCGTTGCGCGCGGCAAGCCATTGTCATGACACGCACTGCCACGACGGCCCCCCCGGAAAGACGCGCCGCCGCCGCCGGAGTTTCCCCCGGCGCCGCCATTGCCCGGCGCGCCGACCCCGACCGCTTCCTGTGCGCGCTGTTCCTGCCGGCGGCGGCGCGCGAGGCCGCGTTCCCCCTGCTCGCCTTCAATCACGAAACCGTTCGCGCCCTCGGCGGCATGCAGTCCCGCGCCGTCGCGGGGCCGATGGCGGGGCTGATCCGCCTGCAATGGTGGCGCGAAATCATCGAGGGCGCCCCCCACCCGCACGAAATCGCCGACCCGATCCGCGCGCTGATCGCCCAGGGCCGCGTGAAGCCCGAAACCCTGCTGGGCATCCTCGACGCCCGCGAGGCCGAACTGGACGGGCTGGCGGACTGGCCCGCCTGGCGCACGGCGATGCGCGGCGGCGCGGGCGGCATACAGGTCGCCATCGCCCAGGCAGCCGGCGTGACGGACCCGGACCTGCTGAAAGCCGTCGAATCGCACGGCGCCGCCTACGGCGCGGGCGGCCTGGTGCGGCATCTGGAACGGGTGCTGGCCAGCGGCCGATGCCCGGTGCCCGATTCCGCGCTGGCCGAATCCGGCCTGTCGGGCGACACGATTCGCGACGGCGCGACCCTGACGCCGGACATCCTGCGGGCGCTGCGCGCCGCCCTGTGCCGCGAAGGGCAGGCATTCCTGGCCGAGGCCGGCCGCCGGCGCCTGCCGCGCCCGGCCAGGGCGACTGCGCTGCCGGGCGTGCTGGCCCGGCGCGACCTCGCCCGTGGGGCCGACCCGGCGCCACGGGGCCTCGGCGACCGGCTGGCCGTCATGGCCGCAATGGCATTCGGCTGACGGCCGGCACGCCTTACGGCGTATTGGCCACCATGCTTTCCAGCACCGCGAACAGCGCGGAATAATCGTCGTTCGCATGCCCCCGCCGCGTCAGCGACAGAAGCTGGGTGGTGGTCGCCATGGTCGGCACCGGGGCGGCGACACGGGCGGCGGCGTCCAGCAACAGCCGCATGTCCTTCTGCATCAGGCGGGTGGGGAATTGCGGCCGGAAATCGCCCGCCCTGGCCGCCTTGAGCTTGCGCTTGTGATGGGGCGAGATCACCGCGACCGAATCGAGCGCCTCGAACAGCATGTCCCGGTCCAGCCCGGCGGCCACGCCGTAACAGAAGCCCTCGGCAACCGCCGCCAGCCCCACACCCATAATGCCGTTGATCACCAGCTTCAGCTTCGAGCCACAGCCGGCCGGCCCGGCATGGATCGTCGTCTGACCGATAATGTCGAAAATCGGTTGGGCCCGCGCCACAACCTCCACCTCTCCGCCGACCAGCACCACCAGCGTGCCGGCCTCTGCTTCCGGCGTGCTGCCCGAAACCGGGGCATCGAGGGCGGCGATCCCCCGTTCGCCGGCCGCTTCCGCCAGCGCCAGCGAGGCTTCCGGCGACACCGAACTGGTATTGATCAGCAGCGTGCCGGCCGCCATGCCCGCCAGCGCGCCGTCGGGGCCATAGGCGGCACTGGCCAGCGCCTCGTCATCGGGGACGCAGAGAATGACGGTCCCGCCCGAGGCTTCGGCCAACTGGCGGGGCGAGGGCAGGAAGCGGGTCGTGCCGTCGCCACCCTTGCCGGATGGGGTATAGGCTACGATCTGATAGCCGGAAGCTTCAAGATTCCGGCCCATGCGGCTGGCCATCGCGCCAAAGCCGATAAAGCCGACAGTCCCTGCCGTGCCGTGATCAGAGGAATCGGTCATGGTCCTGCTCCTTTTCATTGCCGTCCCGTTCCCGGCAAGGTGCCGGACGATCCCGGCGGTGTCACGCCCTCTGCCCGGCACGTGCCGCGACTCAGGAAAGAAGGCCCCGCATGCGTGTCTTTCGCTACCCCGCACCGCCATCCTCCGCCATCACGCCACACGCTCTGTGGCTGTCGCGGCGCAACATGCTGGCCGCCGCGGCCGGCGCCGGCCTGACGGGAATGATCATGCCGCCACGCCCGGCCGGGGCGGCGGACCTGGCGGCCCATCCGGGCGCCCTGTCGGGCACGGGGCTCAAGCCCACGCCCCTGCGCGACGTGACGCACTACAATAATTTCTACGAATTCGGACTGGAGAAGACCGACCCGGCCGAACGGTCCGGCGCGTTCCACCCCCGCCCCTGGACCGTGCAGGTCGACGGCATGGTGGCCAAGCCCCGCACCTACGACATCGACGCGCTGCTGACCCGCCCCCTGGAAGAGCGGATCTACCGCATGCGCTGCGTCGAGGCGTGGTCGATGGTCATCCCCTGGATCGGCTTCGCGCTGCGCGACCTGCTGGCCGAGGTCGAGCCGCTGGGCAGCGCGAAATATGTCGCCTTCGAATCGGTGGTGCGCCCGTCGGAGATGCCGGGGCAGGGCGGCGTCCTGCCGGTGCTCGACTGGCCCTATGTCGAGGGGCTGCGCCTGGACGAGGCCATGCACCCGCTCACGATCCTGGCGGTCGGGCTGTACGGCCAGACGCTGCCCAACCAGAACGGCGCGCCGATCCGGCTGGTCGTGCCGTGGAAATACGGGTTCAAGGGCATCAAGTCGATCGTGCGCATCCGCCTGACCGACCGGCAGCCCCGCACGTCGTGGAACCTCCGCGCGTCCGACGAATACGGTTTCTACGCCAACGTCAATCCGGCCGTGGACCATCCGCGCTGGAGCCAGGCCAGCGAGCGGCCCATCGGTGCCGGCGGCGGGTTCTTCGGTGCCGCCCGTCAGCCCACCCTGCCGTTCAACGGCTATGGCGAACAGGTGGCCGGCCTCTATGCCGGTATGGACCTGCGGCGCGATTTCTGATGGCGGCACGGCACGCAAGGCCCGCCGGCCTGATCCGGCTGGCCCTCTATGGTTTCGGGCTGCTTCCGGCGGCGGTATCGTTCGTCCTGGGGGCGACCGACCGGCTGGGCGCCGATCCGGTCAATACATTCGAGCGCACGCTGGGCCTGTGGGCCCTGCGGTTCCTGATCCTGTCCCTGTGCGTCACGCCGCTGCGGGACATGACCGGGATCAATGTTCTCCGCTACCGGCGGGCGCTGGGGCTGCTGGCCTTCTGGTACGCGCTCTTCCACCTGTCGGCCTATGTGGCGCTGGACCAGGGGTTCGACCTGCACACCCTGCTGGCCGACGTGACCGAACGACCCTTCATCATCCTCGGCATGGTCGCCTTCACCATTCTGGCCGCGCTGGCCGCGACATCGAACGGCTGGTCGATCCGCCGGCTGGGCAGGCGCTGGAAGGTGCTCCATCGCCTGGCCTATGCGGCCGCGATTTGCGCCGCCATCCATTTCATCCTGTCTTTCAAGGTGATCCGGGCGGAAACGCTGCTCTATGGCGGGGTCGTGGCCGGCCTGCTGGCCTTCCGGGTCTGGCGGGCCCTGTCCCGGCGGGCGAAGCCGCCGCCAGCCTGAACCGGCCATCAGGATTTCGGTGATGGTTCCCTTGCCACGATGCGGGAAAAGCCTGACAGTCATGCGCTGCCGGAATGGAAAGACCCGCGATTCCGCCGGGGAACTCCAGAAAATGGAAGCAATAAGAAGGAACAGGCCGGATCGGTCTTCTCCCCCCGCTTGCCGCGCCCGATGGAGCGGGTCAGGATCGGCTCGCGCAGAGATGATGTCTCGGAATGCCGGTTCAGATGGCAAGAGGTTGGGGCGTTCCGGAGGACCGGACCGGGTTATGGCTCTGCGATCCCGTTTGTGCGATGGGCGAATTGTCCGCGACGATACGGCCCGCATGCCACCCGGTTCAGGTTCGTCCGGTCCTTGGACGACCACTCTTTCCCGCCTTCGGTCCGCCGCGATGGGACCGGCGGCCCAGACCGTATTCACAGGCTTCGGCCTGCGCGCCTCGTTCCGGAGAATGTCATGACCTCGAATACGACCCGAACCGAATCCGCCTATGACGTCGTCCTGATCGGCGGAGGGGTCATGAGCGCGACGCTCGGCGCGCTGCTCAAGCTCCTGCAGCCGGACTGGTCGATCGGGATGTTCGGACGGCTGGACGACGTGGCGAAGGAAAGCTCCAACGCCTGGAACAACGCCGGCACGGGCCATTCCGCGCTGTGCGAACTGAATTACACCCCATCGCGCGCCGACGGCACGATCGACATTTCCAAGGCGGTCGGCGTGAACGAGGCATTCCAGCTTTCGCGCCAGTTCTGGGCCTATCTGGTCGAATCGGGCGTCATTGCCTCGCCTCGCGCGTTCCTCAATCCGATCCCGCACATGAGCTTCGTCTGGGGCGACGAAAACTGCGATTATCTGCGCCGCCGGTACGAAGCCCTGAAGGATCATCCGCTGTTCAGCGGCATGCGCTTCTCCACCGACCCGGCGCAGCTTGCGCAATGGATGCCGCTGGTGATGGAAGGCCGCACCGCCGGCACCAAGCTGGCCGCGACCTGGATCGCGGCGGGCACCGACGTCAATTTCGGCGCGCTGACGCACCTGCTGGTCAATTTCCTCTCCGGTCAGCCGGGTTTCGACCTCAAACTGTCGCATGAGGTCGAGGATCTGAAGCAGGACGCCTCCGGTTCCTGGCGGCTGGCGGTGCGCGATCTCACGTCGAACGCCACGGTGTCGGTCGGCGCGCGCTTCGTCTTCATCGGTGCCGGCGGCGGCGCGCTGCCGCTGTTGCAGAAGACGGGCATCCCCGAATCGAAGGGCGTCGGCGGCTTCCCGGTCAGCGGCCAGTTCCTGCGCTGTACCAACCCGGATATCGTCTCCCGCCATCATGCCAAGGTCTACGGCAAGGCGTCGGTGGGTGCGCCGCCGATGTCCGTGCCGCATCTCGACACCCGCGTGATCGACGGCAAGGAGGGGCTGCTGTTCGGCCCCTATGCCGGCTTCTCGACCAAGTTCCTCAAGCAGGGCTCGCTGTGGGACCTGCCGAAATCCATTCGCATGGACAATCTCGGCGCCATGCTGGCGGTGGCGCGCGACAACATGCCGCTCACCCGTTACCTGGTGCAGCAGGTGCTGCAATCCAACGAGACGCGCCTCAATGCCCTGCGCGATTTCGTACCGAACGCCCAGGCGAAGGATTGGGAACTGATCACCGCCGGCCAGCGCGTGCAGGTCATCAAGAAGGACGCCAAAAAGGGCGGCGTGCTGCAATTCGGCACCGAAGTCGTCACCGGGGCCAACGGCACGGTCGCGGCACTGCTCGGCGCGTCGCCTGGGGCCTCGACCGCCGTTTCGATCATGTTGACCGTGATCAGCAAATGCTTCCCCAGCGAACTGCCGCGCTGGGACGCGAAGCTGCGGGAAATGATCCCGTCCTACGGCGCCCCGCTGGCCGACCGGCCCGAACTCTGCGCCCAGGTGCACGAGCGCACGACGCGCAGCCTGCAACTCGAAAGCTGAAGTCCGCGCGTCTCGGCCGGGGAGGGCGCATGGCGCCCCGCCCGGCGGTGCCGGATGTCAGTCTTCGTCGTCGTGGTCGAGTTCGCTGAACTGGTCGGCGGGGTGGCGGATCGGGGCCTGCTGCTGGCGTGCCACCCGTGCCTCGCCCTGGCGCCGGGTGAAGTGCGACGCGATATCGGCCAGATCGACGAACTGGTCGGCCTGCCGCCGCAGGTCGTCGCCGATCAGCGGCGGCGAGGTACGCACGGACGAAATGACCGTGGTCCGCACGCCCTGGCGCTGTACGCTTTCCAGCAGGCGGCGGAAATCGGCATCACCGCTGAACAAAATGGCATGGTCCATCTTCGGGGCCATCTCCATCATGTCGACGGCCAGTTCGATATCCATGCTGCCCTTCACGCGTCGGCGCCCGTTCTGGTCGACGAACTCGCGCGCCGTCTTGGTGACGAGCGAGTAGCCGTTATAGACCAACCAGTCGGTTAGCGGTTTAAGGGGGGAATATTCCTCGCTTTCCAGAATTGCCGAATAGTAATAGGCACGGATGATATGGCATTTTGAGCGAAAGAACGTCAGCAGATTGCGGTAATCGACATCGAACCCCAGATGACGCGAGGCCGAGTAGAGACTTGAGCCGTCGATGAAAAGACAAGTACGTTCGTCGGGTTGAAAAAACATGGGCTATGAATCCTTGTAAAATCGCCTGAACTTGAAAAGTCGTGCGGATGAAATGCCGCACCTGAACAATAAGCCCATCAAACGTCAGATTAGAACCGTCGCGGACAAATTGATACGGTCGAAACGGAATGTATAGGACGTTTCTGGGCGAAAATATAAAAAATCAATTGGATATTCCATGTTTCAGAAGGTTTCGATCCTATCGTCCGCGAGGCAGTTGCCATGATTCTCATCGCCATCGGGGCCAATCTGCCGCGTGAAGGGGGCAGCACGCCCCGCGAGACCTGTCGCTGGGCCGTCGGGCGCATCACCGCCATTCCCGGCCTGCGGGTGGTCGCTGTCTCGCCATGGTACGAAAGCGCGCCGGTTCCCCCCTCGGGCCAGCCGCCTTATGTAAACGGGGTGGTGAACGTGGCGGGCGAGATCGACCCCGCCGCGCTGCTGGCCGCCTTGCAGGCGATCGAGGCCGAGGCAGGGCGGCGGCGGACGGTCGCCAACGCGGCGCGGCCGCTGGATCTCGATATCGTGGCGATGGGCTCTTGCGTGCGTGACGCGCCCGATCCCATCCTGCCGCATCCCAGGGCAGAGGACCGGGCGTTCGTCCTGCTCCCGCTGCGCGATGTGGCGCCAGACTGGCGCAATCCCCGCACGGGGCATCGTGTCGGGGAGGCGATCGCAGCCCTCCCGGTGCAGGAGATCCGCCGGCTGGACGGTGCGTGATAGGGCAACCCACCAAACGGGCAACCCACCAAACCCGGCCTTGCGTTTGCGCCGCACTGTGGATAAAATCGTTTTTTTAATAATGTAAATACCGGAGGCTTGCCTTATGGCTCGCGTCACCGTCGAAGATTGCGTTGAACGGGTTCCTAATCGCTTCGAGCTGGTTCTGCTGGCGGCGCAGCGCGCGCGCGGCCTGTCGCGTGGCGAGGAGATGACGATCGACCGCGACAACGACAAGAACCCGGTCGTCGCGCTGCGGGAAATCGCCGACCAGACGATCGAACTCGAACAGATCCGCACCGATCTGGTCCGCTCGCTGGCCCGCGCGCCGGAGCCCGAGCCGGCCGACGAGGAAGTGATGGACCTGATCCCGACCGAACAGAATATCTTCGGTCTTCAGGACGTCTCGGCCGAGGAAGAGGCCGCCCACGGCGCCGGCATGTCGGCCGAAGAGCTGGAGGCCGCGATCGAGGCCGAACTGGGCGGCCGTTCGCGGCGATAAGCCCATGGCAGCGGATGCGGCCGGCCCGACCGACACGGTCGTCGATGTCACCGCCCAGGCACCGGCCTCGCCCGCGTCGGGCGATGGCCGGGGGCTGGTTTCCGCTGCTTCGACCATGCCTGAAGATGCGGGAGGGAATGTGGCGCCCGAGCCACCGCCCGCCCGCGTCATTTCCTGCGAAGGGCTGGTGCGGCGTGTCCGTGCCTATGCCCCGGATGCCGATCTCGACCTGATCCGCCGCGCCTTCGCCGTCGCGCAGGAGGCCCATGCCGGGCAGGTCCGCGATAACGGCGACCTCTATATTACCCATCCGCTGGCTGTCGCCAGCATCCTCGCCGGCTTCCATCTCGACCCGGCCTCCATCGCGACCGCGCTGCTGCACGACACGATCGAGGATACCGGCGTCACGCACGATCGTCTGCGCGCCGAATTCGGCCCGGCGATTGCCGATCTGGTAGACGGCGTCACCAAGCTGACCCGGCTGGAACTCCAGTCGGACCGCACCAAGCAGGCCGAAAATTTCCGCAAGCTGGTGCTCGCGATGTCCAAGGACATCCGGGTCCTGATCGTCAAGCTGGCGGACCGGCTGCACAACATGCGCACGCTGCATTACGTGCAGCGGCTGGACCGGCGCCAGCGCATCGCCCGCGAGACCATGGAAATCTATGCGCCCCTGGCCGGGCGCATCGGCATGGACAAGGTCAAGACCGAACTCCAGAACCTGTCATTCGCGGAACTGGAGCCGGAAGCCAACACCACCATCCGCGCGCGGCTCAACTACCTGCGCGGCCAGGGCGCGGATGTGATCGAAGAGGTCCGGCGCGATCTGGTCCGGCTCTGCCGTGAGGCCGGCCTGGGCGAGGTCGAGGTATCGGGGCGCGAAAAATCGCCCTTCTCGATCTGGGAGAAGATGCAGAAGCGCAATGTCGCCTTCGAGCAGCTTTCCGACATCATGGCCTTCCGCATCCTCGTGCCGACCCGCGAGGCCTGTTACGTGGCCCTGGGCGCGGTTCATGCGGCCTTCCCGGTCATTGTCGGCCGGTTCAAGGATTACATCTCCACCCCCAAGGCCAACGGCTACCAGAGCCTGCATACGGGCGTGACGCTGCGCTATCCGCGCAACCAGAAGATCGAGGTGCAGATCCGCACCGCCGAGATGCACGACATCGCCGAAAACGGTGTGGCGTCGCACTGGATGTACAAGCAGTTGCCCGGTGCGGGCGGAGCAGGGCAGGTCGTCACCGGCCTGCGCTGGGTGCAGGATCTGCTGGACATCCTGGAGGATTCGGCGGCCCCGGACGAGTTCCTGGAAAACACCAAGCTCGAACTCTACCAGGATCAGGTCTTCTGCTTCACGCCCAAGGGGCAACTGATCTCGCTGCCGCGCGGCGCCACGCCGGTCGATTTCGCCTACGCGGTGCACAGCCAGGTCGGCGATACCTGCGTGGGCGCGCGCATCAACGGGCGGCTGATGCCGCTGCGTCACGAATTGCAGAACGGCGATCAGGTCGAGATCATGACGGCGCGCGGCGGCACGCCGTCACCGTCGTGGGAGCGATTCGTCGTCACCGGCAAGGCACGGGCGCGCATCCGCCGCCATGTGGCGGCCCAGCAGCGCGAAGCCCATGTCGATGGCGGCCGCGCCGCACTGGCCAAGGCCTTCCGGCAGGAGGGCGTGGATGGGTCGGAAAAGGTGCTGGAGAGCATTCTCGCCGATCTCAAGCAGGCGTCGGTCGAAGATCTGTACGTCGCGGTCGGCAACGGCAATATCGGGCCGCGCGACGTGGTGCATGCCGCCTATCCCGAACTCCGCCAGACGCCGCGCGCGCCGCGCATGGTCCCCGGCATCCCCATGCGCGCGCCCGCGCGCACCGCAAAGGCCAGGTCGGGCGGCGGCATGGCGCTGGCCGGCATCGGGCCAGGCATCGCGGTTCATTTCGCGGGGTGCTGCCATCCCCTGCCGGGCGACCGCATCGTGGGTATCGTCGCGACCGGCAAGGGCATCACCATCCATACCGCCGGCTGCCAGACGCTGGAAAGCTTCGCCGCCACGCCCGAGCGCTTCATGGATGTGGACTGGGATTACGACGTGATCGGTCGCGGTCATGGCGAGCCGCATATCGGGCGGTTGAGCATCGTCGCCGCCAACGAGCCTTCCATCCTCGCCACCCTGACCAATGTTGCCTCCAAGCATGACGGCACCATCGTCAATCTGCGCATAGTCAATCGCCAACTCGATTTCATGGAGATCCTGGCGGATATCGAAGTACGCGACCTGCGCCACCTGTCATCGCTGATCGCGGCGATGCGTGCGGCCAGCAGCGTCGTCCAGGTGGAGCGGGCGAAGGGATGAACCTGCTCGGTATCGGCTCCGACCTCTGCGACATCCGCCGCATCGAGCGCGCGCTGGGCCGCCATGGCGAACGCTTCCTGGACCGGGTATTCACCGAAGCCGAACGGCGACGCGCCGACCGGCGCAACGGGCAGGCGCGCCTGGGGGCCTATGCCAAGCGGTGGGCGGCCAAGGAAGCGTGCGCCAAGGCGTTAGGGACGGGGTTTTCCCACGGCGTGTTCCACCGAGACCTGGGGGTGGACAATCTGCCGACCGGCCAGCCCGTCATGGTGCTGACCGGCGGCGCGCGGGCAAGGCTCGACGCGCTGCTGGCGCCCGGCGCCACGGCCCGCATTCTCCTGACCATGACCGACGAATATCCCTATGCGTTCGCACAGGTGATGATCGACGCTGGCCCCGTGGGTTAGGATCGGGCTAATAAGATCGCGCGCCGGTTGACAGGGGATGGTCCCCCCGGCTTCATCCGCTGGCCCCACGGGCGGCCCCCGCATCACCTTCCGGATTCAGACATCATACCTATGGATGACCCGCACAAGACCCATACATCACCCCTCTCGTCAGGGGGCGTTCTTCCGGCCTTGCGCGGCGCCTGGGACATGGCCCGCACCATCATCATCGCCGGCGCGCTGGCGATCGGGGTGCGCACCGTCCTGTTCGAGCCGTTCAATATTCCCTCCGGGTCCATGATCCCGACCTTGCAGGTCGGCGACTATCTCTGGGTCGCGAAATACAGCTACGGCTACTCCCATTTCTCGCTGCCGCGCTCGCCCGACCTGTTCAGCGGGCGCATCTTCGAGCGCACGCCTCATCGCGGCGACGTCGCGGTCTTCCGCTTCACCAAGGACACGTCGATCGACTACATCAAGCGCATCATCGGCCTGCCCGGTGACCGCGTGCAGGTGCGCGGCGGCGAACTCTATCTCAACGACGTGCTGGTCCCCCGCGTGTCGAAGGGCGATTACGTAGCGGTGGACGAGCACCGTACCCGCATGGAAGGCCAGCGTTTTCAAGAAGATCTGCCGGGCAGCGCCGGCGCGCCGACGGTCCGGCACGACATCCTGAAGCTGACCAACGAGGGCTTCCAGAACGATACCCCGGTCTATGTCGTGCCGCAGGGGTATTTTTTCGCGATGGGCGATAATCGCGACGACAGCGCCGACAGCCGCTTCATGGGCGACGATCCGGAAGATCTCGGCTTCGTGCCGATGGAAAACCTGATCGGCCAGGCCAAATGGATCTTCCTGTCGCTCGATACGCGCTATCCGGTGTGGGAATTTTGGATGTGGCCGGCCGAAATCCGCTGGAACCGCCTCTTCATGGGCGTGAAATGAGTGCCGAAGGCGCCGTGGAAGATGTCGCGCCCGGTGGCGACGTGGCGGCGGTCGAGGCCCGGTTAGGCTATCATTTCCGCCGCACCGACCTGCTGCGTGAAGCCCTGACCCATCGCTCCGCCGCCCACCAGCGCAGCGGCGGAACGGGCCGCCGCGGCCGTCAGCCCGCATCCCGCCGCGGCGCCGGCTCCAACGAACGGCTGGAATTCATCGGTGACCGCGTCCTGGGTCTGCTGATGGCCGAATGGCTGCTGGAGCGCTTTCCCGATGAGCAGGAAGGCGCGCTGGGGCCACGCCATGCGCATCTGGTTTCGCGCCCGATCCTGGCGGCCATCGCGGCGACGATGGACCTGACGCAGGCGCTGGATGTGGCCGAGCACGAGGCCCGCGCCGGCGTACGTCAGGTCGCCAACGTGCTGGCTGACGCGGTCGAGGCGATTCTGGGTGCGATGTATCTGGATGGCGGCCTGGAACCCGCGCGCCGCTTCGTGCGCTCGGCCTGGAACGAAGCGATCATCGCCCAGGCCCGCCCGCCCAAGGACCCCAAGACCGCCTTGCAGGAGTGGGTGTTGGCCCGCGGGCAGCCGCTGCCGTCCTATCAGACGGTACTGGTCGACGGGCCGTCGCATGCCCCCCGGTTCGTGATCGCGGTGACGGCTGGTGGCCAGTCGGGCGAAGGGGAGGCGGGCAGCAAGCGTGCGGCCGAAAGTGCTGCGGCGGCAGACCTGCTGCGGCGGATCGGATGACGGATTATTGTGGCGAGGGGACGACCTCGCCGGAAAGGGTACACGACATGACCACCCGCTGCGGCTTTGTCGCCATCGTCGGTGCGCCGAATGCCGGGAAATCGACTTTGCTGAACCGGATGGCGGGGGCGAAACTGTCCATCGTCAGTCCGAAGGCACAGACGACCCGCTTTCGCGTGCTGGGTATTCTGATGCGCGGCGCCAGCCAGATACTGCTGGTGGACACGCCGGGCATCTTCAAGCCGCGTCGTCGGTTGGACCGCGCCATGGTGGCGGCGGCCTGGACCGGTGCCGAGGATGCAGACATCACACTGCTGCTGATCGACGCACGTCGCGGCCTATGTGACACGGTGCGCCCCATTATCGAGCAGTTGGCCAAGACGCGCCGCCGCGTCTGGCTGGTGCTGAACAAGACCGACCTCGTGGATCGCCAGGCCCTGCTTCCGCTGACGGCTGAGTTGTCCGGCTTGCTGGATGTGGAGCACGTCTACATGGTCAGCGCGCGGAGCGGTGACGGGGTTGACGACCTCCTGGATGCGCTGGGCGCGGCATTGCCCGAGGGACCGTACCTGTATCCCGAGGACGACCTGACCGATCTGCCCGATCGCCTGCTGGCGGCTGAACTGGTGCGCGAACAGATCTTTCTCCAGACGCACGAAGAAGTGCCCTACGCCGCCACTGCGGAAACCGAGAGCTTCCGCGAGCAACCCGATGGCTCGGTGCGGATCGAGGTGACGATCTATGTGGCGCGCGCCGGGCACAAGGCGATCCTGATCGGCGAAAAAGGCAGCCGGATTCGCGCGATCGGCGAGAAGGCGCGCAAGGATCTGTCGCGTCTGCTGGGCCGGACGTGCCATCTGTTTCTGAATGTGAAGGAACGCGCCGGCTGGGATGAGGAGAAGGCCCGCCTGCGCGCACTCGGACTGGACGACGCCTCCTGACGGGAGGATTGAGTTTGGAATGACGAGTGTGCTTGTGACCGGTCATCAGGGGGATTAAGAGGGTCGGCGTAAGTGTGGTCCAGGCGGGGAGCATTCCCCGTGAGGAGTCATCATATAAGCAATCGGGGGACCTCGTGACGGATCGTGAAGCACAAGACGTTCAGGGTTACCGCCGTGTCCTGCTGAAAATTTCGGGCGAGGCCCTGATGGGCGACGGCTCGTATGGCATCGACCCTGAAATGGTGGACACCATCGCCGCAGACGTGGCGACCGTGGCCCAGACCGGGGTCGAGGTCTGTCTGGTGATCGGTGGCGGCAACATCTTCCGCGGTGTTGCCGCTGCTGCGCGCGGCATGGACCGGGCGCAGGGCGATTATGCCGGTATGCTGGCGACCGTGATCAACGCCCTGATGGTGCAGAATGCCCTGGAGCGCCATGGCGTGCCGACGCGCGTGATGTCGGCGATCCATATGTCATCGGTGGCCGAGCCCTATATCCGCCGGCGGGCGGTCCGCCATATGGAGAAGGGCCGGGTCGTCATTTTTGCGGCAGGGACGGGTAATCCGTTCTTTACCACGGATACGGCGGCCGCGTTGCGTGCTGCTGAAATGGATTGCGATGCGTTGCTGAAGGGCACGCAGGTCGATGGCGTCTATTCGGCCGATCCGCGCAAGGTGCCGGACGCCACCCGTTTCGAGACGCTGACCTATCTCGATGTGCTGGCGCGCGACCTGCATGTGATGGATGCCGCCGCCATCAGTCTGGCGCGTGAGAACCGGCTGCCAATCCTCGTGTTCAATATCCACGCACCGGGCGCGTTTCCCCAGGTGATGCGGGGCGAGGGGCTGTATACCAAGATCGTCGAGGCGTCCTGACAGTCAGGGCGGTCCGACGTTCCTGTGGCGAGTATGATGTGTATGACGGGTGACCGCTCCGGCGGCCGCCCTGCTTGAGTGTGGAGGGCCACTGTGGCTGCTGATCAGAAGACACTGCTGGATGACCTTGTCCGCCGGATGGACGGCGCGCTGGAAAGCCTGCGCCGCGATTTCGCCGGATTGCGGTCGGGGCGGGCCAGCCCGGCCCTGATCGAACCAGTGCGTGTGGAAGCTTATGGCGGTGAAGTGCCATTGACGCAGGTCGGGTCGATCGCAGTGCCGGAAGCCCGGATGCTGACGGTGCAGGTGTGGGACCGTTCGCTGGTCGGCGCTGTGGAGCGTGCGATTCGCGATAGCGGGCTGGGGTTGAACCCGGCGGCCGATGGCCAGACAGTGCGGGTGCCGATTCCGCAATTGACCGAAGAGCGTCGCAACGACCTGGCGCGCACGGCCGGCAAATATTCCGAAAATGCCAAGATCGCGGTGCGCGGGGTGCGGCGCGACGGCATGGACCAGACGAAGACGTTCGAGAAGAAGAGCGAAATCAGCCAGGACGACGTAAAAGTCTGGTCCGAGGCGATCCAGAAATTGACCGACCAGTATGTAAAGCGGATCGACGACATGCTCGCGGAGAAGGAACGCGAGATCAAGCAGGTCTGACCTCGCTGTGACCATGGGCTCCGTACCTGGCCCGGCGGCCGGGACAACAGACGCGCAGACACCCCCCAAGACCCCTCTCGATGTAGTGGGGCGGAGGAATGGTGGCGCTGTGCCGGCTCCGCCGGGGCATGTGGCGTTGATCATGGATGGCAACGGCCGCTGGGCCATGGCGCGCGGACTGCCCCGCGCCGCTGGGCACAGCGCGGGCGCGGAGGCCGTGCGGCGCTGTGTTCAGGCCGCGATCAGGCGCGGGGTCGGTTATCTGACCTTATATGCATTTTCGTCTGAAAATTGGCGCCGTACCCCAGACGAGGTGGCGGACCTGACGTCGCTCCTTCGCTATTATCTGCGCCACAAGGTGGCCGAATTATCGCGCGAAGGGGTGCGGATCCGCATCATCGGCGATCTGTCGCGCTTTGACGACGATGTACGGGCCGAAGCGAAACGGGCGCAGGACGTAACGTCCGCAAACCGCCGGCTCACGTTGGTGCTGGCACTGTCCTATGGTGGGCGGGCGGATATCATGCAGGCCGCGAAGCAGGTGGCTTTGGCGGTGCGTGATGGCGCACTGGACCCGGCACAACTCGATGAATCGTTGTTCGGCCGTTTTCTGCTCACGGCCGATCTGCCCGATCCCGACCTGATTATTCGGACCAGCGGTGAATGCCGGCTGTCCAATTTTCTGCTCTGGCAGTCGGCCTATGCGGAGTTGGTGTTTCTGGACACTCTGTGGCCGGATTTCAATGAACAGCATTTCGACGCGGCGTTGGACATGTTCGCGCGGCGTGAAAGGCGTTTCGGTGCCCGACCCACGCTCTGAGCCTTCCGCCATTCCGCGCGGAGGCAGGAACTGGAAAGATCTGCGTGCGCGTCTGATCTCTGCCGCGGTTCTGGTTCCCGTGGCTGCATTGTGTATTTGGGTGGGCGGAGTGGCCTATGCGCTGCTGGTCCTGCTGGCCAGCGCAGGCATGGCGATGGAATGGGGGCGCCTGTTCGGGCTCAATCTCCGGTCCTGGCGTGGTGCGCTCTATGTCGTGTGGCCGGTTGCCGTTATGGCTGCGGCGCTAGGCGGACATTGGCTGGAATCATTTCTGGTGATCGGCGGTGCATTCGTTTTCGGACCAGCGCTGTGGAGCGGCCAGATGGTGATTGGCTGCGCCGGCCTGGCGTTGCTGTGGCTGCGCCTGATGACAGTGCCAGGCGCAGGTGTCGTGCTGTTCGTCATCACCTGTGTCGCCGTTAGCGACAGCGGGGCTTATCTGATCGGCCGCCTGATCGGTGGCCCCAAGCTGGCTCCGGCGATCTCACCCGCTAAGACATGGTCGGGATCGCTGGGGGGATTGGGCTGCGCCATGGTGGCCGGCAGCGTAATCTGCGCGCTTGTCTCCGGCTCGGGTGCCTGGGGGCATGGAGTGATATTCGGTGGCATAATGGCCGTGGCAGCTCAAATTGGGGATCTGGCGGAAAGTGCGCTGAAGCGGGCGCGCGGGGTAAAGGATTCCGGTGCGATCATTCCGGGGCATGGTGGACTACTGGATCGATTCGACGGGCTGCTGGTCGCGGCGCCGCTGGCAGCCCTGTTGTCTCTGGGGGCGGCGGGGGCTGGGGCATTTTGGTATGTGACGCCCACTGGTTTGCTTTCCGCCCTGTTCGGGACGTACACGGATACGCCGCTTATGGCGCGTGGCGGGCATACGGTCGAATGAGAATGATGGCGTGTCGACGCCGAACGGCAGGGAAGAAAAAGGCATGAAGTCAGTCACCGTTCTGGGCAGCACCGGCAGTATCGGGTGCTCCACGGTCGATCTGCTACTGCAGGCACCGGAGCGTTTTCGTGTAGTGGCGCTGGTTGGCGGCCGTAACGTCCAGCGCTTGGCCGAGCAGGCGCGGGCGCTGCGGGCCGAGCAAGCCGTCATCGCCGATGAGGCTTGTCTGCCGGAACTGCGCGCGCTGTTGGCGGGCACGGGCATTATGGCTTCGGGCGGCCGCTTGGCGGTGATCGAAGCGGCTGCGCGTCCGGTAGACTGGACCATGGCCGCCATTACCGGGGCAATTGGACTGGAACCCACCCTGGCGGCAGTTCGGAATGGTGGTTTTGTCGCGCTGGCGAACAAGGAAGCTCTCGTTTGTGCAGGTGACGTCATGCTGCGTGCCGTCGAACAGGCCGGGGCAACCTTGCTACCGGTCGATTCCGAGCATAATGCGATTTTCCAGTCGATGGCCGACCGTCAGGTTGCCGAGGTGGAAAAAATTGTGCTGACCGCCTCGGGGGGGCCATTCCGCCGGGCCACGCTGGCCGAGATGGAAAAGGCCACGCTGGAAGCTGCGCTGAAGCATCCGACATGGACAATGGGCGCCAAGATCACCATCGATTCGGCCACCATGTTCAACAAGGGTCTGGAAGTGATCGAAGCCGCGCGCCTGTTCGCGCTGACCGAGGACCAAATCGGCGTTGTGGTTCATCCGCAATCAGTCGTGCATGGGCTCGTCCAGTATAGTGACGGCAGCATTGTGGCACAGATGGGCTCGGCTGACATGCGTATTCCCATCGCGCACACCCTAGCCTGGCCAGCACGCATGGCGACGAACTCGCCGCGGCTGGACCTTGCTGCGCTTGGACGAATGGATTTCGAGGAACCGGACGAGGTACGTTTCCCCGCCCTGCGTTTGGCGCGTGAATCCTTGCGTGTCGGCGGTGCTGTCCCCACTATTCTGTCAGCAGCGAATGAGATCGCGGTCGAGGCCTTCTTGGGCGGCTCCATAGGGTTCCTCGACATTGCGCGGGTGGTGGAGGGCGTGATGCTGGCTCTCGGGCGCCAGAGTTCTGATTCGCTTGAAGAAGTGCTGCATTGGGACGAGGAAGCTCGTCGCGCTGCCCGTCTGCGCACGACATCCCTCGCTGCCTGACCTCAGCGATATCGTTATGAGGAGCTGATCCATCATTATGCCCGAGTTGCTTCGGACCCTTCTTGCCTTCGCCCTGGTGCTGGGTGTGTTGGTCTTTATTCACGAGTTGGGCCACTATCTGGCCGCCCGCTGGCGGGGCGTGCATGTCGAGGTCTTCTCGATTGGCTTCGGGCGCCCCCTGCTGCGCTGGCACGATCGTGTCGGTACGGAATGGCGACTATGTCCGATTCCGCTGGGGGGATACGTCAAGCCACATGGGTTCGAAGGACCTGATGAGGCGACGCCGGAACAGATGGCGGCTTGGCTGCCAGGACGAACCTTTCATGACAAGCCTGTGCTCTCGCGGGCGATCGTCATTGCCGCTGGGCCGATATTCAATTTTCTGCTCGCTATCGTGCTGTTTGCGGGCCTGTTCATGTTCGCTGGTCGGCCGGAGGTCCGCAATGTCGTGGGACAGGTGGTGGCCGGCGGTGCAGCCGAAGCCGCTGGAGTGAAACCGGATGACGTGATTGTCAGGATCGGGGATCATACGGTCTCGGATGTCGCGGATATTCAGGCTCGAATTATTGCGGAACCTGGGGCGCACACCGAACTGGGCGTTCGGCGCGGTGGTCAGGTTGTGACGCTGCCCGTGACTGTGGGGACCGTGACGGATAAGAGTGGCGCCAGAACCGGACAGCTTGGGGTGATGTTTACTGCGACAGTCGGCAAACCGATGTTACCCATGGAGGCGGTGGGCGCAGCCGTGCTGGAGACATGGCGCCTCATAATTCAGACGCTCGGCGGGTTGTGGCAGATGCTGATCGGGCAACACAGCGCGAAGGACTTGGGTGGTCCCCTGCGCATCGCTCAGATGTCGGGCCAAGTGGCACAGTACGGGGTAGCCAGTCTCGTGTCGTTCATGGCGTTGCTGTCCGTCAATCTGGGGTTGATCAATCTGTTTCCGATTCCTGTACTGGATGGCGGGAGGTTAGTGTTCTACGGGCTGGAGGCGCTGCTCGGGCGTCCGGTTTCGCGCCGTGTGCGCGATATCAGTTTCCAGGCGGGGTTTGCCGTGATCGCGGGACTATTTCTCTTTTCCACATTTAATGACCTGTCACATTTCGGCCTGTTTCGCTGGGTTGCGTCCTTGAACGGTTGACGCGCTCGCATATTCGAGCATGCGGGTGCTTGCGCGAGGGGGGCGATTTCGGATACGTCCGCCAAGCGGATATGATCAACCCCGTGCACTACGACTCTGTTTGTGTGGTGCGGTTATGAGTTCGCAGAGCGTCTGGTTTGGGGGAAGCTGAATTTGCCGACTAAACGTTCAACGCTTCTTGCGTCGGTCTGCCTCGTACCGTTGTTTCTTGCCGGGTCCGCCGAGGCTCGGCGAGGAGTGGCGGCAGATCATGCTCCGGCGGCACACACGGCTCGATCCGGCGGCATTATCGAAGCAATAAAGGTCACCGGTAATGACCGGATCGAGACCAGTACCGTGCTGTCTTATATGGTGGTGCAGCCTGGGGATCCGTTCAATCAGGACCAACTCGATCGTTCGCTGAAGACATTGTATGCTACCGGTCTGTTCCGGGACGTAACATTGCATCGTGCGGGTGATGTGCTTCAAGTACGTTTGGCCGAGAATCCGATTGTCAATCGCATTGCTTTTGAGGGCAACCATGCTGCGAAGGACGAGGATCTGCGTAAGGTGATTGCGTTGCGTCCGCGCGCGGTGTTCTCCACCCAGATCACGGCGGCCGATCGCAAGAAGATCCTGGAGGTCTACGCCAGCAAGGCCCGGTATGCTGCAACGGTAACACCGCAGATTATCCGACTGGCTCATAATCGGGTTGATGTGGTCTTCCAGATCAATGAAGCCCAACAGACGCTAATACACAAGATTTCATTCGTTGGCAACAAGGCGTTCAGCGAGGCCCGTCTGGCTCAGGTCATATCCTCGAAGGAGACAGCATGGTATCGTTTCTTCGCCTCGTCCGATGAATATAATCCCGAGCGTATCCGGTATGATTCTGAGCTATTGCGCCGATTTTACCTCCGCAATGGATTCGTCGATTTCCAGGTGCGCAACCAGACGGGCGAACTCTCGCCTGATCGCAAATCATTCTATGTGACCTTCACGGTGGATGAAGGGCCGCGCTACCGCTTAGGCAAGGTAAATATTCGCTCGTCGCTGAAGCATGTCAGCGCGGTATCAATGCGCAAATATATCGAGTTGTTTGCGAACCAATGGTACGACGGCAGCGCAGTGCAGCATAATGCGACTGACATGCAGGAGATTTTGCAGGGACAGGGATACCCGTTTGCGATGGTTCGGCCAGAAATAGCCCGCAACCCTGAAAAGCGCGTTGTGGACCTTCTGTTCGATGTGAGCGAAGGGCCACGAGCCTATGTTGAGCGGATCGATATCAATGGCAACACGATTACCCAGGATTCGGTGATCCGTCGCCAGATCCCGATGTCTGAAGGTGACCCTTACACTCCCACCGAGCGGAAATACACCAAGGCAATCCTGCAGGATCTGGGTTTCTTCAGTACCGTTTCGGTTGACCAGACACCGGGCTCTGCTCCAGATCGAACGAACGTCGCGGTTAATGTCGTCGAGAAGCCAACAGGCGAATTCTCGCTGGGGGGGGGCTATTCGACCGATGTGGGGATTCTCGGTAATATTGGACTGAAGCAGCATAATCTGCTGGGATCGGGCGTCGATGCTGGAATTTCCGGGACGATGGCCTATTACCAGCGGCAGGCGGACGTGTCGGTCAGCGATCCATATTTCCTGAACCGTAACTTGGTTGCTGGTGTCGATCTGTTCGTCATTGAGAATAATTACCAGACTTACCAGAACTATTCGGAAGGGCGCTACGGTATAACGCTGAGGATGGGGTATGCATACACTAACCGTCTGTCGCAGTCTTGGAGTTACACGCTGACAGATCGTCACGTTGATAACGCGTACAGCGATGCATCATGGTATGTTCTCGACCAGACCGGCTGGTCGCTGCTGTCCCAACTCAGCACGACCATCACGTACGATACACGAGATAACCGCATGCAGCCACATAGCGGCTACGTCGTAAGACTTGGCGGTGATTTCGCTGGTTTGGGCGGTAACGAACGATATGTGCGCGGCAAGGTGGATCTTGGTTACTATATTCCGATGGACGACCTCACGGGTAACCATGACTGGACACTGGCGTTGACGGCTGGTGCGGGCGAGATAGCCAACTGGGGTGGTGGCCGTAGTGACATCATCGACAACTTCTATCTAGGCGGCAATACACTGCGCGGCTTCTTGGACGGTGGTGCCGGGCCACGTAGCATGGGTATTCCAGCTTATACTTGGAACGGCCAGTCCTATGCGATGCATTCGCAGGAGGATTTCGTCGGCGGCCGCTTCCTCTATACCGCCTCGGCTACCCTTAATTTCCCTATGCCTTTCGGGGCGGATATGGGGATACGCGGCCGTTATTTCGTAGATATGGGTGGTTTGGACGGTCTCCGTGTGCGGAATCGCTATACTGCCTATCCGCAAGACATGCCCCGTTATACGCCGGTTTATGGTGACACGTTGACGCCCCGTGTCAGTACTGGCGTAGGTTTCGCGTGGAAAAGCCCATTCGGCCTGATCAATATCGACCTTGGTATTCCGGTCCTGAAGCAGAAACATGACCGGACCCAATTGTTCCGCTTCGGCTTCGGCCAGCAATTCTGAGGTGACAATGCTTCGTTCACGTGGCGTATCCGCTCTGGTCGCGGCTGTGGTGCTGTCATACGGTGGCACGGCCTGTGTTCCGGCATGGGCGCAGGGGGCAGCGGCTTCCGGTGGAAATGCCGGTTGGTTCGTTCCCAAGACTGCCCAGCCCGGCCCGGCTGCGTCGGCTCCCCGTAGCCCGGCTCGCACTGCGCCGGTTCCGATGCCTGCTTCCCCTGCCGACGGGGATGAGGCCCAATCCCAGACACCGCCTGTGCTGCCGCTACCGCCTGTACCGCCGTCGCCCGATATTCCGCGTGGCGTCGCACCGCCAGTACCTGTGATTGGCGTGATCAGCGTGCCCGACGTAATGCGCCTTTCCAGTGCCGCGCAGCAGGCTGAGCGCGTGCTGGGGGGGCGGCGTGATGAACTGGCGCGCGATGCGCAGAAGGAGCAAGCCGGCTGGCGAGACGAGCAGCAGAAGCTGCAGGCTCAGGCGAAGAATATGGCTTCTGATCAGATTCAGCAGCGCGAGCGTCATCTGCAGGAGCGTGTAATCAGCGCCCAGCGTGATTTCCGTAACCGCAATCGCGTGGTTCAGGAAGCGGCTCAGGTCTCGCTGGGGCAGATTGAGCGTGAACTGGTTCAGATCATTCGTCAGGTGGCGAGCAGTCGGGGAATGAACCTGATCCTGCATCGCGAGCAGGTGGCTCTAAGCCAAGACGGGTTGGACATAACCCAGCAAGTTGCCGATCAACTGAACAAGGTATTGCCGACGGTGTTTATCCCGGCGGCCAATGTCGATCCCGAAGTGTTGGCAAAGTCAGGCACGATGCCCACCACCGCCGATGTCGAACGTCAGCAGCAGGAGGCCCCGGCCCCGGTAGCGTCACCTCAAACTCCTGCCGCGGCTGCGCCCGCGGCGGCACATCACTGAGGGGCGCAGCTGGGAATGAAAGGGCAGGTCGACGCCGCCCTGCCGGGTGATGAGCGATTCTTCGAGCGAAACGGCCCGTTTTCGCTCCAGAAGCTGGCGGAATGTGCGGGTGCTCAAATCGTTGGGGATGACGGCGTTGATTCCGATAGACTGTATGTCGGTATAGCGCCGCTGCAATCGGCTGGCCCACAGGATGTCAGTTTCTTGGATAATCGCCGCTATGCACCGTTGCTGGAGCAGACGCGCGCCGGTGTAGTGCTTCTGGGTCAGGCTTTTGTCGACCGATTGCCCAAGAATACGGTCGGGTTGGTCTGTCAGGCGCCCTATCTAGCATGGGCACGGGTGGCTAGCCTGTTTCATCCGGCGCCAGCCGTGGTTCCAGGCATTCATCCGACGGCGTTGTTGGGAACGGAGGCTGTCGTCGATCCTTCGGCGCAGATCGGTCCCTTCGTTGTGATCGGAGCGCGAGCATCCATCGGGGCAGAGACCAGAATCGATTCGCACGCGGTGATCGGTGAAGGAGTAAGGATTGGTGAGCGATGTAGAGTGGGCGCCCATACCTGCGTATCACATGCGTTTTTGGGTGATCGGGTGACGTTGCTGGCAGGGGTAAGAATCGGTCAGGAAGGATTTGGTTTTGCTGTGGGTCCTGACGGTTTCGAGACTGTTCCACAATTGGGGCGTGTGATCTTGGAGGATGGGGTCGAAGTCGGGGCAAACTCCACGATAGACCGTGGCTCGTCACAAGACACTATTATCGGCGCAGGCTCGCGCCTCGACAATCTGGTGCAGATTGGTCATAATGCGCGCTTGGGTCGCTGCTGTATCGTGGTTTCTCAGGCGGGGATATCAGGATCTACGGAACTCGGCGATTTCGTTACCGTTGCCGCCCAGGCTGGCTTGATTGGCCATATTCGTATCGGCACCAAAGCCCGGATCGGTGCGCAATGTGGAGTGATGTCGGACGTGGAGGCTGGGGCTGATGTTATCGGCAGTCCCGCGATGCCATTCCGGGAGTTTTTTCGGAATGTGGCAGTGTTGCGGCGCTTGGCGAAAAAGACGCCGCGCGACGGTGGAGGAGAGGCCTGAGACAGCAGGCCCCCGGAATTCAACCGGGATAGGTGGGTGTTCGTATGAAAAGGTGCTTGGACCTGCCGTCCTGAGCAAAATATGGTCGGACGACGTGAATAAAGAAGTAGAGGTTCCCGCGGGGGGCGATAGCCCGACGACGAGTATTGAGTCGATCGACGTGATGCGGATTATGGAGGCGATTCCTCATCGCTATCCGTTCCTGTTGATCGATCGAATGGTCGATATAATTCTGGGTTCTTCCGCTGTAGGCATCAAGAATGTTACCGCAAGTGAACCGCATTTCCAGGGGCATTTTCCATCCCGCCCTGTAATGCCCGGTGTGCTGATAATCGAGGCGATGGCACAGACGGCGGCGACTCTCGTCGTATTGACCTTAGGGGCGGCCTTTGAAGGTAAATTGGTCTATTTCATGACCATCGACGGAGCCAAGTTCCGCCGCCCGGTGGAACCAGGCGATCAGTTGCGGATCCATGTCGAGAAGGAACGCAGCCGTGCTAATGTCTGGAAATTCAAGGGCATTGCACGAGTGGATGGCGTATCAGTGGCCGAGGCGACATTCAGTGCGATGATTATGGGCTGAAGCTGCCGCTGAGTCGGCTTGAAACGTTCCGTTGCGGGGCAATAGTTTCCTCCTAGCGTGGAATGCGATATCCGGTTCGTTGGTATGCGGTGCTTGACGAGAGATTGCCGCGCTAAAGATGAACGCAGGCTGAACCGAGGCATCGACACGCAGGCGGTTCTGGGCCGAGCCCCGCTGTGGGAGAGCATATTGACCGATTTGGCACAAATGGACTCAGTAAGCCGAGCCGCAGAGATACATCCTTCCTCGATCGTCGCGGACGGGGCTGTGATTGGGCATGGGGTCCGGATTGGTCCATGGTGTTCGATTGGTCCCGATGTTGTGATCGAAGATGGTGTGCATTTGATCGCCAACGTGATCGTCGATGGTCATACGCGGATTGGCCCCGAAGTGGTCTGTTATCCATTCACTACGATCGGCATGGCACCTCAGGACCTGAAATACCGAGGTGAGGCGACACGCTGTATCATCGGAGCACGAACCGTGATCCGCGAGCATGTGACTATCCATCGTGGCACTGCGACCGGCACCGGCGTGACACGCGTGGGTGACGATTGTCTGATCATGGCCAATTCTCACGTTGCGCATGACTGCTTGCTGGGGAACAGTGTGATCATCGTGAACAATGTTGTCATGGGAGGGCATGTCACAATCGGTGACCACGCGCGTATCATGGGGGCGGCGGCACTGCATCAGTTCGTGCGTATCGGTCATGCGGCGCTGGTCGGCGGCGTCTGCGGTGTCGAGGCTGATGTTATTCCCTATGGCAGTGTGTTGGGAAATCGAGCCCGCTTGGTCGGGCTGCATTGGATTTGGCTAAAGCGTAATGGCGTGCAAGCCGAAGAGATGCATCGCTTGCGGCGTGCGTTCCGCGCCCTCTACCCCCGCGCGATGGAAGAAAACTCGACGGCGTTCAGCCAGCGTATGGCTTCGGTACGGACGGAATATAGTGATGAGCCGAAGGTGGCTGAGATTTTAACCTTCATCGAAGCTCCAAGTCATCGCGGATTAGTGCGAGTCGCTGGTGGTGGTGCCGCATCGATCGAATCTGACGGGGTATAATAGGGCGCGGACAGGGCATCGGTAATGGTTGTCGGTGGCGGCCCGAGACTCGCCGGAAGCTGCTTGGGCATTTTGGCCGGAGGGGGGCCGTTGCCGGGGCAGATAGCGCGTACTGTGGAAGGGCTTGGGTGTCGCGTCTTCATCGTTGGGTTTCAGGATTTTGCCGAACCTCGCGTGATCGAACCTTGGCCGCACCGGTATATCAGGCTGGCTGCTGCCGGTGAGATCCTGTCCTGTCTGCGAGCGGAAGGGTGCCGAGACTTGGTCTTGATCGGACCAGTGCGTCGGCCGTCTTTTTCCGATCTTCGCCCTGATGCTGCGGGTGTGCGGATCATGGGACGAATCGGACGGGCGCTGTTCTCAGGTGATGATGGATTGCTCGCGGCGATCATGCGTGTGCTGACCGAAGAGGGCTTTGTTATTCATGGTGCCCACGAGTTTCTTTCGGGCTCAGTTGGGCGTTCTGGCGTATTGGGGCGTATCCAGCCCGATTTGCGAGCCTTGGCCGACATCCGTCGCGGTCAGGATGTCGTCGAAGCGATCGGGCGGCTGGACATCGGGCAGGGTTGCGTGGTGCAGGATGGTTTGGTGCTGGCCGTCGAGGCAATGGAAGGTACTGATCGGATGCTGCTTCGGGCGGGAGAATGCAGGCAACCGGGCCGGCCAGGTGGTGTTCTAGTCAAGATGCTCAAACCTGGGCAGGATTTCCGCGCCGATCTGCCGACGATTGGATCGGATACCGTCCGGCGTGCTGCAGAGGTTGGACTGCGTGGCATTGCCTTTCAAGCAGGTGCGACTCTGATGATCGATTCGGCGGCCTGCATTGCTGCTGCCGACGAAGCCGGCCTGTTCCTGATGGGGATTGATGAAGGGGCGGCGGGTATGCCAACCACATAGGAGAATGACGATGGCTACCTATCTGCACACAATGGTGCGTGTCCATAATCTCGATACTAGCATCGCTTTCTATAAGCTCCTCGGTATGCATGAATTGCGCCGACGCGACGTACCCGAGGGTAAATATACCTTGGTCTTCATCGGTTATGCTGACAACGAGGCAGGCCAGGCAGAAATTGAACTGACCTATAACTGGGGTGAAGATGACGGATACCAAGTCGGCACTGGATTCGGTCATTTTGCGGTCGGCGTACCGGATGTTGCGGCGACGGTTGAAGCGGTGCGGGCAGGTGGCGGTAAAATTACCCGCGAGGCCGGACCCGTGAAATTTGGCACTACCGTCATTGCCTTTGTTGAAGACCCTGACGGGTACAAGATCGAACTGATTCAGAGACCCCGAGTTTGAGTCCAAAAACGCGGGCAGGTAGCGACTCTGCGCATGTTTCATGCGCTCTCCGAGTCAAGTGCTCAATACTTTAGCACTACAGGTGTATTTTTCTGAGAGTTCTGAATCGTCACCACGGACTGCCAGTGGCGACAATTGCCACGTCACTTTCCCGCCTTCACGGCCGTACAGGGCTATTTCTAACGTTGGATCAGCGAGGGACGATGGGAGGCCATGAACCATATTCTCGTGATCCTGTCGCGTGAGCAGGACGGTGGGACGCGACACCTTCGGTGGGCATTATCGACAGCCAGTCAGTTAAAACCTCTGAAAATGGCGGCCCACGCGGTTATGACGCGGGCAAGAAGATCAAGGGACGCAAGCGGCATATCGCGACCGACACGCTGAATCATGTCGTGGCGGCTGTCGTGCATCCCGTCGACGTTCAGGATTGTGACGGTGCGCCGCTGGAAGCGGCCAGGATACGCTCCTTGTTCCCCTGGCTTCGCCATCTGATCGGTGACGGGGGATATGCGGGCGAGAAGTTGCGTGCTGCGCTGGCTGAACTCGGCCGATGGATGATCGAGATCGTCAAGCGTAGCGATCGGGCCGAAGGCTTCGCCGTCCTAGCAAAACGCTGGATCGCGGAGCGTAGCTTTGCATGGCTCGGACGCTGCCGCCGCCTCACGAGGGATGTCGAGGCAACAATCTCCTCATCACACGCGTGGCTGATGATCGCTCATATCCGCAGAGTTCTGCAAAAAAATCAATCAAACCACTTTCTGATTCAGGCTCTAAGGTTCAGGCATCCGACTGCCGCAGATTAACGTGGGGTGACGAATCTATCTGACGGGATATAGTCCACTGTCAAATAGAGGGCCGGAAATGAGACCATGTGCCAGCTTGCGGATTCTTGCTGTGGCTTCGTGCATTGTCTGGCCTGCGATCGGGCAGGGACGGACAGTCGTGGATATGGTGGGGCGGAGTGTGCTTGCGCCGGATCACCCAGTCCGGATCGCCGATCTGTGGTTTGCGCACAATGCCGTGACGATCATGTTGGGTGCGGGCGGGCGCATCGCCGTGACCAACGACCTGCCGGAGACGCGGCCGTGGATGTATCGCGTGGCGCCGGGATTGCATCGCGCGATGGGTGTGGTCGGGGTGGTGCCGAATGTGGAGATGTTGCGCCATGCCGGTGTGGATGTCGCGTTCGTCTCCAGTGGTTCACCGGCTTTGGGGCCGATGCGGCGGATCGGGCTGCCGGTGGTGCAGGCGGGATTTACCGATGAGGCGTCGTTGCGGCAGGCGGTGGCGCTGACGGCGGAGGTACTGGGTGATCCGCGCGCTCATGAGATTGCCGGGCGCTATGTGGCGATGCTGGATGCGACGCGGGACCGGGTGGCATCGGCGGTGACTGACATACCGCAGTCCCGCCGTCCGCGTGTGCTGCATATCCAGTCGTTGGTTCCGTTGAAGATTGACGGTACACACACGATTATCGACGAGTGGATCACACGGGCTGGCGGGCGGAACGCGGCCGATATTTCTGGCAATATGCATCCAGTTTCCGTTGAACAGATCGCGGTATGGGATCCAGACATTATCATTCTGGGGAGCGATGCTGGCGTGTTTGATCCAGCCGCTGCCCAATGGGTCGGGCTGCGCGCGGTGCGAGGGGAGCGGGTCTATCGCAATCCGGCGGGGGTGTTTCCATGGGACCGCTATGGAGTGGAATTTCCGCTCCAGCTTCTGTGGACGGCGCAAATCCTATATCCGGATCGTTTCGCGAAGATCGATATGATATCTGAAACGGTCAGATTTTATCATGATTTTTTTGGATATGACCTGCCTGCCTCCGATGCGGCGCGCATCCTGGCGGCCAAGGGACCTGATAGCACACCATGAATGTATGGCGCGAGCGCGCGCTGTGGGGGGTGGCGCTGGGGGGATTGCTGGTACTTGTCGTGGTGTCACTGGGACTTGGTCGGTACCGAGTGCCGCAGGGTGAACTGATGACGGTGCTACTGGACCGTGACGGGGCGATGCCCGAGGCGCGGCGGACTCTGTTGCATTCCATTCTGTTCGCGACGCGTTTGCCACGGGTGGCCGGTGCGGTGATTGTGGGGGCTGCCTTGTCGGTTTCGGGGGCGGGTTTTCAGGCCGTATTCCGTAATCCGCTGGTGTCGCCCGGGCTGCTGGGGGTGTTGGCGGGGGCCGGGTTCGGGGCTGCGCTCGGGATTGTGGCCGGGGCTTCGCCTATGGGCATGCATCTGCTGTCGTTCGTGGGGGGGGCTGTTGCCGTTGCTGCGGCGGTGGGGGTGGCGCGGCTGTTTGATGCGGCGTCGATGCTGATGCTCGTGTTTGGCGGGTTGGTCAGTACGGCCCTGTTTACCGCGTTGCTGTCGTTGCTGAAATATGTGGCAGATCCTGATAAGCAATTGCCTGATATCGTTTTTTGGTTGCTAGGTAGCCTGACGCAGGTGACGGAAACCGATGTAGGCATGATGGCGGTTCCGGTCGCGATCGGCGTTGTGGGACTTACGCTTTGTGGGCGGATGCTGGATGCATTGGCCATGGGTGATGACGAAGCGCGGACTCTTGGCGTGCCAGTTGATGTGTTGCGTTATGGGGTGATCGCGGTTGCGACCGTGTTGTCGGCGGTGACGGTTTCCGTGGCGGGGATGATTGGTTGGATCGGGTTGATCGTGCCGCATGTCGCGCGGTTGTTGGCGGGGCCGTGCAACGCCCGTGTTCTGCCGCTCAGTGCCTGTCTGGGGGGCGGGTTTCTACTGATTTGCGATGATCTGGCACGGTGTGTGTCGGTGGAGGAAATTCCTGTCGGGCTGGTTGCGGATCTGCTTGGGGTCTGTGTCTTTCTCTGTGTGTTGCGGTTGATCCGGCGTGGGTGGGCGGAATGACCGAACTGGTGGTCGATCGCCTGTCATTCGCGCGGGGTGGACGAGGGGTGTTGGAGGGGATTTCGTTCGCGATCAGGGGGGGCGAGATGGTCGCGCTGCTGGGGCCGAACGGGGCAGGTAAGACCACTTTGCTGCGGCTGGTCCTCCGCCTGTTGCAGCCTCGGTCGGGGCAGGTGCTGCTTGACGGGCGGTCCATATCGGGCATGACACGACGCGCCCTGGCGACCCATCTGGCGTATGTGCCGCAGGGGCATGGAGTCGTCTTTCCCTATCGGGTGCGCGATGTGGTGGCATTGGGGCGGCTGGCCGGTGGAGCGATGCTGGCGCCGGTTGTGCCGGCGGCGGATCGTGAGGCCGCCGAACAGGCATTGGCGCGGCTGGCCGTGGGGCATCTGGCGGATCGGTCCTATGCCGCGCTCTCCGGGGGGGAGCGGCAGGCGGTTCTGATCGCGCGGGCGCTGGTTCAGGGGGCGCGCCTTCTGGTACTGGATGAACCCGAGACGGGCCTGGATTACGGGCAGCAGCAGCGCCTGTCCGATCTGCTACGCCGGTTGGCGGCCGAGGGCTACGGCATTCTGGCTACGACGCACGACCCGCTGCGGGCCGCGCGGATTTTCAGTCGCGCGATCCTGATGCGAGAGGGCCGGATCGTCGCTGACGGGCCGGCCGCCGAGATGCTGTCGGCACAGGCGATTGCAGACCTGTACGGACTTAATGCTGTTTCGGTTCGGCCTGCATGACGAAATGCAGTTCGCCGCCCTTGAGGATGTCGTCATGTCGCAGGTGCTGCAGGTCCTGCTGCCTGCCGTTGAGGGTTACGGATGCGACATAGGGATGGTCCGCATCCAGATGTTCGGCCGTTATGGTGAAGGTTCGGCCGTTGGGCAGGTGGATCGCCGCTTTTGACACGAACGGGCGGCCGATCGTGTAATCGTTGCTGCCCGGGGCGACGGGGTAGAAGCCGAGTGCGGTGAACAGGTACCATGCCGATGTCTGGCCCAGATCGTCATTGCCGGCCAGGCCGTCGGGACGGGCGTTGTACTGGCTCTCCATGATCTGGTGTAGACGCTGCTGGGTCTTCCATGGTGCGCCGGCATAGTCATAGAGATAGGCGATATGGTGGCTGGGTTCGTTGCCGTGGGCGTACCAGCCGATCAGGCCGCTGATATCCTCGACATTTTTGAATTGTGCGGGATCGACTTTCGTATCGAACAGTTCGTCCAGCTTTGCGATGAAGGTCGCGTTGCCGCCGATGGTCGCAATCAGGCCGGGGACATCCTGCGGTACGAACCAGACATACTGCCAGGCATTGCCCTCGGTATAGTCGCTGCCATAGGCTGCGGCGGTGGGGTCGAAGGGCGTGTGGAATGCGCCGGTGCTCAGGCGCGCGCGGAGGAAGCCGGCCTTCGGGTCCCACTCGTTGCGCCAGTTGCCGGAGCGTTTTTCGAATTCTTCTGCAATACGCGTCTTGCCCATCGCGCGGGCCATCCGGGCAAGGGACCAGTCGTCATAGGCGTATTCCAGTGTCTTGGAGCCGGCTTCGGCTTCCTTGTCGATCGGGACGTAGCCCAGCTTGATGTAGTCCGTCAGGTCGCCGTAGACGGGGGATCTGGCGGAGGCGACCATTGCATTCAAGGCGGCCTCGGCGTCGAAGCCGCGCACACCGGCGAGATACGCGTCGGCGATGATCGGCACGGCGTGGTAGCCGGTCATGCACCATGTCTCCAGCCCCTGGTATGACCAGACCGGCAGGACGCCCACCGGGCTGGCCTGCTGGGCCGCGATCAGCGACCGCACGAACTGCGTGCTCATGTCCGGGCGGAGCAGTGCCATCAGTGGCTGCTGGGCGCGATAGACATCCCAGGTGGACCATGTGGAATAGAAGCCGAAGCCCTGCGCCTTGTGAATCTCCTGATCCGGGCCACGATATTCCCCGTTGGCGTCCATGCTCAGGGTCGGGGCGAGCATGGCGTGATATAACGCGGTGTAGAATTGCGTCTGCTGATCCGGCGTGCCGGAGGCGTCGATGACCGATAGGGCACGGTTCCATGCTGCGGTGGCGTCCGCGCGGCGGGCATCGAAATTCCAGCCCTGGCCTTCGGCATCGAGATTGGCGATTGCGTTCGTCTCGCTGACGGGGGAGATCGCGACTTTTACTTCCAGCGGGCCATTCAGCTTGCCGAAATTGAAGACTGCTTCGACCGCGCGGCCGTTTTGCACATTTTGATCTGTTGGCGCGTTGCCCGGCCCGCGAAAGCCACGATAGGGAACGTTGGTTTCCCGGTTGTAGAGCATGCGGCTGGTCGTGGGGCGGGAGAAGCGCATTGCAAAGCAAAGTGTGCGCCCCGGTGCCCAGCCGCGCGTGGTGCGGCAGCCGGTTACCGTGCCGTCCTCGCGCACGCGCAGCCGCGCCCACAGCACCTTGCCCGGATAATCGTAGATGCTGGGCCGGAGATCCAGCAGCACATGGGCGGGCTTGTCGGTGGGGAAGGTGTAGCGGTGCCAGCCGACGCGCGGGCCGGCCGTGAGTTCGGCGCGGACGGCGTAATCATCGAGCGTGACGGCATAATATCCGGGATGCTCCACCTCTGTCGTATGGCTGAAGCGGGAGCGATAGCCGCTCTGCGGTTTCGCCGGGTCGCCCGGTTCCATCCTGACATCGCCGGAGATGGGCATGAGCAGCACGTCGCCCAGGTCGGAATGCCCTGCGCCGGAGAAGTGCGTGTGGGAGAAGCCCATGATGGTAGGATCATTGTACTGGTAGCCGCCGGCCCAGTCATAGGCGTGGTGGAATTCCGGCATCGCGGTGTCGGGAGAGGGTTGGATCATGCCGAAGGGAACCGTTGCCCCCGGAAAGGTGTGGCCCGGGCCGCCGGTGCCGATGCGCGGGTCGACTATGGCGGCGGGACCTCTGTCCATCTCGGTGGCAGCAAGCACGCGGCCGGACGGAAGGGCGAGCACCAGCGTAGCGGACAGACAGTACAGGATCGAATGACGCTTCATGAAGGGACCTTGCGGAAATCTGCGACGCACCATGCGATTTACAGCATTACAGGCTGAGGAGGAATGCGGTGCGCCATGGCGTGTCGGGCCTGGGTGCCTCCAGGGTGAGCGAGCCGCCGTGGGCCAGGGCGATCTGGCGGGCAAGGCTGAGGCCGATGCCGCTGCCGTTGGGCTTCAGCGAGAAGAACGGGCGGAAGACCGCGTCGCGGTAGGTCTCTGCGATGCCGGTGCCATTGTCGCGGATGGCGATGACCATGCCGGTCGATGTGGCGTGGCCTTGAAGCCAGACGGTGGGGCCGGCGGGATCGGTGGTGGCGAGGGCCGCTTCCGCCGCGTTGGTGAGAAGATTCAGCACGGCCTGTTCCATCTGCGCCACGTCGAGGCGCACAATGACGCGGCGGGGCGGCATGGTGGTATCCAGACGGACGCGGTGATCCCAGCGGGCGTGGAACAGCGCGCCCAGTCCGCGCAGCAGGTCGTGCAGGTCAGTCGGGCGCGGGTCGGGCGGCGGCAGGCGCGCCAGGTCGCGATAGCCCTGCACGAAGCGGTCGAGCCCGCGGGTGCGGCGCAGGATGGTGCCCAGGGCGTCGCGGATCGTCTCCGCCGCTGCCGGGTCCAGCGGGGGGGCGGCCAGTTCGTGCGCCGTTTCGGCCAGCGAGATGATCGGGGTGAGCGAATTCATGATCTCGTGGCCGAGGATCTGGAGCAGGTCGCGCAGGGTACGGGCGTCGGCGGCGTTCAGTTCCGCCTCGATATCGGTCAGGGCCAGGAAATGCGTGACGCCGCCTGAACCGCTGCCCTGCGCGACGGCCAGGGCAAAGGTGCGCGGTGGGGCATCCTGCATTGTGGGAATGCGCACGACGCGGCGTTCCGGCGACGGCGTGCCCAGCAGGGCGGCCGTGTCGGCGGGCAGGCGGTCCTCGGTGCCGAACAGGCGGCGGGCGGCGCGGTTGGCGGCGTGGAAGGCACCGTCGCCCGTGCGGTAGAGCAGGGGGATGGGAGCATGGTCCAGCAGGGCGCGGTTGCGCAGCCGCTCCCGGTCCGACGGGCGGACGATGGCGCTTTCCACCCGCACGGGGCGCCGGGCCAGGCCGGCCAGCAGCGCGACATGGACCAGCGTCGCCGCCAGTGCGGCCAGGGTCAGCAGGGTGGCGGTGGCATAGAGGCCAGCGGCCAGCGCGCGCGGCGCCAGCAGGCAGGCGCCCGCGACCACGACGATGCAGACCGCGAAGCTGCGGATGGCGCGCATTACAGGCCGTAGCGTGCCATGCGGCGGTACAGGGCGGGACGGGTGAGCCCGAGGTCGCGCGCCGCATGCGAGACGTTGAACCCGTGGCGGCGCAACGCGGCTTCGATCAGCGCCTGTTCGGACTGGGCCAGTGTGGGGGCATCCTGCGTATGTGTGCTGTCGCCGGGAAGGGGAGCGGCTGCGTCGCCCAGGACGACCATCCGTTCCATTGCCGCGCGCAGTTCGCGGATATTCTGCGGCCAGGGGCGCAGACGCAGGGCGTCGAGAGACGCTGTGTCCAGCGCGGGTTCGGCCAGGCCGTGGCGGATAGCGAAATAATGCAGGAAATGTGTGGCAAGTGCGGGAATGTCGTCCTGGCGGCTGGCCAGCGGCGGCAGCGTGACGCGCACCGCTTCGAGGGGCAGCCACAGGCGCGGCGGCAGGCGGGCGGCAAGCTCCTCCACCCCCAGGGATGAGAGGGCGAGGATGCGTGGCGGGGCGGTGCCGTCCAGCCGGTCGGCAAGGGTGCGCTGGAGTGGAGGCGGCAGGGATTCGATCCCGCGTATGATCCAGGTGCCGCGTCCGGGAGGGAGGGTGGATAGGCCCTCCGCGTCGAGCATGACCGGTGGTGCCGTGTCGCCGGAGCGTGCATGGATGCGGCGGGCGAGCAGGGTCTTGCCGCTGCCGGGCGAGCCGGAGAGCAGCATGTGCGCGCGGGTGGGCGCGATGCGGTCGGCGAGGGCGACGGCTGTGCGTATCGGGCCGGAGACCGCGATCAGAACCGGCTCGCCGGTTTCGGAATCCGCCTCGGCCGGCCCGGCTTCGCGTCGCAGGCGGTCCAGCGTGTCGTGCAGCAGGGTGACCAGCCGTTCGTTATTCCATGGCTTCATGACGAAATCTGTGGCGCCCTCGCGCATGGCGGCGACGGCGATGGCAACCCCGCTATGGCCCGTGACGACGATGACCGGCAGGGCGGGGCGGAGCGCGTGCAGGTCGCGCAGCAGCGCCAGCCCTTCCGCCCCGGTGGTGGCGCCTGGCGCGTAGTTCAGGTCCAGCAGCACCAGGTCGATCGCGTCGGCGGCGACGCGGGTCAGGGCCTCCGCCGCGTCGTGGGCCGCGAGTACGCGAAAGCCGCGTCGGGTCAGCAGCAGGCGGGCGGCGGACTGGATGTCGGTATCGTCGTCGACGAAGAGGACCGTTGGCTGGCCGGCCGGGTCCGTCATGGCGTGGGTGCTCCCGATTCGTTTCGCGGTTGTCCGGATATCCGTCTTGACAGGCCTGCCCGGCTGTCCGGTTCCGGACAGTTTGTCCGATGGCGGACAGAGGGAGGGGATGATCCGAAAAACATCGTTTTCTTACAATGGGATAAAAATCCGTTTGGGTACCATACACTGTTTGCGAACGAGGGAAACAGAGCATGGACCGACCGATTTCATCCCCCGACGCCGTGCCGTCGCCAGCACGTCCGGTCCCCGGTGGCGGGATGGATCGGACGGTGCGTCGTCCGCGCCACCACGTGCTGGTACGGCGTGCCGTGCGTTGGGGGGCGGCCGTGGCCGTGGTGGTGGCCGGTGTGGTCGTGTGGCGGATGGTGCCGGCCTCCGGCACGCTGTCGGTACG
Organism: Gluconacetobacter liquefaciens; assembly: GCF_003350405.1. Taxonomy (GTDB): domain Bacteria; phylum Pseudomonadota; class Alphaproteobacteria; order Acetobacterales; family Acetobacteraceae; genus Gluconacetobacter; species Gluconacetobacter liquefaciens. The sequence continues at coordinate 126,176 of NZ_QQAW01000006.1, read as the reverse complement.
CAATGACCAGTTGACGATCGAGACCGTCCGCTCGGCGCCGTTTCTCGATTATCTTCCCGTTCGCGCTAGCGTGGCGCCGCTGCATGTGACCTATGTGGGCGCGGTGCAGGGTGGCGAGGTGGCGGAGGTGGTGGCGCGCGACGGCGCGCTGGTGGCCAGGGACGATATTCTCGTGCGGCTGACCAACCCGCAGCTCCAGCTCGACGTCACGTCCCGCGAGGCGCAGATCGCCAGCCAGTTGGGCACGGTCAGCGCACAGCGTCTGGCATTGCAGCAGACGCGGACCAGCGAGGAAAGCCAGCTTGGCGAGGCGCGCTATAATCTGCTGAAAGCCCAGCGGGAACTGGAGATTCACGAACAGCTTCATGGCCAGGGGTTCGAATCGGACGCCAATCTGCAAAGCTATCGCGACGAAGCCGACTATGACGCGAACCGTGTGGCTCGGCTGGATGCAGCGCGGACGCAGGACATGGCGGTCGCGGCCCGGCAAAGTGATGAGATCGACCGTGAGGCGCAGCGCCTGCGCAGCAATCTGGAAGTGGTGGAGGACAGTCTGAACGCGCTGGTGCTGCGTGCGCCGGTGGCGGGGCGGCTGACGAATTTCGACCTTCAGCCGGGGCAGTCGCTGAAGGCGGGTGACCGGATCGGGCAGATCGACAGCGAAGGCCAGTATCGCCTCGATGCCGATATCGACGAGTTCTATCTGGGCCGGGTCTCGGTCGGACAGCGGGCGGATGCCGAGATCGGCGACGCCAAAGTGGCGATGACGGTGGCGCGCGTGCATCCGCAGGTGACGAACGGGCAGTTCCGCGCCGAACTGACCTTCGACGGGGCGATGCCGGCCGGGTTGCGGCGGGGCGAGAGCGTGGATGTGCGGATTACGCTGGGTGAGACGCATCCGGCGCTGGTGCTGCCCAACGGCGCCTGGCTGGAAGCCGGGGGCGGGTCGGCGGCCTTTGTCATGACGCCGGACGGGCATGGTGCCGACCGGGCGACGATTACGTCCGGGCGGCGTAACCCCGAGCAGGTGGAAATTACGGGGGGGCTGCACGCGGGGGACCGCGTGATCGTCTCGTCCTACAATTCCTACAAGAATTTCAATCATCTTTCGATTCACTGACCAACGGCCACCGAACGAACGGAATGCAACGGACATGCTGATTTCCCTTTCCCACATCCAGCGCCTCTACCGCTCCGACGAGGTGGAGACGACGGCGCTGCTCGATATCGAGCTTGGTATCGAGGCGGGCGAATTCGTTGCCATCATGGGGCCTTCGGGCTGCGGCAAGTCCACGCTGCTGAACATTCTCGGCACCATCGACCGGCCGACAGGGGGCTCCTATTCCTTCGGCGGGCAGGAACTGACCGAACTGGGCGAGGCGGCACTGGCGGCGTTCCGGCGCGAAAACCTGGGTTATGTCTTCCAGAGTTTCAATCTGATCGACGAACTGACGATCGAGGAGAATATCGAGCTGGCGTTGATCTATCGCCGGATGCCCAAGGCCGAGCGGCGGCGGCGGGTGGCGCATGCCATGGACCATGTGGGGATTGCCCATCGGGCACGGCATTATCCCTCGCAGCTTTCGGGCGGCCAGCAGCAGCGCGCGGCGATTGCCCGTGCCATCGTCGGTGAGCCGCGCCTGATCCTGGCGGACGAACCGACCGGTAACCTCGATACCGAAAACGGCGCGCAGGTGATGGATATTCTCCAGCGCCTGAATGACGAGGGGGCGACCATCGTGATGGTCACCCATTCGCCCAGCCATGCCGACCTGGCGAAGCGCCGCGTGGACATGCTGGACGGGCAGGTCGTGATCTCGGTCCGTAATGCGATCTGAGCGGTCTCCGTCAGGATCAGGGGAGTGTCGGCGATGCTGATGACCATCGTGCGCGGTGTCCTGCGGCAGGCGCGGCGGCACCCGGTTTATGTCGGGCTCGATCTTCTGGGGCTGGCGCTGGGGATCGGCGTGTTTCTGAGCCTGGCGTTGCTGGTGCGGTATGAATACAGCTTCAACGCCGGCCTGCCGGGTGTGGGGCGGCTGGTGCGGGTGGACGAGCACTGGACCCCAGCGGGTGTCGTGCCGCTCGAGGAAGCGGATGCGACCTTTCATGCCTTGCCTTTTCTGAGACAGGATTTTCCGGAAATCGAAGAGGCGCTGCGTCTCCTCGGCACGACATTCCGGATCGAACGGGACGGAAAATTCACGAGATTCGACGGTTATGCGACCGACACGTCGTTTTTCCGCGTGTTCGGGATCGGCCTGTCGCGTGGCGTGGCGGACGACGCGCTGTCACGGCCGGACGGGTTGGTACTGTCCGAAAAGGCCGCGATGAAGGCATTCGGCACGCTGGATGTTCTGGGACGGCGCGTCGAACTGAACCGGTCGGGGGAGCGATCGGCCCATGTCGTGACCGGGGTCATGAGACCGGTGCGCGGACCGAATCTTCTCGCGAATACCGAAATGGTCGTGCCCATTCCGGGCGAGGAAGAGCGTACGCGGTCGTGCTTTCAGTATTGGGGCTCGTCTTGCGGGGAGGTCATCCTGCGTCTGAAAAAGCCGGAGGATATCGATGCCATGCGTGCGCGGATGCGCGATTTCGTCATCCGTCATGCATCGGGTGCCGAGAACGATCATGTCGCTATCGGCCCGCATCCGGAAAAAATGTACCAATTGCTGTTGGTTCCGCTGCGTCAGACGCATTTTTACGATGTGAATGTCGAGGATTCGGACGACGGCGTGGATCGCAATGTCGTCAATGCGATCGGGCTGATCGGGTTTCTGGCCCTGGTGCTGGCCTGCGCCAATACGGTCAATCTGGCGACCGCGCGCGCCGGGCTGCGCGCGCGGGAAGTGGCTGTGCGCAAGACGCTGGGTGCCACGCGACGCCTGCTGTTCGTGCAGTTCATGGGCGAGGCGCTGTTCGTCACCACCATCGCCGGGGTGGTCGGCCTGGTGTTGTGCGAGATTCTGACACCAGAGATCGCAAGCCTGACGGGCGAGGCCGTGACCGTTTCATACGGGTTCGTGCTGGCTGTCCTGCTAGTGGTGATCGTGCTGTCCGGGCTGGCCAGCGGGTTTCATCCGGCTGCCGTCCTTTCCGGCTATCGCCCGGCTGCCGTGCTGGCGGCGGCGCGGATGCCCTCGGGTGGTCGGGGGGCGGCACGGCTGCGCAATAGTCTGGTTGCGGGGCAATTCGCGATCGCGATCGCCATCATTATCTGCACGCTTGTGATCGACCGGCAGACCGCGTTCATGCGCAATGCGGATCGGGGCTATGAGAAATCGGGCCTGCTGATCGGCCAGCAGATGCGCGGCAGCGACCCTGTGCTGCAACGCAGGCTGCTGGACACCCTGCGATCGGTGCCCGGTGTGGTGGCGGTCGGCTTTGGGGAACTGGAGCCGGCGCCCCATTCCCTGTCCCACACGATCTATCAATATGCCGGACCGAACGGACCGGTCGAAATCCAGATGCTGTTCGACCGGGTTGGGTCCGGTTATTTCGAGGTTTATCGCCCGCGGCTGCTGGCGGGCCGCTGGTTTGACCCCATGCGCGGGCAGGACGAGGGGCCGGATGCCGGCAATCTTCAGGATGGTACGGGAAGTTTCAATGTCGTGGTCAATGCCAAGGCGACAGTAAAGCTGGGTTTTTCCACGCCCGGGCAAGCGGTCGGCCAGGTTCTGACGGCGGGTGGATTGAAGGCGCGGATTATCGGCGTGATCGACGATGTGCGTTTCGTTTCGCCGCGCGACCCGGTGGGGCCGGAGATCCTCTTCTTCGATACGCTGTCGCGGGTGCCGTTCGTGAATCCCATTCCGGCTGTCCGTTTTCAGGGTGTGACGCGCGCGGTGATGGCCGAACGGCTGAACCGGGCGTGGACCAGCGTTACGCCGGACCTTGCGAGCAATTTCCAGCCCGCCGATGAACGGATGGCGGCGTTTTTCACGGGTGATGAACGGCGGGGACATATCTTTACCGTCGGTGCGGTGGTGGCGCTGCTGATCGCCTGTATGGGGTTGTATAGTCTGGCGGCCTTCTCGGCGATCCGGCGGGTGCATGAGATCGGCATTCGCAAGACGCTGGGGGCTTCGGGCGGGCAGATCGCCATTCTGCTGCTGCGCGATTTCCTGCGGCCGGTGGCGCTGGCCTGTGTGCTGGCGTGCCCGGTGGCATGGGTTTTGATGCGGTCGTGGCTGTCGGGCTTCGACCAGCGCGTGTCGCTTAGTCCGCTGCATTTCCTGATTGCCACCGCAGGGGCATTTCTGATCGCGACGCTGACGGTGCTGGGGCAGACGTTTCGTGTCGCGCGCGCCGAACCTGCGCGGGCGCTGCGGGCGCAGTAACCGACATGACGGTATTTGTTTCCATCCTGGCTCTGCCTCCCGCCATGGCGGGAGGGGGGACCTGTCGCCCTGACGCGATCTGAGGAGCATTCCTGTGTTTGCGACCATCCTGAAAAGCGTCCTGCGCCAGATGCGGCGGCATCCGCTTTATGTCGGGCTTAATATGTTCGGGCTTGCGCTGGGGGTCGGCGTGTTTCTGACGCTGACCCTGCTGGTGCGGTATGAATACAGTTTCAACGCTGCCTTGCCGGATGTGGACAGGCTGGTACGGGTGGACACCCATTGGACGATGCCCGGCACCCCGCCTGGTGAGGTCGCGGGCAGTACGTTTCGTGCCCTGCCGTTCCTGCGCGAGGATTTCCCAGAGATCGAAGCGGGTACCCGGTTTGAAAACACCGAACTGCAGACGGAGCAGGACGGGGTTTTCTCCTCGTTCGTTTCCGGCCTGACCGATCCCGCCTTCTTCAGCGTCTTCGGGCTGAAGCTGCTGCATGGGGCGCCGGACCAGGCGCTGGCGCAGCCGGATGGGCTGGTACTCTCGGATCATGCTGCGATCCGCTTGTTCGGAACGACCGAGGTGATGGGACGAACTGTGCGGCTCAATCGCAATGGGGTGACCGTGACGCATACGGTGACCGGCGTACTGGCGCGCCGGACGACGCCGGACCTTTTCTCCGGGATCGAGATGATGGCGCCGTTTTCCTCGGAGGACATGACGACCCGGTTCTGTTTCCTGAGCTGGGGAAGCGATTGCGGCAGGATTTACCTCAAGTTTCGCAGAGCGGGGGATATTGATGCGGTGAGCGCGCGGCTGCGCGATTTCGTCATGCGCCATGCGGCGGGAGCGGACAGCGATTCCCACGCGCTGGGGACGCATCCTGAGAAGATCTTCGGGCTGTTGCTGGCGAAGTTGGGGGAGGCGCGCTTCCGTGATTTCCATGTCCTGTATGCCGAGGACGGGGTGGACCGCACCGTTATCAACAGTATCGGACTGATGGGTTTGCTGGCGCTGGCGCTTGCCTGCGCCAATGCGGTCAATCTGGCCACGGCGCGGGCCGGCCTGCGGGCGCGCGAGGTGGCGATCCGCAAGACGCTTGGTGCTTCGCGGCGGACGCTGTTGGTGCAGTTCATGGGGGAAGCGGTACTGGTGGCATTCATTGCCGGCGTGCTTGGCCTGGCCCTGTGCGAGCTTCTGGTGCCAGAGGTTGCGAGCCTGACGGGAGAGGCGCTCGTGGTGCGCTACGGGCTGGTCGGCGTGGTTCTGCCACTCATCATACTGGTCTGCGGATTTGCCTGCGGGATCTATCCTTCCCTGATCTTGTCGGGCTATCGCCCGGCCGCCGTGCTGGCTGCCGCACGGATGCCGTCCGGTGGACGGGGGGCGGCGCGGCTGCGCGATGCGCTGGTGACGGGGCAGTTCGGCATCGCGATCACGATCGTGATCTGCATGCTGGTGATCAACCATCAGACAGTCTTCATGCGCACCGCCGATCCGGGTTATGTGCGCTCCGGGTTGCTGATCGGGTCTGCGATGCCGGGCCACGATCTGGCTGCCCAGCGGAAGATGCTGGATGCGCTGCGTGCCGTGCCGGGAGTGATCACGGCCGGCTTCGGCGAATTGGCGCCGCGCCCGGACACGAAGAACCTTGGGACCTACAGCTATGACAGGCCGGCCGGGCCAGTAAGCGTCTATCTGCTACAGGACGTCGTGAGTGTCAGCTATTTCGAGGTATATCGGCCGCGCCTGCTCGCCGGGCGCTGGTTCGATGCTGCCCACGGGCAGGATGACCTGCCGCCGCGCGACGAAGCGCCAACCCGGAAGGCCAACGTCGTTCTCAATGCCGGGGCTGTGTCGCGATTCGGCTTTGCCGCACCGGACCAGGCGATCGGCAAGATCATCAAGAGCGGCGGCATGACGGCCAGAATCATCGGCGTGATCGACGATATGCGCTTCGAATCGCCTCGCCAGGCCATCTATCCGGAGATCATCTTCTTCAACACGCTTGCGAATCAGCCATTCAACGACCCCATCCCCGCGGTTCGGTTTCAAGGTATCGTGGAAGCTGACATGGTACGTCGGTTGAATCGTGCATGGGCGGGCATTCTCCCCGATGCTTCCAGCGATTTTTCGGCCGTCGATGCACGGATGTCGGCCTATTACAGTGGTGATGAGCGGCGGGGACGGATCTTTACGCTGGGTGCAGCGGCTGCGCTGCTGATCGCCTGCCTGGGGTTGTACGGGCTGGCGGCTTTTGCCGCCGCGCGGCGGGTGCATGAGATCGGCATTCGCAAGACGCTGGGCGCGACCGGGCGCCAGATCGTGGCGCTGCTGCTGGGGGATTTTCTCCGACCGGTGGCCTTGTCCTGCGTGCTGGCCTGTCCTGTCGCCTGGGTTGTGATGCGGCGTTGGCTGGCGGGGTTCGACGAACGGATCACGCTGACGCCGGCGCATTTCCTGATCGCGGTGGCTGGAGCGTTTGCCATCGCCATTCTCACCGTCCTTGGACAGACCTTTCATCTTGCGCGCGCCGAGCCTGCGCGCGCCTTGCGGGCGGAGTGATCGCCATGCGTGTTTATTCAGAGCCTGACCGAACATGTGCCCTGCCGGACGCGACCTGGCGGGCCGTTCCCGTGCTTCCGCGCAGATTTTCTGCAAGGCTTGCCGCTGCGTGCGGGCTTTCCCTTGCCGTCATGTCGCCTGCCGCGGGGCAGACGCTTCAGGAATCGCTCGGGTTGGCCTATCGCGGTAATCCGACGCTGCTGGGCGAGCAGGCGAACCAGCGGGCCGTGACCGAGAATTCGGCGCAGGCGCGCAGCGGATGGCGGCCGACCGTGTCGGTCAACATGGATGCGAACTACCAGCAGGGGCCTTATACCAGCGCCTTCGCGCTGGGCACCTTCACGTCGAATTACGCGGAAGGCTATGTGTCGGCCAAGCAGACGCTTTATTCCTTCGGCCATGTCGCCAATCAGGTGCGGGCGGCGGATGCGCGCTCGCGGGCTGAGGGGGAAAACCTGCGGCTGACGGAATCGCAGGTCTTCACCGCCGCGATCAGTGCCTACATGGATGTGCTGCGCGACCGGTACGTGTTGGACGTGCGGGTGGCCGACCTCGAGATGCTGGTGCGGCAGGTGCGGCTGATCACCTCGCGCTATAATCTGGGTGGCGCGCCGGGCGAGCAGGTGACGCGCACCGATGTGGAGCAGGCCGAGACGCGCCGACGGTCCGCCGAAGTGGCGCTGACGCAGGCACGGGCGACGCTGGCGGCGTCGGAGGCGAATTTCCGCGCCGTTATCGGCGTCATGCCGGCGCAATTGACCATGCCGGAGGGGTTGCCCGGTCTGCCGCCTTCGATCGAGCAGGCCGTCAGGGAGGCCATTGCCGCCAATCCGCAACTGGCGCAGACGCGCGAAATGAAGTCGGCGACCGAAGCCGATATCGATACTGCGCGCTCGCAATGGGGGCCGCAGATTCAGGTGCAGGGGCTGTTGGGGACCGTGGGGCCGGCGGCGCCGTTTCGGGGGCATGAATATTCGGAACAGGTCAGCGGTACGGTGTCGCTGGTGCAGCCGCTTTATAATGGCGACCTTTATAATGCGCAGATCCGGCAGGCGCGCGACAAGGACGAACAGGCGCGGCAGAATCTGGAGCAGGCCCGGCGGGCGGCGTTGCAGGATGTGGTGACCAACTGGCGAGCGGTGGAGAACGGCCTGCAGGCGATCCAGGCCGGCACCGCCGGGGTGCGATCGGGCGAAACGACGCTGAAAGGATACCAGATCGAATATGGCTATGGGCTGCGCAGCACGACAGACGTGCTGTATGCCGACCAGACTCTGCGGGCCGCGCAGGTGGATCTGGCGACCAGCCGCCATGATACGATCGTGGCCGAAGCGAAGCTGCTGGCCTCGATCGGGCGTTTGCAGGCCCGCGACCTGTTGCCGGGGGGGCAGCATTACGACAGCACGGCCGCGTTGCAGCGCGCGCGGACGCGCGGGTGGGAGCCGCTTCAGACACCGATTGCCGCGCTCGACCGGGTGGGCTGGTCCTCCGGGCCGACAGGGGAGAGCAAGTGATGTTTGCGTCGGGTTTCAGAATTCTGCCCCGGCATGGGGGCTATGGGGCGATCAACCTGCTAGGACTGGGGCTGGGGGTTGCCGTCTTTCTGACGATGATGCTGATCGTGCGGTACGAATACGGGTATGACAGCTATCTGCCCGGTGCGTCGCATATCTATCAGGTCGATGATGTTTTTCGCCCGGCCGGGCGGGCGCCTTATGAATCGAGCTATATCAGTTTCGTGCCCGTTCCTTTCATGGAGCAGGATTTTCCGGAAATCAGCCAGGCGGTTCGCGTTTTCGAAAATCAGGTGCCCGTGCGGGCCGGGGACGTACTGGGACGCGATGCGGTGACATTGACCGACCGGAATTTTTTCTCGGTCTTCGATCTGCCTCTTCTGGAAGGGAACAAGGCGACCGCGCTCGATGGGCCTGGCAAGGTGGTGCTGTCGGCGAGCATGGCGCGGAAATATTTCGGCACCGTCCATGCGATCGGTCGCCGGATGCGGATCGACAATAGCCATGACGAGAGTGTGGTGTCGGCCATTGTGGCGGATACGCCGCCCAATGCCACCGGCGATTTCAGGATCATCGCCGTTTTTCCCAGTTCCTGGATGGATAAATGGCCATTTCGCAACTGGGGAAGCCAGTGGGGGCATATATGGGTAAGAATTGACGATGCCGCAGCGGTGCCGCGGATTGCCGCCGGATTGCGCCGATACCCGTATCGACACCCCGGAAACTGGAAGGAAAGCCTGGTCCGTTTCACCTATGGCGATGGCGGGTTGACGTTGGTGCCGTTGCGCGCGGTGCATTTTCATAATGCGTCGATCGGGGAGGGTGGGGCCAGCCGGCGGCTGATCGATATCCTGGGGTTGGTCGGCGTGGCGGCGCTGGGGACCGCGATCGTGAATTACGTCAATCTGGCCACCGCGCGGTCGGGGCTGCGGGCGCGTGAGGTGGCGATGCGCAAAGTGCTGGGGGCGACCCGCGCCGCGCTGATCGCGCGCTTCATGGGCGACGCGATCATGCTGGTCGGGGTGTCGGTGCTGATCGGGCTGGCGCTGACGGAACTCTCGCTGCGCTGGGTCAACATGCTGGGGGGATGGGATGTCGCCTTCGACTGGCGCTTCGTGTTGCCGGTATCGGTATTGATCGTGCTGGTCGTGGGGATCGTTGCCGGGATCTATCCCGCGCTGGTGCTGTCGTCGTTTCGTCCGGCGGCGGTGCTGGCAGCGAGCCGGATGCCGACGGGCGGGCGGGTCGAGAGCATGTTGCGCAGCGTGCTGGTGGTGCTGCAATTCGGGTTTGCCATCGTGCTGGCCGTGTGCACGATCGTGATGACCGATCAGGCGGCGTTCGTTCGGGTGCTGGATCGGGGGATCAGCAAGGATGGCGTGATCGTCATTAATGCGTTGGCGGATGCCGGTCTGACGGTGCGGCAGGAGGAGATCGTGCGGCGGCTGGGCGAGGTGCCGGGGGTGCGGATCGCCACGCGATCGGACATGTATGCTCATTATGTCAACAACGCCGACAATTTTCGCCGTCCGGGCGATGCGCGCCTTGTTCCCGTTCACTGGGGCCGTGCGGCTCCGGGCTATTTCGAGGCGATTGGGGCGACGCTGGTTGCAGGGCGTTTGTTCGACGAGCATCTGGGCAATGATTATCACGCCGACCCGCAGCATGAGGGGACGGATGTCAACGTCGTCATTTCGCGCCTGGCGGCGGAACGGTTCGGGTTTGCGTCGCCGCAGGCGGCGGTGGGGCAGGTCGTGCGCCCGGATCTGGCTAATCGGCCCTGTTGTCGTATCATTGGGGTAATCGACGACATTCGTTTCGGCGACGCTCATCAAGCGATGCAGCCGCTGCTGTATCTGGGCCGGACGGGATCCTTCGAGGATGCGGTGGTGATCATCCGCTATGACGGTGTGTCGCAGGCCGAGGAAATGGCGCGCCTGCGGTCGGCCTGGGCAAAAATCGCGCCGGATGTTCCGTTTTCGGGTCAGGGGGTAAGCGATATTTTTGCCGACGATTTTCGCAGCGACCAGAATTACGGCACGTTGTTCGGCATTGGTTCCGCTGTGGCGATCGGGATTGCCTGTCTGGGGCTGTTCGGCCTGTCGTCGTTCAACGTGTCGCGTCGCCGGCATGAGATCGGGGTGCGCAAGGTGCTGGGCGCGGATCGTCGGCAGGTCCTGACCTTGCTGGTGGGCCAGTTTCTGCGGCCGGTCTTTATCGCGAACGTGATCGCCTGGCCGGTCGCCTGGGTGTTCATGAGCCGGTGGCTGTCGGGGTTCGATCAGCGGATTGCGCTGACGCCGTGGCCTTTCGTGATCGCGGCCGGTGGGGCGGGATTGATCGCGCTGCTGACCGTGCTTGGGCAGTCGGCCAGGGCTGTGGCCAATCCGCCGGCTGCTTCGCTGAGGGCAGGGTAAGAAGGGCTGCATGCCGGAAATGGGGATGACGCATGATATGATCCGTGAGGATTGAGCAACACTGCGGATAAAACCGCTATTCTCCGGTCTCGGGTCGGGGAACGTCGGGGCTTTTCAAGCGTCAAGATCGCGGGTGGCCGGCGTTGGCGGAGCGGGAACGCTCGTACGGTGCAGCTGGCAGCCCGCGGCGAAGAGGGGAAGCATGCGGACAGATTTTCCGGTGGCGGGTTCAGGGGCCGGCTTCCTGGCGGTGTTTTTCCTCCTGTTTGCGACCGGGGCCGCGTTGGCCGATCCGATGCCGCTGCTTCCCGAGACGGTGGTGCCTCCGGCCGCGCCCGCGCCGACGGGCGCGCCAGCGGAGCAGGTTGCTCCCGCGCTTGATATTCCCCCCCTGCCGGCGCTGGATGACGCGGCCGCAAGGGCCGAGGCGCAGCATCTGCTTCTGGCCATGCGGCGTGAGATTCCGCATTTTCAGACGGTATCGGCCAGGGATGCCGACCGATGGGTTGCGATGGCACGGGCGCAACTGGCGCGGGACAAAATGACGATCGACCGGGCGCAGGTGCTGATGGTGGTGGATCGTAATCCGCGTGTGCAGCGAGTCTGCTTTGTGCTTGCGCTACCGGATGATGATGCGTGGGTGGTGTTGGGAGGAACCCGGGTTTCGACCGGGCAGGCGGGGCGTAAATATTATTACCTGACGCCGACCGGGGTGTTCATCAATTCGCCTGATCGGCTGGGCTATCGTGCCGAGGGTACGCGCAACGAGCATGGTATTCGCGGATTGGGTGCGCGCGGCATGCGGGTGTGGGATATGGGCTGGCAATGGGCCGTGAAAGGCTGGCGGGCTGACCGGGAGCAGGGGCAGATCAGGCTGGAAATTCATGCGACCGACCCGGATTTTCTGGAGGCGCGTTTGGGGCATCCGGCTTCGGAAGGGTGCGTGCGCATTCCGGCGGCGCTGAACCGTTTTATGGATCGGCATGGGCTGCTGGACGTGCAGTATGAACAGGCGGCCAGTTATGATGGCCGCTTTCGGGCCTTGCTGCCGCGAGATCGCACGCCTTCGCCGATTGCGGGGGATGCGCTGGTGGTGGTGGACTCCGCGCAGAGCGAGGGGATGATCTGAGCGTCTGATCGGATATGCGCGGAGCCTGTCAGGAACGTCTTGTTCAGCGCGGTGGCGGTATGTAGCGGGGTTGGGGTTCGATCGTGTCGAAGCCGCTACGATCCGGTGTGCAGAGGAGTTCGATCGTCATGCCCCATGGCGTGCGTCCGTAGCAGAAAAAATTTCCTTTTCCTTCTTCGATCCCGAGCTGTTTGCCCGGTTCCGTCAGCAGCACGCCACCTGCATCCGTGAACCGTTTGGCTCCGGCCTGGATGTCGTCAACATAGACGGCGAAATGTTGCAGGCCCAGATCGCTCGCCCGTGCGGGCTTTGCCTGTTCCGGCGCCTGCATCTCGAACAGTTCCAGGCCCGCGCCATTGCCCAGACGCATCATGCGCATCGTCACGACCTGCGTGCCCTTGACCAGGCCCAGGGTCTTTTCAGTATCCGGACCGGAAAACGGCGGCTGTGTGCGCTTGAGATTGTCATAGAGCGGAACAGCGCCGAACGCATTCACGAAGAAAGTCGAGGCGGCTTCGAGATCGGGCACGGTCATGCCGACATGGTCGATGCCCCGCGGCAGGCCATTGGATGTCATGGAAAATACTCCTCTCCTGGGCCCATAGGGTGATGACGGTGAGGGTATCTGCCAACGGAAACACCGTTAGAGGCATGGGGTGAAATGTCACCTTTCCGGCAGGACGCCCTCTGTGGCCCTGGTAACGGAACGTTCTGGGTATGATTTTTGAACCTTGGGACGGCGCAGTTTTCCGCCATGAGACGAACACGGTTTCGTTACCCGTAGCCTGAGCCGCTCTGAAAGAAGGCGATTGCGATCAGGAATCGTCCTGATGGGATTTCATGCTGACAGGCTATGGGAAAAGTCGGCTTGCCGAGCGCGCGTGCGGCGAAGTGACATAGGCGTGGTCGCAATCCGATACGAAAAGGCGACTGCTTTTTTGTTCGCCTCTCTGGTGTGTTCTTGAATGTTTGATGATGGGGACGCGGGCGCGACGACGGGGCGGCATGCGCGCGTTATCCTGTGGCGATCGGGTAGGCGAGGATGATCCGCTTTGGCCCGGCTTTTCTTGCCGAAGGATGAACCATGCTGGCTGGTACCGCATCCCTGATGAACCGCCAGGTAAGTTCCTGGGTAAGGCAGGGCGGACTATTGGGTACTCTTGCTGTTCTTCTGCCATCGACGGCGCTGGGGTGGAGTAACCATCCACTTTGTACCTGGCAGGCCGTGGCAGTGATGCCGGGCATGGCCGAGCGTGTGGTCACGGCGGAGACGCTGGGTTCGTTTCTGGGCGATGTGTCCGATCGCTTGCCGGCTGCGCTGGAGGGGGAGGAGATTTGGGCGCGGGCGCATCTGCCATTCTATGCGCCGCGGCCGGATGCTCTGCGGTTTGGGGGAGCATCGGCAGTGGGGAAGGATGCTGCGTCGCTCAGGGCCGGGTTTGTACATGCGATCCGGGTGAATGAGGGGATGATGCTGGATCTTTATGTGCAGCGGCTGCCGGGTGTTGGGGTGCCGGCGGAGCGCGTGTTGCCTTGGTCTTCCGCGAGCGTTCTGGAAAGTCTGGAGGATACGGAGGCTGGTTCTCTGGAGCGGGTGAGCGAAGGAGATGTGTTGCGGGTGGCCGATGTGGTGGCGACCGCGACGAATGAGCCCGATCTTGGGTTGGATATCGGGTTGTGGGCGGATAGTGGCTCGGCGCAGGGCGGACGCTACGGTTATGGCGCGCAGCCGTTTGGGAATCCGCATCTGTCATATGGCACGCAGGCGCCGTTCCATATGGGGTTCTACCACGAGAGCGGCCTTGTCTATCGGGCGGCTGGGTATCTTCAGCATACCTATCCCGAAGCGCGGATTCATCTGTTCATGACGCTGTCGCGCTTCGCGTTTGCGCAGGGGCATCCTTACTGGGGCTGGCGGTTTGCCGGCTGGGCGATCCATTACGTGCAGGATCTGGGGCAGCCTTATCATGCGCGCGTGCTGCCCGGTGTCGGAGCGCTGACGATGGTCGGAATCGGGGCGCTGGATATGCTGGGGATACATGGTCCGCAGGTTGCCGCGGTGACCCGTGTGACCAATCGGCATATCGTGCTGGAGAATTATCAATATCGTCGGATGTCGGCGGCCTATCGGGCGCATGACATGGATGATCCGCTGCTGGCGGCGTTGCGTGATACGTCCGATGACGGATCGCTGGAGCGGTTGGGGGCGTCGTCGGTGCGGGAGATCGTGTCGGCGCAATCCGCCGCTGTGGCGGATGAGCTTGATGCACAACTGGTCAGGATTTTTCCGGATGCCGATGTCGTAGTGGCGGATGCGGCTGATCTTGATATGAATAGCGTGTCGCGTCGCGCGCCCGCGGCGGAGCAGGCGTCGATGACGCGGCTTGTTGCCGACCGCATGCGTCAGGTGGGGCGGGATACGCGGGCCGTTATCCGTGTGCTGGACCCGGAGGGAGTGGGCCGGTGAGGGCGCGAACGCCGGCTTTTCAAAGCGTCTGGCTTCGCTCATGATCATGTGATGACAAAATCCGGATTGCTCCCTTGTCTTGTTCTGTCAGCTTTGCTTGCCCGGTCGCCTGCCTGGGCCGCCCAACCTGCGGCTTCGGGCGCGCCGACACCTGCCAGCGTGGCGGCGGCGATCCGGGCCGATGGTGCGGCGCAGGCATTGGGCGCGCTGGACGATGCCGATACGTTCGATACCGTGACTGACGGGATCGCTGCGGCGGACCCCGCTTGGCTGGCGCTGGTGCCGGCGATGGGGCCGGGGCTGGATGCGGATAGCGGGGCTGCGGTCTCGGCGGCGCTTGCCCTGGCGTTGCCGCAGAAGCCGCGCCTTGTTCTGCCGCTACTGGACCCGGCGACGCCTGCATTGGACCCGGCACGGGTTTGCGCCCATCCATTCATGCATGACGAAGTGCCGGACCTGAAGGGGTATATCCGGCGTAGCCGTGCCGCCCTGCGGAAGGTGCGTGACGACGGGTTGCGCGTGGTGCGGGATCGGTGTCTGGCCGTCATGGGAACGGCGAAATCCGTTCCCTGAGAACCTGATGGACAATGGGGCCTCGTCGAGGCCGGGCGTGGTTGCGACAGCGCGTCAGTGCTGGGGCGTGGTGGATCCGACCGCTTTCCAGGCGCGCAGGGCGGCCAGGGTGCCGCTGATATGGCCTTCGGGGGCCATGGCGCTGTAGGCGTAGAGAATATGGCCGTCCGGCGCGATTACATAGGACGTGCGGTTGGCGTAATGCAGCAGTTTCATCTTGGAATCGTAGGAACTGGCGATCTTGCCTGCCGGGTCTGAAGCGACGGGGAAACGGCTGCGGCATTCGCTGACCGAGAAGCGGTCCAGCGTTTCGATCTTGTCCATCGAGACGCCGATGACCGTGGCGCCCAGTGCCTTGAACTGGTCCATCGCGTCGGCGAAATCATGGGCTTCGATGGTGCAGCCGCGCGTGAAGGCCGCCGGATAGAAATACAGGACCACCGGACCCTTATGCAGGGCCTCGGCCAGCGAGAAATTGAACTGCTTGCCGCCCAGGCTGGCCGGAGTGTCGAACAGGGGCGCCGTGCTGCCCAGCGGCAGCGCGGCCTTGGCCACGGAGAAGGACAGTAGCGTGATGCCCGACAGGGTGAGGGCGACGGGGAGCACCATGCTCAACCGGGTGGCGCGACGGAGGACGGCGGAGCGGAGCATGGGCGGACCTTTCAACGGGAGGTGTGCGATCAGGACCGCGAGTCAGGCGAAATGATGACGCAATTGTCCGACCCCGTCGACAGGCGATGGCACGCTTCGACCGCCGCGTCATGCGACAGGCCGGTCAGCCGGGCGCGATAGAGCATGCCGTGGGGGGCGTGGACGCCGGCGACCTGCGGACGGGCACTGGCCAGCACGGCGGCGGCGCGGCTGCGCGCATGACCCGTGGCCTGAGAGGCCAGCGATGCGGTGCCGAACGCGCCGACCTGGATCGCCCAGTCACGCTGGGCCGGCGCCAGGCTGCCGCGTCGCAACAGCGGCGCGGGCTCGGCCATGGCGGGGCGGACGAGTTGGAAACCGTGCCCGGTGGACGAGGTGGGCTGAGGCGCGGGCGCGTGGGCCGAAACGGGGGCGGTGGATGCGATGGCGACGGGTGCCGGGGACGCCGTTGCGCTGTCGGTATCTTCCGACTGCGCGCGGGAGGCCCAGGCGGCGCGGACGGCATCGGCCGACGTGCCCTGACCGGCGGGAGCCACGGCCTTCCACGCCGTATAGGCCGGCGCAGGGGAGGCAGTCGCCTCCGCCGGAGCCTCGGCCACCTGGATCGGCTGGCTGTCGTTGCTGCTGCCCTGATGAGCGTTGCGGTGGGCCCAGGCAGCGCGCACGGAACTGGTTTCGGTGCTGGTCTGTGCGGCGGCGTAGACATGGCCGCGTGCGACATCGTGGGCTTCGACCATCAGGTCGGCCTGCGAGCGGACATTGGGGGTGATGCCAGCGATCTGCGGGCCGATTGCCGCGACGTAGTTACGGGTTTCGCGCGGGAGCGACCGGTGGTGCAGCAGGAAGTCGTCCAGCCGGCCGGGACCCGTATTGTAGGCCGCCAGGAAGCCGGGGGAGCCGTAGATATCGTACATCTGCCGGATATAGGCGGTGCCGGCCATGATGTTGTCGCGGGGATTGAAGGGATCGTCGCCCAGCCCGTACTGGCCCTTCATTTCGTCATAGGTCGGTGGCATGAGCTGCATCAGGCCCATCGCGCCGGGGGCCGAGGTGACGAACTGACCGTTGCGGAAGAGTTGGCCGCCGGATTCGCGCTGCATGACCGAGCGGATCCAGGTATCCGGCACGTCGAATCGCTTGGAGGCTTCCATGATATAGGGGCCCCATGGATCGTCGGGCGGGCCGGGCGGCGCGTAGAAGGATTTGGCGTGGGCCCGATATTCCGCGGCTTCCTGCATCACCGGGGCATGTTGTCCCGGATCGGTGGCGCAGGCTGCCAGCAGGCCGGTCAGTCCGAGCGCGCCGGCGATACGGATGGCGAGCCGGCCCTGTACCCGTTGCGACAGGTCGCACGCGCGCTCCGTCGCGCGCCGGGACGGACGGGTGGGGCGGGCCTGCTTCTGTCGGGTCATCGGGCGTTCATCCGGGACGGGCGCGAGATCCGCAAGGGGAGCGCCGAGGGAAAGGCAGAAATTTGGCGCCGATTATGGCGAAAATAGGGACCGGACCCCGTTTCGGACGTGAGAATGGTCATCTTCATCGCGAGCGTGTGCCGGTCCTGGGCGGAAGTTCAGGTCAGAGAGGAAGAATCTGTCCTAAATCTTTATAGAACGCCGTACTTCCGCGCAACATGATCGCGTTGCCGTAGCGATCGTGTCGGCCTGTCGGAGCATGGGGACGTTGGGGCCGGCTTTTCGCACCGGCCCTGCCCGTGGTCAGTTCGTGATCTGCACCTGGATGGATTGCGTGCGCCGGACGACGTTGATCGCGACTTCCTCGTCGACGCGCACCAGGCGCACCGTGACTTTGTCGCCGCCGACTTCGAGGTTGTAGAGCGTCATCTGTTCCAGGAAATCGGGCAGGCGGGGGCGCTGGAAATGCACGGCGACCGCCGTCGGGTCGAAGCTCAGGCCGAGGACCGACTGGACCAGGGCCGGCAATGTCGCGGCCGCCCACGCCTGCGGCGAGCAGGCGACCGGGTAGCGCACCGGCCCTTCCGCGCGGTTGCGGGTGAAGCCGCAGAACAGTTCCGGCAGGCGCCGCAGGTCGGTGTGGAACGCGGCGTCGAACATGCCCCGGAACAGCCGCTCGGCCTCGTCGCGATAGCCGTGGCGGGCGAAACCCAGCCCGATCAGGGCATTGTCGTGCGGCCAGACCGAGCCGTTGTGATAGGCCATCGGATTATAGCGGGCCTCGCCCTCGGGGATGGTGCGGATGCCCCAGCCGGAGAAGGACGAACGGTGCATCAGCCCGGCGACCAGGCGCGGCACGCGGTCGGGGGTTGCGATATCGGTCAGCAGGATATGGCCGGCGTTCGACGACCGGACGCGGCAGGGCCTCTTGTGGCCGTCGAGCGCCAGGGCGTAGGTGCCGAGTTCCTCGATCCAGAACCGGTCATTGAAGGCGACGCGCAGGGCGTCGGCCAACTGGTCCTGCCGGTCGGCATAGGCGGTGCGGCCCAGGCGGCGGCCGATGGTCGCGGCGGCGCGGCGCGCGGCGTAGACATAGGCCTGGACTTCGCACAGGGCGATCGGCCCTTCGGCGAGAGTGCCGTCAGCATGGAAGATGCTGTCGTAGCTGTCTTTCCAGCCCTGGTTGATCAGCCCGTCCTTGTTGCGGCGGCCATATTCGACGAAGCCGTCGCCGTCGCGGTCGCCGTAGCGGTCGATCCATTCGACGGCGCGTTCGATGTTCGGCCAGATCGTCGTCATCAGCGCCACGTCGCCGGTGCGTTCCAGATACTGGCCGGCCAGCATGACGAAGAGTGGCGTGGAATCGATCGAGCCGTAGTAATGGCGGAACGGGACCTCGCCCAGTTCGGCCATCTCGCCGTGCCGCACTTCGTGCAGGATCTTGCCGGGCTCGGCGTCGGCGATCGGGTCTTCGGTGTGGGCCTGGTGGCGGGCGAGATAGGCCAGCACGCCGCGCGCGATTTCCGGGTCCAGCCACAGGGTGAGCATGGCGGTGATCAGGGCGTCGCGGCCGAAGGCGGTGCTGAACCAGGGCACGCCGGCATAGGGGTAGGGGCCGGTCTTCTTGTCCGTCAGCAGCATGTAGATGTCGCAGATGCAGCGGCGGATGGCCTCGTTGAAGATCTCGTTCGAGGTCGCGATCGCCGCCGCGCGGGAGGAGGACAGGCGCAGGGCGCGCCGTGCCTCGACCGCGCCGCGCAGGAAGCGGCGGTTGGGCTGGGCTTCGTGCCGCTCGGTGGGGTCGCACTCGATTTCGTAATGGATCAGCACGCGCTGGCCCGGGGGCAGGTCGAAGCGGAAGGCGGCGTGCTGGGCGGTGAGTTCGGCCGGCGGCGGCCAGAAGCGCAGCATGGTGGTGCGGCGCCGGTCGTCCAGGCCGTCATAGGAGAGTTTGACTTCGGCCTCGCCGACCTCCGGCGCGCCCATCGTGCCGCGCCGGGGGCGGGTGGAGCCGCGTGCCTCGAACAGGTCGGCGAAGTCGGCTAGGAAACGGATATCGAGCAGGGCCGTGCGGGGTTCGACGTCGAAATTGCGGATTTCGACGCGCTCGTAGCAGACCCGGTTCCACAGGAAGCGCGACCGCCGCACATGCAGCAGGTCGTGATTCATGTACCGGCCGTCCGGGCCGTCGATATCCGTGTTGGTCAGGTCGACCGACAGCATCACGTTGTTTTCGCGCACCGTGGAGGACAGCAGGATGGGGCGCGTGCCCTGGAGGCTCATCGACAGGCCGGACAGATAGCGCGTGTCGTGGAAATAGAGGCCGTCGGCGATGCCGTCGCCGTAGAGGATATCGCCCGTCTGGTCGAAGACCCCGAACATGTCGCCCTGTTTGAGCGTATGCAGGCGGCGTTCCGACAGGAGGGATTTCGCGGCGACGGGGAAGCCGTCCAGTTCCCCGGCGTGCGTCTGGGTTTCTGTTTGGCTGTCCATGACGGGGGTCCTTCGCTTTGAAACGGTTATCTTTGTCCGGCGGTACCCGGGGGCGGGCGTGATCGCGGGCTGGCTTTCAGAGCAGCTTGGTGAATTTGAGCAGCAGCCAGGCGACGACCATGAACAGGAAGCAGATGCCGCCGGCCTCTACCGTGCCCAGGGAGCCACTTGCCAGGAACATGCCGCCGGTATTCATGCCGAAGAATCCGGTCACGAATGTGGCCGGCAGCATCAGGGTCGTCAGCACCGACACCGTGTACAGGCGCCGGTTGGTTTCTTCCGCCTGGCCCGAGGCCAGTTCATCCTGCAACGAACGCGCGCGGTCCTGCAATGCCATCAGATCGTCCAGTGCCGCGTGGATCTGGCGCTGTGAGCGGTCGCGGATATCGTCCTCGGCCCATTCGGGCAGTTCCAGATCCTCGTTGTGGAAGATCCGGTCGACCGGCGAGATCACGCGGCGCAGTTCGGTCGAACGGCGCCGCACCTTGCCGATCAGGCCGCTGATGCGGCCGAAATCGGTGTGCTGGTCCAGGGTCAGCAGCAGATCTTCGGCGCGGTCGAGCTGGTCGTCCAGCATGGCGATGTTCCGGCGCACGCTGTCGGCGAATTCCAGCAGCGTGCGGTCCACGATCTCGGCGGGGGTGCGGGGGCCGTCGTCGCGTTGCAGCCAGCGATAGGCGGCGCCCAGTGCCGGTACGGGGTGGCGGCGGGTGGTGATCAGCAGGTCGGGCAGGACCGCGAAACGCCAGGCCGAGACGCTGGTATCGTCGTCGGTCATGCTGTCGTCGAAGCCGGGCAGGGCGCCGTAGACGATGTCGCCGTCGGCCTCCAGCCGGGTGCTGCGGTCAGTGCCCGACAGGGTGATGCGGGCTTCCTCGGGCAGGCAGGCGATGGCCTCGACCCTGGCCCGGCTGGCGGTATGCACGACGTCGTAATGCAGCCAGACCCATCCGGCGGGCCGCTCTTCGGTCGTGGTGGGGGTGGTTTCGGCGTCTTCGGTGTGGGGGGGGCGGCTGTTCAGGTGGTCGGCCGCTTGCTGGGGCGACAATTGCACCGGCCGGTGTCCGGGGATGCAGGAAACCGCCCAGACCAGACCATCCGCCGCATCGCTCTGCGGCGTATCGACGAGGGACAATTCGGTCTGGGCTATCGTATCGGGCATCGTGATATCCGGGACCGCTCGCAATGCAAGCGCACACTTGGCATGGGTGCCTGCAGGTTGCAATCCCATGAGCGTTGATCCGTCGGGCGGTCAGGTTTTTCGTGCGGGTCTCCAGTTCCTCGCCCAGGTGCGCAGGGCCATGCCTGCCTCCTTCAGGATCGGGGCCAGGGTGGGCTCGCGCGACCGGAATATGCGCATGGTCGGGTACCAGGGTGACCGGCCGATGGCGTCGCCCCATCGCCAGCAGGCGTCCTGGCGGCTGATCATCCAGACTGGACAGCCCAGCGCACCCGCCAGATGCAGCGGCGAGGTGTCGACCGAAATGACGAGATCGAGACTGGCCATGATCGCCGCCGTGTCGGCCATGTCGTGCACGCTGCCCATCGGGTCGCACAATGTCTGGCCGGTCCAGTCCGCGATTTCCTGCCGGGGCGCGCCCAGTTGAAGGCTGACCAGCGTTGCCGCGACGGGCGTCAGGGCCGTGGCCATAGTTGCCAGCGTCGTCGAGCGGCGTTGGTCGACGAGGGCGTGAATGGATTGCGGCCGCCACTCTCCCGCCCAGACCAGGCCGATACGCGGGCGGCGTTCCGGCAGCAGGGCGGCGAAGCGGGCGATATCGTCGGGATCTGGGTGCAGGTAGGGGATTGGTGCCGGAACGTCCCACAAGGATGTTGCGCCGGCGATGTGCGGCAGGTCGGGGATGGCGGCGGCGTAATCGTAGCCGTTCTGCCGGGCGAGCGTGCCTGTCTCGCACACCTTGGCCGCCGGATAGGATTGCGCCAGCAGGCGGACCAGGGGGCGGGGCACGACGATCGTGACGTGCGCCCCTTTTGCCAGCAGGTCGGGTACGAAGCGGATGAACTGGATCGTGTCACCCAGCCCCTGTTCCTGAAACAGTACGACACCGCGCCCAGCGACCGCATCGCCGGGGCACAGGCGGGGCAGGGACAGATACCATGCGTCTTTGTCGTCGGGGGTGAGGTGCCGGTTGAAATAGCGCGGCCAGCCCTCGTCCAGACGGCCGGCCTTGATCAGCGCGCAGGCATGGCCGAACGTGATTCCGTAGTCTGTCGGGGCGAGGGCTTCGGCTTTTTCGTACCAGGAGACGGCTTCCGCGGACCGGTCGAGGCAGAAGAGGGCGATGCCCATATTTTTCAGCAGCGTGGGCGTGACGATGTCGTTTTCGAGGCATGGCAGCAGGATACGCAGGCTTTCCGCCGGGTGGCCGGCCTGGAGAAGGGCCGTGGACATGGCGTCGCAGAGCGTGCCGCTTTCGTCCGAGTAGCGGCCCAGCAGTTCGGCAAACAGGGCGCGGCTACCCGCGAGGTCGCCGCGCACGACGCGGACATGCAGCAGGAGGGCCCATGCGGGGACCGTGTTCGGCAGCCGATGCAGCACAGGACGCAGGAATGCCTCGACAAGGTCGTAGGCGGAACTGTGGCGCAGGATGATTGCGGCGGCGGTGACGGCGAGCCGCCAGTCGTCGGGATAGCGGGTGGTCACGTCCAGAAACAGGCGGACCGCGTCTTCTCCTCGGCCTGTGGCGAAGAGGGTGTCGCCGGTCTGCTCTATTCCCTCGGGGAGTGGCGGGACGCTGTCGGTCGAGCCGTCTGTCATGCCATTCCCGTCATCCGTGCCGGATCATTTCAGGTCGTCGGGGACCTTGCCGCCATTTTCGGCCAGCTTCTGCATGACTGCCTTATGCAGCCATACATTCATTGATGCGGAGTCGTTGGTGTCGCCGGTGTAATGCAGTTCCCCGGCCAGTTGCTTGCGTGCCGCCAGCGAACTGTCCAGCCCCAGCAGCTTCATGAGGTCGACGATGGACTGCTGCCAGTTGAGCGGCTGGGGCGCCTTGGCGGCCAGCTCGGTCAGGATGGCGGCGACGTCTACCGGGGCGGAGGGGGTGGCCGGTGTGGCCGTTGCCGCAGGTGCCTGTCCTGCCGGGGGCGTGGCGGTCGGGGCGGCTGTCGGGGTGGTGGCTCCGGCGTGGCCGAAGATTGTGGACAGGATGGTGCCGAAGATGCTCACGTGCGGACTCTCCTCAGTATAGGTTCTGCCCGGGGCGCATTGTCCCCGGGCAGCATCGTGCCTTAGTAGCGGTACAGGTCGTTCTTGAACGGCCCGTTGACCGGAACGCCGATATACTCGGCCTGTTTCTCGGACATCTTTGACAGTTCGGCGCCGACCTTGGCCAGGTGCAGGGCGGCGACCTTCTCGTCGAGATGCTTGGGCAGCGTGTAGACCTGACGCTCGTACTTGCCCTCGGGGGCGGTCCACAGCTCGATCTGCGCCAGCGTCTGGTTGGTGAAGGACGCCGACATGACGAAGGACGGGTGGCCCGTGGCGTTGCCCAGGTTCACCAGACGACCCTCGGACAGCAGGATCAGGCGCTTGCCGTCGGGGAAGATGACCTCGTCGACCTGCGGCTTGATGTTGTCCCACTGGAAGTTGCGCAGCGCCTCGACCTGGATCTCGGAATCGAAATGCCCGATATTGCAGACGATGGCGCGGTGCTTCATCGCGCGCATGTGGTCGACGGTGATGATGTCGACATTGCCGGTGCAGGTGACGAAGATGTCGCCGCGCGGGGCGCCGGCTTCCATCGTCACGACCTCGTAGCCTTCCATGGCCGCCTGCAGGGCGCAGATCGGATCGACTTCGGTGACCAGCACGCGGCAACCGGCATTGCGCAGCGACGCGGCCGAGCCCTTGCCCACATCGCCGTAGCCGGCGACGACGGCGACCTTGCCGGCCATCATCACGTCGGTGCCGCGACGGATCGCGTCCACCAGGCTCTCGCGGCAGCCGTACAGATTGTCGAACTTCGACTTGGTGACGCTGTCATTGACGTTGATGGCAGGGACGGCCAGCGTGCCCTTCTTCGCCATTTCCCAAAGGCGATGCACGCCCGTGGTCGTCTCCTCGGACAGGCCGCGCACGTCCTTCAGCATCTCGGGATACTTGTCGTGCATCAGCACGGTCAGGTCGCCGCCATCATCGAGGATCATGTTCGGCGTCCAGCCGTCCGGTCCTGTGATGGTCTGCTCGATGCACCACCAGAACTCTTCCTCGCTCAGGCCTTTCCAGGCGAAGACCGGTACGCCCGTCGCGGCGATGGCGGCGGCGGCGTGGTCCTGGGTCGAGAAGATGTTGCACGACGACCAGCGGACCGTGGCGCCCAGGGCGGTCAGGGTCTCGATCAGGACGGCGGTCTGGATCGTCATGTGCAGGCAGCCGGCGATACGCGCGCCCTTCAGCGGCTGGCTGGCGCCGAATTCCTCGCGCAGAGCCATCAGGCCGGGCATTTCGCCCTCGGCAATCGCGATTTCCTTGCGGCCCCATTCCGCGAGAGCGATGTCGCGTACCTTGTAGTCCGTGCTGGCGGTCATGTTCCGTCCTGTTCGGTTGATGCAGAATCCCGGCGGGTATAGACGCTCGGACCCGCGAGGGCTAGCGCGGGTGTGATCTCACGCCGTGGCGACGGTCTCGGCCGCGCGGAGCACGCGCAGGAAATTGCCGCCCCAGATCTGGGCGATCTGGTCGTGGTCGTAGCCGCGCCGTTGCAGTTCTGCGGTCAGCGCCGGGCTCTGTGCGGCATCGCGCCAGCCTTCGATCATGCCGCCACCATCGAAGTCCGACGAGATGCCGACATGGCGCACGCCGATCCGGTTGGCGACATAGTCGATATGATCGACGTAATCGGCCACGCTGACCGGCCGCTGGGCGCGGACCTCGCGGGGGCGCAGGAAGGCATCGACGGCCGTGATGTGGATGACGCCGTCGCAATCACGCAGGGCGTCGAGCTGTTCGTCGTCGAGATTGCGCGGGTGGTCGCAGAGCGCGCGGACGCAGGAATGGGTGGCCAGGACCGGGCTACGCGACAGGCGCACAGCCTGCATCATGGTGCTGCGCGCGGTGTGGGAGATATCGACCATCAGGCCCAGCCGGTTCATTTCGGCGATTGCCTCGCGGCCCAGGCCGGACAGGCCGCCATGACGGGATTCCGGGTCGCTCAGGGACGCCATCGGGCGGGCCGAATCCGCCAGCGCGTTATGGCCGTTGTGGGTCAGCGTCATGTAACGGGCGCCGCGAGCGCGGAACTGCGCCAACAGCGACAGGTCCTCGCCCATCGCATAGCCGTTCTCGACCGCCGGGACGATGGCGGTGATGCCTTCGTGGAACGCGGATTCGATATCCGCCGCCAGTGGGCAGATGCGCGCCGGGCCACCGTCGACGCCCCGGTTGATCGCATCGAGCATTGCCAGGGCCTGTCGGGAGATCGCGGCGTGGCCAGTCGGGTCGGTGGCACCCTGGCCGACATAGGCGACCAGGCAGGCCGCGGCGATGCCGCCCCGGCGCAGCTTGGGCAGGTCGACATGGCGGTAGTCGGTGTCCTGCGTGAAATCGCCCCGGTCGGGCCAGGGGATGTCGATATGCGTATCGACGGTCAGCAGGGGAGCGTGCGGAAGATTGGTCATGACGCTGCAATGTAGGCTGGAAACGCCCGATCCGTAAGAGAGCGGCGGGAATGAAAAAACCCTGCCTTCTGGCCCCGGAGGGAGGAAGGCAGGGTGGAAGTCGTTATCGGATTGTCGTGCCGCCGGAGCGGGGAGACGGAGTTTTGCGGGTCAGGCCGGGACGCCTGTTACGTGCCGGGTGGGCTGCGGGGCGGGGATGCCGGAGGGCAGGACGGGATAACCGAACTGGGCCTCGATCACTTCCGCCATGGCGAGATACAGGGCCGCGGCGCCGCAGAGCAGGCCTTCATATCCCGCGATGCGGGTGATGATGAGGTTGCCCGTCCATTCGCCCAGCGCGAGGAGGAAGAACAGGAGCGTGAGCGACGAGAACACGAATTGCAGCACGCGATTGCCGCGCAGCGTGCCGATGAACATGAAGCCAACATGAAGCCTGTGAAAACGCCCCAGAGTGCCAGATACGCGGCCATGGCCGGCGCGCCTGCTGCCGGAATCAGGCCGAATTTCGGCAGGATGACGAGCAGGACGAGAGAAATCCAGAACGCGCCATAGGAGGTGAAGGCTGTCAGCCCGAACGTGTTGCCTTTGGGATATTCGAGCAGCCCGGCCAGGATCTGGGCCGATCCGCCGAAGATGATTCCCATTGCCAGGACCGACGAATTGAGCGGCAGGAAACCGGCATTGCAGAGATTAAGCAGGATCGTCGTCATCCCGAAGCCGGCGAGGCCGAGGGGTGCTGGATTGGCGAGAGGTTTCATGACGAGGGTCTCCGTATCGGCCGCTGGGGCTGTCCGATCAGCCCGGACCTTCGCAGCCGTTGGGATTTTTCTCGGTCATTTTATAAAATCAGACAATAACAAATATATGTTAGGTGAATAAATCGGGGTCACAAGGCGGTTATCCGGGCAGGGTGCCCGCGGGGAGGGGCGCATGCTCTCCGGCCCGGTCGGATTTTCGATCTTCCAGAAGGGCACTGATGGCATCGCTCAGGGTCTGCCACCGCGCGGCACGGATGTCATCGCCGGCGTCGCGTGCCTGGGCGAGTTGGGTACGGGCGATCAACTGGGCGTCTGGACCGTGCTGATCCACGAGTTCGATCGCCTCGGCCGGTACCGGTTTGCGGAGGATACGCATGGTTTGCCTCCTGTGTCCGATGGATGGGAGGTGGCGCGCACCTGGTGGCACTTCAATCCGGCTGCCGAGATATGATTGCCCCGAGGGGGGCAGGGTGTTTGGAGCGGAATTTTGCGGAAAATGACGGCTCTCGGAAGTCGAGAGCGGCCATGGTTTACATGCGTGGGTGTGCGCGCTCAGTCAGATTCACGGATTGGCATATGTTGTGCCTGTCATGGCCTGAATTGCGTCTGTGTGTTCGGCCGATGGATCGGCTTTCGATATTTTGTAAATGGAAATTTATTATAGAGACATGATTTGTCTGATAATTTTTTCTTACACTTATCTAGAAAGGTCATTGTCTCCCACATTGCCGCGCGCAAGGACAATGATGCATCGCCTTTCGTCTGCCCGATCACATGTTGATGATGCTCGCATCGGGGATGGAAGGGGAAGACGCGGAACGGGTGTGCTGGTGGTTGCGCGGACGGCGTGGCGATCGTTGGGGGTGGCGGCGTTTGTGTGGGGCGGTGTCATGGCGCGACCGGCCATGGCGGTATCGCTGCATCAGGCCATTCGCGATGCATGGGCGCAGGACCCGTTGCGGCAGTCGCTGATGGTGGACCGGCAGGCTGCGGATAACAATGCGGATGCCGCGCGGTCGTGGTTTCCGGGCGGGCCGATCCTGAGCGGACAATATTATGACGACCACGCATTAGGCAGCAATCAGGGCTACACGACCTATCAGACCGGTGTTGCCGTGCCGCTGTGGCTGCCCGGCCAGCGCTCGGCCACGATCCGCCAGGAACAGGCCGGCGGCGGCGTTGCGACGGCGCATCTGGCGATGGAGCGGATGGTCATGGCGGTGCGGGTGCTGCGTGCGGCGTTGGGCGGCGCGACCGCGCGCCTGAATGTTCAATCCTTGCAGGACGAACGGCGCGCGCTGGTGGAGATCGAAAGTTCCGCGCGGCACCTGATGGATGCCGGGGAGATTTCGTCGTCCGATCACGCTGCGGTGGCTAGCGACCTGGAAGCCGTCGAAGGGCGACTGACGGAAGCACGGGAGCGCCTGGCAGACGAGAGGGCCGGCCTGGAAGAACTCACCGGCCAGTCCGACATTCCCGAGTTGGACGAGGTTGAT
The DNA here is from genome assembly GCF_003350405.1 of Gluconacetobacter liquefaciens. Classification (GTDB taxonomy): domain Bacteria; phylum Pseudomonadota; class Alphaproteobacteria; order Acetobacterales; family Acetobacteraceae; genus Gluconacetobacter; species Gluconacetobacter liquefaciens. Next base: position 98,720 of record NZ_QQAW01000006.1, on the reverse strand, counting down.
GGCCATGCGCTGGCGGCCGTGCGCGGCGGTGCGACGGTGGAGCAGGCAGTCGATCATGATCCGCGCCTGCGTTTCGCGCATGCGCAGGTCGTGGCGGCGCGTGCGTCCGATGATCTTGCCCGCCGTTCCTTCATGCCCAATCCCGAGGTCGGCGTGGATGCGATCCACGAGAAGCAGTACGGCAGCCCGTGGAATACGCGCGTGGGCGTTCAGTTGACCGTTCCGCTGCCGAGCGAGGCGCGGAATGTGCCGATGCGCATGAAGGCGGTGCGGGAGATCGCGGCGGCCGAGCGGGAGGAGCGGCAGACCCGGCGGGCGGTGCGCGCCGACTATTCGCGCGCCCTCGCGCGGCTGGCGGCATCGCTGGATATCCTGCGCCATGCCAGTGGGCGGGACCGGGTGCTGGCGCGCCGGATAGAGGATCTGCGCAAGGGGTGGGTGACGGGCGAGACCCCGGTGATCGAATATCTGCGGGCGCGCCAGGCGGGACTGGAGGCGCGGTTGCAGCAGCAGACGGCCTCGGTCGAATGGCGGGGAGCGATTGCGCAGATGATGATCATGGCGGGAGAAACACCATGAGGGCGGCAGGGTCATGGATCGCTCTGGCGCTGGTTATGCTGCCGGCAGCGGGCATCGCGCGCGAGACGCCGCCGGAGGTCGTGACGATTGCGCCGTCGGCGATGAAGACGATGGGGATCGCGACCACGACCGCGCGCGCGGGGACGTTGAGCGGGCATATTGCCTGCCCGGCCTATGTGATGGCCGACAACCGCCATGTCGTGCGGATTTCTCCGCTGGGCGAAGGGCGCGTGCTCAATGTGCTGACCTATCCGGGGCAGATCGTGGCGGCCGGACAGGTGTTGCTTGAATATGACAACCATTCGCTGGTGCAGCTTCGCCAGCAGGTTGCGGCGGCCGAGGCTGCGCTGGAAGAGGCGCGGGCAACGCGGGACGAGGCCGCCCTGTCGGCAGCGCGGGCGAAAGTCCTGCAGGGCACCGTGCTGGCGGTGGGAGAGGTCCAGCGGCGGCAGTTGGCTCTGCGGCATGCCGAAGGGCTGGTGCGGGAGAAGCAGGCCCTGCTGGACAGCAGCAAGGTGCGGCTGGACGAACTGACATCGGCCACCGAACGGCCGGATGGGGAACATTCGCAGATCATTTCGCCCATTCCCGGCATCGTGCGGGGGGTGAACGTGGCGATGGGCGACAATATGGCCAATCGGACCCAGCCGCTGGTCGAGGTTGACGACCTGTCCTCGGTCTGGGTGGTCTCGCAGGTGCTGGGACGGGATGCCGGTGTGCTGGCGCCGGGAAACCGGCAGGTGACGCATCCCGGTGGCCGGTCCACGCAGGCGATCACCTCGCGCATCGATACCATCGACGGGAATGTCGATCCGCAGACCCGGCAGCTTCTGGTGCGCAGCCTGGTTCCCAACAAGTCGGGCCGCTTGAGGCCCGGCATGCTGGTGACGACGGAACTCTATGCGTCCACCCCGGTGGAAGGTGTGCTTGTTCCCGCGAGTGCCGTGCAGGAACTGGACGGCGGGCAGGTGGTCTTTGTCCGTGTCGCCCCCGACCGCTATGCGGCGCGTGAGGTGACGACCGGCCCCGAGGCGGGCGGTATGCTTGTCGTGACGCATGGCCTGACGCCGGGGGAAGTGGTCGTGACGGCCGGCAGTTTTACGCTGAAATCGCAGATGCTCCTGACCAGGGCAGGGGGCGGATAGCGCCATGAAAGCGATTTATGCTCTGCTGCGCGGCCGGGGCATCGTCCTGGGGCTGGTGGCGCTGTTCATGCTGGCGTGCGTGGCCGATCTGCGGACGCTGCCTGTCGAACCCGTGCCCGATATCTCGCCCACGCAGGTGATGCTGTCGGTGCTGGCGCCCGGCCTGCCCAGCGAGGAGGTGGAGCGGCTGGTGACGTTTCCGGTCGAGACGGCCATGGCGGGGGTGCCCGGCATGACGGGCATGCGCTCGGTCTCGCGCACCGGGGTCGCGGTTATCTATCTGCAGTTCGCCGATGGATCGGACATCTATCTGGACCGGACATTGGTCTCGCAGCGGATGAGCGAGGCGCGGTCGCATATTTCGGTCCGTGACCTGTCGTTCACCATGGGGCCGCTGGCGACCGGCATGGGCGAGATCCTGCAGTTTCAGTTACGCGGGCCGGGAATGGGCCTGCCGGAACTCAATCGGATCATGACCTGGCAGGTCGTGCCGCGCCTGAAGCTGGTGCAGGGCGTGATTGACGTCAACATCAACGGGGGCGCCGAGGAGACTTTCAAGGTCGCGTTGGACCCCGAGCGGATGCAGGCGTACGGGGTGTCGGTCACGGATGTGTTTCATGCCGTGGACCAGGGGAACGCCGTGGCGGGCGGTGCGTGGATAGAACATAACGACCAGCAGCAGGTGATCGTCGGCCGCACGTTGATCGACAACCTGGCTGAACTGGCCGAGATCCAGGTCCGGTCCGGCCCCAATGGGCAGGTGATTCATATCGGCGATGTGGGGACCGTCTCGCACGGTGCACGGCCGCGCCTGGGGGCCGTGACCCGCGACGGCACGGGCGAGATCGTCAATGGGGTGGTGCTGTTGCAGCAGGGGGCGAGCGCGAAGGCGACGCTGGCCCATATCCACGACGCGCTGCCGGCGATCCAGCGATCCCTGCCGCCGGGCATGACGCTGGACGTGTATTACAGCCGGTCGGCGCTGACGGGGGCGACGATCGACACGGTGAAGGAAAACCTGGCGCTCGGTGCGATCCTGGTGCTGGTGGCCCTGCTGGTGGTGATCGGCGACTGGCGTGCCTCGCTCGTCATTATCTCGGTGATACCGTTCGCGCTGCTGGCGGCGATGACGGGCATGCATCATCTGGGCATTTCCGCCAACCTGCTCAGTCTCGGTGCCATCGATTTCGGCATGGTGGTCGACAGTTCGCTGGTGATCGTGGAGAGCGTGATCAGCATGCCGACGCACCGGGGCGTGACCATGGAGCAGTTGATCGCGACGTCGCTGGCGCAGGTCGTGCGGCCTGTCAGCTTTGCGATCCTGGTCATCATCATGGTCTATCTGCCGGTGCTGACATTGCAGGGTGTCGAGGGGCGGATGTTCAGCCCCATGGCGCAGACCGTGATCCTGGCGCTGCTGGCGTCGCTGGCGTTCTCGCTGTTCTGCGTGCCGGTGCTGACGCGGCTGCTGGTGCGCATGCCCCATGGCCATCACGACACGGTTTTTATCCGTGCGTGCCGGCGGGTGTATGATCCGGCCTTTGCATGGTGTACGGCGCATGCCAACCGGGTGATGGGGATTGCGCTGGTTCTGCTGCTGGTTTCGGTGGTGCTGGCGAGCCGCCTGGGCGGGGAGTTCATTCCCCAGTTGCAGGAGGGCGATCTGGTGGTGACCTCCACGCGGCTGCCCAGCATCTCGCTCGATGCCTCGATCCGGGCGGCGACGGCGATCGAGCGGACATTGCGGCGGTTTCCCGAGGTGGAGACCGTGGTGAGCAATACCGGCACGGCGGCGATCCCGACCGATCCGCAGGGCTGGGAGCAGACGGACAGTTTCATTCTGCTGAAGCCGCGATCGGCCTGGAAGACGGCCTCGACCCAGGAAGAACTGGTGCGGGCCTTCGACGCGGCGCTGAAGCGTGACGTGGTGGGGTCGCTCTTTTCATGGAGCCAGCCGATCCAGATGCGGATGGACGACATGCTGTCCGGCGTCCGCTCGCAGATCGCCGTCGGCATTTATGGCGACGACCTGAAGACGCTGGGGCATCTGGCAGGGCAGGTGACGGAACTGATCAATGCGATTCCCGGCGCGGCCGATGTCGCACCGCAGGATGTCGGGACGATCCCTTTCCTGCATATCGACGTCGATCGTACGGCGGCTGCGCGGCTTGGTGTCGACACGACCGAGGTGATGGATGTGATCGAGGCGCTGGGCGGGCATATCGGGCCGCCCGTGGTGCTGAATGGCGCGCTGATCCCGACGCAGGTGCGTTTTGCCGACGATGCCGGCGATAGCGTGGACAAGGTCCGCAATCTGCCTGTGCTGACGCGCGACGACCATGTGGTGCGGCTGGAGCAGGTGGCCGTTATCAAGCTGGAGGATGGACCGGCCGCCATTCGCCGGAATAATGGCGAGCGGCGGATGATGGTGCAGGCCAATGTGCGGGGACGCGACCTGAGTTCGTTCGTGGCCGAGGCCCAGCGGCGGGTCGCGGCGCAGGTCAGGCTGCCGCATGGCTACCGGATCGAATGGAGCGGCCAGTTCCGTAACATGCAGTCCGCCCTGGCACGGCTGGAAGTCGTGGTGCCGGTGGCGCTGCTGCTGATTTTCTGCCTTCTGGTGGCGGCGCTGGGGGAATTCCGGCTGGCGGGGCTGGTGTTCGTCAACCTGCCGTTTGCGGCGACGGGGGGGATCATTGCCCTGTTCGCCAGAGGGATGCCGTTCAGCATTTCCGCCGGGATCGGCTTTATCGCCCTTTTCGGCGTGGCGATCCTGAACGGGGTGGTGCTGGTCAGTTGTATCCGGCTGAAACGCCAGGCGGGCATGAATGCGGTCGATGCCGCCTATAGCGCGGCGCGTGAGCGGTTTCGGCCGGTCATGGCCACGGCGACTGTCGCGTGCCTGGGGTTCTTCCCGATGGCCTTCTCGATGAGTGAGGGGGGAGAGGTTGAAAAGCCGCTGGCGACGGTCGTGATCGGTGGTCTGATCTCCTGCACCGCACTGACGCTTCTGGTTCTGCCCTCGCTCTATATCCGGATTGCCGGAGGAAAGGCGTCCGGCCGGTAGGAAGGCGGGTGAGAGGTGTGCTGGCCCCCGACCTCGTGCGGGGGCGGGAGAACTGATATAGGGGCCTGCTATCATTGCAGGAAGGGCGGTTGCCTTGCCCCAGGAAAGTGAAAATTCCCGCCGGAAGACCGTTGTCATCAGCGGTGCGACGGGTGGAATCGGGCGGTTTCTGTGCCGTCAGCTTCGCCAGGAGGGGTGGTGGGTCGTCATTCTGTCGCGTCAGGCGGATATGCCGGCCGATATCGCGGCGGATATGGCCGTGACGTGCGACCTGATGGATGCGGGGGCGATCGCGACAGCGGGGGTGGCCATCCGAGAGGCCTGCCCGCGAATCGACCTGTTTATTTCCTGTGCCGGCACGATTTCGCCCCAGACGGTGGGTGTGCTGGACGGTGAGCGTGTCCGTAGGCAGGTGGAGACGAATCTGACCGGTGTGATTCTGCTGACGCAGGAGGTGCTGCCGAACATCGCGGTCGGAGGGCGTATCCTGTTCGTCAATTCGATGGCCGGTGTCTTTCCGCTGGCGGGAAGTGCCGTCTATACTGCGTCGAAATTCGGGTTGCGCGGTTTTGCGCGGGCGCTGGCTCAGGAGTTGCGGCCCAGGGGCATTCATGTGCTGTCGGTGTTTCCGGGCAGCGTCGATACGCCCATGTTCCGCGACGAGATGGAACAGGGTGGGTCGCTGCTGAATTTCATGTCCTGGCCGCAGGCGCCCGAGCGGGCGGCCGCCTGGATACTGGCGGCGGCGCGGGGCCGGAAGGAGGAGCATTTTCCCTCCATCATCGACAGGATATTTCCGCCCCTGTTTTTATGCTCGCCGGTTTTCCTGCGGCTATGCATGCCGGTGATGACAGTCTGGTCCCGGTTGACCAGATGGTGTTATCGGCGGCGGCACGGGCGCGGATAGGGCGGACGGGCCGCCCCAGGCAGCGGCTTTCAGTTTTCGTCGAAGGGCAGTTCCTGCACCCGCACGGCCTTGCCTGTGCGGTCGTAGTAGAAGATCGCATTGCCGCGCCGTTCGGCATAGCCGTCGGGCGTGCCCTGCGGGGTCCAGAACATGAGCCGGTTGGCATCGGACTGTTCGACCACCTTGTCGCCGGCCGGACGGTAGCGGAACTGGCTGAAATCCTTATGCGCTCTCGGTACGGGCGGCGCGGTGGCCAACTGGTGCATCGTGGGGCCTTTAGGGCCGTCTTCTTCCTGTGCCAGTGCCAGTGTCGGTACCGACAGGGCGCCGAAGCCGAGAGATACTGCCAGAATACGCAATGCCTTGTCCCGCATGACCGTATCCTCCTTCGTCCTGTGGTTCGATCCGCGGGAACATCCTCCGTTTTTCCGTTCGGTGCAACTCGTCCCATGCCGGCCCGGCGATGCGGGCCGGGCATGGCGGCGGGGCTGCGGGCCGTTACTGGAAGGGCAGGTAGCGGAAATCGAAGAAGATCTGGCTCATGCTGGTGGAGGGGGCGCCACCGATGGCCTTCCAGGTTTCCAGGCGCGAGTAGGCGAGTTGGGTACCGACTTCCACCGTGCCGTAGCGACCCTTGAGGAAGCGCCACCATGCGCCGACGGTGAATTCCTGCACCGAGCGGATGCTGGCCGTGCAGGCCAGGGGCGACATCTCGACCTCGCACCCGGCATTGGAAGACATCGGATTGCCGTAGCCATAGGCCGAGCCGCCGGAGGAGAAATAGCTCCGGCCGGACCGCTGCATGCCGTAATAGCCGTAGACATCGATCCGCGGATTCACATGGGCGACGATTCCCGCCGTTGCCTGGGCGTCGGGCAGGGGTTTCGGCTTGCCCTGGGCGTTCAGCGTGACGTCCGGCAGGAGCACCGAGCCATAGCGGCCGATCCCGACCCCGGCCAGGCCGGCCAGATGGATTTCGAGCTTGTGGGGGATGACCGGCAGCACCGCCGATCCGCCACCGCCGCCGGCGATCGCGGTGTTGTTGTGGCCCGTGCCGTTGGCGAAGACGCGGTCGTGCGGGAAGCGCACGATTCCCTCGGCCTCGTAATGGCCCCAGGCCGGATCCCACGCGATCTTGCCGATGACGTCGGGCGCGATTTCATCGGAGTAATTGGTGGTGAATTCGGTCAGGCCCGTGCCGTTGGCGCCGATGGTGGCCGTGCCGCCATTGGGAAGCGGCACCGAGCCGTTATTATTGTCGAAGCCCGTGGTGTCGTAGATCGTCGCCGGATTTTCGATCGACAGGCCGAGCCAGAGCCGGTGCTGCAGCAGTTCATGGACGTAGCGGGCCTGCCATTGCCGGGTCCAGGTCTGGCCGGCCAGCATTGAGGATTCGATGGTCTCGGGCAGACTTTCCTGCCGGGCGACGATGCCGGCGCGGCCGGGCGTGAGCAGGCTCCAGGCCTGGCCGATCAGCAGGTGATTGCCTTCGAGCGTATCGTCGTAGCTGAGATAGGCCTGGCGCAGGCGGGGGACGTAGGCGTTGCTCTCGTACGGGTTGGTCGTTTCCGCGCCGGCGCCGAAGTCGGTTTCGACGAAACCGGACACGGTGGTGTGGGAATCGATATTGGCGCGGGCCATGAGCGAGAACCGGCTGTAACGCGGGCTGCCTTCGAAATTGTTCTGGTGGTAGTTGGCATCGCGCGGGAAGGGCATGGCCGACCAGTAATTGAATGTGCCCGACGCGACGTGACGGTTTTCCAGCACGGCCGATGTGTCGAAATAGCCGCCGAGGACGACCGTGACGGGCCCGACATGGAACACGCCGTGATCGCCCAGCGCGCCGGTCGCCTGCGCGCCGGCGGTCTCACGCGGATGGGGGCCGACATTGTTGTCGGCCAGGCGGTTGACCATGTCTTCGTCGCGGTGGGCGACGATCGCGGCGTAGGTGGGCGTGTCTTCCCCGATGGTGGGGGTGGGAACTTCGCCGGGATAGAGATGATGGGCCGTCGTGGTCGGTGCGGGCGTCGCGCTATTGCGGGCCAGTTGTCTGGCCCCCTCGATGGCGTGTGGTGAGGATGCGTGCTCGCGCGCGGCGGCCTCGTTCGTCGTCGCGGGATGGCCGAGATGCATGCGTGCCCGGTGCTGCGCCAGTTCGCGGCGCATTGCCATCAGGTCTTTCTGCAGTTCGAGCTGCTGCTCCTGGATGCGGGAGATCTGGTTCTCCATCGCCTCGATCGCCTCGGCTTCCTCCGGCCCATGGCCTTGGGCATGGGCGGCGGGTGGCACCAGCATGGAGCAGCACAGCAGGAACAGCGGCAGGGACCGCTTCAACGACGAAGAGGGCAGTTGCATTCGGGACAATCGCAATGAGGGGTCAGGCTTCAGAAGTATGTCAAAACATTTCTTGGAAAAGGTAAATAATAATTTCTTTTAGTTTTTGTCCCGAATTTATCGGGAAACAATAAGACATATTCATATATCGGATCAATAGGCATTCGACCATGAATGGTTCTGCTGCCTGCGGACAGACGGGGCTGGACCGCGTGCTGCCCGGCCCGATATGTCGCGCAGGGTGAGACATGCCGGGAAGGAGCCCGAAACGATGGCGAAGCTGATCCATTCCATGATCCGGGTGCGGGACGAGGCCGCGTCGCTGGCTTTCTACGAACGGGCCTTTGGGCTGGTCGTGGCCGACCGGCTGGCGTTCGAGAGCTTCACCCTGATTTATCTCTCCAACGCCGAGCAGACGTTCGAACTGGAACTGACGGTCAATCACGACCGCGACCGGCCCTATGATCTGGGTGACGGCTATGGGCACCTGGCAGTTTCGGTCGGCGATATCGATGCCGAGCATGCGCGTTTCGTCCGCGAGGGGTTGTCGCCGTTGCCGGTGAAGCAATTGGCGCTGGGCGATCGGGTCGTCGGGCGGTTCTTTTTCGTCGTCGATCCGGATGGCTACAGGATCGAGGTGTTGCAGCGCGGAGCGCCCGGTCGTTTCCTTTGATATAAGCGGGGCGCCTGCCGTATAAGGCGCGCATGATGACCCCCTTCAGCAAGATGCACGGCCTTGGCAACGACTTTGTCGTGGTGGACGAACGTGTGGAACGCCATGGGCTGACGCCCGCGCGGATCGCTGCCCTGGCCGACCGGCATCGTGGCATCGGGTGCGACCAGTTTGTGGTGCTGCGCCCGGCCTGCCGCGAGGGAGCGGATGTTTTCGTGCGCTTTTTCAATGCCGACGGCAGCGAGTCCGGGGCGTGCGGCAATGCCTCGCGCTGCGTGGCCGATTTGTTGTGGCGGGGTGAGGGGCGCCGGCAGAGCGTGTTGCAGACCCGTGCCGGGCTGCTCCCGGCCTCGGTGGACGAGGCGGGGCTGGTGAGCGTGGATATGGGGGTGCCGGCGCTGGACTGGCGCGACGTGCCGCTGGCGGAGCCGGTGGATACGCTGCATCTGCCGCTGCCGGGCGATCCGGCGGCGGTGTCGATGGGCAATCCGCATGCGACCTTCTTCCTGGCCGATCGTCTGGACCTCGATCCGGTCGTGGCCGGGCCTTTGCTGGAGCATGATGCGCTGTTTCCCGAACGGGCGAACATCGGCTTCGCACAGATCCTGTCGGGCGCGGCCATGCGGCTGCGCGTGTGGGAGCGGGGGAGCGGGCTGACGCTGGCCTGCGGGTCGGGTGCGTGTGCCGCCGTGGTCAATGCCGTGCGGCGCGGGCTGGTGGCGCGTACCTGCCGGGTGGAGATGGATGGTGGCGCGCTGTCGATCACATGGCGGGAAGAGGACGGGCATGTGCTGATGACGGGGCCGGCGACCACCAGCTTCGTCGGGTCGTTCGACCCCGAGGCTTATCCGTCATGAGCAAGCCACCCGAGATCCTGACCTTCGGCTGCCGGCTGAATACTTATGAGAGCGAGGTGATGCGCGGCCATGCGGCGGGGCTGGACGATGTGATCATCGTCAATACCTGCGCCGTCACCGCCGAGGCGGAGCGCCAGGCGCGGCAGGCGATCCGCCGCGCGCATCGCGACCGGCCGGATGCGCGGATCGTCGTGACCGGCTGTGCGGCGCAGATCGACCCTGCACGGTGGGAGGCGCTGCCCGGCGTGGCCCGTGTGCTGGGCAACCGCGAGAAGCTGGAGGCCGCAAGCTGGACGCCGACGGCGCTGGGGGAAGGGCGCGCGGTCTCCGACATCATGGCCGCGACGGAGACGGTGCCGCATCTGGTGACGGAATTCGCCGGGCGGACCCGTGCCTTCGTCGAAGTGCAGCAGGGGTGCGACCATCGCTGCACCTTCTGCATCATCCCGTTCGGGCGGGGGCCTTCGCGCTCGGTCCCCGTGGGCGCCGTCGTGGAGCAGGTGCGCGCACTGGTTGCCTCGGGCTACCGGGAGGTGGTGCTGACGGGGGTGGATATTACCTCGTGGGGCGGAGACCTGCCGGGGCAGCCCGCGCTGGGGCAGCTTTGCCGCCGGCTGCTGGTACTGGTGCCGGAACTGGAGCGGTTGCGCCTGTCGTCGGTCGATCCGGTGGAGATCGACGAGGATCTGTGGCGCCTGCTGGAGAGCGAGCGGCGCTTCATGCCCTATCTGCATCTGTCGCTTCAGGCCGGGTCGGACATGGTGCTGAAGCGGATGAAGCGGCGGCATCTGGTGGCCGATGTTGTCGGTGTGATCGAGCGGGCGCGGGCCTGTCGGCCGGATCTGGGCATCGGGGCCGACGTGATCGCGGGCTTTCCGACCGAGAGCGACGCGCTGTTCGACGAGACGCTGGCATTCGTACAGGCGCAGGCTCTGCCTTACCTGCATGTGTTTCCCTACAGCGAGCGGCCGGGGACGCCGGCGGCGAAGATGCCGGCCGTGCCGGTGCCGCTGCGGCGCGAGCGCGCGGCGCGGCTGCGGGCGGCGGGGCAGGACGCGGCGCGGGCCTATCATGCAAGGTTGCTGGGGCGGACGCTGAACGTGCTGCTGGAAACCGCGACCAGCGGGCATTCCGAGGAATTCGCGCCGGTTCGCCTGGCGGAGGGTGCGGCCGAAGCCGGGCGCATCGTGGCCGTGCGGGCGACGGCGGTTGACGAAAACGGTCTGGTGGCGGAAATCCTCTGACATGGCACTTGGCTTCTTTTCCCGCCTGAAGGCGGGCCTGTCCCGATCGACCCAGAAACTGGGCGGCGGGATCGCCGCGGTCTTTACGCGCCGCAAGCTGGACGACGCCGCTCTGGAGCAACTGGAGGATCTGCTGATTGCAGCCGACCTCGGCCCCAATGTGGCGGCACGGGTGATCGAATCCTTCCGCAGTTCGCGTTTCGGCACCGAGGTGACGGACGAGGAAATCCGCACCGCGCTGGCGACGGAAATTGCCCAGGTGCTGGAGCCTGTGGCGGTGCCGTTCGTGCCCGATCCGAACCTGAAGCCGCATGTGGCGCTGGTGGTCGGCGTGAATGGCAACGGCAAGACCACCACCATCGGCAAGATGGCGCGCTTTTATGGCGAGCAGGGGCTGAAGGTGATGATGGTGGCGGGGGATACGTTCCGCGCCGCCGCCGTCGAACAGCTTCAGGTCTGGGGGCAGAGGGTCGGGGCGCCGGTGATTGCCGGGCCGCCGAATGCGGATGCCGCCGGGCTGGCGTTCGACGCGCTGAAGCGCGCGCGGGCCGAAGGCGCGGATCTGCTGCTGATCGATACCGCCGGACGCCTGCACAACAAGGGCGCGCTGATGGAGGAACTGGCCAAGATCATCCGCGTGATGCGCAAGTTCGACGAGACCGCGCCGCATTCGGTGCTGCTGGTGCTGGATGCGACCACCGGGCAGAACGCGATCGAGCAGGTGCGGGTGTTCAAGGAACTGGTGAACGTCACCGGGCTGATCGTAACCAAGCTGGATGGTTCGGCGCGCGGCGGCATTGTGGTGGCGCTGGCCGATACGTTCGGCCTGCCGGTGCATGCGGTGGGTGTGGGCGAGCAGGCCGAGGATCTGCGGCCGTTTTCGGCCGAGGCGTTTGCCAATGGCCTGGTCGGGCCGTCGATCAGGCTGTCGTCGCCGGAAGGCGAGGAGCCGAAGGAAGGCGAGGGCGACCCGGCCTGAAGCCGGATCGCCTCCGTGCCGTCAGAGCGGGAGAATCCGCTCTGACAGTTCGCTGAGGGCCTGGATGCCGGGGAGGGTCTTGCCTTCCAGCCATTCCAGGAACGCGCCGCCGGCGGTCGAGGTGTAGGACATTTCGTCCGCCACGCCGGCATGGCGCAGGGCCGAGACCGTGTCGCCGCCACCTGCCACGCTGGTCAGTTGGCCAGCCTGCGTGCGGCGGGCGACTTCGGCGGCCAGCAGGTTGGTGGCGTTGTCGAACGGGTGGAGTTCGAACGCGCCCAGCGGGCCGTTCCACACCAGCGTCTTCAGCCCGACGATTTTTTCCGTGAGCAGGCGGACCGTTTCCGGGCCGGCGTCCAGGATCATCGCATCGGCGGGAACCGCGTCCACCGGCACCGTCTTCGTCGGCGGGTCGGCGCGGAATTCGGTGGCCGTGACCGCATCGACGGGCAGGATGATCTCGCAGCCCTTGCTCGCGGCCTTTTCCATGATGGCGCGGGCCGTGTCGTGCATGTCGGCTTCCTGCAGCGACTTGCCGACGGCGACGCCCTTGGCGGCCAGGAACGTGTTGGCCATGGCGCCGCCGATGATCAGGACGTCCACCTTGTCCAGCAGGTTGCCGATCAGGTCCAGCTTGGTCGAGATCTTGGCGCCGCCGACGATCGCACCGACCGGACGGGCCGGATTTTCGAGCGCGATGTTCAGGGCGTTGAGTTCCGCTTCCATCAGCCGGCCGGCGAAGGACGGCAGGAAGCGGGCCACGCCTTCGGTCGAGGCGTGGGCGCGGTGGGCGGCGGAGAAGGCGTCATTGACGTAATCGTCCGCCAGCGCGGCAAGTGCCTTCGACAGGTCAGGGTCGTTCTTTTCCTCGCCCGCGTGGAAGCGCGTGTTTTCCAGCACCAGCACGTCGCCGTCCTGCATCGCGGCGACGGCCTGCTCGGCCACCGGGCCGATGCAATCCTCGGCGAAGCGCACCGGACGGCCCAGGGTCTTGCCCAGGGCTGCCGCCATCGGTTCCAGCGACATGGCGGGCACGCGCTGGCCCTTGGGACGGTCGAAATGGCTGACCACGATCACCCGCGCGCCCTTGTCGGCGAGTTCGCGGATGGTGGGGGCCAGGCGCTCGATGCGGGTGAGGTCGGTGATCTGGCCGTCCCGCACCGGGACGTTCAGATCGGCGCGCAGAAGCACCTTGCGCCCTTTGGGCTGCAAGGCGTCCAGCGTCTTGAAGGACAGCGTGGCCATCAGAGCGCGCCGAAGACCGCGGCCGTGTCGGACATGCGGTTCGAGAAGCCCCACTCGTTGTCGTACCAGCTGCAGATGCGCACCAGTCGGCCGCCGTCGATCAGCGCCGTTTCGGTGGCGTCGAAGGTGGAGGAGGCGATGGAGTGGTTGAAATCGGACGAGACCAGAGGGGCGGTATTGTAGGCGAGGATGCCCTTCAGCGGGCCTTCCGATGCCGCCTTCAACATCACTTCGTTGATCGCCTCGACCGAGGCCGGGGTGCGGGTCGGCACGAAATCGAGCGAGACCAGCGAGACGTTGGGGGTGGGGACGCGGATGGCGGTGCCGTCCAGCTTGCCCTTGAGGTGCGGCAGCACCAGGCCGACCGCGCGGGCGGCGCCGGTGGAGGTCGGGATGATGTTCATCGCCGCCGCGCGGGCGCGGCGCGGGTCGCTGTGCAGCGTGTCCACCGTGCGCTGGTCGCCGGTGTAGGAATGGATGGTGACCATGTAGCCGCATTCGATGCCGAACGCCTCGTCCAGCACCTTGGCGACCGGGGCCAGGCAGTTGGTGGTGCAGGAGGCGTTGGAGATCACCGTCATGTCGCTGGTCAGCGTGTTCTGGTTCACGCCGTAGACGATGGTGGCATCGACATGGCTGGCGGGAGCGGAGATGATGACCTTGCGCGCGCCGGCCTCGATCAGGTGGGCGGCCTTTTCCTTGTTGGTGAAGCGGCCTGTGCATTCCATGGCCACGTCCACGCCTTCGAACGGCACCTTGGTCGGGTTGGCTTCGGCCGAGACGGCGATGGGCGCGTAGGTGCGGCCGTTGGCCGTGATGATGATGTTGTTGCCTTCGACCCGGACTTCGCCGGGGAAGCGGCCGTGAATGCTGTCATAGGTCAGCAGGTGGGCGTTGTCGGCGACGCTGCCCAGGTCGTTGATCGCCACCGGCACGACATCGGTACGGCCGCTTTCGATGATTCCGCGGAGAACCAGGCGACCGATACGCCCGAAGCCATTGATTGCGACTTTGACAGCCATTCTATTTCTCTCCCGAATATTCAGCCGTTCCGGCCGGAAAACCGGCCCCGGCTATGTGTTGCCACCCGCAGCGGACCGTGCGCGGTAGCCATCCGCTTTCTGCCCCGAAGGCGACTGAAAGTCACGTCCCGTCTCGCTGACCAGGCGGAGCGCCGTTTCGTGTATCCTCTCGGCTGTAATGCCCAGCCGGCGATACAGTTCGCCCGAGGGCGCGGCCTCGCCGAAATCTTCCATGCCGATGAAGGCGCCGTGCGGGCCGAGCCAGCGATCCCACCCGAATCCCGACGCGGCCTCGATGCCGATGCGTGGGGCATTGCCCAGCACCTGTTCGCGGTAGGCGGCATCCTGCCGGGCGAACAGTTCCCAGCAGGGAAGCGAAACCAGGGCCGCGCTGATGCCGTCGCGCACCAACTGGTGCAGGGCCTGCCGGGCGATGACCATCTCGCTGCCGGTGGCGATCAGCGTGACCTGGCGGGGGCCGCGGGCCTCCTCCACCACATAGCCGCCGTGGGCGCTGCCGTCGCGCGGACGGCGCTGGCGGAAATCGGGCGGGGCATTGGCATCCGTGGCCATCGGCGACAGGGTGATCAGGCTGGGGCCGTCGGCCCGGCGCAGCGCCAGCTCCCAGCATTCCATCGTCTCCCGCCGGTCGGCGGGGCGGAAGACCAGGACGTTGGGCATGGCGCGCAGGCTGGCCAACTGCTCCACCGGCAGCCAGCCGGCCCCGTCTTCGCTGAGGGCCAGCCCGTCGTCGGTCAGCAGGTAGATCACCTGCTGGCGCATCATTGCCGCGAAACGCAGTGCCGGGCGCATGCGGTCGATGGCGACGAAGGTGATCGCCCCGCAGGGCACCAGCCCGCCATGCACCGCGATTCCGTTCAGCAGGGCGGCCAGTCCGTGGACCAGGGTGCCGCAATCGGGCAGGGCCTGGTCGACCGGCATCGCCTCGGTGCGTTCGCGGCCACGGCGGGAGGACAGGCAGAGCATTTCCGGCACCAGATCGCGCAGGATGTCCAGCCCCTGGCGCCCGTAGCTCAATGTGGTGTCGTGGCCGGAATCGGGCAGGATCGCGGGCAGGGTGGAACTGTGCCATGCGCGCAGCCAGTCCTCGCGCCAGAAGGTGGGGAGGCGGCGGGCAGCCGTGCGTTCGAATTCCGCGCGCTGCCGGTGCTTGACCAGCCGGCGGAGCCAGGATCGCCGGGCCGATGCGCCACGGCGGGCCGCACGGGCCCACAGCAGCGTGGAATGATCGGGTACCGGCCCGGCGGCGGTGCCGATCGGCGTGGTGCGGGGGGGGGCGGAACAGGCGAGGACCGAGGGCTTGCGCGAGCGGATCGCCGCTGAAAGGGCGGCCTGTACGGCGTCGTGGTCGTCTGCGGCGACCTTGCGGACCATCCATCCGGTCGCGGCGTAGCGGGCAAGGGTGTCTTCGGCCTCATCTTCCTCATGGGGGGCGATTTCGAACAGGACGGTGAGGCGGTCGAGCCGCATCCGGGCGGCCAGGGAGGCGGCCTCCATCGCCACGCCGGTGGCCAGTTCGGTGCCGCAGGACAGGGCCCAGATGCGGTGATTGACGATCGAGCGGCCGAAACGGGCCGCAAGCTGCCGCTCGGCCAGCGCCATGCCGATGGCGGCGCCCAGCCCCTGTCCGCTGGGGCCGAAAGCCATTTCCACCGCCGGGTGGGCGCCGTATTCGACCGGCGCGGGGTCGGGCGCGACCGTCTGGCCGGCCAGGCGCATCAGGGCATCCAGCAGCGGCCGGTGCCGGGTGGACGAGACGACGAACCGGTCGCGGTCGGGCCAGTCGGGGCTGGCGGGGTCGAAGCGCAGGAACTGGTTCCATAATATGCAGGCGGGCACCGCCATTGCCCCGGCCTGCGCCGCTTCGGCAGGGTCGTCCAGACGGGCACCGATGAATGTGCGGACTGCATCGCGCAGGGCATGAATCGTCTCGCGCGTCGCCGGCTCGGCCGGGGCGTCGGCGGGCGGCGCGTCCAGCTCTTGGGCGGTGTGGGTCTGCGCGCGGAGCATGGGGCAAGGCGTCCTGAAGGCCGGCCGTTCGGGCCGGCTGGCGGCGAAACTGTCGTTGTCGGCTATAGGATCGTGCAGGAGGCTTCGCAAGCACGATACGGTCGAGAAGGCTGTCGGCTGGGTTGTCCCGAGGGGGTTTCCGGCGGCAAGACTCTTGCTCCGTATCGTGGATGCTGTAACCGTGGCGGCCCATGCTGCATCGTCTTCGTTTCGCCTCGACCCTGATGGCCGTGTCCGCCCTGTGCGTGACCGGGCTTGCCGGCTGCCACCTGGTGGATCAGCGGACCTTCGATCCGCGCGCCAGCCGGCCGCCTGTGCCGCATTATCCGCCCGCGCCACCCGCGCCGCGCCCGGTGCCGCCGCTGGTGGATATCCGTGCCGGTACGCCGGAGGGTGAATGGCGCCCGGCGCTGCAAGGGGCCGTGACGCGGGCACTGGCGCGCAAGCCGAACGTGCTGTTCACAGTGCGGGTCATGGTGCCGGCCGGTCCGACGCCGGAGCAGGAGGCCCTGGCCATGCGGCAGGCCACGGCCACATACGGCCAGGCCGTGGCGGCGGCCATCGTTGCTGCCGGCGCGCGGCCGGAACAGGTGGAAATGGCCGCCATGTCGGATTCGTCGATGACCACCGGCGCTGTCCGGGTGTATGTGCGATAAAACGGGATTGTGATCCGCGGCCATATCGGCGGATCGACCTTGGTGATGACGGCCGTGCGGACCTGTGAGCCCGCAGCGGCGTCGCAGGAGAATGACAGAGTGCCCAGTATCGACGCGGGTCGGCATCCTTTCTACCGTTTCTGCCGGGAATCTCTCGACGGTATCCGCGAACAGGGACGATATCGCCGCTTTACGCCGCTGGCGCGCCAGGCGGACCGCTATCCCGTCTATGACCATGTGACCGTTCCCGCCGCCGAGCCGCCCGTGGGGCGCGAGGTGGTGGTGTGGTCGGCCAACGATTATCTGGGCATGGGCGTGGAGCCGGCGGTGGCCGAGGCTGCGATCGCCGCGATCCGCGAGCATGGGGCCGGAGCCGGCGGCACCCGCAACATCGCCGGCACCAGTCCGCTGCATGCCGCGCTGGAGGCCGAACTGGCCGACCTGCATGGCAAGGAGGCCGGGCTGCTGTTCGTCTCCGGTTATGTGTCGAACCAGGCCAGCCTGCAGACGATCCTGACCAGCATGCCGGGGTGGATCTGTTTTTCCGACCGGCAGAATCATGCCTCGATGATCGCCGGCATCAAGGGCGCGCGAGGGGCGACCTGCGTTATCTACGAACATAACGATCTGGCGGATCTGGAGGCCAAGCTGGCCGCCGCGCCCAAGGATGCGCCCAAGCTGGTGGCGTTCGAGAGCGTGTATTCGATGGATGGCGACGTCTCGGATATCGGTGCCACCTGTGCGCTGGCGCGCAAATATGGCGCGATCACCTATCTGGACGAGGTGCATGCCGTGGGGCTTTACGGCTCGCAGGGTGGCGGCGTGGCCGAGCGTGATGGCGTGGCCGATCAGGTGGACATCATCGAGGGCACGCTGGCCAAGGGGTTCGGCGTCCATGGTGGCTACGTGACCGGGTCGGCGGAGCTGATCGATTATCTGCGTTGCGCCGCGTCGGGCTTTATCTTCACCACCGCGTTGCCGCCGTCGGTGGTGGCGGCCGCCCTGGCCAGCGTGCGCATGGTGCGGCGCGAGGGCTGGCGCCGTGAGAAGATGTTCGAGCGCGTGGCGACCTTCCGCGCCAAGCTGAGCGCGGCGGGCATTCCGTTCATGCCCACGCCGAGCCATATCGTGCCGATCCCGGTGGGGGATGCCGATCGTTGCAACGAGATCAGCCGACGCCTGCTGGCGGATTTCGGGCTTTACGCCACGCCGATCAATTATCCCACCGTTCCGCGCGGGACCGAGCGGTTGCGGCTGACGCCGGGGCCGCACCATACGGATGAGATGATGGACGAGATGGTCTCGGCGCTCGGGGTTCTGCTGCGGATCAATGCCCGCCACGAGGACGCGGCGGCCTGATCGTTCTTTCCCGGTTCCGGCCCTGACGGGTCAGAGGCCGAGGAAGCGCCGCGTATCGGGGTCTATCGGGATGCCGTGCGTGGCGCGGTGGCGGGCGGTCTGCCATTCGCGGTCGCCCGGTGCCATGACGGGGTGATCGGCCTCGGTGGCCGGGACGGCGCGAAGCTGGTCCAGGTAGCTGGCGATTGCCTGGTCGTAGGCCGTGCGACCGACGAAGCGCGCAGGGTCGATCGCAAGGCAGAACTGTCCGACGTTGCGGGGCGTTGTCCGGTCACCAGTCTCCGTCATCGGAATCATGTCCGCGTCGGTCGTGGCGCCGGTCAGGACGGCCGAGAGGATCGTGACCATTCCGGCCAGTGCCGCGCCCTTGAAGCCGTAATCCGGGCCGCCGAGTGGCAGCAGCATGTGTGCTGCGTGGGGATTGGTGGTTTCATGGCCCTCTGAGTCGGCCGCGACCCCGTTGGGGAGGGGGCGGTTCAGTGACCGGTAGAGCCGGACCCGGTTGAAGGGGATCGACGACGTTGCGATGTCGAGCAGCCAGGGTAACTGGCCGGTGACGGGGGCGGCCATGGCGATCGGGTTGGTGCCATGGAAGGGCAGCGTGCCGCCGAAAAGCGTGACGTTAGCGTCGGAATTGCTGGTGACGATGCCGATCATCCCCGCTTCGGCTGCCTTCAGGGCGTAGGCGCCGGCGGCCCCGCAATGCGACGAGCGGACGATGCCGACCGCGCCGACCCCGGTTTCCGCCGCGATTTCGACGGCCAGATCCATGGCGCGGGCGCAGGCGTAATGGCCCAGTCCGTCATCGGCATCCAGCATGGCGGTGGCCGGTGCGGTGCGGCGGAACGTCAGGTTCGGTGTACGGTTCAGGCGGCCGGAGCGCAGCATGGCGGCGTAATGCGCGGCCAGTCGGACCCCGTGGCTGTCGATGCCGGTTCGTGAGGCGTGCATCAGTGCCTCGGTCGTGGCGGCAGTGGATTCGGGCGACGCGCCGGCGGCTAGTAAGGCGGCGGTGACGCGGGATGCCAGTGTTTCGGCATCCACGAAAATGGTGTCGGTCATGCCTGGCCCAGGATTTCGGCGGCGCGTTTGCGGTCCAGCTTGCCTTCCCAGGCGCCGATCACCACTGGGGCTACGCAGTTGCCGGCCAGGTTACCGACCGCGCGGGCGATGCCGACGAACCAGTCCACTGCCAGAAGCATCACCAGGCTGGCGACGGGGATCGATGGAATGGCGGAGAGCGTGGCGGCCAGCACCACGATGGCGATGCCGGGGACGCCGTGGGCGCCTTTGGAGGTGACCAAGGCCGTTGCGAGCATGATCATGATCTGCCACGCGCTCAGGACCGTGCCTGTGGCCTGGGCGAGGAAGATGACGGCGAGGCCCAGATAGATCGACAGGGCGTCGAGGTTGAAGGAATAGCCGGCCGGGACCACCAGCCCGACGACCTGGCGGTCCACGCCGAGTTGTTCCAGCTTGGCCATGATGCTGGGCAGTACCGCGTCGGACGCCGTGGTGGCGAAGGTGATGGCGAATTCGGTGCGGAAAAACCGGAAGAACCGGATTGGGCTGACGCCTGAGAGGCGCAGGCAGAGACCCAGTCCGCCGATGACGAACAGGGTGATGACCACGAAATACAGGACGACGAAGGCTGCCAGATGCCCGATCGCGCCCAGGCCGTAGCGCGCGGTCGTGGTGGCCATGGCACCGAACACGCCGAGCGGTGCCAGCGCGATGATGAAGCGCATCATGCGCGAGAACAGGGCGGACAGGGCGTCGATCAGGCGGACGATCGGCGTGCCGGCTTCGCCGATCTGGCTGAGGCAGCAGCCGAACAGGATGGCGAAGAAGAGGATCTGGAGCACGTTGCCCTGCGCGAAGGCGTCGGCGGGCGTGTGGGGGATCAGCCCCAGCAGAAATTCCGTGACGCCGCCTTCGTGCATGACATGGGCGTTGTGGGCGTAGGACGAGATGACGCGGGTATCGTCGGCCGTGGGGGTGAAGACGATGCCGCGGCCGGGTTGGAGAAGCATCGCGATGCCGACCGCGACGAGGAGGACCAGTGTGGTCATGGCCTCGAAATAAAGCAGCGCCTTGGCGCCCAGCCGCCCCACCGTGCGCAGGGAGCCGGCGCCGACGATGCCGGTGACCACGATGCAGAACAGCAATGGCCCCACCGCCATGACGATCAGGTGCAGGAACAGATCGCTGGCCCAGCGTGTCTGCGCGGCGAGGCCCGGCGCGAAGACGCCCAGTGCCAGGCCCAGCAGGGTGGCGATGACGACCTGGAGGAACATGCCGGGGCGCGCGGTGGGTCCGGCCTGTGTCGCGGGGAGGGTCGTCTCGTTCATCCGGTGGGGGTCCTTGCTGGTGACGGGGAGGCGTTTCGGGCCGGCTTAGTAGGTGTAGTTGATGCGCGCGCCGACGAAGCGCGGCATGCCGGGGATGACGCCGTAGAAGGTGGCCTGGGTGCCGGCCGACAGCCAGTAGCGGCGGTCGGCCAGGTTCTGGCCGTAGACGGTGACCGACCAATGCTGCTTCGGCGCCGCGAAGGTCAGGAACGAGTTGACCAGGAAATAAGCCGGCGAACGATAGATGCCGGTCTGGCCGATATATTGCGGTTGGGTCTGGCGGCCGCGATAGGAATAATCGACGTCGAACGTCATCCGGTAGTCGCGGAAGACGTTCCATGTGTAGGTGGCGGCACCCGACAGGGTGAGGTTGGCCAGGCCCATATTGACGTTGTTATAATTGGTGTTGATGGCCTGCCAGACGCCGGTGGCGGCGAAATTGGCCGTGGTGGCCGAGCGGTTGAGGCTTTGGAACTGTGTGTAGACGCCGTTCTGGTAGCCGAAATTCTGCGTCAGGACCATGCCGCGGAACGGGTGGGCCTCGGCGTCGAACTCCGCGCCGTAGATGTAGGAGCGCGGGGCGTTCACATAGCCGCCCAGCACGCCGTAGGGCGGGACCAGGACCGTGCCCAGAAGCTGCTGGTCGCGGTAGTCGTAATAGAACCCGGCGGCATTGAGGCGCAGGCGGCGGTCGAACAGCATGGCCTTGAACCCGCCTTCATAGGTCAGGATCTGTTCGGGCTTGAAGGGGCGGAGCTGGGCGGCCTGCTGTGTGATGTTGGCCGAGAAGCCGCCCGGCTTGAAGCCGCGGCTGAACATGACATAGCCCATGATGTTGCGGGTGAACTGGTATTGCGCGCCGACGCGGCCGCCGAACTGGTTGCTCAGTGCGCCGCTGTTGCCGAAATTGGTCTTGCCCTCGATGGCACCTGTGTTGAGATTGTAGTTCGTGCTGGTGACGTTGAGCATCTGCCGGTCGTCTGATTCGTGCAGGATCGCGCCGATCAGGCGCAGTTTGGGCAGGATGCGGTAGGAAAGCTGCACATACTGGTTGAAATTCTGCTGATTCTGCCTGTAGCGCGTCTCGTTCAGCGGGGTGGTGCCGGGGCGGTCGGAAGAATCGTACCAGAAATTCTGCGCCATGCGCGAGCGGCTGTAATACATGCCGGCTTCCCAATGGAAGCGGGCGTTGGGATCGATCGATTCCAGTTTGACTTCCTGCGAGAACACGTTCGTCTGGTTGTTGCGGAACATGTTGCCGTAGGACAGGACCGAATTGGTCTGGTTGGTCAGTTCGTGCTCGTCTGCCATCTCATAGGCGCTGATGGTCGACAGGCGGCCCCAGGAGAAATTCTTCGTGTAGCGTACGTTCGCGCCCCAGAAGATGTTGTCTTCGCGCGGCTTGGTGTTGCTGCCGTCGACGCCGATGATCTTGGCGAAGCGCGGGTCCAGGCCCCATTCGGTCTGGTAGATGTCCTGCGTGACCGGGACGTTGTAGGAATTGTAGAGATTGTGGCCGGAGGCATATTCCGACTGGTCCGTCGTCCAGTGGCCGCCGATGATCAGGTTCGACGTGTCGTCGATATCCCATTTCAGCTTGGCGCGCAGGGCGCCGAGATTGGCGTTGCCGAAACCCTGGCCGGCCGCGTTGTGCTGGTAGCCGCCGCCGGTCATGGACTGGCCGGCGATACGGAACGACACGGAGCGGGAGATCGGGCCGGAAACGTAGCCTTCGACGCGGTTGCGACCGTAGCTGGCGATGTCTTCGGTGATGCCGGCGTGGAACTGGCGCGTCGGGTCGGCGGTGTGGAAGTCGATTTCGCCGCCCGTGGTGGCCTGGCCGTGGGTGTAGCCCGAGGGGCCGGCGGCGATGGAGATGTCGTCGAGGTCGAACATCATGCCCGTCGTCATGATCGAGACCGGCAGCGCCACGCCGTCGAGATACGGCATGGTCGAAGGCGTGTTGTTCTGCGTGAAGTCCATGAGGCCGACGCCGCGCAGGGTGAAGTTGAGGGCGCCTGAGCCGAAGGACGGCTGGATGGTGAGGTTGGGTGCCACGCGCTGGATGTCGGTCATGACGCGGATGTTGCGGTTGGTCAGTTCCTGACGGGAAATCAGCGTTTCCGAATGGGCATTGTGCTGGCCGGCCCCGCTCGCGCCCCTGCGTGCGGAAACCATGACGGCTTCGGTCGATGCGGGGGTTGTGGCGTGTGCTGGCGCGGTGCGTGCCGGTAAGCCGGCGGGCGCGGTCTGTCCGGTCGTGTCGGCCAAGGCCGGCAGCGGCAGGATAACGCCTGCCAGGACACTGGTCATGATGGCCTGCTTCCGGAATGAAAGCTCGGCGCGGCACGGGATGAGCATGTCTGTCTTCCTTGTCTGGTCTGGTCGGACCCTGCTGAGTCGGTGTTGGCGCGAGGGCTGGTCGGCGTGGTGTCTATGATTTCATATATGAAATGATGTTTTAGGCTGGTCTACAAATCGAAGAATTTCTGAGAAGGAATGTTGCATACAAGATTTAAAACAATCCGGAACGAAACGCTTTCGAAAAATGCGCCGGAATTCAAATGTGACAGAAAATTTACGAAATGAATTAACTAATTGATTTAAATGTATAAAAATGGTTTTTCGACTGGGTGTATATGGGCGGCTATTTTTTTTGCACAAACATCATTCATTTCGATGGGCAATTGAATAAAAAATCATCGACGCCGGGTAGCGTGAGGTAGAGGCTGTCTGCCGTGCCCCGACATGATGACGATTGCCGAACCGCATCGGTCTGCGCATACTTCTTGTATGCGAGATGAAGCCGAAAAAGATGCACACAAGAACCCGCACCTGATCGAGGATCGCATTATCCATGCGGCGCTCTCCGGGCGTATCGCGCCGGGCGAACGTCTGGGCGAGAAGGAGCTGTCGGAGATTTTCGGCGTGTCGCGCACGCTCGTTCGCGAGGCGATGATGCGCCTTCAGGCGCGGGGGATCGTGGAAGTTTCCTCGCGGCGGGGCTGGTTCGTCATCGAGCCTTCCGTCGAGGAGGCGCGGCATACCATCGATGCGCGGCGGGCCCTGGAGGTCGGCATGCTGGTGACGCTGGACCGGGCCAGTCCGGGGATGATCAGGGCATTGCGCGACCATGTGCGGGCTGAGCAGAAAGCGATTGCCAGCGGCGACCGGGCGGAGCGCAGTTATCTTCTGGGGCATTTTCACGTCTGCCTGGCCGAGACGCTGGGCAATCCGGTCCTGGCGTCGCTGCTGCAGGACCTTACGACGCGCACGGTGCTGATCGCCGCCCTGTATCAGTCATCACACGACGCGCACGAATCCTGCGGCGAGCATGGGGAGATTATCGACGCGCTGGAAAAGGGGAACTCCACCGAGGCCGCGCGCCTGATGGATGTCCATCTCCGGCATGTCGAAAAGGCGCTGAACTATCGCAGCGCGGCGAGCCGGTTGGACCATCTGAAAGCCGCGTTGCAGGGATCGGGCACGTAAGCTGACGGACGATTCCGATTGTGTTTCGGGTTGTCTTGTATACAAGATTGTACGGGATTCGGATTATTTCTTGCCGCGTGCATGCACGGCGAGAGGCCGGGATTGGGCTGAGGAAAAAGGAGAGCCAGGATGTTCGGACAGATTGACCCGCCGCATCGGCTTTTGATGGGGCCTGGCCCGGTGAATGTGCATCCGCGGGTGCTGCGTGCGATGTCGGCGGACATGCTGGGGCAGTTCGACCCGGAGATGACGGGGTACATGAACGAGACGATGGCGCTGTATCGCCGCGTGTTAATGACGGAGAACCGTTGGACGTTTCTGGTGGACGGCACGGCGCGGGCTGGGATCGAGGCGGCCCTGGTGTCGCTGGTCGAGCCGGGGGCGCGGCTGCTGGTGATCCAGGCGGGGCGGTTCGGGCTGCTGCTGTCGGAGATCGGGCAGCGGATCGGGGCGGAGATCCGCACGCTGGATATTCCGTGGGGCGAGGTGGCGAGCCTGGAGCAGATCGAGGCGGCGATTGTGGAGCATCGGCCGCAGGTGCTGGCGGCGATCCATGGCGATACCTCGACGACGATGGCCCAGCCGCTGGACGGTGTGGGTGCGCTGTGCCGGCGGCATGGTGTGCTGTCCTATGTCGATGCCACGGCGACGCTGGGCGGGATGGCGGTTGCGACGGATGCGTGGGGCGTGGATGTGGTGACGGGTGGCCTGCAGAAATGCCTGGGCGGGCCGCCGGGGTCTTCGCCGATCACGATTTCCGACCGGGCGGCGGCGCATATCATGAAGAGGCGGCATGTGGAGGCGGGGATACGCGGGGCGGACCTGGACGAGGGGCCGGGGGCGCTGATCCGGTCGAATTACTTCGATCTGGCGATGATCATGGACTACTGGTCGGAGAAGCGGCT
This sequence comes from Gluconacetobacter liquefaciens, assembly GCF_003350405.1. Classification (GTDB taxonomy): domain Bacteria; phylum Pseudomonadota; class Alphaproteobacteria; order Acetobacterales; family Acetobacteraceae; genus Gluconacetobacter; species Gluconacetobacter liquefaciens. Next base: position 73,874 of record NZ_QQAW01000006.1, on the reverse strand, counting down.
GAACCACCATACCGAGGCGACCAGCATGCTGTATGCGGCGCGCGAGGCGGCGCGGGTGATGGTGGAAGAAGGGCTGGAGGCGCGTTTCGCGCGGCATCGGGCGGCGGGCGCGGCGATGAGTGCGGGGCTGCGGGCGATGGGGCTGACGCTGTATGGGCAGGATGCCTACCGCATGACCAACGTGACGGGGGTGTATATTCCCGATGGCGTGGATGGCGAGCGGGTGCGGGCGCGGATGCGCGGGGAGTTCGAGATCGAGATCGGCACCGCGTTCGGGCCGCTGGCGGGGAAGATCTGGCGGATCGGGGCGATGGGCTACAATGCGATGCGGCACAAGGTGCTGATCACGCTTGGCGCGCTGGACGCCGTGCTGCGTGCAGAGGGGTATGTGCCGCCGGCGGGGGCGGCGATCGAGGCGGCCCGCGCCGTTTATGACCGGTCTTGAAAGGTCTGTCAGGAGCCTGATCTAGGATGCGGGACGGATTGCCGCCTGTGTGCGTCCCTGGTCAGGCACCGAATTATTCTTTCTTCTGCCAGATTCGATTGTCATCATAATTTCAACATCAGTCTTGCGAACTTTGCTCTAGTTTCCGCCAACACCTTTCCACAGTTTCCGTGCTGTTTCCTGGACGTCCGGGATCTGGTCGCCGGGACGGGGAATATGGATTCCTTCGTGCGGGGACCGGGATGCTGCCTTCGGATGACGAGCGAATCTCCTGGGTTGCCAGTCAGGTTCTGCCGCATGAAGCAGCCTTGCGGACATGGCTGCGCCGGTTTCGGGATATCGATATCGACGATATCGTCCAGGACAGCTACGCGGCGATGATTACGGCCGATATCGCCGGTATCCGCAATCCGCGCGCCTACCTGTTTACGGTCGCCCGTAGCGTGGTGCTGCGCCACTATCGGCGCTCACGCATTATTTCCATCACGGCGCTGACGGATTTCGACGCGCAAAGCATCGTGGATGACGGGGCGGATGCCGAGCGGGCGCTCGGCGCCCGGCAGGAGCTTGCCCGTCTCTATACGTTCATCGAGGAGCTACCGCAGCGTTGTCGCCATATTCTCCTGCACAGAAAACTCGACGGATTATCGCAGCGCGAGGTTGCGCAGCGCATGGGCGTGTCGGAAAGCGTGGTCGAAAAACAATTGGCCAGGGCATTGCGTGCGCTCAATGGCATGTTCAGCGAGCCTGGCCCCGGCGAACGGCCTGCTGATGGCGGGGATGTTCGCGCAACACGACGACGCGATGCCGGGAAATGCTGAGAAATGCGTGCATCCGGTCGATGAGGCGGCATTCGCCTGGGTCATTCGGCTGGATCGTGGCGCGCTTGCGCCCGAGGTGGCTCGGGAACTGGATGCATGGCTGACGGCGGATAGCCGGCATCAGGGGGCCTTCCTGCGGGCGAAGGCGCTGTGGCGTTCGGCCGATCGCGTTGCGGCTTTTCGGGTTCCCGACGGGACGGTGCCGGCGGAGGAACCTGTGGCGCCCGGTTTCGTGGGACGGCGCCGGATGGTGGGATCGGTTGCGGCTTCGCTGCTGGTCGGCGTGACGCTGGGTGCGACGGCTGAGCCCGGAGCGGCGTGTGAGCCGGTGCGATTTTTTCGTTCGGGTTCGGAATTGCCGAAGCCTGTTCGACTGACCGGTGGGGATTTTCGCCTTGATCGTACCTCGCAGATTCTTTGCCTGAAGCGAGGGGCCCGGATCTATGCCGATCTCCTGGCAGGGCGTGTCAGGGTAGACTGGCGGCAAGGGCCGATCTCGATACGGGCTGGGAGCGTGGAGCTTGATACCGTGGCGGCATCGCTCGTGATGCGATGTGACCCCGAGGGGGAAAGCGCACTGTTGCTGGATGGAGACGCCCGACTGCGGCGTGGTGCCGGGCGGCCTGGGCATATGCTGCGCCGGGGGCAATGGGTCCGGCTGACGCCTTCCGGCAGGTGGGAGGAGGGGAGCCTGAGCGCGGATGACCTGGAGTATGTCTCTGCCTGGAGCCATGGGCGGCTGGAATTGCGGGCCACTTCGGTCGGCGAGGCGCTCAGAAACATCAATTTCTATAACGATAGAAAAATATTCTCTTCCGACGCGGTGCTCTTGCGTCAGCGGATTGACGGGATTTTTTCGCTGACCGAGCCTGAGACGTTCGCCCGCAGCCTTTGCCGCATGTTCCATGTCAGGCTGGTGACGTCTGGGCGTGGACTGGAACTGCGCTGACGCGGACTTGCCGCCTTTTGTGGCCTGAATATTTTCTGTCAGAAAAGCTTAATAAAAATAAGGGAGTTTGAGGAGGAGGGTTTTGCGCTCTCCGGGATCAAGTAGGGGAACGTATCATTGATGGATATGAAAAACCGTGTCGCATTCATCGTTCCCGCATGCCCGTTTCGCTGCAATTCTTCTGACGACCACCGGCCTGACGCTCGGCCTTTCGCTTGCCTCTGCCCGTGCCCAGGCGCGTCGGTTCGATATCGACGCCATGCCCGTCTCCCGTGCCGCCGTTATCTACGGGCGGCAGGCGGACATGCAGGTCATGCTGCGGGATAAAACGGCCCGGACGATACAGGCACACGCCGTGCATGGGGTGATGAGCGCCGAGCAGGCGCTGGCGCATCTTCTGGCGGGCACAGGGCTTGTCGTGCAGTCGCAGCATGATTCCGTTCTGATACTGGGGGCGACGCATCGTGCGGAGCCGGTAAAACCCGATGGCGAGCGGATCGTCGTTTCGGCGACCCATGACAATACGCTGACCAAGCGGACGAGCGACCAGATATTCGATACGTTGAGCGCCCAGCAGATCCGCTCCGCGCCGGACCTGACGATTGTCGAGGCGGCACGGCGGATGGTGGGTATTTCGACCCTGCCGAGCCAGAATGACGGTCGCTCCGACAACCAGATGGAGAACGTGACCATTCGCGGATTGGATAATTCCTATAATCTGATCACGCTGGATGGGGCGCAACTGGCGTCGGCTGACAATGTCACGTCACCGCAGCGCGGCATGCGGCTGGATCTGGTTCCGTCCTCCCTGGTCGGTGAATTGCAGGTTCTCAAGACCGTCGATGCCTATAACGATCCGCAGGGCCTGGGTGGTCAGGTCCACATGCTCTCGAAAAGTGCTTACGAGTATGGGAATTCCGCCGACGTGCAGTTGCTTGGAGGCTGGAACAACCAGTCTGGCACCGTCGTGGAGCCCCGCCGTGAGAATTGGCGTGTAGATGGAACCATCACCCGCGTATTCGGCAAGAATCGCGAGTTCGGTCTGGTTCTCGCCGGGAGTTATCAGGAACTCAACTCGGCGGCGCATGCCATTCTGCCGGGGGATTCGTCAGGCGATGGATGGGCGTATTATGGTGCTTCGGGTGTGTCCTCGGGCAGCGCTATCAATACCGATGCCGCCGCCCATGCCCCTGGCGCGGCGGCCGTGCCGGTTCGCGTGCAGGATTATGCGTTCGATGATGCCTACAAGCGCTACAGCCTGAATGGAAAATTGCAGTGGAGGCCGACCTCGCGCCTGTCCATGGCATTGTCTGGCGGCTATTTCCACGCTGTCGATCAGGAAGTGCGCAATGAGGCGCTTTCGATGCCTTCAGGCAACTGGATTGCCGGAGCGACGCCCGATACCGGCACATTGACGCAGGGGCAGTATCAGTTTGGCGACTCCGTTCAGCCGGAAACGCATCAGACGTTCTTCGTAAATGGCAATCTTCATTATGATATCACCAACCATATGAAGCTTGACCTCGTGGCGGCGGACTCGGAAGCCCAGGACCATTTGTCGAACTGGATGTTCAAGTGGAATACCGGCATGAAATACAGCAACACCGGGAATTCCGAAGACAAGACGAGCTATTCGGCTCCCTATGGGTACAGTTATACCGTGAAGGGTGGCGTGCCTTCGATTTATCTCAATGACCTGGCGGCGGCAAACGATCTGAACAATTATGGGCCGCGCTATTTCAGGGATTATCAATATTCCTTGCAGACGAAGCTGCGGTTTCTGCGCGGTGACTGGCACTGGGATCTGGGGCGCGGGTTCTGGCTGGGGGCGGGTGCCACGCAGACCATGACCAATGTCCAGCATACCGAAACCTATAATGACTGGGCACCGATGGCGGGAGATGCCCCGCAGGAGATTGGAAACCTGCAGAATTACATCACGTCCAGGACCGGTTCGGTATTTTCGGCGCCGGGACTGACCTATTATTATGTCGATCCGGTAAAGGCGCATGCCGTCCTGACCAATCATCCGGAACTGTTCCGCAAGCTGGACGAGACCGCGACCAACAAGGAAGCCTATTATCACCTGATGGAATCGATTACGGCGCTGTATTTCCAGACTGGATGGCAGAATAGCTGGTTTGCGATTCACGGTGGTTTTCGCTGGGATCATACGTTTACGAACGTCTCCAACATCAATGCCGTGACATCGGGGGGAACGACGCAATATCTGCCGCAGACCCGCACGGCGCAGTATGATTATCTGCTGCCTTCGGTCCTGACGACGTTCACGATTACTCCGCGCATGAAGATCCGGGCTGATTTTACGGAGTCCATGGGGCGGCCGAACTATAACCAGATCGGCGGGGCCACCACGACCTCGGAAAGCAATGGGACCTATACGATCTCACAGGGCAATTCGAACCTGAAGCCCTTGCATTCATGGAATTATGACCTGGCCTACGAATGGTATCCGGGGCGCGATACCATGGTGTCGGTCGGGCTGTTCTACAAAGATATCCATGATGCGATCTATACCCGCAGTACGCTCGGAACGGCCACGATGAACGGGATTACGGAACAGGCCATTATTTCGCAGCCGCTCAATGCTTCGGGTGCGGGATTGCGCGGGTTGGAACTGCAACTGGTGCGGGAGAAGTTCGGGTTTCTGCCAGGGGTGCTGAAGAATTTCGGTGTTTCCTTTAATGCGACCTTCCTGCAGGGCTGGTTCGAGGAGCAGATGAGCGATGGATCGCAGCGGCGGATGGGCGGATTGGCGAACCAGCCGAACCATATCTACAATGCATCGCTGCTGTATTCGGACCGGAATTTCGAAGCGCGCTTTGCTTATAACATGACTGGAAAATATCTTTATTATACATCCGGTTCGGCAAGCTGGCTCGATATGTGGATGCAGCCGCGGGCGCAGCTCGACATGCAGTTGAGCTATCGGGTCAATAAATGGATGTCCGTGACAGGGCAGGTACAGAACCTGACCAATGAGGGGTATCAGACCCGGATGGGGCCGAGCGCGAACCTGATCCAGGATATGCATCCGGCGGGGCGGAGCCTCTGGTTCGGCGTGCGGTTTCAGCCCAAGATGTGAGGATAGACATGGTGTTCCGGAAACCTTGCTGGATCGTGGCCGTGGCCTTGGGTACGGTGGCGACTGCGGCGCGGGCTGTCGCGGCGGAGCCTGTCGCCCCGGTGCCTGAAACCGTCCGGGTGGTGCCGGCATCGGAGGCGACGCAGGGTGTCGCCAACGATGCCGCCTTTCTCTACGCCGTGCAGAACCGGCGCATCGGTCAATATAGCCGTGCGACGGGGCAGCGCGTCGGATCGTGGGAGGGTGATCCTGCCCTTTATATCCATATCAACAGTTGCCAGGTGATGGGGGGCGAACTGGTCTGCGCGATGTCGAACTATCCGAACACGCCGATGACCAGTTCCATCGAATGGTTCGATGCGCGTACGTTGCGGCATGTGCGGTCGCACAGCTTCGGGCCAGGGCTGGGATCACTGACCTGGATCGATTGGCACGGAGGAAGCTGGTGGGCCTGTTTCGCCAATTATGACGGCGAGGGCGGTGAGGCGCCGCGCGACCATCGGTCGACCATTCTGGTGCGGATGGATTCGCAGTTCATCCGCCAGGAAGCATGGCTGTTTCCGCAGGATGTCCTGGAGCGGTTCGGCCATTTCAGTTCGTCAGGTGGACGATGGGGAGCGGATGACCGGCTTTATGTGACCGGTCACGACCGGACGGAACTTTATGTTCTGGCGTTGCCCGAGGCGGGAGGGCGTCTTGTCCATCTCGATACCCTGCCTTTGCCCACGAACGGTCAGGCGTTCGACTGGGATGTTCTGCATCCCGACCATATCTGGACGATCGATCGCCGGCGTACGGCCATGGTCGAGAGCGTGATCGCGCGGGTGGGCACGAACGGCGGGTAGCGGGGGATGGCGCGGCCCTGCCGGCAGGGAGCGGAGGGCAGGCGGTCAGTTGTGCCGCGTCTTGTCCACGGCGGCCTTCAGGCCGTCGTAATCGACGGCGCCGGGGATGACGTAGCGGGCGTCGAAGACGAAGGTGGGCGTGCCTTCCAGATGGATGGCCTCGGCCAGTTCCGAATTGGCGCGGAGGGTGGCGGCGACGGCGGGGCCGGCCATGTCGGCCACCAGACGGTCCGCGTCGAGGCCGGCCTGTTTCGCCAGCAGGCGGATGCGGGCAGTGTCGGGCTTCGTGGTATCCGTCATGATGGCGCGCTGCATGCGGAAATAGGCGTCGTGACCGCCTTGCAGCGCGGATGCGGCGATGGCCTGCGCCGTCAGCACGCTGGCCGGACCCAGCACCGGGATCACCTTCTCCACGATGCGGACATTGGGATCGTCATGCACCAGGCGGTCGAGGTCGGCCAGCACCTTGCGGCAGTAGGGGCAGCGGGGATCGTAGAATTCGATCACCGTCGTCCGGGCGTTGGGGGCGCCCAGAATCGCGTCGGTCGGCGCGGGCGTGGTCAGGGCCGCGCGGTGGGCGACCAGCGCGTCGCGGGTGCGGGTCTGCTCCTGCGCCTCGGCGCCCGCGCGCAGGGCGGTGATCGCGTCGGAGAGGATCGAGGGGTCCGTTTTCAGCGCGTCGCGGACGATGGTGACGATTTCCTTGCGCTGGGCCGGGGTGAAGCTGTCATCGGCGCGGGCGGTGGAGGACAGCGCCAGCATCAGGCCGATTCCGGCCGGAAGGGCCGTGCGCAGTCCGGGGAGGCTGCGGGACGAGAAAAATGACAAGGGCGGCCTCCGGCGCTCGGGTTTCGTATCGGGCGGTCTTGGAGGGTGTCTGTAGAGCAGAATAGGGGGGTGCGGAAGGGCGGCGGGGGAGATGGCGAGTTGCCGATGCTCCAGAAGACCGCTAATTCCGGATAGTCCGGGCCTTTCGTGCCGGGGCATGACGGCGGCAATGGAGAATCTGTGCGTGCGTGAACGTCCCCTGAACCACCCGTTGCGTCGTTGCGGGGCCTTGCTGCTGTCTACGGTCCTGGCGACGGCGCTTGGCGGATGTTCGGTCAAGACATTCAATGACCCGGTCGGGACCGCCAGCCATGTCCTGTTCGGCAGTGGCTCCGACACGCCGAAAGGGCCGACCTATCTGACCGGCTATATCGGCAATGTCGTCTCGGATGAGCCGCAATCGGCCATGGTGGCGCGCGATGTTCTGGCGCGGGGCGGCAATGCGGCCGACGCGGCGGCGGCGCTGGGGATGACGCTGGCGGTGACGCTGCCGTCGCGGGCCTCGCTGGGCGGCGGCGGTGCCTGCCTGGCGTGGCGGCCCGGCGACTCCGGCGCCGGGCGGGCGTTCCTGTTCCTGCCGGTCGCGGGGTCGACGGCGCCGGAGCCGGGTGGCGCGCCGGTTGACCGCCCGGCGGCGGCGCCGACGCTGGCGCGCGGGCTGTATCTGATGCACCTGCGCTATGGCAGCGTGGATTTTGGCGAAACCCTGACCCCGGCGCTGGAACTGGCGCGCGGCGGCATCTCGGTCAGCCGGGCGTTGGCGACCGACCTCGCGGCCGTGCAGGGGCCGCTGCTGGCCGATCCGGGCGCGCGGGCGATCTTCAGCCGGGGCGACGGCAAGGTGCTGGCGGAGGGCGATACCCTGGTGCAGCAGCGCCTGACCGGCGTGCTGGAACAGATCAGGAGCATGGGGGTGGGCGACCTGTATAACGGGGCGCTGGCGCGCTCGTTCGTCGCCGGAAGCCAGGCGGCGGGCGGTGGCCTGACCGTGGCGGACTTGCGCGCCGCCGTTCCGGTGGAGACCGACCCGCTGACTGTGCGTGCGGGACAGGTGACGGTGGGTTTCCTGCCGCCGCCCGCCGATGGAGGCTTGGGCAGCGCGGTGGCGTTCCATGCCCTGAATGCCGGGGGCGCGAGCGACCGGGCCGGCCAGTCGGCGGTGGCCGCGTGGCGTGCGCAGGCGGCCGGGGCGCAGTCGGGCGCGGAACTGGTTGCGCGGGCGCAGGCGGTGGTCGATTCCGGCACCGTCCCCAACGGGGGAAGCCTGCCGCATCTGCCGGCCTCGACCTCGTTTGCCGTGGTCGATCGGCATGGCGGGGCGGTGGCGTGCAGCCTGACGATGGATAATCTGTTCGGTATCGGCCGTGTTGCCGGTGGCACGGGCATTGTGATGGGGGCTTCGCCGAAGCGTCTGCCGCCGCCGCTGCTGACGGCCGCGATTGCCAGCGATGGCAGCCGGTTCCGGGCTGCGGTGACGGGATCGGGGCAGAACGATGCCGCCGATGCGGTTGCTGCGGAAATGAAGCAGGTCCTGGGCGGCGAGAAGCCGGGGGCGCGGCCGGTGACGGCCGATGGGCGGATCAATGCCATTTCCTGCCCGGCGGGCCTGCCGGGTGGCGAGGGAAGCTGCGCCGGCGGCACCGATGCGCGTTCGGCCGGCCTGTCGGTAGGGTCGGACTGACGGATCGGCCGAGTGGGTGTGCCGCTTGTGGATGATCATGTTTTGTTCTAGTTTTGTCTGATCGGGACCGCCGGGGTGTGGCGGGCAGGACCCGGGGTTTTCATGATATCGGAACGGGATTGAGGGCGATGGCGCAGGCACCGGGCATTGACAAGAGCAAGGCGCTGGAAGGCGCGCTGAGCCAGATCGAACGCGCGTTCGGCAAGGGATCGGTGATGCGGCTGGGCCAGCGCCCCAACGAGGCGGTGGATGTGGTTTCCACCGGTTCGCTCGGGCTGGATATCGCGCTGGGGATCGGCGGATTGCCGCGTGGCCGTATCGTCGAGATCTACGGCCCTGAAAGCTCGGGCAAGACGACGCTGGCGCTGCATGCGATCGCCGAAGCCCAGAAGAAGGGCGGCGTCTGTGCCTTTATCGATGCCGAGCACGCGCTGGACCCCGGCTATGCCCGCAAGCTGGGGGTGGATGTCGACAATCTGCTGATCAGCCAGCCGGATGCCGGCGAGCAGGCGCTGGAAATTGCCGATACGCTGGTGCGCTCGGGCGCCATCGACGTGCTGGTGGTGGACAGCGTCGCCGCCCTGGTGCCGCGCGCGGAACTGGAAGGCGACATGGGCGACAGCCATGTGGGCCTGCATGCGCGGCTGATGAGCCAGGCGCTGCGCAAGCTGACCGGGACGGTTTCGCGCTCCAACACCATGATGATCTTCCTCAACCAGATCCGGTTGAAGATCGGCGTCATGTTCGGCAGCCCGGAGACGACGACGGGTGGCAACGCACTGAAATTCTACGCTTCGGTGCGCCTGGATATCCGCCGGATCGGGCAGATCAAGGACAAGGACGAGGTCGTGGGCAACCAGACCCGCGTCAAGGTGGTCAAGAACAAGATGGCCCCCCCGTTCCGGCAGGTCGAATTCGACATCGTGTATGGCGAGGGGATCAGCAAGATGGGCGAACTGATCGACCTGGGCGTCAAGGCGGGCATTGTCGAGAAATCGGGAGCCTGGTTCTCGTATGACAGTCAGCGGATCGGCCAGGGACGGGAAAATTCCAAGCAGTTCCTGCGCGAGCACCCGGAGATGGCGGCGGATATCGAGCGACGCGTGCGCGAGCAGGCGGGCGTGGTGGCCGAGGCGATGCTGGTGTCCCCCGGTGAACAGGATCTTGCCGACGCCGAGTGACCGGCGCGGGGCGATAAGCCGGCAGGCGGGGCCGCGCGGCCTTGCTTTGCTGGTTCTGCTGGCCGGTCTGACGGCCTGCGGGTTCAAGCGGCCGGATGGAGAGTCGATCGATGTGCCGCCCCTGACCCTGTTCAGCGGGCAGGAACGGCCGGGCTATGCCAAAAAGACGGCATCCGCGGATGGTAAGGGGAACAAGGACGGGTCGCAGCCCATGTCTGCCGCGCCGGCGGGGCGGCAGCCCGACTATCAGCCGCTTCCCGATGCCTGGGGCATGCAGATGATCGCGTCCGGCTTCGATGCCAATGCCGCCGGGGATGATAGCGAGAAGGAAGAGGGCGGCCATTACGTTATTCCCGACACGCAGGTGAGTTATGGCGCCCGTAATCGTGGGCAGACGACGACCGGGCGTTAGATTGGCGGCCGTGGGTCACGTCTCTGTCATGAGCGTGGCGGAATATGGCGGTTTTCAGCCCTTTTGGGCCAGATCGGCCGGGCGGGGGAACGTGGTCCACTGGATCGCTCCAACCGTTGGTGTTACGCCGCGCTGAACGAGGCCGGAATGATGGCCCATCCTGGGGAAGCGGATTCATGACGGTTGTTGGCACGAGACCCGGCGGCATCTGTCCGGCGCGGACATAGATTCATGATGCTTCGTATGCCTCCCTGGGGGTCGGTATCGCGTGATGGCGATCCGCCGCTTCCGTATCTGAATTTTTCGCGTGCGGAGTGGGCGGCGTTGCGGGCCAATGTGCCGCTTTCGCTGTCGGAAGAGGATATCGCGGCGCTGCGTGGGCGCAATGAGCCCGTTTCGATGGCGGATATCGCCGAGGTCTATCTGCCTCTGTCACGCCTGCTGAACCTGTATGTGATGGCCTCGCGCGGCCTGAACAGCATGGTGGAGAGTGCGTTTCTGGGTTGTCCGCGCATTTCGGTGCCGTTCATCATCGGGATTGCCGGGAGCGTGGGGGTGGGCAAGAGCACCTTCGCCCGGCTGCTTCAGGCCGTGCTGTCGCGCTGGCCGGACCATCCGCGGGTCGATCTGGTGACGACGGACGGGTTTCTGCTGCCGACGCGGGTTCTGGAAGAGCGGAGCCTGATGCAGCGCAAGGGCTTTCCGGAGAGCTACGACCTGCGGCGGATGATCGGCTTTCTCGCCGCCGTGAAGGCGGGCGAGCGGTTGCAGGAAGTGCCGCTGTATTCGCACGAAGCCTACGACATCGTGCCCGACCGGTTCCAGACGGTGGACCGGCCGGATATCCTGATCTTCGAGGGGCTGAACGTGCTGCAGACCGGTACCGACCGGTCGATGGTGGCGTCGGATTATTTCGATTTTTCGATTTATCTCGATGCGACCACCAGCGATATCGAATCGTGGTACGTGGAGCGGTTCCTGCTGTTGCAGCGCACGGCGTTCCGCAAGCCGACATCCTATTTCCATCATTATGCCGACCTTTCGCCCGCCGAGGCCGCACAGGTGGCGGGGCGGATCTGGAACCGGATCAACCTGCCCAATCTGGAAGCCAATATTCTGCCGACGCGCGAACGTGCGCGGCTGATCATGCGTAAGGCGCGGTCGCACGCCATCAGCGAGGTTCGCCTGCGCTATCTCTGATGGTGGGCGGCCCGGTTCCGGAATGTGCCAGGGTGGGATAGGCTTGCCGCTGTTTCGCAGGGGGTAGGGCCCATGGTCCGTGTGATCGGTCTGATGAGCGGCACGTCGCTGGATGGGGTCGATGCTGCCGGGATCGAGACGGACGGCGTAGCGGTTGGCGCGGCCGGACCGACGGTGACCATTCCTTTCCCGCCCGAACTGCGCGCGCGGACCCGTGCCATTCTCGATCGTGCGGGGAACCTGCCGGGGAATGACCGGGAGTTGCTGGCCGCCGAGCGGGATCTGACGCTGCTGCATGTCGCGGCTGTGCGCGCGCTGGACTGGCCGGCCGAACTGATCGGTTTTCATGGCCAGACGATCCTGCATCGTCCGGCGGAGCGCCGAAGCTGGCAGATCGGCGATGCCGCCCTGCTGGCGTTGGAAACCGGGGTGCCGGTCGTGCATGATTTCCGCAGCGCCGATCTTGCGGCGGGAGGCGAGGGCGCGCCGCTGGTGCCGGTCTTTCACCAGGCGCTGGCGCGGGGGCTGGCGCACCCGCTGGCCGTGCTGAATATCGGTGGGGTGGCGAATGTCTCGCTGATCGGGGCGGATGGGGCGTTGCTGGCCTGCGATGTGGGGCCGGGCAATGCGCTGCTGGATGACTGGGCCATGCGCCATACCGGTGTGCCCTGTGACCGTGACGGCGCGCTGGCACGGGCGGGGCGGGTCGATGCCGCGGTTCTGGCGCGCCTGATGGGCGACCCGTTCTTTGCCCGGCCCGCGCCGAAATCGTTGGATCGGCTGGCGTTTCATCGGGCGATGGATCTGTTGGCGCCGCTTTCGCCCGCCGATGGGGCGGCGACGCTGGCCGCCTTTACCGTGCGGGCCGTGGCGAGTCTGCCGCTGCCGTTTCAGCCGTGCCGCTGGCTGGTCTGCGGTGGGGGACGCCACAACCCGGTGCTGATGGATGGATTGCGGGAGACGTTGGGGGCCGTCGTGGAGCCGGTCGAGGACGTGGGGTGGGATGGCGATGCGCTGGAGGCCCAGTGCTTCGGGTTTCTCGCCGCGCGGGCCGTGCGGGGGCTGCCGCTCTCTTTCCCTGGAACGACCGGGGCAGGGCGGCCGGTCAGTGGGGGGCGGGTGGCGCAGCAGGGCCTGCCCGTGGCCGCGACGCGGGTGCTGGAGCGTCTGCGGCGGTAAGATGGCCGGCCTGTCTGGGAGCAGGCGCCGGATCAGGCCGGTACGGGGTGCGGGATGCCCAGGCTATCGAGCCGGTCGCGCACCTGTTGCAGCAGGGTGGGGTCGCCGTCCGGTCCAAGTGTGTGGAGAGTGCGCGCCATGGCCAGCAGCACGTCCGAGGTTGCATCGCCGACTGCGCGCCGCCACCAGTCGAGCGCCTGGGTGCGGTCGCCCATCGCCAGCAGGGCCGTGGCATAATTATGCTGCCCGCGATAATCGCCGCCTTCGGCCGAACGGCGATACCACTGGAGGGCCACGGCGGGATCGCGTTCGGTGTGCCAGCCTTCCTCGGTAAAGCGGGCGACCAGGTTCATCGACTTGGCGTGGCCGCGCTCGGCGGCGCTGCGGAACAGGTCCAGCGCGCGGCGCAGGTCGGCCGGCATGCCGATGCCGCGCATGGTCATGATGCCCAGATTGTAGCAGCCCCAGAGATCGCCGAGATCGGCGGCCCTTCTGTAGCTGGCGGCGGCGGCCGGGAGGTCGGGCGGGCCGCCCCAGCCGAAATGATGGCAGCGCCCCAGCATGTTATGGGCGGGCGCGTAGTCGGCTGAGGCCGCGATTTGGTACCACCGTCGTGCCTGTGCCGGGTCGGACGGCACATAGATGCTGTCGAGCAGGATGTCGCCCCAGCGCACCTGTTCCGCCACATGGCCCTGCGCCGCGCGGGTGCGGATCGCCTCGATAAAGTCAGGCAGGGCGGGGGGCGTTTCCCTGACGGGGCGGCGCCGGCGGGTGGCCTTCTTCAGGGCGTGGACAATCCGCATGTGCTGGGACCCGTAACGATTGGCAGTCGGCGGTTACAAACCATGGGTTGATTAATTGTGCAATTGATAATCTGTTGCAATGTGGCTATTCAGCAGCGTTGCCATGTTGTCCATGCCGGCTGCCCATGCCGGGCCGGGCCTGCTCCCTGATCGAGACTGCCATGTTGCTGCATATCCCCGATGTTCTTTCGGCCGAGGAAGTCCTGCATTGTCGTCGTGCGCTGGCCGACGCGCCGTGGGCGGACGGCAAGGTGACGGCGGGGCCGCAATCGGCGTCGGCCAAGCATAATCTCCAGATTCCGCTGGACCATCCGCTGCATCGGTCGCTGGGTGAGATCGTGCTGCGTGCGCTGGGGCGGAACGCGCTGTTCAACAGCGCGGTGGTGCCGCTGCGTGTCGTGCCGCCGCTGTTCAACCGCTACGACGAAGGCATGTCGTTCGGCGCGCATGTGGACAATGCCATACGGCCGATCCCCAATTCCGGCGGGATGCGCATTCGCACGGATGTGTCTTCCACGCTCTTCCTGACCGATCCGGAGGAGTACGAGGGAGGCGCGTTGCGGATTCATGATGCGTCGGGCGTGCAGGAGATCAAGCTGCCTGCCGGCGACATGATCGTTTACGATACCACGGTGCTGCATGACGTGGCCCCGATCACGCGCGGGAGTCGCTGGGCGTCGTTCTTCTGGACGCAGTCGATGGTGCGGGATGTGGAGCGGCGGCGGATTCTGTTCGACCTCGATCGCACGATCATGGATCTGCGCACGCGCCTGCCGGACGATGACCCCGCCGTGCTGGAACTCGTGAACTGCTATCATAATCTCATGCGCCAATGGTGTGAGCTCTGAGCGCGTGACACAGAAGGTCGTCTGGCTGGGGCTCTGAAAAGCCCTTCGGACGTCGATGATCGGACGCGTGTGGACTGACGGAGGGCTCGGTGGCCCCTGTGTGACGACAGAGGCACCCGAACTGCCGTTGCGCGCCGGTTTTTCGGCTGGCTGACAAAGCCCTTGCCCGGTTGCCGCGTATGGCGTGCCTCTTGCCACGCCACGCCACGCCACGCCACGCCACGCCACGCCACGCCACGCCCCGTCATGGCGGGCCGGAGGTGCGATATCGTTTGCGCGAGGTGATCCGCCGCCGGCATGGTGGCCGTATAGAGCAGGTCCTGTTTGAAGGCGTGCATTCAAACAGGTGAAGATTTTCGTAAAAACAACAAACTAGCGTATTTGCGCCGAACCTGCTTTCGGTGGAAACGCTCCTCGTGCCTCGTCTTGGCTGTCACGGGTCATGAAGGCGGGAACGTGTCTGGTCGTTGCCGCCGGACTTTATGCGCCGGGTTGCCGCAGATGGCTTGCGGTTGTGCGCCCCTCGATTGTGGTGTTTGAGGTCCGTGACGCTGGCGTGTTGTCGCGATCCGCACGCTTTTCGTCAGCTTGATGGATTGCAATTGTTACATAACAACGGGCGGTTGGCTTGGACCGCGATGCGGGCGGAAGCGCGGGCGGAATTGCAACTGGACGCGCCGTGCAAAAGAAACGTCGGCATAATAGTAAAGTAAATCAATAACTTATTGAGTAATTTCGGTTCGGCCGCAATGGGGCACTCGTTCGGCATTGCGGCTGGTGACGATCATTATCTCGATGCGACTGATCATTGACGAAATATAAAATATTTGTCATATGAAACCTTTGGATACATTGTGTATCAATAGACACATAAAGACACAAATTTGAGTCGCCGGCAAAATGTTAATGTCATCATCTTCCTCCGATGCTTCTTACCCTTCCGTTGAGCATTCGATATTTCATGAAAACTGGTGGATGGACGCCGCGACTGATGGAAATTATGAGACCCTCGAAATAAAAAATGGGGGGAATATTGTCTCTGATTTTCATTATTGTCGGAAAAAGCATTTGGGGATGCGGTATATAATTCCTCCTCCTTATACAAGAACATTGGGGCCGCGTTTCTTCCTTCCTGCTTCGAAGCCGTTCCGTAGAGGGCAGAAGATACGGAACATCGTCGCTGAACTTATGCAGAAGCTTCCGAAATACGATCATCTGAAAATTCGTCTTGATCCATCGGATGATTCTGCATTCGCTTTTTCGATCTGCGGCTTGCAGATAAGAAATGAGTTTACCTTCCGCATACCGCCGGATGTGACGCCCTGTGCCGTCCTGGAGCAATGTGACCAGAAGACGCGGAACCTGATCCGATCGGCGTCGCAAAAACTTGAGGTTACTCAAAGCTCGGACATTGAAGATTTCATTCGCATGTCCCTGGTCGACCAGTCGGTGTCGGAAAACAGGCATGATTTTACGAAGATGGCGAAAATCTTCGAGGCCTGCCTGCGGCACGACAGGGCGTGCGTGATCAGCGCCTACGATGAAAAGAAAAAACAGGTCTCTTCATCAGTATTGATATGGGATGAGAAGAACCTTTATTATTGGCTGTCTGCGCGTGATCGGAGTGCGTCGATACCGGGTGCCAACATGCTGTTGATATGGGAAGCGTTGAGGCTTTCTGCGGCGAAGAAACTGACATTCGATTTCGATAGTTTTGCGTCTGTCGGCGCTGCGAAGATGCTTGCGAGCTTTGGGCAGCCTCCAGTCCTTCGCCCGCATGTGATCGGCGCTTCCGTGCGCTATGAATGGGAGCGCGCCGCCAATGCGACTCTCCTCTCTCTGAGGGATTACTGGAAGAAGGTCGTGGCCTGATATCTGTCTGGTTTGGCCTCGATGATCTGGAAAATGTTGCAAACCGCCTGATATGGGCGACTGAACATATCGCCCCGCAACCGGCCATGGCGGCAGGCCGATCGGGGGGTAGCGCACGGTATGGAGCCCGCCGGTCGGCAGGGGCCGAGGGATCGTTTTCGGCGCCGCTTGCGACAGGTGTTTCCGGCTTTCGGGAAACCGGACATTTTTTGTCTTAATTAGGTTCCTTGACGCTTTGTATCTCTCATGAAACATAATCGTTTAATGCGAATAGGTCGCATTTTCATGTGTTGTGTTGAGGAAACCGGGGCGAATGGGTGTCACTGGAAAATGGCGTAACGTGCGGCAGGTGGCGCCCCAGCGCGGTCAGGTCCTGTGTGGGCTGGCGATGGCGATGATTGGTGGCCAGGGGCTGGCCGCGACGCCGGGCGTGGCGGCGGCGGACAGGCTGACCGACGAGGAAAAGAAAAAGGCGCAGGAAGAACGGGCGAATCCCCGGCACGAGCATATCGAGGTTGTGGGCCAGTGGCATGACATGTCGCCGAAATTCACCGCGCCGCTGCTGGATACGCCCAAGAGCGTTTCGATCATCTCCCGCCAGTTGTTGAGCCAGACTGCCTCGAACACGCTGGCCGATGCGCTGCGCAATGTGCCCGGCATTACGATGGGGGCGGGAGAGGGCGGCAATCCGGTGGGCGACCGGCCGTTCCTGCGCGGATTCGATGCGCAGTCGAGCACCTTCGTCGATGGATTGCGCGATGTGGGCGCGCAGTCGCGCGAGACGTTCAATGTGGAATCGATCGAGGTCGTGAAGGGTGATTCCGGCGCCATTGCCGGGCGCGGCGGTGCCGGTGGCGCGCTGCTGATCAACAGCAAGATGCCGACGCTGAAGAATGCGATCGACGCCAATCTTGGTTTCGGGAATGCCGATTACAAACGCGGCACGTTCGACGGCAACTGGCGGGTGACGGATACCGGAGCCTTCCGCCTGAACCTGATGGGTGACGACCAGGGGGTGGCCGGGCGCGGGCCGACCCATTATCGCCGGTTCGGCGTGGCACCGTCGCTGTCGTTCGGCCTGGGGACGGCCAATCGCGTGACCGTCATGTATTATCACATGCAGAATGACGACCTGCCCGATGTCGGCATTCCCTACAGCAATCCGACTTTCAACCGGCGTTCGGATGGCACGGCGCGGGTGCTGGGAACGGGGAGCGGCGCGCCGGTGAAGGTGCCGTTCGATACGTGGTACGGGTTGGAAAACCGGGATTCCAACCAGGATGGCATCGATATGGGAACGCTGCGGCTGGAGCATGATTTCAGCAGCACGCTGCATTTGCGCAATACCACGCGCTATTCGGAAACGACCCAGAACGACCGCTGGACGATGCCGGACGACAGCCAGGGCAATATCTATTACGGTTATGTCTATCGCCGCCTGAACAGCCGCTTCTCAACCTTCGATACGGCGACCAACCAGACCGATTTCTTTGGCTCGTTCGATCTGGCGGGTTTCAAGAACCAGTTTGCCTCGGGGGCCGAGTTTACCCGCGAGCAGGGCAAGAACGACAATTATACGGCCTATGTGAATGGCCAGAACGTGGGGTCGGGGACGAACTTCACGCGCTGCGCGACGGCGCTGGCCTTTTCGTCGCATACCTGCACGTCGCTGCTCGATCCGAACCCGAACGATCTGTGGACGGGCGACCTGAAGCGTACCGGCAACCCGAACAGCACGCGCTTCGATACCAAGGCCGTCTATCTGTTCGATACGATCACGCTGCTGAAGCAGCTTCAGGCCAATGTCGGCCTGCGTTACGACAATGTGCAGAGCACCTATCGCACGGCGACGAGCGAGTATGGGCGCGGAGACAATCTGTTCACCTATCAGGGCGCGTTGGTCTACAAGCCGCGTTCCAACGGGTCGATCTATGCGTCTTACGCCACGTCGGCGATTCCGCCGGGCAATTCCGTGGGGCAGGGGTCGGACGATATCAGTCTGGGCGCCGACCGCAGCGGCAATGTGGGAGCCGTGCTGAAGCCCGAGCGCGACCGGACGATCGAAGTCGGCACCAAGTGGAACGTGCTGCATAACCGGCTGCTGCTGACCGGCGCGCTGTTCCAGATCGACGCCACGAACTTCAAGATCACGACCGCGACGGGCGGGATCGACAATGGCGGGACCAAGCGGGTACGGGGTTTCGAGGTTGGCGTGAACGGGCAAATTACCCGCAAATGGTCGATCAATGGCGGCTTTACCTATCTGGACGCGCGCCTGCTGAAGGCCGGTGGCGCGGGTGCCGCCGCCGGGGTGATGGATGGGCGGCATGCGCCGAACACGCCGGAGAACAGCCTGGCGTTGTGGACGACCTATCGCCCGATCGAGCCGCTGACGATCGCGGGTGGCGTCTATTACATGGCCAAGGTCTATGGCACGGATTCCCCCACCGCGCCGAAATTCATCCCGGGCTATTACCGGTTCGACATCATGGCGAGCTACCGGTTCCTGACGCACTACACGCTTCAGCTCAACATCCAGAACCTGGCCAACCGGCGTTATTTCACCCAGGCCTACACCACGCATTACGCGATGCAGGCGCCGGGGCGGACGGCGATGGTCAATCTGAACGCGCATTTCTGAGCAGGCGGATTGCCATGCCGAAGGGTGCCGCCATGCCGGAGGCTGGACGGGACGCGGTGACGGCCGGGGTTACGACGATCTGCGACCTGGCCGGCGGCGGGGTGGCCGATGCGCAGCTTGCGCTGGGGCAGATCCTGCTGGACGGCGTGCTGTTGCCGCGCGACCCGCGCGCCGCCCTGGGCTGGTTTCTGGCGGCGGCACGGCAGGGCAGCCCCATGGGGTGCAACATGGTCGGGCGCTGCTGCGAACTGGGGTGGGGGATGCCCCCGGCCCCGGCGGAGGCGATGCGCTGGTATCGGCGGGCTGCCTGCGCCGGTCTGGATTGGGGCATGTACAATTACGCCACCGGGCTGACCCTGGGATGGGACGGCCCGCCCGATCATGGGCGGGCGCTGGCGTGGTTGCGGCGGGCCGCCGCGCGCGGGCATTGCAAATCGTTCAATATCATCGGCGGCTTTTATGAAGACGGCTGGGCCGTGACGCGCGATCTGGCGCAGGCACGGGCCTGGTATGCCCGCGCCGCCGATGGCGGCGATTTTCGCGGACATTTCAATCTGGGGCGCTTCCTGCTGGCGGAGGGGCGGACGGCGCAGGCGCATCGGCATTTCGAGATTGCCGGTCGGACCGCGACACCGGCCTTTCGCGCCAAGATGGACCGTTTTCTGGCGGGGGGTGGGATGCAGGACGAGGGGGGCATGCGGTTTGCCCCGGCCGGCGAGGTGGATGGATCGGGGGCCTGACCGGGGGAGCCGGATCGGCGGCGGCCACCGGTCCTGGCTCTGGTCCGGATTTTGGCAATACCGCCTTTCGGGGGATAGAGTTCCGTCATACGTATCGGGATGACGAGATGACTGCTTCCTCCGCCTCTTCCGCGCCGGCCGGGGCCGGAATCATTCGCCTGATCGCCTGTGCCGCCGGGCTGGTGGTGGCCAATATCTATTATGCGCAACCGCTGATCGGCCTGATCGGGCCGGATATCGGCCTGGCACCGGCATGGCTGGGCAGCATCGTGATGCTGACCCAACTGGGATATGGCTGCGGCATGATCGGCCTGGTTTCGCTGGCCGATATCTTGGAGAACCGGCGGCTGGTGCTGGTGGCGCTGGGCGGGCTGGCCCTGACGCTGCTGGCCTCCGCCTTTGCGCGGTCGGCTGGGGCGTTTCTGGTCTTGGCGTTTGCCATCGGCGTGTTCGCGACCGCGACGCAGGTGCTGGTGCCGCTGGCCTCGCATCTCTCGGCCGAGAAGGATCGCGGGCGGGTGGTCGGCACGGTGATGGGCGGGCTGATCGGCGGGATCATGCTGGCGCGGCCGTTTTCCAGCGTGGTGGCCGATCATGCCGGGTGGCATGCCGTCTTCCTGATATCGTGCGTGATGACGCTGCTGTTGATGGTGGGGCTGGCGCGGGGCCTGCCGCGTCGGCAGCCCGTGCATGACGGGCTGACCTACGGGCATATTCTGGCCTCGCTGCCCGGTATCCTGCGGGAGACGCCGCTGCTGCGCCGACGGGCGTTTTATCAGGGGTCGGTGTTCGCCGCGTTCAATATTTTCTGGACGGCGGTGCCGCTGCAACTGGCTTCGGCGCCGTTTCATCTGGGGCAGACGGGGATTGCGCTCTTCGCCCTGGCCGGGGCGGGTGGTGCGCTGGCGGCCCCGTTGGCCGGGCGGCTGGCGGACCGGGGGCTGACGAATGCGGCCACGACCGGGGCGATGCTGTTGGTGGCGGGAGGATTCGCGCTGGGTCTGGTGGCGGTGACGGCCCATGCGCTGGTGCCGCTGGCGGTGGCGGCGATCGTGCTGGATGCCGGGGTGCAGACTAACCAGGTGGTCAGCATGCGCGCGATCTATCTGCTGCGGCCGGAGATAAGGGGACGGCTGAACGCGCTGTTCATGACCATTGTTTTTCTGTGTGGGGCGGCGGGTTCGGTGCTGGCGGCCGCCCTGTTTCATCACGGTGGATGGCAGGCGGTCTCGCTGGCCGGGGCGGTGCTGCCCCTGATCGCCTTGGGGCGGCAGGTGGTCGCTGGCGAGACGACGCGGCCGCGCGCCTGACCGGATGGGCGCGCCGGTCGATTCGGCGCGCTGTTCCGGTCAGGCTCAGGTGGCTGATCAGGCCGTCTTTTTGGCTTCGATCAGTTCGCGGTAGATGTCGAGATAGTCCTCGGCCATCCGGCGGGCGGTGAAGCGTTCCTCGAATCGCTGGCGGATGCGGTCGTGCTGCATTTCGGGCAGGCGGGCGCAGGCGGCGATGGCCTCGTGCTCGTCATCCACGATCAGGCCGGTCAGGCCGTCTTCCAGCACTTCGGGGACCGAGCCGCGGCGGAAGGCGACGACGGGGGTGCCGCAGGCCATGGCCTCGATCATCACCAGGCCGAACGGCTCGGGCCAGTCGATCGGCATCAGCAGGGCGCGCGCGCCCGACAGGAAGGCGGGTTTCTGGCGGTCGTTGATCTCGCCGATCAGTTCCACGCCCTCGCCGAGCATGGGGACGATCTCGCGCTCGAAATATTCGGCGTCCACCTTGTCGATCTTGGCGGCGATCTTGAGCGGCACGTTGAGGGCGCGGGCGATGCGGATTGCCTTGTCCACGCCTTTTTCCGGGCAGATCCTGCCCAGGAAGGCGAAATAGTCGCGCGGGCCCGGCTGGGGCGTCAGCAGCTTTTCGGGCAGGCCGTGCAGCACGGTGCGCACATAATGGGCCTGGGGCAGGGGCAGGCGCTGGTTGTTGGAGATGGAGACGATCGGCACCTTGGGGAAGGCGTCGAAGACCGGTTGCAGTTCCATCAGGTCCAGGCGACCGTGCATCGTGGTGAGCATCGGCGTGGGCTGGCGGCTGAAATAGGTGAAGGGCCAGTAATCCATATGGAAATGCAGGATATCGAACTGCTCCGCCGCGCGGGCGACC
Organism: Gluconacetobacter liquefaciens; assembly: GCF_003350405.1. GTDB lineage: Bacteria > Pseudomonadota > Alphaproteobacteria > Acetobacterales > Acetobacteraceae > Gluconacetobacter > Gluconacetobacter liquefaciens. The sequence continues at coordinate 52,160 of NZ_QQAW01000006.1, read as the reverse complement.
TGCTCCATCATGAGCATGTGCGGCGCGATCGGGTCGCGAATCGCGGGATCGAGGCGCAGGGCCTGGGGCCAGCAGGCGGTCAGCCGGGCGGAGGTCACGCTGTCGCCACTGGCGAACAGGGTCACATCATGGCCCATGGCCGTCAGTTCTTCCGTCAGGAAAGACACGACACGCTCGGTGCCGCCATACAGTTTGGGCGGTACGGCTTCATGGAGCGGCGCGATCTGGGCGATACGCATGGGGCTGGTCACTTCTTTCTTCCGCATGAATGGACAGGGGATGCTAGCGTGCCATCGGGAAACGGCAAATCAATGGCACGCCGGAGGGCGGGCTGTGGCAGCAGGTGGAACGAAGCGCGTTAAAGGTTGTTCCGTCTGACGGGCCGACCTGCCCGGCATCTGCGGGGATGGGCAGGGAGAGCCTATCTTTCCTGCCCCCGATCCGGATAGATAAACATTTCAGGGTGTGGAACTTTCCGCGCGTCACGACGACCGGACAGGCCGGCAGCAGAGAGGGCAGCCGATTTTGGCGACTGAGACCAGAACCACCATTTCAGACGATCAGCTGGTTCATTATCCGGGCCGGCCGCTTGCCTTCGTCTTCCGCTATGCGCGGGGTCATGCGCTGCTGCATGCCGTGATCTTCCTCTCCGTCATGGTCGCCGTGGCGTGCACCGTCGGGGCCACCTATGCCACCCGCTTCCTGGTCGATACCATGACCGCGCACGGTGTGGGAGACATGCCGCCCGTCTGGAACGCCGTGGTGGCCCTGGTCGTGGTCATTGCCTTCGACAACATGTCGTGGCGGGTGGCCGGGTGGTTCGCGACCTATGCCTTCGTGGACATGACCGGCGACGTGCGGCGCGACCTGTTCCGTTACCTGACGGGCCATTCCGCCGGCTATTTCGCCGACCGGATGTCCGGCGCCATGGCGACGCGCATTTCCACCGCCTCGATGTCGGTCTTCACGCTGGAGAATCTGGCGGCGTGGAATGTGCTGCCGCCCTGCCTGAACGTGGCGCTGTCGGTCAGCCTGCTGCTGACGATCAGCCCGGTGATGGCGGGGGTGATCGTGGCGCTGTCGGCCGGGCTGTGCCTGCTGATGTTCCGCATGGCGGCCGGCGGGCGGGGCATGCACCAGCATTATGCCGCCGAGGCGGCGCGCGTGGATGGCGAGATGCTGGACATCGTCAACAACCTGCCGCTGGTCCGGTCCTTCGGGATGACGGGTTATGAGCGGCTGCGTCTGGGCGAGACGATGCGCCAGGAGATGGGCGCGCGGGGCCGGTCGCTGCGCTATATGGAAAAGCTGCGGCTGGTGCATGCGGTGCTGACGGCGGTGCTGACGGCCGGCCTGCTGTTCTGGGTGGTGATGCTGTGGCATCTGGGCCGCGCCAGCATCGGCGACGTGGTGATGGTGGCCAATCTGGGCTTCATGATCCTGCATGGCACACGCGATCTGGCGGTGGCGCTGGTGGAGACCATCCAGCATATCGCGCGGCTGGACGAGGCGCTCTCGGCCATTCTGGTGCCGCATGACATGGTCGATTCGCCGAATGCGCGCGGCTTTGCCGGCCCGGTGCGGGGCGAAGTCGCGTTTCGCGACGTGATGTTCGCCTATCCGGGCGGCACGCCGGTGCTGTCGCATTTCAATCTGGTGATCGAGGCCGGGACGCGGGTTGGACTGGTGGGGCGGTCGGGCTCGGGCAAGAGCACGATCCTGGCGCTGGTGCAGCGCCTGCGTTACGTGCAGGGGGGAGCGGTCCAGATCGACGGGGTCGATCTGCGGGATCTGGACGAATCGAGCCTGCGGGCCTGCATGTCGGTAGTGCCGCAGGATGTGTCGCTGCTGCGGCGGTCGGTGATGGAGAATATCCGCTATGGCCGGCCGGATGCGACGGATGACGAGGTGATCGCGGCCTCGATCGCCGCCGGGTGTCGCGACTTTATCGACGCGATGCCCGAGGGCTTCCAGACCGAGGTGGGGGATCGCGGCGTCAAGCTCTCGGGTGGCCAGCGGCAGCGGATTGCCATTGCGCGCGCGTTTCTGCGCAATGCGCCCATCCTGATCCTCGACGAGGCCACCAGCGCGCTGGATAGCGAGAGCGAGCAGCGCGTGCAGGAGGCGCTGGACCGCCTGAAGGTGGGGCGTACCGTGATTGCGGTGGCGCACCGGCTTTCTACCCTGCGTGATTTCGACCGCATCGTGGTGATGGATCATGGCCGGATCGTGCAGGATGGGCCGGTGAGCGTGCTGGAACGGACCGAAGGCCCATATCGCGATTTCCTCGAACGCCAGTCCATGTTTATCGAGGACGTGGTGTAACGAGATGATGACGGATCGGGACGAGGTTGAGGTGATGGAGCGTGTGGCGGCTTTGCCTGAAGGGCGGGGGCATGTCGCGGAGAGGGCGGCGGGGCCCAGCCCTGCGGCGATGGAGAATGGCCGGCGGGCGCTGAGTGCCGAAGCCTATGAATATATTCGCGGCGGGCTAATCCGCAGTCGCTACAAGGTGGGCCAGCGGCTGGTGTTGCGCCCGCTGGCGGCTGAGCTGGGGTTGAGCCCCACGCCGGTGCGCGAGGCCCTGTTGCGGCTGGTATCGGAGCAGGCGCTGGACCTGAACGATCGCAATACGGCGGTGGTGCCCGAGATCACGCCCGCCAGTTTTCGCGAAATCCATTCGCTGCGCGTCGATCTGGAAAGCCGGCTGATCCAGGCGGCGGCCCTGCGCGCCACGGCTGAGGAACTGGATGCGCTGTCGGATGTGCATGAGCAGTTCCAGCTTGCCTGTGCGCGGCAGGATGAAGGCATGATGGCGGCCGGGAATGCCGATTTTCATGCCATGCTGGCGGGCATTGCCGACCTGCCGCTGACGGCGAATATCCTGCATAACCTGTGGGCGCGGATCGGGCCGCTTTATGCGCTGGCCCGTACCGCGCCGCCCGCGCGGCCGGCCGGGATGCACCACCCCCATGAGGACCTGATCGCCGCGTTGCGGGCGCATGATCCGGAGGCCGCGACCCGCGCGCTGATTGTCGATGCGGATTATGCGCGGAGCTGGATCGAGCCGTTACTGTCGCAAGGTATGGTACGGGACCAGCCGTGAGGGGGGATATCCTACGCCGTGCCGCTCATGTGGCGACGATCGCCGTCATCATCGCGGGTGCTTGCCTGATGGTGGGCGGCTTTGGTTTCCAGGTGCCGTTCTGCCTGGAAATGCTGGATTGGTACGGCCGCCATATATTGGTGTTGCTGACGCTGGGTAACGCCATCAGAATATGGGGCCGCCAGGACGTGCCCTATGCGGAGCGCGTGCGGCAGGGATGGTGAACGTGGGGCGGCGGCCGGGGCCGGTCAGACCGGGCCCGGCTGGATAGCCCCTGTTCAGGCGGTTTTGACCGCCGGTCTGGTTTCGGGAACCTCGATGTCGATCTCCAGCATCGAGACGCCTGTGCCGCGATCCATCTTGATCTGGACCTTGTCCTGATCGACCGAGATATGCCGCTTGATGACCTCCAGGATTTCCTCCTGGAGCTTGGCGATCAGTTCCGACTGACCCTCGCCGGCGCGTTCGTGCGCCAGAAGGATCTGCAAACGGTCACGGGCGACAGGGGCCGAGGTTTTGCGTCCGAAGAATGAGGCCAGAAAACTCATGCGACACTCCGCTTGAACAGCCAGTCGAACAGGCCCTTGCGTTCGGTCGGCACGCTGACATCCAGTGTCTCGCCTTCCAGGCGGCGCACCGCTTCGAAATAGGCGCGAGACGGTGCACTGGTCGGATTGGATAACGTGACCGGCATGCCGAGGTTCGATGCCCGCAGGACTTCTTCGCTTTCGGGAATGATGCCCAGCAGGGGGATCGACAGGATTTCCAGCACGTCTTCGGTGCGCAGCATCTCGCCACGTGCGGCGCGTGCGGGGTCGTAGCGCGTCAGTAGCAGGTGCTTGTCGATCTTCTCGCCCTTCTTGGCGCGCTCGGTGGTGCTGTCGAGCATGCCGATGATGCGGTCGCTGTCGCGGACCGAGGAGACCTCGGGATTGGTCACCACCACCGCCTGGTCGGCGTGGTACATCGCCAGTTGCGCGCCGCGCTCGATGCCGGCGGGGCTGTCGCAGATCACCCAGTCGAACTTCTCACGCAGTTCCTCGATGACCCGCGCGACGCCTTCGGGGGTCAGGGCGTCCTTGTCCCGTGTCTGGGAGGCGGGGAGGATGGAGAGGGTTTCCACCCGCTTGTCGCGGATGAGGGCCTGCGCCAGCTTTGCATCGCCCTGCACGACGTTGATCAGGTCGAACACCACGCGGCGTTCCGCACCCATCACCAGATCCAGGTTGCGCAGTCCGACGTCGAAATCGACGACGACGACGTTCTTCCCGGTCTGGGCCAGTGCCGCGCCGAGGGCAGCGGTCGATGTGGTCTTGCCCACACCGCCCTTACCCGAAGTGACAACCAGCACCTTGGCCATATGCGTGTTTCCTTATGTCGGGACCTGCCGTCCTGCGGCAACGTCTTGAATATGAATCTAATGGCGGAAATGTGGTGAGGGCAACGGGAAAGCGGAGCGATCGTCAGTTCAGTGTCCGGACGACGAGGGTATCGTCCTCCAGCATGGCCTGGGCCGAGCGGCCGTGCAGGGCCGGGTCGATCTCCTCCGCGATCATGTAATAGCCGTCGATCGCCAGGAGTTCCGCCTTCATCACGCCTGCGAAGATCCGCGCCCCTGTCTGCCCGCCCATGCCGGCGATCGCCCGCCCGCGCAGCGTGCCGTAGACATGGACCGACCCGCCGGCCGAAATCTCGGCCCCCGATGCCACGGACCCGATGACGACCACGTCGCCGTCGGGATTCTGGACCGACTGCCCGGACCGCACCGGCCCTTCGACGACCAGCGCCGATGAGGGCCCTGCCGGCTGGACGACGGCAGGTGCCGTGCCGTCCGTGTCTTCGTCGGGCAGTTCCACTGTGCCGGCGGCGCGGCCGCCCTCGAACGCCATGGGCCAGTCCCAGCCGGCTACGGCCGGCCAATCCGGATCGGCGCCCTCGATTCCGATGATCCGGACCCCGCGTTCCAGCAGGGCCGGATAGAGTTCCGCCAGCCCTTCGGCATCGCCCGACAGCAGGCCGAGATCGAGAATGATCGGCTTGCCCACGAAGAAGGAGGGCGAGCGTGCGATCTGGGCATCCAGTCCACGCAGCCAGTCATCGAGTTCGGCTTCGGGGGAGAGTACCAGGGCCAGGAAGGAACGGCCACGGGCGCGAATGCGGGGAAGCGGGCGGGTTTCGTCGGACAAGGGCGTCACGGACCTTCACGTTTGCTGGGAAGGGAACCCGTTTCAGCTACCGTGAGAACGGGGCGCTGTCGAGCGATCCGCGCGTTTGGGCGCAGATTTCCATCGAGGCGTGCGTGGGCTCTTGGCGCGGCGTGTTGCGATGGCATAAAGTGGTAGAATGCGTATCCTCTATCATCTTCCGCTTTCGCCCTCTTGTCGCAAGGTTCGTCTGGTTCTGGGCGAGAAGCGGCTGCCGTTCGAACTGATGATGGAACGGGTGTGGGAACGACGGCCCGACTATCTTGCGGTCAACCCGGCCGGTACCGTCCCGATGCTGGTCGAGGAAAACGGGCTTTCGATCCCCAATTCGTCGGTGATCTGCGAATATCTGGAAGAAGCCTATCCCGACACGCCGCTGCTGGGGCGCACACTGGCCGAGCGGGTCGAGGTGCGGCGGCTGGTCGCGTGGTTCGACGAGAAATTCGCCAGCGAAGTGACGCAGAACCTGCTGCATGAGAAGGTGATGAAGCGGATCGCGGGGCGCGGCAACCCGGACGGCAACGCGCTGCGGGCGGGGTATGCCAATATCCGCTATCATATGTCCTATCTGGACTGGTTGGCCGAGACGCGGAAATGGTTGGCGGGACCGACGCTCTCGCTGGCCGATTTCGCCGCCGCCGCGCATCTGTCGTGCCTGGATTTCATCAACGATGTCGACTGGAGCAAGGCGCCGGCGGCCAAGGACTGGTACGCCCGGATGAAGTCCCGCCCGTGTTTCCGCGCGTTGCTGAACGACCGGGTGACGGGGATCGTGCCGCCGGATCATTACGCCGACCTCGATTTCTGAGCGCGCGATGTCCCAGATGATCGAGACGGACGCCATCGTGCTGGGCGCGGGCGCGGCCGGGCTGATGGCGGCGCTGGCGGCCGGCCAGCGCGGACGGCGGGTGGTGGTGCTGGACCATGCGGCCGAGGCCGGGCGCAAGATCCTGATTTCGGGCGGGGGACGCTGCAACTTTACCAACCTGGATACCGAGCCTGGGCGGTTTCTCTCCGGCAATCCGCATTTCGCCAAATCGGCGTTGGCGCGGTTCAGGCCCGCCGACATTCTGGAGATGATCGACCGCCATGGCATTGCCTGGCACGAGAAGACGCTGGGGCAATTGTTCTGCGACGGATCGGCCCGGCAGGTGGTGGCCATGTTGCTGGCGGAGTGCGCGGCCGGAGGCGTGGATATCCGCCTGTCGCACCGGATCGTGGGGGTGAGTGGCGGCGAGGGGTTCCGGGTGGAGACCGATCGCGGGGTGTTCCGTGCGCCGGCCCTGGTGCTGGCGACTGGTGGACTTTCGATCCCGCGTATGGGTGCGACCGGTCTTGCGCACGGAATTGCGCGGCAGTTCGGGCTGGGCGTGACGGCGACGGCTCCGGCGCTGGTGCCGTTGACGCTGGATGCGGTCGGGGAGGGATGGACGCGCGAACTGGCCGGTGTTTCGCTGGACGTGCAGGCACAGTGTGGCGGCAAGCGCTTTCGCGAAGCGATGCTGTTTACCCATAGCGGCCTGTCGGGTCCGGCGATCCTGCAGATTTCGTCCTATTGGGAGCCGGGGCGGGAGATCAGCCTGAACCTGTTGCCTGGATGCGATGCCGGCGCGGTGTTGCGCGAGGCGAAGCGGCAGCGGCCACGGGTGGAGGGGCGGACGATGCTGGGCGGTTTCCTGCCGCAGCGTTTCGCCCAGGCGATGGCGGCGCGTCATCTGCCGGACCGGCCGGTTGGCGATGTGCCTGACGCGGTGCTGAACCGCCTGGGGCAGGTGCTGGCCGGCTGGCGCCTGATGCCGGCCGGGAGCGAGGGCTATGCCAAGGCCGAGGTGACGCGCGGGGGCATTGATACGGGCGACCTGTCGTCGCGCACCATGGAGGCGCGGGAGGTGGCCGGCCTTTATGCGGTGGGCGAGGCGGTGGATGTGACGGGCTGGCTTGGCGGTTATAATTTTCAGTGGGCCTGGGCCAGCGGCCATGCGGCGGGACGTGCGATCGCCGGGAAGGGTTGATCGCGGGGCGCGCAACTCGTTGGTCCCACCAGCCGTTTCAGGATTTGCATGGTTCTTGAACGGGAGGATGGAATGGCGACTGATCTGATTGCGCGCCCGCTGGTTGCGCGGGGGCGGATGTTCCTGCTTCTGGCAGGGCTGGCGGTGGTGCCGGCGGGGTGTACGGGTGTGGCGGAGGGGTATCCGCCGCCGCCGGGGACCCCGATCGCCGGATACGGATATCTCTGCAAGGCGGGTGCCTATAGCTGCCATCTGCCGACGCAGGTGCCGCTGGGGTCCGATTGCTCATGCCCGGGATTGGGTGCGCCGTCCTACGGGAACGTGCATCCGGGGAAATAGTCTGGCCGAATCGGAGGGGGAGGAGACAGGCTGAACCTGTCTCCTCCCGACCGGGCTGTGGTGGTTTACTGGGCCAGGACCGCGCAGGCCGCGCGATCGCCAGCGCCGCCGATCGGCTGGGTCTGGTAGTCGTCGGGCTTGGCGTGGATGACCACCGAGGAGCCGTCGGCATCGAGCAGGGCGGGGCGTCCGCCGTCGCCCTTGAAGGACACCAGAGTGGAATAAAGCTCGACCGTGGCGGTGCCGTCGGTGCCCACATGGATGTTGGGCAGGTCGCCGTCATCGTTGGCATTGGCGTTGAGCAGACCGTGGACCGGCTTGGCGACATCGTGCGCATGGACATGGCCGCCGGCGCTCTTGAACGCGGGCGGCGTGCAGTCGCCTTTTTCGTGGAAATGCACGCCGTGCCAGCCGGGCGTGAGGCCGGTCGCGGTGATGCGCAGGATGACGCCCTTGGGTGCTTCGGTGACCTCGACCGTGCCGTGGGAGGCGCCGTCGCTGCCCTTGAGGTCGCCCGTCAGCTTGTCGGCCGCGTAGGCGGACATCGGAAGGGCGAGCAGCCCCAGGCCGAGGGCCGCGACCCAGTTCCTGCATGAATACGCCATCGTTTCCTCCTCGAATTCTGCGCGGCCCGGTTTGGGGTCGGCCCGCGCAATGTCCTGAAAAGCTAGCATGATTCGCGTGGTTCGTCCGAAACGCGATATCCGATTCTGTGCATTGACCGAAACGTGACCGTCCGTCGTCGGGGGTTACAGGTCCGCGGTGATCGAGAATTTGAACGTGCGGGGCATGCCTTGCAGCAAGAAGCCGCCGAAGGCCGATGTCCAGTAGCGCGTGTTGGCCAGGTTCTCGACGCCGAAGCGGGCGGTCAGTGCCTTGTGGTCCACCAGGAACGTATAGCGCGCGCCGAGGTCGAAACGTGTCCAGCCTGGAACCTTCAGGGTGTTGGCGTTGTCGGCCCATTGATGACCGGTGCGGATGGCCTGGCCCGTCAGTGTGCCGCCCCTGATGAACGGCAGGTCGTATTCGAGGTTGGCGTTGATGGTGTAGCCCGGCACGCCGATGGCGCGATTACCGTCATACATGCCCTGAGAGGTCCGTCGCTGGTTCGCGTCGATGATCGCGGTGCCGCCGTTGAAGCGCAGCCCCTTCACGATCTCGCCGTTGACCGTCCATTCGATACCGCGATTGCGCTGTTGCCCGTCGACCGAGAAGATGGACTGCCCGCCATTGCCGTAGGGCACCGCGTACGCGTTGGGCTGCGAGATCTGGTAGAGGGCGAGGGAGGTGCTGAAGCGCCCGATATCGTATTTCGCGCCGATTTCGTACTGCACGGTCTGATAGGGTGGGAATACCTGCCCGGTATTGATGACGTTGCCCGATGCCTGCGGGCCCTGTGCCAGCCCTTCGATCCGGTTGAAATAGATGGAGGTCTGGCGCGTGGGGTGCACCACCAGCCCGACGACGGGGGTGAAGGCATCCTGATTGTAGCGGGTGAAGTAGTTTCCGTATCCGTAATCGTTCACCAGCATGTTCTGGTAGCGGAAGCCTGCCGTGAGGGCTACGCGATCATCGAACGCGGACACCGTATCGGAGAAGAACAGGCTGTAGAGGCTGGTGTAGCCGTTCTTCCGGGGGTTGTTGACGTTACCACCCACGAGTGTCTCGGGGGCGGACTGGCGGTAGAATGTCGGGCGGTAGAGGTTGGTGGCCAGCGATGTCAGGGAGAACGCATAGGCCGTGTCCTTCTCCGACCAGAGGCCGGAGCCGCCCGCGTTGATCTCGTGCTTCAGCGGACCGGTGGTGAAGTGAGCCCGGATGCCGGCGCGGGTGCTCTCGTTGGTCTGCACATAAGGCACATACATCGAACCCGAGCTGCCCGCGCCTGTTGCGGCGTTGGTGACGGTCAGGGTCGAATAATTCCCTTTCTCGTTACCGCCGAGGCCGCCGAAGGCTGCGTAGGCCGTCAGGTGCTTCGAGAAATCATGTTCCACGTTGAGCATGCCGAAGATGTAGTTCAGCTCGGTATAGGTCCAGGGCTGGCCGTAATTGCTCGACGGGGAGGGGGCGCGGGGCACGCGCGTGAGGCCCGCGCCCAGCAGCACGCCGGGGCGGCCCTGGTTTACGCCCTGGTTTTCGTAATCCATGTCCAGCGTCACGCGGGTTGCACCGTCGCGGCTGCGCCAGTCGAAGCCGCCGCCGACGGCGACCGAATGGCGGCGCTCCAGGTCGATTGCGGTCTGGCCGCTCTTGCCCGCGACATTGATCCGCACGCCGAACTGGTTGTCGGTGCCGAAACGGCGGCTGACATCGATATTGCCACCGCCCATGCCGGCACTCTCGTAGTCGCCGGTAACGCGGGTCAGCGGGGTTTCGCCGGCATGTTTGAACATCAGGTTGATGTTGCCGCCGATGGAGGAGCCGCCGGGGGCCGCGCCGTTGAGGAATGCGCTGGCGCCGTTGAGTACCTGCACCTGATCGTAAAGCTGCGGCGAGACGAGTTGGCGGGGCACGATGCCGTAGAGCCCGTTGATCGATACGTCGTCGCCATAGACGGGGAAGCCGCGAATGACGAACTGCTCGGAGAAATTGCCGTAGCCGTAGGTCGTGCGCACCGACGGGTCGTTCTCCAGCACCTGGCCGAGGGTCTGCGACTGCTGGTTCAGGATCAGGGCCGACGTGTAGCTGCGGACGTTGAAGGGCACGTCCAGGCCCTTCTTGGTGCCGAGGACGCCGAGCTGGCCGCCGGAGATGACTTCCATCTGGTTGCGGCGCCGGGCCTGCACGACAATCTGCTCGTCGGATGGACCAGCCTTGTTCGCCGCGTCGGTCCGGACTGTTGTCGGGGCGACAGGCTGGGTTGGCCTGGAGGTGTTTCCGGCTGTTCGGGTATCGGCCTGTGCCTGATCCTGGGCGGATGCAACGGTGGATATCGACACTGGGAGCGTCAGTATCGTTGCATAAGCCGCAGTATGGCGGAGAGCATTGAGAAGCGATCGAGCGTGCAAGGGTGGCCTCAATGGCAAGCCGTGAAAGGGGCTGACACATACACGCGAATGAGAACTGATCGCAATACGTGGAGGCGGCCAGCGGGTTCCGTCAGCTATTCCCCGGATGCACGTTGCCCGAAAGCCACAGGCGAATGCCTCCCGGAGAGGGTTTGAAAAATCGGCCCGCGCGCGTGCGTTGCGTCGTTTTATTTGGCCTTTATCGGCGTTTCCGTTCTGAGCGGGAACGTGCGGCCGGCATGACGGGGGAGCGGCGGGCGCTGCGGTTCAGGGATGCTCGACAGGAGAGAGCATGGACTTCACGCCTGCCCACACGACGTCTGCCAGCATGGCAGCGCCGGCGTCGGTCGGATGCGTGTAATCCGCCTGCCAGTAACGGCGATCGGCTATATTGGACAGCGGTTGCCCTTCGGCAAAGGGGTCGATGACGAGATCGGGGGCAAGACGGCCTTGATGAAGTGCATTCGCGATCGCTGTCCGGCAGGACATATCGGTCGTGGCCTCTGCCATGAGCGCAACTTTGAAACCGAATGCTTTCAATGTCTTCACGATCGTTGCTAGGTTGGCAATGGTCTCGTCGACCGGGATCTTGTCATGTTGCAGATGGTCGTTGAAACCTCCGAATACCACTGCGACACGCCGGGAGGCTCCTGACGCCGCCACACCCGCCGCAGGCAGGGCTGCGAGCATCTGTCGCGTCGTGGCGCCCGATACCGCGAAGTTATAGCTTTGGTATCGCGCCATCTGCTGCATTCGGACGGGCCAGTTCGCGCCATCCGCCAGTTGATATCCCTCGGTTCGGCTATCTCCGATTGCCACGAACACGGTGCGTTGCTGGGGAAGGTCGTGACTGTCGGCCGCCGCTGCTGCCTGAAAAGCCAGCAGCATGCCATCTGAAGGCGTCGCATCGGCGATGACGATGCCGGTGTAAAGGCCAGTTCCGTGTCCCTGGGCGACCCACGCATGCGCATTGGCCTCTGCGCCGCCATAACCGATGAAGCCTCCGCTCAATGTCCCCGGGCCGATCCTGCTGGGATGTGGCACTTTTGCCCGAGATGACATGAGCCGATAACCATCGGGCCCTGAGCCGATTCCGAATGCCGCCGGACTGCTGGGCAGTACAAAGCCACTCCGCTGATCAGGATTGTTCGCATCTCCCAGATGGACGAAGCCGTCGAGCGTATAGCTGCCGGTAAAGATGCGAACGGCCTGTTCACCCTGGCCGAAAGTCGCAAGGATGGGATAGGCGCCCGAGGCACTATTGGACGAGGCGACCATCCCCGTGGTGCCAAAGAAAAATCCGTCGCGCGGCAGGACCAGGTCCGCAGGGAGCGAGAATCCTCCTGGCCCGTTCTGTTCACCCCACGAAATGACGTCCTGTCCCGCGATGCGCACCGCGCCGATATGCGCCGCCGCATGATCGGGAACGGCTGTCAGATCATGATGGTGGCCGGTTTGGTCATAGATGCGCGTGACCTGTGCGGCCGTACCCCTGTCGCGTGTCAGCAGCGCACTTTCCAGCGCCGGTGCATCGAAATGTCCGTCCGGACGAATTGCGATCGTGCGTTGTTCAATGCGGCCGGCATGCGTTATCGCGACATCCAGTGCCGGACCGGTATAATCCGCAATCATCCTCATCGTACCGCCAGCGAAGACGGTATGGTTGCCGAACGCGTCGCCTGGCCGGCTCAGGGGCACCGGGTCCCAGCGTGCAGCATCGGGCTGGACCGAAACGGCGTGCCAGACCCGCCCCCCGGCTTGCCATAAATCGCCGACGGCGAAGCCTGCCCGCGAATCGTCGTGGCTGCCAGGTTGGCGGTCTGGTGGGACAGCCCCGCTGCCAATGCACACCATCTCGGGTGCGCCGGAAACCGGGCAGTCTTCGGCCGCCATTGTCGGCGCGGTCGTCAAGACCACCATGCAGGCTGACCAGAACAGAAGCCCGCAGGGGTTCAGGTGGCCTGCAAAGCGCATGATCCGCTCCTTACGGGGTGCCGAACCGATAATGGGCCATCAGCATGCCACTGGCTTCAGACCAGTTGCCCGACCGGATATATTGGCCTTCGACCCCGAGCCGCAGACCGTCGGTTACCTGATAGACGATTCGTGCCTTTCCGGTGCCGGCAATACCGCTGGCGCTCTGGCCGTCATATCGGTTCGGTCCCAGCAGGCCCATCATCCTCTGCATGGTGGGATCCAGCGGAAAATACGACGTCCCGTTTACATGGAAGTTCTGGTAACCGATATTGCCCATGACCGACCACGTCCAGCGATCGATATGGCCTATATAGTCGGCCGACGGCATGATGGCGTAATAGCTCCGGGGCGAGAAATAACCACCGTTTCCGTAGGTGAATTCATATTCGTTCCGACGATAGGCGAGGTATTCGGCATTGACGCCAACGCGGACCCTCTGCCGCTGATCCTTCTGCCATACTGTAACGCTGCCCCCCAGTTCGGCATCCGCTGCAGTGTTGTTGATGACGTGAGTTCCTTCCAGCAGCCCGAAACCGCCGCCGGCGTAGGCGTTCCATTTCTCGCTGGACCATTCGAGTGCGCCATGGCCGCCGACGCGCGTGACGCCGCCCCAGACCCTGCCGGTTCCCGGATCGCGCATGCCAGCATAGGACAGTTCGCTGTCGGTCACCATGCGTCGGTCGCCGGTAATTCGCAGAGTCAGGTTATCGGTCAGCCGCGGCGAGAATTCGACGCCGCCCAGGACATTGGCGAGAGGGAAGCCGAGGGGGCTTGAGCCGACGTCGGCTGCGAACCAGTGGTTGACATAGCGGACATCCAGCCCGACGCCCTGAGCATCGTATGCATGATGGCGGGTGGACCCGCTGCCATAAAGTGGGACCGTGCCGAACCGGGAAGCACTATAGGCGTGGCTCAACGGATCGCCTGAGAAGAGGAATGTCGGCGTGACCGAAAATGAAATCCGGTGCTGCCAGGACTCGAAGGGGATCGTGCCGGTGATGGGCACCGCCAGTTCGGTCAACTGACCCAGTCCGGCCGTGCCCATGCGGCCGCGGACATAGGTATTGGCATCCAGCTGCGGCGCTGTACTTTCCTGCAGATAGACGATTTGCCGGTTCATGGACCCGACCTGACCGTCCTGCGGGAGGTAATGTTCCGTGGCGGGCAACGGAGCGCCGCGCAGCGGCACGTATGCGGTCTCGATATCGGGCCAACGGTAATCCGGCTTCTGCCGGACTGCGGGTGCGCAAGCGGGATCCTGTTCCGCGTCGCATTGCAGTTGGCGGGCGAAGACCAGATCGGCCTCCTGCAGGCGGTCACGTCCATCGGCCCGGTCATTCTGGGCCTTGACCTGCCAGGTCGTTGACCGATGAGGGGCGCTGGCCATCAGGCGCCGTTCCATCGCCCGCGCTGCGGGACGGTCGTCCAAAGCCAGTGCATCCTGTGCCACGGCGGTCAGGGCGTCGACGGATTTGGGACCCCGTCGCAAGGCTTCCTGATCGGCGCGCAATGCCATCTGCGGCTGGTTCATCGCGTGATAGACGCGCCCCAGGGCCAGCCATGCGGCCGTCGAATTGGGATGCAGGCTGACGATCGGTGCGAGCATGCGGTAGGCCTGCTGCGGCCGGCCTGCGCGTATTTCCTCATCACTCTGCTGGATCGTGATCCCAACCGCCAAATCCGCGCGGGCCAGAGCGGCATCTGCGGCCGGAGGGAGGCCTTCGGCACGGACAAGCCGGTCATAGGCATCCAGTTCGCGCTGCGCGTCGGCGGGCGCTTGCAGACGCAATGCCAGACCGGTGTACAACAGCTTCTGTGCGGGTGTGGCCGACAGGGTGATCGCGCTCTCATGCGCCAGGACCCAGCGCGCGCCGTCGCGATCGTGGCGTGCCAGCAAAGCGTCGACCAGGATTGCCGCGCGATCGCCGGTCGGGTCCGCCTGGTCGGCCATGGCCCGCAGGGAACGGGTGTCGTTCTGCGGCGTGGCGGCGACCTGGCGGAAGAATGCGACCAGTTCGGCGGCACGCTGCATCGCCGAGTTGCGGCCCGCAGGCGGCAGCCGGTCCAGCAATGTGGCCGCGTCCTCGTAATGCCGCATATTCATCGCGAACGTGACGCCGGCCTGCAACCTGGAAGGGGAGGCATGGGGATTGTCGGTCAGAGCCGCCATCAACGTCCGTGCTTCGGTCGACTGGCCGTTGTGATGGAGCGCCAGGGCAAGGCGCAGGGTCAGCCACGGATCGCCCGGAACTCTGTCCAGAGCCTGCTGCAACAGGGCGATCCGCTCGGCGTCGGTGCTGGCTCGCGCGGCGCGAGCCGTATCGTCCGCGGCCTGAAGGCGGGGTAGCAAGGCCGGCCGCAGAGTCGCAACCCGGGCTGCAAGGGACCGGGCTTCGTCCAGTTGTCCCGCCTGGAAGAGGAGGTCCGCCAGATTGAAAAGGGCATTTGGATCGGCCGGACGCTGCTGCAATGCCCGCCTGTAAAGCTGTTCGGCTTCGGCCGTCCGTCCTTGCAGGCGGTCGAGACCGGCCGTCATCAGCAATGCCGCGAATGCCATTTCAGGGCGACGTGCCAGATGCTCCAGGCGCGCCCGCGCAGCGTCGTACTGTCCTGCCGCCGCCAGCCGGTTGATCGCGACGATCTCCGGATCGTTTCCACCGACAGCATTCAATGCGTTCAAGGCCGTGCGCCAGTGGGCTGCGTGCCCCGGATCCGCATCGATCGCCTGATGGAAGTAGCGCCGGGCAATGGCGACCTGGCTGTGCCTCTGAGCGACAAGCCCCAGGCCGCCCAGGACGTCGGCATCCTTTGGATTGACGATCAACGCGCGCTGGAACGCCGCAGTGGCGGCATCCAGACGTCCGTGCCCCAGCAGGACAAAGCCTTCTGTCCGGTCGTTGCCTTCGTCAATTATCGCCTGAACGGAGCGGGCCTTTTCCAGCCGGGTGACGATTGCCGCATCGTCCGGATGCTGGGCGAGCCAGTCCATGTAGAGTGGAATGCTGGCACCCACGATGGGGACCCAAGACAATGTCGCACGCCAGGCGGCAATGGCCTGGTTACGGATCAGGGGTTGTGTGTCGGCACCCGCCAGGCGGCGCAGTTCCTCCAGTCCCTGGGCGCGAGAGACATCGCGATAGGTCTGGATCTGCGCCAGAGCGAGGCGTGCATTCAGATCGTGCGGGCTTTCCGCCACCAGAGCCGACAGTTTGGCGCGGGCGTCGTTATATCCGAGAATGGTGCCACCCAGGACACGGTAATATTCCAGCGCCAGTGCAGGGGGCGGCTCGCTGTTATGAAACAGCGCACGATAGCGCAGCATCGCGGCCAGCATGCTGCCCGACCCGGCAAGCTTGCGTGCCTCAGCGAGTTCTTTCTGGTCCACCGGACCTGCCTTGAGGGCCGCCCGGAGTCGCGAGAGCTGGGCCGCGCTGCCGCCGGCCGCGGCCAGCCGGCTCAATGTCTGCTGTGCAGCCGTGACGTCACCGGTCTCGATCTGCACGACGCACAACATGCTCAGTGCGTCGGCATTGTTCGGTTGGATCGCCAGTGCACGCTGAATGCTTTCATGCGCCCGGACGAACTGGCCTGCATCGATCCAGTAGTGACCTTGCTCCAGCACCAGGTCCAATACCGACCTGGCGTGAGACAGCCGGGTATCGGCCTTTGTCGACGCCGGGGTGGTGTCACCGGAGACCGTCGGCGCCGTGCTGTCGGACGCTTCGTGAGAATATGCGATGCCCGGCGCCCACGCGATCAGGCCGCCCAGCATTGTCATGCCAGTCAAATATGCACGCAATTGTCCGTTCCTCTGGGGCGAGCGCAACCTAATGGACACGGGATACGGCCGATATGATGGACAGGCCCAGTGCGACGAACCCACTGGCTGCGACCAGGCACAATGCCCCGCGAACCCGCACGGGCAGCGCCACGCGCCCTTCATAGGCCAGTCCGGTCTGTTCGATGGAAAGATAGCTGATGACGCTGGCCACCAGGGCCAGTACCAGGACACCGGCCATGACCGGGCCATGCACGGAAAAGGCCATCAGGTAATTGGCCACGACGATACAGGGCCAATGCCAGAGATAGACGGAATAGGACATGACCCCGAGGGGGGACAGCAAGCCCAGCATCGTCCGGGACACCCAGGTCTGCGGCAGTGCGATGAGCACGGCGGCGGCCAGACACGGCAATATCGACATATAGGACGGGCAGGCGAAACGCAGGGTATAGAACAGGCCTGCCATGATGATCGTCGCGCAGGCCAGGGCACTGGCCAGGTTTGCTGCAAGCGAGGACATGCGATGCTGGGGCAGAAGCCAGATCATGGTCCCAAGCGAGAACTGCCACATCCGATCGAAAATACTGTAGTAGGCTTGAGCATCGCCGCGCAGGTGAGCGGTTATGCTGGCAATGAGGGAGAGTATGAAGATCCCGATGATCGCCCAGCCACGATGCCTGACATAGGGCAGGAAAAGCGCCATGAAGAAAATGATCGTGTAGAACTGCATCTCCAATGAAAGCGACCATGTATGCAGGAAGGGGTAGGCGATACTCTGCCCTTCGAAATATCCTACATGACCGGCTGCCCATAGATTCGACAGGTAGACCAGCGAATAAGCGCCGTTGAGCGCGATATCGGCCCGATCGCTGGAGAGGACCCACCAGAGCATTCCCGAGCACACGACAACGATCATGCAGAGCAGGGCAGGCAGCAGGCGGTAGAGGCGGCGGCAAACGAAATTCACGGGCCGGAACGGCGATTGCAATAATGCCGAACGGCCCATGAAATAGCCGGAAATCACGATGAAAACATCGACGCCGATAAAGCCGCCGCGAATCCAGCCTGCATGAAACAGCACCACCAGCAAAACGGCCAGACCGCGAAGTCCGTCGACATCCCTGCGACGGTCGGCGGGAAAGAAAGCCCGCCGCAGGGCTTCTGTCCAACTGCCTGCGGCAGAGGGGATGGTGGTGCGCTGTAACATTCCAGTCTTCCGTACAAAGGCGCCGCTAAAGGAATGCGAACGAGCCCGAATGGGTTATGGCGCGGGCGCCGAGGCCGTCCCGTCCTTGATTTTCTGCAACAGCGGCACAGTCGCCCGCAGGATCGCGTCACCCCATACGCGATAGCTGGCTGGCGTGGCATGAATGCCGTCGATGGTGGAGACCGAGCCGGGCTTCATCAGGGCCGTGCCGTCGATATAGGTGCAGGGTGCGACCTCCGTCTTGAGGAGGGCGGCCATTTCCGCAGCCCGCGCATCGGTCTTGCCATAGCGCGGGCTGTATTGGCCCCAGGTTGGCCCGACCCAGATACAGGCGGTCTTGCCGATCGTGTAGGTCAGGGTTTTTACCTGCTCATCGAGCCACGATTTGGAAACGCTTTCCTGACCGTAGGACGCCATGGTGTCGCCCAGGACCACCATCACCACATTCGGATGCCATTTTTCCAGCAGGGACGACATCGACGGTGGTGCGGCCGGCTGCATGTTCGGCGGCCCGAGCGGGGCATCGTCAATGCGTTCCGCCGCGCCGCAGCCATTGTTCGGGTTGGGGACCACCCAGTCTGCGGCCTGGGACGAACAGACGCCATAGGCCACGACCTTCGCCCCTTGTGCCGTCAGCGCATCGGGCAGCACGGACAGCAGCGAGTCCTTGAAGGTGACATGGCTGTCGCCAATGATCAGTAGCGTTAGGCCAGCGAGAAGTGCACTCATACCCGGATTCCGTTCTTCATCTTAGTGTCCCTGGAAAATTCACTTCTCAATCATCATTGGAAGGCATATCGCCCAGCCGACGACGCGCCCGGCGCTTCAGGGCCCGCCAGATCACGTAGGCCAGCAGGCCAGTGCCGAGCAGACCGATCACCGACAGAGCCAGCAGATGGCCATCCAGGTACCAGGCCGGCCACATCCATAGCGGCAGTGAGCCCACCGTATAGCGCGGCGCCGTGCGATAGCTGGAAACCTGATCGCCATTCTTGATGACCAGATCGCCCTGAATCATGGGATGGACCGTGTTGTCGCGTAGCGCCAGCACCATCTCCTGCAACCGTTGGGGCGTGTCGCCTATGATCGCCACCACGGATCGGTGCGGATCGGAGGGAGATTGCGCGCCAATCAGCAGGCCTGCACCCGCGATCGGTGCCCGCAGCTTTGCCGTCACGGCATTGCGTAGCCCGGCCTGATCACGGTCCTGGAACAGGTTGCGGATACCCTGCAAGGCCGTGTGCTGGCCCACTGTGATCCAGCTTTGATCGACCTGATACGGAGAGCGGGACAGCAGCGTATCGACTTCATGCACCTTTCCGGCCGTCGTCAGCAGAATGATGTCGCCCGACGGAGGTTCGGCATCTGCATCGCCCGCGTATGCGATCGAGACGTCAGTCGTGGGATACCAGGTCGTCGCGCCGAAGACGCCCATCAGGTCCAGATAGGCCCCGATGACTGCATTGTCGGGATGACGAGGCATGACGACCGTTGTTTCCGACAGGTCCGCCATCCGTGTGAAGGGAAAGCCAATCTGGGCGAACTGGGCCAGGTCGGGAAGGCTGGTGAAATGATAGGCCCGACGGAAATCGAGCACCGATGATTCGTCGACACTTGTATGCAGGTCGATCGGAACGTGGCGGCAGGCACCGCGATCGACCGGTCTGGCATCAAACGCGAATTGCAACTGGTTCTGGCCGAACAATGTCTCCGGCGGCAGGGCCACCTGAATGCCGACCGTACCGAAATGCGGATTGAGCAGGCGTCGCGACCAGGTATCCCAGGAGCCCGAAGCGATCATTGAAGACCGCTGCAGGAAAATATCATTGACCGACACATCAAGCCGCGAACTGGCCAGGTCGACGGACGTTCCGCCGATGACGCCGGGCGGGTGGACCCACAGATCCATCAGGAACGGCCGTTGCCGCCACGTGAAGAGGTCGGTCGGCAAATGGAACGGCATATTGAGCAGCGCGGGGGCAAAGCCGTTTGCCTGCAGCGTGTCGGCCGGCACCAGTTCACCGAAACGAACCGGGCGATCGGTCGGCACGAAAGAGGGGGCGTCATAAGGCTTGCGCGGCGTTGTGGCGACATCGGACACCACCTGTGCATTCACCGCGCCCAATGTCGTGGGCGAGAGCACTAGCGTGCGTGCCGCGACTTCCACTTCACGGGGGTTGCGGCCGGTTACGACCAGAACCGTGCCCCAGCGATCGTTGGGGTTGGGTATTTCGAGCAGTGTTGGCCCTTGTGGAAGCTGGCCATCGGGCCCCACGGGCAGGTTTTCACCGATCTGGATCGCATTGCCCGCGTCAGGGATCGCGTTGGTGACCGGAAAGGAGAATTGCCGGAAATCCGCCAGTTTACCGAACCAGGAGGCGATCATGCCGCTGGCGCGCAAATTCGGTTCATTGGCGGAGAGCACCATCGGGACCCGGACGGGGGTCCGCAGGTTCGGATCGAAGAATGGTGCCGGCAGACGTGCCAGGGTCCGTTCGGGGGCGATCCTTACCGTCGTAAGCGTGATATGTGACTGGTCGGAAATACGAGCCCAAAGGACCTCGTTATAAAGATCGTTACAATCGCGCCTGTATTCGCCGGCGAACTGAAAATTCAGTGTGTTCTTTCCGCCGAAATACATGGGATTGACGTCAAACGTCAGCGGCCCGAACTGTGGATGCGCCGGATCGACCTTGATGGTGCCGATATATTGCTCGTTCAGCGTGACGGTCACCGCACTCGCTTCAGGAAGCAGTTCGGGCGACAGGGCACCGGACAATGTCAGTTGCGCATGGGTGACGATACGATTGGCCGGGATGCCCACGGTCACGCCCTGCAATGGGCTGTAACCGCGCAGGATCATGGGACCGGATACGCCCAGATCATGCAGGGAAAGGGTATTCGTCACTTCGGTGTCGGAGATGCGTGTCGCGATGGCGGCGTCGCTGCCGATTGCCGGATTGCGGTCACCGGCATTGGGGTCATCGATCGGCAGGCCGGGTGCCCCTGGCGTGGACGGGCGCGCCGGCAAGGTGATGGCCGGCCTGGCTTCGGGCGGCGCAGGCATCGGCAAGGCGAGTGTCGGATCACCTTCCGCGGGGATGGAGCCGAGAGGTGTCCCGTCGGTCTGTCCATGGGCGACAGGGATACCTGCCATTGCCAGGCCGGCAACCAGGACACAGGAAGCCACTACGCCGCGCTGCGTAGCTTGTCGTGAAGGTTTCAA
This sequence comes from Gluconacetobacter liquefaciens, assembly GCF_003350405.1. Lineage (GTDB taxonomy): Bacteria > Pseudomonadota > Alphaproteobacteria > Acetobacterales > Acetobacteraceae > Gluconacetobacter > Gluconacetobacter liquefaciens. The sequence goes on along the minus strand of NZ_QQAW01000006.1, from coordinate 31,300 downwards.
CACGAAACTCGCCTTCTCCAATGTCTGGGCCGTTGCGACGCCATCGGACGAAGCATCATCGGCAGGAATGACGGACGAACGAACCTCACCGGAACGGGGCCTGAACATGGCTGCGATGTTCCTGAGGATGATGAAAAAGCTTTTGAAGGGCCGGTCGCGAGGGAAGTCGGACCATGAATCCCACGCATCACGACGACCGAAAATCATCGAGACGACCTGACGCTCCTGATCCAGATCCGAAATCAGCCAGCGGCCATGCATTCGATCGCCGCGCTGACGCAGGATTTCGACGGGAACCGAGACGTTGATATGATCCTGGGCATCGTAGTAGTCGAGCATGACCTGTGTGGGCCCGTTGAGTTGTGCTCCGCCCGGTGCCAGGAGCCCGACCCCGCCCAGGGACAGATCGGTGGTGCGGGTCTTCCAGACCTCGCCGGAGGCCATCCGCACGTGCACCGGCAGATCGGCACGCACACGATGCTGGACGCGGCTCTGGCGCGTTTCGCGGGCGACCGCGATCGACGCGAGTACCATGAACAGGCTGAACAGGCCCCAGAACGTGTTGAGCAGCATCGACTGGAATTCGGCCGGGTCCAGATGTTCGATAAACACCCCGAAAATGCCGCGCAGCACGGCGGCACCGAGCAGAATGGCAAGAACGACGTTGGGATAGACCGCACGCAGATCGAAATAATTATTGTGAAGTTGCGTGCCCTTGCGGGTGACGTTGAAGCTTCCCTTGGTGGGCTGCAGGAAGGTGGAGATCGTGACCCTTACAAGAAACATGGCCAGCGAGGTTTCATACAACTCGCTCCAGAAAGTATAACGCCAGCGCCCCTCGATCCGCGATAGGGTGAGCATCGAATGCACGATATGGGGCCCGGCATAGGCAAGGGCCGCCAGGGGCGATGCCATCAGGACGTTCTGCCCCAGAAGCAGAAAGGCCATCGGGGCGGTCAGAAAGATGATGCGGGGTATCGCGAACAGAAAATGCGACATTGATGACAGGTAGCACAGACGCTGTTCCCACCGCAGGCCGGATCCGAACAAGGGATTGTCCAGCCGTATGATCTGCAGCGTGCCGCGTGCCCAGCGCATGCGCTGGCCGATATGAAAGATCAGCCGCTCGGTCGCCAACCCGCCTGCCAGAGCCAAGCGAAGATAGCCGGTACTCCAGCCTTTGCGCTGCATTTTCAGGGCGGTATGCGCGTCTTCGGTTACGGTCTCGGTGGCGAAACCGCCGACGCTTTCCAGTGCCTTCCGCCGGATCACGGCACATGAGCCACAGAAGAAGGTCGAATCCCACAGATCGTTGCCGTCCTGGATCAGGCCGTAGAACATATTGCCTTCGGGTGGGACCTGTTCGACTGCCGTCAGATTGCGCTGGAAGGGATCGGCCGAATAGAAATAATGCGCCGTCTGCAATATGGACATCGTCGGGTCGGCCACCAGCCAGCCGACGGTCTGTTTCAGAAAATCATGTACCGGGACGTGGTCGCAGTCGAAGACGACGACCAGTGCGCCTCCGGTCACTTCAAGTGCGTGGTTGAGATTGCCAGCCTTGGCATAGCGATTATCCGGACGTGTAATGTAACCGGCACCGCTTTCGAGTGCGAAATCGTGGAAAGCCTGCCGCCTACCATCATCCAGAAGATAGACATTTAGCTTGTCGGCCGGCCAGTCGAGCGCCTGGGCAGCGAGCACCGTCGCGCGCACCACATCCAGGCTTTCATGATAAGTGGGGATGAAGACGTCCACCGAAGGCCAGAGGGATTCATCTTCGGGCAGTGGGTGCACCTGCCTTCCCAGTGGCCAGACCATCTGGAAATAGCTCAGGCAAAGAACCCATAGCGCATAGCATTCGGCAAGAAGCAGTGCGATGGATAGAGTAAATTGGAGGATGTTGTCGTGGGTGATCGTTGTCCCCACGCGCCATACGATATAACGCAGTGACATCATGATCGACAGCGTGATCAGGAAGCAACTGGCCAGGCGTCCCTGGAAACGATTGACCAGGAGAAGCAGGCCAACCGTGCCGAGCGCAAAAAGACCCTGTTGGGTGTCGGACAATTGAAGCGCACTGACCAGGACGATCAATGTCAGTCCGACGATGGCAGCGAAAGCAGAATCGAGCGCGACCCGACGAAGCAGGCCCGAATTTACTGTCATATCCAACCGACGCATCATGGAATTCCAACCAGATATCAGACATGCGCCCCGGTCGTAGGGTAGGACGTCCGTATGCTTTCTACCGACTCACAAGACCTCAAGAAACTGCTGATCCGGGCAAGCCCGGTGTGCTGGATTGGACAATCAATCACAGAACCGCAAAAAGATATTTTATTAATATTCTATATTGTTTGATATAAAAAGTCCCTTATGAAAAATTTTTTGAATCAAAACTGTGGAGTGTTTCCCGATAGATTTCCATGTGGAATTGCATCACTTGAGTATTTATTTTTGATACTGCAAATATTAAAAATAAATACTCAAGACTGCCAATTGTTGATGGGTGGGGTATATATTTTGATATATTATTGTAATGTTCATTATTTTTCCGTATTCGTCGTCATTCTTTCATTAAAAATTCTATTAATACTGTAATTTCTTGTGAATTACGTGGGTGCAAATTTTTGCGCGTTCATAATTAAATGGTGTAAAAATGACTGCAAGTGCCTAATCGAGACGTCACCAAAAATGAGACAAATCACGTAGTGCGCATGGGTGGTTGTCGGGGTGGTAAAGGCGTTGCGATCGCGACCATCGGAACGGCATACGCGATGGGCCCCTCAGCCTGGGATGGTCTTCGTGGGAAAGGGGACGGGTTTGCTGGGTGGCCGGCAGATGGGGGCATGGCATTTGCCTCGCGGTAATCCCATTTCTGTAGCCGGCCATGGCCGTGATATCGGGCAGATGGATGCGTGTCCGGCGCATGCCGGTGGGAATATGAGGCGGGGCGCCATGGCAGGCAGGCAGGATGAGCGGGGAAGCGGGGATCTGTTCGGTGGTTCGGCGGCTGTCGATACCCGGCATGATCCGGCCGGGCGGCGTGGGCGTCCGGCACCGCCGCGCACGCAGCCTCTGGCCGACCGGCTGCGCCCGGCATCACTGGACGAGGTGGTGGGGCAGGACCATCTGCTGGGGCCGGATGGCGCGCTGCGGCGCATGCTGGACCGGGGCACGCTTGCCAGCCTGATCTTGTGGGGCGGGCCGGGGGTGGGCAAGACGACCATCGCCCGCTTGCTGGCCGACGCGGCGGGGCTGCGCTTCGTGCAGATTTCGGCCGTGTTCTCGGGCGTTGCGGATTTAAAGCGGGCGTTTGAGGAGGCCCGGCAGCGGGCTGCCATCGGGCAGGGCACTTTGCTGTTCGTGGACGAGATCCATCGCTTCAATCGCGCCCAGCAGGACGGGTTTCTGCCGGTGGTCGAGGACGGGACGGTGGTGCTGGTGGGGGCGACGACGGAGAACCCGTCTTTCGCCCTGAATGGCGCGCTGCTGTCGCGCTGCCAGGTCATGGTGCTGCGGCGGCTGGATGATGACGCGCTGGAGCGGTTGCTGTGCCGGGCCGAGGCCGAGAGCGGGCGGGACCTGCCGCTGACGGCGGATGGTCGGGCGACGTTGCGTGCGATGGCGGATGGTGACGGGCGGTATCTGCTGAACATGGTCGAGCAGGTGCTGGCGCTGCCGGAGGGGGCGCCGCTGGACGGGCAGGGGCTGTCCGCTCTGCTGGCGCGGCGGGCGGTGCTTTACGACAAGGACCGCGAGGAACATTACAATCTGATTTCGGCGCTGCATAAATCGCTGCGGGGTTCGGACCCCGACGCGGCGCTGTACTGGTTCGCGCGGATGCTCGAAGGGGGAGAGGACCCACGTTTCATCGCGCGGCGGCTGACCCGGTTCGCGGCCGAGGATGTGGGGATGGCCGATCCGCAGGCTTTGCCGCTGGCGGTGGCGGCGTGGGAGACCTACGAGCGACTCGGCTCGCCCGAGGGGGAACTGGCGCTGGCGCAACTGGTGGTGCATCTGGGCACCGCGCCGAAATCGAATGCCGTCTATACCGCCTACAACGCGGCGCGGCGGCTGGCGAAGGCGACCGGCAGCCTGATGCCGCCGGCCCATATCCTGAATGCGCCGACCGGACTGATGAAGGATCTCGGCTACGGCAGGGGTTATGAATACGACCACGACAGCGAAGAGGGATTTTCCGGCCAGAATTACTTCCCGGACGAGATGCGGCGCGAAGTGCTGTATCGCCCCAGCGGGTGGGGATTCGAGGCTGAAATCGCGCGACGGCTGGACAGGTGGGCCAGACTGCGGGAAAGCCGTCAGTCATGAGTGTAGTGACCCTGACCGTCAGCGATGACGAAGCCGATATCCGCCTCGACCGCTGGTTTCGCCGCCATTATCCCCATCTGACCCAGGGGGCATTGCAGAAGCTGTGCCGCACGGGACAGGTGCGGGTGGATGGCAAGCGTGCCGACACCGCGACCCGCCTGGTGCCGGGGCAGGCGGTGCGTGTGCCGCCGATCCCTGCCGCCGCGCGTCCGGCACCGCCGCCACGGCCCGTGCTGGACGAGCGGACGGTGCGCGAGATCCGGGGTATGGTGTTGTACAGCGATGCGCAGGTGATCGTCCTGAACAAGCCGGCCGGGCTGGCGGTGCAGGGCGGGCCGGGCATCACCCACCATGTGGACGGCATGCTGGATGCGTTGAAGGACAATGATGACGATCCGCGCCCGCGTCTGGTGCACCGGATCGACCGGGACACGTCGGGGCTGCTGCTACTGGCGCGGACGCCCGGCGTGGCGGCCAAGCTGGCGGCGTCGTTCCGTGGGCGCGATGTGCGCAAGACCTACTGGGCGGTGGTGATCGGTCGGCCGACGCCGGCCAGCGGGGTGATCGACCAGCCGCTGGCTCGGCTGGGAGTGGGGCCGGGGGCGCTGACGGTGGTGGCGTCGCGCAAGGATGAGGACGCGGTCCATGCTTTGTCGGAATACGAGGTTCTGGATGCCGCCGGGCGCCGTCTGTCCTGGCTGGCGCTGTCGCCGCTGACGGGGCGGACCCATCAGCTGCGCGTGCATTGCGAGGCGCTGGGGACGCCGATTCTGGGTGACCCGAAATATGGCGGAGACGCGGCGCACCCCGAGGGGTTCGTCGACCGGCTGCATCTGCATGCGCGGTCGCTGGACCTGCCGCATCCGGCGGGCGGCCGCTTGCAGGTGTCGGCGGAACTGCCGGCCCATATGCGCGAGACTTTCCGGCAACTCGGGTTTACCGCCGGTGCGACGCCGGCGCCTCGGCGGAGCTGAGCCATGCTGCCGGTCGTGTTGGAAGGGGAGCCGAAGCCGCCGCGACCGAAGCGCCGTCGCCTGCGCCTGTTGAAGGTGCTCGCCGCGCTTGTGCTGCTGGGGGGCGCCGGCGTGATGGGCGCGTGGATGCGGCTTGACCCCGCCGGGCTGCGCGAGAAGGCGGTGGCGGCGGTGTGGCAGCAGACCGGCCGTGTACTGAAGGTGGGGGCGGTGCAGGTGCATCTGCTGCCTTACCCGTCGGTCTCCATTCGGGATCTGGCGTTGTCGGACATGCCGGGTGGGGCGCGGCCGGAGATGCTGACGGCGACCGAACTGGATGCGCGGCTGGCGCTGCTGCCGCTGTTGCGGCACGAAATCCGGCTGGAAGATGTGCGCCTGATCCATCCCGACCTGTTGGTGGAGCGGATGGCGGACGGGCGCGCGAACTGGCAGATGCGGCCCCCGGCCGAATCGGACAGGCCGCCGGGTGGTGTCTCTTCCCCCTCGACCCCATGGCGGATTCGGATCGGCAGCGCGCGGGTCCGGGATGCCGATCTGCGCTGGGACGATCAGCGCGCCCATGCCAGCGGGGCGGTGACACTGGACAGCCTGGATCTGTCGGGGCTGACCGGGGCGAAACCCTCGGTCGGCGTGCAGGCGCATCGGCAGGGGGATTCCTCCGCGGTTGTCAGCCTGTCGGGGCAGGTTGGCCAGATTTTCGGGGCGGAGAACTCGGCATGGCCGGTTCGCTTGCAGGCTTCGTTGCGGATCGAGGGGCGGGATGCGGGTTCCGCCACGCTGGAGGGTAATCTCTCCGACCCGATGCGCCTGCGCGGCTATGATGCGGCGGTGCATCTGGCGATCGGGCAGTTGGCGGATCTCAACCGACTGTTCGTGCATGCGAATCTGCCGGATATTCATGATATCGACCTGACGGCGCATGTGGTTGATCTGGGATCGGATACGGCGCCGATGCCGGGCCTGCGGCAGGTGCGGCTGCGCACCGGGGCGATCGGCAGCCTGCCGGTGGTGAGTGGGCTGGTGCTGGATCGTCTGGCGGTGGATGTGCCGACGCCGGCCGATCATGTGGCGATCGAGACCGCCGGGCATTACGCCGGCCAGCCGTTCGCGCTGCATGGCACGCTGGGGACGCCGGCCGAGACCATGGCTGCGGCACACAACTTCCTGAGCAGTGCGATGCCGCTGGATCTGGTGGTGGATGTCGCGGGTGGGAATCTGCGGCTGGGAGGAACCGTTGGGGGTGGTCAGTCGGCTCTGGACGGTCATCTGACCGCCGGCAGGCTGTCGCTGCCCGGCAATCTGGTGCTGGATCATTTGACGGCCGATGCGCATCTGGCGGTTCGGGGCGGTTCCGACATACGGCTGACCGGGCTGCGGCTGGATTCGGCGCAGATGACGCTGGATGGGGACCTCTCTTTTCTTCGACAGGGGGGGACGAATGGGGTTCCGCTGCTGAACGGGCGGCTGCATGCGAGCCGGCTGGATGTGGATACGGTGCGTGCCGCCGCCCCGGTTGCGGAGCCTTCGGCTGACGGGGGGGCGCCATCGGCGGTGCGGGAGGGGGGCGCTGATGATGCGCCGCTGCCATTCGAGCGTCTGCGGCAGATGGATGGAGATCTGGACCTCACGGCGGACCGGATGCGGCTGTATGATGAGGATTATCATGCCGCCGAAGCCCATTTCGTGTTGCGGGGCGGGCATCTGACGATTGATCCGCTGCATGCCGATGGCGTGGGGCGCAGTCTGGATGCCGTGCTGTCCGTCGACGCATCGGGTGCAGTGCCGCGCCTGTCGGCCGATGTGCGGACGCTGGTGCTGCCGGCCGACTGGCTGGCCCAGGCTTTCGACCTGACGCCGATGCTGCGTGGCAGCCTGCAACTGGTCGGCAGCGTGCAAACCCAGGGGAATGATCGCGCTGCGCTGCGTGACAATCTGGGAGGGCATCTGGGCCTGTCGATGGTCAGGGGGCAGGTCGACGGCAATACGCTGGGCCGCCTGCTGGGGCCGGATGCCTCGGCCGCCACACGGGGGACTTCGGTCGCGCTGCGTTGTCTGGGCGTGCATATGACGCTGGGCGACGGGCGGGCGGCGCTGGATACGATCGGGTTGCAGACCTTTCGGTTGGCGATGACGGGCCACGGGACGATCGGCCTGGCGCAGCAGGACCTGGACCTGCACCTGATGCCGCAATTGCTGATCGGTGGCAGCGGCGCCTCGATGCCGATCGTGGTGGCCGGTACCATCCGGGCGCCGCAGCCCCGGCCGGAAGCGGCGGGGCCGGGGCATCGCTTCATGCTGACCATCGGGCCGTCGGCGGCGATCGGCGATCCGTGCCCCGATGCGCTGAAGGCGGCGCGCGAGGAACAGCCCGGCCCGGCGCCGGATGCCGCGCCGAAGGCCAAGGCGCCGAAAGTGATGAATATTCTGCGTGGTCTTGGATTATTTCGATGAATGATACGCCTGTGACGCCTCGTTCTTCCGCCCCTGCCACGCGGCGCCGCTTCTGGGACCATACCGAGGTGGTGTCGGAACCCGAGGGCTTTGCGGTCCGGCTGGATGGCCGGCCGGTGCGTCTGCCGGGTGGGGCGGTGCTGCGTGTGGGGAGCCGGGCGCTGGCCGAGGCCCTGGCCGGGGAGTGGCAGGCGGCGGGCGGCGGCGGGAAGGGGGGCGAGTTCGCGCCGTCCGACCTGCGGCTGACACGGATCGCGGGGACGATGCTGGAGCGGATCGCGCCCGATCGGGCGGCTGTGATTGGCGTATTGCTGGGATACGCGCGCCATGAATTGCTGTGTTACCGCGTGCGCTACCCGGCGCTGCTGGTCGAACGCCAGCAGCAGGAATGGGACCCGTGGCTGGAATGGCTGCGTGCCCGATATGATGTCGTGTTGCGGAGCACCGACGGGGTGATGCCGGTCGATCAGTCGCCCGAGGCGCTGGCGGGGCTGCAATCGGTGCTTGAGGGGCTGCCGGACGGGGCGCTGGCCGCGCTGGGCGTGGCTGTGCCGGCGCTGGGCAGTCTGGTGCTGGGGCTGGCGCTGGTGGATGGACGGCTGACGGCCGAGCAGGCCATGGCCTGCGCGACCCTGGACGAGCGGACCCAGATGGAACTCTGGGGGCAGGATGCCGAGCAGGCTGCGCGCCTGGAGATGCTGGGGATGGATGTTAAGGACGCGGCATCGTTTCTGGCGCTGCTGCACGCCGATTCGTAACTGCTGGGTGGTCATGGAACCGCCATAAAGTGCCGGCAGCTTCCGGCTTGCGTTCCGACACCGAGCCAAACACTCTGTTACAGAGCTTCGCTGTAGAAGGGACGGAGAACAACGACGACTCAGGAGTGAGCGCATGGCTTTGATCGATTTGCGGCCGCTTTCGGAAATGCCGGGGATTGCCGCGCATGAGATCGACCGGGCATCGAAAGGCCGGGCTGATCACGCCGGTTCGTCGCGCCGTGTCCGGCAGCGTGTTGCGCACTGGGTCGCGACCTGCGCCATGGGTGCGTGGGTGCTGCTGGCGGTCGTGCCCGTCGTCGTTGTCATCATGGCAATCGACGGCTGAATTAGGCGAAATTCTGGTATCGCCACGGGCCGGGAGAGGCGGGAAGCCTGCCTGGAAACGTGGGCTGGTGAGTGAGAGTGCTGCGAAGCGGCACGGCCGGCGTGTGTTTCTGCGCATCGCAGCGGAGCGGCCTTGATGGCTGCGAACGAAATGCTGGCGTTCGCTGGGGTCGGAGTGTGGGAAGCCTGCCCGGAAATGTGGGCTGGTGAGCGAGAGTGCTGCGTAGCGGCACGGCCGGCGTGTGTTTCCGAGCATCGCAGCGGAGCGGCCTTGATGGCCGTGAGCAGCGAAGCGCAGGAAACGCGCGCCGGATCGCCACCAGCGCGCATTTCCGGGCAGGCTTCAGGGAACGAGGACTGTGGCGCTGGCGGTGCAGGCGATGCCTTCCTCGCGGCCGGTGAAGCCCAGTCGTTCGGAGGTGGTGGCCTTGACCGAGATGCGGTCGATGTCGACTTCCAGCAGGTCCGCCAGGCGCTGGCGCATCGCTTCGGAATGCGGGCCGATCTTGGGGCGTTCGCAGATCAGCGTGACGTCGGCGTTGACCAGCATGCCGCCACGGTCGCGGATGCGCTGCCCGGCATGGATGAGGAAGCGCGCGCTGTCGGCATCCTTCCACTCGTTCTGGCTGGGCGGGAAGTGGCGGCCGATATCGCCTTCGGCCAGGGCACCGTAAATCGCGTCGCACAGGGCGTGGATTCCGACATCGGCGTCGGAATGGCCGGCCAGGCCGAGATCGTGGGGCACGGTGATGCCGCAGATGATCAGCGGGCGGTTTTCGGCGAAGGCATGCACGTCGTACCCGATGCCGGTGCGCGGCAGCAATGTCGGACCGATCAGCCGTTCCAGGCGCATCAGATCTTCCTCGTAGGTCAGCTTGATATTGTCTTCCGAACCGGCGACCAGCGCGACCGTGTGGCCTGCCATTTCCAGCAGGGCGGCGTCGTCGGTGGCGTCGGTGGCGGCGGCGCCGCGATGGAGGTCGCGCAGCAGTGCGAAGCGGAAGCCCTGGGGGGTCTGGGCGCGATAGAGGTCGTCGCGCGGGACGGTGGCGGTGATGACGCCGCCATGGCCGCGCTTGAGCGTGTCGGCCACGCGCACCGCCGGGATGGCGCCGGGGTGGGTGGCGAGGGCGGCGATGACCGCCTGCGTAACCTCGGCGGGGACGTAGGGGCGGGCGCCGTCATGGACCAGCACCAGGTCGGGGCGTTCGGATGCCGGCAGGCGGTCCAGCGCCTCCAGCCCCGCGCGGACGCTTTCCTGGCGGCTGGCGCCGCCGGCGACGGGCGGGAGGGTGTCCAGACCGTGCAGGGCCTCGGTCAGCGCGGCGGTGTCGCCGACCGGCTGGAGCAGGTCCACATGAGGGAATAGGGCATCCGCCGCGTGGCGGATGATGGGCCGGCCGCCGAGCGTCAGATACTGCTTGGCGACAGGCGATGCCGTCGTGGCGCTGAAACGTCGGCCCACGCCCGCGGCAAGAAGAATGGCTGCAACACGCATGGCGGAGCAATGCGGCGGACGCCCCGCGCCGTCAAGCGCCGGGACGCATTTGTTTCGGGCGTCGGCCGCTCCGTTTCCGTCCCGTTTGGCTGCTATCGCGATTGCGTGATGCTTTCAAAGTCGATATTCTGCTTAAATCCTGAGCATACATGCTGGAAATTCGTCCATTCCGGTGTCGCGCCGCGAGGCGAAGGCATGATCTGTCAGCCCAGATGGGGGTAGTGCCGTCCATGTCGTCCGAATTGTTGCGTCCTGTCGATCTGGGGAGGGGTGTGGTGCTGCGCACGCCGGTGATTCTCGCCCCGATGTCGGGCGTGACGGACCTGCCGTTCCGCCGCCTGGCGCGCCGCCTGGGCGCAGGGCTGGTGGTGTCCGAGATGATCGCGTCCTGGGCCATGGTGCGCGAGAATCAGGCGACCCTGCGTATGGCCGAAGTGGCGGACGATGAGGGGCCGAACGCTGTGCAGCTTGCCGGCTGTGAGCCCGAGGCGATGGCGCAGGCGGCGCGGATCGCCGTCGATCGTGGCGCGAACATGATCGACATCAATTTTGGCTGTCCGGTCAAGAAAGTGGCGGTGGGCCAGCAGGCGGGCTCGGCGCTGATGCGCGACGAGGCACTGGCGGGGCGGTTGCTGGAGGCCGTGGTGCGGGCGGTGGACGTGCCGGTGACGCTGAAGATGCGCATGGGCTGGGACCATGCCAGCCTGAACGCGCCGGTGCTGGCGCGGATGGCGGAGCAGGCCGGAATCCGCATGGTTACGGTGCATGGCCGTACGCGGCAGCAATTTTATACCGGGACCGCCGACTGGGCCTTCGTCCGCACGGTGAAGGAAGCGGTTTCGCTGCCGGTGATCGTGAATGGCGATATCCTGACCGTCGATGACGCGCGGCGGGCGCTGGCGCAGTCGGGTGCCGACGGGGTGATGATCGGGCGTGGCTGCTATGGCCGGCCGTGGTTCCTGGCGCAGGTGGGGCATGCCCTGACGACCGGCGAAGAGGTGCCGGACCCGGATCTGGCGACGGAAAAGGCGATCGTGCTGGAGCATTACGACATGATGCTTTCGCATTTCGGCGCGCATCCGGGCCTGCGCCTGGCGCGCAAGCATGTGTCGTGGTACTCGGCCGGCCTGCCGGATTCGGCGGGTTTCCGGGCTGCGATCAACAAGGTGGACGAGGCGGCTGTGGCGATCGCCATGATCGGGGATTTCTACGACCGCCAGATTGCCGCCGGGTCGGGCCGGGAGCGCCGGGGCAGTGCGTCGGGCGGCCAGGACGCCGCCCAGGCGGCCTGATGCCCATGCAAGCGAGCCTGCCGCCCGACGCATTGCCCCGGCCGGACGGGGCGGCGCTGCTGGATGCCATGCCCCTGCCGGTGATGCTGGTGGGGGAGAATAACCGTATCCGCCACGTCAATAGCGCGGCCGAGCCGTTCTTCGGCATGTCCAGCCAGCATCTGGAGCAGATGCATCTGACGGAGGTGCTGGCTTCCGACCATCCGATCTTTCTGCTGGTGGAGCAGGTGCGACGCGATGGGGTGACGATCGCGGAACATGAGCTGAATCTGGACGGGCCTCGGCTGCATCGCAGTGGCATTACCGTGCAGGGGACGCTGGTGGCCGAGCATCCGGACGGGGTGCTGCTGACTTTCCACGATTCGTCTGCGGCGCGGGCGTTGGATCGGCAACTCACATTCCGTTCTGCCGCGCGCAGCGTCTCCGGCATGGCCGCGATTCTGGCGCATGAAGTGAAGAATCCCCTCTCTGGTATCCGGGGCGCGGCGCAGTTGCTGGAGGGATCGGTCTCGGAGAGTGACCGGGAACTGGCGGTGCTGATCCGCGATGAGGCCGACCGCATCCGCGATCTGGTCGACCGGATGGAGATTTTCAGCGACAAGCCGCTGGAGCGGAGGCCGGTGAACATCCATCGGGTGCTGGAGCATGTGCGGCTGCTGGCGCAAAAGGGGTTCGCCGCCGATATCCGCTTTATCGAGGAATATGATCCGTCGCTGCCGCCAGTGTGGGGGAATCGCGACCAGTTGGTTCAGGTGTTGCTGAACCTGGTCAAGAATGCCGCCGAAGCCGTTGCCGGAGAGGGTAGGAAGGGCGAAATCACGCTTGGTACCGCCTATCGCCATGGCGTGCGTCTGGCGGTGCCGGGTATGGAGCAGCGGGTCGAACTGCCGCTGGTGGTGTCGGTGCGCGATAATGGGGCCGGGATTCCCGAAAGTATCCGGCCCCATCTGTTCGAGCCCTTCCTGACCACCAAGGCGGGGGGGAGCGGCCTGGGGCTGGCGCTGGCGGGCAAGATCATCGGCGACCATGGCGGGGTGATCGAGGTGAATAGCCGGCCCGGTCGGACCGAAGTCCTGCTGCACCTGCCCGTGGTGGCGGAGGGGCGGGTGCACCCCTGACCCGCCACGCCGCGCGGCCGTATTTTTCGTTCCTTGATTTTCTATTCCCTATTGCCCGTTTCGACTGAGAGACCGGATTTCGTATGCCCCTTCCGACCATTCTTGTTGCCGATGACGACCGTTCCATCCGCACCGTTCTCAGCCAGGCGCTGGGGCGCGCCGGTTATCAGGTGCGCACCACCGCCAGCGCCGCCACCCTCTGGCAGTGGATCGAAGAGGGCGAGGGCGACCTGGTCATTACCGATGTGGTGATGCCCGACGAGAACGGGCTGGACCTGATCCCGCGCATCAAGCGGGCGCGGCCGGACATGCGCGTGCTGGTGATGAGCGCGCAATCCACGCTGATGACGGCGGTGAAGGCGACCCAGCGCGGGGCGTTCGAATATCTGCCAAAACCGTTCGACCTGAAGGAATTGCTGGCGGTGGTGGAGCGGGCGCTGGCGTCGCCGGCCCGCACGCTGGCCGAGCCGGCGACGCCGCCCGAATCCGAGGAGCGGATGCCGTTGATCGGCCGGTCGATGGCGATGCAGGATATCTATCGCATCATCGCGCGGCTCACGACCTCCGACCTGACGGTGATGATCAATGGCGAAAGCGGCACCGGCAAGGAACTGGTGGCGCGTGCGCTGCATGATTACGGGCGCCGGCGGGGTGGGCCGTTCGTGGCCGTCAACATGGCGGCCATTCCGCGCGAACTGATCGAGAGCGAACTGTTCGGGCATGAGCGGGGGGCATTTACGGGGGCGACCAGCCGTAATCCGGGCCGGTTCGAGCAGGCGGCGGGGGGAACGCTGTTTCTCGACGAGATCGGCGACATGCCTCCCGAGGCGCAGACGCGCCTGCTGCGCGTGTTGCAGGAGGGCGAGTTCACCACCGTTGGCGGGCGGCAGCCGATTCGGGCCAATGTCCGCATTGTCGCGGCCACGCATCGCGATCTGCGCCAGTCGATCCGGAACGGGACGTTTCGCGAGGATCTGTTCTATCGGCTGAATGTGGTGCCGATCCGCCTGCCGCCGCTGCGCGAGCGCGTCGAGGACATTCCGCTGCTGGCACGGCATTTTCTGGATCGCTGCCGCGAGGACGGGTTGCCGGCCAAGATCCTGGCCGATGGGGCGATCGAACGCCTGCAGGCCAGCCGCTGGCCGGGGAACGTGCGCGAACTGGAAAACCTGATGCGCCGTCTGGCGGCGCTGTATCCGCAGGAGACGATTACGGCGGACCTGGTGGACCAGGAACTGGCGGAAGCGGCATCGCACGATCTGGAGGCGGAAGCGCCGGAGATTCTGGCCAAGGAGCCGCTGGCGGATGCCGTGGCCCGGCATATCCGGCATTTTCTGGCGGCGGGACAGGATGGCATGCCGCTGCATGATATCTATGATCGGGTGATTGCGGAGGTCGAACGGCCGCTGATCCAGATGACGCTGGCCGCCACGCGGGGCAACCAGATCAAGGCCGCGGCGATGCTGGGCCTGAACCGCAATACCCTGCGCAAGAAGATACGGGATCTGGAAATACCGGTCGTTCGCGGCGTAAGCTGACGATGATGAGTCTTTTCATGCGTTGGGCGACAAGCTGGTGCTGACCCCCCGGCACGGTTTCAATCTGAGGCGGCTGGCGTCGGGAATGGGGTTGATGCGCGGGCTGTTCGGCCTGCTGGCCCGACGGAATGTCGCCATCGCCCTGGTGGCGTTGGCGCTATGCTTCGGCGTTGCGACCTTTGTCGTGCTGTCGGGCGGGATGTCGGTGACGCATTATCCGCACATCCAGGCGCTGATCTTCATTCTCAACTTCCTGGTGCTGCTGCTGCTGGCGCTGGCGCTGGCGGAGCGGCTGGGGCGGGTGATGGCCGACCGGCGGCGCGGCCTGGCGGGGGCGCGGCTGCATGTGCGGCTCGTCACGCTGTTCGGCATCGTCGCGGTGGCGCCGACGGTGGTCGTGGGTACGTTTGCCGCCGTCTTCTTTCACTATGGCATCCAGATCTGGTTCAGCGACCGGGTGAACACGGCGCTGAACGAGGCGCTCCAGGCCTCTCGCGGCTATTTGCAGGAACATAACGCCAATATCCGGACCGAGGCGTTCTCGCTGGCCAATTACCTGGCCGGGGCCGCGAACAGCCTGGAGGGGTCGGGGTCGGACCTGATGCATGACCCCGAGGCGCTGGATCAGGTGCTGGATTCGCAGGCGACCCTGCGCGGGTTGAACGAAGCGGTGATCTATGACCCGCTGACCAATACCGTGGTGGCCAAGGGCGGGTTGATGAGCCGGGCGGGCGACATGCAGGCCCTGCCGCCACCCTCGGCCACGATGATGGCCCGCACCAACGAGATCGCGATTCTCGATTCGCCGGACGAAAAGACTGTGCGGGCGGTGATCTCGCTGGGCGATACGCCGGCGCTGATGCTGGTGATTACCCGGCCGGTTGATCCGTCGATTCTCGACCATATGCACAAGACCGAAATGGTGGTGGCGGATTACCAGCGGCTGAACCGGAACCGGTCCAAGATCCAGTTTACCTTCGTGCTGATCTTCGCGCTGGTGGGTTTGCTGGTGCTCTTCGCTGCCGTGCTGGTGGGGCTGGTGCTGGCCAACCAGATTGTGCGGCCGCTGGGGCTGCTGATCCTGGCCTCGGAGCGCATCAGCGACGGCGACCTGAAGGTGCGGGTGCCGGAAGGCGAGCGGCATGACGAGGTGTCGAGCCTGTCGCGCGCCTTCAACCGCATGACCGACCAGCTTTCCAGCCAGCGGTCCGAACTGATGATCGCCTATGGGCAGATCAACGAGCGCCGGCGTTTTACCGAGGCGGTGCTCTCGGGCGTGTCGGCCGGGGTGATCGGGCTGGATGCGCAGCAGGTGATCGAATTGCCGAATCGGGCGGCCAGCGTGCTGTTGCAGCATGATCTGACGGCCGCCGTCGGGCAGCATCTGGTGGATGTGGTTCCCGAATTCGGTCCGATGCTGAATGAGGCGGCGAGTGCGCCCGACCGGGTGTGGACGGGCGAGATCCATGTGGGATCGGGCACGAAGGCCTGCACGCTGCTGGTCCGGATCGGGAGCGAGACCACCGGGGGGGCGCCTGACCGGTATGTGGTGACGTTCGATGACATCACGGCCTTGCAGGCCGCCCAGCGCAAGGCGGCGTGGGCCGATATCGCGCGGCGGATCGCGCATGAGATCAAGAATCCACTTACGCCGATCCAGCTTGCGGCTGAACGGCTGAAGCGTCGTTTCCTGCGGGAAATCACCTCCGACCCCGAGACGTTCAGCCAGTGCGCGGATACCATTGTGCGCCATGTCGGCGATATCGGGCGCATGGTGGACGAGTTCTCGGCGTTCGCGCGGATGCCGCAGCCGATCATGCGGCCCGAGGACCTGTCGCGAATCGTGCGCGAGGCCCTGATCCTGCAACGTAACGCGCATCCCGAGATCCGGTACGAGACCGACCTGCCGGACCATGGGCCGATCGTGTCCTGTGACCGGCGACTGGTCGGGCAGGCGTTGACCAATTTGTTGCAAAATGCCGCCGATGCCATTGCAATGCTTCCGAAAGATGGTGATGCTGCCGATCGCACGGCCGGATCGGTCGGCTCTATCCGGATTGTCTTGCGTATCGAAGGCACGGCCGCGCACATCGCGGTCGTCGACGATGGGATCGGTCTGCCTGAGGAAGACAGGCGGCGTCTGACCGAGCCTTATGTGACCCACAAGCCGAAGGGAACCGGGCTTGGGCTGGCCATCGTCAAGAAAATTCTGGAAGATCACGGGGGAAGCATCCGTCTGGAAGACAGGCCAGACGGGCGGGGAGCTGTTTCGATCTTGGTACTGCCGGTAAAGGACGAGCATGGCGCATGAAATCCTGATCGTTGATGACGAACCGGATATCCGGCTGCTGATCGAGGGTATCCTTCGGGACGAAGGATACGAGACCCGGTTGGCGGGAGATTCGGATTCGGCGATCAGCGCGTTTAGGGCGCGCAGGCCGTCACTGGTGATTCTGGATGTCTGGTTGCAGGGATCGCGGCTGGATGGACTGGGCATTCTGCAGGCGATCCAGGGTGAAGAGCCGGTCGTGCCCACGATCATGATTTCCGGCCATGGCACGATCGAGACGGCCGTTGCCGCGCTTCAGCACGGTGCCTACGATTTTATCGAGAAGCCGTTCCAGTCCGATCGTCTGCTGCTGGTGGTCCGCCGGGCGCTGGAGGCCTCGCGTCTGGCGCGGGAGAATGCGGAACTGCGGCTGCGCGCCGGAGCCGAGGCGACGCTGTTCGGTGACAGCCCGGCCATTGCCGCCGTGCGCAACCAGATCGAGCGAGTGGCGCCCAGCGGCTCGCGCGTGCTGATTTCGGGGGCCGCCGGTGCGGGCAAGGAGGTCGCGGCGCGGATGATCCATGCCCGCTCGCGCCGGACCGAAGGGCCGTTCGTCGCCCTGAACTGCGCTACGCTGGCGCCGGGCCGCTTTGAGGAAGAGCTGTTCGGCATCGAGGGTACCGCCGACGGCAGCGGGCGGCGCACCGGGGTGCTGGAGCGCGCCCATGGGGGCACGCTGCTGCTGGACGAAGTGGCGGACATGCCGATCGAGACCCAGGGCAAGATCGTCCGGGCGTTGCAGGACCAGAGTTTCGAACGCGTGGGAGGAGCCACGCGGGTGAAGGTCGATGTCCGCGTGTTGGCGGCGACCAATCGCGACCTGCAGGAGGCGATTGCCGCCGGGCGGTTCCGCGAGGATCTGTATTACCGGTTGGCGGTGGTGCCGCTGCGCGTGCCCAGTCTGCGGGAGCGGCGCGAGGATATTCCGGGCCTGGCGCGGATGTTCCTGCACCGCGCGGCGGAGAATGCCGGCCTGCCGTTGCGCGACCTGTCGGGTGACGCCATCGCGGCTTTGCAGAGCTATGACTGGCCCGGCAATTCGCGCGAGTTGCGCAACCTGATGGAGCGGCTGCTGATCATGATGCCGGGGAACGGCACCGACCCGATCCGCGCCGAGATGCTGCCGCCGCAGGTGGGGCAGGGCGCGCCGACGCTGCTGAAATTCGACCCCGCCGCCGACGTGATGGGCCTGCCGCTGCGCGAAGCGCGGGACCTGTTCGAGACCCAGTATCTCCAGGCCCAGTTGCTGCGATTCGGCGGCAATATCAGCCGCACCGCAGGCTTTGTGGGCATGGAGCGCAGCGCATTGCACCGCAAGTTGAAGCAGTTGGGCGTGACGTCCGACGAGCGGGGTGCAGGATGAGGTTTTGCCCCCTGGGGAAGGGCCTGCTAGAGAGAGCCAACCGTATTATTGGCGGGGAACGGAGCGGCTTGCGCGGCGTTCGTCTTCGCCGACAGAGCAAGTAAGGCCCAACCGTGGCAAAAGAACCTACGCAGAACGTTCAGGATGTTTTTCTCAACCATGTCAGGCGCTCCAAGACGCCGGTTACGGTGTTTCTGGTCAATGGTGTCAAGTTGCAGGGCATCATCACCTGGTTCGACAATTTTTCCGTCCTCCTGCGGCGTGATGGCCACACGCAGCTTGTCTACAAGCACGCGATCAGCACCGTGATGCCGGCGACGCCGGTCATGCTGTTCGACCCCTCGCGCCCCGAAGGCGCGGCCGTGGATCTGTCCGACAGGGATCTGACGGGGGAATCCGATCTCGTCTGACGCACCCGTGGCGCAGTCGCCCACGCGGGCGGCCGTCATCCTGCCATGGGAGCGGCCTGACCGTCAGGACGAGGTTCGCGCCGCCGAAGCCCGGCTGGAAGAAGCCGTGGGTCTGGCGGCGTCGATCGGGCTGGTGATCGTGCGCCAGGCGGTGCTGCTGCTGCGCGCGCGCCGGCCGGCCACGCTGCTGGGCAGCGGGCAGGTGGAGTCGCTGCGCCAGGCTGTGCAGGAGGATCGCGTCGCCGTCGTGGTGGTCGATACCCGCCTGACCCCGGTGCAGCAGCGGAACCTGGAAAAGGCGCTGGGCTGCAAGGTGATCGACCGGACGGCCCTGATCCTGGATATTTTCGGCGAGCGCGCTGCCACCAAGGAAGGCTCGCTTCAGGTCGAACTGGCCCATCTGGAATATCAGCGCAGCCGGCTGGTGCGGACCTGGACCCATCTGGAGCGGCAGCGTGGTGGCTTCGGCTTCCTCGGTGGGCCGGGTGAGACGCAGATCGAGGCCGATCGCCGGATGATCGGCGACCGCATCGTGCGGCTGAAGCGCGAGTTGGAGCAGGTGCGGCGCACCCGTGGGCTACATCGGGCCGCGCGGCGGCGGGTGCCATTTCCGGTCGTGGCGCTGGTGGGCTATACCAACGCCGGAAAATCTACCCTGTTCAATGCCCTGACCGGGGCGACCGTTTATGCGCAGGACCAGTTGTTCGCGACGCTGGACCCCACGATGCGCGGGATTCGGCTACCGTCGGGCCGGCGGATCATCCTTTCCGATACGGTGGGGTTCATCAGCGACCTGCCGACGGAACTGATCGCGGCGTTCCGCGCGACGCTGGAAGAGGTGGCCGAGGCTGACATCATCCTGCATGTGCGCGACATCTCGCATCCCGACACCACGGCGCAGCGCGCCGATGTGGAAGAGGTGCTGGAAGGCATGGCGACCAGCGGGACGCTGGAGACCGACTGGCGCCGGCGGGTGGTCGAGGTGCAGAACAAGGCCGACCTGCTGGGCGGGTGCGACGCGGTGCCTGTGCGGGCCGGGAGCGTCGCGATTTCGGCGATGACGGGTGACGGGCTGCCGGAATTGCTGGCGGCGATCGACCAGCGCCTGACCGAGGCGATGGAAATCGTCGACTACACCATCCCGGTGAAGGACGGTGCGTTGCTGGCATGGCTGTATGCTCATGGCGAAGTGACGTCGCGGGATGACGGCGAGCAGGCTATCGTGGTGACGGTGCGGCTGCTGCCGGCCGATCGCGCGCGGTTCGAACAGCAACTGGCCAGTCGCGACCGGTAGGCGCCCGCCCGGGCCCGATGGTCGGGAAGGGGAGGTGATGTCATGACGGTCGCGGTTTCGGGCGCGCATATGCGCACGGTTCTGGACATCATGCGGCAGGCGGCGGCGGAGCGGATCATGCCGTCCTTCCGCCATCTGGGCGTGGACGCCATCCGTTGCAAGAGCAGCAAGATGGATGTGGTGACGGTGGCCGACGAAGCGGCCGAACATGACATGACGGCCGCCTTTCTGCGTCTTTCGCCCGGTGCTGTGGTGATCGGGGAGGAGGCTGTCTGCGTTCGGCCCGACCTGATGGATGCCATCGAGGATGCGGACCTGGCCTATGTGATCGACCCGATCGACGGGACGGCGAATTATGCGGCGGGGGTGCCGCTGTTCGGCGTCATGGTGGCGATCCTGCGGCGGGGCGAGGTGATCGGGGCGGCGATCCTCGATCCGGTCTGCAATATCGCGGCGCTGGCGGTGCGTGGAGGGGGGGGGGCCTGGCTGGTGGGACCGGACGATGCCGAGCGACCGCTACGCTGCGCGCCACCCGTGCCGGCGGCCGAGATGTGCGGCAATGCCTCCTGGCGCTATCTGCCGCGTCCGGTGCGTGACCTGGTGGCCCGAAACCTGCCGCGGGTGATGGGGTCGTGGGATTTCCGCTGTGCGGCGCATGAATATCTGATGCTGGTGGACGGGAAATGCCATTTCCTGCTCTTCAACCGCACCATGCCGTGGGACCATCTGGCCGGTTGGCTGATCCACCGCGAGGCCGGCGGCTATTGTGCCCATTTCGATGGATCGCCCTATTGCGTGACCGATCGTGCCGGGGGGCTGCTTTATGCCCCCGATCGGGCAAGCTGGCAGGATCTGCGGGACCTGCTGCTCGACCCGGGTTGATTTCGGGTCAGGCTTTGCGTTCCTGCCGCTTCACGGCCTGCCAGGCGGCTTCCATGTCGGCAAGGGTGCTGTCGGCCGGGGTCATGCCGCGTTCGGCCAGGTGCTGCTCGACCCCGGTGAAGCGGCGGGTGAATTTGGCGTTGGCCTGACGCAGGCAGGCTTCGGGGTCGAGGTCCAGTTTGCGGGCCAGGGTGGCGAGGGTGAACAGCACGTCGCCCAGTTCGTCAGCGATTCGGTCGCGGTCGCCCGAATCGAGCTCGACTTTCAGTTCGGCGATTTCTTCATCCACCTTTTCGGCCACGTCCTTTGCCTCGGGCCAGTCGAATCCGACGCGGGCGGCGCGGGCCGAGAGTTTGCGTGCGCGAAGCAGGGCGGGGAGGGCCGTGGGAATGCCGGCCAGCGTTCCGCGCTCGCGACGGGCGAGGCGTTCCTGTTCCTTGCCATCTTCCCACTGGCCGGGGGCCAGGGCGGCATCGCCGAAGACGTGGGGGTGGCGGCGGACCATCTTGTCGCCGATCATGCCGGCGACGGTCGCGAAATCGAACAGGCTGGCCTCTTCGCCCATGCGGGCGTGATAGACGACCTGGAGCAGCAGGTCGCCCAGTTCGTCGGGCAGGGCGGCCCAGTCCTGTCGGGCGATGGTGTCTTCGACCTCGTAGGCTTCCTCGATCGCGTAGGGGGCGATCGAGGCGAAATCCTGCTCGCGGTCCCATGGGCAGCCGCTGACCGGGTCGCGCAGGCGGGCCATGATGTCGAGAAGGCGCGAGAGGGCCTGGGCGGCGTCGGACATCCGGGGGCTCCGTGCTGGTGTCGGCGGGATCGTTTTCTCTCTGCACCGGTGTGGCGGGCGCGTCCAGCGTGACGCGGGGCCTGGAGGCTCTGGCTGGCGGGGCGGAGCGGGATTATAGTCCCGCGCCCAGGATGGGGGATATCATGGACGGACAGGCGACGGTTTTCATTGACGGCGAGGCGGGCACGACGGGGCTGGGCATTCGCCAGCGCCTCGACGCGCTGCCGGTGACGGTGCGTTCGATCGCGCCGGAACAGCGCAAGGATGCCGGTGCCCGCCGTGCGATGATGGAATCGGTCGATCTGGTGGTGCTGTGCCTGCCCGATGCGGCGTCGCGTGAGGCCGCGGCGATGGCGGAGGAGATCGCGGCCACCGGCGGCCGGGCGCCGCGGCTGCTGGACGCCAGTACGGCGTTTCGGGTCGATCCCGACTGGGTCTATGGGTTTCCGGAAATGGGGGAAGGGTGCGCGGCGCAGGTCGCGGGGGCGGCGCGGGTTTCGAATCCCGGCTGCTATCCGACCGGGGCGATCGCGCTGTTGCGGCCGCTGGTTCAGGCGGGGCTGCTTGCGTCTGATACGCCGCTGACGATCAATGCGGTGAGCGGCTATAGCGGCGGCGGCCGGGCGATGATCGAGGCGCATGAGCAGGAGGGTGGGCCGGCTTTCCTGCTGTATGGGCTGGGGCTGGAGCACAAGCATCTGCCCGAGATCACCCGGTATGCCGGGCTGACCCGTGCGCCCGTCTTCGTGCCGTCGGTCGGGCATTTTCCGCAGGGGATGATCGTCTCGGTGCCGCTGCATCTGGACATGTTGGCCCAGTCGGCGACGGGGGATGACCTGCGGACGGTGCTGGCCGATTTCTATGCCGGTTCGGACCGGATCAGCGTGGCCGAGGCCATGCCGGACCTTTCCGCCGAGACGCTGGCGGGGACTGACCTGATGGAATTGCGGGTTCATGCCAACGAATCGCGGCGGCAGGCAGTGCTGACCGCGCGGCTGGACAATCTGGGCAAGGGGGCCTCGGGTGCCGCGATCCAGAATATCGCCCTGATGCTGGGGTTGGCGGCGCCAGTGCCCCGCGCCGGTTGATCGTTTGATCGCTCCTGCATGATTGCCTGCCGGCCCGGTTTGCTGATAAGGAGGCCCGCAGGCGAGAGTGACGGAACGGTAGACGTAGTCGGCTCAAAATCGACCGCCGCAAGGCATAGGGGTTCGAGTCCCCTCTCTCGTACCATTTCTCCGGACCGGATGATGTCTGCTTTCTCTCCCGACGTGATCGTGAAGCCGGGCGTTCGCCCCGCAAATCCCTGCTTTTCTTCCGGTCCCTGTGCCAAGCGTCCGGGATGGTCGCTGGATGCGCTCTCGGGCGCGTTGCTGGGTCGTTCGCATCGCGCGCCCGAGGGACGGGCCCGGCTGAACGAGGTCATTACACGGTCGCGGGCGATTCTTGGTCTGCCGGAGGACTGGAAGCTGGGGATCGTCCCTGCATCGGATACCGGTGCGGTGGAGATGGTGCTGTGGTCGCTGGTCGGCGAGCGCCCGGTCGACGTGCTTGCCTTCGAGAGTTTTTCGGCGACTTGGGCTGACGATATCATCAACCAGTTGCATGCTCCGGCCGCGCGGGTGCTGGAAGCCGGATATGGCCGCCTGCCGGATCTGGGGCAGGTGGACTGGTCGCATGACGTGGTGCTGGCGTGGAACGGCACGACATCGGGCGTGCGTATTCCCGATGGTGCGCAGATTCCCGTGGAGCGCGACGGGCTGGTGATCTGCGATGCGACCTCGGCCGCCTTTGCGATGGATCTGCCGTGGGATCGGCTGGATGTGGTGACCTGGTCCTGGCAGAAGGTGCTGGGCGGTGAGGCCGCGCATGGCATGCTGGCCCTGTCGCCGCGTGCGGTGCGCCGGCTGGAGGAGACGCCGCCGCCGCGGGCGCTGCCGAAGATTTTCCGGCTGACGGCGAAGGGGCGGCTGATCGAGGGCATCTTCAAGGGCGATACGATCAACACGCCCTCCATGCTCTGTGTGGAGGACGCACTGGACGGGCTGCGCTGGGCCGAGGCGATCGGCGGGTTGCCGGCACTGGTCGCCCGCAGCCAGGCGAATCTGGCCGTGGTGGCAGACTGGGTTGCGCGGTCCGGCTGGGCTTCTTTTCTGGCTGTTGACCCGGCCGAGCGGTCGAGCACGGCGATCTGCCTGACCATCGTGGCACCCTGGTTCGTGGCGCTGGATGCGGCGACGCAGGCCAAGGCGGCCAAGCGGATCGTCAGCCTGCTGGAAGCCGAGGGTGTGGGGCTGGATATCGGCAGCTATCGCGATGCGCCGCCGGGCCTGAGGCTGTGGGGTGGCGCGACCGTGGAGGCCGATGACCTGCGTGCGTTGATGCCGTGGCTGGACTGGGCCGAAGCCCAAGTGCGTTCAGAGTTCGCCTGACCTGGCGCGTGGGCTGACGAATGGCCGCAAGGATGATATAGGCGCGCGCATGACGGACGATCCGCCTCCCAATCCCGCCCTGCTGCCTGCAGGCTTTGTCGATCTGCTGCCTTCCGACGCCGAGGCCGAGGCCGCCGGTATGGAAAGCCTGATGCGGGTCTTTGCTTCGCATGGCTATAGCCGGGTGAAGCCGCCTTTGCTGGAGTTCGAGGACACGCTGCTGAGCGGGTCCGGCGCGGCGGTGGCCGATCAGGCCTTTCGCCTGATGGACCCGGATACGCGGCGGATGATGGCGTTGCGGCCCGATATCACGCCGCAGATCGCGCGGATTGCCGCGACGCGGCTGGCCGATGCGCCGCGTCCGCTGCGCCTTTCCTATACCGGGCTGTGTGTGCAGGCGAGTGGTGGGGCGCGGGAGAGCGACCGGCAGATTTCGCAGGCTGGTATCGAACTGATCGGGCCGGATACGCCCGAAGCAGATGCCGAGGTCGTCGCGCTGGGGGCCGAGGCGCTGGCGGCACTGGGTGTGCCCGGCGTGTCGTTCGACCTGACGATGCCGCCGCTGGTGCCGGCGCTGATTGCAGAAGTGGGCTTTACGCCTGCCGAGAGGCAGGCGCTGATGCGGGCGCTGGACCGTAAGGATGCGGCGGCGGTGGCGAAGCTGGCCGGCGGGCTGGCGCCGGTGTTGACCGAGTTGCTGCATGCGGCCGGGCCGGCCGAGCGGGCCCTGTCGGTGCTGGGTGGCCTGGTGCTGCCCGCGCCGGTTCGGGTGCTGAGCGAACGTCTGGCTGCCACCTTTGCCGCGATCAAGGCGCGGGTGCCGGATATCCGCCTGACCGTTGACCCGGTCGAATTCCGGGGGCTGCATTATCATACCGGCGTCTGTGTGACGGTGTATGCGCGTGGGCAGCATGAAGAGCTGGGTCGTGGTGGACGCTATGTGTCCAATAATGACGAGCCGGCCTGTGGCCTGACGCTGCGGCCTGAGGCGCTGCTGCGCGCGGCGCCCGCCAGGGCCGGCCGGGTGCGCGTGTTTCTGCCTGTGGACTGCGATCCGGCAGTCGGTAAGCGGTTACGGGCCGAGGGTTATGCGACCGTCGATGGGTTGGTGCCTGTCGCGGACAGCAAGGCCGAGGCGCGGCGCCTGGAATGCGATATGATCGTGGCCGGCGACGGAGTGGTGGCGCTGAACTGACGCGCCTGTTAAGCCGGGCGACTGGGCGGCCGGTGCCCCCCCTTTTGTGTTGCGTTCCGGCCGGATCGTTTTTCTGAGGAGCTTCTGATGTCCAACGTCACCGTGATCGGCGCCCAATGGGGTGACGAGGGGAAGGGCAAGATCGTCGACTGGCTTGCCAGCCGGGCGGATATCGTCGTCCGTTTCCAGGGCGGGCACAATGCCGGCCATACGCTGGTGGTGGGTGACCAGACCTACAAGCTGTCGCTGCTGCCCTCCGGCCTGGTGCGTGGCAAGATGGGCGTGATCGGCAATGGCGTTGTCGTCGACCCCGAAGCGCTGCTGGCCGAGATCGACCGTGTGTCGGCGCAGGGGTTGAAGGTGACGCCGGAGACGCTGCGCATCGCCGAGAACGTGCCGCTGATCCTGCCGGTGCATGGTGCGATCGATCGGGCCCGCGAAGAAGCACGCGGCGCGCGCAAGATCGGGACCACCGGGCGTGGGATCGGCCCGGCCTACGAGGACAAGGTGGCGCGTCGGGCCATCCGTCTGTGCGATCTGGCCGAGCCGGAGACGCTGGACTGGAAGCTGGACGAACTGCTGCTGCATCACAATACGTTGCTGGCCGGGCTGGGGGCGCCGACCTTTACCAAGGCCGCGCTGCTTGAGCACATGAATGCACTGGCGCCTCGCGTGCTGCCTTATATGGACACGGTGTGGGACCTGCTGGACGACGCGCGCCGGGCTGGCCGTCGCATCCTGTTCGAGGGTGCGCAGGCGGTGATGCTGGACGTCGATCATGGGACTTATCCGTTCGTGACCAGTTCCAACACCATCGCGGCCAATGCGGCGACGGGGAGTGGCGTGGGGCCTGGTACGGTCGGTTTCGTGCTGGGTATTGCCAAAGCCTATTCGACGCGCGTGGGCGAGGGGCCGTTCCCCAGCGAGTTGCATGACGAGATGGGGCGTACACTGGGCACGCGCGGGCATGAATTCGGCACCGTGACCGGCCGTCCGCGCCGTTGCGGCTGGTTTGACGCCATGCTGGTACGCCGTGCAGTGCGCGTCGGCGGGATCAACGGGCTGGCGCTGACCAAGCTGGACGTTCTGGACGGACTGCCGGAGATCAAGGTCTGCGTCGGCTATGAACTGGACGGCAAGGAAATCCGCAGCTTCCCCTCGGCTCCGGCGGCGCAGGCTCGGGTGACCCCGATCTATGAGACGATGGAAGGCTGGACCGACAGCACCCGTGGTGCCCGTTCCTGGGCCGATCTGCCGGCTCAGGCGATCAAGTATGTGCGCCGGATCGAGGAACTGGTCGAAGCGCCGGTGACGCTGCTCTCCACCAGTCCCGAGCGCGACGACACCATCCTGATGCGCGACCCGTTCGAGGGCTGACGCCTATACGAAAAGGGCCGGACCTGATGGTCCGGCCCTTTTTTGTTGAGGTCTCGCCGGGCGGTCAGGCCGCGCTGGCGCCGCGATGGGTTTCGACTTCCGCCTTCATCGCGGCCTGCACCTTCTCAAAGGCCCGGACCTCGATCTGGCGCACCCGCTCGCGCGAGATGTTGTAGGTGTGCGACAGATCTTCAAGCGTTGACGGTTCGTCCTTCAGGCGGCGTTCGGTCAGGATATGCCGTTCGCGCTCGTTCAGGGTTTTCAGCGCGTTGTCCAGCAAGGCCTTGCGGCCGCTGAATTCCTCGCTTTCCGCCAGCGTCTCTTCCTGGTTGTCGTGGTCGTCGACCAACCAGTCCTGCCATTCGCCTTCGCTGTCGGCACGCAGGGGGGCGTTCAGGCTGTGATCGGGCGCCGAGAGCCGGCGGTTCATGTTGATCACGTCCTGTTCCGGCACGCCCAGCGACTTGGCGATCTGGTTCACCTGTTCGGGTTGCAGGTCGCCATCGTCGATGGCCTGCATCTGGCCCTTGAGGCGGCGCAGATTGAAGAACAGCTTCTTCTGGGCGGCGGTGGTGCCCATTTTGACCAGCGACCAGCTATGCAGGATATATTCCTGGATCGCGGCGCGGATCCACCACATCGCATAGGTCGCCAGCCGGAAGCCGCGATCGGGGTCGAAGCGGCGGACCGCCTGCATCATCCCGATATTGCCTTCGCTGATCAGTTCGCCCAGCGGCAGGCCGTAGCCGCGATATCCCATCGCGATCTTGGCGACCAGGCGCAGGTGTGAGGTGACCAGTGCATGGGCGGCCTTGGTATCGCCCTTGTCCCGCCAGCTCCGCGATAGACGCTGCTCGTCTTCCGGCGAGAGCATCGGAAACTTGCGAATATCCTGGAGGTACCTTGAAAGGTTGGTCTCGGGACCAACATTGAGAACTGAAGAGGCCATTGGTCGGACTCCTTTTCCCTGAGGGAGGCCATGTCCCGCTGATGTCCTAAAGGCACATCTGGCGACAGGGTTGCATGGCCGGCCCGTATGACGCGTGGATGGACTTCACGTCCCCGCGTGGTACCCCCTCCGAGGGCCGCACCATCGCGGGACGTCCATTCCGACGGTAGCGTCACCCGTCGAAGCATGAGTTAAGCCTATCGGCCAGGTCTGGGAGCGTCAAGGAAGCTCCTAGGATATTGCCTTAAAACTAAGCAATCTTTGCCATGAGCGCCTTGAAATCGTCCGGCAGGGCGGTCTCGAACAGCATGGCTTCGCCCGTGCGGGGATGGGTGAAACCCAGGCGCGCGGCGTGCAGGGCCTGGCGCGGGAAGTCCAGCGCGGCGCGTTTTGCGTCGTCGGGCAGGGTGCGTGCGGCGGCAGGGATGCGGCGTAGATAGACTGGATCGCCGACCAGCGGGTGGCCGCCATGCGAGAAATGGACGCGGATCTGATGGGTGCGGCCGGTCGCCAGCCGGCATTCCACCAGGCTGAGCGCGCCATGGTGGGTGGAGAGGGTGCGGTAGTGCGTCAGTGCCGCCTTGCCGCCATGGGTGACCACGGCCATGCGCTTGCGGTCACGCTTGTCGCGGCCGATCGCACCTTCGAACCCGCCGCTGGCGGGGGTCATCAATCCCCATGCCAGGGCCAGATAGGTGCGGTCGATATCGCGGGTCGCGAAGGCGTCGGACAGGGCCTTGTGGGCCTGTTCGGTTTTGGCCACGACCATGACGCCCGACGTATCCTTGTCCAGCCGGTGTACGATGCCGGGGCGCCGCTCGCCGCCGATTCCCGTCAGGCTGTCGCCGCAATGGGCCAGCAAGGCATTGACCAGGGTGCCGTCCTCGTTGCCCGGTGCCGGATGCACCACCAGGCCGGCGGGCTTGTCCAGCACGATCAGGTCGGCGTCCTCGTGCAGAATGGCGAAGGGGATGTCCTGGGCCTGGGGCGTGGCGGGGATTGCCGGGGGGACCCTGATTTCATAACACAGACCGGGCCGCACCGGATCGGCGGGCTCACGCAGGATCTGGCCGTCGCGGAGTACGTGGCCGGCTTCCATCAGCGCCTTGACGCGCGAACGGGACAGCGTATCGAGCGCGTCGGCCAGGAAGCGGTCGGTTCGCTGGCCGGTATGCTGTTCGGTCGCGGTGACGCGGAGGGGGGGCGTGTCGTCGGTCATGCACGGCTCTTAACGGAAATCGCCCGGTCGGAACATCATGCCGGGCCAAGTTGGATCAAGACAATCATGAATGGACAGGGCGTGAGTGGACCGGGAACGAGCGTGGCTGCCTCCAGAGGGTTGCTGGCCGCCGTGATCGGCATGGGGGTGCTGTTGGCGGTGGGCTCTCTGGTGTTGGTCGGTGTGCTGGTCCATCGGATATCCCATCCGAAGCCGGCGGCGATTGCCGGGCTCAACGCTGAACCGGCTGTGCTGGCGGGAGCGGCGGGAAATGATGGCGAACTGGTGCTGGGCGAACCCGTTGGCACGCATGTCAGCGGCATGACGCGGGAGAGGGAAGGGGTGCTGGCGGTGGCGCTGACTGGCGGCGGCGGCCCCGACCGGGTGCTGCTGTGGGACGTTCAGAACCGGCGAATCGTTGGCCGGCTGGTCATGAGCCCGGTGGCGGTGCAGGTCGTGCCCGCTCCGTAATCGCCTGAAAAGCTTCGAACTTGGAAAAAATGTGCCGCAAACCAATTTTCCTGCTCCGGGTGGGTTGCGTCCCCTCTCGCGATGTCATAGAAGCTGCCTCGTCCAACGTCCCGTTCGTCTAGAGGCCTAGGACACCGCCCTTTCACGGCGGTAACACGGGTTCGAATCCCGTACGGGACGCCACTGACTTTGTTAGTGGCATAATGGCTTCTTGATAAAAGAAGCCATTGACAGATGATTAAATTCACGGTCTGCGCATCATGCACGCAGTCGGATATGAACAGTCATCATTCATATTTATGGCGCAGTTTTGTGGGACGGTCTGAGCCGTCCCTCCTCCGCTTTATTCCGGTATGAATTCCAGGCGAGCGAAACCCAGTTTTCCAAGGGCTTTGCAGATTTGCAGCACATAAGCCGGCTTGCGGCGCAATATCCATAAAGCCCCGTAAACCGATAATTGTGACAATGCGATAAAATAGATGCTGATGCGCGTAGCCATTTTGTTAGAGCTGATCGCCATGCGGACTTCGGCCGAATGCCGGGAACTCCGTTGAACCCGCCGACACATATAGCGAAAGCTTAACCGGCCGATTTCATTGAATTCGATGACATGGGCATCCGCACACCACACGAATCGCCTTCCTGCCTGGGCCAGACGCAGGAGCAACAATGTATCCTCCCCTCCGGTGCGTCCGAATGCCTCGTCGAATGGCTTTTCTCCTGGAAAACAGGAGGAGCGTTTCAGCATGACATTTGCCGTGCTGACACCGCGGGGACGGGGGGGGAACCATTTCAGCGGCTCGATTTTCGTGCCGTCGGGCAATCCGAAATCCGTGCTGTAGTAGCGGCCCTGCGTATCCCACGCCGGGGGGGAGCCTCCTTCGAAAATCGGGTAGATCGCGCCAAAGCTGGCATCGGCACCGGTGCGGGCCAGGCACCGATAATGGGCCATCAGCCAATCGGGCTCGGGTGCCTCGTCATCATCCACGAATGCGATGAATGCGCCGTTCGCAGCCTTGACGCCAAGGTTGCGTGCTTCGGCGATATTGCGATCGCCAGCCGCGACATGATGCAGTGGGATCTGGCTGTTGAAAGCCGCGACTATCGGTGCAGCCAAGCGGGCGGGATGGTTGTCCGCGACAACAATCTCCCACGAGATTCCAGCATCCACCTGCTGAGCCAGGCAGGCCTGGAGCGTGCGTTCCAGCAGATTCAGGCGGTCGTAACATGGAACCACGATGCTGATATCGATGGTGGAGGGGGCCAATGCTCGCTCTCCGACTTCTGTCATGGGTCTATTGATTCCTTAAGTGTTTCCAAAAAAATGGTGATCTATGCGAAGCTGCCTTTGTCATTGAGGCGTGGGTAAGTATCTCCAGATACGAAAGCAGCTTCCGTGCAGGAGGGACGAGCGCGGATCGTTGATCCGCCATCACGTCGTCCTGATCAATGGGCGAGGGGGGGCATCGTTCTCATGGGCAGATAAGATGACGGAGGCCGATCCTTCCCATGGTTTGCGCGCCGGATCTAGCATGTTCTGCTGTCTGTTCCAGCTGGTCAGCTCAAATAATGAAAAATATAGCGCCATGGCCAGAAAGCCATTATTACTAAACAGATTGGATTCAGTGAAATTATGAATGCTCAGGGCAAGAAGAAAGGCAAGGTGGAAGAATGCCACGGGCCTGGTCATGGTCACCGGGTGCGTTCTATTCCACGCCGGTGTTTTACCGATGGCCTTTATGGCCAATATGATTGCATAGATCAGGACCCCGACGCCTAGGGCAAATCCGACGATGCCTCCTGTCGCCAGCAGATCGATGTAGCCTTGGTGGCCTTCGTTGATATGAACCTCGCTGCCGAACCACATGGATGTTTTCAGGCTGGGCTGGATGGCCGGGTTGATGGCCCAGAATGAATAGAAACCGGCCCCAAACCACGGACGCTTCTGGATTTCGAGGAGCATGAAGGTCCAGAGGTCCGTGCGGCCCGTGAAGGTCATGCTCTGAAACGGGGCTGTCGGATCGTTGTTGGTCACGCTGCACCAGATCAGATAGCCGAAAAGCGCGCCGATCAGACTGCCAGCCGTTCCGCAGGCCAGGGCGATTGCCGCCGTTCTGCGGCTGCGTGCGAGTGTGGAAAATAGCCACAGCAGAGCGGGAATTACGAGGATGATGGCGAGACAGGTCTTAGTGACTGTTTGGAAAGTCAGAAATTAGCTTGAAATCATGAGTTATACCAAGGCCATTTGGTCAGATTTTTTCATGTAACCAAATGTATCTT
>NZ_QQAW01000005.1 GCF_003350405.1 Gluconacetobacter liquefaciens | reverse complement strand
GGCGCCATCTCCACCAGCCAGAACGCAATCCCGAACGCCAGCGGCACCGCAAACACCAGCGCCAGCAGCGTCGTCATCACCGAGCCGAACACCGGGGCCGCCGCACCGAAATGCTGCGTCACCGGGTTCCACGCCGCGCTCCACACAAAGCCAGGCCCAAACGCCGACCACGCCGACAGCCCACCCCACGCCAATACCGCTATCAGACCGCCCAGGATCGCCAGGATCAGCCACCCGGAAAGCCGCACCAGCCCCGCGAACACAGGGTCTCCCACACCGCCCGCACGGGGCTGAACGGGAGAAGACGCGACAGGCGGCGTCGACGGAAACGGGGGCGGTGTTTGGTCCATGCGGACTCCGGACAGCAGGACGCCCCACAGGGAAGCGACGTCAGGATCGGCCGCGCCCGACCGGCGCGAACGCGCGACCATTACTGGAGCGCACCCCGATCGGGCAACCTTCCATCGGCACGCGGCGATGCTTTATGGCGATCCGATGCCGAAGCGCGACAGGCGTTCGATCACCAGATCGAAATATCCCTCGGCATCCACCCGGTTGAGTACCAGCGCATTCGGGTGCCGGCCGGTCACGCTCCGCCAGTCGATGACCGTCATGCCCCGCGTCAGCGTGCCCTGGCACTCGATCCCGACATGGGCCAGCCGGCCGCTGAACAGGTCCGGCCGCAGCAGCGCCGCAATCACCGTCGGATCATGCAGCGGGCCGCCATCCGTCCCTCCCTGGCGCGCATCGAAGCGCTTATTGAACGTCAGCAGGTGATAGAACGCCTCGGCCAGCGGCGTGCCGATCGCGCGCAGCCGCGCCATCCGCGCCGCCGTCGTCAGCGCCCGATGCGTGCAATCCAGAGGGATCATCGTGATCGGCACGCCCGAATCGAACACCCGCGCCGCCGCCTCCGGGTCGACATGGATGTTGTATTCCGCCGCCGGGGTGATGTTCCCGCCCTCGGCCCGCGCGCCGCCCATCAGCACGATCCCATGCAGGTGCCCGGCCAAGCGCGGCTCGCGCAGCATCGCCAGGGCGATATTGGTCAGCGGCGCCAGGCCGCACAGCGTCACGCTGTCACGCGGCCGGGCCATCACCAGGTCCACGATCCGGTCGGGGGCGAATCCCTCGGCCGGCGTCAGCGACGGCGGCGGCAGGTCGTAGCCGTCGAACCCTGTGGCACCATGCACATGCTCGGCGGTACGCAGTGCCCCCACCAACGGGCCCGCCGCCCCGGCATAAACCGGCACATCGCCCCGTCCGGCCAGTTCCAGCGCCATCAGGGCATTGCGCGTGGTCAGCGCCAGCGGCACGTTGCCCCCCACCGTCGTCAGCGCCAGCACCTCCAGTTCGTCGGGCGAGGCCAGCGCCATGAGGAAAGCGACCGCATCGTCCGGCGAGGGGTCGGTGTCGATGATGATGGCGCGCGCCACGATATCACTCCTTCAGTCGGACCGATCGTCCGGCACCCAGTACAGCATCCGCGCCAGCGCCCGGTCCACCCCCCACCAGAGCAGCACTGTCATCGACGCCAGCACCAGCAGCGCCGCGAACATCAGGTCGGTCTCGAAGCGGGTATTGGCCGTCTGCATCAGGAAGCCAAGCCCGGACGACGCCCCCACCCATTCCCCCACCACCGCGCCCAGCGGCGCGATCGCGGCGGCCACCCGCAGGCCGGTGGCGAAGGCCGGCAGTGCCGCCGGCAGCCGCAGCCGCAGCAGTACCAGTCCCGGCCGCGCATCCATGCTCCGCGCCAGATCCAGCCACCCAGGCGGCGTGCGGCGCAATCCGTCGAAAAAGGACGAGGTAATGGGAAAGAAGATCACCAGCACCGCCATCACCACCTTGGAGGCAATGCCGAATCCGAACCACAGCACCAGCAGCGGCGCCAGCGCGAAGACCGGCACCGCCTGACTGAGCAGCACCAGAGGCATCATCCAGCGCCGCACCGGGGTCGAGGCCATCATCAGCAGCGCCAGCGCGCCGCCCCCCGCCGTGCCCAGCAGCAACCCCAGCACGGTTTCCAGCAGCGTCGTTCCCGCCGCGCCGGCCAGTAATCCGCGCTGCGCCCACAACGCCCGTGCGACCGATCCCGGCGGCGGCAGCAGATAGGGCGGCACCCCGCCCAGCCGGACGATCCCCCACCACAGCAGGCCCAGCCCGCACAGCGTGCCCACCGGCCGGCCCAGCCGCGCCACGATTCGTCCGGCGCTCATGAACCCGCCGCATCCAGCATACGACGCAGCAGCACCCCCTGGGCATGCAGCACGGAATCGTCGTCCGCCGGCCGCGGCACCGCGCCCGCCGGCACCGCGATCGCCTCCACACGCACCGGCTCCCCCGCCATCAGCAGGATCGCCTGCCCCAGCCGGCACGCCTCCAGCGGGTCATGGGTAATCAGCACCACCGTGCGGTCATGCAGCGTTTCGGCCGCCAGATCCTGCATCCGCGCCCGCGTCACGCTGTCCAGCGCCGAAAAGGGTTCGTCCATCAGTACGACCGGACGATCCTCGTACAGGGTCCGGGCCAGCGCCACACGTTGGCGCATGCCGCCCGACAGTTCCGCCGGCAGCGCCGCCAGCCGGTCAGCCAGCCCCATCCGCCGCAGCAGTTCCGCCGCCCG
The DNA here is from genome assembly GCF_003350405.1 of Gluconacetobacter liquefaciens. GTDB lineage: Bacteria > Pseudomonadota > Alphaproteobacteria > Acetobacterales > Acetobacteraceae > Gluconacetobacter > Gluconacetobacter liquefaciens. The sequence goes on along the minus strand of NZ_QQAW01000005.1, from coordinate 331,525 downwards.
GTCGCGATCGGGCCGCCGGCCGCGCAGCCGGTCGCCCAGCATTACATTGTCGATCACCCGCGCCCAGGGTTGCAGCAGGTCGCGCTGCCCCATCCAGGCCACCCGGCCCGCCAGTGGCGCGCCGTCATCGGCCACCACCATGCCCGCCGTCGGACGATCCAGCCCCGCGATCACCCGCAGCAGGCTGGTCTTGCCCACGCCGCTGGCCCCCAGCAGCACGGAGAACACCCCGCCCGGCAATGTCAGATCCAGTCCGGCGAACAGCTCCCGCCCACCATGGGCCACCGCCAGCCCGCGCAGATCCAGCGCCGGAGCCGTCACCGGCGACGAACGGGATAGGCCAGCCCCAGCGCGTCCCGCGCCGCCGTGGCCAGCCGGTCGACCCGTTCGTTGTTTTCGTCGCCCGAATGGCCACGCACCCAGCGCCACTCGACCTGGTGCCGCTTGCTGATCTCCAGCAACCGCCGCCACAGATCCATGTTCGCCACCGGATCACCCGAAGCATTGCGCCAGTTCCGCCGCACCCAGCCGGTATGCCAACGGGTGATGCCGTTGCGCACATATTCACTGTCGGTATGCAGCACCACCACGCACGGCCGCTTCAGCGCCTCCAGCGCCTCGGCCGCCGCCGTCAGTTCCATCCGGTTGTTGGTGGTCTCGGCCTCGCCCCCCGAAATCTCGCGCTCGGTCCCGCGAAATTTCAGCAGCGCCGCCCAGCCGCCCGGCCCCGGATTGGGCTTGCAGCCCCCATCGGTCCAGATCTCGACCGGCGCGGACGCATTGGGCGTCTCCAGTTCGCATGCGGCATCGGCCTCCACCGGCCGTTCGTCGGTCTCAGACGCCATAGACCGACGCATCCCCCGCCGCACGATGAAAGCGCAGGCGGCGCAGGTAATCGAGCGGGTCCTTACGCGTCACCATCGCGCCGGCCGGCGTGTTCAGCCAGTCATACAGCCGCGTCAGCAGAAAGCGCATCGCGGCCCCCGCCGCCAGCACCGGCATCGCCTGCCGTTCGGCGGCATCAAGCGGCCGCACCGATTCATATCCCGCGATCAGCGCCCGCGCGCGCTCGGGCACGAACACGCCATCGGCCTCGAAACACCAGGCATTCAGGCAGATCGCGATGTCGTAGGCCAGGAAATCGGTGCAGGCGAAATAGAAATCGATCAGCCCCGACACCGCGCCATCGAGAAAAAACACATTGTCAGGGAACAGATCGGCATGGATCTGCCCGCGCGGCAGATCGCCCACACAAGGCCACGCCGGCAGGATCGCCCCCAGGGCGGCATCCAGTTCCGCCCCCAGCCCCACCGACACCGAATCCGCCTCCGCCCGGCAGGATTCCAGCAGAGGTCCCCACGCGGCGGGCCCCAGCCCGTTCGCGCGTTCGGCCTTGTAGGCCTGCCCCGCGACATGCAGCGCCGCCAGCGCGGCACCCAGCGGCGCGCAATGCTCCACCCGCACGTCGCGCGGCCACACGCCGGGCAGAAAAGTCGTGATCGCCGCCGGCCGGCCCGCCAGGGTGCGCAAGGCCTCGCCATCGCGCCCCGCCACCGGACGCGGGCAGGACAGGCCATGGTCGGCCAACGCCCCCATCAGCCCCAGGAACCAGGGCAGATCGTCAGGATTCACCCGGCGTTCATACAGGGTCAGGATAAAATCGCCGTCCGTAGTCCGCAGGACGAAATTGCTGTTCTCGACCCCCTCGGCAATGCCCCGATAGGCCGTGAGTTCACCAATGTCGTAAAGGGACAGGAACGCGCGCAGCGCCCCGTCCGACACATCCGTATAGACAGCCATGCGAACCCGGCCTGATCAGCCCAGCGGAGCCGGCAGGCGGAAGGTCACGTTCTCTTCCTTGACCGTCCGTTCCTCGATTTCCAGCGAGAAATGCTTGGCCAGCGCCGTGACCATTTCCTGCACCAGCGCCTCGGGCGCCGAGGCCCCGGCGGTGATGCCCAGCGTGTTCACCCCCTCCAGCACCGACCAGTCCAGATTGCTCAGGCGCGGCACCAGCAGGGCGCGCGGCGCACCCGACCGTTCCGCCACTTCGCGCAGGCGCTGGGAATTGGACGAGTTCGGCGAACCGATCACGATCACGAGATCGCAACCCGGCGCAATCGCCTTCACCGCTTCCTGGCGGTTGGTGGTGGCGTAGCAGATATCCTCGCGCTTCGGCCCCTCGATCAACGGGAAGCGGCGACGCAGGATCTCGACGATCTCGGCGGTGTCATCGACCGAAAGCGTGGTCTGGGTAATGAAGGCCAAGCGCGCCGGATCGGCCGGCTGGACGGTCCGCGCCTCTTCCGCATCGTTGATCAGCGTCACCGCACCGGCCGGCAACTGGCCCATCGTGCCCACCACTTCGGGGTGGCCGGCATGGCCGATCATCAGGATATGGCGGCTTTCCGGGCCACCATCGGCGAAATGCCGCTCGGCTTCGCGGTGCACCTTGGAGACCAGCGGGCAGGTCGCATCCAGGTACAGCAGGTTGCGGCGCTCGGCCTCGGCCGGCACCGTCTTGGGCACGCCATGGGCCGAGAACACGACATGCGCATCGGCCGGCACCTCGTCCAGTTCCTCGACGAAGATGGCGCCCTGGGCTTCCAGCTCCTCGACCACGGTGCGGTTATGCACGATCTCGTGCCGCACATAGACCGGCGCGCCATAGCGGCGGATCGCTTCCTCGACCACGCGGATGGCGCGGTCCACCCCGGCGCAGAAGCCGCGCGGCCCCGCCAGCAGAACCTTCAGCGACCGCATGGGCGCCTCGGCCGGAGACGTCGCGACGGGGGCGGAATCGGAGGTCTGAATCATCTGGTCGGGCATGGTGTTCCCCAAACGGCCGGCGAGCGGTATAGGATACGGGCCGGGGGCAGCGACCGGCCGGCCGCGCATCCCGGTGCTGGTCCGGCCCTACGCAAACCGGGGCCGTGGCGCAAGCCATTTTCCTGTAACCCCGGTGCATTTGGACATAGCCGTCCAGCCGGAGCCACACAAGCAGCCCGTCCACATGGCGGCCCCCGCAACCATGAGCAAGCACGAGACCCCGGAACCCGCATGATCCCCCGCATGACCATCGCCAGCCCGAGCGGCCTTCGCCGCTTTCGCCCCGCCCATCTCAGCGGCCTGGCGATCCTGCCGCTCGCCATGTCGCTGGCGGCATGCTCCATGGAGAACCCCGACGGCTTCGCACCGTCATGCCCGACCGTCGAGGTCCTCGGCGCCGCCGCCGACCAGATGGCCTTCACCGGCCCGTCGCACGATATCGGCCACCTGGCCTCGCGTGCCAGCGTCACGCGCGTTACCGGCCAGTGCCACAGAGGCTCGGGAAACCCGAAAACAACGGCCTCCGTCGTCGCCGAGGTCAGCCTCGGCCTGAACGTCACCCGCGGCCCCGGCACCGGCCGCACGGTGGATGTCCCGTATTTCATCGCCGTGGTCTATGGCGACGAGATCAAGAGCAAGAAGCAGTTCGTCGAGAATGTGCAGTTCCCGGCCAACGTCACCCAGATGCTCACCCACACCCGCATCGTGCCGATCACGCTACCGGTGTCCAAGCACGTCACGATCGACGGCTACAGGCTCGAGGTCGGCCTCCAGTTGACGAAAGAGCAGCTGGAATACAACCAGACCCACCTGATCGCCCCCACCTTCCACCATATGTGATCCTCCCCTGCCGCCGGCGCGCGGCAATGCAGACGGCCTGCGCGCCCACGGTCCCACCGACAGGTCACTCCACCGACAGGTCAAGCGATACAAGCGACATGAAGACAGCATGACGGACACCGCCCTTTCCCAGACCGCGCGCACCGCCAGCCAGCGGGAAATGACCCTGCGCGGTTTTATCCTCGGTGCCCTGATCACCGTCGTCTTCACCGCCTCCAACGTCTATCTGGGGCTCAAGATCGGCCTCACCGTCGCCTCGTCGATTCCTGCGGCCGTGATCTCCATGTCCGTGCTGCGGGCGATGGGCGGCTCCACGATCCTCGAAAACAATATGGTCCAGACGCAGGCCTCGGCGGCCGGCACGCTGTCGTGCGTGTTCGTCTCGCTGCCCTGCATGATCATGATCGGCTACTGGCAGCATTTCCCCTATCTGGAGACGACGCTGCTCACCCTCGCCGGCGGCATGACCGGCGTGCTGTTCACCGTGCCGCTGCGCCGCGCGATGGTCACGAACAGCGACCTCCCCTACCCCGAAGGCGTCGCGGCGGCCGAAATCCTGAAAGCCGGATCGGAAAGCGGCAGCCCGGAGAGCCTGCGCGCCCTGCTGACCGGCGGCGTGCTGTCGGCGCTGGTCACGTTCGCCACCGGCGGCCTGCGGCTACTGGCCGACAGCGCGGCGATCACCGCGACCTGGGGCGGCGCCATCTTCCGCGCTTCGACCGGCTTCTCGCTGGCCCTGCTGGGCGCGGGCTACCTGGTCGGCATCGCCGGCGGCCTCGCCATGCTGATCGGCACCATCATCGCGTGGGATGTCGCGGTCCCGATCCTCAGCGCCCAGCTGCCCAATCCCGCCCATCTCCCCGCCGCCGGTTTCGCTACGCAGATCTGGACGCAGAAGGTGCGCTTCCTGGGCGCGGGCACCATCGCCATCGCCGCCATCTGGACCCTGGCGGTGCTGGCCCGCCCGGTCGCGGCGGGCATCCGCGACATGATGCGCGCCCACGGTTCCGCCGACGAGGACGGCCGCGACCTCACACCCCGCACCCTCCTGCTGCTGACGGGTCTGTGCCTGGCCATCCTGTTCGTCCTGTTCATAAGCTTCCAGTCCCCCTTCGCCCACGGTAGCGCCATCGTCTCGGCGGCGCTGGCGGCGGTCGCCTTCTGCGCGCTGTTCGGCTTCCTGGTCGCCGCCGCATGCGGCTACATGGCCGGCATCGTCGGCTCGTCCTCGTCCCCGCTGTCGGGGATCGCCATCATCGCCATCGTGCTGGTCGCATCGTTCATGCTCCTGCTGGAGCCGCTGGGCGTGCTGCCTGCCGAGATGTCGGCCAACGGGCACCATCTGGCCATTGCCTTCGCGCTCTACATCCTCTCGGCCATCGTCGCCTCCTCGGCCATTTCCAACGACAACCTCCAGGATCTCAAGACCGGGCAACTGGTCGGCGCCTCGCCCTGGCGGCAGCAGGTGGCGCTGCTGGTCGGCTGCGTCAGCGGCGCCATCGTCATCCCGCCGGTGCTGGAACTGCTCTACCAGGCCTACGGCTTCGTCGGCGCCATGCCCCATCCCGGCATGAACCCCGACCATGCCCTCCCCGCCCCGCAGCCCGCCCTTCTCACCACCATCGCGCAGGGCATCTTCCAGCATCAGCTCGACTGGACCATGATCCTGATCGGCATCGCGCTGGGCGTGGTGCTGATCGCGGCCGATCTGCTGCTGCGCCGCGTCGGCGGCGCCATGCCACCGCTAGCAGTGGGAATCGGGCTGTATCTTCCCCCGGCAGTCAGTGTCACGCTGGCCATCGGCGCCATCATCGGCTGGGCCTGCACCCGCCACGCCCGACAGAGCGAAGGCGGCGTTTCCACCATGCTCGCCTCCGGCTTCATCGTCGGCGAGAGCCTGACGGGCGTGCTGCTGGCCGGCATCGCCGGCGCCACCGGCCGCGACGACGCCCTGGCCATCCTCCCCGAGGCAAGCACCGTGCCGTCGATACTGGGAACCCTGGTTTTTATCGCCATATGCCTATGGTTCGGCCACAAAATCCGCCGTGCCTGATTCCCTGTCTGGAAATGCGCGCGGCGGCACGCTCCCTCACCAGCCCGCATTTCCAGACACGGCCGGCCGGATCGCCCGAGTGAACTGAAAAAGGAGTTTCCAACGTTGATCCCCTTCTCGGTCCTCGACCTGTCCCTGATCGTTCGTGGCAGCGATGCCGCCACCGCCTTCCGCAACAGTCTCGACCTGGCCCGCCATGCCGAGGCGCTGGGCTTTCACCGCTACTGGGTGGCGGAACATCACGCCATGCCGGCCATCGCATCGGCCGCGACCGCCATTCTGATCGGCCACCTGGCGGCAGGCACGCAGCATATCCGGGTCGGCGCAGGCGGCATCATGCTGCCCAACCATGCCCCGCTGATGGTCGCCGAACAGTTCGGCACGCTGGAAAGCCTGTTCCCCGGCCGGATCGACCTCGGGCTGGGCCGCGCCCCCGGCTCGGACCAGGAAACGATGCGCGCCCTGCGGCGCGACCCGTCCAGCGCCGACCGCTTCCCGCAGGATGTCGCCGAATTGCTGCATTATTTCGCGCCACCCCAGCCCGGTCAGCGCGTGCAGGCCATCCCCGGCGCCGGGCTGGAAATCCCGGTCTGGCTGCTGGGCTCGTCGCTGTTCTCGGCCCACCTGGCGGCCCATCTGGGCCTGCCCTTCGCCTTCGCCTCGCATTTCGCACCGGACATGATGGAAGAGGCCGTGGCGCTGTACCGCCAGCGCTTCACCCCCTCCGCCCGGCAGGCCCAACCCTATGTCATGCTGGGGCTGAACGTGGTGGCCGCCGACTCCGACGCGCAGGCCCGCCTGCTGTTCACCTCGCACCAGCAGCAGTTCGTGGCCCTGCGCCGGGGCCGGCCGGGCCAGTTCCCTCCCCCGGTCACCGAGACGGACGGCCTCTGGACACCCGCCGAACAGGCCGGGATCGACCGGGCGCTGGCCTGCGCCGTCGTGGGCGGCCCCGAGACCGTGCGCACCGGCCTGGCCCGCTTCATCGCCCGCCACCAGCCCGACGAACTGATGATCGTGGGGGCGATCCACGACCACACGGCCCGCCTGCACTCCTTCGCCCTCGCCGCGGAAGCCCGAAGCGCACTGGCGGAAACCTGACAGCACAGAACCGTGGACGCCTCCCCATCGCGGATGCGATGATACGAACCATGTCCATCCAATTCTCCGACCTCACGTTGCCGACCCCGACCGCCGAAAGCCTGAACGCGGCTTTCGGTGCCGTCTCAACCCTGCTTGATGAAGGCCACCGCACCGAGGCCCTCGCCCGCTTCGACGTCGAACGCCGGGCGTACGACAGTTGGGCCTCGATGGTCGCCCTGCGCTTCTCCCAGGACACCACAAGCCCGCAGGCCCGCACCGATCGCGACCTCGCCGACCGCCTGACCCCGCTGGTGACCGAGCTTGAAGTCGCCATCAAGCGCCGGCTGCTGGACGACCCCGACCGCGCCGGCCTCGCCACCGCCATCGGCACCCACACCGTCCGCCTGTGGGAAACCGACATCACCACCTTCGACCCACGCATCCGCGAGGCACTGGAAGAAGAAGCCCGTCTGGGCGCCGACTACACGGCCCTGCTGGCCGCGGCCCGCGTGACGGTGCAGGGCCAGACGGTCAATCTGTCCGGCCTCGCCCCCTTCGCCGAGCACCCGGACCGCGCGGTGCGCTACGAGGCCGAAAAGGCACGCTGGGATTTCTTCGCCACCAACGGGCCGGAACTGGACCGGATCTACGACCAGTTGGTGCAGGTGCGCCACGGCATGGCGCGCACCCTGGGCTATGACAGCTACACCCCCCTGGGCTACCGGCGGATGCGCCGCGTCGATTACGGCCCCGAGGATGTCGCGCGCTTTCGCGAGGACGTGCTGGCCCATGTCGTGCCGCTGGTCGGCGCGATCATGGAAAACCGCCGCCTGACCATGAACTGGGACCGGGTACATTTCTGGGACGAATCGCTGATCGACCCGATGGGCAACCCCAAGCCGGCCGGCGGGCATGATTTGCTGCTGGAACGGGCACAGACGATGTTAGACCGCATGGGCGGCGATCTCGGCGCGTTCTACCGCCAGATGGTCGAAGGCGGCTTCCTCGACCTGCGCAATCGCGAGGGCAAGGCCGGCGGCGGCTTCTGCACCGCCTTTCCCACGGTCGGGATGCCGTTCATCTTCGCCAATTTCAACGGCACGCAGCACGACATCACGGTCTTCACCCACGAAATGGGCCACGCCTACCAGAACTGGAAAAGCCGCGACCTGCCGGGGATCGACCTGCTGTGGCCAACCATGGACGCCGCCGAAATCCATTCGATGGCGCTGGAATTCCTCACCTGGCCGCAGATCGACCTGATGGTCGAGGACGGGCTGGCCGACCGCTTCCGCCGCATGCACCTGATCGGCTCATTGAGCTTCCTGCCCTACGGCGTCTGCGTCGATCACTTCCAGCACGAGGTCTACGCCAACCCCGGCATGACGGCCGCCGAGCGCCACAAGACCTGGCAGCGGCTGGAAAAGCTGTATCTGCCCTGGCGCGATTACGGCGACCTGTCCTGGCCCGCCGGCGGCGGCCGGTGGCAGGCCCAGGGCCATATCTACCGTTCGCCCTTCTATTATATCGACTATACGCTGGCCCTGTGCTGCGCGATGCAGTTCTGGCTGCACAGCCGGGCCGATCAGGCGGGCGCGATGGCGGTCTATGCGGATCTGTGCGCGCTGGGCGGCTCGCAGCCCTTCACCGGCCTGGTCGACGCCGCCGGCCTGATCAGCCCCTTCAAACAGGGCACCCTGGCCGACATCGTTCAGGAGGCCGACCGCTTCCTGCACCTGCGCTGAAAGCCGAAAATGCGCGCCGGATCACCGCCGGCGCGCATTTACAATCAGGCCCCGCGACCGTTCCAGCCGGCCAGCAGGTCAACCACCGCTTGGGCGGACATGCGGCGCGCGTCACCCAGCGCCAGCGTGCCGTCCGGGTTCAGCAACCGGCCCTGCGGCGTCACGATCAGCACCGTCGGCACGGCCTTGATCGTCACCCCGTAATGCTGGGCGATATCCAGGTTGGTATTGATCCGCCCGACATTGACCGACACGGTGACGAAATGCGCCGCCACCCAGGGCGCGACAGACGGCAGTTCCAGAACGCCCGCCAGCATGCGGCAGTCCGGGCACCAGTTGCCGCCGAAATCGATCAGTACGTTGCGGCCCGTTTCCTTGGCCGTCTTGAAGGCGGCATCGACCTGCGCCTGCGCGCCCTCGGTCGGCCCATAAGGTGCAGCGACCGGCTTCGGCGTCTCCTGCCCCACCTGGGGCACGGGCGGCAGTTCGGCCAGGGCCGGGGTGGCAGCCAGACCGGCCAGCAGGACGGTCAGGGGAAGGAGGCGGCGCAGATGCATGAAATTCGGTCCATGAAGCCAAGGATGAACGAGGCATAATATCAGGTTAAGATGGATCTCATACGTCGAAAGCCATACAGACCCGACATGATGATAAAAGGATCTTCTCCCGGATGACACAGGCTGCGCAACCCGGCATCGCCCGCACCCTGATCAAGACCGTGGCCATGGTCGCGCTGACAGCCGCCCTGATGGCCACCCTGCGCTACAGCGCCCATGTCGCCTACCTGGTCGATCACATTGCCGGCACACGGCTGTGGAGCAGCCTGTACAGCGTCACCGGCGCCTCCGATGCCGAGGCGCGCGAACGGATCATCGTGATGGGCGTCGCGGTCGCCTGCTTCCTGCTGGCCCTGCCGATCGTGCAGATCGGCGAATGGGCGATCGACCGGCGGCTACGCGCGCGCCGGGCCTCAGCCGGGCGGTAACGCCCCGGCCGGGGCCGCCGCCTCGCGATCCCACAGAAATGTCAGTTCATGCTTGTTGTGCCACAGATGCAGCACCCGCCCGCCCGGAATGGCGGCGAACGCGGCAGCGGTCTCGTGGTCCGTGGTGCCCTGGAACTTGATGGTCATCACGATGCGCCGCGCCGTGCCGCCGGCGATCCAGCGCCTGGCCAGCGCCAGCAGGCGCGTCGGATAGGCGATGATGTCGGAAAACATCCAGTCCACCGCCCCCAGTTCGGCGGGCTCGATCCCGAACGCGCTTTCGCGGCGCAGCGTCACCCCCGGCATGGCGGCCACCTGGGGTGCGAGGTCCGCACGATCCACCGCCACCACCTCCGCCCCGCATTGCGCGATGGCCCACGTCCACCCACCGGGCGACGCCCCCAGATCGACGCAGCGTTCCCCCGGCATCGGCCACGCGCCCAGCCGGGCGCAGGCTTCCCATAATTTCAGATAGGCCCGCGAAGGCGGCCTCACCCGATCCTCGACAAACGGCACCGCCCCGTTCACGAAGGGCGAGGATTTGCGTGTCGACAGCAGCAGCATATCCGGCGCCAGCAACGTCCACCCGCCCAGATGCCCGGTCGGCGCCGCTGCGGGAAAGACCAGCGGCCGCGCGGCAACCGGCGGCAGACGGTCGGCAATCAGCGTCGCGCGACGATGATGCCGCACGGCATGGCAGGCCCAGTTGCGCTGCCGGCCGCGCAGCAGCGCCGCCGCCGCGCCGATCGAGGCAATGGAATGAAGTTCGGGCTCCAGCCAGATATCCAGCGCCCACGCCGCCGCAACCGGCGGACTGGCCGACAGCGCCAGCCGACCATGCCACGCCATGATCTCCACGCCCTGCCGGCCCAGTTCCTCGGCCAGCGCGTCCTCGAACCCCTCCGCCGCCAGATAGGCCGCGCGCACCGGGTGCGGCAGCACGACAGGCGCCTCGTCACCCTGCATATCCGTTCTCATCGGCGCAGCCCATCCACCGCCATCAACAGCCACGCCAGCATCAGCAGGCTGCCGCCGGTGGGCGCGACCGGGCCCAGATGTTGCCCGGTCACCCCCGTCCAGCCGACGGCACCGCAGAACAGCACCACCCCCAGCGCAAAAGCCGCACCGGCCAGCAGCAGCGGCACCCGCCGCCCCCGTACACACAGCAGGATGCCGACCGCCAGCAGCGCGGGCGCATGCCACATGCCCATCTCCACCGCCTCGCGCGCCAGCATGCGGCCGGAAGGCGTGGCGAACATCGCATCGGGCAGATGGGCCGCCAACGCACCGCCGGCCACGGACAGCAGGCCCAGCAGACCACCCGATGCAAGGAAAAACCGGGCCGCGCGCGGCACAGGCGAAAGGGAAGCAGGCACATTCATCACGACCGGTAGTCTAGCCGGGTGCCCCGGTTGCCGTATAGTCGCCCCATGTCACGCCACGACCTGTTTCCCGACATCGCACCCTACGAAAGCGGCTATCTGCCTGTGGGCGACGGGCACGAAATCTATTGGGAACAGGCAGGCAACCCGGCCGGCCGGCCGGTCCTGTTTCTCCATGGCGGCCCCGGCGCCGGCAGCGGGGCGGTCCATCGCCGCTTCTTCGACCCCACGCACTGGCGAATCGTGCTGTTCGACCAGCGCGGCGCCGGGCGCTCGCGCCCCCATGCATCGGTCACCGCCAACACCACGCCGCATCTGGTGCAGGATATCGAACATCTGCGCACGACGCTGGGCATAGCGGACTGGGTGCTGTTCGGCGGCTCATGGGGCTCCACACTGGCACTCTCCTACGCCCAGACCCACCCGGAGCGGGTTCGCGCGATGGTCCTGCGCGGGATATTCCTTGGCCGACCGAGCGAACTGGACTGGTTCTTCCATGGCCTGGGCCAGATTTTTCCCGACGCGCACACAGATTTTCTCGCGCATCTCCCCGAACAGGACCGACACGACCCGCTGGCCGCCTATTGTCGGCTGCTGTTCGACCCCGATCCGGCGATCCACCTGCCGGCGGCGCGGGCATGGTCCAGCTACGAGGGCACCTGCTCCACCCTGTTTCCGGCCCCCGCCGCGGTCGCCGGCTTCGCCCGCGACCGCGCGGTGATCGGCCTGGCGCGGATCGAGGCGCATTATTTCCGCCATGGCCTGTTCCTGCCGCCCGGCGGCCTGCTGGCCCATATGGAGCGGATCGCCCATATTCCCGGAATCATCGTCCAGGGCCGCTACGACATGATCTGCCCCTGCACCTCCGCGTGGGACCTGGCCCATGCCTGGCCCGGCGCCACGCTCACCCTGGTGCCCGATGCCGGGCACTCCGCGCTGGAACCAGGAATCCGCCGGCGCCTCGTTACCTGCATGGAAGAGTTGCGCGCTCTCTAGCGCCACGGTCAGAACCCGACCCGCACGATCGCGTTACCCCTTTATCCGACATGCCGTAAGGATCAGGGACGAATGACGAAATTTACCCGCTGGCTGCCCGTTGTGGCGCTCCTGCCGCTGGCCGCCTGCGCCACCGCGCCGAAGCCCGCCCCCATGCCCCAGCCACCTTCCCTGACGGAAACCGACATCACGTTCCTCGACAAGGCCGCCCGCAGCAACGATTTCATCATCGCAGCGGCGAAGCTGGCCGATACCCAGGCCCGCGATCCGCATGTCAAAACTTTCGCCGCCCGCCTGGTCACCGACCACACCGCCAGCCAGGACCGGCTGAAGGCCATCGCCGACCAGCACGGCACCACCCTGCCCGACGACCTGGACACGGACGAAGAGCATGTGCTGGACAGCCTGAAAGCCGAAAAAGGCCGCGCCTTCGACCGCGACTTCACCGCGCTGCAAATCGCCGGCCATGACAATGCGACCCAGTTGTTCCAGGCCGAAGCCACCAACGGCACCGACCCGGCCCTGAAGGCCTACGCCACCGACATGCAGGCCGACATTCAGTCCCATCTGGACATGGCGAAAGCATTGGGCCAACACAGGCACCATCACCGCCTCCATCACTGACCGGAACGCCGCATGAGCATCCGAATCGACCGCATCGTCACCAGGGGAGGCGATGGCGGCCAGACTTCGCTGGGCGACGGAACACGGGTCGACAAATCCTGCGCCCGGATCGAAGCAATAGGCGCGGTGGACGAAGCCAACGCCACAATCGGCGTGCTACGCCTGCATGTGCCGCCCCCGTCGCCCGATGCCGCATGCCTCGCACGGATCCAGTCCCTTCTGTTCGATATCGGCGGTATATTGTGCGTGCCGGAGCAGGGGCCGGAAGATGCCGACAATTTTCGCGGCGGCGACGCGGCGGTCGCGTTTCTCGAACAGGCGACGGAAAGCCTGCGCACGCGCCAGACTCCGCTGCGCAGTTTCGTGCTGCCCGCCGGCAGTCCTGGCGCCGCCCATGCCCATCTGGCCCGTACCGTGGCCCGCCGGGCGGAACGCCAGGTGGTCATGCTCCGCAAGGAAGAATTCGTCAGCGCATCCGTGCTGCGCTGCCTGAACCGGCTGTCCGATTACCTGTTCGTACTGGCCCGGCACCTGAATAACGACGGGCAGGACGACGTTCCATGGCAACCCGGCAGCCGGGACGCCTGAGAACCCTGCCCAATTTCATGAATCGCCCGACAATCCGGGGCCGATCCAGATCACGCAGCATCTCGATTTCTGTCGAACGCATGGGCGCGCCGGGTCACGCTGTACCCATGAAAGTCTGAATCGCACTGGACATCACAGAAACGTGATGTCTATTATTCTACCTATTCCAGAACCTGGAAAAGACGAAAACCGCCCAGCTTCCGTTCCATGTCTCGCTGTTATCACGCATGAAACCTTCGACTCCGCTGAATTCAGTGCAATCAGAGAAACAAAACGGAGAAAATATCAATAAATTATCAAATTATAAAAATACAAAAGAATACACTTCGGAAAATACCGCACAAAATCCACGTATAACATAAAAATAATACTGATTTCGTATCGATATTTATAATATTCGTAGTTATTTACGTCAATTTAATGACCAACATTACACGATCATGAAATTTCACACATGCCGCATTGGTACCGCAACACAACGCCACAAGAACTTACAAACGGCATGGTCTTGCGTTTTCTTCAGAAAAAAGAGTATATGAAACTTATTGGATCAAATTCTCTTAATCCATATGCGCTTCGCACTCACCGGTTCCGAGCCGGTTGCCCCTGTGAAATCGGCATCCGGTCATTCCGGCGCGGCGCGAAACAACAGAACAATGCCCGCCTCGTTCGGAATGAAATGAACAAGACAGAAAACACGCCCCCACGCCGGCATATTTTCAAACATTCCCCACGATTTTCATCTCCACTTTGAGAGACGCCCCCATGTCCGCATCCTATAACGATACCTTCCCCTTTGCCGCAGACACCGAACAATCCGACAACGATAATCGCGACGAGGTCAACGAGCAGGCGCTGCGTCTCGCCCTATCCCGTCTCGGTTCGAAACAATCCGCTCCTGCCTCCTCCTCCCAGGCGACGCCCCGCGCCGCTGCCCGCCCCTTCGACGCGGCACAACGGCGGCGGAAATTCGTCCAGGATGGCGATGTCCGGGTCGAACATCATGTCCTCAACCGCCCGGCGGCCCGGGCGATGCATGCACCGCAGGAGGATGGCGGCGAAGTCGAGCGGCTGCGCCTGCAGGTAAAGCTGTTGCAGAAGCAGCGCGACGACGCCGACCGCGCCTGCCACGATGCCCAGGCCACCCTGCGCTCTCTGGAAACCCGTATCGGCCACGCCGACATCGTTCTGGCCGAAGCCCAGGCCGGCGTGGTCAGCCGTGACGAGGAAATCCAGGCCCTGCGCGCCAGCCTGTCCGCGGCCCGTGCCGAAATCGCGCGTCTGACAGCGGAGCTTTCCGCCCCCAAGCCGCGCGCCGCCCTCCCCCGACAGCCGAAACCCGCACCGGTTCCCCGCCCCCGCCACGCTCCTGCCCCCGAGGTGATCGAGGACGAACCCGAGCCCGTGAAATGGTGGATCAAGAAGAAATAAGCAGGCTCTCCCTGGTCATACGGCAAGCCCGCGCCGATCGGCGCGCCAGCCCGTGATCCGCGACATGCGGAACACGGCACGCCTTTCCATCGTGCTTGAACGGCTCGCGATCGTCCTCGTCGTCGCCTGCATGGGCGGCGCTGCCGCCATCCTCATGATGGCGCCGCTGGTCAACGGGCTTTTCCTGCTGCTGCGCGATATCTTCGGCATCCTGTTCCTGCCGTTCTCCTTCCTGTTCGGCATGGCCGGACAGACGGACCATGCGCATATCATGGGCAATGTCGTCGGCGGCATGGGCACGGACCTGCTTTCCCACCCCGTGCGAACGCTGGCCGCCGCCGCCGCCAGCGCCTTCAGTGCCGTGCTGTTCGTCGTCGCACTCGGCCCGGCCGGGCGCGGCGTCATGGCCGCCTCCCTGGCCACCGGGCTCGTAGCCTTCTGGCTGGGCGGCCTGACGACGGGAATGATCCTGCTACCCGGCCTGATGATCGAAATCCTCTACCTGCTGCGTCCCGCCCGCCCCCGCGATGCAATGCCGGGCCAGTAACGATCGCGGAACAGGCCGGCTGCCCACATCCTTAGGCGGTCGCCAATGTCCGGCGCATGATCTTGCCCGATACCGTCGTCGGCAATTGCCGTACGAACAGCACCTCCTTCAGCCCCACCCACCGCCCCAATCCGCACGCGACCCGCTCGGCAATCTCCGCCGCCCATCCCGGCTGCGCCGGCCACGAGGCCGGCACCACATAGGCAACCGGCCGCTGCCCCCGCAGCCCGTCGGATACGGCCACGACCGCACAGGCATGAACCTTCTCGTGCCCGGCAATGATCTTCTCGATCTGCACACCGGAAACCCGGCGCCCCGCCACCTTGATGACATCGTCGGAGCGCCCCAGCATATGCACGGCCCGATCATCCGTGATCAGCCCTTCATCGAAGGTGCGATAACAGCCCCCACCCTCCGCCAGATACGTAGTCGGGGGCCGCAACGCGCCCGCCTTCCAGATCCCGGCGAGGCAACCCGGCGGCAGCGGCAGCGCCAGCAATATCTCACCACTCGTCTCCCCTGCCACCGCCGGGCGAACCACCGGCGAAAAACCGGGAGCGGGCCGTCCGATATCATTCAGGATCGCCGCAGGCTCCGCCTCAGGCAGCCCGAAGAAATGCGCGGTAATGCTCCATCCGGTTTCGGTCTGCCACCAGTGATTCACCACCGGCCGATCGAAACAGGCCCGCGCCCAGTCCAGCAGGGTCGGATCGGCATATTCCCCGGCCACGAAAACCCGCTTCAGCGCTGGCAGCCTGCTGCCTGAAAGATCCACGCCGCCCTGGCGCATCACCCGCAACTGCGTCGGCGTCGTGAACAGGCATTTCACATCATGCGTGGCACAAAGCCGTTCGATCACCGAGCCAGAGGGACATCCCTCCACGATGACGCTGGTCCCGCCGCCCAGCAAAGGCGCGTAGACCCCATAGGAATGCCCGACCACCCAGCCGAGATCCGACGTGGTAAAGAAACAATCCCCCGGCCCGCAGCCATAGATCAGTTCCATGGAAAGGCTCAGAGCCACCGCATGGCCGCCATTGTCGCGGACAATCCCCTTGGGCGTTCCCGTCGTCCCGGACGTATGCAGAACATAGAGCGGGTCCTCGGCCCGCACCGGCACCGGCGCCACCGGCGGATACCGCTCCAGCACATGAAAATCATGGTCCCGCCCCGCCACCATCCGCATCGGGCAGGACGCGCGCTGCACGATGACGCAGCCATCGGGCACATGCACCGCCCCGGCCAGCGCCTCGTCCAGCGTCGCCTGCGCCGGCACCACCGTCCGTCCCTGAAAACTGCAACTGGCTGCGACAACGATCTTCGGCGTCACGTCATCGATCCGCCGCGCCAGTTCCGCCGCCGCATAGCCCGCGAAGACCACCACATGCACCGCGCCGAGCCGCGCACAGGCCAGCATGGCGATCGCGGTTTCCACCATGCAGGGCGCCGCGATCAGCACCCGGTCCCCCTTGCCGACTCCCAGCGCCCGCAACCCGCCGGCAAACCCCGCAACCCGCCGCTGAAGTGCGGCGTAGGACAGGCTCCGCGTCTCCTGCGTCGCGCAGGAATGCCAGATCAGGGCGGGCTGCTCGCCACGCCCGGCCGCCACGTGCCGGTCCACCGCGTTATGGCAGCTATTGAGCGTGCCGCCGGCAAACCAGTCATGCCACCCGTCCGCACGTGGCCGACAGGCGGCAACGGGCGCCTGCTCCCATGCGATGCGCCGCGCGGCCTCCAGCCAGAACCCTTCAGGATCGGCCGAAGCCGCATGCCGCATGGCATCGTAGGTCGTCCACGGAAGCATGGCGCACGTCCTCCTTCAGGCGATCGGGATCTCTTTTCCGGTAATCTGGCCGGCAAGCCACGCAGCATCGCGCGAGATGCCGGAGAACCGGCCAGACCCCCAGGTGTGCAGCCAGGGCAGGCCCAGGAAGTAGAAACCGGGCGCATCGGTCACCCCCCGATCCCACACCGGCTTCGTCGCCCCGTTGAAGACCGGCACGTCGATCCAGCGATAATCCGGCCGGAACCCGATGCACCACAGGATGGCGGTAATCCCCGCCGCCTTCAGGTCGAGCGGCGCGTTTCCGCGCTCCGGCTCCCACACCGGCACATAAGGGGCTTCGACCGGCGCCTCGATCCCCGCCCGCGCGATGTGCGCGTCGATCGAGGCCTTGATGTCGGCATTGGTCTTGTCCGCGTCGTCGAGATTTTCCTTCAGGTCGGGCAGGAAATGCGCAACCTCGTCGCGGATGGTCTCCAGCGTGCCATGCAGCCCCACGCCCTCCTTCGCGAACTGCCGCAGATCGAGATCATGCCCGCCATTGCGGCCGGTGACATAATGGTTGGTCTTGTCACGCGCCCCATCCCGCAGCGGATGCCGGTCCACCGTCAGGTCATAGAATTTCATGTCCGCCAGCCAGTCCACCACGTCGCGCCCGCGATAGAAGCGCGAGACACGCGGCGCGCTGCCGACGCACAGATGCACCTTGCGGCCTTCGAGATGCAGATCTTCGACAATCTGCGCACCCGACTGCCCGCTGCCCACCACCAGCACCGCTCCCTCGGGAAGCTGCGCCGCATTCCGATAATCCTGCGAATGAATCTGGATAATCGCGGGATCAATCGCCCCGGCATAACCGGGGATCACCGCATCATGATAGGCACCAGAGGCGATCACGACATGCTGGGCGTGCCACACCTCCTCGTTGGCCACCACACGGTACCCGCCCTCTTCATGACGGGTCACGGACGTCACCCGCGTGTGCTCGCGCAGCGGCGGCGTGAAGGAGCCCCGAAAGGACCGCACATAATCAATGATCTCGTTCTTCACCATGAAGCCATGCGGATCACTCCCCGCATAAGGGTGCCCCGGCAATTGGCACTGCCAGTTCGGGGTAACGAGGCAGAAATTGTCCCACCGCTCGTCATCCCAGGAATGACAGGCCGTTCCAGCCTCCAGCACAACATGGTCCACCGCCTCGCGGCAGAGATACCAGCTCAGCGAAAGCCCGGCCTGCCCGCCGCCGACGATCACGACGGAAATGGTTTTTTCATTCTGTGACATAAGGATATTCCGCAAAGGGATTTCAGTCGAACGACTGGACACGCACCCGCGCATCCTCCGAAACAGCAAAGCGCGCGCAGAGCGTGCGAATGGTCTGCAACTGGCCGAGCGCCCGACTGCACGGAAACCCGTACCGGGCCTGCACCCGCGCACTGGCCTCCGTCAGCGCCGCGTCCGCGCGGGCCAGGAAGTCCGCAACCGGATAATCCGCCCCCGGCACCAGGTGATCGCGCACCACCAGCGAGGGCGAATAACAGTCGCTCTCCGTCCCGTCCGGCCAGCGGACACGAAAGATCATTTCAGGCATTGATCGAACTCTCCTGAAGCACCCCGGCGCGGGGCAACGCCGCCAGACGCCGATAGGCAGGGATGTGCCGCGCCGCGACATCGTGCCAGCAGAAGCGGCGCGCGACCGCAGGGCCAACGGCCCCGAAACGGTCGCGACAGCCGGGCCGCAGCGCGTCATGCAGGGCATCGGCAAGGGTGTCGGGCTGCTCCGGCACACACCACAGGGCCTCGTCACCACGCAGATGTTCGGTAAAAGGCGCGGCATCGGGCACGATGATCGGGGTGCCGCAGGCCAGCGCCTCGACCGGGCACAGCCCGAACCCTTCACAGTGCGAGGGATAGGCCAGCACCGCTGCCTGCCGGTAGAAGGCCGCCATATCGGCATCCGCGACCGGCCCCGTCACCGTTACGGACTCAGCATGCCCACTGGCCGACAGAAGCGCGGCAAAAGCCGCGCGATAATCGGAATGATCCAGTAGCGACGCCCCCCCCCGACGACGACAAGATGCACATCCGGCCGCACCGCGCGCAGACACAGAAACGCCTCCAGCAGAACAAGCGTATTCTTCCGCCGCTCGATCCCGCCTACCGACAGGATCAGATGCCGATCCGGCGGCACCCCATGGCGCGCCCACAACGAGCAATCCTGCGCATTCACCTCCGGCGAAAACCGCAGCGGATCGACCCCGTTGCCAACGACCGGCGCCACCCGCCCCCACTCCGCAAGCAGCGTGCGTTCCCACAATGCGCTGACGGTAAAAAGCTCCGCCGCCGCCCGCAGCCCTCGCGCCTGACGAAACGCCAGACCAGGGTCGGCAAAACGGTCGAGATGGTGAACGGTGCGCGCAAATCCGGCAATCCGCCCTTCCACCACCAGATCCGCCAGCGCATTGGCACTGATCGGGTCCTGCGCATGCAGCACGTTATACCGCGCATCCCGCAACGCCTCGCGCATGGCGGCGACATGGCATTCCACCCGCGCGGACAGGTCCCGCACCTCCGGCACCGGAATGCAGCGCACGGCACAGCGCGGCGTGCGAAAAAAACCCTCTCCGCCGGCATCGGGCGCAATCAGCGTCGCCTCATACCCGGCGTCGCACAACGCCTCGGCCAGCGCCATACCATGCACCACGCCGCCTCGCGGATTGGTCGAATGGGTGAGAATCCCGATGGAGAGCGTCATGGCGCACAACCGATCAGAGGCTCCTGCCCCAGATCCCAGAACGTCTCGCGCACGCCGCCATGCAGCACATCCAGCGTCCGCGACCGGTCACAGGCGCCAATGACGGCGGCGGCAATGCCCCGCGCCCGAAAGCGGGCCAGAATGGCCTCCGCATCCGCAGGCCGCGCGGTCAGCAGATAACCATAGCTGGGAAAGGCACCGAGCCAACGTTCCATCGGCGCGCCATCCGGCCGGGGAATCGCATCCAGATCCACCGTCACCCCGATCCGCGAACATTCCGCCAGCATCACGGCGGTGCCCAGTATCCCCGCCATGCTGATATCCTTGGCCGCCCGGCTCAGCCCCGCCTCCGCGATTTCCGGCAGCAACTCAAGGTCGGCCCGCAAGCGCGCGGCATCCCCGCCTGCCCCCGTTTCCGAACTGGCGTCCCAGAACGGATGCGGGTCATGCCATTTCCCCCGCAGATCGATGGCGGCAACCAGCACCTCGCCCGGCCGGGCATCGAAACTGGTCAGCAGCCGCCGCGCCCGCCCGAGAATGGCCACTGACAGCGAACAATGCGCACTGCCGAGATTGGTATGCCCCCCCCACGACCGGAATGCCATAAGCCCGCGCCCCATCCCGCAACCCATGCAGGATCGGCGCGGCACCCCCGGCGCTCTCGCCCCACAGCGTATCGACAACCGCAATCGCCCGCCCGCCCATCGCCGCGATGTCGCTGGCATTGACCATCACGCCGCAATAGCCGGCAAACCAGGGCATGGCGCGCACGAACCCGTCCTGAAATCCCTCGCTGGCAAAAAGAAGATAGCCATCGCCATCCGGAATCGCCGCGCAATCGTCCCCCAGCCGGATAGCCTCCGCGCCCCCATAACCCAGCGCGGCAACCGTCCCGGCGATATCGCGTTTCGCGGCCAGCGCGCGGCTCTCCCGCAGGCCATGCAGCATCGCGGCCAGGGCGCGCATCCTCACGCGCTCCGCCGCAAAACGGGCTGGGGGCGCAGCAACCATGTCTGCGCCCGCCCGTGCGCCGGATAGCGGGAAAGATCGGCCTCCATCTCATGATGCGGCAGACCATGCAGCGTGATGGTCCCGAGGCTCGTCCAGTGCAGGCGGCGGAAGAACAGCACATTCTGCTCCTGCACCTGCGCGAAGAAACGCCGCGCCCCAAGCCCATGCGCGGTACACACCGCCATGCGGATCAGTTCCGCCCCGATCCGCCCCAGGCGGCGATGCTCCGCATGCACCGCCAGCCGCGAACCGCGCCAGATGCCCGGCTCGGCTTCATGGATACGCACCGCCCCGACAATCCGGTCCGGCATCCCGGCCACGCAGCAGGATGCGATGATGGGCATGGCCTGCGCATCTATGGCATCGCGGTCGTCATCCTGAAAAACCCCCTGTTCCCGGCAGAAGATTTCACGCCGCAGGGCATAATGCCCCGCCCGCTCCCATTTCGAGCGCGCAAGCCGCACGACATATTCCGTCGGAACGAAAGGGCGAACCTCGATATCATCCATGACCCGCCCTCACTGCTCATACGCCGAGAGAGACGAACAGGCGCCACAGCGGCCGCACCCGGCCCGGATATCGGTCGATTTCATGTTCGCCGCCCGCAGCATCCCACCCAGCGGGGCCAGAACGGATTTCATGAAATCGGACGAAGGCGGCGCATGGTTTTCCAGCGGCGTGCCCGAAATCGGCACGAACGGCACCACGAACGGATAGACCCCAAGCGCAATCAGCCGCTGCGCCAGCGACAGGATCTCCTCCGCCGTATCCCCCAACCCGGCCAGCAGATAGGTATTCACCTGCCCGCGCCCGAAAACCGGCACCGCGCTGGCAAAAGCCTCCAGATAGCGATCGACGCTGACGGTCGCCTTGCCGGGCATGATCCGCTCCCGCACCGCCTGCGTCGCGGCTTCCAGATGCATGCCCAGACTGTCCGCACCGGCCTCACGCAGCCGCCCGAGCCAGGCATGGTCACGCGGCGGCTCGCACTGCACCTGCAACGGCAGGTCGACCGCCGCCCGGATCGCACGGGCCGATTCCGCCAGCACGGCGGCACCCCGATCCACGATATTGGGCGTGCCGGTCGTCAGCACCATGTCGCGCACATGGTCCAGTTCCACCGCCGCCTTCGCGACTTCGGCCAATTGCGCGGGCGTCTTGTAGGGAATGGTCCGGCCGGCCTCCAGCGACTGGCCGATGGCACAGAACTGGCAAGATGTCCGCCGGTCGGCATAGCGGATGCAGGTCTGGTGCACGGTAGTCGCCAGCGTATCGCGCCCATGCAGCAACGCGATCTTCCAGTACGGAATACCGTCCGCCGTCTCCAGCCCGTAAAAACGCGGCGGCGCGGGAAAACGGATCGGCCCCACCGCCTGCCCGTCGCGCACCAGCATGCTGGTGCCGTCATTCCCCGGCACGCTCGCCTGAAAGGGGGAGCGCCGCGCATCAGCGGTATAAACCGGCACCATCACCGTCTGGCCGGCGATGGTGATCGCCTTGTGGTCCGAAGGACCGGCGCCCCCCTTGCGGGTCACGCCCCCCGTCTGCCCCCCGATCTGCAACCCGAAAGATTGCAGGTCGGTGATCAATTGCCGTCCGGCAATGGTGCCGATGGTCGGAACACTCATGACAGCGCCTCCACCCCACCGGGCTCCGTCGCCGCACCATACGCATGCACGGTCTGCGCCGGACGCCGGTCGATCAGCAGACTGAGCAGTTCAGGCCGCGCATAATGCCCCACCGAGTCCATCATCCGCTTGCGCTTGGTAATCAGCGCGAAATCCAGATCGGCGATCACCATCCCCTCGCCCTCGGTCAGCGGGGTGCCGAGCAGCTTGCCTTCCGGCGAGACGATCGCGGTAAAACAGCCCTCCCGCAGCGGACCTTCCAAAGCCGGATCACCCGCAACCTGGCTGATCTGCTCGTCGGTCAGCCAACCGGTGGCATTCACGACGAAACAGCCGGATTCCAGCGCATGATGCCGGATCGTGACCTCCATCTGGTCGGCGAATATCTGTCCGACCAGCGAGCCGGGAAACTGCGCGCAATGGATCTCCTCATGCTGGGTCATCAGCGCGTAGCGAGCCAGCGGATTGTAATGTTCCCAGCAGGCCAGCGCACCGATGCGCCCCACCGCGCTGTCCACCACCTTCAGCCCCGCGCCGTCGCCCTGCCCCCAGACCATCCGCTCGTGATAGGTCGGGGTGATCTTGCGCCGCCGAAGCAGGATCTCACCGGTGGCATCGAAGATGATCTGCGTATTATACAGCGTGCCATGATCGCGCTCGTTCACGCCCAGCACGACCACCATCCCGGTCTCGCGCGCCGCCTCCGCCACCATCCCGGTTACCGGACCGGGAACGACGACCGCGCGTTCGTATAGCGCCAGATGCTCGCCGCCAAAGCGAAAAGCCGGCTGGATAAACGAGAAATAGGGATAATAAGGCACAAGGGTTTCGGGAAAGACCGCCAGCTTCACGCCCCGTTCCGCGGCGTCGCGAATACTCTGGCAGACTTTCCGCGCGGTCCCCGATCCGTCATCGCCCAGAACGGGCGAAATCTGGATGGCCGCAGCGCGCACGATGCGTGACATGCCGATGGTCCTTCCCGCGATCGAAAATCAGAGCGTCCAGGTATCGAGGATGAAGGCATTGTCCCGGCGATGCAGCAGCACCAGGTCCAGCACATCCTGCGGATTGATCGGCGTAATCCCCGGAATCAGCGACGGCTCGCCGTGGCCGTACAGCGCCTGGAGCGCGAACCGGCAGGCATAGACCTTGCCGCCCTCTTCGATGATTTTCGCAACCTGCTTGTTGCAGTTCATATGCCCCGGAAAGGCTTCATCCCCCAGCCGCGGAAAGCCGCGCTGGATGCCGAGCGTCACACCGGGTCCGTAAAGCAGGACCGAGGTCTCGAACCCCTTGCGGATCAGCCGTGTCGCCTGCAACAGATTGACGAACCCGATCGAGCCTTCGAACGCAACGGTATGGAAGGTCACCAGCGCCTTCTCGCCCGGATTGGCTTTGACGTCCTCGAAAACCTTGTTTTCGTAATCGACGAAGATATCGCCATCCTTGTGGGGGGCGTGTTCGACTTTCGGCATGATGGATCTCCCGTATGGATCGCTATCCGGCGGCACGAGGCAGGCCGCCCTGACGGGAGATGTCGTGGCACGGGATCAGGCGGGACGTAAAATCTTGTATGGATCACGCCTTCACTACAATGAAGACAATCCCTTCGACCCACCCCTGAATGCCGATTTCAATTCCATACAATATCATATCATGCAGGGTACAATAACGTCCCTCCCCCACAACCCATTGTTATTCCAGGATTCATAAATCACGAACTCGTGAACAAACCACCCTTTTATCTGATGCCACCCAAAGGCACCCGATCACCACCAGCAAGCCTGTCCGGCCAGAGTCTCACACGATATCGGCGAAACCCGGCGAGCGTTTATGCTGAAGCACCGACAGCACCCCACGCAGCGAATCCTCAAGGCTCGCCGCATCCGGTGCACTGCCCAGCGCAACCCGGGCCCGCTGTGGCGGTTCGCCGCTGATCGTGAACACCGTGCTGGGCACCAGTGCCAGCCCCCGGCGGCGCGCATAGGCCACAAAATCCGTGCTGCCCCACCAGTCCGGCAATTTCAGCCACACATGCGGGCCATCGGGATTCATGCAGTGTCCGTCGCCCAGAATCCGGCGGGCGATGGACTGTCGCAAACGCAGTTCGGTGCGGATCGCATGCAGGATCTGGTCGGCCTCCCCCGTCTGCATCCAGCGCGCGGTCAGCGCACTCAGCAGCCCCGCATTGGTCAGCGCGATCGCCCTGATCGCGGCGGTCACGCGGCGCGTCATGTCCGTGCCCGGCAACGCCACATAGGCCGTGCGCAGACCGGGGCTGAGCGTCTTGGCCAGCGTCGCCACATAGAAAACGCGCCCATGATCCAGCGCCGCCAGCGCCGGCGGCCGATCGTCCATCAGCAGGCTGTATGGATCGTCCTCCACCACATGCAGATGATGAAGCTGGGCCACCGCCAGAATGTCCCGCCGCCGTTGCAGCGACATGGTCGCCGTGGTCGGATTATGAATGGTGGGAATGCAGTAAAGCAGCCTTGGATGATGCTGCGCGCACACCCGGTCGAGCTGATCGGGCATCATCCCCTCGACGTCGCTGTCCACCCCGGCGAGAATCAGCCCGAACTGCGCGGCGATGGTCCGGATGCCCGGATAGGCAATCCGGTCGGTCACGATCACATCGCCGGGCTGGGTCAGCGTGGTGACGATGGCCGCCAGCGCGCTCTGCGCCCCCGGCGCCACCAGCACCTCGTCCACCCGGCGCGGCCCGACCACGGGCGCGATCCATTTCGCCCCAAGCTGGCGCTCCTCCATCGTCCCGCCGGTCACGCGGTAGGACATCAGGCTGTTCAGGTCCTGCTGTTTCAGCAGCGCCGCGATATCGGCCTGGATCATTTTCTGAAGCGGCGGGTCCTGCGGCACCGGCGGCAGGTTCATGGTCAGGTCGATCACCGCCGGCCCGGTATGCCGCCAGTGGCTCTCCCCCGCGCCGACGCGGATAAACGTCCCCCGCCCCACCGTGGCGTCGATCAGCCCCCGCCGCCGCGCCTCGGTAAAGGCGCGGGTCACGGTGGTCAGGTTGGTGCCCAGATACTCCGCGATCGTCCGCTGCGGCGGCAGCCGGTCCCCCTCCCGCAGGTCCCCCTTGCGGATCGACAGCGCCAGCGCATCGACCAGCGTGAGATAGATCGCCCCCGCATTATGATCGATCTGCTCTTTCCAGTGCGCGAGATAAGGCCGGTTCGACATCGGGCAGGGACTTTCACAGAAGAGCCGGTTGAAACGTGTCCCTCCATACAATACCGGCAATCAGGGCGCGATATTGTATGCATCATGCTCCCTCACGCCCTTCCCCGCCCGGCATGCTATGCTCCCCGCACACCGACGACCCGCCAACGAGACACAGAGCATGACCCGATCCCCCACGCCCTACCGCACACTGGACCCGGCCGGCATCCGCGCGTTTCTCGCCGCCCAACCCGCCCTCGCGACACGCCTGGGCGGCCAGCCGGACGACTGGCGGGTGAGCGAGGTCAGTGACGGTAACCTCAACAATGTGTTCCTGATCGACGGCCCGGCCGGCGGTGTCTGCTTCAAGCAGTCCCTGCCCCACGTCCGGGTGGACCCGAACTGGAAGATGCCGCTGGACCGCACGGCATTCGAGGCCGCCTATCTGCGCGCCGTCCGCCCCCATGTCGGCAATCTCACGACCGAACTGCTGCATTTCGACCCCGACCTGTTCGTGCTGGTGGTCGAAAGCCTGAACGACCATGTGGTACTGCGCCACGGGCTGATGCAGGGCGGTGACTGGCCGGAAGCCGCCGCCGCCATCGGCCGCTTCGTGGCCCGCGCCACGTTCCAGACCTCGCCGCTGGCCCTCAAATTCGAGGCATCATCGGCCCTGCTGGCCCCCTTCGCCCGCAACCACACCCTCACCCGCATCACCGTCGATCTGGTGCTGACCGACCCCTACCACGCCCACCCGCGCAACCACTGGCTCAGCCCGGAACTGGACCCGATCGTGGCGAACCTGCGCGCCGACCCGGCCGTGCGCCGCCGCGTCGGCCAGATGCAGGCCCGCTTCCTCACCTGCCAGCAGGCCCTGCTGCACGGCGACCTGCACACGGGCTCGGTCATGGTCGCGAACCATGATACCCGCGTCATCGACGGCGAATTCGCCCTCCCCGGCCCGATCGGCTTCGATTGCGGCCTGTTCGTCGGCAACCTGCTGATGCACCTGTTCGCCACCCCCACGCCAGAAGGCCGCACCCGCGCACTACGCGACATCACGCAATTCTGGACCCATTTCCGGCAGGATTTCACCACCCTCTGGACCAACGCGGTCGCCCATTCCCAATCCGGCGACGCCTACGCCGCCCCCCTGTTCCGCGACGATCCCACATCCCTGCAACAGGTACAGACCCAGTTTCTCGACGACATCGAAACCGACACGATCGCCTTCGCAGCCCTGGAGATCATCCGCCGCCTCACCGGCTACGCCCACGTCGCCGATTTCGACGTGATCGCCGACCGCACGACCCGCGCGGCAAGACAGGAAGCCGCCCTGCGCCTGGCCCAGGACCTGCTGGCCCACCCCGAACACACATCCACCATCGCGGCGCTCGGCACGCTTGCCGCCGATCGTGCCGACTGAAGAAGCGGCCCGAAATGCGTTCCCTGACGGGGCCTGAATGACAACCAGCCTCTCCGCAACGTTCCGCCGCGCCGCGCGGAACCTCACAACCCCCGATCCCGGTCAGACCCTGCTCCCGAACACATCGACAGCCGAAACCCGGCCACGAAATCTACGAATAGGCTATTTACTCGCCGTCAAGATGGCGCTTGTCGACTTCGCCTTGAATTTACCATGTCTCCTTGTCCTGTCAGCGCAGTCGGGTGCCGATCCTTCCCAAACTGAACAGCCCGGCCTCGTCGCATTATTCGTGGATTTTCTTTTCACGGGACCCTTGATGGAAACATCAATATTCCATTTCGGCTATAAACTTATCTTCTCGCCACACTGGAAGCAGACGAACAGGACAAGACTGATATTCTACATCATCCTGTCGGATCTCATTTTCTTCGTTCTGCATCTACCCAAGAAGAAAAACGGCATTTTCACCGATCACTCATTCTCCGATGCCCTCGTCATCGGGTTGGTATCCGGCAGCCTCTTCAGCCTCACCTACTACAAATCCGTCCGCCGGCATTACCGCCCCTATCTCACCACCGCCCTCTGTCACGGGCTCAGCAACGGACTGCTGGAAGTCCTCTCTTTCCTGTAAAGCGTCCCTTGCACATGCCCTCCTGCGGTTTACGGCCCGCAAGGGCTGCGCAATAAGGGCGCTCCCGTTCCGCCCTCCCCTTCGGCATCTGAGGCCCCATGATCCGTCTCGACACTATCAGCAAGCATAACGGCCATCGCGTCATCTTCATCGAGGCTTCGGCGGCGCTGCAAAAAGGCGAGAAGATCGGGCTGGTCGGGCCGAACGGCGCGGGCAAGACGACGCTGTTCCGCCTGATCACCGGCCAGGAAGAACCCGATGAAGGCCAGGTCCTGACCGACCGCGGCGTTTCGGTCGGCTTCTTCAACCAGGATGTGGGCGAGATGTCCGGCCGCAGCGCGGTCGCCGAGGTGATGAACGGGGCCGGCCCGGTGGCCGAGATCGGGGCGGAACTGGCCGAACTGGAAACCGCGATGGCCGACCCGGAGCGGTTCGACGAACTGGATGCCATCCTCGAACGGTTCGGCGAGGTCCAGGCCCGCTTCGAGGAACTGGGCGGCTACGCGCTGGAAGGCCGCGCGCGCGAAGTCCTGCACGGACTGGGCTTCAGCCAGGAGATGATGGACGGCGACGTGGGCCGCCTGTCGGGCGGGTGGAAGATGCGCGTGGCTCTGGCCCGCATCCTGCTGATGAAGCCGGACGTGATGCTGCTCGACGAACCCAGCAACCATCTCGACCTGGAAAGCCTGATCTGGCTGGAGCAGTTCCTCGCCGGTTACGACGGCGCCCTGCTGATGACCTCGCATGACCGCGCCTTCATGAACAGGATCATCAACAAGGTGATCGAGATCGACGGCGGCACGCTGACCAGCTTCTCGGGCGATTACGAGTTCTACGAGCAGCAGCGCGCCATGAACGAAAAGCAGCAGCAGGCGCAGTTCGACCGCCAGCAGGCCATGCTGGCAAAGGAAGTCGCCTTCATCGAACGCTTCAAGGCCCGCGCCTCCCACGCCGCGCAGGTGCAAAGCCGGGTGAAGAAACTCGACAAGATCGACCGGGTCGAGCCCCCCAAGCGCCGCCAGACCCTCTCCTTCACCTTTCCGCAGGCCCCACGCTCGGGCGACGCGGTCGTCAATCTGCGCGGCGTGGACAAATCATACGGCAGCCGGGTGATCTACAAGGATCTCGACCTGCTGATCCGCCGGCAGGAACGCTGCTGCGTGCTCGGCGTCAACGGCGCCGGTAAATCCACCCTGCTGAAACTGGTAACCGGCACTACCGAGCCCGATGCCGGCACGGTCACGCTCGGCGGCAGCGTCAAGATGGGCTATTTCGCCCAGCACGCCATGGATCTGCTCGACGGCAGCCGGACCATCTTCGAAACCCTGAACGACGCCTTCCCCCTCGCCCCCCAGGGCTCGCTCCGGGCACTGGCCGGTGGCTTCGGCTTCTCCGGCGACGATATCGACAAGGTCTGCCGCGTGCTCTCCGGCGGCGAGAAGGCCCGGCTGGTCCTGGCCCTGATGCTGTACGACCCGCCGAACTTCCTGGTGCTCGACGAACCGACCAACCATCTCGACATCGCGACCAAGGAAATGCTGATCACCGCCCTGGCCGATTATGACGGCACGATGCTGTTCGTCTCCCACGACCGGCATTTCCTCGCCGCCCTGTCCAACCGCGTCCTGGAACTGACACCGGAAGGGCTCCACCGTTATGATGGCGGCTATACCGAATATGTCGCCCGCACCGGCCGCGAGGCACCCGGCCTGCATGCCTGACGCACCCACGCAGCATCGCTGACCCCGAGGCAGGACGCGGATATCACGGAATGACGATTTCGCTTCCTGCCTTCACCCTGTCCAGCGCAATCAGCGAACGATAGCCGGCGACCGAATCGTTCTGCGCAAACAGGCGGCGCGTGGTCGCTTCATAGGACGTCATGTCCGCGGAAACGATAATCAGCATGAAACTGACGCCACCGGTCACATAATAACATTGCTGCACTTCCGGCGCGTTCCGGAAGAGCGCCTTGGCATTGTCGACCGTCTCCAGGCGCTCGTCCTTCAGATAGACCTCGACGATGGCGGTAATGCCCAGACTGACGGCACGAACATCCACCACGGCATGATTGCCGATGATGATGCCGGCCTTCTCCATGGCAGCAATGCGCCGCTGCACGGCGGCGGCGGAAAGATTGACCCGCTCCGCGATCTGCCGCTGCGGCATCCTGTTGTCCCGCTGCACGATCCGCAGGATGGCCCTGTCGAACGCGTCCAGCGACCCCGGTGCGTTTTTTCTGCTCATGACCGAGTTTTTGTTGCATTCCGACTGCCGATCAAGAGCACAAAACCCACTTTCGCGATGATATGTCTCGCCACAGAGGGAGAAAAACGTCATGAGCATGGCCGAGGCAGGAACACACGCGGGGAGCGGCCACAACATCCCGCTCGGCATGCTTTGTGGCGCGGGTGCGGGCGCCCTCTGGGGGCTGGTCTTCCTCGCCCCGCAACTCGTCGGCACGTTCACGCCCCTGCAACTGGCGACCGGTCGCTACCTGGCCTACGGCGCTCTCTCCGCCATCCTGATCGCACCGCGCTGGAATGGCCTGATACAGGGCATGCACCGGCGCAACTGGCTCGCCCTCTTCTGGCTCTCCCTGTTCGGCAACACGCTTTATTACATCCTGCTTTCCATGGCGGTACAGACCGGCGGCATCGCCCTGACCTCACTGGTCATCGGGTTTCTTCCCGTCGCGGTCACGATCATCGGCAGCAGGGACAAGGGGGCCGTCTCTCTTGCGGCGCTGCTGCCTTCCCTCCTGCTCTGCGCGGCCGGGGCGGCCTGCATTGGCTGGCAGGCCCTCGCCGCCCCCGGCGCGACACGCCAATCCATGACCGGCCTGCTGTGCGCCCTGGCAGCCCTCGCTTCATGGACCGCCTATGCCGTCGGCAACACGCGCTGCCTGGCGCGCCTGCCCGCGGTGTCCGGTCATGACTGGAACCTGCTCGTGGGGCTGATGACCGGCACACAGGCCATCCTGCTGCTTCCGCTGGCCGTTCTGGACGGCCACCGTCTTCACAGCCCGGAACAATGGATAAGGTTCGGCAGCGTCTCGCTGACGGTCGCCATTGCCGCCTCCCTCTTCGGCAATGCCCTCTGGAACCGCATGAGCCGCCTCGTGCCGCTGACCATGACGGGACAGATGATCCTGTTCGAAACCCTGTTCGCCCTGCTCTACGGTTTCCTGTGGGAAGGCCGGTGGCCCCGCATGCCCGAAATGGCAGCCTTCGCGCTTATCGTCCTCAGCGTGCTGACATGCGTCTCGGTTCACCAGAGGCAGTCCGCCAGACTACGCGGCCTCGCGGACTGCCTGCCCGAAAACGGGGTCTAGCGCCCCAGAACCAGGGCCTCAGAACTCCGCCGACAGGGTGAAGTGATACACACGCGGCAGCCCTGCATACAGGGTCGATGCCGCACCCGACGTCCCACTCGGCGCACCGGTATAGACCGACGCCCAATACCGCTCGTTGGTCACGTTGCTGACGCCGAACCGCGCAACCCACGGAAAGCGGGCGACGTGGAAGGCATAGCGCGTGCCCAGTTCCAGCGTCGTGTAAGACCCGGTATGCAGCGTATTGGTCACGTTGGCCGCGCGGTTGCCCATGTAATGGACACCGGCATTGAACGCCCAGCCCGACGCAAAGGAACCCCACCGTGCCGGCAGGCGATAATCCAGCAGCAGGCTGGCCTGCAACGGCGCCGCGCCGACGATCTCCTTGTTGTTGTAGGCAGCGGTTTTACTGCCGACCAGCTCCGCATCCAGCCACGTCATACCGGCAAGAACGGAAAGGTTCGGCAGAACCTCGCCCGAAACCTGCGCTTCCACACCATAATTGCGCTGCGTGCCGCCATAAGTATAGGTCTGGCAGGTCGTGCCGCCGGCGCATGTGCCATTCGCCGCCGCAACATACATCGCATAAGGCGACGTCATGCGGAAACCAGCGACGTTAAGCTGCATTTTCTGATAACGCAGCTTATAGCCAACCTCATATTCCTCCGCATGCGCAATCGGCAATGCGATGTTCGTATTGGTATAATACTGGCTGTTCGGCGTCACCGGCCCAGCCTCGACCGACCGCCCATAGGTAAAATAGAGGGTCTGGTTGTCCGTCGGCTTGTACATCAGGCTGGTCGTCGGGCTAAAGGCCGCATTGGCCGAAAAGGTTTTCCGCAGCGCACTGCTGGCATTCAGCGCACCCTTCTGGTCAAGCCAGCTCCAGGCGAGCGTCCCCATGATCGACCAGTGTTTATCGATCGTCAGCGTGTCCCCCACGATAAAGGACTGGCTGACGATGCTGCTGGATTTGTAGCGCCCCTCATAATAAGGCTGCCTGCCGTTGGTGGGGGCATCCCCATACATATTGTATGTTCCAAGGCTCTGCGCGGGCGTCACCCCCCTGACAGGATTGTAGTTCCCCATCATGTAGCCATTGGTGCCGATCACCAGATCATGCCTGACCGGGCCGGTATAAACACGGCCGTTGAAATACGCCATGTTGCTGCCGACGCGGAAGTCATTGGCCGTCGTGGTCGCCGTGGCTCGCGAAGAATAGAATCCATCCGTACCGCCGGTCGCGGTCAGCGTATCGCTGATCCCGAAGGACTGCCGCATGGCATCCTGGTAAAGCCCGCCCAGCGTAAAGCTCCAGTCATCGTTGATCTGGTGCCGGACCTTGGCCAGGAACGTATTGGTCTCCATGTTATAGCCGCTCCAGCCCGGCGCCAGGCGCCTGCCCAGGTCCGGTGCTTCGGGCAACTGCCCGCCGATACCGGTCGGATTGGCGGCAGTACCGGCCGGAATACCAAAGCCGGGGGCAAGGCCACGCGCGGCATAGGTATAATGGCTGGCATCGAGTTCGATCACCGTCCTGTCATCCAGATGGATATCGAAATCCGCGCTGACCATCTCACGCCGGATCGAGCTTCCCGACGCATAGCCCGTGCCATCGGCATGCAGCATGTTCAGTCGGTAGCCGAACCAGCCATTCCGGCCGACGCGCCCCGAGATATCGCCATTGACGATGGGCGTGCCGATGGAATCCGCACCGACCGAAAGCCGCTCGGTCCGCCGGTCAGTCGGGCGCTTGAGCGTATATTCAAAGACGCCAGCCGGATTCTCCGGCCCATACATCGCGCCCGCCAACCCGTTGAGGACTTGCAGGTTATCGACCCATTCCGCCGGATAAGGCGTGGTGGAGACCACGTTCAGCCCGTCGAGGCGCGAGTTGGCAACCACATCGGCCTCGAACCCGCGTGACTGCGGACGAGACGTATTGGGGTCGCCCCGGATCTCGAGCTGCACCGAAGGCAGGTACTGCGCCATGTCGTTGATGTTGCGGATCTGCTGGTTGACCACGACATCATGCGGAACGCCCATGATGGAATAAGGCGTATCCAGCGTGTCCCGATTGCCCAGCGGCCCCAGATAAACGGTCTTGTTCATGTATTTGGCGGCCGTGCCATCCGCCGCGTGATGACCAAGGACGGTGACCGTTTCACCGTTGGAACCATCCAGTATCCCGGCAATGGGGGCCACGCCGGCCGGTGCCTTGACAGCCCGCGTTCCGGCGGCGCGCGCCTTGGCCGCCGTCTTGCCGGGAGCATGGCTACCGGTCTTGCCCTGCGTGGAAACAGTCGGCGCGGCCAGCGCCGAAGTGGTCAACAGAAAGGCGCCAAATGTTCCGGCGATGAAAAAGGGAGAAAAGCGATGATGCATGGATCTGGCGCGCCCGGATTATGAACAAAGACCGTAAGTTGTGTCTTTTTTGCCACCACCATTCCGGGCCTGTCTATATACCGCCATGCATAGATCCATATACGATGGAATATAATCACAAACTGTTGCCAGAATAATACAGGTGCAACGCAGCCCCGATGACTGGCGGGAAACACCGCGCGGCAACGGCACCCGTGGAATGCGTCCACTCCGGCAACCATACGACAGGTCGGCGACAATCAAGGACAGACGCGGCAATCCTCCGTTTTCATGCTTGCCGTAATCCTTTCGCAGCAGGCATGATCGTCTTCATGCGCCGTTTCCTGCCGATCCTCACCCTGCTCCTGCCGAATATCGCCGCCGCAGCGCCAAACCCCACCCCCGCCGAAATCGTGGCCCACGCGCCGGATGCCGCCTGGGCCGATGTCCCGCCGGACCGGCTGCTGGTCATGACACTGGCCGACGGCGCGCAGGTGACGATCGAACTCGCCCCCCAGTTCGCACCGGTCCACACCGGCAATATCGTGCGCCAGGCCCGCGCCCACGGGTGGGACGGCGGCGCGATCGTCCGCGTGCAGGACAATTACGTCGTGCAATGGACCACCCGCGACGGAAAGGCCAAGCCACCCGCAGGCTTCGTCGCCCATCCGCCAGCGGAATATGATCGCGCGCGTCAGGATATCGCCATTCGTCCGCTCGGCTTTCCCGATCCCTACGCGCCGTCGTCCGGCTTCTGGTCAGGGTGGCCCATCGCCGCCGAGGGCGACCGCGTCTGGCTTCCCCATTGCTACGGCATGGTCGGCGCCGGCCGCGACATGCCCCCCGATACCGGCGACGGGCAGGAACTGTACGCCGTCAACAGCGAAGCCCCCCGCCAGCTCGACCGCAATCTCGCCGTCGTAGGGCGTGTTCTCACCGGCATGGAGCATTTCGGCGCCTTGCCGCGCGGCACGGCCGCCCTAGGCTTTTACGCCAGCAAGGATCAGAACGTCGCAATCCGGAACATATCGCTCGCCGCCGACCTGCCCCGCGCCAGTCAGCCGCATCTTCAGGTCATGCGCACCGACAGCCCCACATTCACGGAATACCTGAACGCCCGTGCCAACCGCACAGACCCGTTCTTCGTCCGTCCCGCCAACGGCGTCGCGTTGTGCAACGTGCCAGTGCCCGTGCGGCCAAAACCGTAAGGCCGTATTCGTTCTTTTTTGAAAAAAAGAACCAAAAAACTTTTATCCGTTCAGGGACTTTTTGCTGGGAGCGTAAGATATCCCTGAACGGATAGCTTAGCGCAGACCGCTCACGAAATCGGCGATCCGTGCGCAGGCCTCTACCAGCACATCGTCACTGGTGGCGCAGGAAAGGCGCAGGTAAGGCCCCAGCCCGAACGCGCTGCCATGCACACAGGCCACATGCTGTTCTTCCAGCAGCGCACGAGCAAAATCCTCGTCCGTCCGCAGCATCTGCCCACCCTGGCTGGTCCGTCCCAGGCAACCGGCAATGCCCGGATAGGCGTAGAACGCCCCCTGCGGCATCGCACAGGTCACGCCGGGAATGGCACGCAGGGCCTCCACCACCATCGTACGGCGCCGCGCATAGGTATCGCGCATCTCCGCGATCAGCGATGCCGGCCCATCCAGCGCCGCCGCAGCCGCCGCCTGCGCGATCGAACAGATGCCCGACGTCGCATTGCCCTGAATCCGCGTCATCATGCGGATCAGCCGCTCAGGACCACCCGCATAACCCACGCGCCAGCCTGTCATGGCATAGGATTTGGAAACCCCGTTCACCGTCAGGATACGCGATGCCAGATCCGGCGCCACAGCCGCCAGCGCATGATGCCGCGCCCCGTCGAAAACCAGATGTTCATAGATCTCGTCAGAAAGAATCCACGCCTGCGGATACCGGCGAAGCACCTCGGCAACCGCTTCCAGATCCGCCAGCCCCATCACCGCGCCGGTCGGATTGCTGGGGAAGTTCAGTACCACCCAGCGCGTGCGCGACGACATCGCTGCCCCAAGCGCCGGCGCAGTCAGCCGAAACCCGTCTTCCTCGCGGCATTCGGCCACCACCGGCACCCCGCCGAACAGCCGCGCCGCGAGCGGATAGCTGACCCAGTACGGCGCCGGGATCACCACTTCGTCGCCTGCATCGATCGTCGCCATAAAGGCGTTGAAGATCACCTGCTTGCCGCCATTGGAGACCATGATCTCCGACAGCCTGTAATCCAGCCCGTTCTCTCGCGCGAATTTGCGCGCGATCGCCGCCTTCAGCGCCGGCGTGCCATCGACGGGCGGATATTTCGTCTGCCCGTCGAGCGCCGCCTGATGCGCGGCCTCGATCACGGCGCGCGGGGTCGCGAAATCCGGCTCGCCCAGCGCCAGCGACAGCACCTGATGCCCCTCGGCCCGCAACGCCCGCGCCCGCACCGCCATGGCGATGGTGGCAGGCGATTCCAGCCGCCCGGTGCGGTCGGCAAAGCCGGGTTCATCCAGGATCATCGGACCGCCCCTCAGCGCAGGCCGGCGCAGAAGCGCTGGATACGGGCACAGGCTTCGCGCAGGCTCTCGGTGTCCGTGGCGTAGGAAATGCGGAAATGCCCGGCAAACATGAAGGCCGCGCCATGCACCGCCGCCACCCCCTCTTCCTCCAGCAGCGCGGTGACGAAATCCTCGTCATTGGCAATGGTGCGCCCGCCGGCACTCACCTTGCCCAGACAGCCTTCGATCGACGGGAAGACATAGAACGCCCCCTCAGGCCGATGGCAGCTCAGCCCCTTGGCCTGGTTGAGCATCCCCACCACCAGGTCGCGCCGGTCCTGATAGGCCCGCACCATCTCGCCGATGAACTCCTGCGGGCCGGAAAGGGCCTCCACCGCCGCCGCCTGGCTGATCGAGCAGGTGCCGGAGGTCGACTGGCTCTGCAACTTGTTCATCGCCTTGGTCAGCACCGCCGGCGCGCCCGAAAAACCGATGCGCCAGCCGGTCATGGCATAGGCTTTCGACACCCCATTCATCGTCACGGTACGGTCGCGCAGCTTCGGCTCCACCTGCACGATGGTCGCGGGCACAAAGCCGTCATAAACCAGCTTGTCATAGATATCGTCGGTAAAGATCCACACATCCGGGTGCCGCAGCAGCACATCGCAGATCGGCCGCAGATCCTCGGCCGAATAGGCCGCGCCCGTCGGGTTGCAGGGCGAGTTGAGGAAGAACCACTTGGTCCGCGGCGTGATCGCGGCCTCCAGATCCTCGGCCCGCAGCTTGAAACCGGTCTCCGCCGGGCACGGCACGATCACCGGCACCCCGTCGGCCAGCGCCACGATATCGGGGTACGACACCCAGCACGGCGCGGGAATGATCGCCTCGTCCCCCGGATTCAGGGTCGCGACCATCGCGTTATAGATCACCTGCTTGCCGCCGGTGGAAACGATGATCTCGTCAGCCGTGTAATCCAGCCCGGAATCGATGCGGAACCGTTCGGCCACCGCCCGGCGCAGCGCCAGCGTTCCGGCCACGTCGGTATATTTGGTCTGGCCCTCGGCGATCGCACGGATCGCCGCGTCCTTGATGTTCTGCGGCGTGTCGAAATCGGGCTCGCCGGCCGACAGGCTGATAATATCCTGTCCAGCCGCCTTCAAGGCGCGCGCCTTGGTCGAAATGGCGATGGTCTGGCTGGGGCTGACCTTGTTCAGACGGGCGGCGATAAGATCCATGACACCAAGTCCACAGTAGCGGGGAAACCAGTAACGGGGGAACGCGCCGGCACCACAGACGGCCCGGCGGGCGCACACCGTAATGCGAAGCGCCGGCCGAGGAAACTGCCGATCGCCGCAGATCAGGCCGGCAGGGCCGCTTTTCCCATCGCGGCGTCGCGCACGGCCTGCGCATCGTGCCCCGCCGCCCGCAGCGCCCGCAGGGTCTGCGCCCGGTCGCGCTTGGCCAACCGGCGGCCCTCGTCATCCAGCAGCAGCGGATGATGGACATACTCCGGCGCCGGCCAGCCCATCAGCACCTGCAACAGCCGATGCACCGACGTCGCGGGACGCAGGTCCTCGCCCCGCGTCACCAGACTGACCCCCTGCAACGCATCGTCATGCGTCACGCAGAGATGATAGGACGCCGGGCAATCCTTGCGCGCCAGCACCACATCACCAAACGGCGCGACCGGCGCCGACACCATCCGCCGCTCGCCCCCGACCCACTCCCGCCAGTTCATCACGTCGCCGCCCACCTCGGCGGTCGCCCGCGCCATGTCCAGCCGCAACACATGCGGCACCCCGGCAGCGATACGTTCGGCCCGCTCCGCCGCCGACAGGCCGCGACAGGTCCCGCCATAGGCCAGCGTACCGTCGGGGGCATGATGCGGCGCATGGGCGGCCTCGGCAGTCTCCCGCCTGATATCGGCACGGGTGCAGAAACAGGGATAAAGCAGCCCGCGCCGCGCCAGTTCGTCCAGCACAGCCCGATAATCCGCCATATGATCGGACTGCCGGCGAACCACTCCATCCGGCACGATGCCCAGCCAGGCAAGATCCTCAACGATCGCCGCTTCGAACGCCTCGCGGCAACGGCCGGGATCAATATCCTCGATCCGCAACAGGAAGCGCCCGCCCGAATCGCGGGCCGCATTCCAGGCCACCAGCGCGGCAGCGGCATGCCCCAGATGCAGAAAACCGGTCGGGCTGGGCGCAAAGCGCGTCACCCACCCACGGCCACCCTGCGGATTTCCATCCTGAAAACAGCAGGATGCCGTCATGCCTTCACATCCTCTCGCACGCCACCATGCCGCATAACCGGCACGAATCCCCCGCTCTCCCTTGCGGAAACACCGAATATTTGCGATATGGATTGAAGGTTCTCAACGGCGCATATCATTCGGCGTTCCGATTTTGAGTAACAACGCCTGATGATGGTGTGGCGGCATCGCGAAAGGATGCGCCCCTTGCTTGCTGGCAGTCCACATTATCCGGCCCTGGTCCTGAATGCTGATTTCAGGCCGCTTTCCTATTTCCCGCTCTCGCTCTGGTCATGGCAGGATGCCATCAAGGCCGTATTCCTCGACCGGGTCTCGGTCCTCAGTGAATATGACGAAGAAGTCCGCTCTCCCAGCCGGTCGCTTCGATTACCCAGCGTCATCGCCCTGAAGGATTACATCCCGACCGCGCGCCGACCGGCCTTTACCCGTTTCAATGTTTTCCTGCGCGACAATTTTGCCTGCCAATATTGTCTCGACCGCCTGCCGACCCACGAACTGACGTTCGATCACGTCGTGCCCCGCTGCAAGGGCGGCCGCACCACCTGGGAAAATGTCGTCACCGCCTGTAGCCCCTGCAATCTGATGAAGGGCTCGCGGATGCCGCACGAACTCCATATGTATCCGCGCCGGACCCCCGCCCAGCCTTCAACCTGGGAACTCCAGGAAAACGGCCGCTCCTTCCCGCCGAACTACCTGCATGAAAGCTGGCGCGACTATCTCTACTGGGACAGCGAACTGGATACCTGAGAGCCTGACCGAAAACACGCACGGGCGGCGATCCAGCGCGCGTTTCCTGCGCTTCGGTACCCACAGCCATGCAGGCCGCTCCGATGCGGGAAGATACATGCCGGCCACGCCGCTTCGCGGCACGCTCGTCCAGCAGGCCTTCTTTGCAAACAACCTCTCTGAGACCGACCGAGAATGCGCGCGGGCGGCGCTCTCTCTCAAGAGCGAACGCGCGCAGTCCTAACGCCCGCTTATGGCGACCAGCCGAGACGCATGCTCACTTTCCCCCGGCAGCCGGAATTTTTCCACCAGTCCGCTGAGCCTGCGCCCTTCGGCGGCCAACTGCCTGGAGGTTCCGTTGAATGTGTCGGCAACATTCGTATTCTGCTGGGTTGTCTGGTCCAGCGCCCCCATGGCGGCATTGATTTCCGACAGGCTCGATGACTGCTCCTTCGCCGCTACGGCGATGGCATCCAGATGCTGCCCCATCTGGCCGATGAAATCGGAAATCGTCCGCAGCGTTCCGCTACAATCCTTGACCCGGCTGGACCCTTCCTTCACGTCGGCGGCAGTCGCGCGGATCACGCCGCGCACATCCCGCGCGGCATCGGCGCTTTTCTGCGCCAGCAAGCGCACTTCGCTGGCCACCACGGTAAAGCCCCTGCCGGCCTCCCCCGCCCTGGCCGCCTCGACGCTGGCATTCAGCGCCAGGATATTGGTCTGGAAGGCAATCCCGTCGATCATGTCGACGATCGCGGCAATCTTCTCCGATCCCTGCTCGATCCGCCGCATCGCCTCTTCGGTCTCCAGCGTAATGGTGCTCGACGTCGCGGCCGACCGGCGCGCCCGCGCCCCGATCTCGCGGGCCGTCTCCGATCGTTCCGCCGTATCCGCCACGCTCCGGGCAATCCCTGCCACAGCCGTATTCGTCTCTTCCAGCGCGGCAGCCTGGTGCTCGGTCCGCCGTGCCAGCGTCTCCGCGCCGCCCGCCAGCTCATGCGTGCCGTCGCTGATCACGCGAACGGCGCCCGACATATGGCCGAACGCCGCGCCAAGCTGCGCCAGCGACCGGTTGAAATCGCGACGCAGGGATTCGAATTCCGCCGAAAACGGCGTGACGATCTGAAAGGAAAGGTCGCCGCCCGCCATCCGCCTCAGCCCGTCGGCCAACGCGCTGGTCGCCTGAAGCAACCGTTCCCGCGCCTCGGCTTCGGCCTGCTCCTGAATGGCCACGCGCTCGGCCTCCGCGCGGCGGCGCTGGCCCTCCGCATCCCGCTCCAGCGCCTGCTTCGCGATGGCCGCAACACGAAAGACCTCAAGCGAACGGGAAATCGCACCGATCTCGTCCCTCCGGCGGGCCATGGGAAAGACCAGATCCGTCTCTCCCGCCGCCAACCGGGTAATGGAAGCATTGATCCGCTGAAGCGGCCGCAGGATCTTGTACAGAACCACCAGAATAGCCGCCAGCATCACGACAAACAGCACGGCATAGGCCGCA
Source organism: Gluconacetobacter liquefaciens (assembly GCF_003350405.1). Taxonomy (GTDB): domain Bacteria; phylum Pseudomonadota; class Alphaproteobacteria; order Acetobacterales; family Acetobacteraceae; genus Gluconacetobacter; species Gluconacetobacter liquefaciens. Next base: position 291,307 of record NZ_QQAW01000005.1, on the reverse strand, counting down.
TAAACCCAACGAACCGTCGTCCTGTAAACACCCTCCGACTCAACACCATAGGAAGCCGCATCCCTGATGCTGCCATCAAGGAACGAGGTCAGGGTCTCCGATACCGTTTCCTCGGCATCAACCAGCTCCTGGCCGGCCGTCACCACGGCATGGGCATGGTCCTGGGAAACCAACCAGTCCTTGAACGTATCGTCATGCAGGTCTTTGTACTGATACCACTGCTCCTGAATATTATGGAACAGCGCCTGCTCCCGATCGGTCGTGATAAACGGCACATACCGGTCGATAGCATGGGCGATCCTGTCGGATGCCGCGTCGCTTTCGCCGGCAAGCTTCTTGAAATCATCCTGCGACGCCGCAGTAAGCTGCCGGATCTCGATACCCCGGAAATTCTGGATCTCTGTACGAAGGGTCGAGAGCGCCTTGATGCTGGCCAGCGACCGGTTGGTGATGTCCTCGACCCGTTCGTTGACGTAAGTCAGCCCCCGTATCGAAAACAATCCCGAAACGATACAGGAAAGAGCGATAAAAAACAGAACGATACTCAACGATCCTTTAATACCGGGCGATCGCACAAGCCATCCTTTCGCTCTCTCGCCACCGCAGCAGGCGATGGGTGCGCGCCTGCCCCGAACCGGAATGGCAGGGAGAGGCGCCCGACCCTACAATCGAACCCCCGCCCGAATTATTAAGTTTATATTTACTTTTCCCCGTCACCGTCGGCGGCGCACGACGCGACGGGTGCCGCTCCACCCAATTTCCTGGAAAACCCCGCCACGCCGCCCTATCATCCCGCCCCATGCGCGGCCCTGCCAAGGCCAAAGAGCCGCATCCGCGCCTTGACCCAGATCATGGAATCCCGTTCAGCGCCCTCACCATAGTGCACGCCATTTCTGATCATGGAGCACCGTCATGGCACGAGTTTCCGGAAAAGTCGCGATCGTCACAGGCGCCGCCCTCGGCATCGGCAAGGCAACCGCCCTGCTGCTGGCCAGGGAAGGCGCGAAGGTCGCGGTCGCCGACCTGAAGGCCGATGAAGGCCAGGCCGTCGTCGCCGAAATCGAGGCAGCAGGCGGCGAAGCCCTCTTCGTTCCGCTCGATGTCAGCCGGGAAGAGGACTGGACGCGGGCCATCGCCGCCGTCCTGGCCCGCTTCGGCCGGCTGGACATCGCGGTCAACAATGCCGGCATCGCCTATGCCGGCACGGTGGAAAGCACCAGCCTGAACGACTGGCGCCGCGTGCAGTCGATCAATCTCGACGGCGTGTTCCTGGGCACGAAGGCCGCCGTCGCGGCGATGAAGGACCATGGCGGTTCGATCATCAACCTGTCCTCGATCGAGGGCCTGATCGGCGACCCGACCCTGGCCGCCTACAACGCCAGCAAGGGCGGCGTGCGCCTGTTCACCAAGTCGGCCGCCCTGCATTGCGCCCGCTCCGGCTACCGGGTCCGCGTCAATTCCGTCCATCCCGGCTATATCTGGACCCCGATGGTTCAGGGCCTGACGGGCGAAACCCCGGACCAGGTCGCCGCGCGCAAGCGGCTGGAGGCCCTGCACCCGATCGGTCATCTGGGCGAGGCCGACGACATCGCCTACGGAATCCTCTACCTAGCCTCCGACGAATCGAAATTCATGACCGGCAGCGAACTGGTCATCGATGGCGGCTATACCGCCCAGTAAGAGCAGATTTTACCGGACGAAAACCTGCCGCAAGCAGCTTTTCGTCCACACCTACCCAAAAAAGACGGCGTTTCTGGCACATTTCATTACGATCGGATTAGACAATTTTCCGATCCCGCTGCTACCGTCCCGGCATCTTTAACTATTGGGACACGCTCCTCCATGAGCAAGGCTTTCATCGCCGCCGTTCTTCAGGATTCTCTTAACTGCACGGGTGTCGCCGCCGGCAAGGCCGCGAACGACCTGATCGATGCGATCGTGGCCGAGCTGCACAAGGAAGGCGGCTTCACCCTGCCCTCCTTCGGCACGTTCACCGTGCACAAGACAAAGGCCCGCAAGGCTCTCAATCCCCGCACCGGCGAGCCGGTCAAGGTCAAGGCCGGCAAGACCGTCCGCTTCAAGGCCAGCCCGAACCTGAAAAAAACGGTCTGATCGTCCCGACCGACCTGGGCGGGGCAACCCGCCCGCCCCATGCATCCTTTGCGAGGCAGCCCGCGTTCCCTCCGGGAACCGGCCGGGCGCCACCACCCCGGCCACTGCCTCGGGAAAGACCGCTCCATGCCCACCCAGCCCCCGCGCCTGACGATCCGCTATTGCGTCCGCTGCAACTGGCTGCTGCGCGCGGCCTGGATGGCGCAGGAACTTCTCTCGACCTTCGGCGCCGCGCTGGGCGAGGTCGCGCTGATCCCCGACGACAGCGGCGGCCGTTTCGAAATCATGCTGGATGACAGCCTGTTGTGGGAACGCACCCGCGACGGCGGCTTCCCCGGCCCCAAGGACCTGAAGCAGAGAGTGCGAGACAGGATAGATCCCGAAAGATCCCTAGGCCACACCGACCGCTAAAAGCCTGGCTGGACATGCGTGCTGGCGGCGATCCGACGCGCGTTTCCTGCGCTCCGATGCTCACGGCCATCAAGGCCGCTCCGCTTCGGTGCTCGGAAACACACGACGGCCGTGCCGCTTCGCGGCACTCTCGCTCACCAGCCCACATGTCCAGCCAGGCTTTCCCTCCACTAGAATGACGTCACATTCCACTTCGTCCCGCTTCGCAGTATGAGAGGACGTTCGACGACCGGAGCATGTCCATGAGCCACCAGCCTGCCGATCAACGTGTCACGCCGGACGACCTGCTGGGCAGTGTCGAGGCCATCCTGGCCGGCGAACCCGACCTGATCGCCAATGCCGCGAATGTCGCCGCCCTGCTGTTCGAGGCCCTGCCCCACATCAACTGGGCCGGCTTCTATTTCCTGCGCGACGACCAGCTTGTTCTCGGGCCATTCCAGGGCCGGGTCGCCTGCACCCGCATCCCGCTGGGCAAGGGGGTATGCGGCGCCGCCGCGACCAGCCGCGAGACCATCGTGGTGGCAGACGTCCACGCCTTTCCCGGCCACATCGCCTGCGACGCCGCCTCCGCCTCGGAAATCGTGGTCCCGCTGCTCGCCGGTGACCGGCTGATCGGCGTGCTGGATATCGACAGCCCGATCCCCGACCGCTTCACACCGCAGGACCGGCAGCTTGTGGAAGCGGTGGCCGCATTGCTCGTCCGCGCTCTTCCGGCATAACGCCCCGCTCCGGCGCGCCCCCTGCCGCTTCATCGCGCGGCAGGTCGGCATAAAAGGCCACCGTGTTCCGACCGGCGGCCTTGGCGTGATACATCGCATGGTCCGCGCACCAGAGCAGATGCGTCGGCGTACCGGCATCGCCCGGCGCCGTCGCGACCCCGATGCTGGCTGTAACGGGGTAAGACGCCGCATCGACCTGGAAGCCACCACGAAACTTCAGCAGGAAGGCGTCGATCAGCGCCCTGACCACCGTGCTCCGTGGATCGGCCATGATCAGCGCGGTGAATTCGTCTCCCGACAGCCGCGCCACGGTCCCCATCGCCTCGGCCCCGTCCTCGGTCGCATCGCGGACGGCGGCACTCAGCGCACACGCCACCGCCTCCAGCAACGCATCGCCGGTCCGGTGCCCATGCACGTCATTGACCTGCTTGAAATTGTCCAGATCGATGAACAGCATGGTCAGCGGCCGGCCGGTCGTGGCGCTGAGTTGATAGAACTGGTCGAGCTTGTCGTTGAAATAGATCCGGTTGCCGATCCCCGTCACCAGATCCGTCTCGTAAAGCTGCCGGATCTGCCGCAGCGATCGCGTCAACTGGCCATGCAGCAGCCGCACGTTCGCCGCCAGCCGGCCGACCTCCCCCATATCGGGCACGTCGATATCCTGTCGGCGATTTTCCGTAATCGCCGTCACCTGCCGGTCAAGTTCCTCGACCGGCACGATGATATAGCGGCGCACCAGCGCCATCAGCACCGAGACCGACACCACGCTGAGCACGATGACGAACAGACCGGTCACGGCGGCAAAGCGCGTCAGTGGGCCACGCAGATAGGCGACGGATGGCGTCTCCTGCGCATAAAGACCAGCCGCCAGCCGGATACTGGCGGATAATTCCCCGTGCGATGCCGGCGGCAAATCCGTCAGTGCGACCGGCGCGCCATACTCCCTGGCCATGGTGTCGCGGATCGTCTCGAACCGGCGGGGCCGCACCGCCACCTGCATGACGACCGACTGATCCGGCTGCGGCCCCGCAACGCCCACGCCCCCCGTGCGCGCCAGCACCTTCGCGGCCATCGCCAGATAGGTGGTACCATCTCCCTCGGTCACCAGCCCCGAACGCGATGCCACGTCATCGTTCAGCACCGCCTGCGCAAAGGCCGACTGGCGGGTCCCCAGCCTCTGGAACGGGTCCGCGCCATTGTCGAAATAGAAGATCTGCTTTCCATCCGACTGGAAAACGCTGCACGACACGCTCGTCCCGTCATTGGGAACCAGCGATTGCAGGCTGTCCTGCACACCGATCGCCAGAACCCTGGTCCGGTATTCGGCATCGCTTTCATCGACAAAGGTCAGAAAGGCCGGGCTGTTGCGCACCACATACAGCAGTTGCGAGTCCAGCGACGCATAGTCGGCATACGCATTCTGAAGCTGCGACAGATTCTGCTGAAGCCTGGCCCTGTTCTGCGTGACCAGCGCATGGCGATACCCCAGATACGCCGCCCCGCCCGCCAGGATATGCCCCAGCAGGACGATAGGGAACAGAACCGCGAGCGCTCGCCTACTGAGCGTCATGGATCGCCAGCAGGGCACTGAGAATATGCCGGCGCAACGGCAGACTGTCGGTCGGGAAAGGCCCGCGATAGAGAATCGGATAATCCGCGGGCGGATAGATCTGCGGGTCCTCGCGCATCCTGGCCGGCAGCAGGGCGGCCGCATGCGGGTTGGTCGTCGGCTGGCGCAGGAACATGGCATTCGCCGCCGCATTGTCGGCCTGCGCCAGAAACGCGACGAACCGTTCCGCCATGCCCGGATTGCGCGTGCGCCTGAGCACCACCAGGCAGTCGGTCCATACCATCGCGCCCTCGCGCGGCGTCACGAAGCGCCACGTCTCCGTCCCCGCGCCGGCCATGTTCAGGGTCTTCTGGTCTCCCGTCCCTCCCAGGCCGATAAAGATCTGCCCCCGGACATCGCGCCGCGTCTGTGCCGTCGAGGGCAGGCCATAGGTCAGCACGGCGGGCGACTGCGCGCGCAGCAGTTCGAAGGCCCGTCGCAGATCCCCCGGATCGCCGCTGTTCATCGGGCGCCCCATGAAATTCAGGGCGGCAGCCAGCAATTCCTCCTGGTCGTCAGTCATGGCGATATGCCCGGCCAGGGCGAGGTCCGGCTTCAGCAGGTCACCCCACGATTGCGGCGCTACCTTCATGCGGTCAGCGCGATAGACGATCCCGGTATTCCCCCAGCTATACGGCACACCGTATCGCCCGCACATGCCACGCCACCGCTCCTCGCTGCGCGACGTCTCGGGCAAGGGCAGGCCGGCCTGATCCAGCAGCAGCCCCCGCTCACCGAATGCCTGGACATGGGCACTATCGACCACGGCCAGGTCGATCGGCGCATCGACGTTCGCGATCAGCAGGTCCCGCCGGTCGCCATTGTCAAAGACGATCTGATTGATCGCGATGCCGGTCATGGCCGTCCAGGCCCGAACCACATCGGGGCTGATCCCCCATTCCCAGACAAGGAAATTCAGGGCATTCGCCTGCGCGGCAACAGGCCGCAGGGCCAGAAGGGCCAGACCAACCCCCAGCATCCCGGCCAGAAAACGCGGGCTATCCCCCGGCCCGGCAGATCGCCTGTTCCAGCGGCCTCTCGCACAGGCGCGCACGTTCCCCCGATCCGTCGCCAAATCGCCTTGTCCGGCGCGATGGTCCTCATACCCGCGTCGCCTGAATGTCCGTCGCCCTATCATGCAGCATACCGAAAAAAGACCGGCAACAGACACCACGCGCCGCCATCGCCAAGGATTGGCGACGTGCCATTACGCATTTCGCTTTCGCAATCAACTCTCCACGGGCGACGCTCCTGGCGCCGGCAAAACAAGGCCAGTTCTCTTCGATTTCCTATCACGGTCACCCGCGCATACGACAGATATTTGTTGCGATAGAGAATTAACGGCTTCTCTCTGCCGCAGGCACATGGCCCCTCCCCCCCCCGCTTTCCCGCCCCGACCGGTTTGGCTACGCTGTCCACCCGTCCAGCAAAGGTCCGCGCGTGCTCGACTCATCCCCTCTCGTTCCGCCGATGCCCCCTCTTCTGTCGGAACATGCCGGGGGCCTGCGCGTTCTCGCGACCCTGCGGCGCAACGGCTATTCGGCCTTTCCACAGCGCTGCTTCACCCAGCCGGTGGTCATCCTGCGCGCACTGGGCCGCCCGTTGGTGCTGGCTGCCGCCCCTGAATCCATGCAGGCGATCCTGACGTCGGATGCCGGGCATTATCGCCGCATGCGCGTCGGCCAGCGCGTGCTCAGTCCCATCGTCGGGCGCGGCCTGCTGGTCAGCGAGGGCGACACGTGGCGGCGGCAGCGCCGCGCCATGGCCCCGGCCTTCACCCCGCGCACGGTGCCCGTGCTGGCCGGACATATCGCCGCCTGCGCCGATCGGGGCTGCCGAAACCTGGAGACCAGCGGCCCGGTCGACCTGTTCTCAGCCATGCGGCGCCTGGCGCTGGATGTCGCGGCGGTTTCCATGTTCTCGCTGGAGATCGGCGCGTTCGACCAGCCCTTGCGTGACTCCGTCACCCGTTTCATGACGGGCATCGGCACGCCCCGGCCTTCCGATTTCCTGCTGCCACCCGGCACGCCGACCCTGCTGGGCTGGCGCCGCGCGCGTTTCCGCCGCCACTGGGTGGCATTGATCGGCCGGATCATCGCCGCGCGCCACGCGCAGGCCCCCACCGATGCCCCGCGCGACCTGTTCGACCTCATGCAGACGGCTTTCGGCGACCAGGGCGGCGGCACCACGTCCGAACTGATCGACGAAGTCGCCACCATGATCGTGGCCGGGCACGAAACGACGGCATCGGTCCTGTTCTGGTCCTGCCTGCTGCTGGCCCAGTCCACCCGATGGCAGAACGAGATCGCGCAGGAAGTGCGGGACAAGGACCTGACGCCAGATGGCGCGGCCTCCTCGCTACCCTCCCTGCACATCACGACGGCCGTGGTGCGCGAAACCCTGCGCCTCTATCCGCCCGCCTTCATGAGCGGCCGGGAAACCGTGGGCGAAACCGACCTGTGCGGCCACCCCCTGCCCGACAATGCGATGGTGCTGCTGCCTTTCTGGATGCTGCACCGCAATCCCGCCCTGTGGCACGCCCCGGCGCAATTCGACCCCCAGCGTTTTCTGGACCGCCCCGATCCCCCGCGCTTCAGCTTCCTGCCGTTCGGCGCCGGGCCGCATGTCTGCATCGGCGCGCAACTGGCCATGACCGAGGCCGTGCTGGTCCTGGCCCGCCTGCTCCAGGATTTCACGCTCACCCTCGCCGACCACCGGCCGGTGCTGCCGGTCGGGGTCCTGTCGACCCGGCCCAGCCACGCCCCCGCCTTCCGCCTGCGCCGCCGCTGACCTCACGCGCCGGCCACGCCATACGCTCCACAGCTTCCGTCGAGGACGCCAGCCATGTCATCCAATCCGTCCGACGCCTTCCACTCCTACCGCCCCGCCACCGGCCACGGCCTGAAGCATGACCCGTTCAACGCCATCGTGGGGCCACGCCCGATCGGCTGGATTTCCTCGATCGACGCGGCAGGCCGGGCCAATCTCGCGCCCTACAGCTTCTTCAACGCCTTCAACTACCAGCCGCCGATCATCGGCTTTTCCAGCATCGGCTGGAAAGACACGGTGGCCAACATCCAGGCCACGGGCGAATTCGTGTGGAACCTCGCCACCCTGCCCCTGGCCGGTTCGATGAATCTGAGCTCCGCCGCCGTCCCGCACGATGTCTGCGAATTCGACCTCGCCAACCTGGCCCGCCTGCCTTCCACGCAGGTCCGCCCGCCACGGGTGGCGGACAGTCCGGTGCATTTCGAATGCCGCCTGACCCAGATGCTGCAACTGCGCACCGTCGGGGGCGAGGATCTGGAAAGCTGGATGGTCTTCGGCGAAGTGGTAGCGGTGCATATCCGCCGCACCCTGCTGGCCGAAGGCAGTTACGACACCGCCGGGGCGCAGCCCATCCTGCGCGCCGGCGGCTCCGGCGACTACGCCGCGATCCGGCGCGACGCGATGTTCGAGATGGGCCGCCCCACCGAGGAAACCTGGCAGGACATCCTCTCCCGCCAGCCCTGAACAGTTCCGAACGCGATCAGCGATAAACCAGCCCACCGTCGATCAGGACCGACTGCCCCGTCATGTAATCGGAATCCGGGCCGGAGAGGTACGACACCAGCCCCGCCACATCCTCGGGCGTCTCCGCCCGGCCCAGGGCGATGCCATCGACATATTTGCGGAAGGTCTCCCCCTTCTCCGCCCCCGTGATTTCCGAGAAGAGCTGGTCGATCTCGACCCACATGCTGGTCCCCACCACGCCGGGGCAATAGGCGTTCACGGTAATGCCCTTGCTGGCATATTCCTTCGCCGCCGCCTGGGTCAGCCCGCGCACGGCGAATTTCGTCGCCGAATAGACGCCCAGCAGCGCAAAACCGTCATGCCCGGCGATCGAACAGGCATTGATGATCTTGCCCTTCTGTCCGCTGGCGACAAACCGGTCGGCCGCCGCCTGGATCCCCCATAGCACACCCTGGACATTGATCCGGAAAATGCGCTCCACATCCTCGGGCATTACCGAGGCCAGCGCCTTGACCTGCGCGATGCCGGCGTTGTTGACCATGATGTCAAAGCCGCCCAGTTCCCGCGCGGCATGATCGACCGCCGCCCGCACCTGTTCGCGGTCGCCCACATCGGCAACAAAGGTCGTGGCCCGGCGCCCAAGGGCCGCGATCTCGGCCGCCACCGCATGCAGCGGCTCGGGTTTCAGATCGACCAACGCCACATCGGCGCCATCCTGTGCCAGCCGCAGGGCAATGCCCCGGCCGATGCCCTGGGCCGCTCCCGTAACCAGCGCGACCTTTCCCGTGATTGCCATGCAATCCTCTCCCATCGAGCCATGCGGAACGCAGGCTGCCGGGCATGAGATCGCCATAGGCCGATTGAGCGTGGAAGAGGCATGTAACGCCCTCTCGCGCCCTCGTGACAAGCCGGCGCAACACCTGTCGCGGACCTGCGACAGTGGCGCACACGGCAACGGCCGCCAAAGCCGCCACACGGTGCGGCACGATGTATCACGGTTCCGCCCCAATTTTATTTACTACCGCAACAAAACTATAACATGACAGTCCCGACAGGCCAGCGATATAGAGCAGCCATTCGCTCTCGCCCTTGGGAAATCCTCATATGTTCAGATCGTATCCGCACGGTCTCATTCGCGGCGGCCCGATGGTCATAACCGCCCTGTCCCCGATCCCCTTCGCATCCGCGATCGCCGCCCCGGACGATCAGACAGCACACCGTACCTCGCCACATCGGGAAAAAGCGCCGTTCCGACCATCATCTGCCGAGGAACGACTGGAAGTCCGCGCCACGCGCAAGCCTGTCGGCGGCGGCCTGATGACCGGTCACACCGGCACGACCGCGCAAAGCACCGTCACAAAAGAAGCATTCGATCTGCTGCGCCCCTCGGCCAATGCCGCGACCCTGGTCGAGACGGTACCGGGCGTGATCGCAACGACGGGCGATCCAACGGGGTTGTTCGACGGCGGGTCGATCTCCATTCGCGGGTTCGACCGGAACCTGATCGGCTTCACCGTCGACGGTGTGCCGATGAACGACGCCAGCACCTACGATTTCGTGCTGACAGCCAACAACGATTCAGAAAATTACTGCAACGTTGTCGTCACCCAGGCGGGCTCCGACCCGCTCTCGCCCCAGCGTGGCGAAATCGGCGGCTCGATGGCCTACCATACCTGCGCACCGACGAAGGCACGCAAGGCGTTCATCGAGCAGACCGGCGGCAGCTACGACCTGGTCAGAACCTTCGCCCGCTACAATACCGGCGCGATGCTGGACGGGCGCCTGACGAACTACATCAGTTTTTCCCGTTCCACCGCCAGCGTCTATGACCAGGACAAGGGCGGCATCCTGAAATATCACGGCGATCTGCGCTCGCATCTCGATCTCGGCGCGGGAAACACGATCGACCTGATGGCATTCCGCGACTACAAATATGGCAGCAAGAACCGGAATGTGACGCTGGCTCAATACCGGGCCTATGGCTACGACAACGGATACGGCACCGATCTGGACTCTTTCCTCGGCCTCAATCCCACGCCGGTGGCCGGCAAGGCACAAACTGCGGTCTATGCCAACACCGGGGCCGCGGTCCCCTATACAGCTCATAACCTGCCTTATTACGGCATGGTGAATACCGTCGGCGACCGTTGGCTGATCACCCTTGCCGGCCATTTCGCGCCTACGCCGCACACCCGCCTGACGGTTCAGCCTTATTATCATCACCAATATGGCGGAAGCACCGCGGAAACATTGCTGAAGGAGGCGAGCAGCCTGCACCAGGCCGTCGACCTCAACGGCGACGGCGACACGAAAGATGCCGTGGTCGTCAACAGCTTCAGCCAAAGCTCCTTCGACCGGATCGGCAACCTCCTGCGCCTTGAGCAGGATATCGGCCCGGTGACGATCGAGGGGGGATACTGGTTCGAACGCCTGTTCCAGCATCAATCCAACCCGTTCCAGTCCATCAATGAAGACGGTACGGTGGATGACATCCTGTTCTCCAGCGCCGCCAACCTGCTTCAGGATGCCACCGGCAGGGTCCTGCAGAACCGCCTGTGGAAAACCGACATGACAACGCATCAGCTTTCCATCGGTGCGACCGGGCGCTTTTTCCACGACCGCCTTCTGGTCACGCTCGGAACACGCTGGCAGCAGAACGCGCGCCGCTTCGAAAACCTGCCCAGCGACCAGGCTCAATCCTATAAATGGTATGCGGTGGAGCGCGACTTCACGCGCATGATGCCCAGTGCCGGCGCCCGCTATTTCATAACGCCCAACCACCAGGCCTTCGCCAGCATCAGCACGGGCCAGAGGCTACCGCCCAATTTCGTGGATCAGCAGCTGGTGGACAAGAAGACCGGCGCGATCGGGGCCGCACCCGATATCAGCGCCGAAACCAGCGTCAGCATGGACTGGGGATATCGATTCCAGCATAGATGGTTCAACGTGCAGGTGACCGGATTCGATATCGAATTCTACAACCGCATCGGCCTGTTCGCCAATCCGTTCGATCCGCTGGCCGCCGCGACCTACGCCAATCTCGGGGGCACACACAACCGGGGGGCGGAACTGGAAATCGGCACGACACCGTGGCGCGGTTTCAGCTTCTACGGTTCGGCCACCTATACCAGCGCGAAAATGGCCGCCGACATTCCCTATCCGTCCGGCGGCACCACGGTCTACCTGCCCACGAAAGGCAAGCAATTCTACAATACACCGCCATGGATCGGCGTCGCGCAGATGACGTACCGCAACGGACCGGTCAGCGGTTCGCTCCGCGTGCGCTATGTCGGCCGAAGCAACACGACCCTGACGAACGATCAGTCCGCCGCCCCTTACGCGACGGTCGACCTGTCCGTAGGCTATCATTTCCCCACCGTCACACTGGCCGAGGGCATCGCCATGAGCGCGCCGAAACTGCAGATCAACGTCACCAATATCTTCAATAAGGGCTATCTGACCCCGACCGGCGGCGCGAACCCCAATTCCTACAACCTGGCCGCATCCGGGCCGGGGGCGTCCACCCCCACCTACACGCTGGGCTCGCCCCGCGCCGTCTCCGCAACCTTCTCGGCAGAATTCTGAACCATGGCCTACACCGCTCCGACGACCCGCCGCCTTGTCCTCTCGGCCATCGCCGGCAGCCTCCTGCCAGCATGCAGCGGCCGCGCCGCCACGATCCCCGAGGTCGGACGCAAGTTCGACGCCAGCGGCACGGCACTGCCGTTCCACGGCAACACGATCATCATCCCGCTCGATCACGGCTCGGCAGCCGCCACGCTGATGGCAACACTGCATGACGCCCTGGCCGACAGTCCTATTGCACGCCAGCTCGCCCTGCTTCCCGTCTCGTCATTCCACATGACGGTCTTCGAAGGCGTGAACGACCACGACCGCACCCCGCAGAACTGGCCCGCCGCCCTACCGATCGATGCACCGATCGCCACCGTGACGCAGTACGCAGCCCGTGCGCTGACCGCCACCCCGTTCGACTATCCGCAACCCATCGTCATGCGCGCCAGGGACCTGAGCATCACCGATCGCGGTGTCCGACTGAACGTCACGGGCTTCGACGACACACAGGAAAGCGCCATCCGTCACCTGCGCGACGAAATCGCCGCCCGCCTGGCAATCCACCGGCCCAGTCACGTCCGGTACGGCTTCCACATGTCGCTGGCCTACACGATCGCCCCGCTGGACCCGGACGCGAGAGCCCGGACACAGGCACGCATCGATGCCCTGCTGGCAGAAATGCCGACAGAACGGCGCGCCCTTCCCCTCGGTGCCCCGCGCTTCTGCACCTATGACGACATGCTTGCCTTTACGCCGCTTTTTCCGCTACCGCGCCAATCATGACAGCTCCGATTCCAGACTTGATTCCATCGGAACGCCGCGTTCTCGAACTGGTCAGGCGCCACGGTGCCATTTCGCGTGCCCGCTTGTCTCCCCTGGCCCAAGTCACACCCTCCACGCTGACCCGCGTCGCCGGTTCCCTGCTCACTCTGGGCCTGGTACGCGAGGGCGCCCGCCACAATGATGGGCGCAAGGGCGTGCCCGAGCAGTTGCTGGAACTCGATCCGCAAGGCGCGATGACCTACGGGCTGTCGATCGGCTACAATCACCTTCATCTCATGGCTCTCGACTTCACCGGCCGGATCATTCTCGACCGTGTGGAACCCACCCGCTCCGACGATCCGCAGGTCGTCGTCACGCATGCCCGTTCGATGCTGGCGGCTCACCGGCCGGTGGCGGAACGATATGCCCGCGTCCTGGGGCTGGGGATCGCGCTGCCAGGCGCCTTCACCGAAGGTGGCAGGCGGCGCCTGCCCGTACCGGGCATCGAGCAATGGGGCACGCTCGACATCACCAGACAATTCGCGGCCATCAGCAACCTGCCGATCTATCATGACAATGACGCGAATGCCGCGGCATTGGCCGAAGCTCTGTTCAACCGAGACCTGTCGGCGGACGGCTTCGCCTATGTCTACCTCACCAATGGTGTCGGCGGCGCCCTGGTCGAAGGCGGGCGGGTCCGGCAGGGGCATAACGGCAATGCCGGCGAATTCGGCATGTGCTTCCCGCGCAACCGCTCACGCCCCTCTGCCGAGGATTTCGCGATTTTCCTGGCGGAACATGGGCATGGAGACGGATCGACCGCCACTCTCGACAGTCTGGCGCCTCCCGAAACCCTGGTCGATCAATGGGTCGAACGGGCCGGCCGACAACTCGCGCGCCTGCTCGACACCCTGATCTGGGTAATGGACCCGGCACAGTTCGTCATCGGGGGCACTCTTCCGCTGGATGTGCGCCGAAAACTGGCAGCCGTCCTGCAGGATGCGCCGCTTGAATCCCTGGAAAACGGACTGAGCAGACCCGCCATTCATGCCTCGTCCCTGAACGGCCCCGTGGCGCTCGGCGCCGCTTCACTGCCCCTGAGTCAGTTTCTGCCCTGACATGGCGGTCAGCCGCCGTACCCGGATCGCCTATGCCGCCGCCCATGGCGGCAAAAGCCTGATCTGGCACGCTGACGAAGTGCTGACCTTTCCCCTCCTGACGGCCATAGCCGGCCTGTCCGCACACGCGGCCGCCATCGTTTTCGCCATATGGTTCGCGGTGGGCGCGTTCGCCGGCTACGGCTTCGGGCGCTTCGACGACCGCAGGCAGGCCCCGGTTCCCCTGTTCGTCCGCGCGCTCGGCCTCACGATCCTGTTCTGCGCCCTGTTCCTCGAAGCCCTGTCGCATGCGCCGATCGGTCTTCTGCTGGCGACGGGCCTTCTTCTGCATCTGGTCTATGCGTGGCTCGATGCCCAAGCCAACAGCCTGATCTCCCGCCTGTCGACCAGCGAAACCGACCGGCACAGCCTGTCCCGCTGGCGGTCGGCCAGCGGATTGCTGGCCAATATCGGTGTGACGTTCGTGCTCATGCAGTTCATGGCCAGCCACGACGATACGCTCCGCTGGCCGCTCATGGTGACAGCGGTCGGACTGGCCGCGACGGCCCTTGCGGGCATGGCCGGGTTCTGCTGGCTGCCGCACGGGCCCGCGCTCATGACCGCCCCCGCCATGCAGTCCGCGTCCGCGACCGTTCTGCCTGTGCCCTGGAAGGGGCTGTTCGTCCTGTTCCTTCTGGCCATCATGGACAATGCGGCCACCCAGGGCATCATTCGCCACGCCGTCGATGCTGGCGCCAGCAACGCCTACATCCTTCGCATGGCGGGTGAATTCTGCGGAATCGCGGCCACCGTTCTGGTCGACAGATGGACCCGGGGCCGCGTGGTCGGCATGCTCGGCATTCCAGCGGCCATCCTGCTGTCCGCCATGGCGATACATGCCTCGGCCGGGTCCATTGCGGGCATGGACATCCCGCTTTCCTTCGCCTTCGTCATCGGCCTTGGCCACGGCATGAATGTCGTCGGCTTCTGGGCAGCCGTGGCGGCGTGGTCTCCCGCACACAGGCAGGCCGAAACCGCCGGCGCCGCCACCTTGCTGTTCCGGCTCGCGCTCTCGCTCGCCAATCTGGCGACATTCCTGACATTCTGATCCAGGCAGCGCCGCAGCGGGTTCCATAGCCCCGATCAGACAATAAACCCCGCCACGGCCATCGGCCGTGACGGGGCACAAGACGCCAGTCAGCGCGCGTGAGGCACGCCAGCCTCTGTCAGTCATTGCCGCCGAAAGACGGGCGGGTGGATTCAAACAGGAACCAGGTCCGGCGCTCGGTTTCGTCGATCCAGTTTTCCAGCAGGCTCGCCGTCGCCACGTCGCCGCCCTCGTCGCAGATCGCATGCACCGCGCGCAACCGGCCCGTCAGCGCCAGGTTATCCTCACGCAGTTCGGCCAGCATGTCTTCCGGCGTCACATAAAGCGCGTCGTTATCGGCAACCTTGGTCAGGCGGCTGATCTCGCCGATCGAATGCAGGGTCGTGCCCCCCAGCTTGCGCGCGCGCTCGGCCAGCGGATCGGTCATGGCGAAGATCTGGTCGCTCTGCTCGTCCAGCAGCAGATGGAAATCACGGAAATGGCGACCGCTCATGTGCCAGTGGAAATTCTTGGTCTTGATGTAGAGCGCGAACACATCGGCCAGAACGGACCGCAGACCGGCGGAAATGCCCTCGACCGCCTCTTTCTTCAGGTCGGTCGGTGTCCCGAGATAGGTGTGAACATGGGCCTCGCCAGCGGTCAGACCCTTGGACTTGTTCGACATTGTCTTCTCCATGAACATGACGTTCGACAGGCCATGTGGGGAGCGATGCCGGCATCGGCAACCCCGCCGCCCCGCCGTCATGGAACAATCATATCCGGCATGCGCGTGCGTCCCGGCTGCCAGGGACCTGAGATAAATCAATAACCTCCCAACCCGTCCCTCCGGAAACGGACACGCGGCTCCGTTTTGTGTTGCAATTAATATTCATTCTCATTATTGAGAAGGAACTCACGGCGTTCCGGCAGTTTCCCAACCGTCGATTTCCCAACCCTCGCGCCGTGAAACCTCAAGCGGCATCGCCATCCTCCGATGGCGGTGCCGTTTTTTCATCTCCCGCCACCCGGTCGTCAGACCGCGAACAGATCCCGATAGCGCGAAGGCTGGCAGCGCAGATATTGGTCCGGCGCTTTTACCCGTGCCCCCAGATGGGCCGCCGCGTGCCACGGCCAGCGGGGATCGTACAGGATCGTCCGCGCCAGCCCCACCATGTCCGCATCGCCGGTGGCAACGATCCCTTCCGCTTGGTCGAAATCGGTAATCAATCCCACCGCCACCACGGGCAGGTCCACCTGCTGCCGAACGGCACGGGCCAGCGGAACCTGATAGCTGGGCGACACGGGAATCTCCTGCAACGGGCTCAATCCCGCACTGGAGACATGAACGGCATCGCACCCCCGTTCCTTCAGGCGCTGCGCAAAGGCCACGGTCTGGTCGATCGTCCATCCCCCTTCCACCCAGTCGGTGCCCGAAACGCGGACCGAAACCGGCCTGTCCGGAAAGGCCTGACGCACGGCATCGAAGACCTCCAGCGGAAAGCGCATCCGGTTTTCCAGCGAGCCGCCATAGTCATCGTCCCGAAGGTTGGACAGTGGCGAGAGGAACTGATGCAGCAGATAGCCATGCGCGGCATGCACCTGCACCAGGTCCAGCCCCAGTCGCGCCGCCCGCTTCGCGGACGCCGCGAAAGCCTCGCGCACCTGCCGCATGCCTGCGCGATCCAGGGCCACCGGCGCATGCGCCTCCTGCGTAAACGCCACGGCCGAAGGGGCAACCGTCTGCCATCCGTTCGCGGCGTCAGGCGCGATCTGCCGCCCGCCTTTCCACGGCACCTCGCACGACGCCTTGCGCCCGGCATGCGCAAGCTGGATGCCCACCGGCATGTCCGACCACGCCCGCACACCGTCCAGCACGCGGCGCAGCGCCGCTTCCGTGCCGTCATCCCACAGCCCGACATCGCCATAGGTAATGCGGCCTTCCGGCAGCACAGCGGTCGCTTCGATCGTCAGCAGCCCCGCCCCCGACAGCGCCAAAGTCCCCAGATGGATCAGATGCCAGTCCGTCATATGGCCCTCGGCCGCCGAATACTGGCACATCGGCGCGATGACGATCCGATTGGCCAGCGTCAGCCTGCCGATCCCCACCGGTTGAAACAATCTCGATCGCGTCATGGAAACCCTCCGTATTTATGCGGGACGTTTTTCGGTCAGGCACTCATGCGCGGTAGGAAAACCCGCCGCACCGCCGCAGATAAGCCCGCAATTCCCGCAGAAACACATCCACATTCGCCCGCCCCCCCTGCCGGTGCGGCCGCAACGCATAGAAATCGATGCTCTCCCCGGAAAGCTCCGGCAGAACATGCACCAGCTTGCCCGATTTCAGGTCGTCATGAACGTCGCACATCAGTTTGTAGGCGATCCCCTGCCCCGACAACGCCCAGTCATGGATCACCTCGCAACTCGTCGAGGACAGGCGCGGCTGCACCGTCACCACTTCCCTGTTCTCCTCCTCGCCGAACGCCCAACGGTTGACCAGCGTCATGGATTTGCTGCGCCGCAGGCAAAGACAGTCATGCGCCGCCAGATCCTGAAGCGTCGCAGGCGCCGCCGCGCGGGCCAGATAGGTCGGCGAGGCACACAGAATGCGCGTCGTCGAGGCCAGATGCGTCACGATGGCGGTCGGCATGTCGGGCATGCCCAGCCGCACGATCAGGTCCAGACAGTCGCCGAATTCGTGCCGCCCCTCGCTGACCAGCGCCAGCCCGATTTTCAGCTCCGGATACCGTTCGTTGAACGCCTCTACGAAGGGCGCGATCAAGCGCCGCCCCAGTTCCAGCGGCGCGCCGATATTCAGGCTGCCCTGCGGCATCCGCTCGGCCGAGGAAATCTCGGCTTCCAGATCGGTGATATCGGTCACGATCCGCAGCGCGCGATCATACAGGATCTGCCCCGTCTCGCTCAGCTTGAAGCGCCGCGTGCTCCGGTTCACCAGGCAACTGCCCAGCCTGCCCTCCAGCCGGGCAAGCCGCCGCGACACCACGGCCGGCGACGTCCCCATGCCGCGCGCCGCCTTGGTCATGCTCTGCGCCTCGGCCAGCATCACGAAGAACCTCAGATCGCCTACTTCATCGTAGATCATTTTTGGACGGCTCCCATTTTTGTCGCCTGAGCATAAATCTTTTGTCCCATTTTGAATAGAAAAAACCGATCAAATATCCTACATTCCTCTCGTATAAATGAATACTTATACACGAAACATCCAACGTAACAGTCAAAACAAGAACAACAAAAATACTGCCCGAAGCCAGAAGGCTTCACTTACTTGGCCTTTGTTTCAAGAGGAGTCATTCCAAAAGTGACGCAGTTAAAACACGCCCATTCCGACGATCTGGCACAGCAATTGATCGGCACCTGGAAGCTCGTCTCCTATCAGGTCGAGGACAAGAAGACCGGCGAGATGATCGAGGCCATGGGCGAATGCCCACGCGGACGGGTCGTTTTCACCGCCGACGGATGGGTTGCCTTCAACCTGGAAGGCAGCGACCGCCAGCCGGCCGTGACGGACTGGGACCGCGCGCAGCTCATGAAGACGCTGGTTGCCTATATCGGCCGCTACCGCATCGAGCAGGATCAATGGATCACCAGTGTAGAAACCGCCTGGGCGCCCGAATGGGTCGGCACGGAACAACGGCGGACCGTCAGCGTCGAGGGCCCCTATGCCACCGTCGTCACGCCCTGGCGCGAAATGCCCAACTGGGCCGATCGCGGTGCCTCCCGCAGCCTGATCCGCTTCAAACGCGCCTGACCGGAAATGCGCACGGGTAACGTGCGCGTCTCCATCCCTCTGCCTGCGCGACAATGGCAGCGCATGCGCATTCCGGAGATCTGACGGCCACGAATTGCCGATTGAGCCTTTTCCCCGGATCTGTTCGGATACCACTCATCCGGACGGATTTCGCCACGGGGAACCATCCTTGCATCGTGACGGGCCTGATCGGGATGTGAAGAGCCCGAACTCTTTCTTCCCTGTTCTTTCCGGACAACGATGCATGACAGGTTCAAGAATCTGTCCGGAGAGGATCATATGACAAAAGCATCAGACCTCCTCGTCGCCGCCCTGGAAAACGAGGGCGTCGATCGAATTTTCGGCATTCCCGGCGAAGAGAATCTCGATATCGTGGAGTCTCTGCGCACGTCCTCGATCAAACTCACGATCACGCGCCACGAACAGGCGGCGGCCTTCATGGCCGCGACCCATGGCCGCCTCACGGGCAAGCCGGGCGTGTGCCTCGCAACACTCGGGCCGGGCGCGCTCAATCTCGCCACCGGCGCCGCCTACGCCCATCTGGGCGCGATGCCGATGGTGATGCTGACCGGCCAGAAGCCGATCCTGTCAGAACGCCAGGCCCGCTTCCAGATCGTCGACGTCGTGGCGACGATGCGCCCGCTTACCAAGATGGCGCGCCAGATCGTCTCCGCCCACATGATCCCGACGCTGATCCGCGACGCCTTCCGCGTGGCGGCGGAAGAACGTCCCGGCCCGGTCCATCTCGAACTGCCCGAAGACATCGCGCGCGAGGAATGCGGCAACCTGGCGCCGATCCATCCGCACCCCGTCGACGCCCCCGTCGCCGGTGACGAGGCGCTGCGCATCGCGGCCAATCTGCTGCTCTCCGCCAAACGCCCGCTGGTCATGCTGGGGGCCGCGGCCTCCCGCCCCCGCCTGGCCGGCAAACTGTACGAATTCTTCTCGCGCACGCGCCTGCCCTACTTCACCACCCAGATGGGCAAGGGCGCTGTGGGCGGATGCAGCGAACTCTACATGGGCACCGCCGCGCTGAGCGAACGCGATTACGTCCACGAGGCCATCGAACGCGCGGACCTGATCCTGTCGATCGGCCACGACACCGCAGAAAAGCCCCCCTTCATCATGGGCGCCAACGGGCCGGACGTCGTGCATTTCGGCTACGAACCCGCCCAGGTCGAGCAGGTCTATTTCCCGCAGGCCGAAGTCATCGGCGATATCGGCGTCTCGCTGTCGCGCCTGGCCGATCAGGTCGAGGGTCGCCTCACCAACGCCGATGCCCTTCTCGGCCTGCGCGACGGCATCCTGGCGCATATCATGGAGGGCTCCACCGACAATCGCTGGACGCCACAGCGGGTCGTCGCCGATATCCGCAAGGTCATGCCGCAGGACGGCATCGTCGCGCTGGATAACGGGATGTACAAGATCTGGTTCGCCCGCAACTACCGCACCACCGTCGCGAACACGCTCCTGCTCGACAACGCGCTGGCGACCATGGGCGCGGGTCTGCCATCGGCCATCGCGGCGGCCCTCCTCTACCCCGAGCGGCGCGTTCTGGCCGTCTCGGGCGACGGCGGCTTCATGATGAACAGCCAGGAAATCGAAACCGCCGTCCGCCTCAAGCTCAACCTCGTGTCCCTGATCATCGACGATGGCGCCTTCGGCATGATCCGCTGGAAGCAGGCTGTCGATCATTTCCCCGATTACGGCATGACGTTCGGCAACCCCGATTTCGTCAAATATGCCGAATCCTACGGTGCCAAAGGTCATTTCGTCGAAAAGATCGAAGATTTCGAAGCAACGCTCGAACGCGCCTTCGTCGAGGGCGGCGTGCAGATCATCGCCATCCCGATCGACTATTCCGACAATATCCGCGTGCTGATCGACGAACTGAGCAAGCGCATCCCCGTCACCTGAACACTCTTCCCCGCCGGGCGCCCGCATCCATCCCTCAACGGCGCCCGGTCATGGCGTAAGCCAGCCGCCCCATCCGCCGCCGGCACAAGATCGCACGCCAGATCGGCGCGCCACCACCGCATCCCGCCCCGACCGGTTCACCGACCGTACGAACCTGACGCACAGCGCGTCCACCGCGTACAAAACCGCACCTCAAAACCAAAAATTCTCCGGTATTCCATCAATATTTTTCATTCAATCCAAATAAATCTACGCACATGCCAAATGGAATCGACACCCACCCGTCTCTCCACCGGACAAAACAGACGGAAGCCAACGTTCAGAAATCTTCTCTATTGACAGGCATTTTCCTTTGACCATCCCCGCCATTCATGACACCACGAAAAGAAATTCAGACACAAACCAACCCGCGGCAACTGATCGACATATCTCCCATTTCCTCTCCAAGCCCCTCTGAACACAATAGAAATCCGTCTCTCGATCAGGCCCGACCACAAACCTCAAAAGGCGCTCCCAGCAGAGCCTCCAGTCAATTCGGACCAAACCGTTTTATGAATACTGACGAGCCCGCCTCCCGCGATGCCTAGCCCCTCGCCGCCATGCGCCAGAAGATGAATCAGGCCGACGCCGCATTCCGACGCGACCTGCCAGCCGCCACCAACGAAGCCGATCTCCTTCGTCTCGCGCGGCGCACGCTCGACCTCTGCGAGGATGTCGCGGAGACACTCCGGCAGATCAGCCCCACCGCGTCACTGGCCTGCACAAAGGGCTGCGATACGTGCTGCCGCAGCCTGGTGCAGGTCAATCCGCTGTTCGCGCTTCTTGCCGTCCATGAGGCACGGCAGACCTTCCCGCCAGATCGCCTTCAGGCCCTGAAAGACCGCACCGAGGCCGGCGTCCCGTTCTGCCCGTTCCTCTTCGAGGAAAGTTGCTCGATCTACGCTGCCCGCCCCATGGTATGCAGGGGCTACTACAGCCTGAATGTCGATTTATGCAGGCAGGGAGATTTCTGCGAAAAGCATCTCGGCTACCAGGGCGATCAGGCGCACGCCGCGCACCAGTTCATGATCTTTTTGTTTGCCCTGGAAAAACGCCTGGAAAGCATCGAAGCCGAAATCGGCCTCCGGAACGAGCCCGTCTTTCTCAACACCGCAGCCCGGACGCTTCTCACCACGCCCGATGCACCCGAGCGCTGGCGCACCGGCGCCCAGCCCTTCGACCCGCCGCCATTGCAACCGGAGTCATAGCGGAAAAAGCCCATTCGTCCGGTGCGCCTGAATGCAGAATGCCCTGCCCACCAGGCCCACCGCGCACGTCGTTGCGCATCCCATCAATCGTGCGCCACGACTGACGATGAGCAATATATTTACACCCCGTCCCTATGCTCTCGCGCGAGAAACTCGCCCCAGGGAAACAGGCATGGACATGTATATCGGCTTCGATTCCGCATGGACCGACAGCCCGAAGGCACCCGGTGCCATCTGCGCCGTCGGTATCGAGAACGGCCATCCAGCATGCTTCCACCCACCGCGACCGGTTTCCTTCGACCAGGCTCTCGCCTTCATCCAGACCGTCCGCTCCCGACACGGCACCACACTTGTCGCGCTGGATCAACCGACGATCGTGCCCAATGCCACCGGCATGCGGCCGGTAGAGCGGGTCGCCGCCACCCTCGTCAGTTGGCTCGGCGGCGGCGTGCAGCCGGCCAATCGGGGGCGATCGGGCATGTTCTGCAACGCCTCGCCAATCTGGCGTTTCCTGACGGCATTGAACGCCAAGGAGCATCCCGAGGAAGCGCGGCAGGCGACCAGCGGACTCTATCTGATGGAGGTCTTCCCGGCTCTCGCGCTGGCATCACTACGTGACGAGTTCTACGGGCGGCTAAACGCGCCCCGATATAATCCGGCGCGCGCAAAGACCTTTCGCATGGCCGACTGGATCCACGTCGCGACATGCGCCGCGCAACAGGCCCGGCTTCTGGGCTGCACGGAACTGGCGGAATGGTGCCGCGTCGCGGGTGAAACGGCCAGCCCCCGCAAGCCGGATCAGGACAAGCTGGACGCGGCACTCTGTGTGCTGATCGCGCTCCATTGGCGGCTACGCCATCGTGAAGCGTCCTTGCTCCTTGGCGATCGATGTTCGGGCTACATGGTTCTGCCGGCAAGTCAGCCAGTGCGCGAATATCTGACGCGATCTGCCCGCAGACTTTCAGTAAAGATAGACGGCAGCATCCCGATCTGACAGCCACAGCCCCGCCACAGGAATCGAGGCCGGGTTACCGGCACCGGATAAGGTGGCCGCGTCGCGACGATCAGGTCGGGGACCGCCCGCACCGCACATCAGCGCGTCCTAGCGGCCCGAAAACGGGCCGCCGGGAGATCACTGATATAAACGGTCGTCCGATCACGCCGCGTCAGTGATGCCCCCCACCACCGCCGGGGCCGCCGCGACCACCGCCACCGCCCCCATGGCCGCCCCCGGGACCACCACCATGTCCGCCACCGCCGGGACCACCGGGTCCACCGCCACCATGTCCGCCGCCGCCGGGGCCGCCGGGTCCACCGCCACCGGGGCGACCATCCCCGCGCCCTCCGCCCCCGCGTCCGCCAAAACCGCCACCACCATGTGGTCCACCACGCCAGCGACCGCCGACATAGGGGCCGACCCGATATCCGGGGCCCCAGCCGCCGCCCCAGCCACCACCCCAGCCGGGGCCGTAGTCATAATAGCCGCCATATCCACCGCCATACCCACCATAATCGGCACAACCGCCAAGGAGCCCGATGAGGGAAAGCGCGCCGATCATGATGCGGACGCGAAAGAAACCGCGCTTCATTTCGCGTTCTCCGTCTGCTCTGCCGGCGTCGGGTCGGCCCCGTGCCATTCCATAAGCCCGAACACCGTTCCGGCGGGGTCCGACACGATTGCGATCATCACGTTCCGGCGGTCTGGATGCGGCTGGACCAGCACCTTTCCACCCAACCGCTCGACCGCTTCGGCCGAGGCGCCAACACCATCCACCTGAACGAAGGTAACCCAGCGCCCCCGTGCGCTGGGCAACACGCGCGCCGGCAGCGGGTTGACGGTCCCCCGCGTGACGGATTGAGACAGCAGCAGATACGCGGTGTCCTTGGTCGCATCCGGCGCGGCCTGCACCTGATAGCCGAAGACCTTCTGATAGAATCCGGCAGCCGTGAACGGGTCGCGCGTCAGCAGGGCGCTCCAGATCCATTCGCCCTGCGCAGGCGGCACGTCGTCGTCCGGCGCGTCCCCCGTCCGGGCATGGAAGGCGGCAAAAGGCGCGCCCTGCGGATCAGCCAGAATCGTTTCCTCCCCTTGCGCAAGACCGCTCTCGGCGACGGCAACAGGCGGCATGATCACCCTGCCACCCCAATATGTCGTCTTGGCCACCGCATCGGCCGGATCGACCACCGAGAGCACAGGCAACCACGCCGGACTCCCATGCCGTGGGGGATGCGACCGTTCGATCAGACTGGCGACTGGCTGATCATGAACCAGGGCCACGACCGCCCGCCCCCGTGGGCTGGTCGCATCGCGGTACGTCCACCCAAGCAACGCGCCATAGAAGGCTTTTGCCGCGTCCAGGTCCGGCGTCGCGAGTTCGGCGTAAAGCAGCTTTCCCGGCATGTGCGCCACAGAGGGCACCGCCGCAACGAACGGGGCATCGTCGGCAACGGCCGGCCGAGCAAGGCTCGCCAGGGCCATCCCCAATGTAACCCCGAGCACCCCGACTCGGCGCCCGGATACATGCCTGCGAAACGCGCGCGGGTTCAGTAATGACACGTCTGGAGTTCCTCTCTTCCGACCGGCGCCAGACAGCGGCCCCGTACTAAGCGGCACGATTTCCCGCACCGGACGACGAAGCAGTCTGCGTGTGATGGCAGTAACACCGAACCCCTTATGCGCGTTTCACCGCCTGCATGGGTAAAAGTCTTCGTGCGCGAAAATTCCGACGATGACGCATCGTCACGGGGCGCGCGGTTTCCGGCTGGCAGGCACCCACCCGGAATGATCAGGCAGCAATCATCCAGACACGAAGAGGCGACAGCATGGCAGCCGTGCGCTCCATGCGCGCCAAAAAGAAAATGCGCGCCGGCAGCGAGCCAGCGCGCATTTCCAGGCATGCTCAACCGAACCTGCCCCATTCTGTCCCATCAGACCGTTGCCGGACAGACACACCGCCCGGCAGCCCGCAGGCCAGGAAAACCCCTTCGCTGTCTCCGCCCGCCCTTACGGGAAGGTCGCCGAAAGCGTCGCCATGACGACAAACGGAGAGCCGATAACATAGGTCGGCTGAGAACCGCTGAGCTTCTTCCCGGTGACGAGGCCCGTCTGCGTCGTCGCGTTGGTCGTATAACCATACATCGACGACAGGTAATGCGCGTCCCCGATATTGACCAGATTGATCTTCAGCTTGGGCGAGATATTCCCGATCTTCGGCAGACGCCGCCCAAAGCCAAGGTTGGCGGTGATGTAATGGGGAATGCTCTGGTCGTTCATCAGGGTCGAGTACTGGGAATCCGTATATTGCAGATTGAAGTTCCCGAACCAGGTCCCATCGTTATAGGTCAGGCCCAGCGAGCCCGAGAATTTCGGCGCCCCGACTTCCTGCTTGCCCTTGGTCGCCAGATAGTCGCCGGCATAGGCAATATTGTTGCCATTGCGGGTATGCATATACTGGCCGGAGGCATAGACGCTCACATGGTGCCAGGGATGCGTGGCCACTTCCGCCTGAATGCCATAGGCCTCCAGCCCACCGGCATTGATCAACTGCGAAATCGTGGAGGTCGATCCGGGCTGATAGCTCAGGGCGGAAATCTGATGGTTGGTGACGTTGTAATGGAATCCAGCCACATTGGCCATCACGGCGCCACTATAGCGATACCCGATTTCCTCGGTGATCATATATTCCGGCTTGTAATCCGACATCGGTATGGACGCGGGCTTGCCGGTAGAACGGCTATACGTCGCAAGCTGGGAGCTCAATCCCGCCGGGAGATGATAGCCGGTCGTGCCGTTGATATAGATCTGATGATGCGGATTGAACTGATAATTGATCAGGACCTGAGGTGACGGCACGAAGACATTCTTGATCGACTTGTAATTGTTCCCGACAACCCCTGGCAGATCCTGGGTATATTGCCGGTTCGCCATCGCCATCCTGATGCCGCCATCGATCGTCAGACGATGGTTGAAAAACGACATCTTGTCGTCAACGGCAAAGCTGTTCAATTGCTGCAAGGCATTTTCGTTATCTTCGTTCAGAGGAACCCCGCCGTTCGCCGTCAGCGGCACCTTGGAACTCCATTGCCCGGTGCTGCTGACAGGATAGAACCGCTCGCTCGCCGCTTCCTGGGCGTAGGAATACCAGTACGACACGCTCAGCGTATTGAATTTATGCTGCCAGTGTCCGACCAGGTTCACGCCTGACGACAGGGTGTACCAGTCCGAAATCTCCGCTCCCGTCAGCTTACTGCTGGTCGGATCATATCCCGGAAGATTCTTGTAATTATCGAGATATTTATAGGGAACCGCACCGACATAGCCATTCTTGACCGGGATCGTCTCCCCATAATAGTACGGTCCATGAAACTCGACCGAGTAGGCTTCCGCGTCGAGGCTCAGCCCATGACCGAAACTGAAATGGTTCTTCAGCGCGCCGTAATACGATCCGGTATTCTTGCCGTTCAGGTCCTGGTAATGCGTATCTCCGGGCGAATAATGGTCATCCAGACCATAGTTCATCCCATAGGTTTTCCAGTTCGCGAGTGATGGATACAGCCATTCATTCTGCGCGGCCTGCGTAAAGCCGAAAATGATTTCGGAATTGCTGTTGGCCGTCCAGCTCTTCGTCAGTGCCGCGTCAACATGCCATTTCCTGATATCACCCGTCCCGCGCCACATGTCAGAACGCGCG
This sequence comes from Gluconacetobacter liquefaciens, assembly GCF_003350405.1. Taxonomy (GTDB): domain Bacteria; phylum Pseudomonadota; class Alphaproteobacteria; order Acetobacterales; family Acetobacteraceae; genus Gluconacetobacter; species Gluconacetobacter liquefaciens. The sequence continues at coordinate 264,803 of NZ_QQAW01000005.1, read as the reverse complement.
TAGGACCCGGAAATGAAACCACGAACGCCCGTATGCCCGATCTCGCCGGTATCGTAGCGAATGAAATCCTTGTTGGTCCCATAAGAGCCACCCGACGCGGCAACATAGAAATTCTGCTTGTCGGAGGGCCGGCGGATCGAAGCGGAAATCTCGGCGCCAGTCGCATTGTAGGTAGGCGAATTGATATCCACCGATCCCTGCATCACATTGATATGGCTGATATTCTCGCTATCGACCAGCGACGGGGTATATGTGCTGTAGGTAAAGGGATTCGCGGCCGGCATTCCCTCCAGCGTCACGCCAATTTCCGCCTGGGCCATGCCCCGGATATGAAGCGTCGAGAACGAGGTCGTCAGCGGGCCTTCACTGGCGGAGACGACACCAGGCACCGTCTGGATAAGGGACTCGATCGTCGAGGTCGGCGACTGCATATCGATATAGTCATGGGTCAGCGTACTGACGGTCTTCGGCGTCGTATGCTTCACCATCATACCGCCCCCCGCCATGGTCCGGTATCCCAGAACATCCAGCTTCTCAGCTTTCGATTTCTCGACCGATCTGGAAGATTTCCTGTCCTTCCCGGCAGCAGCGGATGTACCGTTCCCGCCCGGCGTCCAATGCGCCGTGCCGTCATTGGAATCAGTCTTCTGATTCTTGCCCGCCGCGTCGGCGGCCGTGCCGTAACAACATATGACACATGCCGAAAAAAGAAGATATTTCTTCACTTGAGTCCCCTGGTACCATGCTGCCGCCACCGCTCCGACATCCGCAGAACGACCAGCGTCGATCTATCGATCCGGATCGGTCGCCAGAGAGACACCGCCCATACAGGGAACCCTCAACGAAACGGGTTCTTCTTCATTGAACTGTCATAAACCAAGCCATCTTCTGCAAAAGATTCCGCCTACACAGAATCAACGCCGCAACATTCAGGGGCTCGCCAGCACGTCCACTTGCAGATCATGGTTGACGACAACATCCGCCCGCGCACGCCGCTCATGGCGCCGGTCCGTTGTCAGGCGCGTCGCGCGAGGGCAGGAGCATCACAGCCGGCGCCTCATCCACGCCACAGGGAGATCACTCCCCTGCATCCCCTCCGGCACGCAAACGACGCCAGGCCGTCCGTTCAACCTCAAATCGCGGTCGAAGAATCGGTCTAACGGTCCATCGCCATGCCTTATGGAGGCGGCGTCAGAGGCACCCTGTCAGCAACGTGGCGGCGTTTTCCCGCGCGTCGGACCGCCACCACACAGCATGGAGACGGTCAGGCTCTCAGAGCCTGAAGAGGAGCAAGCCCGGAGACACGATGTCAGAGTTTCTGCCTCATGTGCTCACGTAACTCGTTGCACTTTTTAGCGTAATGCGAGGCTTTCGAGGCGGTGAAGAGATTGACACCCAACGCCCCCGCCAAAGAAATAAAGGAAAGGCTCGTCAGCATTTCGCCAGACAGGGAAAGCGTATCGTTATAGTGAATAGCCGAATACCACAGCAGACCAAGGCTCAATATAGCGCCAAAAAAGCCGAACACCCCGGTCGAGCGCATGAGAGAATCTTCAACACTCTCAAACGCGGCGGTCTCCCGCCACAAATCGAATAATTGTCGATCCACGGCCCCAACGGCTTCGGCGTGATCGCTCTTTTCAACCGCCGTCCGCTTATGGGGATTCTTCCTGTGGATCTCCAGTTCGTCTCTCGCCTTGGCAAAGACGCGCCGCCGTTCCTTGATCGCGGGCAGGCTGATATCCACAAAACTCAATATAGCCACGTTGAGACCCGCAGATAATTGCGTGATCGCCTGAAAATCTCCCCAAGTCGTCATTCAGGTTGCGCCCTTTTTACCCACTTTACCTTATGAAGCGGAATTCATAATGAAAAATCCCCCCCAAAGGTAGTCAGGGGAACGCACACCTGCCCTTAATGATCGGTCGCGATTCGTGGGCACATTCCGACGCCGCCGGGCACCCGGATACCGACCATATTGGCTCCGCCCGAATTTAAGGCTTAACTCGCTCCCGGTCCTCGGATCGCACGATCTGATGGCCAATTTCAAATCTGAAGGACGAACTCAATGGCGTTGCATCCAAAAGAGAAAGCCGAACAGATGGTAAAGGAACTCGGGGCCCAGGCTCTGCCGGAAGCCGAGAAGCGCTATGGCGTGGCGCTGGAAATGCTGGACCTCAAGGAACAGGGCTTCTGGCTCGACGTGATCGAACACATCAAGACGCAATAAAACCACCTCCCCTGGAACCGCCCCGGCCACTAAGGTCGGGGCAGATCCTGGCGTGCATAGCGGCCATTGAAAAATGGCTCCATGCCCCCATCGGCGGGCTGCCGTGCTGACAGGCATATGCGGTTGTCGCTCCTCGCCCGCGCCAGATGCGCCTGCTCTGGGCCACACTCCCTGCTGCGAGCCCGCCTTGTCGGCTGGATCGATCGTGCGGTTGCCTCATGGGTTTGCCAACGTCGATCTGCCAGCGTCGCGCCGGGCGATGCAAACGGGGTCAGGATAGCCTCCGTTCCGGCTCACAATCCTGCCTTCCCGTTCTCACTGTTCGGTCCAATCACCCCCCTGCGTGCGCGATCGCCAAATCGCCAGAAAAATTCATCCTATTTCCAAATCACCAGCTCGGATCTTCATCTTTCCGGCGTTGTCGAACCATCATGAATGGCGGCTGGCCTCGACGGTCAGAGCTAATCTGGAAATACACATTGGCAACTGCTCCCTTTCGGACCGGCGCGTAGGTAATTGATCCTTATAAGGGCAGATGCGCGTTCCTCTTACTACCTGTCGCGGGCATCGTTCATTAACTCTGTCCAGTACCGATACAGGGAAAGAGGACTCAACCCAGATGACGACTTGGGGAGATTTTCAGGCGATCGCGCAATTATCCGCGGGCCTCAATGTGGCTATATTCAGCTTCGTAGACATCAGCCTGCCCGCGATCAAGGAGCGACGGCGCGTCTTCGCCAAGGCGAGGGAAGAACTGGAGATCCACAGAAAGAACCCCCACAAGCGCACACCGGAAGAAGAGAGCAAGCACACCGAAGCCGTCGGAGCCATAGATCGGCAGTTATTCGATTTATGGCGGGAAACAGCCGCGTTTGAGAGCACTGAAGACTCTCTCCTGCGCTCGACCGGGGTATTCGGCTTCTTCGGTGCCGTATTGAGCCTTGCTCTCTTGTGGTATTCAGCCACGCATTATGACGACACGCTTTCCACATTCGGCGAGAGTCTGACGAGCCTCTCTTTTATTTCCTTGGCGGGCGCATTGTGCGTCAATCTCTTCACCGCCTCGAAAGCCTCGCGTTACGCCAAAAGATGCAATGAATTGCGCGAACGCATGCGGCAGGAACTTTGACTCCGAAAGCTTTCGTTCGCCAGACAAGACGCCCGGTCAAACTTGCCGTTTCGCCCGCCTTTCATGCGACCTGTCCACGGCCTTACCACCATCGACTTGCTGACGTGCGCCGTCTCGACCCTGGCCGTCTCGCCAGAGGTCGCAGAGGCTGCTTCAAACGTTCGACCGATCACCGCATCCCTGCGTCGGAGTTGCGACCCTGCCGCGCCCTTGCCCGCCTGGCAATGCCAGCTTCGGAGGCATCGCCCGCCGCCGACGCTCCTGCGCCGCGGCCGGCGAGGAGCAATCCTGCCCATGCGCAACATCATGCGCCGGGTTCAAGGATCATCCTGGCGATTGTCGCAAAAGCCGATGACAACATCTGGGACGACACCAGAACCATCATCCAACTCGTTGAGATCATGGCGGAGAGGGTGGGATTCGAACCCACGGTACGCTTGCACGCACAACGGTTTTCGAGACCGCCCCGATCGACCGCTCCGGCACCTCTCCGTCTTCGCTAGCGGCGATGGATCGGGCTTATAGGGTGGTGCCGCAGGGCGTGCAAGAGACCTTGATGCGTTTTTCCGACATAATATTCGCCCCTCCCCCCGCCAGCCCATCAATCGGCGGTTGACGGCGCGCGGCAGCCGGCAGTAAAAGCCGCACCTCGCCCCCGCGCTGACGAGGGGTAGCCGTGCCCGCACGGCCAATAAAAAAAAGCGACTGGGTCGCGTCGCCTGTCCCACCACGGGGCCGCACGCGCCAAGAGATCGGAAAGACAGGTTAGAACATGTTTGCAGTCATTCGCACCGGTGGAAAGCAGTATCGCGTTTCCCCCAACACCGTCCTGAAGGTCGAGAAGCTGGAGGCCGAAGCCGGCTCCACCATCACCTTCACCGACGTCCTCGCCGTCGGCGGCGAGAGCGGCACGACGATCGGCGCCCCGCTGGTCCCCGGCGCCACCGTGACCGCCACGGTCATCGCGCAGGACCGTCTGGACACGGTCATCATCTTCAAGAAGCGCCGCCGGCAGAACAGCCGCCGCAAGAACGGCCATCGCCAGCCCGTCACCGTGCTGCGCATCGCCGAGATCAACGCCGCCTGAACCCGCCAGGCGGCCTAACAGCGCCGCCGGCAGGCTTATCAGGTCAGTTCAGAGTCAGGAGTTCAGGCAATGGCACAAAAAAAGGCAGGCGGTTCATCCCGCAACGGGCGCGATAGCGCCGGACGTCGTCTCGGCGTCAAGAAGTTCGGCGGCGAGAGCGTCATCGCCGGCAACATCATCCTCCGTCAGCGCGGCACCAAGATGAAGCCGGGCACCAATGTCGGCCTCGGCCGCGACCACACCATCTTCGCGCTGGTCGATGGCCACGTGAAGTTCGAGCGCCGCGCCGAAGGCCGCGTGCACGTGTCGGTCGAGGCGCTGCCGATCGCGGCCGAGTAAGCACCCCGCTTCTCGGGACCGTTTTCGACCCGCAAAGGGCCGGTCCTCGGGACCGGCCCTTTTTGCGTCATGGTGGGATATACTCCCGCTGCGACCACAAGCTGCCACCGGACCAGTACGATGAAATTCCTCGACCAAGCCAAGATCTACGTAAAGTCCGGTGACGGCGGCGACGGCGTCGTGGCCTTCCGGCGCGAGAAATACATCGAATTCGGCGGTCCGGACGGCGGCAAGGGCGGGCGCGGCGGCGACATCGTGTTCGTCGCGGCCAGCAACCTGAACACGCTGATCGATTTCCGCTACACCCAGCATTTCCGCGCCCGCAAGGGCGGCAACGGCGCCGGCTCCGACCGCACGGGCGCGGCCGCCGCACCTGTCGTGATCCAGGTGCCGATCGGCACCCAGATCTTCGACGAAGACCGCGAGACGATGCTGGCCGACCTCGACGAACCCGGTAAGCGCATCGTGCTGTGCCATGGCGGCGATGGCGGCCACGGCAACGCGCATTATAAAACCAGCACCAACCGCGCCCCCCGCCGCGCCGACAAGGGCTGGCCGGGCGAGGAACGCTGGATCTGGCTGCGGCTCAAGCTGATCGCCGATGTCGGGCTGCTCGGCCTGCCCAACGCCGGCAAATCCACCTTCCTCTCCGTCGTCTCGGCCGCCCGGCCCAAGATCGCGGACTACCCCTTCACCACGCTGCATCCGCAACTCGGCGTCGTGCGCCTGTCGGTGTCCGAGGAATTCGTCATTGCCGACATCCCCGGCCTGATCGCCGGCGCGCACGAGGGCGCGGGCCTGGGCGACCGTTTCCTCGGCCATGTCGAACGCTGCGCGGTCCTGCTGCACCTGATCGACGGCGCGGCCGGCGACGTGGTCAAGGCATGGCGCACCATCCGCCACGAGTTGGAAGCCTACGATCCCGGCCTGGCCGCCAAGCCGGAGATCATCGCCCTCAACAAGATCGACGCCATGACCCCGCAGCAGATTTCCAGCCGCCGCCGCGCGCTGGAAAAGGCCAGCGGAGCAAAGGTCGTCACCCTCTCCGGCGTCACCCGCCAGGGGCTGGACGACGTGCTGCGGCTGTTGCAGGACGAAGTCACCGCGATCCGCGAAGCCGAACGCGACGAGGCTCCGCCGGCCGCCACCCAGTGGCCCGAGCCCACGCCGTGACCTTCGCCGAACTGCCCAGCCTGGGCACAGCCCGCCGCCTGGTCGTCAAGATCGGCAGCGCGCTGGTGGTGGATTCGCAGAACGCCACGCCGCGCACCGACTGGCTGGACAGCGTGGCAGCCGATGTCGCCGCTCTGCGGCGCACCGGCGCCGAAATCATCCTCGTCTCCTCCGGCGCCATCGCGCTGGCCCGGCATAGCCTAGGCATGACCCGCCGCACCCTGCGGCTGGAGGAGAAGCAGGCCGCCGCCTCGGTCGGGCAGATCCGCCTCGCCCAGGCGTGGACCGATGCCCTGTCGGCCCACGGGCTGGTCGCGGCGCAATTGCTGCTGACGCCGGGCGACACCGAAGACCGCCGCCGTTACCTGAACGCCCGCGCCACGCTCGACACCCTGCTGGGGCTGGGCTGCGTGCCCGTGATCAACGAAAACGACGCCATCGCCACCACCGAGATCCGCTTCGGCGACAATGACCGCCTGGCCGCACGAGTCGCGGAAATGACGGGCGCCGACCAGCTCGTGCTGTTGTCGGACATCGACGGCCTCTACACCGCCGACCCTCGGATCGACCCGACCGCCCGCCACCTGCCCGTCATCACCGCGCTGACGGCCGATATCGAGGCCATGGGCGGTGCCCCGCCACCGGGCTATTCCTCCGGCGGCATGCGTACCAAACTGATGGCGGCCCGCATCGCCACCCAGGCAGGCTGCGCCATGGCCATCACGCTGGGCAAGGACCCGCACCCGCTGGCGCGCCTGCGCGACGGAGCACGCTGTTCGTGGTTCCTGCCGCTCCCCGAGGGGCGGTCGGCCCGCAAGCGCTGGATCGCCGGCGGCCTGGCCCCCGCCGGACAGATAGCGATCGACGATGGCGCGCGGCGGGCGCTGGCGGCAGGCTCATCCCTTCTCCCGGCCGGCGTACGCATGGTCGAAGGCACGTTCGAACGCGGCGATCTCGTACTGGTCACCGACATGGACGGCAACGAGATCGCACGCGGCCTGTCAGCCTACGGCGCCACCGACGCCCGCCAGATCGCCGGCCACCGCTCGGACGACATCGAAACCCTGCTAGGCTGGCGCGGACGCGACGAAATGATCCATCGCGACGACCTCGTCTTCACAGCCTGAGCCGTAACCCGGCTCAGGTACGCGGCGGCCAGCGCAGAGAGGGTTCGGATCGCGGCCGATCGCTCCAATCGTCCTCACGCGACGCCCGCACCTCACGCCCGGCGGGCATGCGATAGACCGGCCGCACGGGCACCTCGTCCACGGCTTCGGGCGCGACGGGCGCAACCGGCGGCGGCATGACGGGCGGCCGCGCCGCTTCAGGCGCCACGTAAGCCGGGTCGCGCGGCGCGGCGGCCGGCCGGTCATGCCAGGGCATGGGCCGCGCAGTATCATGTGAAACCGGCGCGCCCGAACGCGGAGCATAAGCCGGCGGCTCGACCGGCGGCGCGGCGCGCACGCTGGCCGAGGCGGCAGGCGGCGGGTCGAAACGGGTCGGACGGGGGGGGCGAGACCGGGCGCTCAGGCCGCGCCGCATAGGCGTCGCTGGCCACCACAGGCCCCGGCGCGCGTACCGGCGGCGGCGGCGGCGCCACGGGCTCGACCACCGGTGCCGCAGTGAGCGCGGGGCGTGGGGCCGCCGGCGAAACCGGCGCCCGCTCCTCGGGCCGAACGGCCAGCACCCGCAATTCGGCCTGCAGATCCTCGATCTGCAACGCCAGGGCATCCAGCCGCCCCTTCACGCCGAATACCGCGAACGGCACCAGCATCCAGAGGAAAATGAACAGCATCCCCAGAATCAGCAGCGCAAGCTGCAACCACCAGGGCATCCAGTCGGAAAACGGAAACGGCATCTGCGCACGACCACGGAAAGTACGAACCCCACCGCCCATGTGACCAGATCAGCCACCACCAGCGCAAGGATCGCGTGAACGCCTACAACCCCACGAATAACCAGGCCCAGGACCCTACCTTTCTGGAGCTCAAAATCTGCCTTGAAAGCTGGCCTGCTGAGCGAGAGCGCCGCATGGCGGCGCGCCCGGCGTGTATTTTCGAGCATCGGAGCGGAGCGGCCTCAATGGCCGTGAGCACCGAAGCGCAGAAAATACGCGTCGGATCGCCAGCAGGGCGGCTTTCAAGGCAGATTTTTTACATACCGAGGGCGCGGCGGTAGATATCGAGCAGCGTCTCCTGCTCTTCCACCTCGGCCGGCTCCTGCTTGCGCAGACGGATGATCTGGCGAATGACCTTCACATCGAAACCGGCGGATTTCGCCTCGGTGAAGATGTCCTTGATATCGCCGGCCAGCGCCTTGCGCTCTTCTTCCAGGCGCTCGACGCGCTCGATAATGCTGCGCAGCCGATCCGCCGCAATCCCGCCGACCGCCGCCGCCTTGTCGTCATCACCGAAATTTTCCGCGTCCATGGAACGGCCTGCCTCCAGCATGGGGATGAAATCTCGCCCTCCGGTCCGCCCCCGATCAGGGGACCGGGCCGCAACCGGTCAGGGAACGGGGGGCTTATCGTGACGTTGCCGGCCGGTCAATGGCAACTTGACAGGTCGCGGCGCCTCGGCCCAAACCCGTTCCAGGCAGGTCGTCCCCATCCCAACGGTGCCGGTCCCCGCAGGGCCACAGCGCCCCAATAATGCTCCGATCCGATGCAAGGAGGCCGTAATCGATGCCCCAACTCCCCCCCGTCGATGTTTTCGACTATATCGTCTTCGGCGCCACCGGCGACCTGACGATGCGCAAGCTGCTGCCGGCACTGTATTATCGCTACCGCGACGGGCAGATCCCCGATCAGTCCCGCATCGTCGGCACCGCCCGCTCGCCCCTGTCCCGCGCCGACTATCAGGGCCGCGCTGAAAAGGCCCTGACCGAATTCGTCAAGCCGGCCGATTTCGACGAGGCAACCGCGCGCCGCTTTCTCGACCTGATCCATTATGTCAGCCTGAACGGCGCCGAAGCCGACAGCACCTGGCCGGCACTGCAAAGCCTGCTGACCGAGGCGCCGGAAGACCGCATCCGCGTCTACTACCTGGCCACCGCCCCCGGCCTGTACGGCCAGATCTGCGAAAATCTCAGCAGCCACGGGCTGGTCACGGAGCAGTCGCGCGTCGTGCTGGAAAAGCCGATCGGCACCGACCTGGAAAGCGCGGACGCGATCAACGACCATGTCGGCCGCTACTTCCCCGAAAACCATATTTTCCGCATCGACCACTACCTGGGCAAGGAAACGGTCCAGAACCTGATCGCCCTGCGCTTCGCCAACCCGGTATTCGAGCGGCTGTGGTCCAGCGACGCGATCGACTATGTCCAGATCACCGCCGCCGAGACGGTGGGCGTCGAAAGCCGGGGTCCGTATTACGACAAGTCCGGCGCCCTGCGCGACATGATCCAGAACCATCTGCTTCAGGTGCTGTGCCTGGTGGCGATGGACCCACCCGGCTCGCTGGAGGCCGACAGCCTGCGCAACGAGAAGCTGAAGGTGCTGCGCGCCCTGCGCCCGATCGCCCCCGACGACGTGGCGACCTTCACGGTGCGCGGCCAGTACGCGCGCGGCCGCACCGCGGACGGCACCACCCTGCCGAGCTATCTGGAAGACCTCGGCGAGGACGCGACCAGCGACACCGAGACCTACGTCGCCATCCGGGCCGAGATCCACTCCTGGCGCTGGGGCAACGTGCCGTTCTACCTGCGCTCGGGCAAGCGCCTGGCCGAGAAATGCAGCGAGATCGTCATCCAGTTCAAGGCGGCGCCCTGGTCGATCTTCCCCGGCAAGCCGCGCGCCAACCGGCTGCTGATCCGCATCCAGCCCGATGAAGGCGTCACCCTGTCGGTCTCGACCAAGGACCCGACCCTGACCGACAGCCTCGCCCTGCGCCCGGCCGACATCAACATCGCCTTCGAAAAGGCTTTCGGCACCCGCTACCCCGACGCCTACGAACGCCTGCTGCTGGATGTGGTGCGCGGCGACCCGATCCTGTTCATCCGCCGCGACGAGGTCGAGGCCGCATGGCGTTGGATCGATCCGATCCTGCGCGGCTGGGCTGAGAACAAAGCCCCGCTCCACACCTACCCGGCCGGTAGCTGGGGTCCCGAAGCCGCACGCGCCCTGCTGGCCCAGGACGGCCACGCGTGGCATGAGGACATGGCATGAAGACACCAATCTCCATAACCTCCGCCACGCCCGGGACAACGCCGCCGCGCCGCCCCCGGCGCACCATGCGCCAGCGCATCATCCGCCGGGTGGCCATGGTGGTGCCGCTGGTGCTGCTGGCCACGCTCGCCGCCCGCATGGGCTGGCTGGACCAGGCGGCGGACCAGATCACCTTCCGTCACGCGAACTGGTTCGACGACACCGCCCTGGTCGAGCATTTCCGCACGGTCGTGACGCATAACGGCATGACCGACACCCCCGGCCGCTGCCTGCTGTTCATCGTCAACGGCAACGATCCGCCGGATGCCGCGCGTTTCGACGTAATGGAAAAACATTCCGGCTCCTGCGCCGGCGACAGCAAGACGCTGCCCAAGCTGTTCACGCTCAAGGTCAACCGCATCGACCAGACCGTGCAGACCGACTGGGGATCGCCCGGCACATACCACCCGATGCCGAAGTAATACGCCCTACCGACCGCAACCCGACAGACACCGCATGACCACGACCGGCCCCATCGAAACCGACAGCCCCGCGACCGGCACCCCGGCCAGCGGCAAACGGCGCGATTTCCTCACCCTGCTGACGGTGGCGGCGGGCGGCGCATGCGTGGCGGCCTTCTCATGGCCGTTCCTCGACAGCCTGCGCCCCGGCGACGCCGGCTCGGCCCGCCCGCCGATCGATGTCGACGTGTCGAAACTCCCCCCCGGCCAGCAGATCACCGTGGTCTGGCACGGCAGCCCGGTCTTCATCACCCACCGCACGCCCGAAGCCCTCGCGCGGCTGCAACAGGCGGCGCTGACGGCGCGCCTGCGCGACCCGACCTCGGGCACGGTGCAGCAACCACCTTATGCCGCCAACTGGCACCGCTCGATCGTCCCCGCCTATGGCGTGGTGGTTGGAATCTGCACCCATCTGGGCTGCGTGCCGACCTATTCCCCAGCACCCGACCCCACCACGCCGGTCGCCAACTGGCCGGGCGGCTATGCCTGCCCCTGCCACGGCTCGAAATTCGACCTCGCCGGCCGGGTCTTCATCGGCGCGCCGGCCCCCTACAACCTGCCGGTGCCTCCGTACGCGATGCCCACCCCCACCACGATCCGCATCGGCGAGAACCCGCCGGGCAAGGATTTCGACTTCTCGACTATCCAGCAGATCTGACCGACCCGGCGAAGGCCGCCCGCAGGCGCCGCCCACCAAAGCGGATCGCCGCCTTCCCCCACGGCATGAACGAATACATGTTCAGGTAGCCATGGATGGTGCCGGGAAAGCAGCGAACCTCCGCTTGCCCGCCCGCCGCACGCAGCGCCTCGGCATAACCCGTGGCCTCGTCGCAAAGCGGATCGAACTGCGCGGGCACGATCACCGCCGGCGGCAGTCCGGACAGCGAATCGGCAAAGATCGGCGCCAGCAGCGGATGGGTCAGGTCTTCCGGCGTGCGGGCATATTGCTCGCCATACCATTCCATCAGCCGGGCCGTGAGCATGTAACCCTCGGCATACCGCTCGCGCGACGGCACATCCCGCGCCCCGTAGAGCGACGGGTAATACAGCAACTGCATCGCCAGGTCCGGGCCGCCCCGGTCGCGCGCCAGCAGTGCCAGCACCGCCGCCAGATTGCCACCGGCACTGTCCCCGGCCACCGCCACCTTGCCGCCCCAGCGCCAGGCCTCGCCCGCCAGCCAGTCCAGCGCCGCCAGACAATCCTCGATCGCGGCGGGAAACCGATGCTCGGGCGCCAGACGGTAGTCGTAGGACAGCACCACCGCCCCCGATTCCCGCGCCAGCCGGCAGCAGATCCCATGATGGGAATTAAGCCCGCAATGCACGAAGCCGCCGCCATGCATGAACAGCACCGCACCCCGCACCCGCCCACGGGGCACATACAGCCGGGCCGGCCGCAATTCCGTCGCCCCCGGCACCCGCAGGGCCAGCACCTGCCGCAGCGGCAGGCTGGAAAGCGCCTGCGGAAAACAGGGCTTGTCCAGCACCCGGCGCAGCGTATCGAGCGTACGCGGCCGGCCCGCCTGCCGCCGGGACCGGCCACGGCCACCCAGATGCCGCATCAGCAGGCGCGCCATCACGCCGGGCTGCTCCCGCCCCGTCCCCGAGCGATTCATGCGCGTTCCTCCGCCACCAGACCCTCTTATTTCTGATGCGGCGCATTCGCCCTTGACGCAACCCGTCGTCGCGGTCAGTTTCCGCCAGCCAGACGGTCGGGCGACCGCTGTCGCATGGGTTTCCATGCGATGGAGGAAAGTCCGGGCTCCACGGAGGAACGGTGCCGGCTAACGGCCGGCGGGGGCGACCCCAGGGAAAGTGCCACAGAAAACAGACCGCCCACACGGCATTCCGGTTCGCCGGAGATGGTGCGGGTAAGGGTGAAACGGTGCGGTAAGAGCGCACCGCGCCCGCGGCAACGCGGGCGGCAGGGCAAACCCCACCGGGAGCAAGACCGAATAGGAACGGCAGACGGGTCGCTCGCGGCACCGTCGGGGGCTCCTCCGCCCCGTCGTTCGGGTTGGTCGCGTGAGGCGTGCCGCGAGGCGCGTCCCAGAGGAATGGTCGCCCATCCTTCTTCGAAGGTGGACAGAACCCGGCTTACAGACCGTCTGGCCTCGTTTCCCCCGCGTATCCATCGCATCGCATGCCGGAGTCCGCGTCACGCGGCCGGCAGTCCTGCGAACAATATCTGTTCTCGTTTTGATCTCACCAAAACTAGAACAGAACATAAACATTCATCATTGATTGACATTGCTCTCCCAAACGTGGGCGAAGACTGGCGCCCTGCAATGTCTCGACTGGAACAATTCTCAAAAAACAGCGGTTTTCCGCCAGAATTTCCGCGCGTTTAATTTGACGTCCCATAAAATCCCATGATATCCCATGCAGACCCAGCACGGCACCCATCCGGCGCCGGCGCGCCTGCGTCCACTAACCATTCCAACCGAGGGAGCATCGCAGAGCGTGAGTGTGTTCCTCGGCACCCATCAGAATCGCCTGGACGCCAAGGGCCGCGTCTCGATTCCGGCCGCCTTCCGCACCGCGCTGCGCAGCCAGGCCGCCGCCGGAGAATCGCTGGTGATCCTGCGCCCCTCGCACCTGCATCCCTGCATCGAAGCCTGGCCGCCCGCCGCCTTCGCCGCCCTCAGCCAGCCCCTGGACCGCATGGACATCTTCTCCGACGACCATGACGACCTGGCCGCCGCCCTCTATGCCGACGCCTACCCGATGGATGCCGACCGCGAAGGCCGGATCATCCTGCCCGAGCCGTTGAAGGAGCATGCCGGCCTGACCGAAGCAGTGGCCTTCATGGGCGTGGGAAAGACGTTCCAGATCTGGGAACCAGCCGCCGCCGAACGTCGGCGCGCGGAAGCCCGCACCCGTTCGCGCGCACTCTCCGGCGCCCGCCCCGCCCCGCGCCCGGAAGCCGACGCATGAACGCCATGACAACGCCCTTCACCACCACGCCCCCTCCCGGCCACGTCCCCGTCATGCTGGCGGAAGTGTTGCAGATGCTGGCTCCCAGGGACGGCGCGACCTATCTCGACGGCACGTTCGGCGGCGGCGGCTATGCCCGCGCCATCCTGGCCGCCGCCCGCTGCACCCTCTGGGCCATCGACCGCGACCCCGCCGCCATCCGGCGCGGCGAGGCCTTGCAGGCCGAACTGCGCGCTGCCGAGGGTACCAGCCGCCTGCACATGGTCGAGGGCGGATTCGGCGACATGCGCGCCCTGCTCGAAGAACGCGACGCCCCGGCGCTGGACGGCGTGGTGCTCGATCTCGGCGTGTCGTCCTTCCAGATCGACGAAGGCGCGCGCGGCTTCTCCTTCCGTCACGACGGGCCGCTGGACATGCGCATGGGCGACACCGGCCCCACGGCGGCCGATATCGTGAACCGGACGGCCGAATCCGACCTCGCCGATATTCTCTATCAATATGGCGAAGAGCGGCTGTCCCGCCGGGTCGCCCGCGCTATCGTCGCCGCCCGCGCCGAAGCGCCGATCCTGACGACGTTCCGCCTGGCCGAGATCATCCGCTCGGTCGTGCCGGGCGACCGCTCGGGCATCGACCCCGCCACCCGCTCGTTCCAGGGCCTGCGCATCCACGTCAATGACGAGCTGGGGCAGATCCGCTCGGGCCTGGAACAGGCGCTGGACCTGCTGGCCCCCGGCGGCCGGCTGGTCGTCGTGTCCTTCCATTCGCTGGAGGACCGGCTGGTCAAGCAGGCCATGCACCGCGCGGCGGGCCGCCTGCCCGGTCCCTCGCGCTACGATCCCCGCTCGATCCAGGCGCGGGACGAGGCCCCCTCCTTCCGGCTGCTCACCGGGCGCACCCTGCGCCCCGGCGAGGCCGAATGCCGCGCCAATTCCCGCGCCCGCAGCGCCCGCCTGCGCGCGATCGAACGCCTTCCCCTCGTGGACATCCCAGCCACCAGCCCCACGGAGCGTCGCCCATGATGCGATCCTTTACCTTTCTTTGCGCCGTGATGGCCGGCCTGTCCGGATTGTTCCTCTATTCCAAGAAGCATCAGACGACGCTGCTCGACCACCAGATCGCGCAGATCGTCGGCGACACGCAGCACATCCGCGAGCAGACGGCGATGCTGCGCGCGGAATGGGCGCTGCTGAACCAGCCCGACCGGCTGGGCAGCCTGTCGGCGCGCTTCCTGCCCGACATGCACCCGATGGCGCCCACCCAGTTCATCCAGATGGCCTCGCTGGCCGAACGCCTGCCCGCTCCCGGCTCGCGTCCGCTGGCGGCGGTCGATCCCCGCGCGCATATCGATGCCAGCCTGGCCTCCCATGCGCCGGCCCCCGCCGAGCGCCCGGCCGCTCCCCCCGCCCCGATGGCGGCGGCGGCCCCGCCGGCCCATGTCACCCAGGCTCCGATGGTTGTGGCTGCGGCGCAGCGCCCCGCGACGCCGGCTGCCGAGCCGCCTCCGGTCACGACGCACCGAATCCTTGTCGCCGCTTCGACTCCGCCCGCGCCGCACCCCGAGCGGCTGGTCGAACGCCCGATCGTGATGGCCCAGGCCACGCTTCCGGCGGTCCCGGCCCATGTCACGGCCCCCAGGGCGCACCCCGCCCCGGTTTCGCCCGATTTGCCGCATAATGCCGATCGCCATGCCGCCGTCTCCGTTGCCCATGCCGCGCGCCCCGTGCTACCGCCAGCGGCCGCTTCCGAACCTCGTTACGCATCGGCCAGACCGGTCCGTCCGCTCCCGGTCGCAGTCGCGGCCTGGAGACCGGCGGCGCCCCCCAAGCCGTATGAGGAGGCAAGGGGATACGGCAGAGGCTCCTCTCTCGGCTTCTCGCGTTCCGGCGCACTTCCTCCCCCCGTTCCAGTCAGCAACTGACGACCCCCCACAGGTGACATGACCCAAGGCCCGACCGACACACCAGACGATATGCGGGACGGGCCTTCCCGGCCCGCGCGAATGGATGTCCGGGTCACCGGCGACGATCTGCGCACCCGCACGGCGCGCGAGCGCACGCAGTCGCGCCTGCTCATCATGTCGGCCGGCTTCTTCGGCCTGTTCGGTGCGGTGGCGCTCAAACTGTCGCTCGCCACCGTCATCGCGCCGATGGCGCCGGAACAACGGCAGATCGCCCCCCAGGTCCCCCCGATTCCCCATAGCGATCCCAAGGGCATGATGGCCGGGGATTTCGCATTGCCGCAGGTCCACCGCGCCACGGTCACCGACCGCAACGGCCAGGTCCTGGCCATCTCGCTGCCCGTGGCGCAGGTCTACGCCAACCCGCAGGAAATGATCGACGCTCAGGACACGGCCAAAAAACTGCGCACCGTCCTGCCAAAACTGGACGAGGCCGAGCTGATCCGCCGGCTGTCGACCAAGAAGCAGTTCGTCTACCTGGCGCGCGATATCTCGCCGATGCAGGAAATCGCGATCAACAATCTGGGCATCCCAGGCATCTATTTCGAACCCGGCGAGCGCCGTCATTATCCGCTGGGCCGCGTCGCCTCCCACATCCTGGGCGCGGTCGATATCGACGACCACGGCGTGGCCGGCATCGAACGCTCGATGGACAAGCGCCTGGACAGCGACCGCACCCCTCTGCGCCTGTCGCTCGACGTGCGTATCCAGGCGGTGGTGCGCGAGGAACTGGCGGCGGCCAAGGACCTGTTCCAGGCCATCGGCGCCTGCGCGATCGTCATGGACGTCAATACCGGCGAGATCATCGCCATGGTCAGCCTGCCGGACTACGACGCCAACGATTTCGGCCGCGCCGACCCCGACGCCCGGTTCAACCGAGCCGTCACCGGCATGTACGAGCCGGGATCGACCTTCAAGCTCCAGACGGCCGCCATGGCGCTGCAACTGGGCGTCGCCCATCCGTGGGACCGGTTTTCCTCCATCCCCATCCATATCGGCCGCTTCACCATTTCGGACATGAGGACAGATCATTTCGCCCCATGGCTGACGCTGAACGAAGTCATGGCCTATTCATCCAACCCCGCCGCCGCCCACATGGCGCTGGATGTCGGCGCCCAGCGTCAGCAGACCTGGCTGCGCGACATGGGCTTCTTCGCCCCGGTACCGATCGAACTGCCCGAGGCCGGCCGGCCGATCGTGCCCCGCACCTGGGGCATTTCCACGGTCATGACCGTCGGCTTCGGCCATGGCGTCGCCGAACCCCCGCTGGCCATCGTGCGCGGCACCGCCGCCACGGTTAACGGCGGCATCCTGCTCCATCCCACCCTGATGGCCCGGGACGCCGACCACGCAAACGATCCCGCCGGTCTCACGCCGGCCGTCGCTGAAGGCGCCGCCCCCACCCTCACGCCCGCCGTCATCACCGCGGCGTCCGCCGAGGACAAGGCGGACGCCGCCACCATGCCGGGGGCCACGCGCGTCATCTCGCCCGAAACCTCGGCCCTGCTGCGCCGCATCCTGCGTCTGGACGTCACCAGGGGCACCGGCAAGACAGCGGAATCCCCCGGTTATTTCGTCGGCGGCAAGACCGGCACCGCAGAGAAGATCGGCCCGCACGGCGGCTACCTCAAGCATGTCAACATCGCCGCGTTCACCAGCATTTTTCCGATGAACGCCCCGCGCTACGCCGTCTATGTCATGCTCGACAGTCCTAAGCCCACCCCGCAGACCCACGGCTGGACCACGGCCGCGTGGAACTCCGCGCCCACCGTGTCGAAGATCGTGACGCGCATCGGCCCGATGCTCGGCCTGTTCCCCAACACGACCAACGCGCAGGCGATCGACGACGCCATGGCGATCCCGCTGGAACCGGCGGTGCCGCGCGGCTACCGCCCGCTGGGACCGGGCAACGACCCCGGCGACCCGCGCAACCAGCCGAAAGCGCCGAAAACGCCGGCCCATGACGCCGCGCACACCGCTGCCCTGCCGCCGCGCGCGCGTCTGCACGCCGCGCGGGCCGAACAGGCCGCCTCCGGACGGCCCACGCATCCGGAGGTCCGGGGATGACGCACATCCTGTCCCATCTGCTGGCCGCCGCCGGCCTGTCCGCTCCCCTGGCCAGCGACCCTGCGATCGGCCTGGTCACCGCCGACAGCCGCAAGGTGCGCCCCGGCACGCTGTTCGTCGCCATCCCCGGCACGCGGGCCGACGGCCGCGCCTTCATCCCCGCCGCCATCGCGGCGGGCGCCGCTGCCATCGTCGCCCCGCGCGACGTTCCGCCCGAGGCGGCACCCGGCATCCCGCTGATCCATGCCGACGAGCCACGCCAGGCGCTGGCCCTGCTGGCCGCCGCCTTCGCGGGCGCGCAACCGGGCCGGATCGTCGCCGTCACCGGCACCAACGGCAAGACCAGCACGGTCGATTTCCTGCGTCAGATCTGGGCTTATCAGGGCCACCGGGCCGCCAGCATCGGCACGCTCGGCGTCATCGCCCCCGTCGCCCTGCCCCCCACCGGCCCCATCCTGACCACACCCGACAGCGTTGGCCTGGCCGACACGCTCGCCGCCATGGCGCGCGGCGGCGTGACGGACGTCGCCATCGAAGCCTCGTCCCACGGGCTGGAACAGCACCGGCTGGACGGGCTGCGCCTCACCGCCGCCGGCTTCACCAACCTCACCCGCGACCATCTCGATTATCACGGCACGCTGGAGGCCTACCGCACCGCCAAACTGGCCCTGTTCGACCGACTGCTGCCCGAGGGCGCGCTGGCGGCGGCCAATGCCGACATGGAGCCGGAAACCCTCGCCGCCCTGCGCGCCATCGCCATCCGCCGCCGGTTCGACCTGCGGCTGGTCGGCACGCAAGGCGACCCCATCCGCCTGCTGGACAGCACGCCGCTGCCCGAGGGCCAGCACCTGCGGCTGGAAGCCGGCGGCACCATCCACGAGGTCACCCTGGCGCTCCCCGGCCGCTTCCAGGCCGACAACGCCCTGCTGGCCGCGGCCCTGGCCGCACCGGGCGCCAACGGACTGGCCCAGGCCATCGCCCTTCTCCCCACCCTCACCGGCGTGCGCGGCCGCATGGAGCGCGCGGCCCTGCTGCCCAACGGCGCCGCCGCCTATGTCGATTACGCCCACACGCCAGACGCCCTGGCCCGCCTGCTGGACGCCCTGCGCCCCCACGCAACCGGCCGGCTGATCGCCGTCTTCGGTGCCGGCGGCGACCGCGATCGCGGCAAGCGCCCGCTGATGGGCCGGGAAGCCGCCAACCGCGCCGACATCGCCATCGTCACCGACGACAATCCCCGCACCGAAGACCCGGCCGCGATCCGTGGCGAGGTCCTGGCCGGCGCGCCGGGCGCGATCGAGATCGGCGACCGCGCCCGCGCCATCGCCGAGGGCCTGTCGATGCTGCAATCCGGCGACGTGCTGGTGGTGGCCGGCAAGGGCCACGAGCAGGGCCAGACCATCGGCACCACCACCCACCCCTTCGACGACGTATCGGTCATCCGCCACATGGCCGGAGTGGCCGCATGAGCGCACTCTGGACCCGCGACGCACTGGAAGCCGCGACCGGCGGCCATTTCGCCGGCCACGCCCCCGTTAGCGTAACCGGTGTTTCCATCGACACCCGCACGCTCGCCCCCGGCGACCTGTTCGTCGCCCTGGTCGGCGACAGCAGCGACGGCCACGCCCATGCCCGCACGGCGCTCGAGCGCGGTGCTGCGGCCGTGCTGGTCCACGACCCGGCGGCAACCGGCCTCGACCCGGCCGACCCGCGCATGCTGGCCGTCCCCGACACGCTGGCGGCGCTGAATGCCCTGGCCCGATACGCCCGCGCCCGCTTCACCGGCCGCATGCTCGCCGTCACCGGCAGCGTGGGCAAGACGACGACCAAGGACATGCTCGGCCTGGCGCTGGGCGCCCTCGGCCCCACCCATGTCGCCGCCGCGTCCTACAACAACCATTGGGGCGTGCCCCTGACACTGGCCCGCCTGCCGGAAGACGCCGCGTTCTGCGTGTGCGAGGTGGGCATGAACCATCCGGGCGAAATCGCCCCGCTGGCGGCCCTCGTCCGCCCCGAAATCGCGCTCATCACCACCATCGCCGGCGCGCATCTGGGCCATATGGGTAGCCTTGCGGCCATCGCACGCGAAAAATCCGGCCTGATCGCCGCCCTGCCCCCCGGCGGCACCGCCATCGTGCCCGACGATGCCGAAGGCCAGCCGATCTTCGCCGAACAGGCCGCCGGGGCCGGCGCCCGCCTGTGGCGCGTGGGCGAAGCGCCCGACAGCATGGCCGCCCTGTCCCGCCTCACGCTCGCAGCCGACGGCAGCGATTGCATCATCACTATCGCCGGCCAGCCGTTCCCGCTGCGCCTCAACGCCCCCGGCCGCCATCTGGCACGCAACGCCACCACCGTCCTGGCGGCCGTGGCGGCTCTCGGCGCCGATATCCCGGCAGCCGCCGCAGCTCTGGCCGCCTTCCGCCCCGGCGCCGGGCGCGGCCAACTGGCCCCCATCCTGAACGGACAGGCGGCGCTGCTCGACGAGAGCTACAACGCCTCCACGCTCTCCATCCGCTCCTCGCTCGCGGTGCTCGACCTTCTGGCCTCCGGCCGGCGCGTAGCCGTGCTGGGCGATATCCGCGAACTCGGCGCCTTCGCGCGCGCCGAGCATGAATCCCTCCTGTCCGCCGCCCTGGCACATGCGGACCTCGTCTTCTGCTCCGGCCCGAACATGCAATATCTCTTCGACCTGCTTCCCTCTTCCCGACGCGGCGCATGGGCGCCCGACGCGGCCAGCCTGGCCCCCACGGTGCGGGCTGCCCTGGCCCCCGGCGACACCGTCCTCGTGAAGGGCAGCCTCGGCAGCCGCATGCGCGACGTGATCTCGGTCCTGACCGCCGGCGAGACGGAAGCGCACTGATGCTCTACGATCTGGTCCAGCATCACGCGGGCGCGCATATCTCGGCGCTCAACCTGTTTCGCTACATCACGTTCCGCGCCGGCGCGGCCTGCCTGACGGCTCTGGTCATCTCGCTGCTGCTGGGCCAACCGCTGATCGCGCAACTGCGCCGCATCCAGCGCGGCGGCCAGCCGATCCGCGCCCTGGGCCCGGAACGCCATATCCTGGAGAAAGCCGGCACGCCCACCATGGGCGGCGTGCTGATCCTCATCGCCCTGTTCGCCTCCACCCTGCTGTGGGCGGACCTCACCAACGGCTTCGTCTGGGCGGTGCTGCTGATCACGCTCGGCTTCGGCGCCGTGGGCTTCGCCGACGACTATCTCAAACTCTCCCGCCGCAACACGGCCGGCGTGTCCAAGCGCGCCCGGCTGGGCAGCGAATTCGCCATCTCGCTGATCGGCGGCTACTGGCTGCAAAGCCTGATGCCGGCGGACCTGGCAAACCACCTGGCCTTCCCGTTCATGAAGGACTGGCTGCTGCCGCTGGGCTACGCCTTCCCGATCTTCGCCATGATCACGATCAGCGGCTTCGGCAACGCCGTCAATTTCACCGACGGGCTGGATGGGCTGGCGATCGTGCCGGTGATCATCGCCGCCCTGGTCTTCGGGCTGATCGCCTATCTGGTCGGCAACCATGTCT
The DNA here is from genome assembly GCF_003350405.1 of Gluconacetobacter liquefaciens. Classification (GTDB taxonomy): domain Bacteria; phylum Pseudomonadota; class Alphaproteobacteria; order Acetobacterales; family Acetobacteraceae; genus Gluconacetobacter; species Gluconacetobacter liquefaciens. The sequence continues at coordinate 243,681 of NZ_QQAW01000005.1, read as the reverse complement.
TCGCTGACTACCTGCAACTGCACGCGGTGCCCGGCACGGGCGAACTCTGCGTCTTCTGCTCGGCGCTGGTGGGCGCGGGGCTGGGCTTCCTGTGGTTCAACGCCCCGCCGGCGGCGGTGTTCATGGGCGATACCGGCTCGCTCTCGCTCGGCGGCGCGCTGGGGGCGGTCGCGGTCGCGGTCAAGCACGAGCTGGTGCTGTGCATCGTCGGCGGCCTGTTCGTGGTCGAGACCTTTTCGGTGATCATCCAGGTCTTCTGGTTCCGCCGCACCGGGCGGCGGGTGTTCCTGATGGCACCGCTGCACCATCATTTCGAAAAGAAAGGCTGGCAGGAGCCCAAGATCGTGATCCGCTTCTGGATCGTCTCCATCGTGCTGGGCCTGTGTGGCCTCGCCACGCTGAAACTGCGATGAGCGCCTTTCCCGCCCTCCTGTTCGCCGGGCGGCGCTACGCCGTCCTGGGCCTGGGCAATAATGGCGCGCCGGCGGTCCGCGCGCTGGCCGCCATGGGCGCCTCGGTCCGGGCGTGGGATGACAACGCGGCCGCCCGCCAGGCTCTCGACAACATCCCCGGCGTCACCCTGGCCCCGTTCGAATCCCTTGAAGGGATGGATGCGCTGGTGCTGTCGCCGGGCATCCCGCATATGCTGCCCCGGCCCCATCCGGTGGCCCTGATGGCGCGCGAAGCCGGCATCCCCATCCTGTCCGACGCCGACCTGCTCTATCAGGCGGTGCGCCGTGCCGGCTCACAGGCACGCTTCGCCGGCATCACCGGCACCAACGGCAAATCGACCACCACCGCCCTGCTGACGCACATGCTGGCCACGGCCGGCATCCCGGTGGCGGCGGGCGGCAATCTGGGGCCGGCCTCGCTCTCCCTGCCCTGCCTGCCGGACAACGGCGTGTATGTACTGGAAATGTCGTCCTATATGCTGGAACGGCTGCAGGACCTGCATTTCAAAGTCGCCTGCCTGCTCAACCTCACGCCGGACCATCTGGACCGCCACGGCGACATGGACGGCTACCTGCACGCCAAATGGCACATCTTCGACAGCCAGCGCAGCGGCGACGTCGCTGTGATCGGCTTCGGCGAAACACCGGGCGCGTCCGTCCCCCGCATGGTCGACAAGCTGGCCGCCAGCGGCGACCGGGTGCTGACCGTCTCGGGCCAATCCCCGGATGCCGACCTGTCCGGTGCAGGCGGCATCCTGCGCGACGCGGCAGGCGAAATCGCCAATCTCGCCGAAGCCCCGGCCCTGCCCGGCGCGCACAATGCCGAAAACGCGGCGGCGGCAACCGCCATGGCCCTGGCGCTGGGCGTGCCCCGCACCGCCATCGCCCCCGCCTTGCGCTCCTTCGTCGGCCTGCCCCACCGTCAGAAGCCGGTTGCCACCATTACGGGCGTCCTGTTCATCGACGACAGCAAGGCCACGAACGCCGATTCCTCGTCCCGTGCCCTGAACTGCTACGACCGGCTGGTCTGGATCGCCGGCGGCGTCGCCAAGGCCGGCGGCATCGCGGATCTGGCGCCCCATTTCCCCCGCATCACCCACGCCGTGCTGATCGGGCAGGACGCCCCGGCCCTGGCGGAAACGCTGGCCGCGCATCACGTCCCGTACACGCTGGCGGGCACAATGGAGGCCGCGGTCCCCCTGGCGCACGACCTGGCCCGCCAGACAGGCGCGAACACCGTCCTGCTCTCCCCAGCCTGCGCCAGCTTCGACCAGTACAAGAGCTTCGAACATCGCGGCCGGCATTTCGCCGACCTCGTCCACGGACTGGCCGGAACGAAGGGAGAAGGCTGATGCCCGCCATCTCGCGCGTCGATACCTCTTTCCTGGCCCGCTGGTGGCGCAATGTCGACCGGGTGACGCTGTCGTGCGTCTGTATCCTGATCGGCTTCGGCTATGTGCTGATGCTGGCCGCCAGCCCGGCCGTGGCCACGCGCATCGGCGCCTCGCGCGACATGTTCATCCTCAAGCAGGTGGTTTTCCTCACCCTGGCCGGGCTGATCGTGGTGGCAACCTCCCTGCTCTCGCCGCGCGGCATCCGGCGCCTGGCGCTGGCGGGCTTCGTCCTGGCCACCGCCGCAACCGCGCTCACCCTGGTCCACGGCATCGAGATCAAGGGCGCCCGGCGCTGGATCGCCCTGCCGATGATGTCGGTCCAGCCCTCCGAATTTCTCAAGCCCTGTTTCGCCGTCGTCACCGCGTGGCTGCTGACCGAACGCCGCTACCGCCGCATGCTGCCGGGCATGCCCATCGCGCTGGGCCTGTTCGCGGTCATTCTGCTGCTGCTCAAATCGCAGCCCGATATCGGCATGCTCAGCGTCATCACCACGGTGTTCATGGCCCAACTCTTCATCGACGGGCTGAACATCTTCTTCGTCGGCGCCGGGGCCGGCTGCATGGTGGCCGCCTTCCTAGGCGCCTACGTGGCCTTCCCCCATGTCCGCTCGCGCGTCGAACGCTTCCTGCACCCCAATGTCGGCGACCATTACCAGATCGACACCGCACTCCGCGCCTTCGGCAATGGCGGCCTGATGGGCCGCGGCCCCGGCGAGGGCCGGGTGAAGGACCTGCTGCCCGACGCCCACGCCGATTTCGTCTTCGCCGTCGCGGGCGAGGAATTCGGCATGCTGGTCTGCCTGTTCATCATCGGCGTCTTCTGCCTGATCGTGGTCCGCACCCTGCTGAAACTGCTGCGCGAGGACGACCCGTTCATCGTGGTGGCAACCGTGGGACTCATCACGGGTTTCGGCCTGCAGGCCTTCGTCAACATGGGCTCGACCCTGCATCTGATCCCGACCAAGGGCATGACGCTCCCGTTCATTTCCTATGGCGGCTCCTCGGCCATGTCGGTGGCGCTGACCATCGGCATGGTGCTGGCCCTGACGCGGCACCGCATGGGCGAAAGCCGGATTCCACGCGGCCGGTCCAGCTTCGCGGCACGAAAGGCCACCGCATGAACATGCCTCTCCCGACCGCGCGCCGCCCCATCGTCATCGCCGCCGGCGGCACCGGCGGCCATTTCATTCCCGCCGAAGCCCTCGCCCGCGCGCTGGCCGACCGTGGCCACCCGATCGCGCTCATGACCGACCGCCGCGCCGGCACCCGCGACCACGGCATCTTCGCGCAGGGGCAGCAATTCGTCCTGCCCGGCGCGGGCATCGCCGGCCACGGCCTGGCCCGCGCCGCCCGCGCCGCGCTGGCCCTGGCACAGGGCACACTCCAGGCCCGCACGATCCTGCGCCGGCTCGACGCGGCGGCGGTGGTCGGCTTCGGCGGCTACCCCTCCGTGCCGCCGCTGCTGGGCGCCCGCCTGCTCGGCCGCCACCGCCCGCTGATCGTCCTGCATGAGGGCAACGCCGTGCTGGGCCAGGCCAACGCCCAACTCGCCCGCTTCGCCGACGGCATCGCCACCTCGTTCCCGCAGGTCGCCCGCTTGCCCAACGGTGCCCGAACAACCCTGACCGGCATGCCGGTGCGCGACGCCATCGCCGCCCTGCACGACCAACCCTACACCCCGCCGGAGGCCGAAATCCGCCTGCTGGTCTGGGGCGGCTCCCTGGGCGCCCGCGTCTTCAGCGACGTGATGCCGGACGCCATCGCCCGCCTGCCCGACGCCCTGCGCGCGCGCCTGCGCATCACCCAGCAGGCCCGCGCCGAGGACATCGAGCGCGTGCGCGCCGCCTACGCGGCGCTGGGCATCCCCGCCGAAATCTCCCCCTTCTTCGCCGACGTGCCCAACCTGCTGAAGGCAGCCCATCTGGTCATCGGCCGCGCCGGCGGCTCCTCGGTGGCGGAACTGACCGACGCCGGCCGCCCGGCGATCCTGGTCCCCCTGCCCATCGCCGCCAGCGACGAACAGGGCGCCAACGCGGCATCCCTGGTCGCCGCCGGCGCCGCGTGGATGATCCGCCAGCCCGATTTCACCGCCCCATCCCTGGCGAAGCAACTGGAATCCCTGCTGTCCGACCCCACGATCCTGGCCGGCGCGGCAGCCGCCGCCCGATCCCTGGGCCGACCCGATGCCGCACAACGCCTGGCCGATCTGGTCGAAGGACTCTTGCATCACCGCCCCGACCCCGCCTATCCGACAGCCGCCCAGCCAGCATCGACGACAGCCGCCAAGACGGAGACCACCTCATGAGAGCCCTGCCCCTTTCCATCGGCACCATTCATTTCGTCGGGATCGGCGGCATCGGCATGTCCGGCATCGCCGAGGTGCTGCACATGCTGGGCTATGCCGTGCAGGGGTCGGACATCGCCGAGAGCGCCAACGTGCTGCGCCTGCGCGCGGCCGGCATCCCGGTCGCCATCGGGCATGATGCCGCCAATCTGGGCCAGGCGCAGGTCGTCGTCACCTCCACCGCCGTCAAGCGCGACAATCCGGAAGTCGTGGCCGCCCGTGCCCGCCTCATCCCCGTCGTGCGCCGGGCCGAAATGCTGGCCGAACTGATGCGCCTGCGCTGGTCGGTCGCCGTCGGCGGCACCCACGGCAAGACCACGACCACCAGCCTGGTCGCGGCGGTGCTGGAAGCCGCGAAGCTCGACCCCACCGTCATCAATGGCGGCATCATCGAGGCCTACGGCACCAACACCCGCATGGGCTCGGGCGACTGGATGGTCGTCGAGGCCGATGAGAGCGACGGCTCGTTCCTGCACCTGCCCTCGGTCATCACCGTGGTCACCAACATGGACCCGGAACATCTCGACCATTGGGGCACGGCGGAAGCCATGCAGGCGGCCTACGACCAGTTCGTGTCGAACATCCCCTTCTACGGCTTCGCGGTCCTGTGCATCGACCATCCGGCGGTGCAGCAGATGATCCCCCGCCTGTCCGACCACCGCATCGTCACCTACGGCTTCTCGCCGCAGGCCGACATCCGGGCCGAGAAAGTCATCACCGACAAGCTGGGCGCGACGTTCGAGGTCGTGGTCACCAACCGCAACCGCAACCGCACCCGCCGCGCGGGGCCGTTCCGCCTGCCCATGCTGGGCCACCACAACGTGCAGAACGCGCTGGCCGCGATCGCCGTGGCAGTGGAGATGGATATCGACGACGCCACCATCCGCTCGGCCTTCGCCGGCTTCAGGGGCGTCAAGCGCCGCTTCACCCGCACGGGCGAAACCGGCGGCATCACGGTCATCGACGATTACGGCCACCACCCGGTGGAAATCGCCGCCGTGCTCAAGGCCGCCCGTCAGGCCGGCGCCCGCGACGTCATCGCCATCGTGCAGCCCCACCGCTATTCGCGCCTGCAAACCCTGTTCGGCGAATTCTGCACCTGCATGAACGACGCCGGCACCGTCATCGTGGCCGATGTCTACGCGGCCGGCGAAGCCCCGATCGACGGCATCAACCGCGACACGCTGGTCGACGGCCTGCGCGAGCGCGGCCACCGTTCGGTGGTGCCGCTACCCGACCCGGAACATCTGGCGGAGATGGTCCACGCCATCGCCAAGCCGGGCGATTTCGTGGTCTGCCTCGGCGCGGGCAACATCACCAACTGGGCACAGGCCCTCCCCGCCCAGCTCGCCGCCCTGCAGAACCCCAATGCCCGCAAGGGAGACTGCGCGGCATGACCACGCCGGCCGCCACCACGGAGCAGAGCTGGACCGACAGCGTACGCGCCAGCCTCGCCGGCCTGCGCGGCCGGCTGAACGCGGACGCGCCGCTGGGCCCGCGCACCTGGTTCCGCGTCGGCGGCCCGGCGGACCTGCTGCTGCAACCGGCCGACGCCGACGACCTGGCAGACGCGCTGCGCCTCCTGCCGCCGGACCTGCCGGTCACGATCCTGGGCGCCTGCTCCAACGTCATCGTGCGCGACGGCGGCATCGACGGGCTGGTCATCCGCCTCGGCGGCGGCTTCGCCGACATCACGGTCGAGCCCGATGGACTGGTCGTCGGCGCCGCGTCCCTGGACATGGTGGTGGCCGAACATGCGGCCGGCGCCGGCCTCAAGGGGCTGGAATTCCTCGCCGGCATCCCCGGCTCCATCGGCGGCGCGGTGGCGATGAATGCCGGCGCCTACGGCTCGGACATCGCCACCGTTCTCGACTGGGCGGACATCGTCACCCGCGACGGCAGCACCGCCCGCCTGTCCGGCCCGGCGCTGGGCTTCGGCTACCGTCGCTCGCGCCTGCCGGCCGGCGCCGTCGTCACCCGCGCCCGCCTGCGCGCCACCCCGGCCGACCCGGCCGAAATCCGCCAGGCCATCGCCACCATCCGCCAGTCGCGCGAAGAGTCGCAGCCCACGCGGGCGCGCACCGGCGGCTCCACCTTCCGCAATCCCGAGCACGGCAAGGCGTGGGAACTGATCGACGCCGCCGGCTGCCGGGGCCTCGCCCTGCACGACGCGCAGATCAGCGAAAAACACTGCAATTTCATGCTCAACACCGGCCACGCCAGCGCCGCCGACCTGGAAGAACTGGGCGAGACGGTCCGCGCGCGGGTGCAGGCCCGCACCGGCATCCTGCTGGAATGGGAAATCAAGCGCATCGGCCGCGCCACCCCACCCGCCGACGCCGCATCGCCCGACACGGGAGACACACCATGACCACCCGCACTCCGGCACGGCGCGTCACCGTCCTGATGGGCGGCATCTCCGCCGAGCGCACGGTCAGCCTCTCCAGCGGGGCCGGCATCAGCGCCGCATTGCGCGAGGAAGGGTACGAGGTCCACGTGCTCGATGCCGGCCCAGACCTGGGCGCGATCGTGGCCGACCTCACCACCCACCGGCCGGACGTGGTGTTCAACGCCCTGCATGGCCGCCTGGGCGAGGACGGCGCGATCCAGGGCGTGCTGGACTGGATGGACATCCCCTACACCCATTCCGGCGTCCGCGCCTCGGCAACGGCGATGGACAAGGCGGCCGCCCGCGCGGTCTTCCTCGCCGCCGGCCTGCCGGTGGCCGGCGGCACGGTGATCGACATCGCCGATTTCCCCGCCGCCGATCCCCTGCCCACGCCCTACGTCATCAAGCCGCTGAACGAGGGCTCGTCCGTGGGGGTCGAGATCGTGCGCACCGGCTCCAACCGCCGCGCCGCCATCACCGCTGCCTGGACCTACGGCCCGCACGCCCTGGTCGAGGAATTCATCCCCGGCCGCGAACTGACGGTCGGCGTGATGGACGACCGCGCCCTGACGGTCACCGACATCACCCCCAACCCGGCCACGGGGCACGAATTCTACGACTACGCCGCCAAATACCAGGCCGGCGGATCGCAGCACGTCCTGCCCGCGCGCATTCATCCCGACGCCTTCGCCCAGGCGCTGGACCTCGCCGCCGCCGCTCACCGCGCGCTCGGCTGCACCGGCGCCACCCGCACCGATTTCCGCTACGACGACACGCAATGCGGCGACGGTCCCGGCCGCCTCGTGATCCTGGAGGTGAACACCCAACCCGGCATGACGCCCACCTCCCTGCTGCCCGAACAGGCCCAGACGCAGGGAATCGGCTACGGCCCGCTCTGCCGCTGGATGGTCGAGCACGCCACATGCCGCACATGACCACGCGGCCGGGCAACTGACGCTCCCATGACCCCCCCCATGCCCCCTCGATGAGACGGCCAGGCGAAAACCGCGACGATCGCCCTTCACGGCTGTCGATCTTCCTGCGGCGGCAGCGGCGCATGGTGCGCCCGCTCGGGCTGGCGATCGTCCTGCTCGCCGTCGCGGCCGGCGGCGCGGTGGTGGTGCACGACATGAAGTCCGAGGAACGGTTCGCCCCGATCCGCGCCCGGCTGGTCAGCATGTTGCCACTGCGTATCACCGATATCCAGATCAGCGGCCGCGTCCTCACCAACGAGGATTCGCTGCGCGAGGCCCTGGGCGTGCGCGTGGGCGATCCGGTCCTCGGCTTTTCGGTCGAGGGCGCGCGCGAGCGGATCGACGCCCTGCCCTTCGTCGATCATTCGGTGGTCGAACGCCACCTGCCGGGCACCATCGTCGTGCGCCTGACCGAACGCAGCCCCTTCGCGGTGTGGCAGAACCAGGGCCGCTTCATGCTGATCGACCGCGCCGGCAACCAGGTGCGCGACCAGGGCATGACGGGCAAGGACGCGCAGGCGTTCATCCAATTGCCGCTGGTGGTCGGGCTGGGCGCCAACACCGCCGCCGCATCGCTGGTCGACGCGCTGGCGACCCAGCCCGTGGTGCGCGACCATGTGGCCGCCGCCGTCCGCGTCGGCCTGCGCCGCTGGAACCTGACGCTGCACGACGGCACCACCGTCCTGCTCCCCGAAGGCGAGGACCTCCCGGCCCTCAAACGGCTGGCCGAGCTCCAGGCCGCCATGAAACTGCTCGACCGCCCGGTCATCAGCATCGACCTGCGCCTGCCCGACCGGATGGTCGTGGAACAGCCTCCTCCGGCCGCCCCCGCTCCCGAGGGCCAGCCGGCGGCAAACCCGCAATCCCCGGCCAATCCGGGCGCGTCGAAACCGACCGCCGCCCATGACGGCCCGCAGGGCGCCGCGCCGCCAAGGCCCGCCCCCAAAGCACCGCCCAACGCCCCGCCGGCCGAGGAACGGGCCTCCACCCACCCGCCGACCGCCGGGCCGCACGTCCCACCCCCGACCCCGCCAGCCGCCATCCCACCGTTCCCATCCGGACAGGCCCAGCCCCGCAAGGCCCTGCCTCCCCCAGTCCCCAACCTGCCACCGAATGGCGAGCCCGAAGCGAGGAGGCGCACATGAACGATCTGGTCGTTGTCCCGCAGGGTACCGAACCCGCCCCGCGCCCGGCGCGCCGCCGCCGTGCCCGCCGGCGCGAACAGGCCCTGGTGCCGGCCACCCACTCCGGCCGCAGCGTGGCCCTGCCGCCACCCGACGACCCCACGCCGCCGCGCGCCTGGCGGCAGGGCACGTTCGGGGTGCTGGATATCGGCTCGACCAAGATCATGTGCCTGATCGGGCGCGGCGAGGCCGACGGCTCGCTGCGCGTGCTGGGCCATGGCTGGCGCCGCTCGCACGGCGTGCGCAGCGGCGGCATCGTCAACCTGCACGAGGCCGAGGCCGCGATCCGCGCCGCCGTCGGCCAGGCCGAGGACGCCGCCGAGCGCCGGCTGGACCGCGTCTATGTCAACCTGTCCTGCGGCCACCCGGAAAGCCGGCTGTTCAATGTCCGCTGGCCGGTCGGCGGGCGCGAGATCACGGCTTCGGACGTCCGGCGCGTGGTCACCGAAGGCCAGATGCGGGCAATGTCCGAAGGCCGTTCGACCATCCACACCATCCCGCTGGATTTCTCGGTGGACGAAACCGCCGGCGTCCCCGATCCGCGCGGCCATCTGTGCGACCAGCTCACCTCGCGGCTGCACGTCATCGACGCCTCGACCACCGCCCTGCGCAATCTGGAAACCGTGCTTTCACGGGCCGAACTCAAGATCGAGGAACTGGTCTCCGCCCCCCTCGCCTCGGGCCTGGCGGTGCTGGACGAAGACGAGCGCGAACTGGGCGTCACCGTGGTCGACATGGGCGGCGGCACCACCTCGATCGCCATTTTCGGCGAGGGCCACCTGCTGCACACCGCCTGCCTGCCAGTCGGCGGCATGCACGTCACCCGCGACATCGCCCATGTGCTGTCCACCTCGATCGACAGCGCGGAATGGCTGAAGACCATGTATGGCTCGGCCGAACTCTCGGCCGACGACGACATGGACCTCCTGCCGGTGCAGCTCATCGGCGACAACGAACATCAATTCGTCACGATTTCCCGCTCCAAGGTGGTTTCCATCATCCGGCCACGAATCGAGGAAACGCTGGAGATGGTCCGCGACCGGCTGGAATCGGCGGGCGTCGGCCGCGCCACCGACGGGCGCGTGGTGCTCACGGGCGGCGCGTCGCTGCTCGACGGCGTGGGCAACATGGCCGCGCGCATCCTCAACCGCCAGGTGCGACTGGGCCGGCCGAACGGCATTCGCGGGCTGCCCGAGGACCCGGCGGCCTGGCCCTCCTTCGCAACGTCGGCCGGCCTGCTGGCCTGGGCGGCGGGCGGCGGCGGCGCACTGGGCGACATGGATTTTTCCGAGCCCCGGCCACGCGGTTTCGTTCGCCGCGTCGTGGAATTCATACGAGACAGGGTATAGGAAGATAATTCAGAATATCCCCTAAAATGTTACACGCGAATCGGCATCGAGACACTAACGACTCGTCCTGGGAGACGTCCATGACCCTGAATCTCAGCATTCCGCAGCAGAGCCACTCCGATTTCACGCCGCGGATTACCGTGATCGGCGTCGGCGGCGGCGGGACCAACGCTGTCGACAACATGATCCACCTGCAACTCCAGGGGGTGGAATTCGTCGTCGCCAACACCGACGCGCAGCAATTGTCCCACAGCAAGGCCGATCGCCGCGTCCAGCTTGGCCCGCACCTCACCCAGGGCCTTGGCGCCGGCGCCAAGCCTGAAATCGGCCGCGCCGCCGCCGAGGAAGCCGCCGACGAACTGGCGCGCCATCTCGAAGGCGCGCACATGGTGTTCATCACCGCCGGCATGGGCGGCGGCACGGGCACGGGCGCGGCGCCGGTCATCGCGCGCATGGCGCGCGAGCGCGGCATCCTCACCGTGGGCGTCGTCACCAAGCCCTTCACCTTCGAAGGCGGCCGCCGCACCAAATCGGCCGATGCCGGCATCGCCGAGCTTCAGCAATATGTCGATACGCTCATCGTCATCCCCAACCAGAACCTGTTCCGCCTCGCCACCGAACGGACGAGCTGGAAGGATGCGTTCAAGATGGCCGACAACGTCCTGTATATGGGCGTGCGCGGCGTCACCGACCTCATGATGGCCCCCGGCCTGGTCAATCTCGATTTCGCCGATATCCGCACCGTCATGGCCGAAATGGGCAAGGCGATGATGGGCACCGGCGAGGCCGAGGGCGACAACCGCGCCATTTCCGCCGCCGAGGACGCGATCTCCAACCCGCTGCTGGAAGATACTTCCATGGCCGGCGCGCGCGGGCTGCTGATCAACATCACCGGCGGCGACGACATGACGCTGTACGAGGTCGATCAAGCCGCCAACCGCATCCGCGAGGAAGTGGCCGACGACGCGAACATCATCTTCGGCTCGGCGATCGACGAGACGCTGAACGGCCGCATCCGCGTCTCGGTCGTCGCCACGGGTATCGACAGCCCGCCGCCGCGCGTGGCCGAGCCGCTGCCCACCGAAGCCGCCCCCCCGCAGCCCGCCGAGGCCGCCGCCCCGGCCGCCGCACAGCCCACCGCCGCCGAAGCCCAGGCCCATGCGCAAGCCCAGGCCGAAGCCGCCGCCCGTCACCCGGCGCCGAATTTCATGAACACGCCGCCGGTCGCGGCTCCCTCGCCCCATTCGATGCCGCAGCAGACGCTGCATCAGGGCGCCCGTCCGTCCCCGCGCTCGTCCCTGTTCTCCGAGCAGCCCCGCGCGCCCGAGCCCCAGCCGGCAGCCCAGCGCGGCAGCCTGTTCAACATCGTCACCGGCGTCCTGCGCGGCGGGCGTCCCGCCCCGGCAGCGGATGCCCAGCGCGCCGAACCCGCCCTGCCGGAACAGGAACCCGCCGCCACGGTCCGCCCGGCCTCGGGTGAGGAAGTCGGGCTGGATATTCCCGCCTTCCTACGCCGCCAACCCTGACCATGGCCGGAAATGCGCGCTGGTGGCGATCCGGCGCGCATTTTCTGCGCTTCGCTGCTCACGGCCATCAAGGCCGCTCCGCTGCGATGCTCAAAAATACACGCCGGCCGCGGCCCTGACGGGCCGCTCTCGCTCACCAGCCCACATTTCCGGCCATGGTCCCCCCGTTCCGGACCCGACCTTTCCGCGCTTCGCTGCTCACAGCCATCAAGGCCGCTCCGCTGCGATGCTCAAAATACAACGCCGGCCGCGGCCCTGACGGGCCGCTCTCGCTCACCAGCCCACATTTCCGGCCATGGTCCCCCGTTCCGGACCCGACCTTTCCGCGCGTCGTTGCCCACGGCCATCAAGGCCGCTCCGCCACAAGGCCCGCAAATACACGCCGGGCACGCACGACCCTCACGGACAACTCGCGCTCGCCAGCCCACCTTTCCGGCCACGCCTCCCCATTCCCCGCCCCAACTTCCGAACCGGCCGCCGGTAACTCGAATCACCGGTCCCGGTTCCCACCGCGTCGATTTTGTGACTTTATTTTTTCTTTTTGTTTCAACTTGTTAAGCCGTAATAGTCGGCAATAAACAGTGACTCGCTCTCCCGCTTTCATACGATTACAGATCATGCTGTCGTGCTGTCGGTTCTGTAACGACCAAGCAAGAAGCAGCGGAAATAACGGCAGGGGACTGGAATGGACGGAATGCTGATGATGTCGGAACAGGAATCGTCACGGACTGGCGAAACCGTTTCCGCCCGTCCCCTCCCCACGCGCGCCGCCCGCCAGCACACGCTCCGCCAGAGCATTTCCTGCGTCGGCGTCGGCCTGCATACCGGCCTGCGGATCAGGCTGGCCCTTCATCCGGCGGCCGAAAACAGCGGAATCCTCTTTCGTCGCGTCGATCTCGACGGCCGCGCCATTCCCGGCCGCTTCGATCATGTCGTCGACACGCGGCTGTCCACCGTCATCGGCGATCCGACGAACCCCGCCCTGCGCGTCGCCACCATCGAGCACCTGATGGCCGCATTGTCGGCCACCGGTGTCGACAATGTGCTGATCGACGTCGACGGGCCGGAACTGCCGGTGCTCGACGGTTCGGCGGCCGATTTCGTCTTCCTGCTCGATTGCGCCGGGCTGGCCGAACAGGCCGCCCCCCGCGCGGCGATCGACGTGCTGCGCCCCGTCCGCGTGACCGACGGCGACGCCTTCGCCGAGTTGCGGCCCGCGCGCGAGCCCGGACTGGCTCTGGCCATGTCCATCGCCTTCCCCGCCGCCGCCATCGGCGAACAGAGCTTCACCGCCCGGCTCGACCGCCGGAGCTTCCGCGACGAGATCGCGAATTGCCGTACGTTCACCCTGCGGCAGGAAATCGAGGCCCTGCACGCCGCCGGCCTGGCGCGCGGCGGCTCGCTCGACAATGCCGTCGTCGTCGATGGCGCCGCGATCCTCAACCCCGCCGGCCTGCGCCGCCCCGACGAATTCGTGCGCCACAAGATGGTCGATGCGGTCGGCGACCTCTATCTGGCCGGCGCCACCATCAACGGCGTCTTCACCGGCCACAAATCCGGCCACGCGCTGAACAACCGGCTGCTCCGGGCGCTGTTCGCCGAGGCCGGCAATTGGCGTTTTCAGACGCGCACGCTCCGTCCCCAGCCCCTCCGCGTCGCGGCCTGATCCCCCTACCCCTATCGGAAAATGCGCGCCGGCGGCGATTCGGCGCGCATTTTCCATGCCGCCATGCGTGCGGCCATCAAGGCCGCTCCCTCCCTCAATCGACCAAATTCAGGCCGGATCGCATTGAAAACGACGCCGTGGCCTTCACCCCGGCCCGCCGCATGATATAAGGCAGACCGAACTGGAAGAGCCGGCATGTCCCTGCGCAGCATTCGAAACCATTCCGTTGACCCTTCGGCCGGCCGTCGCGCCGCCCGATACGCCTCGATCGCCGTCATCCTGTCGCTCGCGGCATGCAGTGGCGACAAGAAGACGATCAACGACCTGGAATCGCACGTGCCTCCGGTCGATACGCTCTACAATAACGGCATCGACGCCCTGCGCGACCAGCGCTACGCCCTGTCGGCGGCGGAATTCGACGTTCTGCAACAGAACTACCCCTATTCCGCCTACGTCGCGAACGCGCAGTTGATGGCGGGCTACGCCTATTACCTGCAAGACAAATACCCCGAGGCCGTGCAGCAGCTCGACCGCTTCCTCGAACTGCACCCCACCAGCCCCGATGCCGCCTACGCGTTCTACCTGCGCGCGCTCTGCTATTACGAGCAGGTCGCCGAGGTGCAGCGCGACCAGCAAGGCACGATCGAGGCGATGAACGCGCTGGAAGAGGTCATCACCCGCTTTCCGCAATCGCCCTACGCGCGTGACGCCCAGCTCAAGGTCGATCTCTGCCGCGACCATCTGGCCGGCAAGGAAATGCTGGTCGGCCGCTATTACCAGCAGCAGCGGTCCTATCACTCTGCGGTCAACCGCTACCAGCGCGTGGTGCAGGACTTCCAGACGACCAACCATGTACCCGAAGCGCTGGAACGGCTGGTCGAAGTCTATCTCGACCTGGGCCTGACCGACCAGGCACGCCGCACCGCCTCCGTGCTGTCCTACAATTATCCGGGCAGCAAATGGTACCGCTACGCATACGATACGCTGCGCAGCAAGCACCTGCTCTCCGCCGACACCCCGGCGCCGCATACCGGCTCCGGCAAAGCATCCGCGAAGTCGGCCGATGCCGACGGTGCCAGTCCGCTGGCCAAGGCCCCGCCGCCGCCATCCGAGGTCCGTGCCCGACGCGGTTTCTTCTCGCGCGTATGGCACTCCGTCTTCTGACGGGCGCGGGGGCCTTCCTCGCGCCATACGGGGCAACCCGATGCTGACCCATCTCTCGATCCGCGACGTCGTACTGATCGAACGGCTGGACCTGCCGTTCGCCCCCGGCCTCACCGTGCTGACGGGCGAGACCGGGGCCGGCAAGTCGATCCTCCTCGACAGCCTGGGCCTGACGCTGGGCGAACGCGCCAGCGCCGGGCTGGTGCGGGCCGGCGCCGAGCAGGCCAGCGTCACCGCCTGTTTCGAACTGGCGGCCGACCACCCGCTCCCCGCCCAACTGGCCGAACAGGGAATCGTCATCGACGACCCGCGCGAACCCCTGGTCGTCCGCCGGATCGTCACCGTGGACGGCCGGTCGCGCGCCTATATCAACGACCAGCCCGTGGGCGTAAGCCTGCTGCGCCGCGCGGCCTCCCTGCTGGTCGAAATCCAGGGCCAGCACGAACAGATGGGCCTGGCCGATCAGGGCACCCATCTCGACCTGCTGGACTCCTTCGGCGTCCCCGCCGACCTGCGGGCCGACACCGCCGCCGCCTACCGTGCGTGGATGGCCGCCACGGCCGAACTGGCCGCCGCCCGCGCCACGATGGAAAGTGCTGCGCGCGAGGAAGAATGGCTGCGCCAGTCGGTCGAAGACCTCTCCACCCTCGCCCCGCAGGAGGACGAGGAAACCCAACTGGCCGGCATGCGCCAGAGCCTGCAACAGGGCGAACGGCGCGGCGAGGCCATCGCCGCCGCCCTGTCCGAACTCTCGCCGCGTGACCGCCGCTCCTCCGGCCCCGCCGCCGCATTGCGCGGCGCCAGCCGCACCCTGCAACGCCTGCTCCCCGCACCCGGCGACACCAGCACGCCCGACGGCGCCGATCGACTGGCGCACGAGGCCCTGTCGGCACTCGAACGCGCCGAAGAAGCCCTGGGCGAGGCCGAAACCCTGCTCTCCCGCCTCGCCGCCGAAGCCGATTCCGACCCCCGCCTGCTGGAACAGACCGAGGAACGCCTGTTCGCCCTGCGCGCGGCGGCCCGCAAGCACGGCGTCTCGGTGCCCGAACTGCCGGGCCTGCTCACGGCGCTGGGCGACCGGCTGGCGGCGCTGGATTCCGGCAATGTCCGCATCGGCGCGCTGGAACAACTGGTCCGCGAACGCCGCGCCCGCTTCGAAGGCGCCGCCGGCCTGCTGTCGGCGGCGCGCGAGAAGACCGCCCGCCGGCTGGAAACCGCCGTCACCGCCGAACTCAAGCCCCTGCGGCTGGAACGCGCCCGCTTCTTCGTCACCCTGCCCGCCCTGCCGCCGGAGGCATGGAACGCGCGCGGACGCGAACAGGCCGCCTTCCAGATCGCCGCCAACCCCGGCCAGCCCCCCGGCCCGTTGGCCAAGGTCGCATCAGGCGGCGAACTGTCCCGCCTGATGCTGGCGCTGAAAGTGGTACTGGCCGGCCGCTCCGCCGTCCCCACCCTGGTGTTCGACGAAGTCGATTCCGGCGTCGGCGGCGCCACCGCGTCAGCCATTGGCGAGCGCCTGTCGCGCGTGGGGCAGGATGTCCAGGTGCTGGTCGTCACCCACAGCCCGCAGGTCGCGGCCCGTGGCAACGCCCATCTGCGCATCAGCAAATCGGTGGCCAAGGGCCGAACCGAGACAAGAGCCGAACCGTTATCGACCGAGCAACGCCGCGAGGAAATCGCCCGCATGCTGGCTGGCGACACCATCACCGAGGCCGCGCGGGCGGCGGCCGACAGCCTCCTGCAAGGGTAATTGCCCCCATGTCCCCCGCTCCCGGCGCCGACACCCCCGTTTCCGCAGCAATCGACCCCACAGACCTGACAGCAGCCCAGGCCGCCGCCGAACTGGAACGCCTGGCCCACCTGCTCCCCAGGCTCGACCGCGCCTATTACGAACACGACGCCCCCGCCGTCACCGACGCCGAATATGATTCGCTGCGCCGCCGCAACCTCGCGATCGAGGCGCGCTTCCCCAGACTGCGCCGCCCCGACAGCCCCTCGCTGCAAGTCGGCGTCACCCCCGCCCCCACCTTTAGCCGGCACCGCCATCTGGTGCCCATGCTGTCGCTGGACAATGCGTTCGACCGCGAGGAATTCGAATCCTTCGTGACCCGCGCAGCCCGTTTCCTCGGCCTGGACGAGGACAGGACGCGCGCCCTGCGCTTCGTCGCCGAACCCAAGATCGACGGCCTGTCGATCAGCCTCACCTACGAACATGGCCGCTTCGTGCGCGGCACCACACGCGGCGACGGCACCGAGGGCGAGGACGTGACCGCCAACCTGCGCACGCTGAAGGACCTGCCCCACACCCTCAAGGGCCCGGCCCCCGCCCTGATCGAAATCCGGGGCGAAGTCTTCCTCTCCAAACCCGCCTTCCTGGCGATCAACGAGGCCCAGGCCAGCGCGGGCCAGAAACTGTTCGCCAACCCGCGCAACGCGGCAGCCGGCTCGCTGCGCCAGCTCGACCCCACCATCACCGCCCGCCGCCCGCTCTCGCTGTTCGCCTACGCCCAGGGCTTCTCGTCGGAGCGCGTGGCCGATACGCACGCCCGGTATCTCGACCGGCTCCGCGACTGGGGCTTCACGGTCAACCCGCTGTCGAAGATCGTCGAAAGCGCAACCGAAGCCGAAGCCTTCATGGACGACATCGCCCGCGAACGCTCGGGCCTGGAATACGACATCGACGGCGTAGTCTATAAAATCGACGATCTCGCCTTGCAGGATCGCCTGGGCTTCGTCGGCCGCGCCCCCCGCTGGGCCATCGCGTGGAAATTCCCCGCCGAACAGGCCATCACCCGCCTCACCCATATCGACATCCAGGTGGGCCGCACCGGCGCCCTCACCCCGGTCGCGATCCTGGAGCCGGTGAATGTCGGCGGCGTCATCGTCACCCGCGCCACGCTGCATAACGAAGACGAAATCCAGCGCAAGGATGTCCGCGCGGGCGACCTGGTGCAGATCCAGCGCGCGGGCGACGTCATCCCTCAGATCCTCGGCGTGGTCCCGCGCAAGGAGGGCGACCCGCCGCGCGGCGAGCCCTTCGCTTTCCCCCACACCTGCCCCATCTGCCACGCCCATGCCGAGCGCCCGCCCGGCGAGGTCGTCTGGCGCTGCACCGGCGGCCTGACCTGCCCAGCGCAGGTCGTGGAACGGCTGATCCATTTCGTCTCCCGCGACGCCTTCGACATCGACGGCCTGGGCGAACGCACGATCACCGAATTCCACGCGGACGGACTTCTGAAAACGCCCGCCGATATCTTCCGTCTTCCGAACCACGAGGAAGACATCGCCAGGCGCGAAGGCTGGGGCGAGCTTTCCGCCCGCAACCTCACCGCCGCCATCCGCGCCCGCCAGACCGTCCCGCTGGCCCGCTTCATCTATGCGCTGGGCATCCGCCGCATCGGCTCCAGCAACGCCCGCCTGCTGGCCCGCCATTACGGCTCCTACGCCAACTGGCGCGCGCAGATGCTGGCCGCCACCACCATCGGCTCCGACGCCCGCCTCGCACTGGGCTCCATCACCGGCATCGGCAGCGCGATCGCCGACGAACTCGCATCGTTCTTCGTGGAATCCCACAATCTCGCCACCCTCGACGATCTCACGGCCATGCTCACGACGATCGAGGACGAGGCCCCGCAGAGCGAAGGCACCCTGTCAGGCAAGACAATCGTCTTCACCGGCACGCTGACGACCATGACCCGCCCCGAAGCCAAGGCCATCGCCGAACGCCTGGGCGCCCGCGTCACCGACAGCGTCTCGAAGAAGACCGACCTCGTCGTCCTGGGCACCGACGCCGGCTCCAAGGCCCGCAAGGCCGCCGAACTCGGCCTGGACACGCTCGACGAACCCGGCTGGCGCGAACTCGCCGGCCTGCCACAGGCCTAGGCAAGTACAACCGTAGGCGAAGCGGTTTTCGTCTGGTATTCATTGCAAATACCAGCCCGATACCGCTTCACCATGGCCAGCAGGAACATCATGACCAACATCGCCTTTGTCGGAACAGGGTACGTCGCTGATTATTATATGACCACCTTGCAGAACTATCCCGAACTGCGCCTGAAAGGCGTATGGGATCGCGACCCGAAAAGGTTACGCCAGTTCTGCTCCTTCTATACGGTCACGGCCTACGACGGGCTGGATGAACTGCTCAACGACAAGACGGTGGATATTGTCGTCAATCTCACGACACCCGAAAGTCATTTCACCGTCAATCAGGCCGCACTGAACGCAGGCAAGCACGTCTATTGCGAAAAGCCCATGGCCCTGTCCGTGGAAGAGGCCGAGACACTGGCCCATCTTGCCGAACAGAAAAATCTCATCCTCTGCGGCGCCCCCGCCAACGGCCTGAGCGACGCCTTCACCCTGGCACGCAGCCTGATGGAAAAGGGCGAGATCGGCCGTCCCAACCTGGTCTATGCCGAAATGGACGACGGCCCGGTCTTCCGCGGCAACTGGCAGCAATGGCGCAGCCGTTCGGGCGCACCATGGCCCGGCCTGCATGAATTCGAAGTGGGCTGCACGCTCGAACATGCGGGCTACGCACTCAGTTGGCTGTATGGGCTTTTCGGCCCGATCGAACATGTCGCGGCATATTCCGCCCTCACCTTCCGCGACAAGGGCATCGGCAACCATCCGCTGGGGCCGGATTTTTCCGTCGGCTGCCTCACCTTCCGCTCCGGTATGGTCGCACGCCTCACAAGCGGTCTCGCCGCCCCCCGAGATCGCTCCCTGACCATCCTCGGGGAAAATGGCAGCCTGACCGTGCGCGATCTGTGGGATAACCGCTCGGCCATCCACCTGCTACGCAACTACCGCCGCGGCCTGCTGGATATCCTGACCGACGGTCTGGAAAACAAGCTGGGCCACAAGCTGCCCATTCGCTTCTATCGCGGGCAGACCATCCGTTACCCCAAGGGCAAGCCGGCCACGCAGGTTCCCCCCTACCCGTCCAAAATCGACTTCGCACGCGGCATCCAGGTTCAGGCGGAAGCCATCCGTTCAGGCCAGACTCCCCTGTTCTCGGGTCGGGTCTCCCTGCATCTGACGGAAGTCATCCTGGCCCTCAGCAGCGGGCTGCACGATCATACCGTCAAGAACCTGCCCTGATGCTGCGGGCCGTCCCCTTCAGGCCGGGGGACGGGCACGTACCTGCTCGATGATCCGCAAGGTCTCGATACTGTCCGCCAGCGGCATGACGGAAGATGCCGTCTGTCCCTGGGCCACGACCCGGCTTGCCGCTTCGATTTCAAATTGCAGGCCATAACCGTCAAAAGCACAATCATACCGGCGCACGCCCGGCAGCCAGCTCCTCTTGGCCACTTTCGAAAACAGCCGCAACGGCGCGGACCCGCCCGGCAGCATGGACAGCCCCCACGCAGGAATACGCCCCACCGCCAGAAGCTGCCGGCTGGAAATGAAATGGGGCTGCAACACCAGCGTCCCCCTGCTGCCTTCGATCATGAACAGATTGGTGCCGTCACGATCGAATCCGCAGGCCAGATGCGCTTCCACCGCACCAAACCCCAGCACGATCTCAGCCGTCATGTCCACGCCGCTCGGCGCGGCCCGCCAGCCCCCCTGCACCCGGTCCGGACGCCCCATCAGCGCCTGGGAGAGCGAGACCAGATACACCCCCAGGTCCAGCAACGCCCCCCCACCCTGTGCGGGATCGAAAAACCGGCTGTCAGGATCATACGGGTGGGCAAAGGCCAGTTCGGCACGGATGCGCTTTACGGTTCCGATCGATCCCGAGCGAATCTTCTCCTCTGCCAGGTCCACAACCGGCAGAAAGCGCGACCACATGCCCTCCATGCAGAACGTACCGTGTTGCACCGCCAACGCCGCCAGGCGTTCCGCATCTTCGGCTGTGCAGACAAGGGGCTTTTCAACCAGCACGGCCTTGCCCGCCGCCATGACGGCCCGTGCCATGTCGAAATGCGTGGCGTTGGGGGAGGCGATATAAACAGCCTGCACCGCCGGTTCCCGCACCAGCGCCTCGATATCGCCAAACGGCCTGCCGCCATGACGCGCCGTGAATGCCGCGGCCCTCTCGACCGAACGTGACGAAACCGCCGCCAGATACGCCCCGCGCGCGTGGCCTATATCCTCGGCAAAATGCCCGGCAATCGTACCGGTTCCCACGATCCCCCACCCAACGGCCGGCAGTTGCCCTGCCCCCGCCACCCCGGCAGCCCCCCGCACGCCTTCTCTCATAGGCCGACCTGCCAACACATCATGAACCTCGCACCCAGACCAAACGATCAGCCATAATGGCACAACAGGCAAAAAATACATTCACGGTCATAGTTCACTCAGGGTCGCGATAAGACCGGCCGGAGCATCGTGAACAGCGGCTCGCAAGCCCGCAAAACGCCCCAACTCGGCTACAGCACATTCGACAAACCCGGCGAGCGAGAACAGGAAGCGTAGACCACCCGTCCCGATCCACGCACTGCGTGGGGGACAACGGACGTCACTGCCGGAACTGCGCCAGCCACGTCACCAACCTGCCGGCCAGAGCAATCCGCGCATCGGAAAAACTATGATCGGTCTCGAACGTCTCGGCATCGAGATGCCGGGCACCGGCCTCCCGTGCCCGGCGCGCGGCCGCCTCGGCCATCGCCCCGATCCCCCGCGTCGCCCCGATCAACGCCAGCGGCCGCGCCGCCAGCGCCGGCATGGCGGCGACCAGGTCCAGCGGCCGCCCGGCATGCGCCGTCTCGGTCATGATCGCCTCTTCGCTGGTGCCGGCCAGCGGCGGCATGTCGCCACGCACCTCGCCCAGCAGAAACGCCTCCCGCTTCTTCGGATCGACAAACCCACGCCCGATCGCAGCAAAATCAGCAGGATCGATCAGGAACGTCCCGATCACACCCGCATCATCCGCACCGACCCGCGCCGCCACCATGCCGCCCATGCTATGTCCGGCCACCGCGATACGGGACGGATCGATCCCGAACCGGGCCACCACGTCCGGCCGACGCAGATAAGCCAGCGCGGTCGCCCCATCCTGCAGGCAATTGGCGAACGAGAAGCGACCCGGGCTTCCCCACGAACCACGATAATGGAATGTCAGCACATTCCACCCCGCCCGCCGCGCCGCCTGCGCCAGATCGAGATTCTGCTCGTTCCCCGGAAAGCCATGAAGCAGCAGAAGCGTCGGATGCGGCCCCACCCCGGCCGCGCGATACATCACGGCATTCAGCGCGCCATCCTGCGCAGGGATCACGAATGCCGCCATCGCCGCCGGATGCAGCCTGTCAGCAGGCGGATCGGCAATCACCGCAACCGGAGGCGGTGCCGCCAACGCGGCAACGGGAACGGTCAGGAACAACGGGAAAAGAAAAGAGCGCATCAACACCATCCTGTCTTACGGCACCCGCCCCATGTCATTGGGGCGAACCCGGCACCAGCAACAAAGCCAGACTTTCGGGCGGCAGCCGGATGTCACACCGGTTCGCCTGCGCACAAATCGCCGGCTGCGGCGCGGGCAGACGGGCGGCGGCAATCAACGCATCAGCCTGCTGGCGCGTGGGCGAAACCGGCCGCCCCATGGCTTCGAACAACGCGGCAGGCGTGCCATGGCTGCGATCGATCACGACCACCGTCGCCCCTTTGACCGACCCCACACCCTTGAAGGCCAGATGACGCTCCCGCCCCTGCTCCCGATCGCCGTTCCACAGCGCGACAGCAATCGCCCCATCCTTCCGGCGCGTCGCCAGCACATCGTCACCGCCTGATCCGGCCGGCAACCGCCGCTCTCCCAGACGATGCAGCAGCGCAAAGGCATTGAACGCCGGCTTGGCAATGCCGTGGGTCGTCAGCAGCCCATATGCACCTGGCAATTCGTTGGCGATCACCCCCTGCTCCTCGAAATCGTCCGAGAACGTCCAGTAGGACATGATCGGTGCCAGCCCGTCACAATCATGCACCGTCTGCGCAATCCACGGTGCGATCCATGGGCGGTCCGCGCTGCCGTTATGAATATCCCAATCCGCCCCGAATTCGGTGATATACAGCGGCAGGTCCCGGTGCCCCGACCGATCGATCACCCGCCGCGCCGTCCGCGTCGCGTCGCAGACAGTATTCCCCGTATTGTCCGGCGATTTCGGCAACCGGAGCAGATCGGGCGGATCGTTGGCATAGATATGCGTCGAGACGAAATCGACCGGCACATGCTCCCGCGTGACATGCTCGACGAAATCCCCGACCCAGTGGATGGCCCCCGTCGCAGGCCCACCGACCCGCAACGCCGGGTCGACCGCCTTGATGGTCCGGGCGGTATTGTCATAAAGCGCGAAATAGCTCTCCATCCGGGGCTGCCCCACCCAGGTTGCCTGATCGGGTTCGTTCCAGACTTCGAAAGGCCATTGCCGAACTTCCTCGGCGCCATAACGCTGTTCCAGATGCTCCACGAAGGCGCGGATCAGCGCATTCCAGTCCGCCATATGCGCCGGAGGCGTCACATTGGCCCGATACCACAGCGTCCCGCCGCTATAGTCCGTAATGGGTTTCGCCGGATCGTCCGCCTTCCACTTCACCAGCGGCTCCAGCCCCCCGTCGCGACGCAGAACGTCACTGCCGATGGCGCTGGGCATGAACGACAGCTCGACCAGCGGCCGGATATGATGTGCCAGCAGGCCGTCATACACGGCATCGACCTTGCGGAAATTGTAATGCATACGGCCCGCCCCATCCGGCGCCATGATGGCCATCGTGTCGTCGAAGATGCCGTGGAACCGCACATACCGGAAACCGGTCGCCTCCCGCGTCCGGTCCGCGTTCCGCAGGTAACTCTCCGTCAGCGCCATGTCGGCACGGTCCGAACCGAACGCCTGCTCCCAGCTATGGCGGAACGGCGTTCCGCCCACGGACGCATCGACCTCTATCGAAGACACGGCATCGGGCGCCCCGGCCCATGCCGCCCCCGACACACCGCAGGCCAACAGGCCGATCACCGCCGAACAGACCCGCACAATCCGAACCGCCACCACCCTCTTCATCAACACCGACACTCCAAGTTGAGGAAGCGCGACAGCATCGCAGTGAATGTCGACTTGTCAAATTCGTGATCTTCACCCCGCAGATACCCCCAATATTCATCCGGCTGGCCGAAAGGCGCGCGGATGCGCTAGATTGCCCGCCTCATGACCCATCCCGCCCAGGGGCACCCGGCCCCCATCCGCCGTCCCGCAGCCCTCCCCGCACCCTGCCCCGGCCTCGCCGCACGGGCGGAGGCACGGCCATGATGCTGCTGGCCGGACTGGTCGCGGTCGTCATCCTGATCGGGTTCAGCATCCTGATCGCCCTGTCCGAGATCTCGTTCGCAGCGGCACGCGAGGTGCGCCTGCGCACGCGGGCCGAGGCCGGCGACAGCCGGGCGGTCAATTTCCTCCGCCTGCGCCGCAACAGCGGCCAGGTGGTCACAGTGCTCCAGATCTGCCTCAACGCCGTCGGCGTGCTGGGCGGCGTGATCAGCAGCGACATGGTCACCCCGCCGCTTGCCGACATCCTGCGCCACGCCGGGCTGGAAGAGGCTGTCGCCGGACATGTCGCCTCCACCCTGTCGTTCGTGCTGATCACGGGCCTGTTCGTGCTGTTCGCCGACCTGCTGCCCAAGCGCATCGCCATGAACGCGCCCGACCGCGTGGCACTCAGCATCGGCTGGTTCCCCGCCATCGCGCTGAAGGTGCTGTACCCGTTCGTCTGGATCTTCTCCAAGATGTCCGACGTCATCCTGCGCGCACTCAAAATCCCGGCCGCCTCGGCCGTCGAGCCGGTAACACCGGAAGATTTGCGCGCCATCCTCGCCGCCGGCACCGCCTCGGGCGTCCTGCTGGAGCAGGAACACCAGATGATCCAGAACGTCCTCGGCCTGCAGGACCGTTCGGTCACCTCGGCCATGACCCCGCGCGACGAGATCGTGTTCCTCGACATGCAGGAAAGTGCCGAAAGCCAGCGCGACAAGGTGCGGGCCAAGCCCTATTCCCGCTATCCGCTCTGCAATGGCGGGCTGGACAACGTCATCGGCTCGATCCGCGCCGAGGACGTCCTGGCCGCCGTGGTGGAAAAGCCCGAGGACGTGGACCCCACGGCAACCATCCTGCCGGTGGCCAAGCAGATCACCCGCATGCGGCGCGACGTGCTTTCGCTCCCCGATACGCTCAACCTGTGGGATACGCTGGCCCAGTTCGACACCCACGGCGCCGGTTTCGCCCTGATCGTCAACGAATACGGCCTTGTGGTCGGGCTGATCACCTTCAAGGACATCATGGGCGCGCTGATGGACGGCCTGGCCAACCCGTTCGAGGAACAGGCCATCGTCCGCCGCGACGAAAACTCCTGGCTGATCGACGGCGCCGCCCCGATCGGCGACGTGATCCGCGAACTCGGCGTCCCGGACCTGCCCGACAGCCACAATTTCGATACGATCGGCGGCTTCGTCATGCACCGCCTGCGCCGCATGGCGCGCAAGGCCGACAAGGTCGAAGCCGCCAACTTCCTATTCGAGGTCGTGGACGTCGAAGGCTTCCGCATCAACCAGCTCCTGGTCACGCGCCGTCCCCGCCGCCCGGAAACCGATCAGCCGTAATCGGGAATGCCGGGCATGGTCACGAAGCCCGGCAGCGCCCGCACCGCCCGCACCCAGCGCCGCAGCGCCGGGTAGGCGGAATGCTCCTCTCCCCAGTCGCGACACAGCGCGACGGTGGGGAACAACGCGATATCGGCCACCGTGGGCCCCTCGCCCACCACCCACAGTCCCCCATCCAGCCGCCGATGGGCCAGATGGTCCTCCACGATCCGCAACGCCGCCACCGCCGCCCGCCGCCGGGCGGACTGTTCGTCTCCTGCCCCTGCGAACAGACTGGCCCGCCGCATCAGCACGGCCGCGCGCAATGGCCCACCGGCAAACTGCAACCAGTGCGCAACCCGCGCAAAATCGACAGCCCCCTCAGGCAACCATTCCGCCCGTCCATGCGCCAGCGCCAGCAACACGGCCTCCGCGCCGCAGACCGCCTGTCCCTCGATGCGCAGCACCGGCAGCACCCCGGCCGGCGAAACCGCCCGAAAAGCCGCGCTGTCCTGCTCGCCACCGGGCACGACATCGACCACGACCCGACGCGCCTGCAACCCCAGAAACGACAGAAACAGCCGGGCCCGATAGCAATCCTCGTCCAGTTCGTCGTCGTACAGCACCAACGCGCTCATGCCACTGCTCCCGACAGAAAGACCTGCCCGGCCCGCTCCTCCGCCCGCGCCCGCACATCCTGCCCCCAATCGGCCAGATCATGCAGGCGCGCCACCTCCGCCGGTTCCGCCGCCAGCAGGTGCAGCATGCACGCGCCCTCGCCAACCGGCAGCAGCGCCGCCAGTACCCGCCCGTCCACATCACGGTCCAGCACCGCAGCCAGTTCCCCCTCCGGCAGCCCGATCGCACCCGCCACACCCTG
The DNA here is from genome assembly GCF_003350405.1 of Gluconacetobacter liquefaciens. Classification (GTDB taxonomy): domain Bacteria; phylum Pseudomonadota; class Alphaproteobacteria; order Acetobacterales; family Acetobacteraceae; genus Gluconacetobacter; species Gluconacetobacter liquefaciens. Next base: position 217,792 of record NZ_QQAW01000005.1, on the reverse strand, counting down.
CCACGGCGCCTCGATCCGCAACGACCGTACCGGCACCCACGGCACAGCAGCCAGCGCCGGATCATCCTCCGGCAACGTACCGCTCTCATCTGTAGCGGCAGCCCAGATCAGCCCCCAACACTCCGCAACCCGCAGCGGCGCCGCCCGGATCGTCCCCGGAGGCGACAGATCGGGGTGCGCCGGAATATGCACGCAACGTCCATCCGCCCCGAAGCGCCAGCCATGATACAGGCAGGCAAGCGCCCCCTCACGCACGAACCCCAGGCTCAACCGCATCCCCCGATGCGGGCACCGATCGTCCCACACATGCGCCTGCCCCAGCCCGTCGCGCCACACCGCCAGGTCGCGCCCCAGCATGGTGCTGCCGGCCGCCGTGCCAGGCTCCAGATCCGCCGACAACATCAGCGGATACCACCCGCCATCACCCGTCACGCTCATGTCCCGTCTCCCCCTGAACCCCGTCATCCCCCGCCAGCGGCAGGCAGCGCACCACCGGCACCAGGCACTCCGCCGGCCCCAGACTGCATGCCATCTCGAAAGCGCCGACCAGCGGCTCCGGCCCCGCCACGTCAAGCACCACCCGCGCCGGCCCTCTCTCCACCACCGCGCACTCCAGCGCCATCAGCGCCGCGCGCTCATGGGCAAAGCCCACGATGGCCTCCACCGCGGCGCATCCATCCAGTTCCAGGCGCATCCGCTCCCACCGGCTCATGCCACCCTCCGTCCTGCCCCCGAATCCCCGATAGCCCGACCGCCCGAAACGTGCCATCCCTGTTCCGAAACCGTACCGAACGGAGAGACGCCATGATCCATGTCACATCCCACGATGCGCTGCTGATCATCGACCTCCAGAACGATTTCCTGCCCGGCGGCGCGCTGGCGGTCCCGCAGGGCGACGCGGTCATCCCGGTCATCAATCACCTGACCCTCCTGCCCTTCGGCCAGCAGGCCGCCAGTCAGGACTGGCATCCCCACGGCCACATCTCCTTCGCCAGCACCCACGGGCGGAAAGCCACGACCGATCACTGGCCCGACCATTGCGTGGCAGGCACCCACGGCGCGGCAATAACAGCCGCCCTGCACCAGTCGCGAATCAGCATGGTGATTCGCAAGGGCCGAGACCCGGATATCGACAGCTATTCGGCCTTCATGGACAACGACCGCGCCACCCGCACCGGCCTGGATTCGTGGCTGGCGGGACTGGGCATAAACCGCGTCTTCATCGCCGGACTGGCCCTGGATTATTGCGTGCGCTTCACCGCCATCGACGCAAAGGCCCTTGGTTTCGAGACGATCGTGGTCGAAGATGCATGCCGCGCGGTCGGCTCCGATCCGCAGGCGACATGGCAGGACCTGGCCCGGCACGGCATCACCCGCGCCCACGCCAGCGAACTGGCCGGCCTGTAGAACAGGAGGCGACCCGTTTCCGGGGGGAAACGCCAGCATCGGGTGGGACCGGTGCGGGCGAGCATCGAGAGGGGAAAGCGGAATCATGACCATTCCGGGTCAGGTATGACCACGCACGCGCCGAACAGACGGCTTCTAACATCACGACGACATATGCTGGGCCTGGCCGCCGGAGCGGCCGGCAGCGGGTTCCTGCGTCCACCCGGCCTGCGGGCACAGCCCCGTCTCCTGCCCCCGATCGCCGAGGCCGACGCGCTGGTCGCCTTCGGCCATACCAGCCCGGTCACCGACGGCGGCTGGACGATGATGCACAATCAGGGCGTCCAGGCCGTGCGCAAGGCCTTCCCCAACCTGCGCACGATCTATGTCGAAAGCGTGCCCTACTCGGCCGACGCCACCCGCATCTTCCGCCAGTTCGTGGCCGAGGGCGCGCAGATGGTCATCGCCACCTCCAACTACGGCGATTTCATCCGCGACGTCTCCGACCGCGCGCCCGACGTCGCCTTCATGGAATGCGACGGCCACGCCGTCAGCGGCAATCTGGGCTGGTATTACATCACCCACTGGTATGCCAGCTACGTCATCGGCATCGCGGCCGGACTGATGACGCGCACCAACAAGATCGGCTTCATCGGCTCGTTCCCCATCCCGTCGGTCTATGCCGGCACCAACGCGGTGCTGCTGGGCGCCCGTTCGGTCAACCCGGCGGTCACGGTGCAGGCGATTTCGATCAACGCGTGGTTCGACCCGCAGGCGGCCACCCAGGCCGGCACCGCGCTGGCCGAGAATGGCTGCGATTTCCTGTGCGGCATCATGGACGAACCGGCCTATCTGCGCGTGGCCGAACAGCGCGGCATCAAGGCCGCGATGTGGAACACCGACATGCGCCAGTACGGCCCCGAAGCCTATGTCAGTTCCGTCACGCTCGATTTCCGCGATTACTACGTCTCCCAGGTCCGCGCCCGTCTGGCCGGCACCTGGCAGCCCCAGGGCCACTTCCTCACATTGGGCAACGGCGTGGACCGCGCCCCGTGGGGCCGCACCGTACCGCCCGAAATCGCAGCCCAGGCCGATGCCATGCGCACGCGGATCATGGCCGGCTACAACCCGTTTCGCGGCCCGATCCGCGACGCCGCCGGCCGCCTGCGCGTGCCGGCGGGCGAGGTCATGGACGATGCCCGGATCTATCAGTGGGACTGGGCGGTCGAAGGAGTCACCGGCCTTGACTGACCTGCTGCATGCCCGAAACGACGGGCCACCGCCGATCCCCCCCGGCACCCCCCCGATCCTGCAATTGCAGGGCATCTGCAAATATTTCCCCGGCGTGATCGCCAATCAGGATGTCAGCCTGGACATCGCACCGGGCGAGATCCACGCCCTGCTGGGCGAAAACGGTGCCGGCAAGTCCACGCTGATGAACGTGGTGACCGGCATCTACCAGCCCGACGGCGGCGAGATCATCCTCGACGGCTACGGCCAGGTTTTCGCGGCTCCGCAGGACGCCATCCGCGCCGGCATCGGCATGGTCCACCAGCACTTCAAGCTGGTCCCGGCCTTCACGGTGGCCGAGAACATCCATCTGGGCTGGCGCGACACCCCTTTCCTGGCCTCGTCGAAGGTGCTGGAAACCCGCACCCGTGCGCTGTCGGAGCGGTTCGGCTTCTCCGTCCGCCCCGACGCCATCGTGGCCGACCTGTCGGCCGGCGAGCAGCAGCGGGTGGAAATCCTCCGCGTCCTCGCCCGCCAGGCCCGCCTGCTGATCCTCGACGAGCCGACGGCGGTGCTCACCCCGGCCGAAACGCGCGACCTGTTCCGCGCCCTGCGCGCCTTCCGCGCGCAGGGCAATGCCGTGATCCTGATCAGCCACAAGCTGGACGAGGTCATCGACATCTCCGACCGCATCAGCATCCTGCGCGCCGGCCGCAATGTCGGCACCTACCGCACGGCGGACTGCACCGCCGCCGGCCTCGCCACCACCATGGTCGGACGCGAGATCGTCCGCCGCGACCTGCGCGCCCGTGCCCCCGGCGCCACCCCCATCGCCCCCACCCCGGTCCTCAGCCTGCGCGGCGCCACCTGCCGCGACCCGCGCGGCGTGGAAACCCTGCGCGACGTCACGCTGGACCTGCATGGTGGCGAAATCCTCGGCATCGCCGGCGTCGCCGGCAACGGCCAGCGCGAACTCACGCAGGTCCTCACCGGCATGATGCCCCTGTCGGCGGGCGAAATCCTGCTCGACGGTACCCCGGCCCCCCTGGCCGACCCCGCCGCCTTCGCCCGCGCCGGCATCGGCCACATCCCCGAAGACCGCCTGCGCAGCGGCCTAGCCCCCGCGCTGGACATCACCGACAACATGGCGCTGCGCGAATATGACCGCCCGCCGATCGGCCGCCACGGCCTCTACGACCATACCGCCGCCAACCATCTGGCCCAGACCATCGTCGAAGCCGCCGAGGTCAGGGTGCCCGACCTCGCCACCCCCATCCGCAACCTGTCCGGCGGCAACCAGCAAAGGCTGGTGGCAAGGCGCGAGATCCGCATCGCCAGCCGGGTGCTGGTCGCAGCCTACCCCAGCCGGGGGCTCGATATCGGCGCCATCGCCACCGTCCTGCGCTACCTGACAGAACTGCGCGACCAGGGCGTGGCGGTAGTCCTGGTCTCAGAGGACCTGGAGGAACTCCTGAACGTCGCCGACCGCATCGGCGTACTGTTCCACGGCCGGCTGATGGCCACGATCGACGCCGCGACGGCGGACATGGAAACGATCGGCCTGCTGATGGGCGGCCGCTCGGCCCATAACGGCGCCCCACATGGCGGCTCGACACAGGACGGAGGACAAGCCTGATGGCCGGCACGCTGCAACGCCAACCCACCGTCACGCCGGCCCGCCGGCTGGCCTGGCGCGCGGGTGCCGTCGTCACCGCGCTGGCGATCACCACCCTGTTCCTCGCGCTCTCGGGCCGTGACCCCCGCCTGCTGGCCGACCTGGTGGTCCGTTCCACCGTGGGCTCGCGCTTCGGGCTGGAAGACCTCGCCCTGTTCCTCACCCCCCTGCTGCTGACCGGCGCGGCCGTCACCGTCACCGGGCGGATCGGCGTATGGAATATCGGCGCCGAGGGCCAGTTTTACGCCGGCGCCATCGGCGCCACGGCGGTCGGCCTGTTCCTGCCCGGTCCCGCGTGGCTGGTGCTGCCACTGATGGCGGCCAGCGGCATCGCCTGCGGCATGGGCTGGATTCTGGTCCCCGCCCTGGCCCGCGCCTATGCCGGCGTCAACGAGATCATCACCACCCTGCTGCTCAATTTCGTCGCAGGCCTGCTCACCACCTACCTGGCGGTCGGCCCGTGGCATGACCGCGTCACCGGCGCGCTGGCCTCGACCGGGCGCCTGCCGGTACGCATTCCCGAAATCTGGGGCGTGGTCCATTGGGGCTTCCCGATCGCGCTGGTCATCGTGCTCGCCCTGGCCTGGCTGACCACCCGCACGCGCTGGGGCTACCAGATCACCATCGGCGGCGCGAACGAGCAGGCCGCCCGCTACGCCGGCATCCCGGTGCGCGCCCGCATCCTGGGCGTCATGCTGCTGTCCGGCGGCCTGGCCGCCCTGGCGGGCGTGTTCGAAGTCGCCGGCACCGTGCACCGGCTGCAAGGCGGGCTGGCCAACAATTTCGGCTATTTCGGTATCGTGGTCGCGGTTCTGGCACGCGGGTCCTGCCTCAACGTGCTGCCCGCCGCCCTGCTGATGGCCTTTATCCTCAATGCCGGCATCGTGCTGCAAACCCAGCAACTGACCGGCTCGACCGTGCTGGCCATCACCGGACTGGTACTGTTCATGATCGCCATCGCCGACGAACTGGCGCACTACCAACCCGTGACGGTCCGCCCCGCTACTGTCGGCCCCATCACCGTCGGCAAGGAGGCCCGGCCATGATCGCACTCCTGACCGGCATGCTCTCCACCGCCGTCCTCGCCGGCGGCGTCCTGGCCCTGGCCGCCCTGGGCGAAGTCCTGGCCGAGCGCGTGGGCGTCACCAATCTCGGCGTCGAGGGGCTGATGTCGCTGGGCGCGGTCATCGCCATCATCACCGTAGTCGCCACCCCCAACCCCTGGCTGGGCCTGCTGGCCGCGACCATGGCGGGGGCGACCGGCGGCATGCTCTTCGCCTTCGCCACCGTCATCGTCCGCGCCAACCAGGTGCTGTGCGGCCTGGCCATCACCTTTCTCGGCCTCGGCTTGTCGGCCAGCATCGGCCATGATTACGCGGGCGTGCCCTCACCCGCCACCTTCGGCCGCGTGCCCGTCCCCGGCCTGTCCTCCCTGCCGATCATCGGGCCGGCCTTCTTCGGACAGAACCTGCCGATCTACCTCATCTATCTGGTGCTGCCCGCCCTGGCACACTGGGTCATGTTCCACACCCGCCATGGTCTGGCGATGCGCGCGGTCGGCGAAAACCCGGCGGCGGCCGACGCCGCCGGCCTGCCGGTCACCGCCCTGCGCTTCTGGTACGTCACACTGGGCGCCGGCCTCGCCGGAGCCGCCGGCGGCTACCTCACTCTCACCTACGTCCCCGTCTGGTCGGAAGGGCTGGTGGCAGGCCGGGGCTGGATCGCGCTGGCCCTGGTCATCTTCGCCGGCTACCGGCCCTTCGGCGCCACCCTGTCGGGCCTGCTGTTCGGGCTCATCACCGCGCTCTCCTTCGTCGGGCAGGCCCGCAACTGGCCGATCGCGCCCGCCTTCCTGAACATGCTGCCCTATCTGGGCACGATCGCATTCATCATCGTGCCGGTGGTCGTCTGGCATCGCATGCGCCGCATCATGGCCGCCCCGGCGGCACTCGGCGTCCCCTATCACCGCGACGTCCGGTAAGGAGAATCCCATGACCCATCGCGCAGACCAGAACGACTGCGCCGTGCTGGATTCCTGGCACGCGGTCGGCTTTCTCGAAACACTGGGCACAGCCCCCACGCATACCCGCCTGCTGGGCGTCGACCTGACGATCCAGCGCAACGTGGACGCCCAGATAACCATCCGCGCCCAGGGACACGACACCCCCCTGCCGGTCGCCGAGCGCTATGGCTGCCTCTGGACCAGCCTCGGCACCCCACCAGCCACCCCACTCGCCATCCCGGAAGCCGACGAGCCCGACCGCCGCCTGGTCTGCTGCGGCTCGATCGACGTCCACGCCTCGGGCCTGCGCGTGGTCGAGAACTTCCTCGACATGGCACATTTCCCCTTCGTCCACACCAACATCCTGGGCGCCGAACCCCAGACAGAAGTCCTGCGCTACCACACCGAATCGCGGCGCGACGTCGATGAAATCTGGGCCACCGACTGCCGTTTCCACCAGCCGCAGGCCGCGCTGTCGGCCGTGGGCGGTCAGGACACGGGCTATATCTACCGCGTCGCCTCGCCCTTCGTGACCCTGCTGTACAAGACCTGCCCCAACGACACGCTGCGCCCCGACGTCATCGCCCTGTTCGTCCAGCCGACCGAGCCCGAGCGCTGCCGCGCCCACCCTGTCATGTTTCTGATCGACGATTTCTCGACCCAGGCCGACCTGATCCAATTTCAGCAGAAGATCTTCCTGCAGGACCGGATCATTCTCGAAAACCAGCGCCCCCGCCTGCTGCCGCTGGACGCCCGCGCCGAAATCCCGACCCGTGCGGATTCCCTCTCGGTCACCTACCGCCGCTGGCTGAAGCAGAAACAGGTCCGCTACGGCGCCACTGGCGCCCTGCCTGCCGCCTGACGCCACCAGCCCGAACACCCGGCCAAGGCACAACCGCCTTGGCCAGTCGCCTACGCCTTCAGCTTCCGTGCCAGAGCCGCCAGCGCCACCAATTGCCGCGCCAGGAAATCGCGTGTCGCGCCATCGGTCAGTTCCTGCGCTTCCGCGTCGATCTTCTGTCCGGCCAGCCCTATCATCGCCTCAGGCCGGTTGAGCACCATGGCATCGAGAAAGACCAGGCTCTGGCGCAGATGATACTGCGCCCGTGCCCCGCCGATCGCACCCGGCGAAGCGGTCTGTATCGCCACCGGCTTTCCCGCCAGCGGCTGCGGCGTCACCCGTGACAGCCAGTCGATGGCATTCTTCAGCACACCGGGCATCGAGTAATTATATTCGGGCGTCACGATGATCACCCCATCCGCCGCGCGGATCTGTTCCGCCATCAGCAGAACGGGCGCCGGAAACCCCTGATCCTGCACGTCGGCATCATAGAGCGGAAACGCACCGACCGAGCCCAGCGCGCTGATGCTCACCCCCTCGGGCGCCAGCGCGGGCAAGGCCTTCGCCACGGCAGCATTGAGCGAAGCCCTGCGCAGGCTCCCCACCAGCGTCACGAACTGAAGCGGAACCTGGTCTGCCATCATGCACCTCCGGCAAGGGACGAAACACGCACGCCCGTTGCCATCCTCTCTCATGGCGGGACCAGCCCATGCAATCACAATGCACGACCGCCACCTTCCGTCCCCACAGGCCATAAAGGGGAACCTCACCCGCCTTGAACCGTAAAGAGTGGAACATCATCGCGTTAAGGCCGGTTTTACACTTCCGGCCCCTCGCCCGCCCGGCGGGCCCGCACGGAGAGCCCTTCTTGACCCCACAGCCCGGTACCCCTCCCCGCCCGTCCCCGATCCGCCGGACCCTGGCCATCCTGGCCGGCGTGTTCGCGCTGGCCATCATCCTGCTGATCGCGCTGTGGAACTGGGACTGGTTCGTACCCACGATCAACCGCAGGGCCTCTGCGGCCCTGCATCGTCCGGTAACAGTCGCCCACCTGCATGTCCAACTTGGCTGGACGACCACGATCACGCTGGACGATCCGCATATCGGGCAGCCCGAAGGCTTCACGTCAGAGAAGGAAGAGTTCGCCAGCGCCAGGTCCCTGACCATCGCGATCAAGCCATGGCCCTATCTCGTCGGCCACGGCCTCACGTTCCCGCTGATCGCGCTCGACACCCCACGCGGCGATATCGTGGCCCTGAAGGACGGACGCAACAACTATACCTTCACGGCAGACGGCAAGCCGGCCCCCGATGACGGGTCACCCACCTCCCTGCCCCATATCGACGAACTGCGCATCACCGACGGCGATATCCGCATCGCCCTGGCGCGACTGCGCAGCGATTTCCGTCTGGCGGTCCACACCACGCCTCCGGCGGACGGCAAGCCGGGCACCATCGTCGCCGATGCCAAGGGCCGATACGCCGCCCAGCCGATCACCGGCCATTTCGTCGGCGGCGCGCTCCTGACGCTGGCCAATGCACAGAACCCCTACCCGGTCGATCTGTCCATCGCCAACGGCCCCACATCGGTCACCCTGCGCGGCACGGTCGATGACCCGCTCCATTTCGCCGGCGCGCAGCTCAACCTCAAGCTCGCCGGCCCGGACATGTCGCTGCTCTATCCGCTGATCGGCATCCCCATCCCGCAGACGCCGCGTTATTCCATTGCAGGAAAACTCGATTATACGGCGGCAAAAATCCGCTTCACCGGTTTCGATGGTCACCTCGGCAGCTCGGATATCGGCGGCGACATCATCGTCGATCCGCACCAGAAAGTCCCCTTCGTCGACGCCGCCCTGCACTCCCACCTCGTGGACCTAGCCGACCTCGCCGGCTTCGTCGGCGGCGAACCCGGCCATACGAAAGCCGAAAACACGGCAGACACCAACGTCCTGCCCGACCAGCGCATCAACGTGCCCAAGCTCAATGCGGTCAATGCCCACATCGCCTATCATGGCGATCATATCGAAAACAAACGCATCCCCCTGGACAATATCGACGTCGACGCCACGGTCCAGGACGGCGCGATCGACGTCCGCAAGCTGAACTTCGCCGTCGGCACCGGCACCCTCGCCTCCACCGCCACCCTCAACCCCGCCGCGAACAACGATTTCAGCACGCGCTTCAAGCTGGATGTCTCGCGCGTCCCGGTAACGCGCCTGATGAAGGGCGCCGGCTCCCTCGAAGGCCAGGGCACCATCGGCGGCCATGTCACGCTGTCCTCCACCGGCCATTCGGTCGCCAACCTGGTCGCCAACGGTACAGGCGGCATCACGCTCGTGCTCGATCAGGGCGGCCACCTGTCCGCCATCCTGCCAGACCTGCTGGGGCTGCAACTGGGCAACGCCCTCCTTTCGGCACTGGGCCTCCCCGACCGGACCCCGCTGCAATGCTTCATCGCAGACATGCCGCTCAAGGACGGCATCCTCTCCACAAACGCCTTCCTGCTCCAGACCGGCGATACCCGCACGACAGGCGACGGCACGATAAACTTCCGCAACAACACGCTGGATTACGCCATCACGACCCGCGCCATCCACTTCACCATCGCCTCGTTCCCTGGCGCGGTCCACATCACCGGCCCGCTGCACAGCCCGACCATTCTGCCGGGTGCGGAAATCGCCGGCCGCCTGGCCGCGACGGGCGCGCTGGCGGCGGTATTCCCCCCCGCCGCCATCATCCCCACCATCCAGTTTGGCGTCGGCAAGGGCTCGGCCTGCGAACAGGCAGTGGAACAGGCCTACGCCCATCCCGCCGCCGGCATCGCCCCCGGCGCCACCACCGGCCCCCGCCCCTCGGCTGCCGCCAAGGCCGGCCGGGCCAGAACGTCCGGGGCCAAAGAACGGAAATCCGCCGCCGAAGTCCGCGCGGCATGGGAGAAAAAGCAGCAGCACAACCATCAATGACCCGTCGATGGCTTCCCCCGCTCGGCAACCGGGCGGCATCCCGCCCCGGTCTCCATGATCGTGAGGGAACCCGCTCCGTCCGTATCAGTTCGCCGCCGATGCAACGGCCTGTGCCGCCAGTTCCTTTTTCTTCTCTTTTTTGAACTGCTCATCCAGCAGTAACGATGCAAGATGAAAAGCCCGCCGGGCATGGGCATAGGGCAACCACTGTCCCAGCGGGTTCCACGGCATGCCGTTATTATATGTCGCAACGGCAACCAGCGCCTCACCCGTTACACCATCGGCCGCGACAAGTTCCTCGCTCGCGCCACCTGGAAACGGCGGCGGGATCGGCGGCATGCCGCCACCCGCGGCTCCTGCCGCGAACCCGGCAACGACCGGTATCGCGTTATAGTACCATTTGCTGCGCCGGATATTCGTGATGGCAGCCCGAACGCGGATCACGTCCGTACAGGCACCGCAATCGCCGGCGGGCAGAACCCGGAAGTCATGCCCCAAAGCCTCGCCCAGCTCTTTCTGGAAGGCCGCCGTCATGCGCGCTTCGGCCTTGGGGGGAAGCTTCGGCGCCTTGGCCACCGGCTTCCAGATCACCGGTTCGATCATGACGGTATGATACCGCACAACGTCGATGTTCGGATTAACGTAGATCAGATCGTCGGTGTGATCTTTCGTAGGGGTCATCTGGGCATAGGTTTCAGGCGGAATGAAGCCTGTCCGGGTCAGTTTCTGCCCGGCACACCCCATAAGCGTCGCGATCGCCGCGCAGGCGATCAGAGAGGTTGCAACCAGGCGGAGACGGCGCGTCCCGGCCCCGCAGGAAGAGGTGGAAATCATGGATGGCTCCGCTTGCCGCAGGAACGGCTCCGCCGTGGCATTGCCAGCCGCGACGGAGCCCTCCAATACGGTCGTGTTTCGATGGAGCCAGACTAGAGAGCCGTTTTTTCTCGCGTGTGTCCCATATGTGTGGGCTCGGAAACATTGCGACCATTCTGCCTTATGGACGGAAGCAGAACGCGGACTTCCAGGCCACCACCCTCACGGTTCTCCATCTCGATCTCGCCGCCATGCGAGCGGACGATCGCCTGCGCCGACGTCAGCCCGAGCCCCACGCCACCCGTCTGCCGGTTGCGTGACGTATCCACGCGAAAATACGGATCGAACACGCGCGGCAGCGCCTCCTGAGAAATGCCGGGGCCACGATCGCGGACATAAACGATCAGTCTGCCATCCTTCTGCTGTTCGAGGTCGATCGTGGGCGGCGTTCCGTATTTGATCGAATTCTCAACAAGATTCGTAAAAACCCTTTTCAGGGCATAAAGCCGTCCGACGTAACAGGCCTTGTTCGGTCCATGATAATCCACCGCATGTCCCTGATCATTGTAGTCATAAGCGATGGTCTGAAGCAGTCCGGGCAGATCGAACATGGTGCTGGCTTCCCCGGCCGCATCGTCACGAAAGAACGCCAGCGCGCCGTCGATCATGGCCTGCATTTCATCGACATCGCGAAACAGGTCGGCCTGCTGCTTCCTGTCGTCGATATACTCGCCACGCAGGCGGATACGCGTCAGCGGCGTGCGCAGATCATGCGAGATCGCCGCCAGCATCGTCGTGCGGTAGGCGATGAAGCGCTGGATCTGCGCCTGCATGCCGTTGATGGTCCGGGCCACCAGCCTTATCTCTCGCGGCCCGGCTTCTTCGATGGCGGCGCTCGGCGGCTGATGCCCGAGCTGCCGAACGGAATCCGCCAGATCTTCGATCGGGCGGGAAAGCTGGCGCGAAGCGATCATTGAGACGGCAACCACCCAGAGCGTCAGCATCATGATCTGCAGCAGCAGACGCTCGAACGGATAGAACCCCCAGAACCTCTGCAATGCGATGCCCAGAATCCAGCTTCCGTCCGACAGGCGGACGCCGACGAAATAGGCATCGGGATTGCGTATCCGGTCATAGGGCAACCCGGGGGCACGCGAGACGGGGTTGTCCTCCTGAAAGACGACGATCCTGTCCGGCCTACGGGCCAGGAAAGGCTCAAGGAAGGCACGGCTCTGCTGAATCTGGAACTCCACATACCGCCCATGTTCCAGTTCGCCGGACACGGTGCTCCCCACATCGTACCACCCGTAATGGATCGTATCGGTACTGGCCGCCATCGCCATGCGCGCCCGCTCGGACGGGCTGGCGGCATCCACCAAACGGATGACGGTCGCGACCTGCTGCACCAACCCCGTCGCCTGAATATCAGGCTTGGCCCATGTTCCGCCGAAGGTGAAGAAAAGCTGGAGCAGCAGCAGCGTAACACCGGCGGCGAGCGCCACCGCAATCACCAGTCGCCGGGCGATCGTGTCCTCCAGCAACAGGACGCGCCTCATGCCCTGCTTACCGGCGAGGCGAAGATATAGCCGCCATTGCGAACGGTACGGATAATCTCCGGACTCTTGGGGTCGTCCTCCAGCTTGTGGCGCAACCGGCTCACCTGAACGTCGATGCTGCGGTCATAGGCCGCATGCGACGGTCCACGCGCAAGGTCCATCAACTGGTCGCGGGTCAGCACACGCTGGGGATGTTCGACAAAGGCCAGCAGAAGTTCGAACTCGCCGCCCGACAGCAGGACCAGCGACTGGTCAGCCGATCGCAGCTCGCGCCGCGTGACATCCAGCCGCCAGGACCCGAAGCACAGGACCGGGCGCGCCGGTTCCCCATTTCCCGCCACCTTGTCCCTGACCCGCCGCAGAACCGCCTTGACCCGGGCCAGCAACTCCCGCTGGTCGAAAGGCTTGGTCAGATAATCGTCGGCCCCGATTTCCAGTCCCACGACGCGGTCCGTATGGTCGGCCATCGCCGAAAGCATGATCACAGGAATGTTCGATGTGCTGCGCAGCTTCTGGCACAAGGTGAACCCGTCTTCCTTGCGCAGCATGATATCGAGGATCACAAGGTCGATAGCCTCGGCCTCAAGGGTCGCGAACATGTCCTGCCCGCCTTCGGCAACCGAGACCTGATAGCCGTGCTTCTGTAAAAAGCCGGTCAGAAGATCGAGGATATCCCTGTCATCATCGACAACGAGAAGCGTGGGCATGGTGGTCATCGCCATTCCGTAACACGACCGAAGCCCCCGATGATGTCCGGCGCAGGAAACGTTGTTTCAGACCGGACACAAAAGAAATTTCCCCCACACACCACCTGCTCTCCCCGGTTTGCACCATCAACATGACGGGACCTGCGGCCCGATCGGCAGAATGAACACGGAACCCGACACCCCGCCACGCCAGGCATCGTGGACTCTCTGCATTGCCCCGTTCCTCACGACCGCGGTCCCTGTGCCGAGCCCATGCGGCAGACCGACTCGGATACCTTCTCCAGGGTCATGTAAAATACCAAAGAAATCCATATTATCTTTTTTATGAAGGTCACGATGACAGTCATTTCCACATGTTTCCGGAAAGAACGCTCCCAGGAAAATCGTCGGTCACTTCTGCGAATGCGTCAGATACATGAAAGAAATCGAAGCAGATATGGATATCACCATGTAAAAGACAATAAATATCCAAGGAAAGGCGGAAAAGACGAATGCGACGCCATATCGGATCACTCCCGTCATGATCCTCCCTGCTTTCATGCGTGATGGCCTGATCGCGGCAGCGTCGGCGCTCGGCGCGACGGCTTGCGTCGTGCAGCACGGATAAACAGTCATCGTCTTTCTCCTTCCGGTTCCGGTCGCCGGGCACCCACGCTTTGCACCGAACGATCCCGCCACCCGTGTCTAATCGGCCTTCTTTGCTGCCGTATGTCCTGAATATGTCGTGCCTGAAACACGCTCCGTTCCCGACGGGCACGTCGCTCCCTCACGGCCCCCGGGCCTGCGCACAGGTCCACATCACCGACGACAGCGGATCGAGGCCACTCAAGGCCACGGACGGCACACCTGCCTCGCCCGGGCCTGTATTAAGAATTATTTGCAATCTCTAATTTCCCGTGCCATTGCGGAACCCGCGCGGCCAGAGGGTCCGCACATGGCGGGAAACCGAGATCGTGAAGGTTTCCGGGTAAAGGAGCCCAGCGTTGACCTATGTGGATGAGCCGCTTCTGCAGGCCTATCTCACGCATCGCTCCCGGCTGCTCTCGCTCGCAACCCGCGTGGTCGGCTGCCGCTGGAAGGGCGAGGACATCGTCCAGGACGCCTATTTCCGCATGCGGGCCGCAGAGGGCCAGGCCGCGGGCTCCGTCGTACGCCGTCCCTTCCAGTATCTGTGGAGCGTCGTCTACCGCCTTGCCCTCGACGCCCGGCGCGACATCGCGCGGGAAGAACATCGCCGCGCATCCCCCCGCAGCCGTCATGAGGACGAAGGCCAGTCGGCCGCCTCACCCCCTCCCGGCGACACGCTCACCGGCGTCACCACGCCCGAACAGGAGGTCGCGGGCCGCGACGAACTGCGCAAGGTGATCGCCATCCTGCAAACCCTGCCGCCCCGCACGCGTCAGGCCTTCGAACTGCATCAGATCCAGGGTCACACCCAGCGCGAGGTCGCCGAAATACTGGGCATATCCTGCCCCAGGGTCAGCATCATGATCCGCACGGCGGCCCGGCGCCTGAATGACGCATTCGACGCGGAGGCGTGACGATCGCTCCGATGCCGCCATCATCCCTGCCCACGGCTGCCCGCCTCCACCGGCACGGCCGCTCCGGCCCCCTTCCTTTTCCGGCCCGACGCGAATACGAACGAGCGTGATGACAACGCATCCCGGACCGGACCCGACGGATGAGGCCATTTCCTGGCAGATCCGCCTGACGGACGCGCCTGACGACCCGGCCCTACGGGCTGCCTGCCAGGCATGGCAGGATGCCAGCCCGGAAAACGGACAGGCCTGGCGCAAGGCCGAGCGTATCAGACGGCTCGCAGGTGCCGCCGTCAGGGCGGAAGGCGCCGCCCCTCGCCACTCAGTTCCGCGCCCGCGCGCCATCCCGGCCATTTCCGCGCGCCGACCGCCTTTCCGCCGGCCTCTCGCCGCCGCCACGGCGATCGCGGCGACACTGGTCATGGCCGTCTCCCTGGGCCCCACGCTCTATGACCGGTTCAGGGCCGACTACACGACCGGCGTCGCGGGCAGCCGCCAGCTCACGCTGGCGGACGGGTCCGAGATCCTGCTGAGTGCGGAAACCGCGATTTCCATCCGCATGGCGGCAGACCGGCGCCAGGTCACGCTGATCCGGGGCGAGGCCCTTTTTACGGTCAGGCACGACGACCGCCGCCCCTTCCTGGTCCGCGCCGGTTCCATGACCACCCGCGATATCGGCACCATCTTCGAGGTGGAAAGAAACGGCCCCCGCCGCCGCGTCGCGGTTCGCGAAGGCATGGTCGGCGTCATGGCGCCCACTGCGGGCCTGCCGGAAGAAACACGTCTTGCCACCGGCGAGCAGATCGAACTGACGGAAGGCTCGGCGCATATCGGCCGGCAGCACGTCGATCCCGCGACCATCGGGTCGTGGCATTCCGGATTGCTGTCCGTCGACAGCACGTCCCTGGCCGATCTGATCGCGACGTTCCGCCGCTATTATCCCGGATATGTGGTGGTACACGGCCCCCTTCCCGCCATGCAGCGCGTCGGCGGCGTCTACGACCTGCGACACCCGGCCGATGCCCTGCGGATGCTGGGCGAGGCACACGGCGCATCGGTCAGCGAATTTGGCGGCCATCTGCTCGTCATGTCCTTCCGAGACACGCCGCGCACGCCCTGATGGCCTGATGGCCCATAGCGCCAGTCCCGCACAGGCGCCACGGCTGGCGGCCGGCGATCCCCACGCCATGCCTCGCTACCTCCGCATCCTCGCCGCTCGTCACGGGCACCAAGCCTGCATGCGGCGCACGACAAAAAAAATCGCCGTCCCCTGTTAACTCTCGCCCTTCCGATCCCGTCTAGCAGTTGCAATTGCGAATTTTTCTTAACGACGATTCCGGGCCTGCACGCCCGGGAAGGATTCACGGATGGGTATCTCTGGCTCCACAGCCCGCTTCGGCGCGGCCGTGGTCGTGACATGCGGCGTCCTCGCCGGTATCGCCGGTCCGGCATGCGCCGATACGCCGGCCGCACAGGCCCCGCTTGTCAGGCTCGACATCGCGGCAGGCCCGCTCGCCGGTGTCCTGCGACAGTTCGCAACCAGCACCGGCACCAAACTCCAATACGACGCCGACGCGGTACAGGGCATGACGTCGCCCGGCCTGCACGGAGTGTATTCCATTCCCTCGGCACTGGGGCAGATCCTCGCCGGCCACGGGCTGGCGGCACGGCAGAGCCGCCCGGGCTATTTCATCGTCGGCAAGGCCACCGACACCATCACCCTCGGCCCGGTACGGGTCCAGGGTGCGGCGCCCGAACGCCAGGACGCAACCACGGCGATACTCGGCCGGCCCGTTACCGGCATGGTGGCGCATGACGGCATATCGGGCACCAAGACCGACACACCGCTCATCAAGGTCCCGCAATTCATCTCCTCGGTCACGAACGACCAGATGCGGTTGCAGAACGTCCAGAGCGTCGCCGAAGCCCTGCGCTACACGGCCGGCGTCAATTCCGAAGTCCGGGGCACCAACAACAACGCCCTCCAGTATCTCTATGCGCGGGGCTTCCTCGTCGACGAATTCTGGAACGGCCTGCACACCCCCGGCCCGCTGGGCGGCTTCGGCTACAATGTCACGACCTACGATCCCTACCTGCTCGAACGGGTCGAATTTCTGCACGGCCCGTCCTCGGTCCTGTACGGCCAGGGCTCACCCGGCGGCACGATCAACCTGGTCAGCAAGATGCCGACGGCCACCCGATTGCACGAAATCGGGGTCGAAACCGGCAATTACGGCCGCGTCCAGGGCTTCATGGATTTCGCCGGCGCCATCGACCGGCAACAGAAATGGCTCTATCGGCTGACGTTCGACGCCTTTCGGACCGGCACCGCGATCGACCACATCCACAACGAACGTTTCGCCGTCGCCCCCAGCCTCACCTGGCGTCCCACGGCCGATACCAGCCTGACGGTCTATGCCCAGTATCAGGCCGACCCGGATGCCGGCAGCTACAACTCGGTCCCCGCGGTCGGCACCGTCCTGCCCGGCAAGGTTTCGATCCCACGACGGCTCGACGCCAGCGACCCGTCCTTCGACAGCCTTCACAAGATGCAGGAATCGATCGGCTATATCTTCGAACATCGCTTCAGCCATATCTTCTCGTTCCGGCAGAGTTACCGCTTCCTGCATAATTCGGCCAAGATCGCGTATCTGCAGACCAACGGCTACGCCACCGCCGACCAGACCAGCCTGGCCCGCATCCCCTATCTCAACCAAGGCACGGTCAACGCCCACACGCTGGACAACCAGTTTTCCGCCAGGTTCCGCACGGGCCCGGTTTCCCAGCACATCCTGGTCGGCGTCGATTACCAGAACATGGCCTACGATCACGATTTCTATGCCGGATCGTCCGCCCCGGCCCTGAACATCCTTCATCCCGTCTATGGATTATCGATTCCCTCGCCGGCGCTGGGGACGATGCTGGCAACATCGGGCGCCTTTTCCCTCCAGCAGGCCGGCCTCTACGCCCAGGACCAGATCGACATAAGGCACTGGTCCTTCCTTCTCGGTCTGCGCGAAGACTGGGCCGGCCTCGATTTCCGCTCCTTCAAGACCGGCAAGACGACCTACGACCAGTTCACCCGCGCCTTCACCTGGCGCGCCGGCGGCGTGTACCAGTTCGACAACGGCCTGGCCCCCTATTTCAGCTACGCGACATCCTTCCAGCCGCAGACGGGTTCCGACTATGGCGGCAACGTCTTCAAACCGACGACGGGTGAACAGTACGAGGCCGGCATCAAGTTCCAGCCACGGGGCATGAATGCGTTCGTCACGGCCTCGGCCTTTCACCTGATGCAGAACAACGTCGCCACCACCGATCCGCTCCATGCCGGCTTCAGCATCCTGACAGGCCAGATCCGCTCGCAGGGCTTCGAGGTCGAGGCCCATGCCGACCTGACGAAAAACCTGCAACTGATCGGCTCCTATACATACACCGATCTTCTGAATACCCGAAGCAACACCGCGCACGACAAATCCCCGGTCGGCATCCCACGCAACGCCGCATCCCTATGGCTGGACTATACGGTCGACCGGGGGGCCTTCACCGGCCTGCAACTCAGCGGTGGCGCCCGCTATGTCGGCAGTTCCTACGGCAGCGTCGACAACACGCTCAAGGTGCCGTCAGCCGTCGTCGCCGACCTCGCCGTGCGCTACGAACTCGGCAACGCCGTCCCGACGCTCAGGGGCACCACCCTGTCCTTCAACATGACCAACCTGGCCGACAATCACTATATTTCGTCGTGCAGTTCCACATCCTTCTGCACCTGGGCCGCCGGCCGCCAGATCATCGGCGGACTGAAATACCGGTGGTGAAAACACACGCCATCCCATGACAGCCCGACACCGGAACAGACCACGGGACAGAACGATGAAGGCCCACACGTTGCGCTGCTGGTTTCTCGTTCACAAATGGACCAGCCTCGTCAGCACGCTGTTCCTGCTGCTCATCTGCGTCACCGGCCTGCCGCTGATCTTCCGCGAGGAAATCAGCGACTGGCTGGATACGTCGCAGCCCTACGCGCAGGTGGCGCCAGGCACACCCACGCAGCCCGTCGAAACGGTGCTGGATTCGGCACGCCGGCACAATCCGGACCAGGTCGTCGTCTCGGCCTTCGTCGATGACGACGCCCCCCGGATCGTGATCGGCATGGCGCCGTCATGGCCCGCATACAACCAGGACCCGCGCATCGCCCATTTCCTGAAATTCGATGCCCATACCGGCATGCTTCTCCGCGACAGCACCGCCTTCAGCGGCGCGCGGAGCGGCTTTCTGCCCCTCATGCTGCATGTGCATACGGACCTGTTCACAGGCTTGCCCGGCAACCTGTTCATGGGTCTCATGTCCCTCTTCCTCGCGGCCGCCATCCTGTCCGGCATCGTTCTGTACCGACCGTTCATGAAGCGCCTGCCCTTCGGCACCCTGCGGCGCGATCGCGGCACCCGCATGGCATGGCTGGACTTGCACAACCTGCTCGGCATCGTGCTCGCGGCATGGATGGGCGTGGTCGGGCTGACAGGCACGCTGAACGAGCTTTCCACGCCCCTGTTCGCCGTCTGGCAGGCATCGGACGTACAGGCCATGTTGCGCACCTGGCGGGGCCGCCCACCCATAGCCGCCGCCGACCGCACGTCACTCGACGCCGCCTTCCGCGCCGCACAGGCCGCTCTGCCGGATCGCCGGGTCATCAGCGCGATCTTCCCCGGCTCGCGCATGGGCACGCCCTATCATTATGTCATATGGACCAAAGGCAACACGCCCCTGACCGCCCGCCTGTTTACCCCGCTCCTGGTCGATGCACGCACCGGCCGGGTCACGGCGATCGTGCCCATGCCCTGGTATCTGCGGGCCCTCGAAATCTCCCGCCCCCTGCATTTCGGCGATTATGGCGCCATGCCCCTGAAAATCATCTGGGCCATGCTCGATCTCGGCACCATCATGGTCCTGGTCAGCGGCCTCATTCTGTGGGTCGGAAAGCACAGGCTTCCCGCCCAACCACGCCTGCGCGCCCTCGGCCGCGCACCCGATGACGAAACGACCACCGCCACCGGATAGGCCCGGATAGGCAGCGCCGCCTCCCCACCGCGTCCGAAACCGCCTACACGCCGGACGGCAGCCCCACCACCGCCCGCTCACCCGGCGGCGTCACCGGTACCACCGCCCGCAGGATGGTCGCCGCGATCATCTCCGCATTCGCCGTCACTTCAGGCAGGCCCATCAGTTCCCCGAACGTCCCGCGCGACAGCGGCCCGGCGACGAACAGGCTCGCCTCGGCCACACCGTCCGCCGACAGCGCATGGCCCTCCCGATCGGTGTCCACCCCCAGCCCCACCGGGTCGGCCCGCAGCAACCCCCGCCGGGCCAACCCGGCCAGAAACGGCTGGGATGACAGGATACGCGCATGATCCGGCCCGGTCGTCGTCACCACCGCATCGAACGAGGCAACCTCCTGCTCGCCACCCCGCCGGCGCAGCGTCACGGCAAACCCGTCCCCGTCACGGGCGGCGGCATCGATCCGCGCGGCCAGCACATGCAGCGTGCCCTCCGCGATCCGTCGCCGCAGCACCTGCTCCACCTGCGGCGCGATGCGAAAGCGCCGCGTATCCCAGAACGGGCGCGCATGCCGCACCAGCCGCCGCCGCTCCACCACCGGCAACGCCGCCCAGATCGCCCCGGCCTGCCGGCGCACGGCATTGAAGACCGTCTGCCACGGCCGCGCCGGGTCCTCGCCCAAAGCGCGCCGCACCCTGCCCAGCACCCCGCGCGCGGTCGTCTCCGGGTCGGTGGAAAAATCCCCCCAAGCATCGGTCACGTCGCTCAGATCCGCCTGCGACACCTGCCCCCGGCGCGACAGGGCCACGATCTCTCCCCGATGCCCGGCCGCATCCAACGACGCCACCACATCCGCCATGCTCAACCCGGTGCCCACGATCAGCACCCGGTCCTCCGTGCCGATCGCCTCCAGCGCCCCGACAGCCCACGGGTCGACAACCAGCCGCCCCCCGTCCCCAGCCAGCCCGGCCAGCGCCACCGGCGGTGCCGGGGCGGGGTGCGAGGTCGCAATCACCACGATCCCGGCCTCAGTCCGTTCGCCGTCATCGGTCGCGATCCACCACCCGCCTCCCGGCCGGGGCGTCACCTCCGTCACGCGCACCCGCCGATGCACCACCTGCCCGCTGGCCAGGCGCGGTGCCAGCCGCGCCGCCACATACCGCCCGAACACCGACCGCGCGGGATAGGCCGCGCCGTTGGGCAACACGGCGTCGGGGTCAGCCTCCAGCGCACCATCCGCTCGCAACCAGCCGTCGAAATCGTCCAGCACGGCCGTGGTCAGGCTCATCCGCGCGGCCGGCACATTGATGCGGTGGCGCGGATCGCGCGCCCCATACGCCACCCCCTGCCCCAAAGCCTCACGCGGCTCGAATACCGTTACAGGCGGTAGCGAAGCGTCCCCGTTCGTCAGATGCCACGCAATCGCCGCCCCGCTGAAACCGCCGCCGATAATGGCAATCCTGGGCACTGAATCCGTCATGCCGTCTCCGTATGGCGCACGCGGCTGGCCGGATGGTCCACACCCAGCCGGTCTCCACGCCCGAACAGTTTCTCACGCAGGGTACCGGGCCGATAATCCCGCTTGTAGATGCCACGCCGTTGCAGCACCGGCACCACATACTCCACTACATCGGCAAAGCTTTCCGGCGTCACGGCATATGCCAGATTGAACCCGTCCACACCGGTCCGCACCATCCATTCCTCCAGCAGGTCGGCAACCCGCTCCGGCCCGCCGACAATGGTGGTGCCCATGCCGCCGATCGCAGCATGTTCCGCCAGTTCCCGCACCGTCCACACCCGGCCAGGGTCCTCTACCGTCAGCGCATCGACAGCGGAATGGATCGCGTCATTGCGGATATGCCGCACCGGATCGTCCGGCGCGTACTGCGCAAAATCAATCCCCGTCCACCCCGACAGCAGCGTCAGCGCCCCCTCCAGGCTCACATACCGCCGATATTCCTGCCATTTGGCCTGCGCGGCCTCGTCATCCGATCCGGTAATGATGGTGAGCAGCGAGAAGATCAGCGGGTCCCCCGCGTGCCGCCCTTCCTGCCGGGCCCGCGCCCGCAGATCCGCGACAGCGTTCGCCACCACCGGCGCCGAAGGCCCGGCGACGAACACACACTCCGCATGCCGCGCGGCGAAAGCCCGGCCACGGGAAGACGCCCCGGCCTGATAGAGAACCGGCGTCCGCTGCGCCGAAGGCTCGCACAGATGGATCGCATCCAGCTTGAAATATTCGCCCTCATGCACGATCCGCCGCACCTTCGCCGGGTCCGTAAAGATCCCCCGCGCCGCATCGCGCAGAACCGCATCGTCCTGCCAGCTTTCTTCCCACAGCCGATAGACCAGATGCAGATATTCGTCGGCAATGTCATAGCGCGTGTCATGCGCCACCTGTCGCGCCTGCCCGGTACCCCGCGCCGCACTGTCCAGATAGCCGGTCACGATATTCCAGCCGATCCGCCCTTGCGTCAGATGATCCAGCGTCGACATGCGCCGCGCGAACGGATAGGGCGGCTCGAAAGACAACGTAGAGGTCAGGCCAAATCCCAGGTTCTCCGTCACCGCCGCCATGGCCGAAATCAGCATCGCCGGATCGTTGACGGGCACCTGCGACGCATTGCGCAGGGCGGCATCCGCATTGCCGCCATACACGTCATACACGCCCAGCACATCGGCCAGGAACAGCCCGTCGAACAGGCCACGCTCCAGCAGCCGCGCCAGATCGGTCCAGTAGCGGATGGTGTTGTAAGTCCCCGACCGGTCGCGCGGATGCCGCCACAGGCCGCTGGCCTGGTGCGACACGCAATTCATGTCAAAGGCATTCAGCCGAATCTCGGACATCGCCCGGCCCCTCAGTTGAAGCCCAGCGACACGCCGGCGAACACGCCCAGCCCATCACCCGGCTGCATCACCGCCAGTTGCTTGCCCGCCGCGATATAACCCGGCACCACGATGGCGGCATAATGCGTATTGGCCAGATTGTTGACGCTCAGGAACACCTGCCGATGCTTGCCCGGCCATTCATAACCGACATTCAGATTATAGATGTGATAGGACGGCGCGAAATAGGTTTCGTCATACGCGGCGCCGACCTTCGACGACACCTGGGCATTGAAACCGGCATAAAACCCGGCCTTGGTGTCCAGATGAATCTCGCCCTGATAGAAATGCTCCGGAATCCCCGGCAGCCGGTTGCTGCCGAACACCGCATCATGGCGAAAGCGGAAGTTCTGCCAGGTATAGGCCTGCCGTAGCGACAACCGGTTCCCCGCCCATTCATACAGCGTGGTCTCCAGAGACGCTTCCACACCCTGATGCGTGGTCGGCGACGCATTGCCATAGATCGAGGCCCCGACCGCCTGCGACTGCGGTGTCATCACCGACAGCAATTCGTTCCGCACATTGGAATAATAGTAGGTCAGGCTCCACTTGTTCCGCCACGCTTGCCCGGTGGTGCCGATTTCATATGTGGTCGCCGTCTGGTTGCGCAGTCTCCCCGCGCCCGAATTCATGCCCGATTGCGGAATATTGCCGGTAAAATAGGGGCCTGCGTAATTCAGGTTCCAGTCGTTGGGCGGCTGGATGCTGCGGCTCACATTGCCATACAGTTCCACATGCGGGCTGATGACATAGCGAAACCCGCCGCGCGGCACGAAATCGACCGAAGACTGTTTGAAGTTCGCTCCGGCCGCCGTGTACGGATACGGCACGCCGGACGATTTCTGGATAAACGCCACCGCCGCCGCCGTCGTCAGCCAGAAATCATGGAACAGTTCGGTGTTGTTCCGAAGATGGAAGTAGTTTTCCGTCCCGCCATAGGTCACATGGCGCAGGATCTGCCCCATCGGCAATCCGGCCAGATGCCCGGTCTGCACCCGCACCCGGTTGGTCTGCCAGGCTTCCAGGTCCGACGTATCCATGAAGCCGAACTGCGTGTCGCTCTTGTGCCCGGCCAACACGTCATGGCGCGTATAGTTCAGCGTCGCGGCAACCGTCTTGTAACCCCAGATCTGGCTGAAACTGGTGTTCTGGATATCGATCGGCGCATCCTGGTAATCGAACCCCAGATCCAGCTTCGACTGGTCGTCGATCCGGATCGAAGTCGTGTTCCCGTAAAACTTCGTACCAGGCTGAATGCGCACGGAATGCCACGCCCGATAGGGCGACTGCGCCTGCTTCGGGTTCGTCAGAATCTGGTCCCGGGTCAGAAATCCCGGATACCCGTTGCGCGTCTGGCGATAGCGGAAGAAGAAGCGCGTCGAAACCCGGTCATTGAAGCGATAGCCAAAATTGGCATTCACGCCGAAACTGTTCGCCTGCGTCTCGGTCTGGTACCCACCCCGATAGGAGTTGGTCACGCTGATATAGTAATCCGCCTTGCCGATCACCTTGCCCGAACTCAGCTGCTCCTTGGTATAGCCGAAGCTGCCGGCTTCCACGCGCGCCTGATAGGTCTGGGCGTCATAGCCGGTCTGGGTCACGTAATTGATGCCGCCGCCCAGTTGTAGCCCGCCATAATCGAAGGCATTCGCGCCCCGCAGTACTTCCGTGTAGCGCAGCCCCAGCGGTTCGAACAATTCATAGGGCGTCCCGGCCGGCGTCGTTACCGGCAACCCGTCGAACATCATCAGGATGCCCGAGCGGAAATAATTGGTGCCGACCTGAATCCCCGATCCACGGATCGACAGCCGCAACCCGTCCCCCCCGCCAGACGATTGCGCAAACACACCGGGCTGAAACGCCAGAGCATCGGCGTTGGTCAGGTTACGCCCGCGCAGTACCTGCTTGGCGTCGATCACCGTCGCCGCCCCCGGCAGGCTGTCCAGTTGCGCCCGGGCCAGATCGGCCGGCGACAGCCGATGGGTCGCCACCACGATATCCTCGCCCTTCACACGCGGCGCCGCCACGGCCGAGGACTTCTTCGGTGCAGGTGCGGCATGGGCCACATGTTCGGCAGGCCGGCGCACGGCCGCATCATCGGCCCAGGCACTCGCCGCCAGCGGCCCTGCCTGCATCAGGGCCAGCGCCGACGGGCCAAGAAGCAGCCGGGCAGATTGCGAAAACGGTCCCACCCGCCTGGACAGGGCAAGACGACGCGAAAAGGAACGGGGCATGGCACACGATTTCCAGATTCTGATGAAACAAGCGGTGACGATCCGATTCAGCAATGCTGGTCGTCGTTATTTTCCGCGCAGCGAAAAGCACAATTCCGCTTTGTTTCTTTTTATATTTGCAATTTCTATCGTGAATTATAGGCACGCCAAAGACGCGCCTTCCCTCCCGTCAACAGGATGTCGGCACCACAGCGTAGCGCCGCGCGAACCACACCAGCCCATCCGTCTGCTCCCCGGCCAGATGCACATCCAGCACCTGCGCGAACACCACCGTATGGGTGCCCGCCTCCACGACGCGCTCGACCCGGCATTCGAAGGTCGCCAGCGCCTCTTCCAGCAGCGGCGCCCCGGTCACGCCCCGCCGCCAGCGCGCGCCCTCGAAACGCTCATCCATCGTCTTCGACCGACTGCCGAAAGCCGAGGACAGCGTCTGCTGCGCCCCGCCGAGCACATTCACCGCCAGCACCCCATGATCGAGAACATGCGGATGCGCGCTGGTGGTACGATTGATGCAGACCAGCAGGGTCGGCGGCGTATCCGACACACTGCACACGGCGGTTGCGGTAAAGCCGTGCCGGCCATTCTCGCCGTCGGTGGTCACGATGGTCACGGCACCCGCCAGCAGTGCCATGCCATCGCGAAACCGCTGCCCGGCTTCGGCTGCAAGCACGTCGGGCACAGGGGCTTTTACGGAAACATTCATGTCAGCCGATCCTTCGGGTCATTTATCAGGCGGCACGATGGCCGGAATCGCCGGGCCGATGGTCGCCGGCAATCGTCTCGCCGAACGGCCCCATATTGCTGATCGAGGCCGCCCCACGCACCGGATGCGCCGTCGGCAGCAGCGGCAGCACCAGTTCACCGAACTGATAGGCCTCTTCCAGATGCGGATAGCCGGAGAAAATGAAACTATCGATTCCCAACCTGCGATATTCGTCGATCCGCTCGGCCACCGTCGCCGGGTCGCCCACCAGCGCGGTCCCCGCGCCGCCACGCACCAGCCCGACACCCGCCCACAGATTGGGGCTGATTTCCAGCTTGTCGCGCCGTCCGCCATGCAGCGCGCTCATCCGCGCCTGCCCCACGGAATCCATCCGCGCAAACACCTTCTGCGCCTCGGCAATGGTCGAATCATCCAGATACGAAATCAGCCGGTCCGCCTCCGCCCAAGCCGCCTCGTTGGTCTCGCGCACAATCACATGCAGCCGGATACCGAACGAGACTTCACGCCCCTGCGCCTCGGCCTTGCGGCGCACAGTGGCGATCTTCTCCGCCACCTGGGCCGGCGGCTCGCCCCAGGTCAGATATTTATCGATATGCGTGGCCGCGACATCCACCGCCGCCGGCGACGACCCGCCAAAATAGAGCGGCGGCCCATTTTCCTGAAAAGTCGGGAACAGCAAGCGTCCGTCCTCGATGCGGAAATGCGGCCCCTCATGGTTCACGGTCTCGCCACGCAGCAGGGCGCGATAGATCTCCAGGAATTCATCGGTAATCGCATAACGCTCGGCATGGTCGGCAAAGAACCCGTCACCGGCATTTTCCTTCGGGTCGCCGCCGGTCACGATATTGATCAGCAGCCGCCCGTGCGAAATCCGGTCCAGCGTCGCCGTCATCCGTGCGGAGAGCGTGGGCGATTGCAGGCCCGGCCGCACCGCGATCAGAAATTTCAGCCGCTCCGTGCTCGGCGCCAGCGCCGACGCCACCACCCAGCTATCCTCGCAGCTCCGCCCGGTCGGGATCAGTACCCCGTAATAGCCCAGCGCATCCGCCGCCCGTGCCACCTGCTGCAGATAAGGCAGGTCGACCGGCCGGCCGCCTTTCTGCGTGCCCAGGTAACGGGAATCGCCATGGGTCGGCAGAAACCACAGCACATTGATTTTCTCGGGGATCGCGACACTCATGTCAGGATGCCTTGTTCTGGATCAGGTCAGGAAAAAGCGGCGGTGTCGGCGTGGCCAGCGCCGCCGGGTCGCGATAGCGCGCGGCGGCATGCCGGTCGGGCAGCCGGGCATGGCCGGCGCCGAACAGCCGCTCGCGCAGGGTTTCATCCGGCGCATAGGCGGTGCGATACCGCCCCCGCGCCTGCAACTCCGGCACGATCAGGTCGATGAAGTCCCGCGCGGTATCAAAGGAATGGTACTGGCGCAGATTGATACCGTCGATGCCATCCACATCCAGCCAGGCTTCGATCGCATCGGCCACCCGCCCCGGCGCGCCGGCGATGAAATAGCGTCCTTCGTCGAAGCGGCCGATCTGCTCCAACGCGCTGCCCACCGTCTGCTCGGGCCGGAACCGCCGCCCCATATTGCCAAAGCGCGCACCTTCACGCTTCAGCACGCTGGCGATCGTATCGTTCGGGTCGTAGCTGCGCAGATCCACTTCCGACTGTGCATGGATCAACGCACCTTCAAGGCTGTAAAATTCGCGGTAAGCCTTCAGCTTTTCCTGCGCCGCCTGCTCGGTCGAACCGGTGATGATGCCCGCCTGAACAATAAAGCGGATATCGTCGGGCCGACGGCCGAAAGCCTGTGCCCGGCGACGGGTCGCGGCGATATTGCGGCGCACATCCTCGGTCGTCTGCCCGCCGATAAACACCACTTCGGCATGGCGGGCAGCATATTCCAGCCCCGCAGCCGACCCGGTCGCCTGAAAGAGCACCGGTGTGCGCTGCCGCGTCGGCTGCACCAGATGCGGGCCGGCAACCTTGAAATGCGCGCCGTGATGGTCGATGGCCCGCACCCGCGCCGGATCGGTAAAGATGCCGGCCGCCCGATCGGCGACAATCGCCTCGTCGTCCCAGCTTCCCTCCCAGAGCTTGTACAGAACGTCGATATATTCATCGGCGATCACATAGCGCTCGTCATGCGGAATCTCGTCTTCCAGCCCGAAATTCCGCGCGGCGGATTGCAGGTAGGAGGTCACGACATTCCATCCCACGCGCCCGTTCGTCAGCACATCCAGCGTCGCCATGCGCCGCGCGAAGGCAAAGGGCGGCTCATAGGTGGTCGAAAAGGTCACGCCGAAACCAACATGTTTCGTCACTGCCGCCATCGCCGGCACCAGCATCAGCGGGTCCAGATTCGGAATCTGCACCGCCTGCCTCAGCGCCGCCGCCGTGCCATCGCCAAACCGGTCATAGGTCCCCACGACATCGGCCAGAAATACGGCATCGAACAGCCCGCGCTCGGCAAGCTGCGCCACCTCCGTCCAGTAGGACAGTTCGGAAAACCGATGGCGGTTATTGCCGGGTGCCCGCCACATGCCATGCACGATGTGGCCCACGCACGCCATCTCGAACAGATTGACGTGTAGTTGTCTCGGCGCGGTCTCGTGGGTGCTCATGCCGACTGCTCCGTGCCCGGCGCGGTGGTGGCGGCAGGCCGCCAGATCGCATCCAGCGCCGTGCCGTTCAGTTCCTGGTCGCCCAGCGCCCGCGCGCGCTGCACCGCCGGATTGTGCGAGGCCAGCACACGCGCATTACGCCAGTGTCGGTCCAGCCCCAGCGAAGACGACGTGGCCGAAGCCCCGCCGACCTCGAACAGCCGCGTCGTCGCCTCCAGCGCCTGCTCCAGCACAATCTGCTGGGCCTGGAAGGCAATGCGCTCGGCCTCGTCATAAAGCGGGTGTTCCAGCACACCCGAATCCCAAACCTCGGATGCACGCTCCAGCGCCCGCGCCACATCCTCGACAAGCGCGGACGTCGAATAAGCCAGCGCCGACAGCCGTCCTACGACCTGCTGCACCAGCGGATCATGGCGCTGGCTGACTTTGCCCGGCACGCCGAAGGTCCGGGTGCGCGGCCGCACGAACGCCACCGCGTCACGCAGGGCCGCACGGGTGATCCCCGCCAGCGCCGCCAGATGGAACAACTGATAATAGGCGGTCAGGAAGCTGCTGCTCGGCACATGGTCGAAGGACGAACGCGCCAGGATCTGATCTTCCGCAATCGCCACGCCGTCGAAGCGCGTCGTCCCGCTTCCGGTCAGCCGTTGGCCGAACCCGTCCCAATCGTCCTGCCGGGTCACGCCGGGCGCGGTCGCAGGCACCGCCAGATGCACACGCTCGCCGTTCTCGTCGGCCACAACGATGATCCAGTCGGCATAGAGCGTGCCGGTCGAATAATATTTGGTCCCGTCCAGCCGCCAGCCATCGCCCTGCCGCGTCAGCGTGGTGCTGGTACCGGTGCTGTCGGTCAGTTCGGCCATCGCCGCGCCAAACAGCGCGCCATCCACGATGCGGGCATACCAGGCAGCGGATCGCGCCGGGTCGGCGTCCCGCCGCCGTCCTTCGATGAAGGCAAAATGCGCACGCACGATCTGCGGCAGGTTGGAATCCGCGGCAGCCAGTTCGGTCAGCAGGCGGAACGTCTCCACCAGCCCCACGCCCGCGCCCCCAGCCTCGCGCGGCACGCGCAACCTCCCGAACCCCGCCTCACGCAACCACGATACCGCCTCATAGGGCAGGTTCCGCCCCTGCTCGCGCGCCACCGCACCCTCGGCAATCCGCTCGAACACCCCTCGCAGACCTCCCTCCGTCAGAGGGGCTGAGGCCGGCGCATTCTGTGTCAATGCGTCCATCGTCTTCCGAGGCCTTCCGCCATAAACAACAAAAATTAACGTAATTAATTTACGTGTTCTGGAGAATTATAAACGATTCGCATTGAGTCAATAAGGATATCACCAATTCTCCAAAATTCAGTCGTGGAATTTTTGTCATCTTATTGAATTACATAATAAAAATTACAAGCCCACTTTTCTACTCAGCCCCGACATCACGCTGCATGCGATTGACGCATACACGGCGGCACCACACATGTCCTCATCGTCGGATGCCACTCCCAGCCCATGGAGGAGCGCACCCGAACATTACACAACGCCGAATGATATATTTTGCCTTGAGATTGAAAAATAACACGATAAATATCGTCAGAGTCCGGACGAAATTAACGATATTTTTTAGCGGTTCATCCCCGAAAGCATGTCGATGCCTCCTCCCCTCCGCCGCATCTCGGGCCACGCGTTATGGCTGGGCGCCGCCGCGTTGCTGCTGGCCACAACGGGGTGCCGCCGCCACGATTCCCACGCCAAGGCGCACGAACCGGTCCAGGGCGGCACCCTGATCTACGCGACCGACCGCGAACCGATCTGCCTGGACCCGCACGTGCAGGGCGACATGCCGCAGGTCTTCCTGGCCGAACAATATCTCGATTCGCTGGTGGCGATGGACAGTTCAGGCCACATCCTGCCCTGGCTGGCCACCGACTGGACGGTCTCGGAGGACGGACGAACCTACATCTTCCACCTGCGCCACGACGTCACCTTCACCGACGGCACGCCACTCACCGCCGAGGCCGTGCGCGCAAACCTGGATCACATGGTCGATCCCCACACCCAATCCAGCACCGCCGGCGGCTACATCAAGCAATATGCCGGCACCGACATCATCGATGCCTACACGGCCGCGGTGCATCTCAAAACGCCCTATGCCGCCTTCCTCGAAGTGCTGGCCCAGGGCTTCCTCGGCATCGAATCCCCCCGCGCCCTGGCCCGCCCGCGCGACGAAAACTGCCAGAATCCGGTCGGATCTGGCCCGTTCCGCATCGTGCGTTGGGACCACCAGAGCCAGATCGTCCTGGAGCGCAATCCGGCCTATCGCTGGGGCCCGCCCACAGCGCTCCACACCGGCCCGGCGCGCCTGGACCGCATCGAATGGCGCATTATCCCCGAAGCCTCGGTGCGCTTCGCCGCCCTGCAAGCCGGCGAGGTCGATGTCATCGACTCCCTGCCGCCCGAGGCCGAAACCCCGGCACAGCGCAATCCCGACCTATGGCTGCTGATGGCCGACCGTCCCGGCAATCCTACAAACGGCACGCTGAACATCAAGCGCGCGCCCTTCGACGATATCCGGGTGCGCGAGGCCTTCATCCGCTCCGCCGACATCGACGGCGCGCTGGCCAGCGTCTTCTTCCACCACTACCGCCGCGCCGGCGGACCGCTCAGCCCGACCACTCCTTTCTATAGCCCAACCTTCGAACATCACGCCGATTACGACCCCGACCGGGCGCGCACCCTGCTGGACCAGGCCGGCTGGACCGGCCGCACAGAGGACGGCATCCGCACCCGAGACGGGCACGCACTGGTTGTCCACATCCCGCTCAAGGCCTCGCTTTCCGCCGCCGAACGCACGCTGTGGGAACAGGTTCAGGCCACGGCACGCACCACCGGTTTCGACGTTCGGCTGGAGAATGGCGACGACACGTCGATCCAGGAACGCGAGGGCCACTGGGATTACGACGTCCGCATCGGCTACTGGAACACCAACACCGCCGACGTGCTGCGCATCGTCTTTTCCTCCGCTTTTCTCGGCGCCGCCGGCGTCGGCGGCCACCACCAGAACGAGGCGGGTTTCAGCGATCCCACCTTCGACCAGATCGTAAACGACGCCCTGCTGACCACCGACCCGGACAAACGGCGCGCGCTGTATCTGCAAGCCCAGACGATTGCGGCACAGAACTTCCTGCAAATCACGACCTATCCGCAGAGCACCCGCCTCGCCCTGTCGCGCGCGGTGCATGACGTGCGGCTCGAACCCTCGCTGAACGTGACCAGCCTTTACGATGCATGGGTGACGCGATGACCCACCTTCTCCACCGCGCCGCATGGCGCCTGCTGGGTGGCCTGCTGGTGCTGCTGGCAGCCGCCAGCCTGACCTTCGCCGCCCTGCACCTCACACCGGGCGATCCGGTCACCGCCATTCTCGGCGGTGCCTCGGCCAACCCCACGCCAGAGGCCATCGCCGCCGCCCGCCACGAATACGGGCTCGATCGCCCGCTTGCGGTGCAATACGGCCTCTATATCGCCCGCATCGCACGCGGCGATCTCGGCCAGTCCTTCTCGCAGCACATGCCGGTCATCGCGGTGCTGCGCGCACAGGCCCCCCCGACCCTGGCGTTGATGGCCTCATCTCTGGTGGTGGCATGGCTGTTGGCATTGCTCTCAGTCGTCCCGACCGCCCGCCGCGGCACGGTCGGGGCCATTGCCTCGACGCTGGAGACGATCGGCGCCGGGCTGCCGCAATTCTGGCTCGGCATCCTGCTGCTGTGGGGTCTGGCCTTTGAGTGGCGCCTGCTGCCACCGGCCGGCAATCACGGCGTGCCGGCACTGGTGCTGCCCACCCTGTCGCTGGCCATTCCATTGGCCGGCTTCATCGCCCAGGTGATGCGCGAATCCTTTGATCTGGCGCTGGACCAGCCTTTTATCCTCACCGCCCGCGCACGCGGTCTGGGCGATGGCGCGGTCCGGCTGCGCCATGCCCTGCGACACGCGCTCCTGCCCTGCATCAGCCTCTCGACGTGGGCGGTCGGCGCGCTGGTCGGCAATGCTGTGGCCATCGAAATCATCTTCTCGCGACAGGGGCTGGGGCGCGAACTGTTCCTCTCCGTCGCCACGCACGACATGCCGCTGGTCTCCGGCATCGTCCTGTTCATCGCGCTGACCTACATCCTGGCCGGCCTCGCCGCCGACACACTCATCGCCCTCGTCGATCCCAGACTGAAGGGAACGCGCCCATGACCAGCCTGTCCCTCGCCCCCTCTGTGGACCGCCTGTCCTTTCGGCGCCGTCTGCCGCGCCCCGGCCATCTCGGCCCAGCGGCAGCAGTCCTGTTTCTGGTCCTGCTGACCATAGCCGCACTGGCCCCGCACCTGCTCATCCACACCGACCCGCTGGCCATCGCCCCGCGTGAGGCCTTCCACGCCCCATCGATGGCCCATCCGTTCGGCACCGACCAATCCGGCCGCGACATCCTGGCGCGGGTGATCTACGGCGCCCGGCAATCCCTGACGCTGGGCTGCGGCGCCATCGCGCTGTCGCTGAGCATCGCCACCATTCTGGCGCTGATCGGCGGTCTGGGCGGCCGCATCGCCGAACAGGGCGTGCGATGGCTGATCGATATCCTGTTCGCCTTTCCCGTGCTGGTGCTGGCGCTGCTGTGCACCGCGACGCTAGGAAGCGGCATCGGCCCGCTGATCGTCGCGATCGGGGTCGGCAGCGCCGCCGGCTATACCCGCATGGTGTTCGGCCAGGTGCTGTCGGTACGCGACGCGGGCTATGTCGAGGCCGCGCGGGCTCTTGGTCACAGCCCGGCGCGCATCGTCGTCCGGCACATCCTGCCCAATGCCTTCCGGCCTCTGGTCGTCACCGCCACCATGGGCGTGGGGCAAACCGTCGTATGGTCGGCCGCACTCTCTTTCCTCGGGCTGGGTGCCCCGCCCCCGGCGGCGGAATGGGGCACGATGCTGTCGATGGGCCGCGATTTCATCGCCGAGGCGTGGTGGATGACCTTTTTCCCCGGCCTCGCCATCGTCGTGACCATGCTTTCCACCACGATCGCCGGCCGCGCCCTGCAACGTGCAATCGAGGGACGTGGATCATGATTCTGGAGGTTGAAAATCTCTCGGTTTCATTCCCTACGCCGACAGGCGAGCACGTGGCTGTCCAGGACCTGTCCTTCACCCTGCAACCGGGCCGGGTCGTGGCGCTGGTCGGAGAGTCCGGGTCGGGTAAAAGTGTCACCGCCCGCAGCCTGATCGGCCTCGCCGGACCACGGGCCTGCGTCTCGGCCCGCCGGCTATCGCTTGGCGGGCAGGATCTCCGCACCCTGTCGTCACGCGACTGGCGCGCGCTGCGCGGACGCCACATCGGCATGGTCCTGCAGGATGCCCTCGTGGCATTGGACCCGCTACGCCCCGTAGGACGGGAAATCGCCGAATCCCTTTCCGCCCACAAATGGGGCACGCGGGCCGGGCGTAACGAGCGCGTGCATAACCTGCTGGAACAAGTAGGTATTCCCGATCCGGTCCTCCGCGCTCGCCAGCGCCCTGACGAACTCTCCGGCGGCCTGCGCCAGCGCGCACTGATCGCCAGCGCCATCGCGCTGTCCCCCCCATTGTTGATCGCGGACGAGCCGACCACGGCGCTGGACCCCTCCGTGCAGGCCCAGATCCTGCGCCTGCTGGGGCGACTGCGCGACAATGGCACCGGCCTGCTGCTGATCAGCCACGATCTCGGCTTCGTCGCCCGTCTGGCCGACCATGTGATCGTTTTGCATCACGGGGCCGTGGTGGAACAGGGTGCGACCGCGCAGGTTCTTGGCCGCCCCGTCCATGCTTATACACGGACGCTGCTCGACGCCGACCCGGTGCGCCACCCGCCACGCGCCACCGCGCAACATGGCACTGAGACGGCTCCACTGCTGACCGCCCGCGACCTGTCGCTCAACCGGCGCGGCCCCGACGGCGTTGCGCGGCGCATCCTGTCCGATGTCGGATTCAGCCTCCATCCCGGTCGCACGCTCGGCCTGATCGGGGAATCGGGCTCGGGAAAGACCACCACCGCGCGCATCGTCATGGGCCTGACGCAGCCCGATGCAGGCGAGGTGATCTTCATGGGTGAACGATGGGTGCGAGGCGGGCGGCAGGGAGTGCCGGAAGGGGATCGCCGCCCGCGGCGCAGGGCAATCGCGATGATCTACCAGGACCCGCTGGGCTCATTCGATCCGCGCTGGACGGTGCGGGAAATCCTGGCGGACGCACTATCGGTCGCCGGCAATCACGACCACGCCATCGCCACTCTGCTGGACCGCGTGCGTCTGCCTGCGTCGATCGCGGCGCGACGACCAGCCAGTCTTTCAGGCGGCCAGCGGCAGCGGGTGGCGATCGCGCGCGCGGTCGCGGTCCGGCCGGCGCTGATCGTGTGCGACGAACCGGTTTCGGCGCTGGATGTTTCCGTGCAAGCCCAGGTGCTGGACCTGCTGGAAGAATTGCAGCGCGAACTGAACATGGCCTATCTGTTCATCTCGCACGATCTGGGCGTCATCCGGCGGATGTGTGACGATGTGCTGGTGATGCAGTCTGGCCGGATCGTCGAGGCCGGTCCGGCGGCGGAGATTCTGACCGCCCCCCGCCACACCTTTACCCGCACCCTGCTGGACGCCGCACAGGACCTTTCGGCCGCCTGAGAGAAAGAGATCATTCCATGGACTATATCCGACTGGGCCGCACCGGCCTCCAGGTCTCGCGCCTCTGTCTTGGCTGCATGACCTACGGCCAGCCCGATCGCGGCAACCATTCCTGGACCCTGGACGAGGAACACAGCCGCCCCCTGATCCGTCAGGCGCTGGAAGCCGGGATCAATTTCCTCGACACTGCCAACATTTATTCCGACGGCTCGTCAGAGGAAATCGTGGGCCGCGCGATCCGCGATTTTTCACGCCGCGAAGATGTGGTTCTGGCGACCAAGGTGTTTTTCCGCACCCGTCCGGGGCCGAACGGCTCGGGCCTCTCGCGCCGCGCCATCCTGGCCGAGATCGACAACAGCCTGCGCCGGCTGGGCACCGATTACGTCGATCTGTACCAGATCCATCGTTGGGACCCGCACACGCCGATCGAGGAAACGCTGGAAGCCCTGCATGACGTCGTGAAGGCCGGCAAGGCGCGCTATATCGGCGCATCGTCGATGTTCGCCTGGCAGTTCGCCAAGGCGATCTACACCGCCCGCCAGCATGGCTGGACCGAATTCGTGAGCATGCAGGACCATCTGAACCTGCTGAACCGCGAGGAAGAGCGCGAAATGCTGCCTTTCTGCCACGACCAGGGTGTCGGCATCCTACCCTGGAGCCCGCTGGCGCGCGGCCTGCTGGCCCGCGACTGGCGCGAGCGCACCAACAGGCAGGAAACCGACAACGTGCTGCATAATCTGTATGACCAGACGCAGTCCGCCGACCGCACGGTGATTGATGCGGTCGGCCGCATCGCACAGGCGCGCAGCGTACCTCGTGCCCAGGTGGCGCTGGCATGGCTGCTGCAAAAGCCCGGCATCACCGCCCCTATCGTCGGAGCCTCGAAGCCCGGCCACCTTGACGACGCGCTCGCGGCGCTGGACCTGATACTGGATCGTGGTGAGATCGCAGCGTTGGAGGAACCCTATATCCCGCACCCCATCGCAGGCTTCTGAGAAGCAGCGTGGACATGCGCGCGGCGGCAATCTCGGCGCGTATGTCCCGCTTTCCTAAAATCCGGTCGTGGCCGTTACCATCATCGCGAACGTGCTGGCGATCAGATAGGCTGGGGCGCCGGAGGAATCGATCATGTTGCCACGCACGCCCATGGTCGGGTTGGTATTGTTCGACAGGCTCTGAATGCCCGAACGGTAATGCCAGCTAGCCAGGTTATACATGTTGAGCTGGATCTGCGGATGCTTCAGGTGCCACATGTCCGGCAGGCGATAGCCCAGCGTCATGTCGATCTGGCCGTGGGCAGGGAGCGATTCCTGATCCATGAAATCGGAATATTGACGGCCGATCCAGCGATACATGAAATTGCCGAAGAGATGGCTATCATCGTAACTCAGGGCGGCGCTGGTCGTCCATTCGGGGGCCATCGGCGCCCGCTTGCCAGCAGAGGGCAGGTAATCGAGCGCACCGTTATCCGCCATCGCCGGCAGGTTGTTGTCGGTGCGGGCATAGAGATATTCGCCCGACACATAAGGGCTGAAATGATGCCACGGGCGCAGACCGAACTCGATATCCGCGCCCCGCACCGTCTGGCCGCCGGCATTCATCGAAACCCCGCCGAAAGAACTGCCGTTGACGATCGTATTGGTGGTAATGTTGCGATTGGTGAAATTGTAGTTGAACAGATTGATCGTCAGATTGTACAGACCGAAATGCCGGTAGCCGAGTTCCTCAGAAATCGCGAATTCCGGCTTGACCGACCCGCCGATGCCCATACTGTTCCCCGGCACGCCCGAGAAATAGGAATTGGTCGTCGGCATGCGAAAATTCGTCGCGACGTCGAAAAAGACCTGATTATGATCGTCGATCCGGTAACTGCCTGAAAGGCGCGGCAGCGGCGTGGCGTAGTTCGTACCCACGGCATAAGGCACCGCGTTGTCGTAATTATTGGTACCCGCCCGATTCATCATGACATATTTGAATCCAGCGTTCAGCTTCAGCCGATCGTTTAGCCACGATGTGGAATCGCTGACATATAATCCGATGGATTGCGTAATCATGTGGTAGTTCAGGAACAGGTTATATTCATACCCGTTGGGAAATTTCAGCCCGTAGGAACCCCATATGTTCGGCGGATCGCCATTCGGCCCCAACTGGCTGATATTGGTGACTTCGGCATCGTCATAATAATCGTAGAATGCCCCGAGGCTGATCGTCTGATGCCGACCTGCCTTGTAATCCAGATGGCCGGTGATGCCGGGATGATATTCCCGCATCAGGTAATAACCATCGCCATGGAAAGATTGTGTGCCCGAATCGTCATAGGCGAGACCGGGATAGGGCAGCACCAGATTCTCATTCTGGCCGGTCGAAGGATTATATTGATTGACCGGCATGTCCCATTGGCCCATGCCGCTGCCGCCACTGCCCCAATACAGATAGGGCGTGATGTGCAGCGACAGGTCGCGCGTCAGCGTGAAATGCATCGGCGCGACCAGGATCAGGCTGCGCCACGCGCCCAGTTCGGTCGGCCAATAGCTGCCGGCTTCGTTCGTTTCGAACGGGTTTGCTGTGTAATTGAAACTGTTGCCCGATTGCCGCCATTGCTGGGCGGTTACCGGGGCATAGGTCGGCTGGTTGTTCTCGTTATAAGCCTCGACAAAGGAAATCGAGTTTCCCTGCCCCCATTCCTTCATGAATTTGGAATCAATATGCCGCCGCTGCCCCCGGCCGGGGCCGCGCCAGGTGCCAAAGGTCGCATTGGAATACGAGATATAGCCGCGCACACCGGTATTGAGGATATCGCCCGTGTTCACGCGGATGAATCCACGGTTGGTCTTGTGCGATCCGTAAGAGTAATCGACCAGACCGCCGAATGCATGCGACGGATCGACCGTCCTGATATTCATCTGGCCGCCGGTGGCGCTGACCAGTGGCGCATTGATGTCCGACGTTCCCTGCGAGAGCTGCACTTCCTGGTAGTTCTCGGTATCGCCCCATTGCGACGTATAGGGGTCGTAGGCCGAGATGTCGGCGATCGGCGCACCGTCATACAGATAGCCGAGTTCCGACTGGTTCATGCCGCGAACATTGATCGACGTCTGATCCGACAGACCGAACGGGTCGGACGAGGCGATATTGGTGCCCGGCGCGAACTGGATCATCTGCGCAGCCGAAGTGATCGGTGCCAGCTTGGCGATGAAGTCACGGCCCACGGTTGTGATCGCCTTGGCTTCGGTCTGCTCGCTCATCATCCCGCCGCCCGGTGCCCGGCCTGTCACGCCATCGGCACTTTCCACCGGGTTGCTGCCGGTGACGGTAATGCTCTCCGTCTTTGGACGTGAAGCTGCCGCCACCGGGTGGGTCGCAGGCTGAGCCTGCCCTATCGCCGCCTGGGCCCAGGCGCGCGAGGCCTCACCGGTAGAAAGCGCCGTAGCGGCCATGAACAGAAAGACAACGAACCTCGACGACAATCCTATCCCCTTCCCTGCTTCCCGGCAGATTCGCACGAAGCGCCTATTTATGACGAAATGAACGCCCCGCGCGTCACCACGTCGCGACCCGCAGGCGAATCTGCCGCTCTGTGTCCGTCCGGAAACACCTTTCGAATCAGCCCCCGTGCGCATTTCGCACTGGCACTCTCTCACGACCTTCGATGCCGCCGCGCCACCGGCGATGCGGACGCGGCAGATCGCGGTTTCGCACATGCTCCAGTTCGGGCGTGACCGTCACCAGCGCGCGACGCCGGTTGTGCAGATGGGCGCCGTGGATCGCGGGGCTGTCCGGCAGAACGGTCTGCTTCACCCGCGCCTCCGCATGGACGGCCAGGCGGGGTCCGATGCCTGGCATCCGGCAAGCCGTTCGGGCGTTAGCAATCAGGCGGACCGGCCGCAAATCATTCACCCGACACGGCCGACCTGCCTCGAACTTCCCGACCCTTCTCATTCCTGCACAGGGACGCAATCCTTTCTTACAACAGGGTACAGCCGCGATGTCCGACACTGCATATACAACTGAAGCACTGGTGATCCATGCCAAGGAGGATCTGCGGCTGGACAGGGTAGCCGTCACTGCGCCTGGAACCGGCGAGGTGACGGTGCGGGTCGCATGGGGTGGGATCTGCGGCTCCGACATGCATTATCTCAAACATGGCGGAGTGGGTGCCTCCGTTTTGCGCGAGCCCATGATTCTCGGCCACGAAATCTCGGGCTTCGTCGAACGGACGGGTCCGGGCGTAAGCGGGCTGGTACAGGGCGGGCCGGTTGCAATTCATCCGGCCCGCCCCTGTGGAGACTGCCCCGAATGCCGGCGTGGCCTGCGGCATCTGTGCAGCGATACGCGCTTTCTGGGCAGCGCCGCCATGTTGCCCCACACGGATGGCGGCTTCCGGCGCCTGATGACCGTGGCCGCCAGTCAGATCCACCCGCTGCCGCCGGGCCTGGACGTTCGCAGCGCCTGCCTCGCCGAGCCACTGTCGGTTGCGCTGCATGCCATTGCCCGCGCGGGAGAGGTCCGTGGCAGGACCATACTGGTTCAGGGCGCCGGTCCCATCGGCGCCCTGATCGTGGCCGGGCTGAAGATCGCCGGCGCGGAGACGATCGTCGCCACCGATCTTCAGGATTTTCCATTGTCGATCGCCCGCCGGATGGGCGCCACATCCGTCATCAACACCGCTGCGACGCCCTATCGGGCGGATCATGACGTTGTGTTCGAAGCCTCGGGAGCCGCCAGCGCGTTGCCGACGGCGATCGCCTGCACCGCCAAGGGCGGCATTCTGGTGCAGGTCGGCATGTTTCCGCCCGGTGATGTCGGCATTCCGCTCGGCCAGATCATCGCGCGGGAACTGGATTATCGCGGGTCATTCCGCTTCGACGCGGAATTCGGCACCGCGCTCGCCCTGCTGGCAACCAACCCCTGGATCGCGGAGGGGCTGGTGACCCATCGGTTCGGGCTGTCGGCATTCGACGAGGCGTTCACGACATCCATCGACCGGCGACATGCCTCGAAAGTACTTTTTGATATAGCCGGATAAACATGAAAATCCCGTGAC
This sequence comes from Gluconacetobacter liquefaciens, assembly GCF_003350405.1. Classification (GTDB taxonomy): domain Bacteria; phylum Pseudomonadota; class Alphaproteobacteria; order Acetobacterales; family Acetobacteraceae; genus Gluconacetobacter; species Gluconacetobacter liquefaciens. The sequence goes on along the minus strand of NZ_QQAW01000005.1, from coordinate 177,843 downwards.
CGTTGACATGCTTTGAAACGACGACTGCCAAGCCCATACGCCGCCGGGCCGCAGGCAGCACCCTCTCCGGCACGGGTAGCATTGCGTCGATAAGCGCAATTCCAAAGTCATCTTCTTTGAGAATTATTATCCTGACGTCATTTTTCTTTTCTCCGCCCTATTCTCCGCTACCTGCGTGTTTCATCGCGCCCGGCACGCCCGTCTTCGGGCCTGTCGCCTATCATCCGCAGGCCAACGCGCTTTAACACTTTGATATTTTAGGCAGCTCGTCCGACAAATATCGCTGGGGCAGGGGACCGAACATCTCGAAAACATCTTAAAAAATCGAGTGCTCCCGACACGGGGACAAGCCATTGTCATACCTTGAAAGAGGAGTTCCCGGCCCATGCCATATGTCAGCCCCCTGATCACGATTCTGGTCACCGGCCTGACATCGCCTGCTCCTCGCCTTCTTCGCCCACGAGCCAGTCCCGGCCGAGAAAAGCCTGCCAGTGCGCGAGGGTTTCACGGCGCTACAGTTCATCTTCCCGGTAGAGTTGCCGTCCTGCGCCATACCGATTGCGCCTTTCAGCGCGTCATGACCGTGGGCACCAGCCGGATCTGACCGCGGCAGTAATCATTCAAAATAAAAACTCTCTCTTCCCGATCCCAGGTAGGGGGCGGGCCGTTGTTCCGACATCCGTCCGGAGAAATCAGCCATGCCGCATGACACCCCCCTGATTTCCACGATCGTGGCGGGGCTCGTTCTTGCATTCATTTTCGGCGCTATCGCCAACCGCCTGCGCATGCCGCCGCTTGTCGGCTATCTCGTCGCAGGGGTTCTCGTCGGGCCGCATACGCCCGGTTTCGTGGCCGATCAATCCCTGGCGCCGGAACTGGCTGAACTGGGCGTGATCCTGCTGATGTTCGGTGTCGGCCTGCATTTCTCCATGAGAGAATTACTGGCGGTGCGTTTTATCGCCATCCCGGGGGCGCTGGCGCAGATCGGTGTTGCCACGGTGCTCGGCTGGGTGCTGGGCATTGCCATGGGGTGGTCTTCCGCTGGCGGCGTCGTCTTTGGTCTGGCCATCTCGGTCGCGTCCACCGTCGTGCTACTGAAGGCGCTACAGGAGCGGCGCCTGATCGACACGGAACGCGGCCAGATTGCCGTCGGCTGGTTGATTGTCGAGGACCTGGTTACGGTCCTGGCTCTGGTGCTGATCCCTGCCCTTGCAAGTACCGCAGGGCATGGCGGCGGCGTCCGTGATCCGCTGGTGCGGCTCATGGAGCGTCTTCTGGGCTTCGATCCCGGACTGGGTGGCGTGCTCGCGCTGACGGTGCTGAAACTGGGGGCTTTCGTGGCGGTGATGCTGCTGATCGGTCGCCGGTTTATTCCATGGCTGCTGCATCGGATTGCGTATACCGGCTCCCGCGAGTTGTTTCGTCTGGGCGTGCTGGCCATCGCGCTCGGCACGGCTTACGGCGCGGCGAAAGTGTTCGGGGTCTCGCTGGCGCTCGGCGCCTTTTTCGCCGGCACGATCCTGTCGGAGAGCGAACTCAGCCAGCGTGCGGCGGAGGAGAGCCTGCCGCTGCGCGATGCGTTCTCCGTCCTGTTCTTCGTATCGGTCGGCATGCTGTTCGATCCAAGGGCACTCATCGAAAGCCCGCTCCCCCTGCTGGGAACGCTTGCGATCATTCTGGTCGCAAAGTCGATTACCGCGTTTCTGATTGTCATAGCCTTTCGGCGCGGGGCGCTGATCGCGCTTACCATATCGGCCAGTCTGGCACAGATCGGCGAGTTTTCCTTTATCCTCACCGATATGGGTGTCACGCTTAAGCTACTGCCGGAAGAGGGGCGTAGCTTGGTGCTGGCAGCCGCCATCATTTCCATCATCCTGAACCCGCTGAGCTTTGCTTTCTGCGAGCGTATCCTCAAACCTGCGTTTGAAGCCCGGCTCATTCGGGCCGCGACCGGGCCGCTCTCGCCCGCATCAGTTCTCCCTGTCGAAACAGCGCTCTCCGAACCGGAGAAGACGGGACCGCATAGGGAAGGCGACGTCTTGCCGACCACCCTGACGGGTCATGTGGTGGTAGTAGGATACGGGCGGGTGGGCGGGATCGTCGTCGCCGCGCTGCTGGCATCGCGCACGCCCTTTCTGGTCATCGAGGACGCCGACCAGAGTATTGCGCAACTGGAGGCCCAGGGAATTGAGGTTATCGTCGGCAATGCCGCGTCGCCCGATGTGCTTGGCCTTGCGAATCTCCCGCAAGCCCGGAGCATTGTCGTCGCCATTCCGGGAGCGTTCGAAGCCGGGCAGGTCGTGGAGCAGGCCCGGGCGCTGAATCCGTCGATCCTGATCGTCGGGCGTGCCCACTCCGACGCGGAAGTCGAACATCTTGCGCGGCTGGGTGCCGACACCGTCATTATGGGAGAGCGTGAAATTGCCCGCGGGATGATCGACCGGCTGCGCCACGCCACGCCGGCGCTTCTGCCGGCAGATGTCGCTCTCCAGCCGGCAACCTCACCGGGTAGCTGAGTGTCCTGCCGCTCTCTCAAGCTGCGCAGGAGGGCCGGAGTTGCCGGCCGTCAGCGGGTGTAGCTGTAGCCGTACTGGTCTGCCAGGGTCTGAAGGTCCGGGGCGCCGTGCAGGTTCAGCGGGATCGGCTTGGGATTCTTCGTGCCGATGACGAAATTATGGTCCGTCATGCGCTGGCAGGTATTCGCCGCCAGCGGGAAGCTCAGCTTCAGTTCGGCGCCCATCTGGGCCCGCAGGCAGGAGATATCGGAATCCGTTGGGCGGCGCCCGATTTCCGACGAACATCCTGCCAGCAGGATCGCGGCACCGGCAACCCAACCAAGACCTGTTCCGTTCTTATGCTTCATTCCGACCGCCGCTGTTCCTTTCGGAACCGTCCATAACCGTGAGTCGCGTCCGACACGGCCTGACTGGACCGCATATCGGGACACCTTGTTCCAATAAGCTTGCCATGGATCGTCCGCCCGCGATAGGGCGCCGGGCGCATGACAGAACGGCATGCTTCGTTCACGCCTCCATGAATTCGCCGACGATCCGTTTATAACGCAATAATATCCAACCGTTCTCCCGCGCGAATACGACAATAATCAAAGACGGACTGGCTCTGATTATGGCTTCATCCCTCTCATGCATAGGTGTCATTACCCACAATCAGGGTGACGAAACGCGATCCATCGGGACAAAATATTCCGGTCCACGACAAACACCCTATCCTGCGCACCGCCATATCCTTTCGACATGGCCACCACTTCATTCCGTCACGCGTCGGTGGCGAAAAACGAGGTGTCAGAATGAGAATACTCGCCGTCCATCCCAGCGCCCTGATGTACACCAAGGTCTTCCTGCGACTGGAGCCGCTGGGGCTGGAACTGGTTGCGGGTGCGGCCCGCCAGGCCGGACATGACGTGAAGATCATCGACCTGCAGGTGGAAACCCACCGCGACTACTGGCGCATGATCGAGGATTTCCGCCCCCACGCCGTCTGTTTTTCCGGAAACTACCTGGCCAACGTGCCGGAGATCGTCGATCTGTGCCGTGAGACCCGCGCGCGGATGCCCACCGTGTTCCTGTTCGTCGGCGGCCACTCGGTTTCGTTCATCGCCCGTGACATCCTGGAACTGGCCGAGGGGGCGATCGACTGCATCCTGAAGGGTGAAGGCGACGCCACTGTAGGGCGGTTGCTCGACACCCGCCAGGAGGGCGGTGACATCACCACCGTGCCGGGCGTGGTGACGTTGACGGGCGAAGGGCCGCCGCCGATCTTTGTGCCGTCGCTGGACACGATCCGCCCGGCACGCGACCTGTTGCGCCATCGCCGCAAATACTTCATCGGCACGCTCGACCCGGCGGCGTCGATTGAATTCGCGCGCGGCTGCCCGTGGGACTGCACATTCTGTAGCGCGTGGACCTTCTACGGGCGCTCCTACCGCACCGCCAGCCCGGCCGTGATTGCCGACGAACTGGAGGCGATCCGCGAACCGGGCATCTTCATCGTCGACGACGTGGCTTTCGTCCACGCCGAACATGGCATGGCAATCGGCGAGGAAATCAAGCGGCGCGGCATCCGTAAGGAATATTACCTGGAAACCCGCGCCGACGTGCTGTTGCGGAACAAGGAGGTCTTCCGGTTCTGGAAGGAACTGGGCCTGAGCTACATCTTCATCGGCATGGAGGCAGTGGACGAAGAAGGGCTGAAGCATTTCCGCAAGCGGGTGTCGCTGGACCGGAATTTCGAAGCCCTTGAATTCGCCCGCTCTCTGGGTCTGATCGTCGCGATCAACATCATCGCCGATCCGTCATGGGACCGGCAGCGGTTCGAAGTTATCCGGCAATGGTGCCTGGAAATTCCGGATATCGTGAATATCTCGGTCACCACGCCCTATCCGGGCACGGAAATCTGGCATCGCGAGGCCCGGCGCCTGACGACGCGGGATTATCGCCTGTTCGACATCCAGCACGCGGTGCTGCCCACCACCCTGCCGCTGGCGGAATTCTACGAAGAACTGGTCAAGACCCAGCAGGTGCTCAACCAGAAACATCTGGGCTGGAACGCGATCAAGGATACGCTGGGCCTCGCCCTGCGCCTGGCGCTGCGCGGGCAGACCAACTTCCTGACCATGATCTGGAAGTTCAATTCGGTCTTCAACCCCAAGTTGCAACTGGCCGATCATCGCCGCAAGCCGCGCTACGAAATGCCCATGCAGCCCGAAGCCGAGGACCGGATCGACCGCAAGGCGCTGTATATCCACACACCCGCCGGACGCCGCAGCCGGGCCATCGACGACGCGACCGAGACCTTCGTGGACGAGTCCCGCACGGCCCCGGCCGAATGAGAGGTTTGCGAACAGGCGACCGACGACATGCCAAGGGCGTTCTGTTGCGAGTCGCGCCCATTCGGTCGCGGTGGGCTTGAACGCTGGGCTCGATCGCGGAAAACCATCCTTGCGCGAGCCCGAGGCAGCGCATAGCTGAGAGAGGGTGGCGATATCGCCCCTTCAAGGAGACAGAACGATGGAAACGCTCTCGCTGAACGTCACGGGCATGACCTGCAATGGCTGCGTCAACTCGGTCAAGAAAGCGCTGGAGCAGACCGACGGCGTTTCCGCCGCCGAGGTCACGCTGGAGCCTGGCCGGGCCACGGTCAGCTACGACCCCGCCTTCACCTCGCCCGCCGCCCTGCGCATGGCTATCGAGGATGCCGGGTTCGAAATCGCGGCCTGACGGTTGCCGCGACACTTTAACCTGCTCCTCTGACTGGAATGGCACGTCCGACTTTCTCCGGCGCGCCGTTCCAGTCACGCGAATAGGGCGGCGTAGATTTCGGGCTTGAACCCCACAGTCAATGCGCCGTCCACATCCAATACCGGGCGCTTGATCATCGAAGGCTGGGCCAGCATCAGATCGACGGCCCGCGCCTCGTTCAGGTCGGCCTTGTCGGAATCGGGCAGCTTGCGAAACGTGGTGCCGGAACGGTTCAGCAGGATTTCCCATCCTGCCTGGCGGACCCAGCCCTCCAGCACCGGGCGCGCGATGCCGCCGGCCTTGTAGTCATGAAACGTGTAGGCCACGCCGTGCGCGTCCAGCCACGCACGCGCCTTCTTCATCGTATCGCAGGCCTTGATGCCGTAAATCGTGACCGAGCGCGCCATGTCGCCTCCCTCTTCATCCAACTGCAACCGAGCCGGGTTGCTGCCCGGCATCGACACTTTGAAAACAGTCTCTTAATATCAGTTTCAAAGCCGCGCCAAATCGGATGACAGAGCAGGAACAGACATGATGGCACCCGCAAACACACGTCACCTCCTCAACCGCCTGTCGCGGTCGGCACGGCTGCTGCCCGTCGCCGCCCTGGCGCTGGCCATGCCGCTGCGCGCCCACGCCCAGGCTTCGGTGATTACCGGAAACCAGGTGACCCAGGCGACCGTGGAGACGATCGATCCCTCTTCGGGCGAAGTACTGCTGCGCGACAGCGATGGCAGCCTGATCACCGTCGATATTCCCCGCACCGCCCACAGCCTGCCCCATATTCAGCCGGGCGACCGGATCAAGATCCGCTTCTTCCAGACCATCGGCGCCGATGTCGTGCCCGCCGACAGCCCGCAGCCGGAATCGACCGTGACCTCGGCGCATGGCGTGACCAATCGCCATCCCCACGGCATGATGGTCTCCTTCCGTCGCAAGCGGGTGCGGATCGCGGCGGTCGACGCGGCGCATCACGTCGTCACCACCGTCGGCCCCGACAACGCAACCCAGACGATCACGGTCCACACCAAGGCGATGCAGGCCCTGCTGCCGACCTTGAAGGTCGGCGACACCGTCGACGTGACGACGATGGATGCCGTGTCGTTCGAAGTGCTGAACCGCGTGATCACGCCGTCGACCACCGTGCATGAAGGCACGGGCACGTCCAGCGCGCCCGGCGCCCCCGCCGGCCACTGATCGCGCGTTTTTTCCAGCGCCTGCCGTAACGCGCCGCATCCCGACGCTTCGGCAGGCGTTTTGATCGTGCTCCATAATGATGCCACGCCAGCATGCGACGGAGGCACGACACTTAGAGACGGTTTCGGAAACAGCGCTTCCGTGCAGGCCCTGTGCGCATCGTCCGCTCGCCTACGTTCAGGCCCTGGAGCCTGTTCGTCGGTGTGCCGGAATGCGCCCGACGGAGACCCTTCGGGTCGTCTGGCCCGGAATCGATGCGCTCGGAACGGTCTCGTATACAGGAAGGACACACAGGAATGGTGACGATCAGCCCATTGGCCGGCAAACCGGTTCCGCCCTCGCGCCTGATCGACGTCGCGAAACTGACTGCGGCCTACTACGATCTGAAACCCGACCCGGCCATCCCTGCCCAGCGCGTCGCGTTCGGCACCTCCGGGCATCGGGGCTCGCCATTCCATACCAGCCTCAACGAAGCTCATATCCTCGCCGTTAGCCAGGCCGTGTGCGACTATCGCGCCTCCGCCGGTATCAACGGGCCGCTTTTTATCGGCATCGACACCCATGCGATCTCGAAGCCTGCGCTGGAATCGGCGCTGGAAGTCTTCGCCGCCAACGGGGTGGAAACCTTCATCGACGCCCAGGGCGGCTATACCCCAACGCCGGTGATCTCTCACGCCATCCTGACCTACAACAGGGGACGCACCAGTGGTCTGGCCGATGGCGTGGTCGTGACGCCGTCCCACAATCCGCCGGAAGATGGCGGCTATAAATACAACCCGCCCCATGGCGGCCCGGCCGATACCGATATCACCAAAATCGTCGAACGCGCGGCCAACGATTACCTTGCGGCCGGCCTCGCGGGCGTGCGCCGCATTCCGTATGAACAGGCATTGCGGGCTGCCTGCGTGCATCGGCACGATTATATGACCCCCTATATCGAGGATCTGGGGGCGGTGCTGGACATGGAGGCCATCCGCGCCGCCGATGTCGCGATCGGTATCGACCCGCTGGGCGGGGCGGCGGTGGCCTATTGGCAGCCGATCATCGAGCGCTATCGCCTCAACGCCACGGTAGTGAGCACCGTGGTCGATCCCACATTCTCTTTCATGACGGCCGACTGGGACGGGCAGATCCGCATGGATTGCTCCTCGCCCTATGCCATGGCGCGCCTGATCGAGCTGGGCAGCCGCTTTGATGTGGCTTTCGCCAACGATACCGATGCCGACCGGCATGGCATCGTCGCCGGCACCGATGGGCTGATGAACCCGAACCACTATCTGGCTACCGCCATCGACTATCTGTTCGCCAACCGCCCCGGCTGGAGCAGCCAGGCGGCGGTGGGCAAGACGGTGGTCAGCAGCAGCCTGATCGATCGCGTCACCGCCCGGCTGGGCCGTCGACTGGTCGAAGTTCCCGTGGGCTTCAAATGGTTCGTCGAGGGACTGATCGACGGCGGCTTCGGCTTCGCAGGTGAGGAAAGCGCCGGCGCGTCGTTCCTGCGCAAGGACGGCACCGCGTGGACCACCGACAAGGACGGCATCATCCTCGGTCTGCTTGCCGCCGAAATTACTGCCCGCACCGGCCACCATCCCGGTGTCGCCTATCGCAAGCTGACCGCCGAACTCGGCACGCCCTATTACGCGCGGATCGACGCCCCGGCCACGGCACCACAGAAAGCGCTGCTGAAATCGCTGACGCCCGAGCAGGTCGGGCTGCACGAACTGGGTGGCGAGCCAATCCGCGCCACCCTGACCCGCGCGCCCGGCAACAATGCCGAAATCGGCGGGCTGAAGGTGGTGGCGGAGAATGGCTGGTTCGCCGCCCGTCCCTCGGGCACCGAGGAAGTCTACAAGATCTACGCCGAAAGCTTCGTCAGCGAGGACCATCTGCATCGCATTCAGGACGAGGCGACGACCGCCATATCCGCCCTGTTCGCGGCCAACGCGGCACCGTAAGCAGCGTCGACCATGGGCGTGCCGGCCTTAATGACCGGCACGCCTCCTACGTCTTGCCGTTGCCGAAAATCTCGACATGCGACACGCCGTCGCGCCCTACCCAGGCTCGATACATGCCGCTGGTGTTGAACGGCATCGCGATATTTCCCTGCGCATCGACCAGGATTGCGCCGCCGTCGCCGCCCAGCGCCGGAATTTCGCGGTTGATGACATCCTGTGCCGCATGATTCAGAGTTTCATGCATCGCGGTCACGCGCATACAGATCTCGTGCGCCGCGACGGTGCGGATATAGAACTCGCCCCATCCGGTACCGGACATCGCGCAGCCGGCATTGGCATAGGTCCCGGCCCCGATCAGCGGCGAATCGCCCACCCGACCCCATAATTTGTCGGTCATGCCGCCAGTCGAGGTTCCGGCTGCCAGGTGCCCCGCGTGATCCAGCGCCACCGCACCGACCGTCCCGAAATGGCGGTCGGTCGTCTCGTCGGCATGCTGGGTGTGCGCCGCGTCTTCCTTCAGCGCCTTCTGCAACTGGTCCCACCGATGCTGGGTCCAGAAATAGGAAGGATCCACCAACGGAATTTTCTGGCTCTGGGCGAATGCCTCCGCCCCCGCGCCGATCAGCAGCACATGCTTGGATTGCTCCATGACGGCGCGGGCCAGCGTGATCGGGTTGCGCACATGCGACACGCCGGCAACCGCGCCGGCCTGCAGCGTTGCCCCGTCCATGATCGCGGCATCCATCTCGTTATGCCCATCATGCGTAAAGACGGCACCCTTGCCGGCATTGAAGTTCGGGTCGTCCTCCAGCACCTGGATCGCGGCGACCACGGCATCTTTCGCCGGTTGACCGGCCTTCAGGACCGCATACCCTGCCTGCAAGGCGCGTCCCAGCGCCGCCTTCACGATCTGCTGACGCTCGATCGACATGTCGGCCTTGATCACTCCCGCACCACCGTGAATGACCATTACCGGCACCGTATCGGCGCGCGCCCCGCTACCGGACCACAAGGCCGCCGCCAGCATCCCGACTGCCGCAAGAGCCTTTGAACCGTGTCCTTTTCCGTTCATCTGTCACCTCACTATCTGGGGGCACGGTACCATCGGGGGCGAAACGAACAAGAGACCGTAAGGCGTTAACAGACGCATGTGCGTTTGTTCTGATCCGCCCCGGAGCCTTCGGCCGGGGAACAGACGACGGCCCCGAATGGCGAAGTTTTTTGCTTCTTTTTCTTCAGAAAAAAGAAGATACCCTGCTCACGTCCCGAGCCGCTGTATCCGCCTCGCCTCCCGCGCATGATCGCGCAGGATGTCGCCCAGATTGGCCAGCACAGGCACGCCATCCGACACCAGCACCTTTCCATTGATGATGGTGGTGCCCGCCACGGCCGGCGCACAGCGCAGCCACGCCTCGACCGGATCGCTTAACGCACCGGCAGCCGCGACCTCGGAGATCGACCAGATAACCAGATCGGCGCAGGCACCGGGCCGCAGATGCCCGATCTCGTCCTCCCAGCCCAGGCAGGCGGCGCCGCCACGCGTCGCCATGTCCAGCGCATCGCGCGCCGACATGGCGTGCGGACCATGCCGAAACCGACCCAGCAGCATCGCCATGCGGGTTTCCAGCCACATCGACGCATGATCGGTCGACGCCGACCCGTCACACCCCAGACCGACGCGCATGCCGCGTCGCCGCATGTCCATCGCATCGGCCGTACCGCCGCCGATCATCATGTTTGAACAGGGGCATTGCGCCGTGCAGACGCCGGCATGGGCCAGCCGGTCGATCTCGTCACCCGTGGGGTAGATATAATGCGCTACCCACGAACGTGGGCTGGCCCAGCCGACACGCTCGAAATATTCGGTCGGCGTGCAGCCGTAGATTTCGGCACAATAGGCGTCTTCATCGGGATCTTCCGCCAAGTGGGTATGCAGGCGCAGATCGTGCTTTTCGGCCAGACGCGCTGATTCCGTCATGATCCGTTCAGACACGCTGAACAGCGAACAGGGTGCCAGCGCCACCCGGCCCATCGCACCCGGTGCCGGATCGTGGAAGGCCCCCACCAGCCGTTCGCTGTCGGCCAGGATCGTATCTTCATCCTGCACCACCGAGGCCGGCGGTAGCCCGCCATCCTCGACCGATCGCGTCATCGACCCGCGCGTGGCGTGGAAACGAAACCCGATATCGCGCGCCGCGCGAAACTGCGCATCGATCAGGAATGGCCGGGGATGGACATACATATGGTCCATGGAGGTCGTGCAGCCGCCCATCAGCAGTTCGACCATAGCCACGCAGGTCGAGAGATAGACCGACTCTTCATCCAGATCGGCCCAAAGCGGATAGAGGCCTTTGAGCCATTCGAACAGCGTGCCGTTCGTCACCGGGGCGTAGGCCCGGGTCAGGTTCTGATACATATGGTGATGCGCATTGACGAGTCCGGGCGTGACCAGCCGCCCGCGCGCCGAAATGACCGATCGTGCAGCCGGCGCATCCTCAGCCCGGTCGCCGATACCATGGACGCGACCGTCCTTGATCGCCAGCCAGCCATTCGCCACTTCCCAGTCGCGATCAATATAAAGAAAAGCATCCCTGATCAGCAGATCGACCGTCATGACGGCTCCCCCGGTACCGAATGTCAGGGTGACGAACACCCTGTCGCGATGAAGCCCTGTCCCGGAGGTGCGAAGTCCGGATCGTCATCAAGTTTCGGTACTGAACGGGCGTGGATTAGGCATTTTTATCAGTAAGCGGCCACTATCACCAGACTTTTCGCAAATTTTCCGTATGCGCGGGTGACGACCCGTCTTGCCGGGTTGGCCGCCCATGATCAGAATGCCGGCCACTGGCGAGACGGCGCGACGTGACGCCCTGCCCGGAATATGATTGGAGCAGGATATGGCCGAGACATCTTCTACCTTCCGGTTTCGGAACGGGGTTGGCCTTCTCGCCCTTCTCGCGTCCTTCTCTCTTTCGGTCCACGCAGCATGGGCCGAGAGTGCGGCCCCGACCTTCCGAATCGTCGAGAGCGTGCCGGAAGAAAGCATCTATGGAGAACCGGGCGTTCCGCGCACCCAGCCAGTCTGGCTGGACATGATCCGTCATGCCCGCCACACGATCGACGTGGCGCAGTTCTATATTGCCGATAAACCCGGCCGCGCGATGTCCGCCGTTATCGAGGCGCTGATCGAACGCGCCAATGCCGGTATCCAGGTCCGCCTGGTGGTGGATGACAGTTTCCTGAAAGAGACGGCGCCAGTTCTGGAACGGCTGAAGCCCATCCATAACATCCAGATCGAAACCCTGCCGACCCAGCGCCTGACGGGCGGTGTACTGCACGCCAAATTCATGATCATCGATGGGCGGCAGGTATTCGTCGGCAGCCAGAACTGGGACTGGCGGGCACTGGAGGAAATCCACGAGATCGGTGCTGCGATCGAGGACACTGCCATCGCCGGCAGTTTCGAGAGCGCGTTCGACACACTGTGGGCATTGGGCGGCGGCCGAACCCTGCCCCAGATGCGCATGCAGCCGCCGGCCGAGCGGCCGATCGCGACCGGTTTCGCCCCGGCCATGCTGCGCGAGCCAGGCGGGGAAAGTGTGATCGCCTTCCCCGCCTTCAGCCCGCCGATGATGATGCCGACCTCGCTGACAGCGGAAGAACCATCTCTGGTCACGATGATCCACGCGGCCCGGCATGTCTTCCGGCTTCAGGTCCTGACGCTGAGTGCTCTGAAACATTACGGCCCGAAAGGATATTGGCCTGTACTGGATACGGCGCTGCGCGATGCAGCGGCCCGTGGCGTATCGGTGCAGATCATCGTGTCGAACTGGGCGCTAAACGAGCCGATGCAGTCCTATCTGAAGAGCTTGGCCGCCATGCCGAATATCGAAGTGAAATTCAGCACTGTTCCCCAAGCCAGCAGCGGATTCATTCCCTTCGCCCGTGTCGAGCATTGCAAATATGCCGTTGCCGACGACGATGCCATCTTCATCGGCACCGGCAACTGGGAATGGAGCTATTTCAACACCACTGTCGATGCCTCGATCTTCGTCCATGGTCACAACCCGGCCGCGACCCTGAACCGTATCTTCACACGGGACTGGACCGGCCCCTACGTCACCGCGATCTCGCCCGGCACGCATTACACACCGATCAAGCCGGGTTAAGAGGCTGGCTCGTCCATCGCCCTGCTGCTCCGGCCGCCTGCCATAATGGCAGCGCATCGTCGCGCAGCAGCAGTCGATTGACCTGGCGAACCACAGATGCCGAGTGGGCGATGCGGATCGAGCAGCCGGTGATAGGTCGGTGCCACCGTCGACGCCATGATGATGCCGATGAAGAGCATTGCCAGGAGCATCGCGGCCATCACCCAATGCAGAATTCGAGCGAAAAGAGGGGAATACTCGACCGGACGCCTCACTGGCCTCCCGATCGGATAGCGGCCCTGTTGATGGCGCTCGTGGTTTCCGGCTCACCTGAACGCAGGACGAAGGAATGGGCATAGACGGCTGATCGGGCTGCAGGGATCGGATCGTCTGACGGAGGTGAAACCGCCTGCCCGTCCCCGCCGTTCAGACATAAAAAAACCCGGCCAAAGGGCCGGGTCTTTTCATAAAGCCAGAGCGTAAGACTTACGCTGCCAGCCCCTCGTCGGAAACGACTTCCGGACGCGGGCCGCTATCCTGGCCCTTGGCGGACACATCGCGATCCACCAGTTCGATCACCGCCATGTCGGCAGCGTCGCCATGACGGATGCCCGCGCGCAGGACGCGGATATAACCACCGCTACGGGCCTTGTAGCGATCCGCCACGGCCGCGAACAGCTTGGAGACGATCACGTCGTCACGGAGCTGCGCATAAGCCTGACGGCGGGCGTGCAGGTCGCCGCGCTTGCCGAGCGTGATCAGCTTCTCGACCACGGGGCGAAGCTCCTTCGCCTTGGGCAGAGTCGTGGTGATCTGCTCGTGCTTGATCAGCGCGACAGCCATGTTGCGGAACATGGCGGCGCGATGGGTGGAGGTAACGCCGAGCTTCCGGCCGGCAACACCGTGACGCATGATAAAGTCTTCCTGTCTTTCCGGTCAGAAGGGCTCGTCGAGCCTCTTGGCCAGGTCTTCGATATTTTCCGGCGGCCAGGCCGGGACGTTCATACCAAGGGAGAGCCCCATCGACGTCAGGACCTCCTTGATCTCGTTCAGGGACTTGCGGCCGAAATTCGGCGTCCGCAGCATCTCCTGCTCGGTCTTCTGCACCAGATCGCCAATATAGACGATATTGTCGTTCTTCAGGCAGTTGGCACTGCGAACCGACAGTTCCAGTTCGTCGACCTTGCGCAGCAGGTTCCGATTGAACGGCAGGTCGTCCTGCGGCTCTTCGGTCCGGACCGGGCGCGGCTCGTCGAAATTGATGAACAGCTGGAGCTGGTCCTGTAGGATCCGGGCGGCCAGGGCCACCGCATCCTCAGGCGTCACCGCGCCGTTCGTCTCGACCGTCAGCAGAAGCCGGTCATAGTCGGTCACCTGCCCCACGCGGGTCGGCTCGACCTTGTAGGACACGCGCTGCACCGGCGAATAGATCGCGTCCACCGGAATCAGGCCAATCGGCGCATCCTCGGGGCGGTTGGCCGCCGCGGGAACGTAGCCCTTGCCCAGATTGACGGTGAATTCCATCCCGAACTTCACGCCTTCGTCGAGGGTGCAGATCACGAGATCAGGATTCATCACCTCGATATCGTGGCCGGTCTGGATCTGGCCCGCACGCACTTCGCCCGGTCCGGTGGCCGTCAGCACCATGCGCTTCGGGCCTTCGCCATGCATCCGCAGGGCAAGCTGCTTGATGTTCAGGACGATGTCCGTCACGTCCTCGCGGACGCCGGCCACTGACGAGAACTCATGCAACACGCCGTCGATCTGGATCGCCGTTACGGCAGCCCCCTGAAGGGAGGACAGCAGCACGCGCCGGATAGCATTGCCGAGCGTCATGCCGAAGCCACGCTCGAGCGGTTCCGCCACCACAGTCGCTGTGCGCAACGGCTGGCCGCCCGGCTCGACTTCCAGCTTCTCCGGCTTGATCAGAGATTGCCAGTTTTTCTGGAGGACCAAGTTGATGGCCTTTCAAAACTGATCTGCACCAAGGCAGACGGCACCCGTGCGAACGGGTGCCTGATGACACTCAACCCCGCCAGCACGAGGCCGGCAGAAAACGAATCCGAGCCTGACGATCAGACGCGACGACGCTTGCGCGGACGGCAACCGTTATGCGGCACCGGCGTCATGTCGCGGATCGAGGTGATCGAGAACCCGACCGCCTGCAACGCGCGCAGTGCGCTCTCACGCCCCGAACCCGGACCCGACACTTCGATCTCCAGCGTCTCCATGCCGTGCTCACGCGCCTTGCGGCCTGCATCCTCGGCGGCGACCTGCGCCGCGTACGGGGTGGATTTGCGCGAGCCCTTGAAGCCCTGAGCACCAGCGGAAGACCACGCGATCGCGTTGCCCTGGGCATCGGAGATCGTGATCATCGTGTTGTTGAAGGTGGAGAGCACATGCGCCACCCCCGAGATAATGTTCTTCCGCTCTTTCTTCCGAATACGCGGAGCTGCAGCCTTCGCCATAGTCTTCCTGGTCCTGTCTGTTCATCAACGCGAGCCGCGTCGGATACCCCTGGAGATTGTAACCAGGGACACCCGGCGCTGGCCGCGAATGCGGCTGGAGCCGCTTAGCGGGTAGCCTTCTTCTTACCGGCGATCGCCACCGCCTTACCCTTGCGGGTACGGGCATTGGTGTGCGTCCGCTGGCCACGGACCGGAAGACCGCGACGGTGACGCAGGCCACGGTAGCAACCCAGGTCCATCAGGCGCTTGATGTTCATCGCCACTTCGCGACGAAGATCGCCTTCGACCCGGTATTCGCTGTCAATCAGCTCACGGATCTTCAGGATCTCGTCGTCCGACAGCTCATTCACCCGGCGCTCAGCCGGAATCTCGAGCTGCTGGCAGATCTGCTCGGCCTTGGTCGGACCAATGCCATAAATATAACGCAGGCCAATCGTCACCCGCTTGTTGGTTGGGATGTTCACGCCGGCAATACGCGCCACGCCACTTACTCCTCGTCCGCCCGCGTTACTCGGGCCCTTAAGATCGTCGCCGGGGCTTTTCCACACCACCGGCAAGCCGGAGCGTCGTGAACGTGCCGGCACCGCCGGTCAACCCCATCATCAATCGGATTCGTGATCTCCGCTCTCCGCGCCAGTCGGGCACGGGAGCCGATACCTTGAGGGCGCGCAATATACCCGCGCGCCCTTTTGAGTCAATGAATAACGATCACTTTTTCGTGATGCCATCCATGATTTCGAAGACTTGCTCAGTCACCGTGTCGATGTCGGCCATGCCGTCCACCGGGTACAGGCGCCCTTCGGCCTCGTAATACGGCAGGATAGGCGCCGTCTGCTCTCGGTAGGCGGCCAGACGGGCAGCAACGGTCTCGCGCCGGTCGTCCTCGCGGCGGACAAAATAATGCCCGCCACAGACATCACATGTGCCCTCGACCTTCGGCTTCTTGAACAGGTCGTTATATCCTGTCCCGCAGGTACCGCAGGTGAAGCGGCCGGCGATCCGGTCCGCCAGCGCATTTTCATCGACCTCAAGAAACAGCACGACGTCGATTCGCGCCCCCCGCCGCTTCAGCATCGAATCCAATGCCGCAGCCTGACCCGCTGTCCGGGGGAATCCATCGAGAATGAATCCCTTTGCGCAATCAGGCTGCGCGATGCGCGATTCGAGCATCGCAATGATCACGTCATCGGGGACCAGTTGCCCCGAATCCATCAGAGCCTTTGCCTCCTGGCCGATCGGAGTCCCTGCTGCCACCTCGGCGCGCAGCATGTCCCCCGTCGAGATCTGCGCGATACCGTAGCGCGCTTCCAGCCGCTTGGACTGGGTTCCCTTGCCGGCCCCAGGAGGGCCAAGAAATATGACGTTCACCGACCCCTGCCTTTCCCACGCGCCCGCCGCATCAGCCCCTGGTACTGGTGAGCCACCAGGTGGGACTGGATCTGCGTCACGGTGTCGATGGTCACTGATACGATGATGATCAAGCTGGTCCCGCCGAAATAGAACGGCACGTTATAATGACTGATCAGAATCTGCGGCAGCAAACACACCGCCACCAGGTAGGCGGCACCGATCGTCGTCAATCGCGTCAGAATCCGGTCAAAATAAGCCGCCGTGTTCGCACCTGGTCGGATGCCCGGGATGAAACCACCCTGCTTACGCAGATTATCGGCCGTTTCCTGCGGATTGAACGTCACCGCCGCATAAAAATACGAGAAGAAGACGATCATGGCCGCATAGAACAGCATGTAAAGCGGTTGCCCCTGCCCGAGTTCCTGCCCCAGGAACGAAAGCCATCCGGGCATCGACGCACTATTCATAAAACCAGCGATCGTCACCGGAATCAGCAGTACCGAAGAGGCGAAAATCGGCGGAATCACACCGGCAGTATTCACCTTCAGCGGCATATGGGTGGAGTCGCCGCCATAGATGCGCTGACCGACCTGCCGCTTGGGATACTGGATGACCACCCGGCGCTGCGCCTGCTCCATGAAGACAATGAAGGCGATGGTTATCGCCGCCAGCACTAGGAAGACCAGCACGAAGAAGGGCGACAGGGCGCCCGTATAGCCAAGCTGGAACAGGCTGGCCAACGCATGCGGCAAGTTCGCCACGATACCGGCGAAGATGATCAGCGAAATGCCATTGCCCACACCGCGGGATGTGATCTGCTCACCAAGCCACATCAGGAACATCGTGCCGCCCAGTAGCGTCACCACGCACGAAACGATGAAGAACATGCCGGGCGCGATCACCGCCGACCCCGCTGCACTGTGCATGTTCTCGAGTCCAACGGCGATGCCATAGGCTTGGAACAGCGCGATCAGCACAGTCAGGTAGCGGGTATATTCGTTCAGCTTGCGCCGCCCCTGCTCACCTTCCTTCTTTAGGTTCTCAAGCGCGGGAATCGCCGAAGACATCAGCTGCACGATGATCGAGGCGCTGATATACGGCATGATGTTCAGGGCGAAGACGGTCATACGACCGAGCGCACCGCCGGTGAACATGTCGAACATTCCCAGGATACCGCCCTGGTGCTGCGCCAGAAGCTGGCCCATGACCGTCGCGTCGACGCCGGGAACCGGAATGTAGGTACCCAGACGGTAGACGATCAACGCCCCCAGGGTAAACCAGATTCGTTTCTTCAACTCCGTCGCATTGGCGAAGGAGCTGAAATTCAGATTGGCAGCCAGCTGCTCGGCCGCGGAGGCCATGCGCCCGTCCCTTTCAACAACAACAGCGTCACCGCACGAAACGGGACGCTGTCATGACACATCAGCAAAGAGTGTAAGGCGTCGTCTTGCACCAACGCAAGAGACAACGCCGGGGCCGATCCGGGACGGCTTGACGGGCATGCCATCCCGGAATCCGGCTCAAGCCGACGCCGTCGCCTCGTCCTGCGCCGCTTTGGCAACCCGGACAGTTCCACCGGCCTTCTCGACTGCCGCGATCGCGGTAGCCGACGCGCCAGCGACCTCAATGGTCACGGCACGGGCCAGCTCGCCCTTCGCCAGCAGGCGGACACCGGCAAACTTGCCCGAGCCGACCAGACCGGCCGCACGCAGCACATCTTCGGTCACCGTCGCGCTGGCGTCGATCTTGCCAGCCTCGATGGCCTGGTCCAGCGCACCCAGGTTCACCGGAGCGTAGACCTTGCGGAAGATGTTCTTGAAGCCGCGCTTCGGCAGACGACGGTACAGCGGAAGCTGACCACCCTCGAAACCGTTGAGGGACACACCCTCACGCGCCTTCTGGCCCTTCACGCCCTTTCCCGACGTCTTGCCCTTGCCGGACCCGATGCCGCGACCCAGACGCTTCTTGCGATAACGAGAGCCCTCGTTATCGCGCAGTTCGTTGAGGTTCATCTCAATCCTCCACCTTCACGAGGTGGGCCACCTTGGTGATCATGCCGCGAACCGAAGGTGTATCCTCCAGTTCCCGCGTGCGACCGATCTTGTTGAGGCCGAGCCCGACCAGCGTTGCCTGCTGGCCCGGCTTGCGGCCGTTACCCGACGCCACCTGCGTGACGCGGACGGTCTTGCCTTCAGACATCGGCGCTCGCCTCCGCCGTACCGGCCACCTCACGGCGGCCCAGGATGTCGGAGACCTTCTTGCCGCGACGGTTGGCAACCGAACGCGGGCTGGCGCAACGCTCCAGCGCGTCGAAGGTGGCCTTGACCATGTTATGCGGGTTCCGGGTGCCGAGCGACTTGGCCACCACGTCATTGATGCCCAGGCTCTCGAACACAGCGCGCATCGGGCCACCGGCGATGATACCCGTGCCGGCATCAGCCGAACGAAGCACCACCTTACCAGCGCCGAAATGACCGGCGACGTCGTGATGGAGAGTACGACCCTCCTTCATCGGAACGCGGATCATCGTGCGCTTGGCGCGCTCGGTCGCCTTGCGGATCGCCTCGGGCACCTCGCGGGCCTTGCCGGCGCCATAGCCGACACGACCCTTCTGGTCACCCACCACGACCAGCGCAGCAAAAGCAAAGCGACGGCCGCCTTTTACGACCTTCGCAACGCGGTTGATCGTGACGAGCTTGTCGACCAGATCGTCGCCTTCGCGCTCACGCTCGCGGCCACCCCGGCCGCCTTCTCTCGGTTCACGTGCCATTGCGTGCCCCTTTCCTTAGAAGGCGAGACCACCCTCGCGGGCAGCCTCCGCCAGGGCTTTGATGCGCCCATGATACAGATACGAACCGCGGTCGAAGACCACCTGCGTCACACCGGCCGCAACCGCGCGCTCGGCAACCAGCTTGCCAACCGCCGTCGCCGCGTCGGAATCGGCACCGGTCTTCAGCTGCTCGCGCAGCGCCTTGTCCAGGCTCGAAGCGGCGGCAAGGGTACGCCCGGCGGCATCGTCGATGACCTGGGCATAAATATTCTTGCCTGACCGGAACACCGACAGACGCGGACGCCCGCCGCCCTTGCGGCGAAGCTGGAAGCGCAGACGCTGACGCCGACGCTCCCGCAGATCCTGCTGCGTGCTCATTACTTCTTCTTGCCTTCCTTGCGACGGATGGTCTCGGTGTCGTAGCGGACGCCCTTGCCCTTGTAGGGCTCGGGCTTGCGGAAGCTGCGGATATCCAACGCAACCTGACCAACCCGCTGCTTGTCCACGCCTTCGACCACAATAGCAGTCGGGCGCGGCGTCGAGATCTTGATGCCCGGCGGAATCGCATAGACGATGTCATGCGAGTAGCCGAGGTTCATGACCAGGTTGCTGCCCTGCACGGCGGCACGATAGCCGGTGCCGGTCACTTCCAGGGTCTTGGAGAAGCCCACGGACACGCCCTTGACCATGCTGGCCACCAGCGCGCGCGTGGTGCCCCACATCATCCGGGCCTGCGCCTGGGTGCCGACCGGACGGACCGCAACCTTGTTGTCGGTGATCTCGGTTTCGACATGCGAGGACAGCGGCAGCTTCAGCTCGCCCAACTTGCCCTTGGCCACGAACACGCCATCGACGATCGAGACCTGGACGCCCGACGGAACTTCGACGGGATATTTGCCTACACGCGACATGTATCCCTCCTCAGAACACGCGGCAGAGGACCTCGCCGCCAACATTGGCAGCGCGGGCTTCCGCATCGGACAGGACGCCACGCGGCGTCGACAGGATCGACACGCCGAGGCCGGCATAGACCCGCGGCAGTTCCTTGATCTTCGAGTAGACCCGGCGGCCCGGCTTGGACACGCGGTGGATCTCCTTGATGACCGGCTCGCCATCCAGGTATTTCAACTCGATGCGCAGCTGGGCAATGCCCTTGCGCACCTCTTCCTGGGCGTAGCCGCGGATATAGCCCTCGCGGCGCAGAGCCTCGAGAACATTCGCGCGCAGCTTGGACGCCGGCGAGACACAGGCCGCATGACGCGCGCGCTGCGCGTTGCGGATCCGGGTGAGCATATCACCCAACGGATCAGAAAGTGACATCGTTCTCTGCCCTTACCAGCTCGACTTGACCATGCCAGGAATCTGGCCACTGGAAGCCAGATCGCGCAGCGCGATACGGCAGAGTTCGAACTTCCTGTAATTGGCGCGTGAACGCCCCGTCAGCTTGCACCGCAGACGCACGCGAACGCGCGAACCATTGCGGGGAAGCTCTGCGAGTTTCAGAGTTGCCTCGAACCTGTCTTCGACCGGAAGCGTCCGATCCATGACAATGTTCTTGAGCGCAATCCGCTTAGCCTTGTCCCGGGTTGCCATGCGCTGACGCTTGGCATTCCGGTTAACGGCGGAGATCTTGGCCATGCCTTGTTCTACCCTCCGGAACCTGTCGGGCCATCCCGACGGTTTTCCAAACAACGTGTCTAATAGGTCTTCTGACCTCTGGGCGGAAGCCCCAATCGCTGCAATTACGCAGCGAAGGGCAGATCAAACGCCTTCAGAAGAGCCTTCGCTTCCGCATCCGTCTTCGCGCTGGTGACGAAGATGATGTCCATGCCACGGATATCGTCGACCTTGTCGTACTCGATTTCCGGGAACACGATCTGTTCCTTCATCCCCATGGCGAAGTTGCCATGGCCGTCGAAACCCTTGTTGCCGGGCAGGCCACGGAAATCGCGGACGCGCGGCAGCGTGATGGTCACGAGACGGTCGAGGAACTCGTACATCTGGGCGCGGCGCAGGGTGACCTTGCAGCCGATCGGCAGACCCGCACGGATTTTGAAGCCGGCGATCGCCTTCTTGGCAATCGTCTTGACCGGCTTCTGTCCGGCGATCAGCGTCAGCTCGGCAACGGCGGCGTCCAGCTTCTTCTGGTCGCCCGCGGCCTCGCCAACACCCATGTTGATGACGATCTTCTCGAGATGCGGAACCTGCATCACGTTCTTGTAGCCGAACTCTTCGCGCAGTTTGGCGCGCAGCTCGTCCTGATAACGCTTCTGCAGACGCGGCACCGAGCGGGTGGCTTGTACTTCAGACATCCGCGCCTCCTCAGCCTTCGATGACTTCGCCGGTCGCCTTGGCGACGCGGACCTTGCGGCCATCTTCCAGGACACGGAAACCGACGCGCGTCGGCTTGCCGCTCTTGGGATCGACCAGCTTCAGGTTCGACAGGTGGATCGGCATCTCCTTCTCGATGATGCCTCCCTGCTCACCCATGCGGTTCGGGCGCGTGTGGCGCTTGGCCACCGCTGCACCGCGCACCACGGCCTTGTTGTCACCGGGCAGCACCGAAAGCACCTCGCCCCGGACGCCCCTGGACGACCCGGTGGTGACGACGACCTGGTCGCCTTTCCTGATACGCGCGGCCATTACAGCACCTCCGGCGCCAGCGAGATGATCTTCATGAACTTGCGCGCACGCAGTTCACGCACAACCGGCCCAAAGATGCGGGTGCCGATCGGCTCCTGCTGCTTGTTGATCAGGACGGCCGCATTCCGGTCGAAGCGGATGGCGCTGCCATCGGGACGACGCACGGGGTACGAAGTACGCACGATCACCGCCTGGTGAACGTCGCCCTTCTTGACCTTGCCGCGCGGGATCGCTTCCTTGACGGACACGACGATCACGTCGCCGACCGAGGCAGTCTTCCGCTTGGAACCGCCCAGCACCTTGATGCACTGCACCTGACGCGCGCCCGAATTATCGGCGACGTCCAGGTTGGTCTCGGGATGGATCATAACCTATGCCCTTCTTACGCCTGCGCGCCGGACTCGACGCCGGCGGTACCCAGCTGGGCACCGTTACGGACGATCACGGTCCAGGTCTTGCGCTTGGAGATCGGCTTGCACTCTTCGATGCGCACCGTGTCACCAACCTTGCATTCGTTCTGCTCATCATGCGCCGCATATTTCTTCGAGCGGCGAATGAACTTCTTATACAGCGGATGCATGACGCGACGATCGACAAGGACGGTCACCGTCTTGTCCATCTTGTCGCTGGTCACACGTCCACTCAGGACGCGCCTCGGCATCGCCCGTCTCCCTTCAGGACTTCGCGGCCGACGCATTCGCGCCGGCTGCACTCTTCTTCAACGCCTCGGACGCAATCGTCTTCAGACGGGCGATCTCACGACGCACCGTACGAACACGTGCCTGTCCTTCATTCTGGCCGGTCGCGCGCTGGAACCGCAGGTTGAACTGCTCGCGCTTCAGGTCGATGAGAAGCGCCTCCAGTTCTTCCGCGGTCTTGGCACGCAGATCGGCCGGCTTGGTTGCCTTTGCCATATCTCACGCCTCTCCGATGCGGGTCACGAACTTGGTCTTGATCGGCAGCTTCGCAGCGCCGAGAGCCAGCGCTTCGCGCGCCAGTTCCGGCGAAACGCCTTCGATCTCGAACAGGATACGACCCGGTTTAACACGGGCCACCCAGTATTCCGGCGACCCCTTGCCGGAGCCCATACGCACTTCGGCGGGCTTTGTCGAGACCGGAAGATCGGGGAAGATCCGAATCCAGACGCGACCGGCACGCTTCATCGCACGGGTGATGGCCCGGCGGGAGGCCTCGATCTGCCGGGCGGTAACCCGCTCCGGCTCCAGGGCCTTCAGGCCGAACGCACCGAAATTCAGTGTCGTTCCGCCTTTTGCCAGCCCATGAATGCGGCCCTTGTGGGCCTTGCGGTACTTTGTCCGCTTGGGAGAAAGCATTGTTCTAAATCCTCACGCGCCGCCTGGCGCCGTTCTAGATCCTTAGGTTCCGCAGCTTAGCGCTGCGGAGCCTGCTCGGCGGCGCGCCGATCCTGCGCCAGCGGGTCCTGGGCGAGGATCTCACCCTTGAAGATCCAGACCTTCACACCACAGGTGCCATAGGTGGTCTTCGCCGTGGCCACGCCATAATCGATGTCCGCGCGCAGCGTGTGCAGCGGCACCCGGCCTTCGCGATACCACTCGACACGCGCGATCTCGGCGCCGCCCAGACGGCCACCGCAGTTGATCCGGATACCCTGCGCGCCCAGACGCATCGCCGACTGCACAGCGCGCTTCATGGCGCGACGGAAGGCCACGCGACGCTCCAGCTGCTGGGCGATGTTCTCGGCCACCAGCGTCGCGTCGATCTCGGGCTTGCGGATCTCGACGATGTTCAGCGCAACGTCGGTCTTCGCCATACGGGTCAGATCTTTGCGCAGGACGTCGATATCCTGGCCCTTCTTGCCGATCACGACGCCCGGACGGGCGGCGTAGATCGTCACGCGGGGCTTCTTCGCCGGACGCTCGATCACCACGCGGGACACGCCGGCACCCGACAGCTTGCGGCGCAGGTGCGAACGCAGCTTCAGGTCGTCATGCAGCAGGCGCGAATAGTCAGCGCCAGCATACCAGCGGCTATCCCAGGTGCGGTTGATGCCGAGCCGCAGCCCGATCGGATTGACTTTGTGTCCCATGGATCAGGCCGCCTTCTGCTCGGTTGTCTCCGCCTCGGCCGAACGCTCGGCCACGACGATCTTCAGATGGCTGAAGAACTTCTCGATGCGGGACGAACGACCACGGCCACGCGCATGAAAACGACGCATGACGATCGACTTGCCAACCTCGGCGCGCACCACCACCAGCTGGTCCACGTCCAGCTGATGGTTGTTCTCGGCGTTCGCGATCGCACTCTGCAGCGTCTTCTTGACGTCCTGCGCGATGCGCCGCTTCGAGAACGTCAGCGTCGCCACGGCCTGGGCCGCCGGCTTGTTGCGAATCAGCGCTGCGACCAGGTTCAGCTTGCGCGGGCTCACGCGGATGTTCCGCGTGACGGCCTGCGCCTCGGTTTCCGCGAGCGTGCGCGGATGCTTCGGCTTGCTCATATCAGCCCCGCTTCGCCTTCTTGTCCGACGAATGCCCCGTGAAGGTACGAGTCGGCGAGAACTCGCCGAACTTGTGCCCCACCATGTTCTCCGACACCTGAACGGGCAGGAATTTGTGCCCGTTATAGACGCCGAACGTCAGACCGACGAACTGCGGCAGGATTGTCGAGCGACGCGACCAGATCTTGATCACTTCGTTACGGCCCGACGCGCGCGACGCATCGGCTTTGTTCAGCAGATACCCGTCCACGAACGGGCCCTTCCAGACGGAACGTGCCATCTTCTTTGCCCCTTACTTACCGGTTTTCCGGCGACGGATAATCAGACTGTCCGTACGCTTGTTAACCCTGGTCTTGTAACCCTTGGTCGGCTTGCCCCACGGCGTGACCGGATGACGGCCGCCCGAGGTGCGGCCTTCGCCACCACCATGCGGATGGTCAACCGGGTTCATCACGACGCCGCGGTTATGCGGACGACGACCCAGCCAGCGGCCGCGACCGGCCTTGCCCATGTGCTGGTTCATGTTGTCCGGATTGGACACCGCGCCAACCGTCGCCATGCACTCGCCGCGCACGACGCGCAGCTCGCCCGACTGCAGCTTGATCTGCGCATAGCCGGCATCCTTGCCGACCAGCTGGCAGTATGTGCCGGCCGAACGGGCAATCTTGCCCCCGGCGCCCGGCTTCAGCTCGATATTGTGCACGATCGTGCCGACCGGAATGGCCGACAGCGGCATCGCGTTACCCGGCTTGATGTCGACGCGCGCGCCGGCCACCACCTGGTCGCCCACCTTCAGGCGCTGCGGCGCCAGGATGTAGGCCAGCTCGCCGTCCTCATACTTCACCAGTGCGATGAAGGCGGTGCGGTTCGGGTCATATTCCAGACGCTCGACCGTGCCGGCCACATCGAACTTGCGCCGCTTGAAATCGACGAAACGATAGGACTGCTTGTGGCCGCCACCGATGAAGCGCGAGGTGATGCGCCCATGGTTGTTGCGTCCGCCGGACTTGTTCTTGCCTTCGGTCAGAGCCTTTACAGGCTTACCCTTCCACAGCTCCTTACGGTCGATCAGGACCGTATTGCGCAGGCTGGGGGTGACCGGATTAAAGTGCTTCAGTGCCATGTCTTGCTACCCCGCGTCAGACCAGCTTCGCGGTCAGGTCGATGGACTGACCCTCGGCAAGCTGCACAAACGCCTTCTTCACATCGGAACGCTGGCCCGGGCGGCCCTTGAAGCGCTTCGTCTTGCCCTTCTGGACAAGCGTGTTCACGCCCAGGACCTTCACGCCGAACAGACCTTCGACCGCGACCTTGATCTCCGGCTTCGTGGCGTCGATCGCGACCTTGAAGACCACCTGGTTCTTCTCGGACAGCGCCGTCGCCTTCTCGGTGATCAGCGGCGCGCGAACGATGTCGTACATCGTCTCGCGCGACATCCGCTCCGCCTTCTTGCGGATTGCGAGCACGTTGGTCATGCCAGGCGCTCCTTCAGGCCTTCGACGCCGGCGCGGGTGATCGCGAGCACGTCGTGGTTGAGGATGTCGTAGACGTTCGCGCCGATGGTGGGCAGCACGTCGATCTTCGGCAGGTTGCGGGTGGCGCGACCGAAATTCTCCTCGACCGTCGCATCGACGATCAGGGCGGACTTCCAGCCCAGCGCCTGGACCTTCGCGGCCAGCTCGGCAGTGCGGCCCGACGACGTGGCGGCGTCCAGCACCACCAGCTTGCCTTCGGCGGCCTTCTGCGACAGCGCGGAGATCAGGCCCAGACGACGCACCTTCTTCGGCAGGTCGTAGCCATGATCGCGGACGACCGGCCCATGCACGGCACCACCGGTGCGGTACTGCGGCGCACGCAGCGAACCCTGGCGGGCGCTACCCGTGCCCTTCTGGCGGTACGGCTTCTTGGTCGTGCCGGAGACTTCGCCCATCCCCTTGACCTTGTGCGTGCCGGCGCGGCGCTTGGCCAGCTGCCAGTGCACCACACGCGCCATGATATCGGCCCGCGGCGTCACCCCGAAAATCTCGTCAGGAAGCACGGCCGTGCCGGCGCTCCCGTTGTCGAGGGTTTTGATTTCGTAATCCATTGCCCTCTATCCTCAGCCCGCAGCCTCAACCAGGGCCGCCGGATACGGCGCCTCGGCATGACGGGCTTTCTTGATCGCATCACGAACCAGCACCAGCTCGTTCTTGGCGCCGGGCACGGAGCCACGGACCAGGAGCAGGTTCT
Organism: Gluconacetobacter liquefaciens; assembly: GCF_003350405.1. Taxonomy (GTDB): domain Bacteria; phylum Pseudomonadota; class Alphaproteobacteria; order Acetobacterales; family Acetobacteraceae; genus Gluconacetobacter; species Gluconacetobacter liquefaciens. The sequence continues at coordinate 151,349 of NZ_QQAW01000005.1, read as the reverse complement.
TTTCGGCATCCACCGCCGCCACCTCGAGATTGAGGGTGGTCACGCGCTCAGAGCCCAGGTGCCCGGCCATCTTCTTGTTCTTGAAGGTCTTGCCCGGATCCTGGCGGTTACCCGTCGAACCATGCGAACGATGGCTGATGGACACGCCGTGCGAAGCTTCGAGACCCGCGAAGTTCCAGCGCTTCATGGCGCCGGCGAAGCCCTTGCCCTTGCTGGTGGCCGTCACGTCGATCTTCTGACCCACCACGAAATGGGCGGCAGAGAGAGTGGCGCCTGCTTCCAGCACGGCATCTTCCGCAACGCGGAATTCGACGAGCTTCTTCTTGGGTTCGACCTTCACGCGGGCAAAATGGCCGCGGTTCGGTTTGGAGACGTTCTTCACCTTGGCGTTGCCGAGCCCGAGCTGCACGGCCGTATAGCCGTCGCGTTCCTGGGTACGGACATCCACCACCTGCACGTTGTCGATATGCAGGACGGTGACAGGCACATGGGTGCCGTCTTCCTTAAACAGCCGGGTCATGCCCAGCTTCTTTGCGATCAATCCGGTGCGCATCGTCTGGACCTTAAAGTTTAATCTCGACGTCCACGCCAGCGGCGAGGTCGAGCTTCATGAGAGCGTCCACGGTCTGCGGGGTCGGCTCGACAATGTCGAGCAGCCGGCGATGAGTCCGAATTTCGAACTGCTCGCGGCTTTTCTTGTCCACGTGGGGGGAGCGGTTCACGGTGAACCGTTCGATATGCGTCGGCAGCGGGATAGGACCCCGAACCCGCGCACCCGTACGCTTCGCCGTGTTGACGATCTCTTTGGTGCTGTTATCGAGCACCCGATGATCGTACGCCTTCAGGCGAATGCGGATGTTCTGGTTGTCCATCGTCTATTCAGTCCAACTTCAATGGTTCGGGGGAACCCGAGCCGCCAAAGGAGACCCCGGCCGGATTGCTCCGGCCGGGGTCGCCAGTTCTGGTTACTAACCCGATCAGGCCGTGATCGAGGCCACCACGCCGGCGCCGACAGTGCGGCCGCCTTCGCGGATGGCGAAACGCAGACCTTCGTCCATCGCGATCGGTGCGATCAGCTCGACATCCATCGCAACGTTATCGCCCGGCATGACCATTTCCGTGCCTTCCGGCAGGTGAACGACACCCGTCACGTCGGTGGTGCGGAAATAGAACTGCGGACGGTAGTTGGTGAAGAACGGCGTGTGACGGCCACCCTCTTCCTTCGTGAGGATGTACGCTTCGGCCTTGAACTTCGTATGCGGGGTGATCGAACCCGGCTTAGCCAGAACCTGGCCACGCTCGACGTCTTCACGCTTCGTGCCACGGACCAGCGCACCGATGTTGTCACCGGCCTCGCCGCGATCCAGCAGCTTGCGGAACATTTCGACGCCCGTCACCGTCGTCTTCTGCGTCGCACGCAGACCGACGATTTCGATTTCGTCACCGACGTTCACGACGCCACGCTCGACACGGCCGGTCACCACGGTGCCGCGGCCCGAGATCGAGAACACGTCTTCGATCGGCATCAGGAACGGACGGTCGACCGGACGCTCCGGCTGCGGGATGTACGCGTCAACGGCGTCCATCAGGTCGCGCACCCGGTTCTCGCCGACTTCCGGATCGCCATCTTCCAGCGTCACCAGGGCCGAGCCCTTGATGATGGGGATATCGTCGCCCGGGAACTGGTAAGCGGACAGAAGCTCGCGCACTTCCATCTCGACCAGTTCCAGCAGTTCCGGATCGTCGACCTGGTCAACCTTGTTCAGGAACACGACCAGCGCCGGAACGCCGACCTGACGCGCCAGCAGGATGTGCTCGCGGGTCTGCGGCATCGGGCCGTCGGCAGCCGAAACCACCAGGATGGCGCCGTCCATCTGCGCCGCACCCGTGATCATGTTCTTCACGTAGTCGGCGTGGCCGGGGCAGTCGACGTGCGCGTAGTGACGCGCGGCGGTCTCGTACTCGACGTGGGCGGTCGAGATCGTGATGCCACGAGCGCGCTCTTCCGGCGCCGCGTCAATCTGATCGTACGCCTTGAAGGTGGCGCCACCGGTCTTCGCCAGCGTCTTGGTGATCGCGGCGGTCAGCGACGTCTTGCCGTGATCGACGTGACCGATCGTGCCGATATTGCAGTGCGGCTTCGTCCGCTCGAATTTAGCCTTTGCCATCGTCTATCTCCGTTACCTCGGCCTTCAGGCCGGGAGTCGGGTTGAAATGTTCCTAACCGGAAGCGTGCCGGTCTTTAGACCGGACAAACGCCCCTTACCAGCGATAATGACTGAACGCCTTGTTGGCCTCGGCCATGCGATGCGTGTCTTCACGCTTCTTCACGGCGGACCCGCGATTGTTGACCGCGTCCAGAAGCTCGTTGGACAGGCGTTCCTGCATGGTGTTCTCGCCGCGCTTGCGCGAGGCGTCGATCAGCCAGCGGATCGCCAGCGCCTGACGACGCTCCGTGCGCACTTCGACGGGCACCTGGTAGGTGGCACCACCGACGCGACGCGAACGGACCTCGACGGCCGACTTCACGTTGTCCAGCGCGCTGTGGAACATCACAACCGGATCGGCTGCTGCACCACCACGGCGACGCAACACCTCGAGCGCACCATAGACGATGCCTTCGGCGGTGGATTTCTTGCCGTCATACATGAGCGCATTCATGAAGCGCGTGATGACGACATCACCAAATTTCGGATCGGGAAGAATCTCGCGCTTCACGGCGCGATGACGGCGACTCATGCCTGGTTATTCCTTTTACTTCGGACGCTTCGCGCCATAGAGCGAGCGACGCTGACGACGCTTGGCGATACCCTGGGTATCCAGAACGCCACGCAGGATGTGGTAACGAACGCCCGGAAGATCCTTGACGCGGCCACCACGGATCAGGACCACACTGTGCTCCTGCAGGTTGTGGCCTTCACCGGGGATGTAGCTGACGACCTCATAGCCGTTCGTCAGACGCACCTTCGCAACCTTACGCAGAGCCGAGTTCGGCTTCTTCGGTGTGGTTGTGTAGACGCGGGTGCAGACACCGCGCTTCTGCGGGCAACCCTGCAGAGCAGGCACCTTATTGCGCTTGGCTGCGGGCTCGCGGCCTTTGGCGATCAGCTGGTTGATGGTCGGCATACGCCTTTCCCGATCCTTACAAATTTCGGCCGGCCAACCGCGTCTTAGATTGCCGACTGTCGTTCACAACAAAATCCCACCGAATGAGGATCATTCGCCTGGGCATCATATTTACATCCGGCCTTGGCGGCCCTTTCGGACCACGGCACCGCATGCCTGCATGCTGCATTCGACGGCCAACGACGTCATACGAGACGGGGCTAGCCGAGGGCGCGGAACCTACGAAGCCCCTGCCCTTGAGTCAAGTGTTACCTCGGGATTCGCGGCCGATTCCCGCCGAATTATCTCAGCGGGCAGGCGATGGCGGGCATGCAGTCACGGCAGGCCCGCCGTCGCGCGATCGTCACGCATCCCGACCGTGCCAATCATCCGATTCGGCACGATCCGGTCGGCCATCAGATACAGGACCTCGGCCCCATAGGAAAGGGGCCGGGTGTTGCCACCCGGCCCCTTCCACAACCCGCCCCGTCACAAGGGGCGGCGAACACAGCCGAGACGGGCTCAGCCGGCCTTGGTGACCACGGGACGGCCCTGCGCCAGGCGCTGGCGGTCCTGCCCTGCTGCGATCGCCCGCAGCTTGTTCATCACGCTGCCCGTGCCCGCCGGGATCAGACGCCCGACAATCACGTTTTCCTTCAGGCCGTTCAGCGTGTCGCGCTTGCCGGCCGTGGCAGCCTCGGTCAGGACACGAGTCGTCTCCTGGAACGACGCCGCCGAGATGAAGGACTGGGTCTGCAGCGAGGCCTTGGTGATGCCCTGGAGCACAGGCATGGCCGCGGCCGGGCGCTCGCCCATGTTCAGGCGCTTCGTGTTCTCGGTCTCGTACTCGATCCGGTCCACCGTCTCGCCGACCAGGTAGGTCGTGTCGCCAGGCTCGAGGATCTCGACCTTCTGCAGCATCTGGCGAACGATCACCTCGATGTGCTTGTCGTTGATCTTCACGCCCTGGAGTCGATAGACGTCCTGGATTTCGTTCACCAGGTAGTCCGACAGCGCCTCGACACCCAGAACCTTCAGGATGTCATGCGGCACGCGCGGACCGTCGACCAGCGGATCGCCCACGCGGACGAAATCGCCTTCCTGGACCGAGACGTGCTTGCCCTTCGGGATCAGGTAGTCGGTCTCTTCGCCCGTCTCGTCGTTCTTCACGATGACCCGGCGCTTGGCCTTGTAATCCTTGCCGAACTCGACGCGACCGTCGGTCTCGGAAATGATCGCATGGTCCTTCGGGCGCCTTGCCTCGAACAGTTCGGCGACGCGCGGCAGACCACCGGTGATGTCACGGGTCTTCGAACCTTCGCGCGGGATACGGGCCAGCACGTCACCGGCGCTGACCTGCGCCCCGTTCTCGACCGACAGCAGCGAATCGGGCGAGAGGAAGTAGCGGGCGTCGTTGCCGTTGGACAGCTTGATGACGTTGCCGTTCGCGTCCTTGAGCTGCAGGCGCGGACGCAGGTCCACACCCTTGGCCGCCTGCTTGTAATCGACGACCACCTTCGAGGTCAGGCCCGTCACTTCGTCCATTCGCTCGACGAGCGTGATGGAGTCGATCAGGTCCAGATACTCGACCGTTCCCGACTGCTCGGTGATGATCGGCAGGGTGTACGGATCCCACTCGGCAAGCTTCTGGGCGCGTGTGACCGTGGCCCCTTCTTCCACCAGCAGGCGCGCGCCGTAAGGCACACGGAAGCGGGCACGCTCGACCCCCTTCTCGTCCGTCAGCACGATCTCGCAGTTACGCGACATCACGATCGGCACGTTCTGGCTGTTATGGACGACGTTGCGGTTGTTGATCGTCACCTGTCCGTCACGCGACGCCTCGACCATCGACTGCTCGGCGCCACGTTGCGCCGCACCGCCGATATGGAAGGTACGCATGGTCAGCTGGGTGCCCGGCTCGCCGATCGACTGCGCCGCGATCACGCCGACCGCCTCGCCGATATTGACCGGGGTGCCGCGCGCCAGATCGCGCCCGTAGCACAGGCCGCAGACGCCGACCCGGCTCTCGCAGGTCAGGACCGAACGGATCAGCATGCTTTCCACGCCGGCCTTCTCGATCTTCTCGGCCAGAGCCTCGTCGATCAACAGGTCGCGCTTCACCAGCACTTCGCCCGTCGCCGGGTCCAGCACATCGGCCGCGACCGTGCGGCCCAGGATCCGCTCGGACAGCGAGGAGACGACTTCGCCGCCATCCATCACGGCACGAACCGTCAGGCCGCGCTCGGAACCGCAATCTTCCTCGACGATGATGCAGTCCTGCGCCACGTCGACTAGACGACGGGTCAAGTAACCCGAGTTCGCGGTCTTCAGCGCGGTGTCCGCCAGGCCCTTACGGGCGCCGTGGGTCGAGGTGAAGTAATCGAGAACCGACAGGCCTTCCTTGAAGTTGGCGATGATCGGCTGCTCGATGATCTCGCCCGATGGCTTGGCCATCAGGCCGCGCATGCCGGCCAGCTGCTTCATCTGTGCCGGCGACCCACGGGCACCGGAGTGGCTCATCATCCACACCGAGTTCGTGACCTTGCCGACCTCCTGGCGCGAGATCTCCTTCATCATCGCGGCCTGCACCTCGTCGGTGCAGCGCGACCAGGCATCGACCACCTTGTTGTAGCGCTCGCCAGCGGTGATCAGACCGTCCTGATACTGCTGCTCGAACTCCTTCACCTCGGTGGCGGTGCGATCGACCAGGCCCTTCTTCTCGGTCGGGATGATCATGTCATCCTTGCCGAACGAGATGCCGGCCTTGGCCGCGTGACGGAAGCCCAGCCCCATCATGCGGTCGCAGAAGATCACCGCTTCCTTCTGGCCGCAGTGACGATAGACCGCGTCGATCACGTCCGACACGTTCTTCTTCGTCAGCTGCTTGTTGATGAGCGCGAAGGGAATCGCCGCATGACGCGGCAGGATCTGCGCGATCAGCATACGGCCCGGCGTGGTGATGACCGTCTGGCGCACGGGCTTGCCATCGGCATCGACTGTCTCGTACCGCGCGACGATCTTGTCATGCAGCTTGATGGCGCCGGCCGACAGGGCGTACTCGACCTCGCCGACCGTGGCGAAGGACGACGCGCCCTGCACCGTGATCCGGCCCTCGGCGTCGTACTCGTTACGGTCGGGCGTGACGCGGAACTCGGGCGTCTCGAGGCTGAGATAATACAGCCCCAGCACGATGTCCTGCGACGGCACGATGATCGGCTTGCCGTTGGCGGGGCTGAGGATGTTGTTGGTCGACATCATCAGCACGCGCGCTTCCAACTGGGCCTCGAGGCTCAGCGGGACGTGCACGGCCATCTGGTCGCCGTCGAAATCCGCGTTGAAGGCGGTGCAGACCAGCGGGTGAAGCTGGATCGCCTTGCCTTCGATCAGCACCGGCTCGAACGCCTGGATGCTCAGGCGATGCAGCGTCGGCGCGCGGTTCAGCATCACCGGATGCTCGCGGATCACCTCTTCGAGGATGTCCCATACCTCGGGACGCTCCTTCTCCACCATCCGCTTCGCGGCCTTGATGGTGGTGGCGTGACCGTATTTCTCGAGCTTCGAGTAGATGAACGGCTTGAACAGCTCCAGCGCCATCTTCTTGGGCAGGCCGCACTGATGCAGCTTCAGCTCCGGCCCGACCACGATCACCGAACGGCCCGAGTAATCGACGCGCTTGCCCAGCAGGTTCTGACGGAAGCGACCCTGCTTGCCCTTGAGCATGTCGGACAGCGACTTCAGCGGCCGCTTGTTGGCGCCCGTGATCGCGCGGCCACGACGGCCGTTATCGAACAGCGCATCGACCGATTCCTGCAGCATGCGCTTTTCGTTGCGGACGATGATGTCCGGCGCGCGCAGCTCGATCAGCCGCTTCAGGCGGTTGTTACGGTTGATGACGCGGCGATACAGGTCGTTCAGGTCGGAGGTCGCGAAACGGCCGCCATCGAGCGGGACCAGCGGACGCAGCTCCGGCGGAATCACCGGGATGAGGTCCATGATCATCCACTCGGGGCGCGATTCGCTCTCAGCGAACGCCTCGATCAGCTTCAGGCGCTTGACCAGCTTCTTGCGCTTGGCCTCGGACGTCGTGTCCTTCAGCTCCTGGCGCAGGCGCTCCTTGTCGGCCTTGCAGTCGATCCGCTCCAGGACCTTCTTGATGGCCTCGGCGCCGATTCCGACCTCGATCCCTTCCTCGCCATGCTCGTCCATGACGTCGAGATACTGGTCTTCGTTCAGCAGGCTGTACTGCTTGAGCGGCGAGGTGCCGGGCTCCAGCACCACGTAGCTTTCGAAATACAGGATCTTTTCCAGATCCTTCAGCGTCATGTCGACCATCAGGCCGATACGGCTGGGCAGCGACTTCAGGAACCAGATATGCGCGACCGGACTGGCCAGTTCGATATGGCCCATCCGCTCGCGGCGGACCTTGGCCAGCGTGACCTCAACGCCGCACTTCTCGCAGATGATGCCGCGGAACTTCATGCGCTTGTACTTGCCGCACAGGCACTCGTAGTCCTTGATCGGCCCGAAGATCCGCGCGCAGAACAGGCCGTCGCGCTCGGGCTTGAAGGTCCGGTAATTGATGGTCTCGGGCTTCTTGATCTCGCCGTACGACCAGGACCGGATCTGCTCGGACGAAGCGAGCTGGATCTTGATCTGATCGAAGACCGTGGTCTGGCCAGTCTGGCCCAGGATCTTCATGAGTTCGTTCATGCGCCGCAAACCCCCTGGGGGAAATGAATGGCTGCGACCCACCGGGTTGCAACCATCCATGAAAAAAGAACAGATAGAGACGAAGTGGTGTGACTGACGGCGGCGTCAGTCGCCACTCTGCTCCAGATCCACGTTCAGGCCGAGCGACTTCAGTTCCTTGATCAGAACGTTGAAGCTCTCGGGGATACCGGCCTCGAAATCGTCCTGCTCGCGCACGATCGCTTCGTAGACCTTGGTGCGGCCGGACACGTCGTCCGACTTCACCGTGAGCATTTCCTGCAGCGTGTAGGCCGCGCCGTAGGCTTCCAGCGCCCAGACCTCCATTTCGCCGAAACGCTGGCCACCGAACTGGGCCTTGCCGCCCAGCGGCTGCTGCGTGACCAGCGAATACGGACCGATCGACCGAGCATGGATCTTGTCGTCGACCAGGTGATGCAGCTTGAGCATGTAGATGTAGCCCACCGTGGTCACACGCTCGAACTTTTCGCCCGTGCGCCCGTCGATCAGCTGCGACTGGCCCGACTTGTTGACGCCGGCATCCTCCAGCATCGCCTCGATATCGGGGATCGATGCGCCATCGAACACCGGAGTCGCGATCGGCACGCCCTTGCGCAGGTTGTTGGCCAGTTCGACCAGCTGCTCGTTGGGCAGGGTGACGATGGAGTCGTCATAGACCTTGTCGCCATAGACGGTCTTCAGACGGTCCAGCAGTTCCTGCTTCTTCTCGCCGGTGCGCTGGTATTCATCCACCAGTCCGCCGATGCCTTTGCCGATATTGGCGCAGGCCCAGCCCAGATGGGTCTCCAGGATCTGCCCGACATTCATGCGCGAGGGCACGCCCAGCGGGTTCAGCACCAGATCGACCGGCGTGCCGTCCTCGAGGAACGGCATGTCTTCCACCGGCACGACGCGCGACACCACACCCTTGTTGCCGTGGCGGCCGGCCATCTTGTCGCCGGGCTGCAGCTTGCGCTTCACCGCGACGAACACCTTGACCATCTTCATCACGCCGGGCGGCAGTTCGTCACCGCGCTGCAGCTTCTCGACCTTGCTTTCGAAGCGCGCCTGGATGCGGGCCACGGCGGCATCGAACTCGCGCCGCAGCACTTCCAGCTCGACCATCACCGGATCGGCGGCAACGGTGATGTTGCGCCATGCACCGCGCGGATGCTCGGCCAGCACCTCTTCGGTGATCTCGGTGCCCGAACGGATGCCCTTGAAGCCCGTGCCGGATACCTGGCCCACCAGACGCTCGCGCAGCCGGTTGTAGAACGACCGCTCCTGGATCGCGCGCTCGTCGTCGCGGTCCTTGGCCAGACGCTCGATCTCGGCGCGCTCGATCGCCATCGCGCGCTCGTCCTTGTCGACGCCGCGACGCGAAAAGACGCGCACATCGACGATCGTGCCTGTGGTGCCGGGCGGCAGCTTCAGCGACGTATCGCGGACATCCGACGCCTTTTCGCCGAAGATGGCGCGCAGCAGCTTCTCTTCCGGCGTCATCGGGCTTTCGCCCTTCGGCGTCACCTTACCGACCAGGATATCACCCGGATTCACCTCGGCGCCGACATAGACGATACCCGCCTCGTCGAGATTACGCAGGGCTTCCTCGCCGACATTGGGAATGTCGCGGGTGATTTCTTCCTGGCCCAGCTTGGTATCGCGGGCCATGACCTCGAATTCCTCGATATGGATCGAGGTGAAGACGTCATCCCGGGCGATCCGCTCGGAGATCAGGATCGAATCTTCGAAGTTGTACCCGTTCCACGGCATGAACGCGACCAGCACGTTCCGGCCCAGCGCCAGTTCGCCCAGTTCGGTCGACGGGCCGTCGGCGATAATGTCGCCGGCCAGCACCTGGTCGCCCACGCGCACCAGCGGGCGCTGGTTGATGCAGGTGGACTGGTTCGAGCGCATATATTTACGCAGACGGTAGATATCGACGCCCTGGGTCGCCCCGGCCGTATCGGTGGCGCGAACCACGATGCGCGCGCCGTCGATCTGGTCGATCACGCCGCTGCGCTTCGCCACGATCGTCGCACCCGAATCGTGTGCCACGGCCGCTTCCATGCCCGTGCCGACCAGCGGCGCATCGGAGCGGACCAGCGGCACCGCCTGACGCTGCATGTTCGAGCCCATCAGCGCGCGGTTCGCGTCATCGTTCTCCAGGAACGGGATCAAAGCGGCCGCGACCGAGACAAGCTGCTTGGGCGACACGTCGCAGGCGGTCACCTCTTCCGGCTTCACCAGACGGAAGTCCCCACCACGACGCACCGAAACCAGTTCGTCCGTCAGACGGCCTTCCTGATCCTGCTTCGCATCGGCCTGGGCGACGATCAGCTTTTCCTCTTCCATGGCGGAGAGGTATTTCCAGCCGTCCTGCAGCACGCCGTCACGCACCAGGCGGTACGGAGTCTCGATGAAGCCGTACTTGTTCACCTTGGCGTAGGTGGCCAGCGAGTTGATCAGACCGATGTTCGGGCCTTCCGGCGTCTCAATCGGGCAGATGCGGCCATAATGGGTCGGGTGAACGTCACGCACCTCGAAGCCCGCGCGCTCACGGGTCAGACCGCCCGGGCCAAGCGCCGAGAGGCGGCGCTTGTGCGTCACTTCGGAGAGCGGGTTGGTCTGATCCATGAACTGGCTGAGCTGCGACGAGCCGAAGAACTCGCGCACCGCGGCTGCCGCCGGCTTGGCGTTGATCAGGTCATGCGGCATCACGGTGTCGATATCGACGGAACCCATACGCTCGCGGATCGCACGCTCCATGCGCAGCAGGCCGACGCGGTACTGGTTTTCCATCAGTTCGCCGACCGAGCGGACGCGACGGTTGCCCAGATTGTCGATGTCGTCGATCGCGCCGCGGCCGTCCTTCAGCTCGCACATGATCTTGACGGTGCGCAGGATGTCTTCCTTGCGCAGCACGCGCATGGTGTCCGGCGCGTCCAGGCCCAGGCGCATGTTCATCTTCACGCGACCGACGGCCGAGAGGTCGTAGCGGTCTGCATCGAAGAACAGGCCCGAGAACATGGCCTCGGCGGTTTCCGGGGTCGGCGGCTCACCGGGGCGCATCACGCGATAGATGTCGGTCAGCGCGTCGTCGCGCGAGCCGTTCTTGTCCACCGCCAGCGTGTTGCGGATCCACGGGCCGTTCGCGGCATCGACCGCCAGCGTTGGCAGGCAGTCGACGCCCGCCTCTTCCAGGGCCTCGAGGCGCGCCTCGGTCAGTTCCTCGCCAGCCTCGGCATAGATCTCGCCGGTCTCGGGATTGACCAGGTCATGCGCGACGTAACGACCGACCAGACCGGCGGCGCCGACCAGCACTTCCTTGGTCGTCTCGGCGATCTTGCGCACCATGCGGGCGGTCAGCTTGGCGTCAGCCTCGGCCACCACTTCGCCGCTCTGCGCGTCCACCAGCGGCTCCAGCAGCTTCATGCCGCGGAACGACTCGGCGTCGAACGGACGGGCCCAGCCCTTGGGGCCTTTGGTGAAGACGACCTTGTTGTAGAAATAGCCCAGGATCTCGTCGGCATCCATGCCGCGGATCTCCATCGCGTCCACGTCGCCACCCTCGGCGGTCTTCGCGGCACGGGCGGCGGCTGAAGCCTCGCCTTCCAGGGCGTAGAGCAGCGTCGTGACCGGCAGCTTCCGCTTGCGGTCGATGCGGACGTAGATCAGGTCCTTGCTGTCGAATTCGAAATCGAGCCACGAGCCGCGATAGGGGATGACGCGGGCGGCGAACAGGAACTTGCCCGACGAATGGGTCTTGCCCTTGTCGTGATCGAAGAACACGCCGGGGCTGCGGTGCATCTGGCTGACGATGACGCGCTCGGTCCCGTTGATGATGAAGGTGCCGTTATCCGTCATCAGCGGCATGTCGCCCATATAGACGGGCTGTTCCTTGATGTCGCGGATTGAGCGCGAGCCGGTGTCCTCGTCGACATCCCACACGATCAGGCGCAGGACCACCTTCAGCGGCGCCGCGAAGGTCAGGCCGCGCTGGATGCATTCCTCGACGTCGTATTTCGGCTCTTCGAGTTCGTAATGCACGAACTCCAGGCGACCGCGCCCGGCGAAATCATTGATCGGAAAAACCGAACGGAACACTTCCTGCAGGCCGGTCTGCGTCCGGCTGTCGGGCGACACGTTCATCTGCAGGAACGCCTCGTAGCTGGCGCGCTGCACGTCGATCAGATTGGGCATCGGAGCGATTTCGGGTATCCGCCCGAAGCTCTTGCGGATGCGCTTGCGTCCCGTGAACGATTTCGTAATGGCGTTCATCGTCTATCCTGCCCCCATCCCCGACGACCCGGACCTTTCCGCGCCCGGAACCCGGAGCCACGGCGACCGAAAGCGGATCATCACAAACCATCCATGCCTGGGCGCCGAAACCGGCACCCCCGCCCACCCCGAAAGATGGGCCTTCTACCGCCGAAGGCGCCCGAGACCTCGCGGTCAGGGCGCCAGAACGGCCAAGGGGGCGGGCACCTTTCGGTTTCCCGCCCTCACCTGGCATCAAGCAGGAGAAGCAGCCCGGAGGCCGCCTGCATCCGGCAGATTACTTCACTTCGACGGTCGCGCCGTTCTCTTCAAGAACCTTCTTGATCTTCTCGGCTTCGTCCTTGTTCACGCCTTCCTTCACGGTCTTCGGCGCACCCTCGACCAGGTCCTTGGCTTCCTTCAGGCCCAGGCCGGTGATGCCACGGATTTCCTTGATGACGTTGATCTTCTTGTCGCCGGCCTTGGCCAGGACAACGGTGAACTCGGTCTGCTCTTCAGCCGGGGCAGCGGCGGCAGCGGCCGGCGCAGCGGCAACGGCAACCGGAGCGGCGGCGGAAACGCCCCACTTCTCTTCCAGCAGCTTGGAGAGCTCGGCGGCCTCGAGAACCGTGAGGGCGGACAGCTCGTCAACGAGTTTGGTCAGATCGGCCATGATTTGGTCTTCCTAATTTATACACTGATTGGCGCAACACAATCCCGATTTCACGAGACTGTGTAAATTTCATCACCCCGCGCATGCGGGGCGCAGATGGCTCAGGCAGCCTCGTCCTTCTTGGCGTAGGCCCCAAAAACCCGCGCAAGCTGTCCGGCCGGCGCCTGGACGACACTCGCGATGCGCGTGGCCGGCGTGGAGATCATCCCCACCAGCTGCGCCCGGAGCGTATCCAGGGACGGCAGTTCGGCCAGCGCCTTCACACCATCGACATTCAATGTCTGGGTGCCGAGCGCTCCACCGAGCAGAACGAGCTTTTCGTTGGTCTTGGCGAACTCGACAAGCACCTTCGCCACGGCCACCGGATCGGCAGACCACGAAATCGCGGTCGGCCCCTTCAGCAGCGGCGAAATGCCTTCGAATCGGGTCCCTGCCAGGGCGAGGTTGGCCAGCCGGTTCTTCGCGACCTTGTAAGTCGCTCCAGCCGCACGCACGCGCTGCCGAAGGATCGTCGCATCGGCCACCGTGAGCCCGTCATTGCGGGTTACGACAACCATGGACGTCTCGGCGAACACGGCCGCGAGGGAGGCAACAAACTCCCGCTTCTCCGTACGGTCCAATTCCCGTCTCCGTCGTGACCTGCCGGGGATGCCCCAACAGGCCGGGTTTACCCTAGGAGGACAGAGCCTTGCAGCCCATCCTCCGGTTCGCCTGTCCTGTGAACAACGGAACAACCAGTGCGGGCAGCGAAGCCACCCCTATCCGGCAATCCCCGTCTTCCGGTTGCGGACCCGAAGGCCCATCAAGGCATAAGCCACATCCGGTCATGGACAGGTTCGGAAGAACGAGGCCCGAAGCACCTCGCCTCCTGTCCGTGATGCCCTTGCGGGCATCACGTCATCTCCTGATGCTCAGGCCGCCGAGAACGCGGACACGTCGACGCGCACGCCGGGGCCCATCGTGGACGACAGAGCGGCCTTGCGCAGATAGGTGCCCTTGGCCCCCGTCGGCTTGGCCTTCTGCACCGCATCGACGAAGGCGCGGATGTTTTCGGCCAGCTTGTCGCTGCCGAAAGACGCCTTGCCGATACCGGCGTGAATGATACCGGCCTTTTCGGCGCGGTACTCGACCTGACCGGACTTGGCCGCCGTGACGGCACCCTTCACGTCCATGGTCACCGTACCCAGCTTCGGGTTCGGCATCAGGCCGCGCGGGCCCAGGATCTTACCCAGGCGACCGACGAGGGCCATCATGTCCGGCGTCGCGATGCAGCGATCGAACGCGATTTCACCAGCCTGCACCTTCTCGGCCAGATCCTCGGCGCCGACCACGTCGGCACCGGCGGCCAAAGCCTCCTCGGCCTTCGCGCCACGGGCGAACACGCCCACGCGCAGGGTCTTGCCGGTGCCGTTCGGCAGCGACAGCAGGCCGCGGACCATCTGGTCGGCGTGACGCGGGTCGATGCCCAGGTTCAGCGAGATCTCGATCGTCTCGTCGAACTTGGCGGTCGCCGTCTGCTTCACCAGACCGATCGCCTCGTCGAGGCCATAGGCCTTGTTACGGTCAACAGAGGCCTGGCCGGCCGTCAGACGCTTGTTCTTGGCCATTGGATCAGCCCTCCACCACCGTAAGGCCCATCGAACGGGCGGAGCCGATCAGCATCCGCACAGCCCCGTCGATGTCGTTGGCATTCATGTCCTGCTTCTTCTGCTCGGCGATCTCGCGCAGCTGCGTCATCGTGACGCTGCCGACTGCGGCCGCCTTGCCGACCGTCGAGCTACCCTTCTTGATGTTGGCAGCCTTCATCAGAAAATAGGTGTTCGGCGGAGTCTTGGTGATGAAGGTGAAGGTACGGTCGGCGAAGGCGGTGATGACGACCGGGATCGGCATGCCGGGCTCGAGGCCCTGCGTCTTGGCGTTGAACTCCTTGCAGAACTGCATGATGTTCAGGCCGCGCTGACCCAGCGCCGGGCCGACCGGCGGGGACGGATTCGCCTTGCCGGCGGGAATTTGTAGCTTGATGTAGCCAACGATCTTTTTGGCCATATCCGGGGCTCCTGACTGTTTCACCCGGACCGCGGTTCCTGCGGTCGCCCCGCCGCGCAAGGCAGCGGACGCGACCTCCCGCGTTCCGTAAGAGGCGGGTCCCTAACCTTATTGGGCCGGGGTTGTCAACCCCACCCCCGCCAGGCCGGGACCCGTCAGGTTCAGCTTCTCCGGCCCACTGCCCGTCGCGATGCCGCCAGCCTCCTTCGGCACGCGCAACCCGTCATATTGCAGCGGCGAGAAGGGCATGATCGACTTATCGGAAGGCAATTGGTCGCGCGTCCAGCCGCCGCCCAGCGCGCGGATCAGCGACACCGTCGCCTGATGACGGCGCGTTTCGACCTGCACTTCCGCGATCCGCGCCGTCAGGGCCGCGATCTGGGCCACCACCACGTCCAGGTAATTGGTCAGCCCACCCGTATAGAGCGCCATGGTCATGCCCTGGGTCCGCATCGCGGCCTGGACCGAACGATGCTGCTGCGCCAGTTCTGCCCGCAACTGCCCGGTCATGGTCAGCCCGTCCTCGACATCCTGGAACGCCTGGAGCACGGTCCCGCGATAATTGTCTTCCGCCTGGCGGTACTGCGACCATGTGCGTTGCAGTTCTGCGCGACGCAGCCCCCCCTGGAACAGCGGCATCGCGGCCTGAACGGCATAGGAATACATGCTGTTCGACAGGTCGGCGAGCGTGAAGCCGTTATCCATGAAGCCGGTCATCGCATTCACCGAGACATTCGGATAGAACGCGGCCCGCGACACGCCGATGGCGCGGTTGGCCTGCGCCATCTCCCGCTCCGCCGCGGCCACGTCCGGCCGCCGCTCCAGCAATGCGGAGGGCAGAAGCATCGGCACCCCGATATCGGGGAAGCGCATCTGGCTTTCAGGCTCCAGATGGAACGCCGCCGGCGCCACGCCGACGAAGGCCGCGATGGCGTGCTCCAGCACCGCCCGACGCGCCAGCAGGTCGGTTTCCTGCGCCTGGGTCGCATAAAGCTGGTTTTCCGCGCGCGAGACATCCAACCCGGCGGCGATCGCCCCGGCCTGCCGCATCCGCGTGATCTGCACCGCAAGCTTGCATGTCCGAATCGAGTCGCGATAGACCGCGTCCTGCACGTCCAGCCCACGGATCGCGATATAGTCCGATGCCAGTTCGGCATCGGTACTCAGCCGCATCACCGCATAGTCGGCCGCGCGCTCCTGCGCCTGCTGGGTGCGCATCCGCTTGCGGTTGCGGATCGCCGACCAGAAATCCGGCTCCCAGGTCGCGGTCCCGCTATATTGCTCCGACGACATGTAGGTCGGACCCGTCGCGCCATGGCCGCGCCACAGGCGATGCTGAGACGCCTTGTATTTTCCCATGCCCGCGCTGGCCGCGACCTGCGGATACAGCCCTGCCTGCGCCTCGGCCGCCATGTCGCGCGCCTGGGTGAAGGTTTCCGCCGCAACCTGCAGGTCGGGATTGACCCGATTGGCCTGCTCTTCCAGCCGGTTCAGGATCGGGTCGCCCAGCAGCGTCCACCAGTCGCCCCGCAAGGCCGCTTCGTTCGGCGCGGCATACCGCACCGTTCCCTCACCCTTCCAGTTGTCCGGAAAGACGAAATGATCGGGATGATAGGCCGGCGCCATGTCGCACCCGGCCACGCCGACGAGCACCCCCAGACCGCCAGCCAGCCGGGCTGCACGCCACAATCGACGGGCGGAACGGAGCCGCGCTCGCCGCGCACGAGAAGACAGGGTCATTGACGGGCTCCCGCCTCCTCCGTGCCTGCCCGATCGTTCGGCATGGCACGGACATCGTCGGAGCGGACCGGTTCGCTGCCCGTGGGCCGCTGCGCGTTGTAACCCGGCGTCGCGTCCACCACGCGGACTTCCTGCCCGTCCAGCAGGCCGGCCGAAGGGTTGTTGACCAGCCGGTCGGTCACCTTCAGTCCGCCCCGGATCTGCACTGTGGTGCCCAGGTTGGTCCCGACCGTCACGTTATGCAGTCGGATGCGGTTATGCTCGTCGACCAGAGCCACCTGCATGCCTTCTGCACGGAAGATCAGCGCGCCTTCCGGAATCACCAGAATGTCCGGATCGCCCGGCGCACGAAAATGAACCGTGGCATAGGAATCCGGCCATAGGGTACGGTCGCTGTTATCCAGCGTCAGTTCGGTGGTAACCGTGCGGGTCGTGGAATTAAACGCACCGGCAGTCGCCAGGAACGTGGCCTTGTACACCCGCCCCGGATGCTGCGGCACGGTCACCTCGGCCGTCAGCTTGGGGCTGATGATGTCGGCGTAATCCTGCGGCACCGACACGAACACGCGCATGCGATGCACATCGGCCACGCTGAACAGTTCGGTCGCCGTGCCACGGGAACTGACATCGCCCCCGCCTGCATTTACATAATCGCCGACATCGGCCAGACGCGAGGTCACGACGCCATCGAACGGCGCGACGATCTGCTTGAAGCCGATCAGCGCGGCATACCGTGAGACCTCGTGCCGGGCGGCCTCCACCTGGGCCTGTTCGGCCTCGGCGTTCGCGGCCTGCACGTCGACTTCCTGCTGCGACACGGCCTGCGTGCCCTGCAACGCCTTCCAGCGCTTCGCCGTGATCTGCGCCAGCTTGTAGCGCGCCATCGCCACGTCGAAATTCGCCTTCGAGGCCGCGTACTGCGCGTCCAGACCCGGCGTGTCGATGGTGGCCAGCACGTCGCCCGCCTTCACCTCGGCGCCGAAATCCTTGTACCACATGCGCACATAGCCCGAGACCTGGGCATAGATCGGCGCCAGGTACCAAGCCGATATATTGCCCGGCAGATCCAGCGTGCGGATGCTCGGCCCCCTGGCAGGCGAGATGAGTTGCACCCTGGGGATCGCGGCATCTTCCGTCTGCTGGTGCAGGGCGCTGACATGCATCTGCCGCTGGATGATTCCGCCGCCGACCACCACCACCGCAAGGATGACGCCAACGCCGGCAAGAAGCTTGCCGCGCCCCGACGGTTTTGATCCGCGGGTCTGTTCCACGGCGCTCATGCGCGTTCTCCTTCGGCGCTACTATGTCGTTCGGACCGTCTGCCGTGCAGCAGGGCGAAGACGCAGGGCACGAACAGCAGCGTCGCCACCGTCGCCACCATCAGCCCGCCCATCACCGCCCGGCCCAGCGGCGCGTTCTGCGAATTGCTCAGGGACATCGGCAGCATGCCGATGATCATGGCCGATGCCGTCATCAGCACCGGCCGGATACGTTCGAACCCGGCCTCGATCGCCGCCTTGATGGCATCGCCATGCACGTCCAGCCGTTCGCGGGCAAAGGAGACGACCAGGATCGAGTTGGCGGTGGCGGTGCCCATGCACATGATCGCGCCCGTCAACGCCGGCACCGAGAGCGCCGTGTGCGTCAGGAACAGGCTCCACGCAATGCCCGCCAGCGCTCCGGGCAGAGCCGTGATGATGATGAAGGGGTCCAGCCACGACTGGAAGTTGACGACGATGATCAGGTACACCAGCAGGATCGACATCGCCAACCCGATGCCAAGCTGGCGGTAGGCGCTGTTCATCGTCACTGCCTGGCCGCGCACCGTCAGGCTGGAGCCGCGCGGCAGGTCGTGGCGCGATGCCTCTACCACCCGGTTCACCTCACGCGAGACCGCACCCAGATCGAGCCGGTTATTGGTGGCGTAGATGTTGAACACCGGCAGGATATTGTAGTGCGAGACCTCGCCGGGCGTGCCGGTCTGGACGATCTGGCTCAGGCCACCCAGGATCTGCGGCGCCTTGCTCAGCGGATTGCCATCGCCCCGGTCGATCGGGATCGTCTCCAGGTCGTTCAGCTTCTGCAGGAATTGCAGCGGCGTCTGGATATCGACCAGATGCGACACCCCAGTCTTCGGGTCCAGCCAGTAGGTCGGCGAGACCTGACCGCTGCCCGAAAGGGTCGCCAACGCGTTGTTGGCGATATCGGCTTCCGTGAGGCCGGTGCCCAGCGCATAGGAGCGCCGGGCATTCACCCGCAGCGTGGGCGTCGTCATCGGTTCCTGCACCGAAACGTCGGTCACGCCCGTCACATGGCGCAGTCGTTCGGCCAGATGCTGGGCGAAGGTGAAGTTCTCGGCCAGGTTGCGGCCGCTGATCTGCACATCCAGCGGTGCCGGGAGGCCGAAATTGAGGATCTTGGCCGTCAGGTCGGCGGGCATGAAGGTCATTTCGGTGCCGGGGAAGCGGTCGCCCAGCCCCTTGCGGAGGATATCGCGGTAGGCTGCTACCGGCGCTTCCTCGTCGCGCAGGGTGATGGTCAGGTCGCAATCCTGCGTGCCGACGGTGGGAGTCGGGATGAAGGCCTGATTCAGGCCGCTGAACGGAAGGCCGCAATTGGCCACGATGTCATCGACCTCGCCGGGCAGCAGACGACGGATCTCGTTGTTGACCAGCATCGAGATCTTGCCCGCTTCGGTCAGCTTGGTGCCCAGCGGCGCACGCATATGCATGGCCAGCGCATTCGAGTTGATCTCGGGAAAGAAATCCTGGCCGACAAACATTAACAGCCCCACCGAGCCGACGGCCAGCCCCAGGAACGTGCCGATAAAGCGCAAGCGCGCGGCCACCAGCGCCGTCAGCATGTCGCGGTAGGCATGGCGGAAGCGCGTGAATTTGGCCTCGAACCCCTGCTGGAAGCGTCCGAAGAACCCCTTCGGCGGTGCATGGCCGTGCGCAGCGGCGTCATGAGCCGCGACCTGGGCCGCCAGCATGTATTTGGCCATGGTCGGAACAAGGGTTCGCGAGAGGATGAAGGAGGCGATCATCGCGAAAATGATGGCTTCGGCCATGGGCATGAACAGCCAGCCGGCAACGCCGGTCAACTGGAACAGCGGCATCCAGACGATACAGATGCACAAGGTGGACACGAAGGTCGGGATCACGATCTGGTTCGCCGCGTCGATGATCGCGGTTTCCAGGTCCTTGCCCATTTCCAGATGCGCGTCGATGTTCTCGATCATGACGGTCGCATCATCGACCAGAATGCCAACCGCCAGGGCCAGACCGCCCAACGTCATGACATTGATGGTCTGACCGGCCCAGCCCAGCCCGATGATGGCGCACAGCATGGCCAGCGGGATCGAAGTGGCGATGATGACCGTCGAACGCCACGAGCCCAGGAACAGCAGCACCACCAGGCTGGTCAGCAGCGCCGCCGTGCCCATTTCTTGCACCACGTCGCGCACCGCCTCCTTCACGAAGGTCGAGGCATCATTCAGCACCTTGATCTGCACGCCGGGCGGCAGGGTGGCGGTGACACCGGGCAGCAGGGCCTTCACGCCGCTGACCACGTCCAGCGTCGAGGCGTCGCCGCTCTTCATGATCACGATCAGGACCGCCTGATGGCCCTTGACCAGCACCATGTTGGTCTGCGGCGGCCCACCCTGATGTACCCACGCCACGTCACGCACATAGACGACCGCGTTGCCGACCTGCTTGATCGGAATCGCGTTGAATTCGTCAATTGCGCGTGGCGTCGCATTGGTCTGGACCATGTAGTCCAGCGCCCCGATCCTCTGGTCGCCCGCGGGCAGAACGATATTCTGCCTGCCCAGCGCATTGCCGACGTCGGTGGCCGAGAGACCGTGCGCCAGCAGCTTCGCCTGGTCGAGATCGACCATGATATTGCCCGGCTGGCCACCATAGGGATTCGGGATCGCCGCCCCCGCCACCGCCACCAATGCGGGGCGGATCAGGTTCGACGACATGTCGTAGATCTGCGAGGCCGTCATGGAGTCCGACGACACCTGGAGCGTCAGCACCGGCACCGAGGACGCATTGTAGGTCAGCACCAGCGGCGGCGTCATGCCCGCCGGCATCTGCTTGATCACGGTCTGCGAGACGGAGGTGATCTGGGTCTGGGCCACCGCGGTATCGGTGCCCGGCTGGAAGAACACCTTGACGATGCCGCGTCCGTAATAGGACTGGCTTTCGATATGCTCGATATTATTGACGGTCGCGGTCAGCGCGCGCTCGTAATAATAGACGACGCGACCCGACATATCCTCCGGCATCAGGCCGGTATAGGTCCAGACGATCGCGACGACGGGGATCTTGATGCTGGGAAAGACGTCGGTCGGGGTCTGGACCATCGACCGGACACCGAACACGACGATAAGAATCGACAGGACGACGAACGTATAAGGCCGCTTGAGCGCGGTAACGACAATCGAATTCATGCGCGGCGCGACCCCCATGCGCGTTGGACCGCGCATCTATCCGGCCTGTCCGCCACGCTCCTGCGATCTGGCCCGCAAGCGTGCATCGTCGTCACTCCCGATCGTTCGGCGCCTCGTTAGCACGCCATTCGATCACGCCAATGAAATTCCCATTTAAAAAACGGCCTGCGCAGGCGGGGGAAATGTGACCCCGAACAGCGCGCCGGGGCGCTCTTCATGCTGGCGGGCGTTGGAAATGGTCAGTTGCGCATTATGCAGCCGCAGGATGGCCGAGACCAGGCTGAGCCCCAGCCCGCTGCCAGGCACATGGCGGCTCTTGTCCGAACGGTAGAAGCGGTTCATCACCGCCTGACGCTCCTGGGGCATGATGCCGATGCCGGTATCGGCAATTTCCAGCCGTGCCGAACCCTGGCTGTCCGTGAAGGCCGCCAGGGTGACATCGCCGCCTTCATCGGTGAATTTCAGGGCATTATCAATCAGGTTCGCCAGCACTTCGATCAGCAGGTCGCGGTCTCCATGCACAGGCACAGGGCCCGATGCTGCGAGAAGTTCCAGCCGGATCTGCCTCGTCTCGGCGATCGGCTCGTACAGATCGACAATGTCGGCCGCGATCTCGTTCAGGTCCACCAGCGAGAATCCGACCCGGCGACGGGCGTTCTCGATCTCGCCGATCCGCAGAAGCGCGGTGATGACGGAAAAGCACTGGTCCAGATCGTCGATCGCCCGGGCGATCACGGTGCGCAGGTCGTCGGCCGACAGCGTGCCGGCCTGCGCGCGGTCCAGACGGGCGCGTACGCGGGCCAGAGGTGTGCGCAGGTCATGGGCGATATCGTTCCCGACATCGCGGATCTCGCCCATCAGATGCTCCAGCCGGTCAAGCATGCGATTCACGCTGCCGGCCAGGCGCTGCATCTCGTCGCGCTGGCGCCCGGCGGGCAGGCGCTCGTGCAGGTCACCATCCATGATCCGGTCGATCGCCTCGTGCATCCTGCCCACGCGCCCCAGCGCACGATGGCTCAATATGATGCCGCACAGCAGCGCGAACAGCACCGTGGGCACGATCGAGACCAGCAGCGAATGGCGCATCATCAGCCGCCATTCCGCCAGCATGTGCAGCCCGCGCCCAAGCACCAGCACCCGGCCGCCCGCGACCGGCACGGCCAGGACACGCAGCACATAGGGCTCGTCCTCGTTCGGTCGCACCGTCAGTTCGTGGACTCGGCCGTCGACCGCGAGCCCCTCGGGCCATGCGCGCAGATCTCCGGCGACATAATGATGGGCGGAGTCGAACAGGGCGGCCTGGTTAATCACGACGCGCAGATCATCGGTCGCGCGCTCGCTGACCTTGTGCGCCAGATCCTGCGGTGCTTCCTGCGCCAGCAGGGCGGCCTCACGATGCAGCAGGGCATCCGTGCGGCGGAACTCGAACGCCTTGGTCTGGCTATATCCCACCGAGAATTGCAGCGCCGCCGTGCCGATCATCGCCACCACTACCGCGAGCGTCAGCCGGAACGTCGCGGTGCGCAGCACCTCGCCCAGTTGCATGGCCTATTCGGGCACGCGCAGCATGAAGCCGGTACCCCGGATGCTGTGGATCAACGGCACGCCGGCGGGGTCGTCGATCTTGCGCCGCAGCTTGCCGATATGGACATCCACCAGGTTGGTCTGCGGAATGAAACGGTAGTTCCACACATCTTCCAGCAGCATCGTGCGGGTGAGCACCTGATTGGGCCGGCGCATCAGATATTCCAGCAGCCGGAATTCGCGCGGCAGCAGGTCGATCGGCTGACCGTCGCGCGTGACCGTACGCTCGATCAGGTCCATGCTCAACGGGCCGACATGCAGCATGGTCTCGCGCGTGTTGTTGGGGCGGCGCATCAGCGCCTCCAACCGAGCGGCCAGTTCCTCCATCGCGAAGGGTTTGGTCAGGTAATCGTCGCCGCCGGCTTTCAGGCCGCTGACACGGTCATCGACCGCCGACAGCGCAGAGAGCACCAGCACCGGGCTGGAGACCTGGCGGCCGCGCAGGGTCTCGATCAGCGTCAGTCCGTCCAATTCCGGCAGCATCCGATCCACGACCATGACGTCGAACGTCTCGGCCAGCGCCGCAGCCAGTCCGGCCGGCCCGGTTTCCGCATGGCGGACGGCGAAGCCCCGACTTTCCAGTTCCTCGGCGACTTCCTGGGCGATCTTGCCGTCATCTTCCACCAGCAGCACCCGTGGCCTGGCTTCGCGGCCTGGCCCGGCCTCCCCTGGCGAGGAAAACGGTTCTGAGGTCGATGTCGCATTCATGGTCCGGTCAGGCATGATCGCACCCCGCCTCAAGCACCATTAAATTCGGTTTCACCACGCTCTGTCGCGCCCTCGTCCACCGCGGGCGCGGCCGTCGCGTCGATCCCGTCCAGCCCGCGCAATTGCTTCGCCACCACCCGCGTCCGCCGCCGTGCCTCGTCGATCGACGACGACATGGCCGAGGCATTGCGGGCCAGCCGTTCCAGCACCCCGTCCATCCGCAGCATCTCCTGCCGGGTGGCCCCCAGCAGGCGGGCGATGCCGTCGGTCCGTTCCTCCAGCGCCATGGTGACGTATCCCAGATGGATCGTCCGCAGCATGGCCGGCAGCAGGCCCGGCCCCATGATCATCACCCGGCAGGTACGCCCGATCTCGTCCACCAGCCCCGGAATCCGCGCGATTTCGGCATAGAGCCCATCGGTGGGCAGATACAGGACCGCGAATTCCACCGTGACCGGCGGGACGATATATTTGGACGCGATCTTGCGGGCTTCAATCTTCAGCGTCGTTTCCAGCGCGCGACGGGCGGCGCGTTCGGCTTCGGCGTCCACCCGGTCCACGGCATCCAGCAGGCGCTCGTAGGCTTCGGTCGGGAATTTTGAGTCGATCGCCAGCAGCGGCGGGGTAGTGGCCCTTACCGGCATGCGCACGGCAAATTCCACCACTTCCGCACTGCCCTCGCGCAGGCGGCAATTGGCCTCGTAGGCGCCAGGGGGCAGCACGTCGTCCAGGATGGCGCGCAACTGCGCCTCGCCCCAACCGCCGCGCGTCTTGACGTTGGAGAACAGGCGCTTGAGGTCGCCGATCTGCGCCGTCATCGCCGAGACTTCGCCCATCGCCTTCTGCATGGCCGTGA
Organism: Gluconacetobacter liquefaciens; assembly: GCF_003350405.1. GTDB lineage: Bacteria > Pseudomonadota > Alphaproteobacteria > Acetobacterales > Acetobacteraceae > Gluconacetobacter > Gluconacetobacter liquefaciens. Next base: position 127,211 of record NZ_QQAW01000005.1, on the reverse strand, counting down.
ACTGCTCCAGCACGCGCTGGAACGAGGTCTGCATCTGGCGTTCCACTGCTTCGTGCAGGCGTTCGTCCACCGTGGCACGGATGGCTTCGAGCTGGCGCGCCGAACTCTCGGCCATCTCCCGCAGCGCCTCGCTCTGCCGCACCCGTGCTTCGGCCAGGTCGCGGGTCAGGGATTGCGCCATCAGCGCCAGCCGGTCGGCGGTCTCGCCACGGAACTGCTCCAGCCGGGTGCGCTGGGCCTCGGCATCGGCCTGGCGCGCCGAGGAATCACGCTCCATCATCACATAGACACGCGCCAGCAGGTCGCCGCCGTCCGTTCCGCGCCCGCCGCGCCGGGCCATCAGTGCCAGAACGGCCACGATCGCGATCGCCGCCAGGGCCACGAGCCCCCATATGCCGGCGCCCAGACCGTCGGACATCGCCTCTCCTCCCAAAAACAGCCTATTCCACCAGCCGCCGCATCACGCCCGGCAGGAAGAGCGAGAACGGATTGACCCGCAGTGCCGGCGAATCCAGCGCCCCACTGACCGCGAAGGTAGCCGCCAGCAGGCCACCCTCCTTCTCGGGGCTCATCAGCCGCCCCACGCCTGGCATGTGGCCGGGGATGGTGTTGACGGCGAAGGCCGGCACAATCGTCCCTTTCAGGTCCAGCTTCCCCCGGTCCAGATCGACCGGCCCCTCGACCGTCACGCCCAGCGAGGCGTTGCCGGCCACGCCGTCATGCACCGCCAGAATCCCGTCGCGGAAAGTAAAGGGAAGCGAAATGCGCGCGATCGAGAAGCCCGGTGCCGGCGCAGCCTGCATCCACCCATACAGCGACGCATTGTTGGCGAGGCGTACCACCTGCGGTACCTCGCGTACCGTGATCGGATCGACCGTCAGCACCCCCGCGAAAGGCGCCGTGGGCTGGGCGTCATCGAACACGCCCCGGATCACGGTTCGGCCGCCGTCGAACTTCGTGCTCACGCCCAGTGTGCGCAGCATCAGGCCCAGATCCTCGACGCTGGCCCATAGGTGCCGCCCGTCATGCTCCGGCGTCAGCGTCGCGCTGGCCGGCGACGGGCCTGCCATGGAAAACCGCATCCGCGTGAGACGGACGCCATTATCCTCCAGATGCGCATGCACGCCGGTCAGGGCCGATTCTCGGGCGTAGAACAGGGTGCGGACATCGGCATCGATCAGCCAGCTTCGTCCGGGGGGCCCATGCACCCGGCCCGACGCGGCCTCGGGCATGTGATAGGCCGCTTTGGCGGGTGTTTTCGGAGGGGCCGCCGGGTCCGGCGTGGGGGCCAGCAGCGGCGAGAGATCCAGCACCGACGCATGGACGGCCACATGGAGCGGATCGGCCGGACGGGGCGAGACGCCCACCGTCGCATCGCCGCGCGACCGGCCGACGCGGAAGCCGCGCATGATCAGGGTACGCCCACCATCGCGGCCCATGGTGGCGCGCCCGTCGATCAGCAGGTCGGGGCCCGTCGCGTGAATGGCCTCGACCGAAACCAGGCGCCCGTCATCCAGACCCAGCCGTGCAGAAGCCTCCGCCGGCTGTCCCCGCTGCTTGCTCCATACCGGGATGGTCAGCGCGGCATCGGCCAGATCCAGCTTCAGGCCCACCTGCCCGGCGCCGCCGGGGAAATGATCGTAATCGACATCCAGATCCGCGCTGCCATGAAAGCGCTGCCCGACATCGAAACCGGCGCGCGCCGCGCTCTCGGGCGTAACATGGGCGCGCACATGCGCGGTCTCGGTGGTGCGGACATCGGGCGTGCCCCGGAAATCCATGGCGTAGGTCAGGACCGACTGCATCCCGCCCAGCAACGCCGTGCCATGCAGGTTCAACCCTTCGGTGGTGGCATCCAGCGCCACTCGTCCGTCATCCAGATCCCGCCCCTGCACCAGGTTGCCCAGATGCAGATGGTCCACGTCGGCATGGCCGTTCAGATGGATCTGGTCGACCGACACCTTGTCGTCCAGCGGCAGGACCAGATGCAGCAGCACCCGCGCATTGCCGCTGGGCCGTTCGAACGCGACCGGATGGCGCGAGAGCAGGTGCAGGCGCGGTTCGGCCAACAGGGCCAGCACATCACGCAGATTGCCGCGCAGGGTGGTGGTGATGTCGCCGATCTGGTCCTTTCCCATCAGGCCGGTGATGCGCATATGCCCGTCGCCCACCGCCAGATGGCCGGTGCCAGTGACGCCGACATTCCGACCGGCGCGCTCCATGGTCTGAGTGCCGTCGCTGAAAGCGATCGACAGCGCATCGGGCCCCTCGAAGGTCAGGACGGCATTGACCCCGTCGATCGGCGGGATCGGGCGCAGCCAGTGCAGTTCCAGGTCCGAGCCGCTGACGCCGCCGGTCATCGACCGCATGGTGATGCCGCTCCACCCCGCCGGGCTGCCCAACCCAACCGCGACATGCAGGTCGCGCGCCGCGCCGCGCGTGATGTTCCGCGTGACCCATGCGCGCGCGCCCTTCATCGCCCCTGCCGGCCAGTAGGAGCCGAGCGTCGAGAAATCGAGCGCGGGAATGGTGGCATCCGCCGACCCGTCGATCGGGCCAGGACCATCAAGGCGGGCAATATTCAGCGCGGCATGGGCCGTCAGCGTGACCGTGTCGGCGGGCGTCCCGGCGGAACGGTCGGACGGCAGCAGATTCGCCGTCAGCGCGTCCAGGCGGATCTTCGTCCCGCCCGGCAGCATGCCGCCACCGGCATCGGGCGTGAAACCGGCGATGACGTCGGCCCGCGCATCGGCCACGCGAATAAGGCCACCTGGCCCCGTCACGATCCGACCGGCGCCGGTTTGCACGCGCAGCGCCGCAGAAACCGGGCGAGCCATCAGCCCGTCCCGGCCGGCTGCAAGATGCACCGTACCGTCCAGCCAGACGGGCAGATCGACATGCGCCAGACCCGGCGCCAATGGGGCCAATGCGCTGGGCGTCACCGGCGTCGTGGACAGATGCCAGACCAGCCCGGCGGCACCGTCAGCCTGACCGTCGGCCCGCAGCGACGTGCGCACACCTGGCCCCGCCAGGGTCAGGCCCGCATGGCCGACGAGACCGAACAGGGCGGCATGATGCACGGCATGCAGGTCGGCATTCACGCCGTCGGCATGCCAGGTCTGGCCGGTAGGCACGTCGCGCAGCGTGACCGCCACATCCTCCAGCGCCAGACGCTCCATCATCCGGGGATCGAACGGAAGGCCCTCACCGCCACCACGGACCGGCGCCGGCCCGGTATCGAGGCCGATCGCGCCGTCACGGCTCCGCAGCAGCGCCACCCGCGCGCCGGAAAGCACCAGTTCGGGCGTGACGAAGCGCCGATGCAGCAGCGGACCGCTGGCCACGACCAGCCGCACCGCGCCCACTCTGGCCGCCACGCTGCCGTCGGGCCGGTGCAGGCGCAGGTCGTCGGCCGCGACCTCCAGCGGCGCAGCTAGGCCGCGATGCAGCCAGTCCCAGCCGATGCGCATCCGCCCGAGATCCAGGCGGCTGGGCTGCCGCCCCGGTGCATCGGCCGGCAGGACGCGTGCCAAGGCCAGCCGGGCCAGCGGAGTGACATCGACCGGCCGCCACGAGAGCCACGTCAGCAGCCCCAGAACCAGCAACGCCGGCGCCCCCAGGCAGGCCGCGGCGAGCGCGCACAGGATGCGCACCCGCCGGCGGGACCGGGGCGGTTGAGGGTCTTGACCTTGCGTCATGCCGCCGTCCAGGGTGCGCCGCGACCCCGGCGTGCTAAGGCGCGGGGTCCGGACCAGGACGATCCATGCCCCGACATCGCACCGCCCGCGCTACGCAGATGCCGCCCGCCTGCGGCCCGGCCACCTGGACCAGCCGCGCCTGGCCCGCCCCTGCCGACCCGCGTGGCGCCGCCCTGCTGCGCGAGGATCTGGACGAACTGTGGCAGGAACACGCACTGGACCCGGACCTGCTGCAAGCCGAAGGGGTGTCGGCAATGCTGGCTGCGGTAGGCGGCAACAGCCCCTATCTGGCCGGGTTGATCCGGCGCGACGCCGTGCCGTTCGCCCGTCTGCTGGCCGAGGGGCCGGATGCGGGCATGGCGGCGGCATTGGACAGCATGGCGGCGCTGACCCCGCGCGACAGCCACGCCACAATCGCCACCACCCTGCGCGCCGCCAAGCGTCAGGCCGCGCTGGCCATCGCATTGGCCGATATCGGCAACCTGTGGACGCTGGAGCAGGTGACCCTCGCCCTCAGCCGACTGGCCGAAGGCGCGCTGGAAGCAGCGGTCAGACATCTGCTGCGGACGGCGCATGATAGCGGACAACTGGTTCTGCCGGACCCGAACTATCCGAGCCGGGGCAGCGGATTCGTCGTGCTGGCGATGGGGAAGCTGGGTGCGCGGGAACTGAACTACTCCTCGGATATCGACCTGATCGTGCTGTACGATCCCGATTGCCATCCGGGCCACGAGGATTTGCGCCGGATATTCATCCGCATGACTAGCGATCTTGTGAGCCTGATGGAAGCGCGCGATGCCGATGGCTACGTCTTCCGCACCGACCTGCGCCTGCGCCCGGACCCCTCGGCGACGCCGCCGGCAATCTCGTTTCCCGCCGCCATCGCCTATTACGAAAGCATGGGCCAGACCTGGGAACGGGCGGCGATGACCAAGGCCCGCCCGGTCGCCGGCGACATCAGTGCCGGCCGCCGCTTCCTGCGCGCGATCCACCCCTTCGTCTGGCGACGGCACCTCGATTTCGCGGTGATCGACGACCTGCACGACATGAAGGCGCGCATCGACCGCCACCGCAATGCCGGCCATACCGGCCTGTCGCGCCTGACCGACCGTACGGTGCATGATCCGGGACTGGCCCGCGACTGGCTGCTGGGCCACAACCTGAAACTGGGCCAGGGCGGTATCCGCGAAGTGGAGTTCGTCGCCCAGGCGCTGCAACTGGTCTGGGGCGGGCGGGAGCCCGAACTGCGCGACCCCACGACGCTGGGTGCGTTGCGGCGGCTGGTGCGCGCCGGCATTCTGCCCCGCCCGCAGGGCGAAAGCCTGGCCCGCACCTATCGTATGCTGCGCCGCGCCGAACATCGGTTGCAGATGCAGGCCGACCACCAGACCCACAGCCTGCCCGCGACGCGCGAGACCTTCAATATCTACGCGATCTTCATGCAGGAGGAGAGCGGTCGCGCCCTGGCGGCCATGATGCTGCCGATCATGCAGGAATCGCGCCGGATCTTCGAACGCCAGTTCGCCGAGCCCGAAGGCGCCGAAGCCTCGATCGACCCCGAGGCCGAGGACATGGCGGAGCATCTGCACAGCGCCGGCTTCGCGGAGGCCGACATTCCCGATGCGCTGGCCCTGCTGGGCCGATGGAGCGGCAATCGCCTGCGTGCCCTGCGCTCGGACCGCGCGCGCAGCCTGCTGCGCCGCCTGATGCCGGCCCTTCTCTCCAGCTTCGGCCAGCGTCGCGAGCCGTTGACCTGCCTGCGCCGGTTCGACGCCATGCTCTCCCGCCAATGGGCCGGGGTGCAGTTTCTCTCGCTGCTGGAGCGCAATCCGGCGCTGATCGGGCGCATTGCCACCATTCTCGACGGCTCGGCCTTCCTGGCCGACCATCTGGCGGAAACCCCGGCGGCGCTGGAAGGGCTGCTGGGCGGCATCGGCGACGACGAGACCGACGCACGCATCGCCGACCTGCCGCCCGCCCAGCTCGTGCGCCAGCATGTGGCGGCGGCGACCTCCACTGAGCAGCTTCTGCCCGTGCTGCGTACGCTGGTGCGTGGCGAGGAATTCCGCCTCTCCAGCGCCCGGCTGGAGCACCGCATGGACGTGGACAGCGCCAGCCGGGCCCGCACCGACATGGCTGACGCGGTGATTCGTGGCCTGCTGCGCACGGTCACCGCCGAGCATCGCGAACGCTATGGGCGCATCCCCGGCGGGGCGATGGTGGTGGTGGCACTGGGCAAGGCCGGGTCGCGCGAGATGATGCCCGGCTCGGACCTGGACCTGATGCTGATCTATGACCATCCGGCGGACGTGACCGAAAGTGTGGTCCCGTCGCGGAGTGCCGCCCAGGGGGGCGGGTTGCCACCGCGCCCGCTGCCCGTAGGGCAGTATTTCGTCCGGCTGGCCCATGCCTTCATCGCCGCACTGACCGCGCCGGGACCGGAAGGCCCGCTCTATGAGGTGGACATGCGCCTGCGTCCTTCCGGCTCCAAGGGGCCGGTGGCGCTGTCGCTGGACTCCTTCCGTCGCTACCATGCGGAAAGCGCCTGGACGTGGGAGCGCATGGCCCTGACCCGCGCGCGGGTGGTCGCCGGCGCGCCGCCGCTGGTCCGCGCCATGCGCGCCGCAATCGGCACCGCGCTGGATGGCACCCGCGCGCCCGCCGCGCGCCAGGCGATTCTGGACGATGCCAGCGCGATGCGTGCACGGATCGCGCGCGAATTGCCACCCGAAGGACCGTGGGATATTCGGCGCCGGCCCGGCGGCCTGATGGATGTGGAATTCATCGCGCAGACGCTGCAACTGGTCGCCGGTACCGCCGAGGCGCGCTCGCCCTGCACGCGGGAGGCGCTGCGTCTGCTGGCGCGCCATGGCGATCTGGCCCCAGCCGCGGAAAGCGTGCTGCTGCGGGCGGACCGGCTGTGGCGATCGGTACAGAGCATGCTGCGTATCCTGTTCGGCACCCGCCCCCCGACCGACCCCGCCACCATACCCGCCGCCACCAGCGATATCCTGCTGCGCGAAATCGGCGTGGCGTCGATGGACGAGGCGTTGGGTCTGATGGACGACCTCGCCCGATCGGTGCGCGCCCTGTTCGCGACACTGGTCGGCCCGGTCGAGGAGCCGGGGGAGCGCTTGCGGACACCGGCAAACCTATCAAAATAGAATAACCGCCCATGGCAGATCGCCCCGAACGGGGCCGAACGGAGACCCAATCCATGACCGAGACCCCGATTTTCCCCGCCATCGGCGCCCCGGTGCCGGATTTCGATATGCAGGCCAGCAAGGGGCGGCATGTCAGCCTGGCGGCCATGCGGGGCAAGCCGTTCATCCTGTATTTCTACCCCAAGGCCAGCACGCCAGGCTGCACCACCGAGGCATGCGGGTTCCAGGAGGCACTGGGCGCGCTGGGCAGCACCGGCATCCCCGTCATTGGCGTATCGCGGGACTCCATGAAGGCGATCGACAATTTCGCCACCAAGCAGAACCTCGCCTTTCCGCTGGCCTCTGACGCCATCGGCACGGTGACCGAAGCCTATGGCGTCTGGGTCGAGAAGACGCTGTATGGCCGCAAATATATGGGCATCGAACGGGCCACCTTCCTGATCGACGGCTCAGGCCGGGTCGCCCGCGTGTGGCGGAACGTCAAGGTGCCCGGCCATGTTGCCGAAGTGATGAAGGCGGCGTCCGAACTCTGATACCGGTCAATAGGCCGGATAGGCGTAACCGTACGGCTGCACATAGACCGGCGGGGGCGGTGGCGGCGGCGGAGGGGGCGGCGCATAAGCCTGTTCCGCAATCACCGTTCCGGCCGCGCCGATCAACGCCCCGCCGATGAGGCCGCCGACAAAGGCGCCGCCCATGCCGGGACCGCGACCATAATAGCCTCGACCACCCCAGCCTGGACCACGACCATAATAGCCCCCATGCCAGCCGCCACCGTGCCAGCCAGGGCCTGGGCCGGGACCGCCATATCCATGACCGCGCCATTGCGCGTGGGCCGCCGGGGCCGCGGCGGCAAGCCCCGCCGCCATCACCGGAACCACCAGCAGAAGCCGAGCCAGTTTATGCATGGCCGTACCCTTTCTTTCCGTGCAGGAACCGAACCATCCTGCATGAAAAGAAACACACCATGCCCTCATGGCGATTTACGGGCAGGTTTCGCCCCATTTCCGTCATGAAGTGAAGGGGACGGAAAGCGACGTTTCAGGGATGGGCCGCCTGGACGACCTTCAGTCCCGTCGGCACGGCAAAAATCGTGTCCGGCTGGGCATCATGGGTGACCTGCTCGGCACGCACCACGATCTGGTCGCCCTGCATGACCTGCAACATGTCGCCACCTTCGCTGTAGCAGACATCGCTGACCCGGCCGTCGCTGTCATGCGTATGCCAGACGGTGCAGCTCTCGCCGGCCACCAGCATGGTCTCGCCGCGTGCCCAGTTGCCCGCTGCCCGCTGCCCCGGCTCCGACAGGGCCGTACCGGGGGCCGGAATGACCGTGCGGGCATGGCGGGCCTGGTCGATCACCGTCAGGCTGCCCGCCCGATAATCGGTGATCATGTATGTGGCCGACCCTTCGGGGTCGACACGCTGCCGACGGGTGGCGGCCGACCAGCGCATGCGCTGGTGCTGCAACGGAATCGACGGATCGGGCGACGCCAGCGCGTAGCGTATATCGACATCCTGCTGCGGCGTGACGAACGGCGCATCTTCAGCCGCGCATACCGCCGATCCGGCAGGCTGGGCCAGAACCAGGACCAGACCAGCCAGCGCCAGACGGCGCACGTCCTCCCTCATTGGCCGGACTGCGCCGCCCCACCGGTGACGGGCTGGCCGCTGCCCACCGCGTGCGAGGGCGCGACCCGATGGCGCGTGACCATCTGATAGCCCTCGGGCGGCTGGAACGTGCTGGTCGGAAGAGGAGCATAAGTGACGCGCGTCGCTTCCAGCCGGCCCTTCATGCCGTCGCCATCCACCCCGTCCTCGCGCAGGATCACGCCGTCATCGGTGACGCAGGCGGTCGCCGTGCCCCGCCCCGACACCACGGCCCATTCGGTACAGGGCACGCCCGCGACCTGCGCCTTGCCCTTGCGGGTGAACTGCATCGACAGATCGAGCAGGAACGGGTTGCGGATGCCGTTATGGGCGTCGAACTGCGTATAGACCTTCTGTTTGTTCAGTACGATCGTGACCTGCCGCGTGGTGCGGTTGAGGATGGTCGAGCCCATGGCCTCGGGGCTGTCGATGCGCATCATGCCGCCATTGGCGGTGAACCAGGCCTCGATCGTCTTGGGGGCCGGCGCGCCGTCGGGCTGCACGGCATATTGTACCTGCACGTCGCGCGCGGGGGCCAGCGGCGGATGGTCCCCATCGCTCTGCGCCCGAGCGGGCTGAACCGCGATGGCCGTCATCAGGCTCACCGCCAGCGCGCCAGCCAGGCCCGCGCGCGCCCCTGTCGGATGGATCATGGTCCTGAATTCCTTCCTGCTTATTCCGAGTAATGCCCGACGACCCTATCCGCTTCCGTCGTCGGACGAAATTGCGCCTGCGTCGCTTCCGCCCCGCATGGCGATAATTTCATGACGGATCGCATCGCGCTCCAGGGGCGATGCTTCATCCGGCCAACGGGCCGGCAGGCGCAATGCGGTCGCCAGGTCCTTCTTGTAACGCCACGAGGGAATTTCGATCCCGCCGAACTGCGCCAGATGCTCGGTGCCGAACTGGGTGTCGAGCAACGTGAAGCCCCCGCACCGCAGCCGCGCGACCAGCGAGACCAGTGCCACCTTGGACGCATCGCGGGCACGGCTGAACATGCTCTCGCCGAAGAACGCACCACCGATCGCGACCCCGTAGAGACCGCCCACCAGGTGCCCGTCACACCAGCTTTCCACGCTATGGGCGTGGCCCTGCGCGTGCAGGTCGCAGAACAGGCGGACGATCCGCTCGTTGATCCATGTGTCCTCCCGCCCCGGCGCCGGGGCGGCGCAGGCGCGGATCGTTGCCTCGAAATCGCGGTCGGAGACGATCTCGAACCGGTCGGACAACACGGTACGCAGCAGCCGGCGCGGCGCATGAAACCCGTCGAGCGGCATGATCCCCCGCAATGCCGGATCGTACCATTCCAGCCGCGCCGACCGGGCATCGGGCGCCATTGGAAACAGGCCGATCGAATAGGCCTGGATCATGATCTCGGGGGTGATGTCCATGCCCTCGCCCATCGCATTTTCCCTCGTGCCGTGCCAAGCGGCTGGACACACACCGGCAATCGGTCGAAATTGTAATGGACGCCGGCTGCGCGGCACCCACGAAAAAGAGGTCGACCAATGTCCCGGATACGCCCCCGCCTGATCGTTTCCCAGCACCTGCTGGCCGCCGCCGACGCCCGCATCGCGCAGGACTATGACACGCCCCCCGCCCCGGACCACAAGCTGACGGAAGACGAACTGGTTGCCCAGGCCCAGGCATTCCGCCCCGATGCCGTGGTGGTGACCAGCAGCACGCCAGTCTCTGCCGCCACAGTCGCCGCCCTGCCCGACAGCGTGCGCGTGATCGCCACCATCAGCGTCGGCACCGACCATCTGGACATTCCCGCGATCCTTGCGCGCGGCATCACCCTGACCAACACGCCCGATGTGCTGACCGACTGCAATGCCGACATGGCGATGCTGCTGATCCTGGCCGCGTCACGCCGGGCGAAAGAATATCTCGCGCTGGTCGACTCGGGCTGGGGTCGGTCCCTGGGGCTGGACGAAATGCTGGGCACCCGCGTGACCGGCAAGACGCTGGGCATTATCGGCATGGGGCGCATCGGCCGGGCACTCGCCCGACGGGCGCGGGGCTTCGAGATGAAGGTTCTCTATTCCAACCGCCGCCGTCTGGCGCCGGACCAGGAAGAGGGTGCCACCTATTTTGCCGATCCGCGCGAGATGCTGCCGCATTGCGACGTATTGAGCCTGCATATGCCGGGCAGCAAGGACGGCAAGCCGGTGATGACGGCCGAACTGTTCGGCCTGCTGCCGCGCGGCGCCATCTTCGTCAACGCCGCACGCGGCAGCCTGGTGGATGAAGACGCGCTGATCGCGGCCCTGAAGGACGGGCAACTCGCCGGTGCCGGGCTGGATGTCTGCCGCAACGAACCGAACCCCGACCCGCGCCTGCTGGCCCTGCCCAACCTGTTCCTGACGCCACATGTGGGCAGTGCCACGGTGGAAACCCGCACCGACATGTGCATGCTGGCGCTGGATAATGTCGATGCGGTCCTTGCCGGCCGCCCGGCCCTGACCCCCGTCGCGGGATAATGACCATGCAGGCTGGCCAGACCTTCTTCCTCTCCTGCCTCGCGGGCTGCGCCGCGGCCATCGCCCTGGAACTGGCCATGCCGCATTACGCCGGCATGGCCCATACCCTCATCGGCTTCTATCTTCTGGGCGCCGTAATTGCGGCGACAAAAATGGCTGTCCGGCCCTGAAAATCTCCCGAGTCCCGGCTTCAGTCCGCTGACAGCGCCAGAGCATCGGCCGTGGCGGCGCCGTGGGCGAACAGGACCGCCTCGCGGATCTGCGCCGGTGCTGGGCGGATGCCAGTGTAGAGCACGAACTGTTCGATGGCCTGAAGCACGATGACTTCGGCACCGGAAATGACGGTTTTTCCGTGTGCGCGGGCCGCACGCAGAAATGGCGTCTCCGGTGGCTGGGCGACGACATCGAACGCGATGGCGCAGGCCTCGATCAGCGTTTCGGGGAAGGCCAGCGCCGTGCTGTCCGGTCCTTCCATCCCCAGCGGCGTGACGTTGACCAGCAGGGGCACCCCTTGGTCGGGCATGTCCGGGCGCCAGCGATAGCCGTATTCGTCGGCCAGCGTCCGCCCTGCCTCTTCATTGCGGGCCACGATCGTGCCGTCGGTGAAACCGCTGTCGCGCAGGGCCGCCACCACCGCGCGGGCCATGCCGCCGCTGCCGCGCAGCAGGAAGGGAGTCGCCGGGTCGATCTCTCGCCGGGCCAGCAGGCTCCGCGCCGCGATGTAATCGGTATTGTGGCCGACCAGCACACCGCCTTCGTTGACGATGGTATTGACGCTCTCGATCGCCCGGGCCGACGGCTCCAACCCGTCGATCAGCGGGATCACGGCTTCCTTGAACGGCATGGAAATCGCGCAGCCCCGGATGCCGAGCGCGCGGACGCCGCCGATCGCCGCCGGCAGATCGGTGGTGCTGAATGATTTGTAGATATAATCGAGGTCCAGCAGTTCATAGAGCCGGTTATGCAACCGCGACCCCGCATTGCCGGGCCGGCCCGACAGCGACATGCACAATTTCGTATCGCGACCAATCGGCGGTTTCATGTCCATCTTCTCCTGTTTTTTTGGATGGGGGCTTGCCGAGGCTGGCGCGCCACGCGTCATCCGGCTGATCCCCTGGCGATGAATCGCCCTGCCAGCACGACCCGACGCGTGACCTGATCGGCGTGGTCCAGCCGGTCGAGTAGCATCGTCACCGCGACGCGCCCGATTTCCTCGACCGGCTGCTCGATCACGCTCAACCCGCCGCCGACGAACTCCATCCAGGGCTCGTTGTCGAAGCTCGTAATCGCGATATCCTTGGGGATCGTCAGCCCCAGCGCATTGATGGCCCGCAGCACGCTCAGCAGCATCACGCCGTTGCTGACGATCAGCGCACCCGGCCGCCGCGATTCATCGGCGAGCAGATCGGTGACGATTCGCTCGGCCTCCGCACGCTCATGCGGCACCCGCACGGCATGCGCCGACAGGCCGAAATCGGCCATGGCGCGCTCGTAGCCGGCGCAGCGCTCATTGCCGGTGACGGTGGCGGTGCCGAACAGGCCGGTGATGCGGCGGTGCCCGCATGCGTGAAGGTGGGCGACGAGCCGTGCCGCCATGGCGCCGTTATCGAGCACCACGCTGTCGCATGCGCCGTCCGACGCCGCTCGGTCGATGAGGACGATCGGAAAATCGCTCTGGTACTGGGCGATGTTGTCCACGCCATGGCGTGTGGGGGCAAGGATGACGCCAGTGACGCGCTCCTCCTGCATCAATTGCAGATACATCGCCTCCTTCGCCGCGTCCTCGTCGGTATTGCTGAAGATGACGCGCAGGCCGTGCTCGTAGGCGATGCCTTCGACCATCCGGGCCACGGCGGTGAAGAACGGGTTGCGGATATCGGCGACGATCAGGCCGATGGTGTTGGAGTGGCGCGAACGCAGGCGCCGGGCCGCGAGATTGGGCCGGTAGCCCGTCTCGCGCACCGCCGCGACCACCCGGTCGCGCATCGCCGGGTCGACCGCGCGACCGGCCAGCACGCGCGAAACCGTGGCCGGAGAGACCGCCGCCACCCGCGCAACATCCTTGATTCCGACGCTCATCGAGAAATCGTTCTCTCTCCACATACCATGCGAAAATGGCCTACACGGGAAGATGCTCTGCCAATGGCATCCTTCTCCTATACCTGTCTATTGACAATAGGTGGAGAGAACGTTTTCTCTACCCGAAAAACAAGAATGGAGAGGCGCGCCGCATGCTCCCCACCCCTATCGGCCCTGCGGTCGAAACCCTGATCCGGATTGATGCCCGCGCGGCGGACAAGGAGGATGCCATTCGGCAGGCCGGGCAATTGCTCGTGGCCGCTGGCTGCGTGGTCCCCGGTTACGAGGACAGCATGATCCGGCGCGAACAGGTGGCCAACACCTATCTCGGCTCCGGCGTCGCCATTCCGCACGGCACCGGCGAGGACAAGGGGCTGGTGCGCAGCGACGGCATCGTGGTGCTGCAATTCGTCGATGGCATCGAATGGAATCCCGGACAGGTCGCGCATCTGGTGGTCGGCATCGCCGCCGGGTCCGACAGCCATATTGCGATCCTGCGGCGCCTGACGCGCCTGATCCAGAACGAGGCCCGCCTGCGCGAATTGATCGCCACGCGCGACCCGGAGGTGATTGCCGCCGCCCTGCGCGACGAAGCACCGGCCCCCGCCGCCTCCGGCACGGCGGAGGATTATCCCGAGCGCATCGAATGGATTGTCGATTATCCGGCCGGTCTGCACGCGCGCCCGGCGTCCACATGGTCCGAAACCGCGAAGAGCGCCGGCAGCCCGCTGCGGGTGCGGCATGGCGGGGAAGCCGCCGATCCGCGCAGTCTGGTCGCCCTGCTGCAACTGGGCCTGAAGGCCGGGGATACCATCGTGATCTCGGCCGCCGGCGCCAATGCGCGTGCGGCGCTGGAACGGTTCCACGGTGTCGTTACCCGCCTGACCGTGCAGGAAAAGGCCGATGCCGCACGCGCCGCCGAAAAGGCGGAGGCGGCAGCCCGCAAGGGGCCGCTGAAAGGCTGGACGCCGGCCGGCAGCACCCCGCGCCTGATCTCGGGCGTCGCGGCCAGCCCTGGTCTGGCCATCGGCAAGATCCATATCCTTGCCGCTGCCGAAGCGGACGTTCCGGACGAACCCGTGGACCTGGTGGCCGGCGGCGCGCTGCTCAATGGCGCGCTGGTGCGCACACGCGCGCAGATGGCGGGGCTGATCGACGACACGACACGCCGTCTGGGGGCCGGAGACGCGGCCATCTTCATCGCGCAGGCGGGACTGCTGGACGATACCGACCTGATCACGCTGACCTGCCAGATCATGGTCGAGGGGCATGGCGTCGCATGGTCCTGGCATCAGGCCGTGGAACAGATGGCGGCGAAGCTGTCTTCGCTCGGCAACCCGGTGCTGGCCGCGCGGGCGGCGGACCTGCGCGATGTCGGGCGCCGGGTGCTGGCGCAGATCGACCCCGATCTGGGCACCGGCACGCTTGACGACCTGCCGGAGGAACCCTGCATTCTGGTGGCCGGCGACCTGTCGCCCTCCGACACCGCGACGCTGGATATCAGTCGCGTGGCTGGCATTGCGACCGCGCTGGGCGGCCCGACATCGCACAGTGCAATCCTGGCGCGCACGCTGGGCCTGCCCTCGGTGGTAGCCGGCGGCCCCGGATTGCTGGCCCTGCCCCCTGGCGCCACGGCGATCGTCGATGGCGATACCGGGCGCGTCTGGCTGGACCCGAGCGCGGCCGACCTGGATTCGGCCCGCGCATGGCTGGCAGAACGTGCCCGCCTGCGCGCGGCGGAGGAAGAGAAGCGCGCCAACCCGGCCGAGACGACGGACGGCCATCGCGTGGCGATCGGCGCCAACGTCAACCGGCCCGACCAGGTGGCGTTCTGCCTGTCGCAGGGGGCCGAGGGCGTGGGCCTGATGCGGACCGAGTTCCTGTTCCTCGAACGCGGGGAGACGCCGAGCGAGGAGGAGCAATACGCCGTCTATCGCGAGATGATCGCGGCACTGGGCGATCGCCCGCTGATCGTGCGCACGCTCGATATCGGCGGCGACAAGCAAGTGCCGCATCTGGACCTGCCCCACGAGGACAATCCATTCCTGGGCGTGCGCGGCGCGCGGCTGCTGTTGCGCCGGCCGGACCTGCTCGACCCGCAATTGCGCGCGCTCTATCGGGCGGCGAAGGCGGGCGGGGAATTGCTGATCATGTTCCCGATGATCACGTCGGTGCCCGAGTTGCTCGCGCTGCGGCAGCGGTGCGAGGCCATCCGTGTGGAACTGGACGCGCCGGTCGTGCCGGTCGGCATCATGGTCGAAGTGCCGGCGGCGGCAGTGCAGGCCCATATCCTGGCCGAACATGCCGATTTCTTCTCGATCGGCACCAACGACCTGACGCAATACACGCTGGCCATCGACCGGCAGAATCCGGAGCTGGCCAGCGAGGCCGACAGCCTGCACCCCGCCGTGCTGAACCTGATCGCGCAGACGGTGGCGGGTGCACGGCGCCATGGCCGCTGGGTGGGCGTATGCGGCGGGCTGGCGGGCGATCCGTTCGGTGCGGCCCTGCTGACCGGGCTGGGCGTCGATGAACTGTCGATGACGCCGCGCGACATTCCCGCCGTGAAGGCGCGGATTCGCGGCACCGACCTCGCCACCCTGCGCACCCTCGCCGCGCGGGCGCTGGAAGCCGGAACACCCGATGCAGTGCGCGCGCTGGATGGCGCGCCCGATGGAAAGGACGTGTGATGCGCGTAGCCACCGTCACCTTCAACCCGGCGATCGACCAGACCATCACGGTCGATCATCTGATCCCCGGCGAAGTGCATCGCGCGCGTGCCGTGCGGCAGAATGCGGGCGGCAAGGGCGTGAACGTCGCCAGTTGCCTGGCCGACTGGGGCATCCCTGTCACCGCGTTCGGGCTGCTGGGCAGCGAGAATGCCGCGCTGTTCGAGGCGCTGTGCGCGGAAAAGACGATCGCCGACCGTTTCCTGCGTATTCCCGGTGCCACCCGCGTCAATCTCAAGATCGTGGATGACCAGGACACCACCGACATCAATATGGGGGGGGCCGCCGTCGATGCGCCTGCCCTGGAAAAACAGATCGAGCAGGTGGAGGCCTTCGCCGGCAGCGACAGCCTGATCGTGCTCTCGGGCAGCCTGCCGCCGGGATGCCCGCCCGGCCTCTATGCCGAACTGATCGCCCGGCTGCGCGGCAGGGGCGCGCGCGTGCTGCTGGACACCAGCGGCCTGCCGCTGCTGCTGGCGCTCCAGGGCAAGACCTTACCCAACATCATCAAGCCGAACCTGCGGGAACTGGCGGACTGGGCGGGCGAACCCGTGGAAACGGCGGAGGATGCGCTGCGCATCGCGGCCCGGCTGGCCGCGAAAGGCGTGGAACTGGTCGTGGTCTCGATGGGAGCACAGGGTGCGCTGTTCCTGTCCCATTCAGGTGCCCTGACCGCACGGTTACGGGCCGAAGGCGTGACCAGCACGGTCGGTGCGGGCGATGCCATGGTTGCAGGACTGGTCGCCGCCCTGTCCGAAGCAGCGGAGCTGGAGGAGATCGCACGCCTGTCCACCGCCTTCGCGGTCGGCAAACTGGGCCTCGCGGGCCCGAATCTTCCGGATCGGGACACGATCCGGACCCTGATGGGACAGGTGACGATCGCATCAGCCGGACGCGCAGAAGCCGGCGGGGCGGGAGAGACGACATGAAACACATCCTGGCCGTGATCCAGGCCGGCGAAGAGAGCGTGACGGGCGTTCTCGCCGGCGAGGCGCTGCGTCGCGCGGGGCGCGAAACCGGCCGCACGCTGGATATCGAGATCCGCACCACGCAGGGAATCCTCAATCCCCTGCCCGACGGCGCGCCGGGCAAGGAAGACGTGCTGCTGCTGGTCGGCACCAATGCCCCGACCGATGACGCGCTGGCCGCGCGGGCTGACCGTCACCTGACGCTGGAAGCCGTGCTGGCCGATCCGGGCCGGGCCCTTGCGGCGCTGGATGATACGCGCGGCACCGCATCACCGAAAACCCGCGTGCCGCGCATCGTCGCCGTGACATCCTGCCCGACCGGCATCGCCCATACGTTCATGGCGGCCGAAGGCTTGCAGGAGGCTGCGCGCCAGTTGGGCTACACGCTGCGCGTCGAAACCCAGGGCTCGGTCGGAGCCGGCAACCCGTTGACCGATGCGGAAATCGCCGAGGCCGATCTGGTGCTGATCGCAGCCGACCGGGAGGTGGATCGCAGCCGCTTCGGCGGCAAGCGCGTCTACGTCACCGGAGCCAAGCCGGCCATTACCGGCGGTGCCGCCGTCATAAGCAAGGCTCTGGCCGAGGCGACGGTGCAGCCCGTGGCCGACGGTGGATCTTCCGCATCCCGGCCGGCCGGCAAAGGTGAACGGGCCGGCCCCTACAAGCACCTGATGACCGGCGTATCGTTCATGCTGCCTTTCGTCGTGTCCGGCGGCCTGCTGATCGCGCTAGCCTTCGCACTGGGCGGTATCCATGCCAGCGATGCAGCCTCGGCCGGAACGCTGGCCCATACCCTGTTCACCATCGGCTCCAAAGCCGCCTTCGCGCTGATGGTGCCGGCGCTGGCGGGCTACATCGCCTTTTCGGTGGCCGATCGACCGGGGCTGGCGCCGGGCATGATCGGCGGGCTGCTCGCCGCCAATGTCGATGCCGGTTTTCTCGGCGGCATCGCGGCCGGATTCATCGCGGGTTACGCGGTGGAGGGGCTCAACCGGCTGATCCGCCTGCCGCGTACCCTGCAAGGGTTGAAGCCCATCCTGATCCTGCCGCTGCTGGGCACGCTGATCACCGGCCTGCTGACGGTCTATGCGATCGGCGGCCCGGTCGCCGCACTGATGGCCTTTCTCACCGACTGGCTGCGCGGCATGCAGGGCTCCAGCGCGCTGCTGCTGGGGTTGATCCTGGGGGCGATGTCGGCCTTCGACATGGGCGGCCCGGTGAACAAGGCCGGCTATGCCTTCTCGGTCGGATTGATTGCGAGTGCGGTCTATACGCCCATGGCGGCGACGATGGTGGCCGGGATGGTACCGCCCCTGGCGGCGGCGCTGGCGACACGGCTGTTCCGCGCGCGCTTCACGACCGAGGAACGCGAGGCCGGCGCCACGGCGGCGGTGCTGGGGCTGGCCTTCATTACCGAAGGCGCCATTCCCTTCGCCGCCCGTGACCCTTTACGGATGATCCCTGCCCTGATGGCGGGATCGGCCACCGCCGGCGCGATCACCATGGTCTCGGGCGTGGAACTGAAGGTGCCGCATGGCGGCGTCTTCGTGCTGCCCATTCCTGGCGCCGTCACGCACCTGGGCGCCTATGTGGTGGCGCTGCTGGCCGGCACGGTCGTCAGTGCCGTGCTGATCGGCCTGCTGATGCGCCCGCCCGCAAAAGGCGAAGCGCTGGCCTGACGCCGGCCGGGTCTACGGGGCGCCGGCCGGTCAGAATGGCTGGCTGGCGCCCGTCATGGTGGCGCGCAGAGATTCGGCAGTGCGCCGCACTTCCGGCCCATGCTCGCGCTCCAGGCGCCGGATGGTGAAATGGGCGCGGGCCAGGGCGCGATAATGCGCCAGGAACGCCACGTTGAGCGACGCCCCGCACAGGGCGCCCGCGACCGGCATCATCTGCACCGCCAGCTTGCGCGACAGGCCCAACCCGTAATGGGACGCCACCTCGGACACCAGCATCACCACCGGCCGCCCGCGCAGCATGGCCCGCGCCGAGAAATAGCCCAGTTCGCTCTCGTCGTCCGAGGCCCCGACCGGGAAGGCGCGCAGCGCGAACACTTCCAGACAGGCGCGCCTGGCATCCTGGGAGGAAAGATCCTCGCCTTCCTCGCGGGCAATGCGTGCGATCTCACGCATGATGGCCATGGTGGTGAAGGTGATATCGGGCAGCAGGCCGGCCAGGCCGGCAAAGCCGCCGACAGCACCCGAGACCGTCACCGCAGCCTGCAGGGCCGGCCCCCGCCAAGCGGGCGTGGCGAGAGGCGCCGAGGCAACGGACACCGAAGAAGAAAGAGCGGCGGACGCCGGCGATGACGAGTCGGGGACCACCTGCTCACCCTTGAGAGGCGTCATGCCGACGATTGCGACATCAAAAGCGCGTGAAATAGCGGTCTCGGCGATTCCCTTGAGCTTGGCCTGCATGGTGGGCGCCATGCCAAGGCCACGCATGCCCAGCAGCGCCGCCTGACCCACGGCCCCGCCCATCAGGTCCGCCAGCCGCACCAGCACGCCGCGGCCCGATTCGACCTTTTCCAGCGCCCGCTGCAGTTCGGCGATCGCCGGGGCGTCCAGGACCATTGGAGCGATCTCGCCCCCGGTTTGAATGGTCATTCCCCAACCCTCCTGCCGATCATGCGCCCCCGCTCGCCCGGATGGGCGGAACGACGGCCAATAGATGATGCCCCACCGGTAACGGCGGGCGTCGCTTTATCAAGCATATTACCCCTCTCGCAAATCAGCCGTCACGCCGTATATGGTTCGTGACGCAGGGCCGCCATGTCCATGCCGGGAGAGGACGAACCGGTCACAGCCCAGGTACAGTCCGAACGCAAGGAGAACCCCTATGGATGCGAAGAAGGCCACACGGCCCGCCATGTGGCCAATGCGCCTCAGCCTGCTTTCCTGCACCGGCATGGCCCTCGTGGCGGGCTGGAGCTTGCTGGCAACCACACCGGGCGCCGAGGCCGCACCGCACCACGCCACGTCGGCGCCCGCGACCGGCAGCCTGAATGCGCCGGTTGCCGCGTCGCTGGAGCCGGTCGATAGCCGCCACAATCCGACTGTCGATCCGGACAATCCCCCGCCCCCGCCACCGCCCGACGGCTATCAGGTGGTAGAGGACGAGGACGTGACCGCCCGGACCTTCAGCCCGGAGATCGCTGCCCTCCACGGCCCCGGCCTGCCATCGATCGAGGCCCGTCAGACGCCGCGCAATTCCAACGACGTCCCGTCGCATTTCAGCGTCTTCGACGTGCCGGTGAAGTTCAACGCCCCGGTGCAGCCAGCCTATAACGCATCCTTTACCTATTCGACCTATGCGGGCCAGCCGGGTCGCGGCATCCAGGCCATCGGTGCGGAGGGCGCGGCCGGCGAGCCATGACGGCCCGCCAACCAGCCGAGAACGCAGAAAAGCCCGGAAAGCAGACTTAATCCCCTGCCCAGCCCCCCATGCGGCACAGATGCGCCCAATGCGTATCGGACACCGGCACGACCGAGAGGCGCGACTGACGGACCAGCGCCAGGTCGGCGAGGTCGGCATCGGCCTTGATCGCCGCAAGGGTGACCGGGTGCGGCATCGGCCCTACCGCGCGGACATCGACGCAGACCCAGCCACCATCGGTGGCCGTGGGGTCGGGGTAGGCTTCGCGCACGATCTCGACCACGCCCACGATCTCGCGGCCGATATTCGAATGATAGAAGAAGGCGCGGTCGCCCTTCGCCATCGCCATCAGGTTGCGCTTGGCCTGATGATTGCGCACGCCCGTCCAGGGCTCGACGCCGTTGGCCACCTGCTGGTCCCACGAAAAGGCGTCGGGTTCGGATTTCACAAGCCAGTATGCCATCCGCTATTCCACCAGCGCGCCGTCGCGGAAGACCGGGCGGAAGGGGCGGATCACCACGCTTTCGAACACGTCGGCCTTGGCATACGGGTCACTGGCGGCGAAGCCTTCGGCCGTCGCGCGATCCGCCACGTCGATCAGCAGCATGCTGCCGCAGGGCCGCCCGTCGGCGCCCATCAGCGGACCACCCTGGATAATTCTGTCCTGATAGGCCTGGAGATAGGCCAGATGCTGCGGCCGCGTGGCGAGGCGCGTTTCCAGCGCCCCTGGCTTGTCGGTGCAGATAATGGCGAACAGCATGGAAAATCTCCCTCCGGAAATCGCGGGCCGGGCCGAGATGTGAACAACGCTCCATGGTTCCGGCGCGGGCCGTGCCTTTCTTCGCATGTTCGTGTAGGAACGGAAAGCGAAACGCCCCCGCCGTCGCCAGACGGACGCACAGACAGACAGGAGCCCCCCGCGCGTGGGGAGTACGAGACCGTCTTGAACGCAACACCGAGCCTTGCCGCACGCACGGGCACCTTCTTCCACCGCTACGCCAATCCGGGGCGGTTTCTCCGGCTGGGCGCGCGCCTGCAACCCTGGCTGACCTGGCCCGCCATCGGGCTGTCGGTCGCCGGCATCGTCTGGGGCCTGTTCCTCTCGCCCGCCGACTGGCAGCAGGGGGACAGCGTGCGGATCATGTACGTCCATGTGCCGGCCGCATGGCTGGCATCGTCGGGCTATATGGGGCTGGCGGTCTGTTCGCTGCTGTCGCTGGTGTGGCGCCATCCGCTGGCCGATCTGGCGGCGGTGGAGATCGGGCCGGTCGGGGCCTCGGTCACCGCGATCTGCCTCGCCACCGGTTCGCTGTGGGGCAAGCCGATGTGGGGCACCTGGTGGGTGTGGGACGCGCGGCTGACGTCGGTGCTGGTGCTGTTCTTTCTCTATCTGGGCCACATCGCGCTGATCCGCGCCTTCGACGAACCGCAGCGCGGCTATCGCGCCGCCGCGATCCTGGGCCTGGCCGGGGCGGTGGATCTGCCGATCATCAAGTTCAGCGTTCAGTGGTGGAACACCCTGCACCAGCCCGACAGCATCACGCTGACCGCAGCCCCCACCATGTCGACCGACATGCTGTGGCCGCTGCTGGTCTGCACCATCGGCTTCACGTTCGGCTTCGCCGCCATTCTCGTCGCACGCCTGCGCGCCGCCGTGATGGAGAGCCGGGTCCGCACGGCGCTGGCCATGCGCCGGGGCCGCACGGAGACCCAGGACGATGCCCAGGATTCCGGCCCCGACCTGAGCGGAGCCGTCGCATGACCCACCTGCCCTATATCGTCGCCGCTTATGGCATGACCATCGGGCTGGCCGTGATCCTCGGCACCGGTGCGGCGCTGCGCCTGCGCCGTGCCCGCGCGCGGCTTGCCGCGATCGAGCGTCCGTCCCGTGCCGAGCGCGCCGGCGGAGTGTCCGCGCCATGACCCGCAAGAGTCGCCGCCTGTGGCTGGTCGGCGGATGCCTGATCGGGCTGGGCACCGCCACCGCGCTGACCTTGAGCGCGTTTTCCTCCAACATCGTCTTCTTCATGGCGCCATCGCAGGTCCATGCCCATCCGCCGGCCGCCGACCGCACCATCCGGCTGGGCGGCATGGTGGTGGCCGGATCGGTGCGGCAGCAGAAGAACGGCGACACGCCGACCAACCAGTTCGACGTGACGGACGGCCAGGATGCCGTGACCGTGCATTACGAAGGCATCCTGCCCGACCTGTTCCGCGAGGGGCAGAGCGTGGTGGCGATCGGCAGCGTGCTGGCCGACGGGTCGTTCCGGGCCAGCGAAGTGCTGGCCAAGCATGACGAAACCTACATGCCCAAGGAAGTCGCCGAGGCCCTGCGCCGCAGCGGCAAATGGGACCCGCGCTACGGCAAGCCGCCCGACGCCGCGAGCTGGAACAGCATGACCAAGACCGCCACGAGCCAGGACAAAGCTGCGCCGCAGCATGGAAGCTGACTGAACATGACCCCGGAACTGGGAAATTTCGCCCTCGCGCTGGCCTGCTGCCTGGCCGCCGGGCAGGCGGTGCTGCCGATGGTCGGCGCACAGCGGCGCGATCCGCGCCTGATGGCGCTGGCCCCCGCACTGGCCATCGGGCAGCTTCTGGCGCTGCTCTATTCCTTCGCCTGTCTGGTCCATTCGGCCATCCAGGACGATTTCTCGGTCCAGAACGTCGCGGCCAACAGCGCGGTGGCCAAGCCGCTGCTGTATAAGATCACCGGCGTCTGGGGCAATCACGAGGGGTCGGTCCTGCTGTGGGCGCTGATCCTGGGCCTGTGCGGCGGGGCCGTGGCGCTGTTCGGCCGCGACCTGCCCTCGGCCCTGCGTGCCCGGGTGATCGCCGTGCTGGGCGGGGTGTCGGCGGGCTTCCAGCTTTTCTGCCTCACCACCTCCAACCCGTTCGACCGGGTGTGGCCGGCGCCGATGGACGGCCAGGGCATGAACCCGCTGTTGCAGGACCCGGGCCTCGCCTTCCATCCGCCCATTCTCTACACCGGCTATGTCGGCTTCGCGGTGCCTTTCGCCTTCGCCGTCGCGGCGCTGATCGAAGGCCGCGTCGATGCCTCCTGGGGTCGCTGGGTGCGCCCCTGGGCGGTCGCGGCCTGGTGCTTCCTGACCTGCGGCATCGCGCTGGGGTCGTGGTGGTCGTATTACGTGCTGGGATGGGGCGGCTACTGGTTCTGGGACCCGGTGGAGAACGCCTCGCTGATCCCGTGGCTGACGGGCACGGCGCTGGTCCATTCCGCCATCGTCGTGGAAAAGCGCGAGGCGCTGAAGATCTGGACCGTGCTGCTGGCGATCGGCACCTTTTCCTTCTCGCTCTCCGGCACCTTCCTGGTGCGCTCGGGCATTCTCAATTCCGTCCATGCCTTCGCCAATGACCCGGCACGCGGCATCTTCATCCTGGGCCTGCTGGGGCTGGTGATCGGCGGATCGCTGCTGCTGTTCGCCATCCGCGCGCCTTCGCTCACGGCCGGCGGCGTGTTCGCCCCGGTGTCGCGCGAAGGGCTGCTGGTGCTGAACAACATCCTGCTGTGCTCGATCTGCGCGGTGGTGCTGACGGGCACGATGTATCCGCCCTTCATGTCGCTGCTGTTCGGCAAGACGATTTCGGTCGGCAAGCCGTTCTTCGATGCCACGGCGGCACCGATGGCGATCCCGCTGATGGTCTTCATGGGGCTTGGCCCGATGATGCCGTGGAAGCGCGCGCAACTCTGGCCGGTGCTGCGTCGGCTGTGGTGGGCCGGCGCCCTGACGATGGTGGCTTTCGCCCTCATGGCATGGCGGGTGCGTGACGTGCTGCCGCTCCTGGCTGCCACATGCGCCGTCTGGGTCATTGCCAGCAGCATCGCCGATATCGCCGAGCGCATCCGCCTGTTCCGCATTCCCGTCGGGGCAAGCTGGCAGCGTGCCCGCATGCTGCCGCGCGCGGCGCTGGGGGCGGCGCTGGCCCATGCCGGCGTCGGTGTCAGCGTGCTGGGTCTGGCCGCGATGTCGCAGGCCCAGCATCGGATCGTGGAGGTCCATGTCGGCCAGACCGAAATGCTGGCCGGCGATGCGTGGACGCTGACCGAGGTGCGCGCGGCGCCCGGCCCGAACTACACGGCGCTGATCGCCACGATCGAGGTCCGGCATGACGGGCAACTGGTCACGGTGCTGCACCCGGCCAAGCGCACCTTCGCCAGCCAGAGCCAGACGACGACGGAGGTGGCGATTCATACCAACCTGATGTCCGACCTTTATGGCGTGCTGGGCGACCGGCACGAGAACGGCGGGGAGACGACCTACGTGCTGCGCCTGCATTACAATCCGCTGGCGCCATGGATGTGGCTGGGCGGGTTGATCATGGCGCTGGGCGGCGTGCTCTCGCTGTCCGACCGGCGCATGCGCGTGGGCGCGCCGCGCCGGGCCGCGACCGCCGGGCTGGTGGCGACGTCATGAGCGACAAGACAGCCCAGCCGGACCTCACGCGCCGGCGCCTGCTGATGGCGGCGCCGCTGGTGGTTGCGGGCGGCGCCGGGATCGCGTTCTGGCAGATGCTGTCGGGCATGCGCCAGGGCTCGTTCGACCCGCATGACATCAAGGCCCCGGCGCTGAACCGGCCGGTGCCGGACTTCACCCTGCCCGACCAGTCGCCCGGCCAAGGTTTCGGTGCCGTCGATCTGCGGGCGCTGAAGGTGCCGGTGCTGGTCAATTTCTTCGCCTCCTGGTGCATTCCCTGCGTCGCCGAGATGCCGCAGCTCAACGCGCTGAAGGACCGGCTGCCGATCTGGGGCATCGCCTACAAGGACAAGCCGGCCGACGCGCAGGGTTTCGTGCGCCGCGCGGGCAATCCCTATGCCCGCATCGCCAGCGACCTGTCGGGCATGACCGCAATCGACTGGGGCGTGTCCGGGGTGCCGGAATCGTTCCTGATCGGGCCGGGTGGCGTCATAAGATGGCATTCCGCCGCTGCGCTGGACGAGGCGACCATGCACGACATCCTGCTGCCTCTGGCCGCGAGCCTGCGGACATGAAGGCTGCGATGCGTCGGCTGGCCTTCGTGCTGGCGACTGTACTGACGGTGGCGATCAGCCTCTCGCCACTGGCCGCCGTCGCGGTGGACGATCCGTCGGAAATGCTGCCCGACGCCCATCAGGAAGCCCGCGCCCAGGCCATCGGGTCGCAGTTGCGCTGCCTGGTCTGCCAGAACGAATCGATCGAGGACAGCAGCGCCGGGCTAGCGCGCGACCTGCGCCATGTGGTGCGCGAGCACGTCGCCAAGGGGGAATCCGACCGCCAGATCATGGACTGGATGGTCGGCCGCTACGGCAATTTCATCCGCCTGAGCCCACCGCTGACCGCCGGTACGATCCTGCTATGGGTGATGCCGGTTCTTGCCCTGCTGGTCGGCGGTCTTGTCGCCTTCCTGTCCTTCCGCCGTGCGCGCGGCTCCGGCCCCGCGCCGCTGAGCGACGACGAACGCACGCGCCTGACCGACCTGACCTGACCGCGCTGAGATAATGATGATCTGGATTGGCATTTTCCTGCTCAGCGCCGTTGTGCTGCTGCCTTCTTTCCTGGCCTTCCGCCGCACCACCCGCCTGCGGGACGAACGCGAATCAGCCCTCGTCCTGCTGCGTGCGCAACTCGTCGAACTGGACCGCGACCGGGAATGCGGCCTGATCGCCGACAGCGAACATGAAGGGGCGCGCCTGGAAATCCAGCGCCGGCTGCTGGCGTCGGACGCCGCACCGACGCGGGGTCTCGGCCGCGCCATCACCACCCCGGTCGTGCTGGTGTGCCTGCTGCTGCTGCCCGTCAGCGCGACGGGGCTGTATCTGCTGTGTGGCCATCCGTCATTGCCCGCGCAGCCCCTCGGTCCGCGCCTGCTGGCGCAGAAGGCGCAGGACAAGCGCGATGACGGGCTGCTGGCGGAATTGCGCGCCGGACTGGGCCGGATGTCGCCTGACGACCCCAATCGCTTCCGGGGCTTCCTGCTGCTGGGCCAGGCCGAGGCCGCGCGCAACCATTACGCGGCTGCGGCGGAGGCATGGCGCCAGGCCACCGCGATCCAGTTCATCCCCGAAATCGCCGCCCGCGCCGCCGAGGCCCAGACCCTGGCCGACGGCCGGGTGACGCCGGAAAGCGCCGCCTTATTCCGCCGCGCGCTCGATGCCGCGCCGGCCGACGCGCCGTGGCGCATGGCCGCCCAGCAGCGGATCGCCGAGTCCGAGCATCAATAGACACAACGGCGACCTGAAGGCCCTTTATGATCGAACCCATCGCCGGCACCGTCGAGCAATGTCCGTTCTGCCACAAGACCATTCGTGGCACGGCGGAAATCTGCCCCCATTGCGGCGCCGAACGGCGCTTCGGCCCGACATTGCGCGAGAGCCTGCTGACCTTCGCCGTCGGGGTAACGGCCGGCCCCGTCTTCATGCTGCTGATCGGTGCCGGGCTGCAACTGGCGGCTCTGGCGGCGGCGATCGGCGGGTTGATCGGCTTTTTCATCGCGCATTCCCGCCATGCCGGCGATCGCTGGATGAAGCCGCCCGACAAACCCTGACCGATCACACGGCCGTTTCTTGCCGACGGCCGAAAGTCGGGCCAAGCTGGTGCCATGACCAGCACCGATACCGAGAACGAAACCCCCTCGCCCGTCACGCCGGCTAACGACGCGGCGGCGACCACGTCTGACGCCAAGGAATATGGCGGCCCCAAGGAAAAGCAGCCGACGCGCTATGGCGACTGGACCGTCAAAGGCCGCTGCATCGATTTCTAGAACAGGGCATCCTTCGCCGCGCCGCAGGCCCACTGACTGGCTTCGGCATTCAGCGAACCATCCGGGATCGGCGTAGTCGCGAATAATGCGGCCGGGCCACCTTATAAGCATCCACGAAACGCCGCAGCGCCGCGAAACGCGCATCGTCCGACGACAGCGATTCCGGACAGGCAAACCCGCGATCGAGTTCCCCAAGAGCCGGATCGGCCGCAGCCCGCGCCCCACTGCTCCACAGCACGAGCAGTACGCTCCCCACCATACCGGACGAACGAACGGCCATCCGGCGCTCCGTGTGCAGGCCTACAGGCTGCCCTGTTCCTGCATGCGGCTAAAGCGGGCGCGGCTGGTCTGGCGATGTCCCGGCGGCCGGACCTCGCAGGAGATCAGGTAGATGCCGGCAACGAAGATGATATTGGCCAGCGAATTGAACCACAGCGCGATCTCGAAATGCGGCGGCGCCGTCGCCCCCTGATAGAGCGCATAGATCGCAAACGGGATCGAGAGCGGTCGCATGCCCGCCAGCATTACCCGCAGGGGGTTCATATGGCCTGGCCTGACCATCGGTCGCACCCGGTTGATGCCCACATAAAAAGCAAGACCGAGGCACCAGACCAGCACATTGAACATCGCGTCACTGAGCGCCATGTGCCCGATCACGATCATTGCGATGATCGATGCCGCCGACAGCATGATGGCGCCGAGCTGGAAGCTCATCCCCACTGCCATCGCCGGCACCCGCTCGGGCAGGCGATCGGCAAATGGCTGGAACACGCGGTCCAGCAGCCAGACGTCGAACTGATTGATGCGATCACCGAAAGACATGCGAATCTTTTACCAAGCCCGCTTCACCGCCGCATCCCCTTTTCGAAGGCCTGCAGGCAAATGCGCAATCGGGCCCGACAGGCTCTCACATCGCGGGCAATGGTTCCGACGACGCCATTTCGCTGCGCGCCTGAAGCGCCCGGCGCAACAGGCACAACACGCCCGGAACGCAATTGCCGCACTGCGCACGGCATCCCTGTGCGGCATAGATCTCACGCGGGCGGGTGGCCCCGTCGTCAACCGCGCGTTTCACATCCTGGTCAGTCAGCATATTGCAAGAACAGACAAACATCAGACGTCTCATCTCCGTGCCTGCCCTTTCAAGCACGATTGATAATAGTTCGCAATAGCATTCTCATCTCCATTCCGCGTATGGCACCTTCCCCCGCGATGCATAGTGCCTGCCCGTTGCCGGCGCGCGCTGGACGGCAGCCATTCGCCCGATACACTCGCCACATCCAATGCAGGAGACGAAACGATGAAGACCAGAACCGGCCTCCGTTTCATGCTTGCGACCATCGGCCTGATCATCGTTCTTCCTGCGGCGGTTCACGCCGCCCCCCCCTCCCGAAACGACGGTCCAGTCCTTCGCAGGACGCTACAGCACCCATTTTCGCAATGGCATGGTCAGCGGCGAGGACTATTGGAGCGACGATGTCGTCGAAATCGTCCCGGTCAGCGAGCAGGCCGCGTATATCCGGGTCTCGCTACAATTCTATAACGGCCATAGCTGCGATATCTGGGGCGTCGGCCGGGCCGAAGGGGCGCATATCGTCTATCACGATCCCAATCCGCCGCCGTTGGAGACCCTGCCGCATTGCACGTTAAGTCTGTCGCATCACGGCCCGAACCTGCTGATCGAAGACGCCGAAAATACATGCAAATCCTATTGCGGCATGCGAGGCAGCCTGATGCATCAGACCCTGCCCCTCACCAGCCGGCGTCCCATCACCTACATGCAGCGGTTGCAGAACTCGCGGAACTATCGGGAGGCCATGAGCGCATGGAAAGGTCAGGCCACCCCGTAGCCCGATCTAGCCAGCGCCGTAGACCGCATCCCGCACCGCGTCGGGATAGGCGCCCGCCATCCCCGCCAGCGCGGTGTTGCTGATCATCACGATCGACACGCCGCGCGCTGGATCGGCAATCCATTGATGGCCGTAGACTCCTCCCCAGGTGAAGCCGCCCCGCGAAACCGGGGTCCGTGCCCGCGCCGGGTCTTCGACCACCGCCGCACCGATCGCGAAGCCCATGCCGGCATTCATCGGCCCCATCGACAGATCGCCGATGGCATTCCGCCCGAACAGCGCGGCACTGTCCGGTGACAGGATCGGGCCACCGCCGCTGCGCAGCGCCTCGACAAACAACAGGAATTCCTCGGCCGTGCCGACCATCCCGGCCCCGCCCGACGGATAGGAGTCTTGGTCCAGCACCCGATCGGGCGCGAACACGATTTCGCTGACCTTGCCGCCGCCCAACTGGCGCGGCATCACATAACGCGCGCCCATCGCCACCGGAGCCGGCCGGCCATCGGCATAAGGCGGGCAGAGCAAGGAGGGGTCGGGCACGGCGAACCCGGTATGCCTCCAACCCAGCTTCGCGCCGACATACCGCTGCACCAGATCCGGCAGCGCGGCATCACCCGCACGTTCAAGCACACCGCCCATTACATCCAGCGCCAGCGAGTAGGCCCAGCCTTCGCCGGGCGCGAACAGCAGCGGCACCGAGGCCAGACGAGCCAGATTCTCGTCCAACGCCATACCCGGTTCGGCAATGCCGTCGGAGATTCCTGCCTTTGCGTAGGGATTGTCGTCACGAGGGAAGGCAAAGCTGTAAGAGAGGCCGGCCGTATGCGTCAGCAGATGCCGCAGCGTGATCGTCGGCACCGATCCGTCGGCACAGGCGGGGCGAAAATCGGGCAGGAAGCGCGTCACCACATCGTCCAGCGACAGCACGCCCCGTTCGGCGAGCGCCAGGGCCACGGCCGTCACCACCGGCTTGGTCAGCGACGCCAGCCGCACCAGCGTATCCGGCCGCATGGGCTCGTCCGCCTCGCGATCCGCCAGTCCGGCGGCACGGCGCACGACCGTTTTGCCATCCACAGACACCAGTACCGTGGCGCCTACCAGCCGTCCGCGCGCCACAGCCGCGTCCATCACCTGACCGACCCGCTCGTCCATTCCTGCAACCGGCATGGCTTCGCTCATCGTATCCTCCCTTTTCCGTCGCATTCCCCTGCATGGCCGCCCCCCGGTTTTCACCCTGGCGCCTCGCGTCTACGCTGTCTGCATCAGCAGGAGCACCCACGAATCATGACAGCGCGACTGACCACCACCGCATTAAGCCTTTCCCTTGCCCTTCTGGCCATTCCCGTGTCACAGGGCGCCCGCGCCGAGGTGGCGGCACCGGCCGCGACCGTGGCTGACAATGCCGTGCGCGCCACCCTGCCGAACGGGCTGCGCGTTGTGGTGGTACGCGACCGCCTGGCCCCGGTGGTGACGACCGAGGTCAATTATCTGGTCGGCTCCAGCGAAGCTCCGAAGGGCTTTCCCGGCACCGCCCACGCGCTGGAACACATGATGTTCCGCGGCAGTGCCGGGCTGGACAAGGACCAGCTTTCCGCCATCGGCGCACGACTGGGCGGCAGCTACAACGCCGATACGACCGAGAACGTCACCCAGTATTTCTATACTGCCCCGGCGGAAGATCTGGACGTGATGCTGCGCATCGAGGCGCTGCGCATGCGCGGGCTGACGCTGGCCGATGCCGACTGGGAGAAAGAGCGCGGCGCGATCGAGCAGGAGGTGGCCCGCGACCTGTCCAGCCCCAGCTACCAGTATCTGACCCGCCTGCAATCCATCCTGTTCGCCGGCACGCCCTACGAGCATGACGCGCTGGGCACCCGCCCCTCCTTCGACAAGACCGATGCCGCCCTGCTGCGCCGCTTCTACGATGCATGGTACGCCCCCAACAACGCCATCCTCGTCATTGCCGGCGACGTGGACCCGGACCACGCGATCGAGCGCGTGAAAGCGATTTTCGGCGACATCCCGCGCCGCACGCTGCCCGAGCGTTCGCCCGTGCAGCCGGGGCCGGTCACGGGGCAGACGCTGCATTTCCCCACCGATTATCCGGTCGGGCTGGCCACCGTCGCCTGGCGCATGCCCGGCCTGCGGTCGAAAGATTATGCCACCGCGCAGATCCTGGCCGATGTGCTGACCAGCCAGCGCGGCGCGCTGTACGATCTGGTGCCTTCCGGCAAGGCGCTGTTCGCCGGCTTCGAATTCGCGCCCAAGGCCAATGCCGGCATCGGCATCGCGGTGGCGGCCTATCCCCGCACCCAGGACCCCACCCCTCTGCTGGCGGAAATCAACGGCATCATCGCCGCCATCCGCGACAAGGGCGTGCCCCCCGATCTGGTCGAGGCCGCACGCCGCAAGGAACTGGCGCAGCTCGGCTTCTCGGCCAACAGCATCAGCGGCCTGGCAGAAACCTGGTCGCAGGCTCTTGCTGTGATGGGGCTGGACTCGCCGGATGCGCTGGGTACCGCACTGAAGGCGGTTACGGTGGAGGACGTCAATCGGCTGGCCAAACAGATTCTCGATCCGCATCAGGCGGTCACCGCCCTGCTGACACCTGAAGATTCCGGCCATCCGGTCGCCGGCAAGGGGTTTGGAGGCTCCGAATCCTTCGCCACTCCGCCCGACCACCCGGTTCCCCTGCCCGACTGGGCGCATGATGCCCTCTCAACCGTCAACCTGCCGCCGCCGGTCGGGCTGCCCAGCGTCTTTACCTATGCCAACGGGCTGAGGCTGATCGTCCATCCGGCGCATGTCAGCCACACCGTCTCGGTCTACGGCCAGATCCGCCAGAACGCGAACATGCAGGAACCGAAAGGCCAGGACGGCATCGCCGCCATCACCGAGGGTCTGTTCAGCTATGGTAGCCAGTCTCTGGACCGGCTGGCCTTCCAGAAGGCGCTGGACGACATCGCCGCCACCGAAAGCGCCGGCTCCGGCTTCAGCGTATCGGTACTGACACCCGATTTCGAAAAGGCGACACGCCTGCTGGCCGATAACGAAATGCACCCGGCCCTGCCCGACCGTGCGTTCCAGGTGGTGCGCATGCAGACGGCCCAATCCTATGCCGGGCTGCTGACCTCGCCGAACTACCTGTTCGGCCGCGCGGTGAAGGCGGCGGTCTCGCCGGCCGGCGACCCCACGCTGCGCCAGCCCGATCCGCAGAAGATCATGACGCTGAAACAGGCCGACGTGCAGGCCTTTTACGCCAGCGCCTATCGCCCCGACCTGACCACCATCGTCGTGGTCGGTGACGTGACCCCCGAGCAGGCCCATGACGTGATCGGCCGCACCTTCGGCGCCTGGGCCCGGCCCACCAGCCCGACGCCCTCGGTCGACCTGCCCCCGCGCCCCGACAGCCGGGCCTCCCGCACCCAGGTGCCCGACCGCACCAGCGTGCAGGATTCCGCGATCCTTGCCGAGAGCCTGGGGCTGACCGCCGCCCACCCGGACCATTTCGCGCTGACGGTCGGCAACGAGATCCTGGGGGATGGCTTCTCGTCACGCCTCTATCGCGACCTGCGGGTGCGCACAGGGTACGTCTATTCCGTCAGCAGCAATTTCTCCTGGGCGCGCCATCGCGGCGGCTACAGCATCAGCTTCGGTGCCGACCCTGACAAGGTGGGTCGTGCCCGCGATGCCGCCCTGCACGATCTCCAGACGATGCAGGACCAGAAGGTAACCGATGCCGAGCTGACGCTGGCCAAGGCCTCTCTGCTACGCGGCCTGCCGCTGGCCCGCGCCAGCCTGGATTCGATCGCTGCGCAGGATCTGCACCTGATCGAACTGGGCCTGCCGCTGGACACGCCCGACCGCGCGGCCCACGCCTATTACGACATGACCGCCGCCGCCGTGCAGAGTGCCTTCCGCACCTGGGTGCGCCCGCACGACATGGCGGAAATCGTCAAGGGCCCGGCCCCCGCGCCCTGACAGGCACATATGGCGGTGCCTGAGCGATCAGGCACCGCCAACCACCTTCAGTAGCGGCCGCGGATCGTGAAATTGAACGTCCGGGGCTCGCCGAAGATCTGGCCGTCATAGAAACCGGCCTGCCGCACATAGGTCTTGTCGGTCAGGTTCGTGATATTTCCGGCAATATCCAGCCAGTTGGTCAACCGATAGCGTGCCATCAGGTTGATGAGCGTATAGCCGTTGACCTTGATGTTGGAACTGTCATAGCGCCCGCCACCCAGCGGCCGGCCCGGATTGGTCGTCCAGTCGGTATGGGTCTGGCTCGAAATCCCTCCCCCCACCGTCAGGCGATGCAACACGCCGGGAAAGGTGTAGCTGGTCGTCAGCCGCACCAGATGATGCGGGTCCTGCTGATAGCTCAACCCCTTGGTCTGCAGATAGCTGTAGCCGAAGAAGACGCTCCAGCCCGGCAGCACCTCGCCCGACGCATCGAAATCAATGCCTTCCGACTTCACGCCGCTCATGGCGGTATAGATCGCATTGCCGGTGGTCTCGTTCACGGCCCCGGTCGCCTGCGCGACATTGCTCTGCCTGTTGAGGTAGAACGCCAGCGATGTATTCAACCGCCGGCCGAAGAACGCCCCCTTCAGGCCCGTCTCGTAGCTCTTGCCCATCACCGGGTCCAACGGACGGTTGTCCGCGTCGCGCAGGTTCGATTGCGGCGTAAAGACATTGGTATAGCTGCCATAGACAGACATGGTCTTCGTAAAATCATAGACCATGCCGGCATAAGGCGTCAGCACCGCGTTCTGCCGCGCGCCGCCCGCCATCTTGGTGTAGCGGTTGGCCACGTTATAAAGGTCGCTATAGGCCTCATAGGTGCTGATGCGCCCGCCAAGGATCAGCGACAGCCCCTTCGCCAGGATAAACCGGCCGGAGACATAGGCCCCGTAATTCCGGCTCACATCGACCTCCCGCGCGCGGGTGCGATGCGTCGAGAAACCCGGATAGGAACCATCCCACGTCTGCCAGTTCGCGATCGGAAGTCCCGCCGCGCGATACTGGCAACCCGACCATGGCGCGACACCGGCGATGGCGCAGTTCCCCAGCGCCTTGCTGAACGTATATTGCGTCAGTTCGTCATTATAACCGTTGAAACCGAACATCAGTTGATGCTCGCGACCCAGGATATGCAGCGGGCCGGAAATATGGACGTCGGCATTGTCGCGGGCGTCGGCATAATCGGCGTGCAGCGCGTTCAGATATCCGCCGGTGCCATCCTGGTTCCAGAACCCGGCGAACCCGCCGACATTGCGCGCGGCATTGTTGATCTTCGCCACGCCGAGATCGCTCAGCGACCCGCCCTGCGTGCGCATGTAGCCCGCCATCAGATGCCAGCCACCGGAAAAATCATGATCGTAGTTGATGAAGGCCGTATACATGTCGCGGGTGGCCTGGCTCCAGTTCGCCACCGGATTGGTCTTGCGCGACAGATGGGTCGGGGTGCCGTCGGCATACCAGATCGGCACGTTCGTCCCCCACGATGCGCCGTCATTGCGTGTCCGCTCGTACTGGAAGCCGAAATTCAGCACATCTCGCGATGACAGGTCGGCCGCGAAGCTGGCCAGCGCGCCGATCCGGTTGACATGCTCGCGCTCGCGGAACGTGTCGGTATCGTCCCAGCTGAAGACATAGCGGCTACGGATCGAACCCGACCTGTTCAGCGGCGTGTTCACGTCGGCCATCACGCGGCGCTCGTTCCAGTTCCCCAGACGCAGCAACCCGTTCACGCCGAACGTCCGGCCCGCCCGCTTGCGTTGCAGATAGATCGTCGCCGACGGGTCGCCCGTCCCGCCCAGCAGCCCGTTGGCCCCCCGCACGATCTGCACGTTCTCGTACAGATCCATGTTCATCGACGAACCGACCCCGGCAAAGCTCGTGCTCCCGTCGATCTGCATGCCGTCGATCTTGTAGTTCGTGATGTCGAAGCCACGCGCGCGATAGGTGGTACGTCCCGCATTGTCGTTGGCATAGGACGTCACGCCCGGCGTCATGGTCAGCACGTCGTCCAACGTGTTGATCTGCTGGTCGTCCATCAACTGGCGGGTCAACACCGTCACAGTCTGCGGCGTCTCGCGCAGACTCAGCGACAGACCGGTGGAAGCACTCGCTTCCGACGCCGTGTAGCTGCCCCGCTCCGCCCGGCGGGAGCGCACTTCGATATGTTCCCCGGTCACCGCCGGCTTGGGCGGCAAAGTGCGCGCAGCCACATGCTTGGCGGCAGCGTTCCCGCCCCCGGCTCCCTTGTCGCCACTCTCCCGGCCATCGGTCACATCAGCCGGAGCCACACTCCCCCGGCTCGCATTCCCCTTGGCCGTCGCGTCGCCAGCCGCCTTTTGCCGCTGCACAACCTTCGGGTCCTGGTCGCTCCTGTCGGGCGCTGCGGCGGCGCATGACGGTACAATCCAGAACAACGACGACAATATCGACGAAAACAGAAATGCGGAACGGATCGTCCGCCGGGCCGAGATCTTCACCACCACCTCATTCGAGTTTGATACTCATTCTCAACAGGTGGGATCTGCACCGATTCGGTTACATTCCGCAATAGACAGCAACACGACAAAACATTGCAGCCGTGCCGCAGGCGTCCCCTTCCAGACGCCGGACAAAGAAAAAGGGCGGTGCCGTTTCCGGCACCGCCCCTTTCGTAATCAATCCGTGAGACGGAGCGATCAGGCGTCGGCGTTACGACGACGGATCGCGGCGCTCAGGATGTCACCCAGCGAGGCACCGCTGTCGGACGAGCCGTACTCGTTGATCGCCTGCTTGTCTTCCTCGACCTCGCGGCCGCGGATGGTCAGGGCCAGCTTGCGGGCGGCACGATCGACCGACACGATCTTCGCATCGACCTTCTCGCCGACAGCGAAACGCTCCGGACGCTGCTCGGCCTTGTCGCGGGCCAGTTCGGCGCGACGGATGAAGCCGGTCAGCACGTCGTCAACCTTCACCTCGATGCCGTTCGACTGCACGGCGGTCACGATGCAGGTGACGATCGCGCCCTTCTGCACCTTGCCCAGCGCGTCGGCGGCGGGGTCTTCATGCAGCTGCTTGATGCCGAGCGAGATACGCTCCTTCTCGACGTCGACATCCAGCACCTTCGCCTGGACGACCTGACCCTTCTCGTAGTGGGTCATGGCGACTTCGCCGGTCTCATCCCACGACAGGTCGGACATGTGGACCATGCCGTCGATGTCCGCGGACAGGCCGATGAACAGGCCGAACTCGGTGATGTTGCGGATCTCGCCCTCGACCGTGGAGCCGATCTTGTGCTCCTCGGCGAACTGCTCCCACGGGTTGCGCTGCACCTGCTTCAGACCCAGCGAGATACGACGCTTGCCGCTGTCCACGTCCAGGACCATGACGTCGACTTCCTGCGAGGTCGCGACGATCTTGCCCGGATGGACGTTCTTCTTCGTCCAGGACATTTCGGAAACGTGCACCAGACCTTCGACGCCCGGCTCCAGCTCGACGAACGCGCCGTAGTCGGTGATGTTGGTGACGCGGCCGGAATAGCGGGCACCCGGCGGATACTTGATCGCCACGTTCTCCCACGGATCGGCCTCAAGCTGCTTCATGCCCAGCGAGATGCGCTGCGTATCCGGGTTGAAGCGGATGACCTGCACGCGGACCGGCTGGCCGATCTGCAGGGCCTCGGACGGATGGTTGATGCGCTTCCAGGCGATGTCGGTGACATGCAGCAGGCCATCCACGCCGCCCAGGTCGACGAACGCACCGTAGTCGGTGATGTTCTTGACCACGCCGTCGAGGATCATGCCTTCCTTCAGGCCCTGGATCAGCTCGCTGCGCTGCTCGGCACGCGTCTCTTCCAGCACCGCACGGCGCGAGACGACGATGTTGCCACGCGCACGGTCCATCTTCAGGATCTGGAACGGCTGCGGCACGCCCATCAGCGGGGTGACGTCGCGCACGGGGCGGATATCGACCTGGCTGCCCGGCAGGAAGGCCATGGCGCCGCCGAGGTCGACCGTGAAGCCACCCTTGACGCGGCCATAGATCGTGCCGTTGACGCGCTGGTTGTTCTCGAACGCCTTTTCCAGGTTCGTCCAGGCTTCCTCGCGACGCGCCTTCTCGCGCGACAGGACGATCGAGCCGTCACGGTCTTCGTACCGTTCGACGAACAGCTCGATGACGTCACCCGGCTTCACGTCGGGCGACACGCCCGGCGGGCCGAATTCCTTGAGCGCGACGCGCCCTTCGCTCTTGAGGCCGACATCGACAATGGCGAATTCGTCGGTCAGGCGCACGACGCGGCCGGTAACGACCGAACCGTCGAACGCGGTGTCGCGGCCGAGGGTCTCGTCCAGCAGGGTCGCGAAATCTTCACCGCCGAAATGGTCGGTGGCAGACTGTAAGGTGGCTGAAGCCATGGGGTACCTGTAAATCCCGTCTCCGGCACGACAGGCGGGCCGGATGTCTTGCGCACCGCCGGTCACCGGCGGAACGACTTGCCCGGCTTGGTCCACGACCCTTGTCGCGACACGCCTGACGGCCGATGCTTGCGCGCACTCCCAGGGCGGGACCGCGCGTGGGAAGCACAGACACCCTCGCACCCCGGCCTGTCAACACAAACCGGCACAGATCGGCCCCGCGAGGCCGAATCCGCCTACACGGTGCCGAGAGCGTCCGCCCGCACCCGCACCACGCGCAGCGCCTCGGCCAGCACCTGCTCCGCCGTCATATGGTCGGTGTCGATCACGACCGCGTCCACGGCTGCCTTCAGCGGCGCCACGGCGCGGCCGGCATCGGCGGCGTCACGCGCCACTAGTTCCGCCTCGACACGCGCGATCTGGGCTTCGCGGTCCGGCGCGTCGCGGTCGGTCGCCAGTTGCTCCCAACGTCGGCGCGCCCGCGCGGCGGGCGACGCGGTGATGAACAGCTTGACCTGAGCATCGGGGAAAATGACGGTGCCGATATCCCGCCCGTCCAGCACGCCGCCGGCGGCACGGGCGAAATCGCGCTGCACATCCACCAGGATCGCCCGCACCGCCTGCTGGGCGGCGACGAGGCTGGCCGCGCGATCGACCTCCGGCACCCGCAGGTCGCCGCGCTTCAGGTCCTCCGGCGTGACCCGCCGCGCCTGTTCATCGGCCGGCTGCGCCGCCGGGTCCAGCCCCGCATCCAGCATCCGCCGCCCGACCGCGCGATAGAGCAATCCGGTATCCAGATAGGGCAGGCCCAGCGCATCGGCCAACCGGCGGGCCAGCGTGCCCTTGCCGGCGGCCGCCGGGCCGTCAACCGCGATGACCAGCGCGCGGCTCATGCCACCAGCCCCGCGCCGATGCTGTTCATCAGGTCGATGAAGCCGGGGAAACTGGTATCGATGAAGGCCGTATCGTCCACCTTCACCGGTTCGGCCGCGACCAGCCCCAGCACGGTGGCGCTCATGGCCAGGCGATGATCCATCCGCGTTTCGACCAGGCCGCCGCCGGGCACCGCACCGCCGGTGCCGGTCACCAGCATGTCGTCCCCCACCA
The DNA here is from genome assembly GCF_003350405.1 of Gluconacetobacter liquefaciens. Classification (GTDB taxonomy): domain Bacteria; phylum Pseudomonadota; class Alphaproteobacteria; order Acetobacterales; family Acetobacteraceae; genus Gluconacetobacter; species Gluconacetobacter liquefaciens. Next base: position 88,935 of record NZ_QQAW01000005.1, on the reverse strand, counting down.
CGTCCACGGTGACGCCGTTGCGTTGCAACAGCGCCACGGTCGCCGACAGGCGGTCGCTTTCCTTCACGCGCAGTTCCTCCAGCCCCCTGAAGCGCGACGGGCCGGAGGCATGGGCCGCGACAACGGCCAGAATCGGATATTCGTCGATCATCGAGGGTGCGCGCTCGGCCGGCACGTCCACACCGTGCAGCGGGCCTGCCACCGCCGTCAGGTCACCCACCGGCTCGCCGCCCTCCACCCGCTCGTTGGACAGGCGCAGGTCGGCGCCCATCTCGCGCAGGGTGGTGAACAGGCCGGTGCGCAGCGGGTTCAATCCCACGCCGCGCACCGTCACCGACGATCCCGGCACCAGCAACGCCGCCGCCAGCACGAATGCCGCCGATGACGGATCGCCCGGCACCGCCACATCGCGCGCGACCAGATCGGGCCGGCCGGTGAGGGTAATGACACGTCCGCCCGCCCCCAGCGGCGCGACCGAAACCTCGGCGCCGAAATGGCGCAGCATGTTTTCCGTATGGTCGCGCGTCGCCACCGGCTCCTCGACGCGCGTGGTGCCGGCGGCATTCAACCCCGCCAGCAGCACGGCGGATTTCACCTGGGCCGAGGCCACCGGCAACCGGTAGGAGAGCGGCGCCGGGTCGGCCACGCCCTCGATCGCCAGCGGCAGCCGCCCGCCCGAACGGGACGTGAAGCGCGCGCCCGTGGCCGACAGTGGATCGGTCACGCGCTTCATCGGCCGGCCGCGCAGGCTGCCGTCACCGGTCATGACCGAGAACATACCGTGGCTGGCCAGGATGCCCGACAGCAGCCGCGCCGCCGTGCCCGAATTGCCCATGTCCAGCACGTCGTCCGGCTCCTGCAACGTGCCCAGGCCCCGGCCGATCACCTGCCAGGTGCCCGGCGCTGTACGGGTGACGATGGCGCCCAGCGCCCGCATGGCGGCGGCGGTGCGCAGTACGTCCTCGCCCTCCAGCAGGCCGGTGATCCCGGTTTCGCCGCGCGCCAGCGCCGCGAACATCAGGGCGCGGTGACTGATCGACTTGTCACCCGGCACCGCGACGGCCCCGGCAAGAGGGGTCGTTGCCGCATGGACAGTCAGCGGGCGCGAGGCGGGGGCGTTGATGCTTTCCATGGGACCAATCCCTTCCGGATTGTTCGCAACGAAGTCAATTACCGCCATGCGTGACGGCACCAAAAAACGCGAAAATGTCATGGATGCAACGATCGCGGTTTGACATACGGCGCACAAGCTGGCATGGGGCTCCGCCCTAAGCAGCCTTCGCCGCGGCTTTCGTCCAACCCATTCCAGGATCGACAGGTTTCAAGCATGGCCCAGCCCAATCTCGGCACCAAGCGCGTCTGTGTCTCCTGCGGCGCCCGTTTCTACGATCTGGGCAAGAGCCCTGCCGTGTGCCCGAAATGCGGCACCGAGCAGCCGGCGGATGTGCCCCGCCTGCGCCGCGCGCCCGTGGATGCCGTCCCCGAGAGCCCGAAAAAGGCCCAGGATGGTGATATCGATACCGCCGTCGATCTGGATACCGACGACGAGGCCGATGACGACGTGATGGAAGACACCTCGGATCTCGACGACGATGACGACGAGATCAGCGCCGACATCGACGTCAGCACCGACTCCGACGAACACGACAACTGATGGGATGCCCCCGCCTTCGGCGGGGGTTTTTCATTCGGCGCGCCAGCGCTCGATCTCGACGCCCACGGCGTCGAGATCGTCGAAGATGTCGGGCTTTTCCACCCGCACCCGCACGACCTGCACCCGCTCGTCGGCCAGAACGCCGATGGCAATGCGCTCGGCCAGCGTCTCGACCAGCCGTACATGACCCTCGGCGATGATTCGCCGCACCATCAGCACGATCCGCTCGTACGATACGGTACGGCTCAGATCGTCGCGCCCGACCGTCAGCCCCGGCTCGTCCGGCACGCCGAACGAGATATTGATACGGACGCGCTGGGTCACGCCCTGCTCGTGAGGGTAGACCCCGATATTGGCCTGAAGAACCATATCCTTCAGGAACACGCGACGCAGCGGCGGCTGGACCGGCCATGCGGCGAAAATGGACATTGAACGGCCTCTTGGTTCTTCTGGTTACTCTTCCGGCATCTGCCCGGGCGCGGGTGTCGGGGACCATTGCAGGTGCTGCCCGCCATCCAGCGCCAGCATCTGCCCGGTGACCGACGGCAGGCACAGCAACGACAACGCGGCCCGCGCGACTTCGTCCGGGCAGGTCCCACGCCCCATCGGCACCGACGCGCATTGCCGCGCGAACTGCTCGCTGCTCTGGCGCGGACTAGGCAGCGCCGGGCCTGGCCCGATGGCATTGACCCGGATGCGCCTGGGCGCCAGCGCCAGTGCCAATGTGCGTGTCAGCGTCCACAGGGCGGATTTCGACACCGTATAGCTGACGAAATGCGGCGTCAGCGACCAGACGCGCTCGTCGAGCATGTTCAGCACCATGCCCTCGGCCCCTTCCGGCACCTGCCGGGCGAAAGCCTGCGTCAGCACGAAGGGCGCGCGCAGATTGGGCTCCAGATGCGCATCCCAACTGGCACGCGTCGCATCGTTCCATTCATCGCGGTCGAAGGTGCTGGCATTGTTCACCAGCACGCCGACCGGCCCCAGTTCGGCCCGCACCTGGTCGAGCAGCGGCGTCACCTCGGCCTCGCAGGCCAGATCGGCGTGCAGCATGCAGGCGCGCTGCCCTCGCGCCACGATGTCCTCCACCGTCCGCCGGGCATCGTCTTCTCCCGAGCGGTAGTGAATAGCGACGGCGAAGCCCGCATCCGCCAGAGCCAGCGCGATCGCCCGCCCCAGCCGCGCGGCTCCACCCGTCACAAACGCCACCCGGGGAATCGCGTCGGATATCGGCCACATCGTCATTCCCCTCTCCCCATAATCTCCAAAAATCTGTTCGGAAACAGGGGCTGGTGAGCGAGAGCGGCCCATAGGGCCGCGCCCGTCGTGTGTCCGCGAGCACCGGAGCGGAACGACCTTATGGACCGTGAGCACCGAAGCAGAGCGGACGCGCGTCGGATCGCCACCAGCGCGCGTTTACGAATAGATTTTTCGGGCGGTGAGGGCGGCGGCGAGCGTGCCATCATCCAGCACGTCCAGCGCCCCCCCCCCCATCGGCACGCCCTGCCCGACGCGGCTGACCGGGACATCAAAGCCCGCCAGGCGATCCTGCAACCAATGCGCGGTCGCGGCTCCCTCGACGGTGGCCCCCAGCGCCAGGATCACCTCGCGCACCCCGCCTTCTTCCAGCCGCGCCAGCAAGGGGGCGAGGTTCAGATCGTCGGGGCCGGTGCCCGACAGCGCCGACAGCGTGCCGCCCAGCACCTGATAGACGCCCCGATGGACACCGGCGCGCTCCAATGCCCAGAGGTCGCCCACTGTCTCGACTACGCAGACCAGCCCCCGGTCGCGCGCCGAATCGGTGCAGATGCCGCAGGGATCGTGCGTATCCAGATTGCCGCAGGTGGAACAGGTGCGCACGGTGCGTGCCGCCTGTTCCATCGCCTGGGCCAGCGGGAGCATGCGCGTCTGCGGCTGGCGCAGCAGCGCCAGCGCCGCGCGCCGGGCCGAACGCGGCCCCAGTCCCGGAAGACGCGCCAGCAGCGCGATCAGCCGTTCGATGTCCGCTCCACCCATGCCGCCGCCCGACCCGAACCGGCTCTTAGAACGGCAGCTTCAGGCCCGCCGGCAGGTTCATGCCGCCCGTGACCTTCTTCATTTCCTCCGAGGCGCGCTCGTCCAGCAGCTTGCGCGCGTCGGCGCAGGCGGCAATGACCAGATCCTGCAACATTTCCATCTCGTTCGGATCGGCCAACTTGGGGTCGATCCTGATGGCCTTCATGTCGCCTTTGCCGTTCAGCGTCACCTGCACCATGCCGGCTCCGGCGCTGCCTTCGATCGTCATGCCTTCCAGCTTGGACTGCATTTCCTCCATGCGGGCCTGCATCTGGGTGGCCTGCTTCATCAGCCCGGCAAGATTCTTCATCGACTGTCTCTCCTTACCTCTCGTCGCCCGCGTCCAGATCGTCCTCGTCCACCAGTTCGGCATCGAGCGGGGCGAATTCCAGATCCGGCGCCAGCGTGACGGATGCCGCCTCTTCGGGCGGCAGGCCGTAATCGTCAAGCGAATGATCCGTCACCGCCCCGAGGACGGCGTCGGGAAAGCGCGCGAAAATCGCGCGGACCAACGGGTGGCTTTCGGCCGATGCCCGATGGAACTGGATGATCTCGGCACCCTGTTCCGCCAGGGTCGCCTGCCCTTCCTCGGTCGAGGAACGAACCTCCCATTCCTGCCCGGTTTCGCGGCGCAGCAGGGTTTCCAGCCGGCGAGCCAGCCCCGGTAGCCCGGCGCGCTGCACCCGGATATCGATGCGCGGCGGCGCAAAGGCGACCAGATGGGTGGAATGGCGCAGGTGGCCATGCAGCATGGCATCGCGCCCGGAGACGAACGCCACGACCTCGCGCCATGTCGTCAGCGCAGGCGGGGTATCGTCTTCCGGCGCCGGCGCTTCCGCAGGCTCCGGTGCCATCTCCGCGACCGATTCGCCTACCGCCTCCCCGGCCGGATCGACGATCCGCACGCCGCCATTGGCTACCATGCGCAATCCGCCATGGGCCACCACCTGCCCGCCACCCGGTCGCCCCGACGCAATCGTGCTGGATTGCGTCGATCCGCCCGTCATGGGGCCTGGCCCGCCATCGGATATTCCGGTGCGCACCGCCGGACCGGCGGGGACAGACGCCCCGCCCTCCGTCAGACGACGCACCAGGTCGCCCGGCGGCGGCAGATCGGCCACGTAGCACAGCCGGATCAGCACCATCTCGGCCGCCTGCCGCCGGTCGGCCGCCATCTCGACCTCCGAGAGGCCTTTCAGCAGCATCTGCCACGTCCGTCCCAGCACCGGCACCGACAGCCGGTCGGCCAGCGCACCGCCCCGTTCGCGCTCGGCCTCCGGCAGATCGGCGACCTGACGCAATGCCGGCACAGCCTTGAGGCGCGAGACGGTGTGAATCAGTTCCAGCAGGTCGCCCAGCATGACGCCCAGGTCGGCGCCGCGGGCATGGGCCTCGTCGGTAATCGTCAGCGCCTGGTCCGGCTGGCCGGACAGCACGGCCTCCAGCAGGTCGAACACCCGGCCGCGATCGGCCAGCCCCAGCATGTCCGCCACGAGCTCGGCACCGATCGGGCCGCCACCGGCCTCGGCTCCACCCTGGGCAATTGCCTGATCGAGCAGCGAGAGCCCGTCGCGAACCGACCCGTCGGCAGCGCGGGCAATCAGCGCCAGCGCGTCGGGCGTGCAGTCCGCGCCCTCGGCCTGGGCAATACGACCGAAATGGGCCGCCAGTTCGGCCTGCGGCACGCGACGCAGGTCGAATCGCTGGCAGCGCGACAGCACCGTGACCGGCACCTTGCGTAGTTCGGTGGTGGCGAAAATGAACGTGACCTGGGCCGGCGGCTCCTCCAGCGTCTTGAGCAACGCATTGAATGCGTTGCGCGAGAGCATGTGGACTTCGTCGATGATGAAGACCTTCATCCGCCCCTGCATCGGGCGGAAGCGCGTGGCCTCGATGATCTCGCGCACATCGTCCACACCGGTGCGCGAGGCCGCGTCCATCTCCAGCACGTCGGGGTGACGGTCGGCCAGAATCGCCACGCAATTGGCGCACACCCCGCACGGATCGGCGGTGGGACCACCCTTGCCGTCCGGCCCGATGCAGTTGAGCGCCCGGGCGATGATGCGCGCGGTGGTCGTCTTGCCCACGCCGCGCACGCCCGTCAGCATGAAGGCATGCGCTACCCGCCCCAGCGCAAAGGCATTGCGCAGGATACGGACGGTCGAATCCTGACCGATCAGATCATCAAGGGTGGTCGGACGATATTTGCGTGCCAAGACACGGTAGGGACCCTGTGCCGGCTCGGGCGCCTTCGGGGCGGCAGGCGCAGGCACGTCCCCGAACAGTCCCATACCCGCATCGGGCGGAAGCGGCAGGTCCGGATCTCCGGACATATCTTGGTCCGAAGACATGGTCATGACGATTTCCGGCAACAATGCAGCACCGCATCAGGTGCGGCGTCGTCGATAACTGAATTTCCGGGGTGGGAGACCGAACAGACGACCCGGACAAAACTCACTGCGGCTGCTTCCTTCCGGACCTGACCGGGTTGGCAAGGCGCCCGTCCGTTGCCGGTCTCCCACGCACTTCATAGCACGGAACCGGGAGGCGGATACAAGAGGGCGAATGGAGCAGCAGCCCCTTCAACACCTCAAGGAACGCAAACGACCAAAGAAAAAACCAATCAAGTCATTGATTTTACATAGATAAAGTCAGATCCACCAAATCACCCACTCCACGTCCTCGCCCCTGCCCCGCCTGAATGCCAGCCGAATCGCGCGATCAGGATGACAGGCTCATGCCGCCAGACGCGGCATGAGCGTGGCCTTCACTCTCCGACAGCCGCCCCACCGGGATGCCGCCGGTCGAAGCCGCCGAAATACCGTGCCGTCCCGACATGCCGCACGCCCAGACGCGGCGCCCCGACCAGAATGCCTTCGGCCACGCCCCACGGCGCGTGCGGCGCCAGCTTGTAGCCTTCCTGCTCCAACGTCGCGGCGACGGCATCGGTCAGCGCCCCCTGCTCGACCTCGACCGGCTCCGGCTGCCATTGCTCATGGATACGCGGCAAGTCCACCGCCTGCTGGATATCCAGCCCGTAATCCACCACGCCCAGGATCGTAGCCAGCACGATGGTGGGAATGCGCGATCCGCCAGGGCTCCCGATCACCATCACCGGCTTGCCGTTGCGCGACAGGATGGTGGGCGACATCGAGGAAAGCGGTGTCTTCCCCGGCGCAATCGCGTTGGCGGCGCTGCCGACAATGCCGAACATGTTGGGCACGCCGGGGCGGGACGAGAAATCGTCCATCTCGTCATTGAGGAAGATGCCGGTATGGCCGCCGATCACCTTCGCACCGAACCAGCCGTTCAGCGTATAGGTGACCGAAATCGCCATGCCCTTGTCATCGATGACCGAGTACTGGGTCGTTTCGTGTTTTTCGGGCTCGATCTGGCCGGGCTTCAGCGAAGCCGACGGCACCGCGCGGTCGGTGGGAATCGCCGCGCGCACCTGCCGCGCGTAGCTTACATCGACCAGATGCGTGACCGGATTCTGCACGAAGGCCGGATCACCCAGATCCTGCCGGTCGGCATAGGCACGCCGCATCGCCTCCACTTCGCGCTGTACCGCAGGCGCGGTGTACAGGCCGAGCTTGTGCATGTCATAGCCCGAGAGAATATTCAGCATCTCGCACAGCGCGACGCCACCGCCGCTCGGCGGAGGTGCGGTATCGACATGATAGCCGCGATAGGAGCAGGTCAGCGTCGGCAGCACGCGGGGCGCATAACGACGGAAATCGTCGGATTGGAGAATGCCGCCTCCGACCTTGCTGGCCTGGACGATCGCATCGGCGATCGGGCCGCGATAGAACGCGGCTGCCCCGCTCCGCGCGATCAGCGACAGGCTGTCGGCCAGATCGGCCTGCACCAGACGGTCGCCGACCTGCAACGGCGTACCGTCGGGCCGCAGGAAGATCCGCCGCGCTTCGGGATCGCGGGCGAAATCGGCGGTCGACGTGTTGAGCAACTGCACGTCGCCTTCGGCAAGTACGAAGCCATCCCGTGCCAGAGCGATCGCGGGTGCCATCACCTGCTGGCGCGTCAGATGCCCCCAGCGGTTCAGGATCATATCCATGCCCGCCACCGTTCCCGGCACCGCGACGGCCTTCCAGCCCGTGATCGACTGATTGGGCACCACGCTGCCCTTGGCATCCTGATACATGGTCGGGGTCGCCGCCAGCGGCGCGTGCTCGCGGAAATCGATGAAGACGGCATGCCCATCAGGAGTCCGCAGCGTCATGAAGCCGCCGCCGCCGATATTGCCCGCGGCCGGGTAGACCACCGCCAGCGCATAGGCCACCGCCACGGCCGCATCCGCCGCATTGCCACCCTGCGCCAGGATATGCGCCCCGACCTCGGAGGCCAGATGCTGGGCCGACACGACCATGCCGTGCGCCCCCTCCGCCGGAGCCAGCGGCGGCAACGCGCCCTGCGCCTGGCCGAAGGTCAGGACATCGCCTTGCACCGGAGCCGCCACCGCCGACATTGCCCCAAGCGGCGTCGCCAGCCCCGCCAGCATCGACCCCGCCAGCATGAGGGCGGCACAGCGGACACGAAGCAGGGAAAAGCGCATTACGAACCTTTCAATGACAAGGAAATTTTCGTCAGGGGCAACCGGGCAGCGAGCGGCAGCGTGCCTCAGGCCGAGACTGCATAAGGTGGGTGATTCAGGCCGGCGGGCGAAAGCGTGAACACCTCGCACCCATCTTCGGTCACGCCCAGCATGTGTTCGAACTGGGCCGAAAGCGAGCGATCACGGGTCACCGCTGTCCAGCCGTCATCAAGCACCTTCACGTCCGGCCGGCCGCCATTGAGCATCGGTTCGATGGTGAAGAACATGCCCGGACGCAGCACCAGCCCCTGGCCGGGGCGCCCGTAATGCAGCACATTCGGCGCGGCATGGAACGTCCGGCCGATGCCGTGGCCGCAGAAATCGCGCACCACCGAAAAACGCTGCGATTCGGCGAACTCCTGGATCGCGTGGCCGATATCGCCCAGCGTATTGCCCGGACGGACCTGAGCGATGCCCAGCATCAGCGCCTCATATGTCGCCTCGATCAGCTTCTCCGCTTTACGCGGGATCGCGCCGACCGTGTACATGCGGCTGGTGTCGCCGAACCAGCCGTCGAGGATCACGGTCACGTCGATGTTCAGGATATCGCCATCCTGCAACTGCCGGTCGCCCGGAATACCGTGGCACACCACATGATTGAGCGAGATGCAGCTCGATTTCGGATAACCGCGATAGCCGAGCGTCGCCGGCGTGGCATCATTGGCGATCATGAACTCATGAATCACCCGATCCAGTTCCCCGGTCGTCACGCCCGCACGGACATGCGGCACGATCATGTCCAGCGTACGCGCCGCCAACTGTCCTGCCGCGCGCATGCCGGCAAAATCCTCTTGCGTATGCAGGATCACGCGCCGCGCGTCCGTATCACCGTCCATAACGATGCCCCTCGCTTGTTCGTCCGCCGCAGAACGGCACCCTCAACACCAAAGACCGAACCGGCAATGCGTGGCCAGCCTCTCAAGGGATAAATGCGCGGGACGGCGCCGCAAGGCAAGGGCGACGCATCCGCCCATGCCCAGCCGGGAGCCTGACCGAAGATATCGACTGGACGGGCACAGCCCGCATCTGCCCTCTGCTTTCACACCATGAAGCAAGACAGAACAGAGCAGGAAACACGCACAGGGTTACCCCTCCGCGCGCCTCTCCGATCAGGCCGTCAGCCGTGGCTGCGCCCGCGTTTGCGGGCGGCGGCGTGACGACTGCCGGTATGACCCGCCGCGACCATATGCACGGGCGCGTGAGCATGGCCATGACGGGCCAGGACATGATGCCGAGGCGTACTCGGCAGTTCCGCCACCTGCTCCGGCCCGGCACTGCCGCGCGTTGCAGCGGCCAGCATGACCGCCGCCCGGTGACGGTTGCCGCGCGCCAGCACCAGCGGCCGGCGCACATCGGCCACGCCTTCCTGGCGGAAGCCGTCATCGAGAATGCCGGCCATCAGGGCGCTGCGCTGCGGATTGGTCCGCGCGCCCAGCACCACACCGATCAGCCGGACATTCTCGCGAACCGCCGATGTGACCAGATTGCGCCCGGCCAGCGCCGTATAGCCCGTCTTCAGCCCGTCCGCGCCCGGATAGATCCGCAGCATCGGGTCATGGTTGGGCACCTGCCGACCATGGAAATAGAAGGCCGGCACCGCGAAATAATGATAATATTCCGGGAATTCGGTGATGATCTGCCGGGTCAGCAGCGCCAGGTCGCGCGCCGAAGTCATCTGTTCCTCGTTCGGCAGGCCCGAGGCGTTGCGGAACGTGGTGTTGGCCATGCCCAGCGCCCGCGCCTGACGGGTCATGAGATCGGCGAACCGGGCCTCGTCTCCCCCACCCAGCAATTCGCCGAGCGCACAGGCGGCATCATTCGCCGACTTGGTCACCAGCCCCAGCACCGCCTGCTCCACCGTCAGGTAACTGCCGGGCACCAGCCCCAGTTTCGATGGCTCCATGGAGGCGGAGTGGGCCGAAACCGGCACCGCCTGGTCGAGCGTGACCTGACCGGCCCGCATGGCCTTGAAAGCCATGTAGAGCGTCATCAGCTTGGTGAGGCTGGCGGGAAAGCGCTGAAGGTCGGGATTGCTCTGCGAGAGCACCGCGCCCGTACGGGCATCCATAACGATGGAACTGATCTGGCCGACATACTGGGCATGGGCGCGAGGCGTTGCGATAACGGTCGTCGCCAGGTATCCGGCTGCCAGACCCACGGTCAACCGCAGGGTGCGCCTACGACCGGCCTGTCGACACCCGCCGTCAGGAACCAGTGACACCACAGCGCGACACAGGTGGGCGAGCCATCCCCGTTTCTCGTCCATCCATGCTCCGTCGGCCACCGCCTGTCCCCTCAGTCACAGGATCCGCGTCATTCGGTAACTCTATGGCCATTTTTCTGAACCCGTCCAGAGAAAACCGCGATAAGGGAAAGAAAATACAGTCTTTTCAGTCTCACCCCTCCCCGGCCGCGGGCGAAACCGGGCAGCCACGCGCCGCTTCCGTTTGATTGGATCATCAAAAGCGAGCCCAGCCATGCTTAAAATTCCCCTGTTTCGCTCTTTCAACCCACGATGCCGATCCAATATGGTATGACCATGACAGCAGCATTTTTCCCTGTCCGTCCTATGATCGGCCCGCGCGTCACAGGCGCGGCGGGTTCGGTGTGGGCGCATGGCGGCAACAACCCGACCCGACGCGATGGCAACGGACAGGATTCCGACCCGGACAACCCCGATTCCCCGACGATCGGCGTCGTCGTCAGGACCCGCCCGCAGACGCGCAAGCCCGCGATGTACAAGGTTCTGATGCTCAACGACGACTACACGCCGATGGAATTCGTCGTTCATGTCCTTGAACGGTTCTTCCAGAAATCGCGCGAGGAAGCGACGGACATCATGCTGCATGTCCATAAGCGCGGCGTCGGCGTCTGCGGTGTCTTCACCTACGAAGTGGCCGAGACGAAAGTGACTCAGGTGATGGACCTGGCGCGGCAGAACCAGCACCCGCTGCAATGCACGATCGAGAAAGACTAGAGCCAGCCCCGAAGCGGACGACGGGGCGCGCCACAGAAGCTTGACGACCCGTTCAGACCATTGTTTTTGAATATTATTCAAGCAAATTGAGTCCGTTCCGGCCGAGCCGGAACCTTGTCGGGGCACGCGCCTCGTTCCCCGTTGCGGGGCAGCCCGCGCAGGCGCGTGCGTGAGTACATGCGACGCGCGCTATTGCTGTGCCATGCCCTGCCTGCACGGCATCGTCGGAACTTTATCGTTCTTTCCACTGGCTTTCCGTCCAAAACACACCAAATATGATCCTGTTCGACCGATCCGCCCCGGCGGGTTCGTGTCCGGCCCAGGAAAAGGAGCGTCACGGATGTTGTCACGCAATCTCGAACAGACGCTTCATCGTGCCCTGACCCTCGCGGGGGATCGGCGTCACGAATATGCGACCCTGGAACATCTGTTGCTGGCCCTCGTCGATGACAGCGACGCGGTGACGGTCTTTCGCGCCTGCGGCGTCGATCTCGACAAGCTGCGCTCCGACCTGACCGAATTTCTCGACAAGGATCTGGCCGGCCTGGCGTCCGACCGCACGGTCGATCCCAAGCCCACGGCCGCGTTCCAGCGCGTGATCCAGCGCGCCGCCATCCATGTGCAGTCCACCGGCCGGGATGAAGTCACGGGCTCGAACGTGCTGGTCGCGCTGTTCGCCGAACGCGAAAGCCATGCCGTCTATTTCCTGCAATTGCAGGACATGACGCGGCTGGATGCGGTCAATTTCATCTCGCACGGCATCGCCAAGGCGCCGGATCGTTCGACGCGCCGCCCGATTACCGGCAGCGCGCAGGAAAATCCGGAAAGCGAACGCGAGGAACGCGGCAAGGGCAGCCAGAAGAACCAGGACGCGCTGAGCGCCTACTGCACCAACCTCAACCGCAAGGCGGAGGATGGGAAGGTGGACCCGCTGATCGGCCGCGATTCGGAAATCGAGCGCACGATCCAGATCCTGTGCCGCCGCACGAAGAACAACCCGCTCTATGTCGGCGATCCGGGCGTGGGCAAGACGGCCATCGCCGAGGGGCTGGCCAAGCGCATCGTCGAAGGCGACGTGCCCGAAGTGCTGCTGAAATCGACGATCTATTCGCTGGATATGGGCGCGCTGCTGGCCGGCACCCGCTATCGCGGCGATTTCGAGGAACGGCTGAAGGCGGTCGTCACCGAACTGGACAACAATCCGGGCAGCATTCTCTTCATCGACGAAATCCATACCGTGATCGGTGCGGGTGCGACCTCGGGTGGGGCCATGGATGCCTCCAACCTGCTGAAGCCCGCGCTGGCTGCCGGCACGCTGCGCTGCATCGGCTCGACCACCTACAAGGAGTATCGCCAGCATTTCGAGAAGGACCGCGCGCTGGTCCGGCGCTTCCAGAAGATCGACGTCGCCGAACCTTCGGTCGAGGATGCGATCAAGATTCTGCGTGGTCTGAAGGTCAATTACGAGCGCCACCACAAGGTGCGCTACACCGAGGAAGCCATTCGTGGCGCGGTGGAACTGGCCGCGAAATACATCCATGACCGCAAGCTGCCGGACAAGGCGATCGACGTGATCGACGAGGTCGGGGCCTCGCGCATGCTGGTACCCGAGAACCGGCGCCGCAAGACCGTGACCCTGAAGGATGTCGAGGACATCGTCGCCAAGATCGCCCGCATTCCGCCCAAGAGCGTGTCGTCCGACGACAAGGAGACGCTACGGACCCTGGAGCGCGACCTGAAGGGGATGGTCTACGGCCAGGACAAGGCGATCGATGCGCTGTCGGCGGCGATCAAGCTGTCGCGCGCGGGCCTGCGTGACCCGGAGAAGCCGATCGGCAATTACCTGTTCTCCGGCCCGACGGGCGTGGGCAAGACCGAGGTGGCGAAGCAGCTTGCCCAGACGCTGGGGATCGAACTCGTCCGCTTCGACATGTCCGAATATATGGAACGCCATTCGATCTCGCGCCTGATCGGTGCGCCGCCGGGCTATGTCGGTTTCGATCAGGGCGGTCTTCTGACCGACGCGATCGACCAGCATCCGCACGCGGTGCTGCTGCTGGACGAAATCGAGAAAGCGCATCCGGACCTGTATAACGTCCTGCTCCAGGTCATGGATCATGGTCGCCTGACCGACCATAACGGCAAAACCGTCGATTTCCGCAATGTCGTCCTGATCATGACGACCAATGCGGGGGCCGCCGATCTGAACAAGGAAGCCATCGGGTTCGGCCGCGATTCGCGGGAGGGCGAGGATGAGGAAGCGATCAAGCGCATCTTCACCCCGGAATTCCGTAACCGTCTGGACGCGATCATTCCCTTTGCCAACCTCACGCCCGAGATCGTAGGCCGGGTGGTCGAGAAGTTCGTCTTCCAGCTCGAAGCCCAGCTTGCCGATCGCAACGTCACGATCGAGATCTCGTCTGCGGCCAAGGAATGGCTGGCCGAACGCGGCTACGACCGGCTCTATGGCGCCCGTCCGCTGGGCCGGGTGATCCAGGAGAACATCAAGAAGCCGCTGGCCGAGGAATTGCTGTTCGGCCGGTTGGTCAAGGGTGGCGCGGTCAAGATCACGCTCAAGGACGGCGCGTTGGATTTCGAATATATCGAAGCCAAGAGCGAAACGGCCACCGAAGGCGACGAGGGCAGCGAGCGGGAATCCGAAACCGCGAACTGATCCCCGCCCCGACCGGGAACCATAAAAAGGGCCGCGCGGCGATTGCCGTGCGGCCCTTTTTTCTACCAACCGGGACGTTCATTCAACGACTGGTTTCCAAAGGCGCTGCCTTTGGCGGGGCGTGGGGCAGAGCCCCACAAAAACCCGCCCCCGCGAAGATTACTGATACCGTGCCCCGTTGACGCTGACATATCCCGGCATACCCCACTTCCGACCCGTGCCGCGATGGGTCCAGTCGATGCCCTGGCTTCGCGGATTGTCGTAATAATACCTTCCCACGACATCGACCGCATCGCCCTTGGCCACCCACGGCCATGCCGGTGCCGCCATCCGGTCCAGATCGGATACGATGCGGATCGACACGCCCTGCCCGACATCGACATAGAAATATCCGTGCCAACCGCTGCGTGTCTGCCGCTGGCGCGATACCGCGATCACCCGGCCGCAGACATGCACTGGCTGGTCCCCGCGCAGCGATCCGCCCTCGAACGCCTGCTGCACCGCCAGGAAATGCCGATTGTCGCAGGCCGGCCCAATCGCTTCCTGCGCATGGGCCCGGTGCATGGTCATGGCAAGCACCAGACTCGCGACGAGCGCCCATGCCCGCCTGCCATGCCCGCCGCGTCGTTCCATGCGCGACGACCCTGTTCGTTCCATCATCATCCGTGCTTCGCCTTCGGTGCCTGCGCTTCAAGTTCCTGACGTACAGCCGCCATGTCGCGGACGATATCGGGCGCCGGGTCCGGCACGCTCAGCTTCAGCCGCTCCAGTGCTTCGATGATCGTCTCCATCACCAGCAGCCGTGCCATCCATTTCCGATCGGCCGGAATCACGAACCATGGGGCGCTGGGCTGGGCGGTATTGCGGATCGCCTCGCGATAGGCATCGCGGTAGGCGTCCCAATGCTCGCGCTCCCGGGCGTCGGAAATCGAGAATTTCCAGTGCTTCTCGTCCAGGTCGATCCGACGGAGGAAGCGTTTCCGCTGTTCTTCCTTCGACAGGTTCAGGAAGAATTTCAGCACGACCGTGCCCTGCCGCGACAGGTAGTGTTCGAAATGCCTGATGTCGCGATACCGTTCCTCCCAGATCGCGCCGTCGCGCAAGCAGGCCGGGATCTTCTGCTTCACCAGCAGTTCGGGATGAACCCGCGTGACGAGAACCTCCTCGTAATGGCTGCGGTTGAAGATCCCGATCCGCCCGCTGGACGGCGCGACCAGATGCACGCGCCACAGATAATCATGCGAAAGTTCGACCGGCCCTGGCTGTTTGAACGACGTCACCGTCACGCCCTGGGGATTCACCCCGGACATCACATGCTTGATCATCCCGTCCTTGCCGCCGGCATCCATCGCCTGGAACACCAGCAACAGCGACCATGTGCTGTTGGCATAGAGCAGTTCCTGCAACGCCGAGAGGCGTTTCACCCCCTGGCGCAGCAGATGCTTGCCCGCCGCCTTGTCGATATCCTTGATCTGGGCGATGCGGGTCGGATGCTGCGCGAGATCGAAGCTTTCGCCGTCCTCGACCCGGCAGCGATGCAACAGCGTCTGGAGGTCGATCGCGTTCTCGCCCACGGTCAAACCTTCACCCCCCGGGCCACGGCCAGGCCGCCGGCCGCCTGGCAGGTCGGCATCATCTCGATGCGGTTGATGTTGACGTGCGCGGGCAGCCCCAGCACCCAGGCCACGGTCTCGGCGATGTCCTCCGGCTGGATCGGATGCGTATCCTGATACACGGCAGCCGCCTTGGCATCGTCACGCAGGCGCACATTGCTGAATTCGCTGCCACCGCACAGGCCCGGCTCCAGATTCGTCGCCCGCACCTTCGTGCCCAGCAGGTCGCAGCGCAGATTACGCATAAATTGCGCCACGAACGCCTTGGTACCGCCATAGACATTGCCACCCAGATACGGATAGGTGCCGGCGGTGCTGCCGATGGAGACGATATGGCCGCGATCACGCGCCACCATACCCGGCAGCAGCGCATGGGTGATCTCGACCAGTCCGGCGATATTGGTCTCGATCATCTGCCGCCAGTCGGCCACCGCGCTATCCTGCGCCTTGCCCACGCCCAGCGCGAGGCCGGCATTGTTGACCAGGATATCCACCTCCTGCCATCCCTCGGGCAGGCTGGCCGGCAGCGCGCGCAGAGCGGCCGTGTCATCCATGTCCAGCACCAGCGGCAGCAGTGCCGGCCCGAGCGATTTGGCCAGCGCGTCCAGCCTGTCGCTGCGGCGCCCGGTGGCAATCACCCGATAGCCATCCCCCACCAGCCGTTCCGCGATCGCCTTGCCGAAACCAGCCGTCGCCCCCGTCACCAGAACAATCTTCGTCATCGCTGGATGCTCCTTCGCAATCTTGTCATGAAGAGTTAAGCGCCAATCGCCGTGTCGTCGCAAATCCGCCCGCCGCGGTTGCAATGCCCGGTGGTTCTTGGTCTATGTAAAAAGGATGTTTCCCCTATCCCAGACCTCGGCAGACTCCCTTACAGGCTCCCTGCTTGTCGCCTCCCCAGCCCTGGCGGACAGCCCTTTCGCCCGCACCGTGATCTTTCTCTGCGCCCATGTGCCCGGAGAGGGCGCGATGGGGCTGATCGTCAATCGCCGGCTGTCGCAGCCGGGCCTTGATGACGTGCTGGAGCGACTTGGCATCGCCCCGGTACCGCCACGCCGGCGAATCGCGCTCTGTGCGGGTGGCCCAGTGGATGGCGGCCGGGGCTTCGTGCTGCATTCCTCCGACTGGAGCGGCGACAGCAGCCTGTCGGTCGATAACGGCACGACACTGACCGCCAGCCTCGACGTGCTGCGCGACATCGCCGACGGTGCCGGCCCCCGCAACGCCCTGCTGGCGCTGGGCCACGCAAGTTGGAGCGACGATCAACTGGAAGACGAGATCATCCGCCGCAACGCCTGGCTCCCCGCCCCACCCAGCGACGAAATCCTGTTCGGCCTGGATCATGGCGCCAAATGGCGTCAGGCCCTGGCGACCATCAATATGGACCCCATCCACTTGACCGACCAAGCCGGCAGAGCCTGAGAGCCTGGTCGGAAACGTGCGCTGGCGGCGATCCGGCGCGCGTCTCGTTAGACGTGGATAAAAGCCCGTGCACTGAGCCTCGCTCAGGCTGCCCAGCGGAAGGACGGCACGCAGGCGACTGGGGCCAGCCCGGCAGAGGACGCTTCCGCTTCGGCCAGCGCGGTGTCGTCGCCGATCATTTCCTGATGGATGCCGCCCAGCACCCAGCAACCATCGACCCCAACCGCTTTTGCCCCCCGCATGTCGGTGGCCAGCGCGTCGCCTACGGCCAGCACGCTGGCGCGCGGCACCTCCAGCATACGCAGGACAGGGCCATAGACTTCCGGATGCGGCTTGCCGATCCAGCGGACGGCACAGCCTTTCTGCTCATACAGGCTGGCCAGCAGGCCGGCGCAGATCAGCCGCCGACCGCCCCGGATCACTTCCAGATCGGGGTTGGCGCACACCATCTTCAGCCCGCGCGCGGCACAGGCCTCCAGCAACGGCAGATAGGGCGCGGGGTCGCCTTCGCCCTGCTCCAGGTTCGGCCCCGTATTCAGGATGAAATCGGCCTCGGCAGGGTCTTCGACCCGTTCCAGATCCAGTCCTTCGAACAGGTTATAGTCCTTCGGTGCGCCCAGATGCAGCATCCGGCGGCCGAGCCCGGCGAACCACGGGTCGGAACGCTCGGCCAGCAGTCCGCGCGTATATTCGCCGCTGGTCATCACGCCATCATACAGGTCGTCCGCCACGCCCATGGCGCGCAATCCCTCGCACACCACCGAGACTCGACGGGGCGCGTTGGAAAGCAGCACGACCCGCTTGCCTGCCGCGCGCAGGGCCGCCAGCGTATCCCGCGCCCCCGGATAGGGGCTGATCCCGTCATGGATCACGCCCCACAGATCGACGATAAAGCCATCATACTGCTCGGCCAGCGGTGCGAACCCATCGAGAAAACGCATCATGCGGTTCCTTTCGCATCGGCCAGCGTCTCGAACCCTTCGGCGTTCAGGGCGCGGACGGTCTCGCGCTTCAGGCGCCGCACGATTCCCGGCCCTTCGTAAGCGAATGCGCTGTAAAGCTGCACCAGATCGGCCCCGGCGCGCACGCTGTCCACGATATCGGCCCCGGTCTCGATGCCGCCACAGGCCACGAGGGTCAGGCGCCCGGCGGCGATCTGCACTGCCTCGCGCAACACCGTCCTGGCCAGCAGCCGCAGCGGGCGCCCCGACAGGCCGCCGGCTTCATTGGCATACGGGCTGCGCAGACCGTCCGGCCGCGAGATGGTGGTGTTGGTCACGGTCACGCCCTGCGCACCGCCGGCAATCACGGCCTCGATCACCGGCCCGATATCGTCGCGGGCCAGATCGGGCGCCAGCTTGACCAGGAGCGGAGGCCGATCGGGATGCGCCTCGGCAATAGCCTGAAGAATCGCCTGCAACCGGTCAGCCTGTTGCAGATCACGCAGGCCGGGCGTGTTGGGCGACGACAGGTTCAGTACAATATAGTCTGCATAGTGCTTCACCCGTCCGACCAGGCGGGGATAGTCGCGCTCGGGATCGGCACCATTCTTGTTGATGCCCAGATTGGCCCCCACGGGCACCCGCGCGCCGGCACCGGTGCCCTTGGCGGGCAGGCGGTGCAGCCGTGCCATGCGGACCGCGAACCGGTCGATGCCCTGATTGTTGAAGCCCATCCGGTTGATGATCGCCCGGTCTTCAGTCAGCCGGAACAGACGCGGACGCGGATTGCCCTCCTGCGGCAACGGCGTCACCGTACCGGCTTCGACAAAGCCGAACCCGATCCGCGCCAGCGGCCGGATCACCTGGGCGTTCTTGTCGAAACCCGCGGCGATGCCGATCGGATTGGGAAAGCGCAACCCCATCGCCCGCACCGACAGGGCCGGATCATCACGACCTGAGCCGCTGCCGCCCCCCAGACCGAGCATAAGGGCATTCAGGGCGAGGCGATGCGCCTCCTCCGGGTCCAGCCGCCGCACCAGCTTCATCGACAGATTCGACACGATATTCATCATGACCCAATTTTCTGCCGTACATCCGGG
Organism: Gluconacetobacter liquefaciens; assembly: GCF_003350405.1. Classification (GTDB taxonomy): domain Bacteria; phylum Pseudomonadota; class Alphaproteobacteria; order Acetobacterales; family Acetobacteraceae; genus Gluconacetobacter; species Gluconacetobacter liquefaciens. The sequence continues at coordinate 69,887 of NZ_QQAW01000005.1, read as the reverse complement.
GGCGTTAAAAGGGCCTCGCCGGAAAAACCCCGCACGACAGCCCTCCGATCAAGACGAGGTCGTCATCAGAACCGGAACGGAGACGCCCCCGCCCAGTGAACTGCGAAGAGCCTTCGTGGAAATGTGGGCTGGTGAGCGAGAGTGCCGCGCAGCGGCATGGCCGGCGTGTGTTCGCGAGCACCGGAGCGGAGCGGCCTTACTGGCCGTGAGCACCGGAGCACAGCGGACGCACGTCGGATCGCCACCAGCGCGCATTTCCACGAAGGCTCTCAGGCGCCGGCTGTGCCTTGGCCTACCATATCAATCGGCCGCACCAGACGGTCGAAGGTTTCCGCATTCACCAGCCCGGATCGCAACGCGGCCTCGCGCAGCGACAGGTCATGCTCCATCGCATCATGCGCGATCGCCGAGGCGCGGTCATAGCCGATGGAGGGCGCCAACGCCGTTACCAGCATCACCGATCCCTCGACATAGCGACGAATCCGCTCGAGATTCAAATGCGTGCCTTCGACCGAGAACGTCCGGAACGACCGGCAGCCATCGGCCAGTATCCGCAGCGAATGCAGCACGTTCGCGATCACGACCGGCCGCATCACGTTCAGTTCGAACTGTCCCTGGCTCCCCGCGAAGGCAACAGTGGCATCGTTACCCAGGATCTGGGTACAGATCATAACCATGGCCTCGCACTGGGTCGGATTGACCTTGCCGGGCATGATCGACGATCCCGGCTCGTTCGCCGGCAGCACCAATTCCCCCAGCCCACAACGCGGACCCGAACCCAGCCAGCGCATATCATTGGCGATCTTCATCAGCACCACCGCGCATCCGCGAATGGCCGACGATATGCGGACCATCGCATCCAGCCCGGCGAGGGCGGCGAATTTATTGGGCGCGGTCACGAATGCCGCACCGGTCAGTTCCGCCAGGCGAGCTGCGATCGCCTTCCCGAAACCTGCCGGCGCGTTCAGCCCGGTTCCTACCGCCGTGCCGCCGGCCGCCAGTTCCAGCCCCCCCTCGCGCGCGGCCTCCACAGCACGCATGGCATCGCGAATCTGATGCGCCCAGCCCGACCATTCCTGACCGACCGTCAGCGGCACCGCATCCTGCAGATGGGTGCGTCCGATTTTTACGATATCTTGCCATTCACGCGACCGCGTTTCGATCAGTCCAGCCAGCGCATCCAGTTCCGGCAGCAGGTGCGCGTCGATCCCGCGCACCGTTGCCACATGCATGGCAGTCGGAAACGTGTCGTTGCTGGACTGCCCCATATTGACGTCGTCATTGGGGTGGATCGGCTTCTGGCTACCCACTTCGCCGTCCAGCAACTGGATCGCCCGATTGGCGATGACCTCGTTGACGTTCATGTTGGTCTGCGTGCCCGACCCGGTCTGCCAGACAAACAATGGGAAATGTGCGTCCAATTTCCCGTCGGCGACTTCGTCCGCTGCCTGGATGATCGCGGCGGCCTTCCAGTCGGGCAAGCGCCCGGCCGCCCGGTTGACCAGCGCCGCCGCTTTCTTCACCACGCCGTACGCGCGGCAGAGTTCCAGCGGCATCCTGTCGGTACCAATCGAAAAATGGATCAGGCTGCGCTGGGTCTGCGCACCCCAGTAGCGATCGGCCGGCACCGGCAGCGCCCCCATCGCATCATGCTCCTGCCGCTCGCCCTGCGCATTCAGGCCGATCGGCAGATCGGCATGCAGTCGGTATTCGGACATGTCGTCATCCTCCGTCACGTCAGATTACGTCGCCGCGACCGGCAGATCCGGCCAGCCGCCCGCGGCACGGTGCCACCCCCGGCAGCCTACCGTCCACCGAATCCCCATCACCTATTCGGCATGAATCGCGAGCCCCCACCGTGGGCATGCCAGCCACCCGCACTGTGCGAACAGTCGCTGTCCGTTTCCCGACACATGGTTTTTCTTGCGGCACACCTTAAGACAATGACAAAAAAAGGGGCGACACGCCCATGACGTGTCGCCCCTTTTCGAACGAAGGGCTTTAACCTATGGCCGGCAGCGCAAGGCGTTGATTACTGACCGCGCGCTGCAGCCAGACGCGCCAGACGCACCTGCTTGCGCGCCTCGCGCGCTTCGCGCCATGCATCGACCGCCGTGCGATCACCCTTCGCCATACGGCGACCGGTTCCACGCTGCGGCGTCGGTGCGGCCTTGGCAGCAACCGCCTTCTTGGCCGGCACGGGCGCCTTGGCACCCTTGGCCGGAACTTTTGCCGCCTTCGCAACGATCTTTGCGGCAGGCTTCGCCGCTGCCTTCACCGCGACCTTCGCCGTCGGCTTGGCCACTTCCTTCGGCGCGGCCTTGCGACCGGCGGCAGCCTTGGCCTTCGCAGCCGGGGCCTTCACTTCCGGCGCTGGTGCCGCCTTGACCGACTTCGTCGGGGTTTTACGGGTTTTTACCGAAACCGGCTTGGCTTCTACGACTGCGGCAGCACGTGCCTTCGTACCCCGCTTGGGAGCCTCGACCGGAGCGGCGACCACGGCGGCAGCCTTGCGACGGGCAGGCACCTTGGCCGGGACCACCGGCGCCGCCACGATCGCGGCCTTGCGCGTGGTGGTGGGCTTGGCAGCCGCCTTCTTGGCGGGTTTGCGGGGCGATGTCACAGCTTCTTCCGCAACGGGGCCAACCTTCAGCGTCGTACGGGGCGTGCCACGGCGACGTGCGGGCGCAGGCACCACGGGTGCCACGACCGGCTCTACCGCCACCTTGGCCGCCTTGGCAACACGCGTGCGACGCGCCGGCTTTTCCTCGACCTTGGCCGCGACGGGGGCCGGCGCGACAGGAGCCGTTTCAATCTTGGTGGCGGCGGCCTTGGCCTTCCCGCGCCCATGCTTCGCAGGCGCCGGCTCGGGTGCTGCGGGCGTCGTCACCACAGTCTCGACATCCTTGCGGGACGCCCGGCGACGGGTGGCTTTCGTTTCATCACTCATTACAGGTGTAACCTTTCGTTGTCTTAACGACCAACAGTCCGACGACCGCGCGCCATGCCGGCATGATCGGAAACCGGAATTCTGAAAGACCGTTTTCATTCGCCGCCATCACCGATGGCTTGCCTGGATGGTCGAAAAAATATCTTTCTTCTTTGGCATCATCTCGGCGTTGCGGCGGCCGCTGTCAAGTCAAAGCATGAACCATGCCTCATTTTTTCTTGCATACCTGCGGATACCATCGCGTCATCCCAAAACACATTCCCGCATGAATTATAATTTTCTATTATTATTTATTATATTTTCCAAAATATACAAAATTTCACGCTTCTTCCAGAATCCGCGTCGCGGCTGTCGATCCGACACGCCACGACGCAAGGGAAGAGCAACCGAAACCCCGCGTCGCAGCCGTCGGGAATGGCGGAGACAAGAAATCGGCCGTCCTGTCAGCCGATTTCCCGGCGTCCTCCGGCCGACCGGTCTGGCTCGATGCCGGTTTGATTTCGAAAGTCTTCGAACGAACGGGCATGAGTATCATCGCGGGATCTCGGCCCCAGAAGCAACGCCCTCGCCTCCTCCAGACGGAGGACGCGCTCCCCGCCGATGGTCGCGACAGGATGGCATGCATCCGCACACGCCCAGCCATGCGCTCATCAGATACAGAACGTCAGGCCGCTCATCCCGGTGCACCTCAAGCAGCAATCGCCGCATTTCACGATCATCCGGCCTTCGCCGACACCAGCCATGGGTTGGGTGAGCCATCGGTCTCTGATGCGATATCGCTTTCCGCAAGCATAAGATTGGTCAATCGCCTAGACAGGCAATCCACCGGCGACGCGATTGTCGCGATGCCGGACGATTCGTCCTTGCATTTCGCCATCCCAGGCATGGGTGGTGACAATATAGATCCAGATAGATCCGGGGGCGCAGTGACCAGAGATACCGCCTTTCCGGATCGCCCGCCTCCCGGCGTCAGCATGTGGTCGGTCACCGTTCCCGGCGCTGCCACCCTGCCTATCTCCTGATGTCCTGCAACCGGAGACGTAACGCCACACAAAGCCCGCCATGCGCGTCCATCCGCGTGCCACCATGTTTTTTCAAACTTTACGAACCTGCACGCCACGTGCGTCGGCCTGTACCTCCCGACGACCCAGCCAGGCAGACCATCGCCACGCGCGAAGCCACATCGACGAAACCAGGCGGCAGCCTCAGCCGTCTGAAGGATCTCGCCGCATGGCCGGGCGCATGCCAGCGTCGCACGGCGCCGATGCTGGAGCATGTGCGGATCGTAATCTTCGCCGGTAATCACGAGGCCGTTCGCCATGGGGTTTCACCGTGGGCGGCCAGATGGTCGGCAATCCGGCCGAAGATTTCACGAGCGGTTATACAATGGTCAACGTGCAGACCGACCTGCTGTGCGTGAGCGAGATGAGAATCGGCAACACCACACCCGCCGCCATATTGGCGGCAGCACTGTATCTGCGGCACCGACCCGAATGCGTAAGGCGTGGCGCATAAGGTCCTGATCGTCGATCTCGCCCAGGCCCGTCATGCCGCCTGCGAAAACGATCCGCTGACGGCGGCCATGCTGGATGCGGTGCGGCATCGCCGCATCCCGGTTCTGCTCGGTGCTTTCGTATGCAGCACCACCGCGACGCCGCTTGGGCGGCTGCACGCTACGGAACCGGCTCCACACCTGCCTTTCGCACCGTTCTGCCAAGGCCGTGCATCACGCGCTGGCTCGTGACATGGGCGTGGACCCGTTGCTGGATCTGGGGCCGTGCCCGGGCGAAGGCTCCGGCAACGTACTCACCGTGCCGCCGGTGTGGGCGTCAGTGGGCGCACATGAACTTGTCGGACCCGGGCCAGGCGGCGATGGCCGTCCTGTCCACAGTCATGACGCCGGCTCGGCGGGACAGGCTGGCCGCCACGCTGCCCTACATGTTGGATCGCGGCTGGGACTACGCTGCTGGTCGGCCGCCTGGCACGGCAGCAGATCGGTGGTCTGACGGGAGACGTGCTCGGCGCTCCCCCGTCAGCGTCGAATGCTGCGTCCTGAGCCTGGTGACCATCGCCGCGCCACTGGGGTGGCGGGGCGCCCCATCACATACGCATGATTGCCGCCGCCCCGGCTTGTTCGGCGCCCCGGCCATACCAGATGCCTGTGAGGAGCCTGATACATGCTGACAGCACCCCTGCATGTATTTCCCGGCAGACTCCCGGGCGCATGCGATCCGCACGCCGTCATCCGGATGGAAGGAACACAGGTCATGGACAACAAACGTCTGGCCGGAATTCCCGGCGACGACAGAGTGATGAACAAAGGCAGGCAGATCCTTGGCGGCGTCATCGTCGTGGCCGTGCTGGTCGCCGCGATCCTGGCCAGCATCCTGGTATCCCCGACGATCATCAGCCCCTGAAGCCATCGACACACGGCGACGCGCGCGAGCGGGGGCAGGAAGAGCCTCGGTGAAACTTCCCAAGCAGGTTCCGGTTAAGGCATGATCCGCCGGACCGGAACCCGCCGGAAGCCCCCAATCGAGGACCATGCAGGACGTGACGGCCTATCTCTATCTCGCCATGGCCATCATCGCCGAGGTCTTCGCTACATCGTGCCTGAAATACACGGGCCAGTTCACCCGACCGGTGCCGACGTTGCTGACCTTCGGCGGCTATGGGGTCGCCTTTTTCTTCCTGTCGCTGACTCTGCGCGTGCTGCCGACGGGCATTGCCTACGCCATCTGGTCGGGCGCTGGTATCGTCCTGATTTCCGCCATCAACTGGATCTGGCTGAAACAGCGCCTCGATGCCCCGGCCGTGGCCGGCATGGCGCTGATCGTGCTGGGGGTTGCCGTCATCAACCTGTTCTCCCGTAGCGCCGGGCACTGACCGGCGCTACGGGAGCGGGATCAGCGAACCTTCAACTGGGCCCGCACCTCGCCATCCGGCCGGGCGGCAGTATGAAGATTGACGTAGATATTGCCTGCCCGCAGCATGTTGACCTGTTCGGGCGTGAGGATCACCGCGCCGCTTAACGGGCTGGTATAGGGCCCCTTGATCGGTGCCAGCACTCCGGCATCGTGTTCCGCATCGGCCGGACCATGAAAATGGGCGGCCATGACAGCGCCGCTCAATCCGCGCCATTCGATACGATAGGTCAGCAGATTGCGTTTTTCATTCAATCTACCGGTCACGGTCCCTGTCGGATGCTCGTTCGCACCGGCGACCGGGACGAATTCGCCCGACACCTGGACAGTACGCGCCTCGGCCGGCACGAGGGCCGCGACCGGTGCTGCCATCAGCAGGCCGGCGAACAGCAGGGAACGACGCATGACCCATATCTCCATTGAAAAAGACCGGCAGAACACGAACCCGTCGGACGCAGCGACGCCGCGCCCGCAGGCATCATGCCGACACCATCATGGCGACTGTCAGATATCCAGACCGGCCGACCGGTTCAGCGCCGAGAGGTCCGGATCAACCCGCGTATCGACGAATCGCGCGACCTGAATGCCACAGGCAATGAGCAGACCCGACGCCAGGCTCATCATTCCCAGATAGACCATTATGCCCTCCTGATGAAAACCAATCCGATCGTGTCTGTAATGACCACCACCTGTGCTCGAATCATGGCAAGAGACAGGCTTTTTTGAGCAGCGGTCACTCTCCGTCCGGCCCGAACCCTGCTCCCCTCTGCTTCTATACGCAGGCGAACAGATATTCCTGTTAACTTAATAAGACGCGGACTGAATACCGCGGTAACGCCCGAAGATAGCCCAAGGTTGCGCCGCCACGCAGCAACCACCTTCCATTCACGGGAGGGCTGGACAGCATCGCGACTCCACCACACATCATAGGCTTGGCAATCTGAGGAAATCGCAGCCATGTCCCGCTTCGCCGACAATGATGACCGCCCGACCGACGCCGATGCAGGAAAGCACGAACAGGCGCGCCGCCTGGCCGAAGCCGCGCTGAAGGCCGAGGAGGAAGGCGATCAGGCCCGCGCCGACGAACTGTTCGCCGAGGCCGACCGCACCGATCCGCAAGCCGTGGAAAATGTATTGATGGAATGGCCTGACCACCCCCGCGCGCAACGTCACGCGCGCCACTGACGGGGCCTCGACGCCCGGGCTGCCCCGTTGGCATGCCCCGTTTCGACGGGACAGGCTTCCTACGAAGCCTGCGGGTCCACGTCCTCGGCATTGCGACGCAACTGTGCCGCCCCTTCCGCCACAGCCTTCCACGCGGCCTGGGCCAGCGCCTTGCGGCTGGGGAAGGCGTCGGGATCGAGCGGCGGATGCAGGATCACGCTGGCGCGCATCGAACGCCATTGCAGGAGCTGCCAGACATGGGGCGCAAGATCCATGTCGCCATACCAGGAAAAGACCGGCCGGCGATGGCGATTGACGTTCAGTCCGTCCAACCGGTCATAGACCAGTGAAACCGGTTGGATCAGCGGTGCCATGCCGGGCGCGTAGGTCAGCATCGGCGGGTCGGCCTCTGCCCCCTTGCGCATGGGCGGCATCTTGGCGATCGCGAAGAAGGCCGACATGAAGGGCAGTACACGCATGCCGTCCGACGACGTGCCTTCGGGGAACAGGACCAGATTGTCGCCCTCGATCAGGCGGCTGACCATTTCGTCGCGCTCGCGCCCGGTCGTACTGCGCTGACGGCTGACGAAGATCGTCCGCCCGATGCGCGAGACGGTACCCATGACCGGCCAGGCGCCGATATCGCCCTTGGCCACGAACACCGACGGCAGCACGGTGCCCAACACCGGCACATCTAGCCATGAACAATGGTTGGACACATAGATCACCGGCCGTTCGCCGCGCGCGCGCGCCTTGGCACCGCCCACGGTGCCGGCCCGGCTGCCTGACACACGAATCTTCATCGACAGCAGCCGGCACAGCACGCCCCAGATCACGCGGGTCCAGCGGATCTTCGCCGTGCCCGGCACCAGCAGCAGCAGGGCCTCGAACGACACCGACGAGGGCACCCAGCAGATGATGGCGAACAGGCGCGCGGCCGCTCGCAGACGCGCCGACAGGCGACTACCCGACGGAACGGGCGGGCTTTCCATGTCGGCTAAGGACAGATCGGGTCGGGCCGAGCCCCGGGTCGGCCCAGGCCGGCGCGCGCTCATGGACCAACGGCCCGGTGGAGAACAAGGCAATACCGGCTACGGCAAGGAACGAACTTCATGAACCGATCATAACCCGGTTGGAACGCTGCATCAAAAGCCCCGCCTGGGGCCGCCTGACAGCGGTCATGCATCACCAATCGGCCGCCATGTCAATGAAGGCCGGTCCCCGCGCGAGACATCACATGGCCGACAGGTGGGCGAACAACCCCGGCGATCCCACGTTGAGGTTCCGGTGCGTGCGCCAATCGGGGCACACGCCGATAATGGAGGGTCATCATGTCGAGCGACACGAAACCGACACCGCCAAAACCCGACGACAAGAAGCCGGACCACACGACCGAGCAGGACGACGCCAACCTGGACGAGGAACTGAAGGACAGCTTCCCGGCCAGCGACCCGCCGTCATCCGGCCACGTAACCTCGCATTGACAGCCAGGGGGCGGGCAAGGGCCCGGGCCGGCGGAAATGATGCGCTCTGCGCCCATCGCATGCCGGACATCCCCAGTTCGTGATCTCCGGCCCCCTGCGCCGGGTCCGCGTCGATTCCCATGTAAGAGGCCGGGTCACCGCCTCCCCTCCCGCTTGCCGTCATTTTGCGAAGCCGGCGGTCCACCCGTCCCGGATGAAAAGATGGGAACTTGGGAGATTGTCCATGACGACAGCACATTCCGGCGCCCCCGGCCCCGAGCCGAAGGCTGCCTCCGCCCTCCCAGACAGGTCACTGGAAATCGCGGCCTGCCTGGACGACCTTCTCGCCAGCGGCGAACCGCGCAATGGCTATGATACCCTGTTGCACCGGGCAGCCGATGTCGGCCTGTACGACGTGGTGCGGGCCTGGAGCCTGACCGACACCCCGACGGCAGTCGATAAAATGACGGCCCGCCTCCTGCTCCCCGGCGAGCTGCTGGCCGTCCTCACTCACGAGACGGCGTGGAGCGATGACGAGGCTCTGACAGCTCTCGCGACGGAACTTCCGCTCGCCGTGCGCCGGTATGGCACGAAACAGCGTTTCAACCGCTTCGGTCATACCGGTTGCCACGGCGAAGACCCGGTGCGGCGCTAACCCGCTCGTTCAGTAACCGCGTTGGCGATCGACCAACCCGACCGGCACCTCGCCCCGTTGCAGGCATTTCAGGTTCTCGATCACCTGGGCGGCTGCGCTGGTCGGCGTCGTGTCGCTGGCGACATGCGGCGTGATCGTGACATCCGGATGGTCCCAGAACGGATGATCTACGGGTAGCGGCTCCGGCGTCGTGACATCGAGAATCGCATGGGACAACTGGCCGGACGCCAGCGCATCGAGCAGGTCCTGCTCCACCAGATGGCCGCCGCGCCCGCAATTGATCAGCGCCGCACCGCGCGGCATGACGTTGAAATGGGCTGCCGAGAGGATACCGCGCGTCTCGTCGGTCAGCGGCAGCAGACAGATCAGAATGTCGGTCCGGGCGAGGAACGGCTGAAGCCCTTCGGCCCCGGCAAAACACATCGCGCCGTCGAGCGCATGCGCCCCCCGGCTCCAGCCGGCGCAATCGAAACCGAACAACCGCAGGCGCTCCAGCAGGGCGCGCCCCAGCACACCGAGCCCCAGCACGCCCACCCGTCGGTCACGCACCAGCATATGAGGGAGGCCCCTCCATTCATGGGCGGCCTGCGCCCGCTGGTAGGCCGGAATCCGCCGATGCAAGGCCAGCGTGGCCCAGGTGCCATATTCCACCATCATCCCGGTCAGCGCCGGATCGACGATCCGCACCAGGCTGACGGTATCCGGCAGGTCCAGCGAAAGAAACTGGTCGACCCCGGCACCCTCCGAGAAGATAACCCGCAGGTTGGGAAAACGCTGCACGAGATCGGGCGGCGCTTTCCAGGTCAGCAGCGCGGTGATTTCCGCCGGGTCGCCGCATTCGGGCCATATCCGGATATCGAGATCGGGAGCCGCCTGATGCAGCGCCGTGCGCCAGGCCGCCGTCCGGTCGCGTGAAGTTCTGACAAGCAACGCCATTTCATGCTATCCCGCGATGCGCCCGGCCACGATATCGGCGCCGGAAACCCGTGATTTATGGGCCATTTCTCCCGCTCGCGGCAAGCGCTCAGCCACCCCGCGTCAGGATGCGTCCAGCGCGAGGGCGAACTGCGTGCCCGATGCGGCGGTTTCCCCATCATCGAGGTTCGAAAGCGTCACCCCCAGCAGGCGCACCCCCATTTCGGGCGGAAAGAACGGCCGCATCAACCCCACTGCCACCTCCCGCAATGCGGCGCGGGATGCCAGAGGGGCGGCGAGCGAACGGGTCCGGCCGGTATGGCGGAAATCGGCATAACGGACCTTCACCGTAACCGTGCGCCCGCCCAACCCCCGCTTGCCGCAAGCCGCCCATACCCGGTCGACCAACAGATCGAGCACTGCCAGGGCCTGCTCCCAATGATGGATATCCTGCTCCAGCGTACGTTCGGCGCCGATGGATTTGCGCTTGCGGTCAGGCTCCACCGGCCGCTCGTCCACCCCGCGCGCGATGCCATGATAAAACGCGGCGGCCCGACCGAAATGACGCGCCAGACGCTCCATGTCCCACGCCCGCAGATCCAGTCCGGTGCGGATACCCAATGCGTGCATGCGCGCCGCCGTGGCAGGACCGATGCCGTGGAACCGCTCGACCGGCAAGGTCTCGACGAAGCGCGGACCCATGCGCGGGGTAATGACATATTGCCCGTTGGGCTTGCGGTAATCCGATGCCAGCTTGGCCAGGAATTTGTTGTACGACACGCCGGCCGAGGCTGTCAGCCCTGTCTCCGCCCGGATCGCGGCCCGGATTTCCTCGGCGATCGCGGTGGCGGACGGGTGGGCGATCAGCGATACCGTCACATCCAGATAGGCTTCGTCAAGCGAAAGCGGCTGGATCAGCGTCGTATAACGGGCGAAAATAGCGTGGATCTGAGCCGAGACCGCCCGATAGACATCAAAACGCGGTGGCACGAAGACCAGTTCGGGGCATTTGCGCCGCGCGGTGACCGACGGCATGGCCGAACGCACGCCATATTGCCGGGCCTCGTAACTGGCAGCGGCGACCACTCCGCGTTGCCGACTGCCGCCGACGGCGACCGGCCGGCCCTGCAAGGCCGGATCGTCCCGCTGCTCGACCGACGCATAGAACGCATCCATGTCGACATGAATGATCCGCCGGATCGCGGGCGCTGCCCCTTCCCATCCCACCACGGCTTTACCCGCGTGGCCGGAAAGGCGCCGCCCCGGCACGGGGCCGGGACGGAATCTTCAGGCTCAGTTCTTGTTGCAAAACACTTTCTTGACCACGAAGGCCAGCGCCGCAACCAGACCCACGGCCAGGAGCCCCTTCACGCAGGGGGACTTGATCTTACAGTTCGTCGGACATTCAGCCATCGGTCTCACTTCCTTGGATGCGACAATCGGGGCGCATCTGCCCCGGTGCCTGCGGCATTTTATCCGCCTCTCCTTCTACCTGACTAGTGCCGGAAAACCGGATTCTTCCAGATTTCCGTTTCTTAACCTTATATAAATCAATCTTTTAGCGACCATTCATGCGGAGAGAGGCACCCATGCACCGCCGGCTTGCATAAGGCCACGCGCTAGCCTGGGAGTGGACGCACCGTATCGCATACGGCCGGGTCGCCATCCGGGGCATAGGGCAGATGCAGCACATCATGCAGATAATCGCGCGTGGCCCGGCACACGGCGTCCGGGGTGCGTGAGCGCAGCGGCGAGGCGATCACATGACTGTCGGCCTGCGGAAAATTCACCTGACGGCGCATGGCCGCCGGAGTGCCCAGTTGCCCGAACATCTCCATCATCGCCGGCACCTCCACCGTCGGGTCAGTATGCGCCGGATCACGGTCGTAATAACCGAGGAAGACCGGCGCCGTGACCTGGTGGAACACCGGCCCGACCATCCGCCCGCGCGTCAATTCGGCCAGCGCGACATAGCCATCGACATGCACATCCCCGGTCCAGACCGGCCCCTGCGCAGGGGCGTGCGTCACGTCATGGCCGTGATTATGCACCAGCCACATCAATTGCAGTCCCCACGGCCAGAACAGCGGGTCCAACTGGTTCCCCCGTTCGCGCACCAGTGGCGACCACAGAACCAGCCCGGCGAGGGCCTGCGGAAAGCGCGCCGCGAGATCCAGTGCCAGGGCTCCGCCGGTGGAAGTGCCGATCACGATCACCCGCTCGCCGATCGCCCCACCGATCGCCAATGCCCGCGCCGCCCCCTGTGCCAGCCGCTCCGCCGTCAGGCCACGCATGGCATCCGGCGCCTGTAGTCCATGGCCCGGCAGGCGCGCCAGATAGAGATTGCAGCCGAACAGACGCGCGAGATCGGCATGGACCGGCGCGCCCTCGCCCTGGCTGGCGGTGAAACCATGCAGATAGACGATGGCGCAGGCGGTGCGCGCGGGATGCGCCGGATCGACCCAGACGATCCGCGCTTCAGCACCGGGGCGCAGGGGGCCGGCCGCCGCCTCACCAGCCGCGATCCACGCCGTCAGCGCGGCAGGATCGGAGGGCACGGCCGGCATCGTGGGCACCCCGTTCCACGGCCGCACGCGCGGCCCCAGCACGATCCCCACACCCAGCAATCCTGCAAACAAGACAAGGCGTCGCCACGTCATCAACTACCCCCAAGCCCTGTCTCAGGGCATATAACGCCGACAGCATAGTCTCTGCGCGTTTCCTGTACTTCACGACGGGTGACTTTCAAGAGCGCGAAACGCATCGGCCGCTTTCGTTCACCGACACCCACGGCCAAACAGGCCCCAAGGCAGGAAACCATTGAAGCAGGCGCAGAATGCCTCATATAAGCACCGACATTGCCCGCTCTCTCATCTGCAATCTTCTGCGCGCTTCCCGATCGGCGACACGGGGCGTCGCTCGGACAGGGTCCTGTATTTCAATCACCATGCCCCGCCATCCTGAGAAAACCGGTCGCCGTCGCTCTCATCTGCGTTGCGGAGCCGTGCTGCGGGTAGCACCCATTTTATGTGCTGCATTCCTTACCATCACCGCCACTCTGCCGCTACAAGCCCAGACGATCGCTACGACGCTTCATGATGCTTCAAGCGGCCTGACCAATACTTCAGTCCTCTCGGCAATACAGTTACCGGCAGGACAGATCCTGGCAACGACGCAGGAAGGGTTTTTCTTCTTCGACGGTCGACAGTTTCTTCCCCTGGGCCCTGCACAGGGGCTACCGCCGGGCGCACCCGGCGCAGCCGCCGCCCTGACCAGCAGGGGAGACCTGATCCTGGTCTATGCCGACATGATCTATGTCGCGCACGATCTCGCGACCGCCGGCAGCCCTGACAGGCTGCACTTCGTGCGGGTCGATACCGGAGATCTGCTTAGTCATGACAGCTATCGCAAGATCGAACCCTGGCGTGACGGTCTGGTCATTACCGAGCACGACCATCTGCTGTTCGTCCACCCCGACGGAACGGGCGAACGCATCGACCGTCTCGCAACGATACTTTCTCTGAAAGAGGATTTTCTCAGAGACGTTTCAGCGCTGCACGCCGATGGCGATACGCTATGGATCGGCACGGGCGACGGACACCTGTGCGCGCTGGGCAAGCAGCCCCCGCATTGTCCGAGCCTGCCCCCGCTGGCCGCCCCACGCCGGATGGAAGCGATCGTCCAGGACCATCACGGCACACTCTACGCCCGGACCCTGCATGAATTCGTGACGGTTCCACCCGCGCCGACACCCGCAACTGTCGAAAAAATTCCTCATGCCGAAGGACAATATGAGAATTACCAGCATTTCCTGACCATGTCCTGGTCTCCCGCAGGCAAGCTGGTCACCCAGACGGACGACGGACAGTTGGCCGTGCTCGCCGGCGGAGAATGGAAAATACGGTCCCTGGACGGCGAACAATCGACGTCGCCCCTGAGTACTCTGCTGTTCGACAGGCAGGGCGCATTATGGATCGGCAGGATGGGATTCGGCCTGGCCCGGACCAGAGGCTTCGCGGTCTTCGAAACATTCGGGCGCAGAAACGGGCTGGCGGGAGACGTCATATGGCAGGTCATCCGTCAACCCGGCGGCCCGCTCTGGATTACCACCGATACCGGCATCAGCGCGCTCGATACCCATAGCGACACCGTCCTTCGGACCATCCCGCACGCCGCCTTCTTCATAGCCGCCGACCACCACGGCTGTATCTGGCATGACGGACCGGATGGTGTCTCCCGCCACGATCTCCTCACGGATTGGCAACGCGACTATCCCATCAAGCGGATCAACCAGATCCTGCCGGGCCTTGCGGACGATCTGTGGCTACTGTCCGATCAGGGCGCATGGCTGGCCGATACGGCGCGACGCGACCAGCCCCCTGCCCAGGTGCCGGGATTGAGCGGTTCCTATTCCACAGGCTTCATCGACGCGGCCGGCACGCTGTGGCTGCTCGAAGGGCGCCATCTGCTGGCCCGGCATCGGGACGGCAGCCAAGCGGTCGTCCTGCGCACATGGCCGCTGCCGACGTTTGTTCCCTATCTGATCAAGGCCCGCAATGACCATCAATTATGGATCGCCGGACATGGCGGCCTCTATCGACTGACCCACGCCGGCGACCGGGTAACCAGCCTGAAATTCTATGGCCCGACCGAAACCGGAAACAACACGTTATACAATCTTCTCATCGACCGGCGGAACCGTGTCTGGACCGGATCGAGCCACGGGCTGAGCGTGTTCGACGGCCAGCGATGGACCACGATCACCGAAGCGGACGGACTGGCCTCCAACGACCTGGACCAGGACAGTCTTCTGGAAGACGCCGACGGTTCGCTCTGGATCGGCACCAGCCGGGGATTGTCCCACCTCGTGCAGCCGGACGATGCTCTGCGCGATATGCCCCTCCAGCCCGTCATCACCGCCATGACACTGGGCGAGCACCCATATCATGGCGAGAAAGTGCGCTATAGCCGTGCACCGCTGCACGTGACGTTCGGCACACTGGACTATCGCGACGCGCCACGAATACATTTCCGCTACCGTCTGGAAGGCGCGGACGATGGATGGAACGAGACCGGCGACGGATCGGTGCGCTACCCCTCCATGCCGCCTGGCACCCATCGCTTTCTGCTGATGGCCTACGACCCCGGCCGGAATCAACACTCCGCGATCATATCCGCCCGCGTCGAGATGGCTTATCCCTGGTGGGAGCGCTGGCCCGTACTGCTCCTGGCAACCCTGTTCTTTCTGCTGGCCGGCTACATGGTCTGGCGCATCCGGGTGGGGCTGCTGATCAAGCAGCGCCGGAAGCTGCAGGAGATCGTCCACCGCCAGACGGAGGAAATCCGCTCCGCGCATCAGGCGCTGATCCGGCAGGCCCGTCTGGACAGCCTGACAGGCCTGCTCAACCGGGGGGCAATCCAGACCCACCTGCAAGCCTGTCTGGCCGAACAGTCCGCAGAGGTTCCGCTGGCAGCCGGGCTGGTCGATGTCGATCATTTCAAGCAGATCAACGACGGCTGGGGGCACTTGGCCGGCGATGAGGTGCTGACTGAAATCGGCAGGATCCTGCGCCGGGAACTGCGCCCGGAGGAAGCTGCCGGGCGCTATGGTGGCGAGGAGTTCCTGGTCGTGCTGACAGGCCAGGAGCCGGCAGGAGACCGCATGCGCACACTTTGCCGCTTCTTGAACTGGCCGCTCAGCCCCGACCGGCCGTCGGGCCAGCATGTCACGGTCAGCGCCGGCGTGGCCGAGGCGCGCCCCGGCGAAACGTGGCAAAGTCTGATCGGTCGCGCCGACAAGGCCCTCTACCGCGCCAAGGCAGAGGGGCGCGATCGGGTGATCGAAGCCCCCTGAAGGGTTTTCATTCTTCTTTTTCCCCGACGCATGCGTCCTATACCGAAATGTGTTTGAGAAAATAGAACGTTGTTTTTATAATCACAAATATTGCCTCTTCCTCCACTCTCCCTCATACTCTCCGATGGCAATACGGACTCGTTACCTGCCCAGGATCTCGATAGTTTGTTCACAATGCACGGCCCCCCGGAAAAAAAGCGTCGCCCGTTATTTCGGCGCCGCAAGATTCTGGCCTGCCTGGCATTCCTGCATTGTATCGTGGCGTTCGTCGCAGTCATGTCGCCGTCGGCACACGGGCAGACGATCCCCACCACGCTCTATGACGCCACGAGCGGTCTTTCGAATCTCTCTGTCATATCCGCGATAGAGTTGCCGACAGGCCAGATCCTGGTGGTTACGCAGCATGGCTTCTTCTTCTTCGACGGCAGGCGCTTCCTGCCTGCCGGCCCGAGGCAGGGCCTGCCGGCCGCCGGCGTGGGCGTCGGCGCAGCAGTAACCAGACAGGGGGACCTGATCCTGGCGTATGCCGACATGATCTACGTCGCATACAATATTGCAGGCACGCGTTCTCCCGACCAGTTGCATTTCCTGCCGATCGATCGCGGACATCCGCTGGGACATGACAGCCACCGCAAGATCGTGCCCTGGCATGACGGGCTGGTCGTGACCGACCGTGATCGCCTGCTGTTCATTCAGAAAGATGCCACAGGCGAACGTATCAGCCTTCTGGCCAAGACGCTGGGAATGCGCGACGATCCGCTGACCGACGTATCGGCCCTGCATGCCGATGGCGATACGCTATGGATCGGCACCAGCGACGGCCGCCTGTGCGCCGTATCGGGGCCCACCCTGCACTGCCGCTCCCTGCCCCCCATGGCTAAGCCGCGCCAGCTGGAAGCAATCCTCCAGGATCGCGACGGCACGGTTTTCGCACGGACCCTGCATGAACTCGTCGTCGTTCCGCGCGGCACCACGGCTCCGCATGTCGAAACGATCCCGCATGCGGAGCGCCAATATGAAAACTACCAGCATCTGCTCACCATGTCCTGGTCCCCCCCGAGGGGCGCTGGTCACCCAGGCCGACGACGATCAACTGGCCATCCGGACCGATGGAAACTGGAAATCCGTTACCCTGGACGGCGAACAATCCGACTCACCGTTGACGGCGCTTCTGTTCGACAAGCAGGGTAACCTGTGGATCGGCCGCATGGGGTACGGCCTGACGCGCGCCACGGGGTTCGGCATCTTCGAGACCTTCACCCGGCGTGACGGCCTGGCCAGCGACGTCATCTGGCAGATGGCCCACCAGCCCGCAGGTCCCCTCTGGATCGATACCGACACCGGCATCAGCGCACTCGATACCCGAACCAACACGGTCGTCCGCACCATCGGGGAAGCCGGCCTGCACATTGCCATCGACCGTCGCGGCATCCTCTGGCAGTCCGGTCCCGAAGGCGTGAGCCTGCACGATACGCAGAGCACCTGGCGGCGCGACCTCGCGATCAAGCGCGTCAACCAGATCCTGATCGGCAACGGCGACGATATCTGGCTGCTGTCGGATCACGGGGCGTGGCTGGCCGATGCCGGCCGGCGCGACCAGGACCCCGTCCCCGTTCAGGGCCTCACCGGTTCCTATGTCAGGGGACAAATCGACACGACCGGCACATTATGGCTGCTCCAGCGGCAGCAACTGGTGGTCCGCCACCCCGACGGCACCACGACAGTCGTGATGCCCAGATGGCCGCTGGCGACCTTCGCCCCTTACGTGATCGACCAGCAGGACGACCATCGGCTGTGGATCGGCGGCCAGGGCGGCGTCTATCGGTTGACGCATGACGGCGACCGCATCGACGACGTGACATTCTACGACGCAGCCACGGTCGGCAACGCGATCCTGTACAGCCTGATGGTCGACCACAAGGGCCGCGTCTGGGCCGGCTCGGATCGCGGGCTGAACGTCTTCGACGGCAGTCGCTGGATCACGATCACCGAGGCTGACGGACTGGCCACCAACGATCTGGACCAGGACAGCCTGCTGGAGGACACGGACCGCTCGCTCTGGATCGGCACCAGCCGCGGCCTGTCGCACCTTCTCCAACCCGAGGCGCTGCTGGCAAATATTTCCCTGCAGCCGGTCATCACCGCCATGGAACTGGGCCAGAACCCCTATCATGGCGAGCCGATCGCCTTCAGCCACGCGCCGATGCGCGTGATGTTCGGCACGCTGGATTATCGCGACGCACCGCGCATACGGTTCCGTTACCAACTGGAGGGCGTGGACGAAAGCTGGGTCGAGACCACCGAAGGGTCGGTACGCTACCCCTCGGTACCACCCGGCACCCATCGCTTCATGCTGGTGGCCTTCGATCCGGACCGCCATCAGCAATCCGCGGTCGTGACCGCCACGATCACCATGGCCTATCCATGGTGGGAACGCTGGCCCGTGCTCTGCCTCGCAGCGGCCTGCGTGCTGCTGGCCGGCTACATGGCCTGGCGCGTCCGGGTCGGACTGCTGATCAAGCAACGCCAGAAGCTCCAGACGATCGTCGAGCGCCAGACCCGTGAAATCCGCGCCGCCCATCAGGCATTGATCGAACAATCTCGCCTCGACAGCCTGACGGGCCTGCTGAACCGAGGCGCCATCCAGTCCCTCCTGCAATCCGCCCTGGCCGAACTGCCCGCCGGCACGCCGCTGATGGCCGGGCTGATCGATGTCGATCATTTCAAGCAGATCAATGACGGCTGGGGGCATCTGATCGGCGACGAAGTCCTGGCCGGCCTCGGCAGCCGCCTGCGCCAGGCCATGACCAAGGGCGACGCCGCCGGCCGCTATGGCGGCGAGGAGTTCCTGGTCGTACTCACCGGCGAGCGTGCCGCCGCAACCCACATGGAAGCCCTCTGCCGTTTCCTGAACGGCCTGCCCATTCCGACCGGCGTGCCGGACCTGGTGGTCACGGTCAGCGCCGGCGTCGCCATGGCCAGTGCGAACGAGACCTGGCAGAGCCTGATCGCCCGCGCCGACAAGGCGCTTTATCGCGCCAAGGCCGAAGGACGCGACCGGGTCGTGCTGGCCCCATAAGCCTCACCGTCGCCGAGCGACCGGGGGCGGCTGCCATGGACACGATCCGGTTCGGAGATCAACCGCGTGCCGATCCAGACCGTCCAGTCCGCAACCACGGCTTTCACTGGCATGTCATCACGACACGGCGTCCGACCTCTCAGCGCAGGTGACTTTGGAAGAACCGGACGACTGCTGCATTGAACCGCGCATGAAAGGCGCTGCGGTCGAACCCGGCCCTGCTGGTACAGATCGGGTTGGACATCGCAGTCGCAATGCAAGGTGCGAGGAAATCGAAATGCCCGGCATCGGGCACGAGATGAAAATCCGGCACCTGCGGCAGATTATCCCGCACGACATCCGCATAATAAGGCGCAGGCAGGATCGCGTCCCGGCCCGCTTTCCAAAGCTGCACCGGTATCGTGACGGGTGCCAGTCCTGTCCGGTCAAATGCAAAACCCAGAGCAGGAGCAGCCACGACGATCGCCTTGATCCGACCGTCCCGACGACCGACCCAGCCATGCCCGCCGTTTTCTCGCGGATGGGCACGGAGCAGGACACAGTCATAAAAGCCGGGATGCTCCCGGCAATGCGGCGCGAACTGGGCTAGGTCGGGCCGCGCTCCAGCCGCTGCGAGCACCGTAAAACCACCAGCGGAAAAGCCGAATGCACCGACACGCGCGGCATCGATCCGGTTCCGCGACGGCCAAGCTTGCAACATGTAGGTGATAAGCGCGCTCAACGCCACGGGACGCCGTTCGATGCGGGTCGCCGCACTCTGGTCCTGCCAATTGTCTCCCGGATGCGTCAGGGTCGCGACGATGAAGCCGGCGCGCGCCAGCGCCTGCGCTGTGTCGAGATGACCGGTGAACGATCCTCCGTTGCCATGCGACAGGACGACCAGAGGATGCGCCGATCCGACCGGTTCTGTCCCGACCACACAATCCTGTTCGTATAATCCCAGCGCCTGATGCTGCGTCGTCCCGCAGGTGGGGTACCAGATACCGATTTCGGTGCCGTCCGGCATCCGGGCGTACTGGAATCCGACGGTAGCAGGCGGGCTGGCACGCGCTGGCGCCAACAGCGGACAAAGCAGGGTGAAAAGCGCGCCGATCAGGAGTCTGTTGAACATGGTGGCCAATCCGTCGAAAAGGGTGGAAAGACCGGCAGGAGAGCGGGTTTCCCCCGCCCGGACCACCTAACATTCGCCAATGGGCGAATGGGCTGCGTAGCCGGGCGAACGGGTTTGCACAGGCTCAGAAAGGGACGATATCAGCAGATGACCGCCATTACGGCCAGGGCGCTGCCGAAAGCACCTCTCGCGCAGGCAGCATGTGCGGTCCTTGCTCTCGGCTGTTTTCTCGGCCCGCTGGGGCCGTTCGGCAGTTACCTCAATCAGGGCACCCTGCTGCGGATCGGCTACTGGACCGGGGCGGCCTGGCTGGGCCTCGCCCTCTATGGCGCTGCCGTCGTCGCCACCCGCCGGATCGTATCGCCAGAAAGGCCGGCATTCTGGTACGTGCTGGCAGGGTTCGTCCTGGTCGCCAGCGTGCCGCAGGCCCTCCTTACCCGCAGCGGCGCGCTACTTCTCTGGCCGACATTGCAACATGTCCTGCCCGGCTGGATGACCTGGTACATACAGGTACTGGAAATCGCACTGCCCACGACCCTGGGCAGCGCCATCGCATTGAGGCACCTGCGCAGGGCGGCGATCCCCACCGCACTCCCCGTCACCGATGCACCGGCACCATCGCTTCCCGACAAGACAGCCGGGCTGGGAACAGGGGTTCTCGCCCTGCAGATGGAAGATCATTATGTGCGCGTTCATTCACATGCCGGCTCGACCCTGCATCTCATGTCGATGACACGCGCGATCGAGGCTGTCGCCGCGCTCGACGGCCTGCGCATCCATCGCTCCTGGTGGGTGGCACGCAACGCCGTGCGGCAAGTGGAGGGCCCGGCGCGCGCGATGCGTCTGACATTGGCAAACGGTGTCACAGCGCCGGTTTCGCGATCCAACGTCCCGGTCCTCCGCGCGGCAGGATGGCTGGCCGAAACCGGCAAGGCAGACTAACCGCCTCAGGCGGGATCATGGCCGGGCGGAACAGAATCCGGCCGAAACAACTCTTTCCGTCGCAAAGGGGCAACTTGGCTTCAAGGCCCCGCCCGCTCCTCCACCAACGGATAGTGACAGGCCACGTCACGCCCATCCGGCAGAGCGCGCAACAGCGGCGGATCGACCCGGCAACGCTCGCGCACCACAGGGCAGCGCGTGTGAAACCGGCAGCCCGGCGGTGGCGCGATCGGGCTGGGAACGTCGCCACGCAATGGTGGCGGCAGCCCTTGCGTGCGCACCACCGGCTCCGGCACGGCCGCGATCAGGGCGGCCGTGTAGGGATGGGCCGGATGGTGCAGCACGGCGTCGGCCTCGCCCAGTTCGACGATCGCGCCCAGATACATGACCGCGACGCGGGTCGAAATCTGCCTTACCACCGCCAGATCATGCGCAACGAACACATAGGTCAGCCCTAGCCGGTCGCGCAGATCCATGAACAGATTCACGATCTGCGCCTGGATCGACACATCCAGCGCCGCCACCGGTTCATCGGCGACCACCAGCCGGGGGGAAAGCGCCAGCGCGCGGGCGATGTTGATCCGTTGCCGCTGGCCGCCGGAAAATTCGTGCGGATAGCGCTCGAGCGCCGTCTGCGGCAGGCCCACCAGATCCATCAGTTCCGCCAGCCGGGCGGCGATCTCGCCCCGGCTGCGCCGCCCGCCGCTGGGGGCAGGATGCACCCGCAAGGGCTCGGCCACCAGATCGCCGACCCGGCGGCGCGGATTCAACGCGGCATAGGAATCCTGAAACACCATCTGCATGTCCTGCCGCAGCGGGCGCAGGCGCCGCTCGGGCAACATGGTGATGTCGGTGCCATCGAAGACGACGCGCCCACCACTCGGCTGCACCAGCCGCAGCAGGCAGCGGCCGAGGGTCGATTTGCCGCAGCCGGACTCGCCCACCAGCCCCAGCACCTCACCGGGCCTGACGGCGAGCGACACACCGTCGAGCGCGCGCAGCACCTGCCCGCGCCCGACGCGGTAGGTCATGCGTAAATCCTCCGCTGCAATCAGCGGAGATGGCGGAGCATCCGGCCGGGTGGTCATGCGCTCATCTCCGCAACAAAACGCGGCGGCAGCGGGCGCCCTTCAGCCGGCAGCACACAGGCGACATCCTGCTCCCCGCATGCAACCAGCGGCGGCCGCACGGCGCAGGAATCATGCACATAGGCGCAGCGCGGCGCGAAGGGGCAGCCAGCCGGGCGCCCGGCGGGGGCCGGCGGACTGCCGGGAATGGAGGGCAGACGCGCCGGACGCGGCCCATGCAGCGGCGGAATCGAATCCAGCAACGCCGCCGTGTACGGATGCCCCGGCTGCGCGAACAATGCGCCGGTGGGTCCACGCTCGGCCACCAGCCCGCTATACAGCACCAGCGTACGGTCGCAGGTCTCGGCCACCACGCCCATGTCGTGAGTAATCAGCAGCACCGACGACCCGTAATCCCGCCGCAATCCGCGCAGCAGGTCCAGGATCTGCGCCTGCACCGTCACATCCAGCGCCGTCGTCGGTTCGTCGGCGATCAGCAGTGCCGGATTGCACGACAGCGCCATCGCGATCATCGCCCGCTGGCGCAGGCCGCCGGAAAGCTGGTGCGGATAGCGCCCGGCTACCCGCTCGGGGTCCGGCACGCCCATGTCGCCCAGCAGGCGCACGGTGCGCGCGCGGGCATCGCTGCGCGAGATCTTCTGATGCGCGCGGATCTGTTCATCGATCTGTCGCCCGACCGTATAGACAGGCGTAAAGGCGGTCATCGGGTCCTGAAAGATCATCGCGATCTCACGCCCGCGCAGCGCGCGATAGGCTCGCGGTGCCAACCCTACCAGTTCGCGCCCGCGAAAGCGCACCGACCCGCTGATGCGTGCCCCCGGCACGTCAATCAGCCCCATGATCGCCAGCGAGGTCACGCTCTTGCCCGAGCCGGACTCCCCCACGATACCCAGGATTTCCCGTGCGCCCAGCGTAAAGGATACGGATTCGACGATCGGCACCAGCCGCCCGCCGATGGGCAGCGCCACCGTCAGGTCGCGCACCGCCAGCAGCATGTCACCGTCCATCGCGCACCCGAGGGTCAAGGAAGAGATACAGCATGTCCACGACGGCATTGGCGATCACGACGAACACCGCCGAATACATCACCGTCGCCATGATCAGCGGCAGGTCGAGATTCGACAGCGCCTGATAGGTCAGCCGCCCGACGCCCTGCAAACCGAACACCACCTCCGTCAACAGCGCGCCGCCGCCCACCAGTTGCGCGAAATCCAGCCCGAACAGCGAGACGAACGTGATCATCGACGTACGCAGCCCATGGACCAGCAGCACCCGCATGGGCGACAGGCCCTTGGCACGGGCGGTACGCATGAAATCCTCGCTCTGCACCGCCACCAGATCGGCACGCAGCACACGGCTGTAGATGCCCACGAACAGCACCGCCAGCGTCAGCCACGGCAGGGCCAGCGCGCGGAACCAGCCCAACGGGTCCTCGGTCAGCGGCACGTAGCCCAGCCCCGGCACCCAGGAAAACAGCCAGCTATCGTGATAGCGGCTCTGCGTCACCAGATTCACCACCTGCCCCAGCCAGAAGACCGGAATCGAAATCCCGACCAGCCCCAGCATCATCAGGCCGCGATCCACCCAGCCACCACGCAGGGCCGCCGCCGTCACGCCCATGGCCACCGACAGCACCACCCAGATCAGCGCGGCACCGGAAACCAGCGACACCGTGACCGGCGCCGCCTCCAGAATCTCCGGCACCACCTTCTGCCCGCGATTGACGTAGGAGGTCAGGTCCCGCGTCACGAACAGCTTTTCCATCATCCGCGCATATTGCACCGGCAAGGGCCGGTCGAACCCGTATTCCACGCGCACCCGCGCCATCGTCTCAGGCGAGGCATTGCGGCCGGCGATGCGCGCCGTCGGGTCCGCTCCCGGCGTGGCGAAGAACACCAGAAACACCAGCACCGAAATCCCGAACAGCACGAACAGCGTCTGGCCCAGACGCCGCAGGACGCTCATGACCATCAGCCGCGCTCCCGCCCGCTGTCGCGCACATCCAGCGCGTCGCGCATGCCGTCCCCCAACACGTTCAGCGCCAGCACCACGATCACGATCGCCAACCCCGGCGCGATGGCCACCATCGGGCGGGTATAGATCAGCCCCTCGCCATCCTGGATGATCGTCCCCCACGACGCGCCGGGCGCCTGCACGCCGATGGAAAGGAACGACAGCGCCGATTCCGCCATCATCGCCAGCGCCATCATCAGCGGCGCCAGCACCACCAGCGTGCCGGTGACATTGGGCAGGATATCCCGCAGCACGATGCGATAACCCGGCACCCCCAGCGCCCGCGCGGCGGTGACGAATTCCGCCCGGCGCAACGACATCACCCGCCCGCGCACCGGTCGCGCCGCATAGGGCACATAGACCAGCGCGATGATGCAGATCGGGATCAGCAGATTGTCGCTGCCGATCGTGATCGGTCCCAGCTTCAATCCCTGGCTGACAGTCACGATGGAAAGCGAGATCGCGAACAGATAGACGGGTACCGCCCACATGATGTCCATGATGCGCGACAGCACGGCATCCACGATCCCCCCGACATAACCGGCGACGATGCCCACGACGGCTGCCAGCACGATGCATAGCGCGGCGGCACAGAAGGAAATCAGCAGCGAGGTCCGCCCGCCATAGAGCAGGCGCGCCGCCAGATCCCGCCCCTGGCTGTCCGCCCCCAGCAGGTCGGCCGAGGCGCGCCAGGTCGGTCCGATCGGCGACAGGCCCAGATGCAGCGGATTGTCATTGGGCTGCATGATGTCGACGCTGCGCCCGTCGATCATCACTGCTCCCGCGACGTTGGAGGTGAACGGATCGGTATGCGCCACGTCGCGCGCATAAAACGGCGCCATCAGGCACGCCGCCGTCACCGCCAGCAGCACCGCCAACGCCACCATCGCCGCGCGATCGCGCGCCAGCCTGCGCCCGGCCCTGCGCCACGGCCCGGCAGGCCGGGGCGCGGAAGAAGACGAGGACGCGCCCGTCACGGTCTGCGCAGTCATGGAGCGACCTCCTCGGAACCTGTCGGGGAATATGGGCTGCCAGGCGGGCGCAACCCGACAGAGCGACGTCCGGCGTATGTTTTGAGGCACCGAAGCGAAGCGGCTGGCCGCCGGCCAGATCCATTCCGAACGGTATGCGCCATGGTCGGCAAACAGGGGAACGCGCCCCCTCGCCTCACTGAACCCATACCTGCGAGAAGATCATGTGATAGAGGTCCGAATAGAAATAATTGCCCAACCGGGACGATACCAGATCAATATAATTGATGCGAATGGCCGGCGCAGCCGGAGAATCCCGGGCGATGATCCGCCCCGCCTGCGTCCATAGTTGCGCGGCCCGTGCCGGATCGGTTTCCTGTTTGGCCGCATCCACCGCCGCCTGGGCTTCCTTGTCGCAATAGCCCGCGATGTTGATCGAATTGTCGGTGCCGGGATGGAAATTCTCGCAGCCGAACAGATCGTCCAGAAAATTCGAGGCCGAGGGATAATCGGCAAACCAGTCCGTCACGCTGATCTGCACATGGTTCGATGTATTCTGGATGTATCCAAGCTGCACCGCATGGGCCAGGGGCTTGACGCTGGCGTCGTAGCCGATGGCCTGCAGCATGTTGCGCAGCCACACCCCCATGCTCATCTCGACATTGGTGTTCTGCACCACCACCGTCACTTTCTGCCCGGCAGTACCGCTGGCGGCCACCAGCCGGCGTGCACCCTCCAGGTCCGGCTCCTGCCAGGAGGGCGCCGGATGGTCCAGGTCCGCCCCCTTCGTATAGGCGCATTCATCCAGGGCACCAGGAATGCCGGGCGGCACCATGGTGCAGAGCGGCCCCGCTACGGCGCTGCCGCCATACAGGATGGTCATCGCCCGCCGGTCCAGCGCCCGGTTCACCGCCTGACGGGCCAGACGGTTGTTGAAGGGCGGAAGATTGACGTTCATCGGCACGTAATAGATGCCGTAGAGCGCGCGGATATGCACCTGCCTGGTATGGCGCGCGCCCAGTTCGCCCAGCCGGTCCAGCGGCTTCATGTCGAACATCCAGTCATACTGGCCGTTTTCCACCGCCGTCACCGCCGCTTCGTCCGGCAGGCCGAAATCGTAGTGGATATGGTCGACATAGCCATCGGGCTGCGCCTCGGCGCTCCACACATGGAAGAACGGATTGCGCTCCAGCACCGCCCCCCGGTCCGGATCGTAGCTGACGAAGCGGTACGGCCCCGTGGTCGGTGCCGGCACATTGCCCAGATCATGGTCCGGCATGTTCGCCGGCAGGATCGAGGCATGCGGAAAAGCCAGTTTCTGCGGAAATTCGGCGTCCGGCTGCTTCAGATGAAAGACCACTTCCCGCGTCGCCGGATCGACCTCCAGCCCACCCGCCAGCGTGCAGTGCGCGGGGTCGCGCAGGCAGAGATCGGCACCGACGATGGCACCGTAGAACGACCCCGCCGTCGGGCTGCCGACCCGGAACAGACGCCGGATCGAGGCCGCGACATCCGCCACCGTGACCTCCTGCCCGGTAGAGAAACGCACCCCCTGCCGCAGGGTGAAACGCCAGGTCCGCCCACCATCCTCGGGCTGCGGCACCGCCTCGGCCAGATCGGCCACCACATCGTCACTGGTGCGATCATCCGCCTTGCGGAAATTCAGCAGCCCGTCATACAGCACGGTGAAAAGCTGGGCATATTCGGAGGTATAATTGATCTGCGGGTCGAGCGTCCCGCCCGAGGATGACGCCGCCAGCCGCAAGGTCCCCCCACGATGCGGGCTACCCAGCGTCTGCCCGTCTCCCACCGGCCGGGCGCTGCCCGGCGGCGCGGAATCCTGCGCACGGGCGGCTGGCATACCGGCCAGCACCGCCAGCATGCCGGCAAACAGAAGAGGCGGGCTCAGGACCTGTCTGGAAACGCGCGTCGGATCGCCGCCAGAGCGTATTTTCGGACAGGCTCCGAACCGTCGCCCCCGCACCTATTGCGCCGCCATCAGGCCGTTCAGACGGTCCGCGATGTCCTGTGCCGAAGCATCGGACTGGATCGTGCCGGCATAGCGCCCTTCGGGCGACATGATGACGATGCGCGGTGACGGCTCCATGCTGTAATCGCCATCCTTGCCTTCATGACGCACGTAGGGCGCATGATATTCGGCGGTCACGGCCTTGAGCATGGTCGGTGCGCCGGTCATGGCGAAGATGCGCGGCCCGAAGCGCAGCGTATAAGCCCGCATCGCCTCGGCCGTATCGCGCATCGGGTCCACCGAAATGAACAGCGGCGCCACGGACCGATGTTTCGGCCCCAGCAGGTCCATCGCCCCGGCCATCGCCCGCAGCGTCGCGCCGCATTGCTCGTCGGGGCAGTGCGTGTAGCCGAAATAGACCAGCATCCAGCGGCCCCGGAAATTGCTGTCCGACACCTCGCCCTCGGCCGCGCTGACCAGCCGGAACGACCCGCCGATCTCGTTGCCATGGGTGGAAAGCAGCGGGCCGGCGCGGTCCATCGCCCAGTAGCCCGCATAGCCCCCTGCCGCCGAAAGCACGGTAATGACCGCCCCGATCGCCAGCCGGCGCTTGTCCCGTTTCTGCATCAATGTGCGTCCGCCCAGTTCGCTCCGGTCCCGGTTTCCACCACCAGCTTCACAGAAAGATCGGCGGCGGATTCCATGACCTGTTTCACGAGTTCCGACAGATCGCCCTCCTGGCCCTGCCGTACCTCGAACACAAGTTCGTCATGGACCTGAAGCAGCAGCCGTCCGTCAAGCCCGGCATCGGCCAGCGCACGCGGCAGGCGCACCATCGCGCGCTTGATGATGTCGGCCGCCCCGCCCTGCAACGGCGCATTGATCGCCTGCCGTTCGGCATAGGACCGACGGGCCGCGTTGCGGTCGCCGATGCCCGGCACCCAGCAGCGCCGGCCGAACGGGGTGGTGACGTAGCCGTTCGCCTTCGCCTCTTCCTTCATCCGGTCCATATAGTCGCGTATCTCGGGATACCGGGCGAAATAGGCGTCGATATACGATCGCGCCTCGCCCGGCGGGATGCCGAGCTGCCGCCCCAGCCCGAAGGCGCTGATGCCGTAGATGATGCCGAAATTGATCGCCTTGGCCCGCCGCCGCGTCAGCGGGTCCATCCCCTCGATCGGCACGCCGAAGACCTCGGACGCCGTACGGGCATGGATATCCTGGCCCAGCGCAAAAGCCTCGCGCAGGGCGGGGATGTTCGCCACATGGGCCAGCAGCCGCAATTCGATCTGCGAATAATCCGCCGACAGCAGCACATGGCCCGGCGCCGCGACAAAGGCGCGGCGGATGCGCCCGCCCTCCTCGGTGCGGATGGGAATATTCTGCAGATTCGGCTCGTTGGACGACAGGCGACCCGTCGAGGTGATCGCCATCTGGAACGAGGTATGCACCCGCTCCGTCCCCGGATCGGCCTGGCTCACCAGCGCATCGGCATAGGTCGATTTCAGCTTGGCCAGTTGCCGCCAGGCGAGAATGCGCCCCGGCAGGTCATGCCCCTGGTCAGCCAGATCCTGCAAGACGGAGGAATCGGTGCCCCAGGCGCCCGATTTCATCCGCTTGCCGCCAGCCAGACCCATTTCGTCGAACAGGATCTCGCCCAACTGCTTGGGCGAGCCGACATTGAACGACCGGCCGGCCAGACGGTGGATCTCCACCTCCATCTCACCCATGCGCGCCGCGAAATCGGCCGACAGGCGCCGCAGTTCGGTCACGTCCACCGCGATGCCGGCCCGCTCCATATCCGCCAGCACGGCCACCAGCGGCCGCTCCAGTTCCTCATACAGCGCCAGCGCCCGATTGGGCCGCAGGGTCGGGTGCAGCGACAGCCACAGCCGCAGCGTCACATCCGTATCCTCGGCCGCATATTCGGTGGCCCGCGCCACATCGACCCGCGCGAACGGAACACGGTTGCGCCCGGTCCCCGTCACCTCGTCATAGGAGATCGGGGAGTGGCCCAGATACAGCCGCGACAACTCATCCATGCCCTGGCCATGCCGCCCGGCATACTGGGCGTAGGAAATCAGCATGGTATCGTCGATCGGCGTCGGCTGCGGCGCACCGGCACGGGTCAGTACCAGCAGGTCGAACTTGGCGTTCTGGAAGATCTTCAGCACCGATGGGTCGATGAAGAGCGGACCCAGAATGTCCAGCGCGGTGGCAACCGGCATCTGAACGCCGACCGGGTCCTCTTCCACCCCCTCCTCGGGCAGAAGCTGCGCCTGCGCCGGCGCGCCCTCATGCGCCAGCGGAATGTAGCAGGAGCGCCCCGGCGCCACCGCCAGCGAGATCCCGACCAGCCCGGCATGCAAGGGGTCCAGCCCGTCGGTCTCGGTATCGACGGCGCAGAACCCGACCCGGCGCGCCTCCGCAACCCACGCTTCCAGCGCCTCGGCAGTGCGTATGGTCTCATAAGGCCCGAACGGTGCCCGGTCGGGTGCGGCCGGTGCTGCGAGCGGCACGGCGTCCGCACCGGCCGCCGCCACGGCCGGAGCAGCAGCATGGCTGGCGACACCAACCGCCGCCGCCGTCTGCTTCAGCCCCATCCGATGCACCAGCGAGCGGAAACCCATCCGGCCCAGCCATGCGCCCAGTTCCGCGTCATCGGGCTCGCGGCAGACCAGTTCCGCCAGCGGCACCGGGCACGGCGCGTCCTCGCGCAACGTCACCAGCTCACGCGACAGGCGCGCGCGCTCGGCATGTTCGATCAGATTATCGCGCCGCTTCGAAGCCTTCATCGCGGGCGCGGCCGCCAGGATCGCATCCAGCGATCCATATTCCGCAATCAGCGCCGAGGCGGTCTTGGGTCCGATCCCCGGCACGCCCGGCACGTTATCGACCGAATCGCCGATCAGCGCCTGCACGTCGATCACCTTGTCGGGCGTCACGCCGAACTTCGCCTCGACTTCGGCCGGCCCGATCGGCTTCTGACGGATCGGGTCCTGCATCTCCACACCCGGACGGATGAGCTGCATCAGGTCCTTGTCGGACGAGACGATGGTGCAGCGCCCCCCCGCATCGGTCACACGGCGGGCATAAGCCGCGATCAGATCGTCGGCTTCCCACCCCGCTTCCTCGATCCCCGGCACGCCGAAGGCCGAGGTCGCATCGCGCACCAGGGCGAATTGCGGCCGCAGATCCTCGGGCGGCTCGGGCCGGTGAGCCTTGTACTGGTCATAGAGTTCGTTGCGGAAGGTCAGCCGGCCCGCATCGAAAATGACGGCGAGATGCGTGCCCACATGGTCGCGCAGCAGCCGCGCCAGCATGTTGGTGAAGCCGAACACGGCGTTGACCGGCGTGCCATCGGGCGCGGTCATCGGCGGCAGGGCGTGGAAGGCACGGAAGATGAACCCCGATCCGTCAACGAGGATCAGGTGAATCGGGGCGTCGCTGGACATGGTGGGTCGGATCAGTGCGCGCTGTCTTCCCCGGCATCGGGGCTCAATACGAACAGGCGCGAGCAATAGGGGCAGAAAGTCTGGTGCCCGGCAATGCGCAGCCACACGCGCGGATGGCCCAGCGCACCCAGCCCGCCGTCACAGGACAGCACGCGCGACTGCACGATCACCGTCTCGACATGGCCGAGGCGCGGATGGGGGACCGGATCGCCGGATTGGGCCGGAAGGGTCTGGACCTGCATATGTTCGCTCCGCCTCGTGATGATGGCCCTGTCGGCCGGTAGTCATGATGGTTGGGGGATGATACGCAGGATCACCGTGCTTTCAAACCTCCGCCTGTCACGCCTGCGCTATCTGGCCCCGCTCCTGCTGCTCGCAGGCTGCGCAATGCAGGACCCGCCGCCGCCACATCCGCCCGCCGCCTGGGCGGCGGATGGCCGTCTGGTGCCGCCCGACACCATCCTGCACCTGCCCGACGGTACCGCAATCCCCACCCGTATCTGGCCCGCACGCGGACGGGTCCGGGCGGTCATGCTGGCGCTGCATGGATTCGACGACAGCCGCGACGCATGGGAATTCGCGGCCCCCGCGCTCGCGGCACAGGGCATTACCCTCTACGCCCCCGACCTGCGCGGCTTCGGCGGCATGCCGGATCGCGGCCTGTGGGCAGGCACCGACCGCATGGTCGCGGATGCGCGCGACGAAGCCCTGATCATCGCCAGCCGCCATCCCGGCGTGCCGCTTTACCTGCTGGGCGAGAGCATGGGCGGCGCAGTGGTGACCTGCCTGATGGCCCGCCCCGACGCACCACCCACCGCCGGCACTATCCTGCTGGCCCCGGCGGTGTGGAAGCTGGGCACGGGCCCCGAAACCGTGCTGCGCCTGCTGGCCGCCACGGCACCCGACTGGCGTCTGACAGGCCACGAACTCCCCGTCCACGTCGTGGCGGGCGATGACATGTCGGCCATGCGCCGCCTCTATTTCGATCCGCTGACCCTTCACGCCACGCGCATGCGCGCCATCGCCGGCCTGGCCGCGCTGATGCGCCAGGCAGCCGACGCCGCCCCGCATCTGCGCGGCCCGGCACTGGTGATCTATGGCGGCCACGACCAGCTCGTCCCCCCATCCGCCATGGCCGCCCTGTGGCGCCACCTGCCGCCCGACGTGCGGCGCGACTTCATCCCGCAGGGCTACCACCTGCTCCTACGCGGCCGCAGTCGACAGGCCACGATCGCCGATATCGCCCAATGGATCACCGACCTCGACCGCCCGCTTCCATCGGGCGGCGACATCGCCGCCGCCGCATGGCAGGCGCTGCCCCATGATGGCAGCGATACCCCAACGCCGTTTCTGGCACCGCTGGACGCCCAAGCCGGCAAATAATTGCCCACAAGGGCTGGCATCCCGAAACGGTTCGGGGTATGGAGGCGTCACTGGACTCGTAGCTCAGCTGGATAGAGCGTCGCCCTCCGAAGGCGAAGGTCGAAGGTTCGAATCCTTTCGAGTCCGCCAACTCCCTGAAAAATCGTTTTTTTTCGATCCTGCACTCTCAGGGCTTTTCCCCCTGTGCGCGCTGATCAGAACTGCGCCAGAAGCCGGAAGCCGGCCTCCAGAGCATTCGGATAGGTCCGCGTCGCATCCGGATGAATGACATATTGCAGATCCGGCAGGATCTTCAGCCCTCTGGTCAGGAAGGCCGTGTAGGTCAGTTCCACGACCTGAAAGCTTGCCTGCGGCATCCGCACACCGCCATGCAGCGTCTCGTAGCCCAGGTCCGCCTGCATTTCCTGCAGTCGTGTGATCTTGCGATTGACGTTCTGCCATGACCAGAACAGGGAAATCGCATCCGTCACACGGGCGGGAAACATGCCCTGCGAGATGATGCCGACCGTATACTGGCTCTGCGCGGGCAGCGATGCCCCCATATCCCAACCGGCGATGCCGAAGAGAATGAGCCCCTGGTCTTTCGCCTTGCCGTAACGCAGCACCATCTGATCCGCCCCCACATACCACGCCCCCCGCTGACGTTCGATCCGCGCCGGCCGGTGAGAGAGCAGAATCGGCGTGCCGTCCTGCGCGGTGAAGGGATCGGGATGATCGGACGTGTCGATATATCCGCCGAGCTTGTAATGGCCGGTCAGCCGATCGCGCCCGAGCGAGGGTTCCCACCCCAGTTCCATCGGAATGACATAGCCAAGAGGCGCAAACGAGAAATTGAATCCCGCCCGCCCTCCTTCGGTTGCCGATGCTTCGAAGAATCCAGCCTGCGCATAGAGGTGCCGACCGGGATTGAGCCGTGCCATCATGCCCCATTGCGAAAAAGGCCAGGACCGCCATTTCGTACCGGCCGACAATGCCGTGGGGTGCGCGCATGTCACGTTATTGAGCGCATAGCACGCGAAATACGATGTTCCGAACTTGAGATTGGCCGGCATGTGGCCGACATCCACCAGCAGCTTTCCACCGAACAGCTTCTGCTCAAGATAGATATAGACCAGTTTGTACAGCACATTGCCACCGACCCCGTAATCCTCCTGCGGCTGGGTCAGGCCCGTCACCCCCAGATAATCGGTCGCAACACTCCGGCCCGCGCGCTGGACGCCCAGCATGTGGAACGAAAGCCCTTTTGCACCCATCATCTTTTCAAGATCAAAATCGGTTCCCATGACGATCTGGTGCGAATAATCCACCCCTCTCCGACGCCCGCCCGCCACATTGCCGACGGTCTCCGCCAGATAGCTCAAGGTGAAATCGAAACCGGCATCCGACAGGCGCTGCCGCCAGCCACCCATCGCACCCAGCAACCGGTCCAGTTTCGGCACGACACGCACTTCCGACCAGGTCGACCCCAGGGCGGATGCGTTCACGCCCAGGTTTTCGCGCTGTCGCGTCGACGAAGGCATGTCGTCGGCCGACGCCACATGCAGGTTATCGGCGGGCAGGATTGCTGAAGAACGCACGACCGCCCCATTGTTCACAATCACGCGCGTGCTGGCCTTGCCGGCCGGTTTGGAGGCAGGAGAAACGACAGGCGGCGCAGCATGCGTCCCAAGAGACTCCGGCCCGGCCCAGGCAGGCATGTTCTGAAGACACAGCAGGGCCATGGCGGACAGTAAGGTCCGCGATACATCGTGAATTTTCATGAAAAAGATCCGCTTTCACAGAACAGCTCAAGCCGGGCACGCCGTCCTGCCGGCGTGCCGCAACCGCTAGCGCCGGCGAAGACTCCCGTCCCGCCACCGATTCCGCGAACGATCTCTGTTTCTCTGGTTACGCATGTGACGCCTCATATGACGCTCTTGATATTGAACCCCGTCTCGCATCCGGAACTTGTCCCGAAATACCGGGATAAATTTCCAGGATGCTGCGCAGTCTTCCGTATCGATAGAAGCAAACCCATCGGCTGATCAACCAACGTATCCCACTATATGAGATGTTGTTCCAAAATATTGACGACACCCCATCACCCGCCTCATGGTGCCGGCAAGCAGACGGAAGAACACGGACATGACAGGAACCGATAGCGTCGCCTTTCCCGCCGGGACACAGACCCTGACGCGCGGCCTGGCAGTGATCGAGGCCGTGGCGGCGGGCCATCGCACATTGACCGACATCGCCGCCACCATCGGATGCAGCCGCAGTACTACCCACCGGCTGGCCAGTGCCCTGGTGCAGGCGGGCTATCTGCGCGCACCGTCCAGCGGTGGCGGCCAGACGTTCATTCTGGGTCCCCGCCTGGTGGAAATGGGTTTTCTGGCCCGCGACACCCTGCCGGTGGTGGCCGTAGCCCGCCCACATCTCGATGCCCTGGGCACCACCACCCGCGACACCGTGCATCTGGGCATCCGCGAAGGCATCGAAGTGCTGTATCTGGACAAGATTGCCGGGCAGCGCGGCCTGGAAATGCGGTCGCGCGTGGGCAAACGCATGCCGATCGCCTCCACCGGTCTGGGCAAGGCACTGATGCTGGATCTGCCGGAAGCCGAGTGGCGGACGCTTTACGATGCGGCTCTCAGCCATCCGGCCACGCCCAACGCACGGCTGCCCGCCTGGCCTGAATATCGCTCAGGGCTGCGCCAGTCCGGCCTTGCAGCCTGCGCCTTCGATTTCGAGGAGAACGAGCCCGGTATTCGATGCGTGGCCGCCGCCATCCGTGACGCGACCGGCACGGTGATCGCCGCCGTCAGCGTCGCCAGCGCCACGGTTTATATGTCCGAGACGCGCATGCACGAACTGGCCCCCGCCGTGGTCGCCACCGCGCAGGCCATCTCGCGCGAACTGGGCTGGCTGCCCCGGCGGAGGGCCTTCGCATGACACCCCGTCTGATCGCGCTCGACTGGGGCACGTCCTCGCTGCGCGCATTCCTGCTGGGGGCCAACGGCACGGTGCTGGAACGCCGGGCCGAACGGTTGGGAATCATGCAGACGCCGCATGATGGTTTCGCAGCCTCCTTCGCACAGATCGCCGGAGCATGGCGGAGGCGGTGGCCGCATCTGCCTGCCATCGCCGCCGGCATGATCGGCAGCGCGCAAGGATGGGCCCAGGCCCCCTATCGCCGCAACGCCGCCGGTGCCGCCGAAATGGCCGAGAGCCTGATCAGCGTTCCCTCCGGCGATGGCGGCGTGCTGCACATCGTGCCCGGCCTGGCGATGGACACACCGCGCGCCGAAGTCATGCGCGGCGAGGAAACACAGATCATCGGCGCGCTGACGATTGATCCCGGCCTGGCC
This sequence comes from Gluconacetobacter liquefaciens, assembly GCF_003350405.1. Taxonomy (GTDB): domain Bacteria; phylum Pseudomonadota; class Alphaproteobacteria; order Acetobacterales; family Acetobacteraceae; genus Gluconacetobacter; species Gluconacetobacter liquefaciens. The sequence continues at coordinate 34,604 of NZ_QQAW01000005.1, read as the reverse complement.
TGCGGCCGGCTGCTGCTGCCCGGCACCCATAGCAAATGGGCCGTTCTCGCAGACGGGCGCATCGCCGCCTTCACCACCTTCATGACGGGCGAACTCTTCGCAGTACTGTGCGGCCATTCCATCCTGGGGCGCCTGCAAGGCGACCTGCCCCCCGACGAGAGCGGCTTCGACGCGGGCGTCATGACCGCCCGCGACGGCGACGGACTTGCGGCGCTCCTGTTCTCGGCACGCGCGCAGGTGCTGCTGAGCACGCTGCCGGCGGCCGCCAGCCTGCCCTATCTGTCCGGCCTGCTGATCGGCGACGAGATCCGCAGCGCACTGGCCGCCGGCCAGGGGGCCGGTCGGCTGGCCCTTATCGGCGATGCGGCGCTCTGCGCCCGTTACCGTTGCGCCCTCAGCCATTTCGGCATCACCGATGTCCCCGCCATCGAAGGCGCGGCCGAAGCCGGCCTGTGGCGCATCGCCTGCCAGGCCGGACTGGTCATCCCCGAACCCGTCCAGGAGACCATGCCATGATCCAGCGCTTCCTCGACCGTTTCCCCCTGGTCGCCATCCTGCGCGGCGTGCGGCCCGACGAGGTGGTACCGATCGGCCAGGCGCTCGTCACCGCCGGCTTTGCCATCATCGAGGTGCCGCTCAACTCGCCCGAGCCCTTCGACAGTATCCGCCGCCTCGCTGCCGAACTGGGGCCGGACATCCTGGTCGGCGCCGGCACCGTGACCGCACCGGAACAAATCGACCGGCTGGCCGAAGCCGGCGGCCGGCTGGTAGTGATGCCGCACAGCGACCCGCAGGTCATCCAGGCCGCCAAAGCCGCCGGCATGGTCTGCACGCCGGGCGTCGCCACCCCTACCGAAGGCTTTGCCGCCCTGCGCCATGGTGCCGACGCGCTGAAGCTGTTTCCTGCCGAGTCCATGCCGCCGGCGGTCCTCAAGGCATGGTGCAGCGTCTTTCCGCAGCGCACACGCTTCCTGCCCGTCGGCGGCATCACGCCCGAGACCATGGCGCCCTATGTCGCGGCCGGTGCGGCGGGGTTCGGCCTCGGCTCGGCCCTCTATCGCCCCGGCGACAGCGCAGGCCAGGTTACCGACCGCGCGCGCGCCTTCGCCGATGCGTGGGCCGCGCTCGAATAATCCTCCCCACCAGAAAACAACAACAAGAACGCGCCGGAAAACGGCGCCTGCGGGATACACGCCCATGTTTGATGAAAGACAGCGCGCGGACACGATCCGGCGCATTTCCTGGCGGCTGCTACCCTTCCTGATGCTGTGCTACTTCGCCGCCTATATCGACCGCTCGAACATCTCGATCGCGGCGCTGGCAATGAGCGCGGACCTGAAGATGACCGCGGAAATGTACGGCATCGCCGCCGGATTATTCTTCATTACCTATACGATTTTCGAAATCCCCAGCAATCTGGCCCTCGTGCGGTTCGGCGCACGGCGCTGGATCGCCCGCATCATGCTCTCGTGGGGTGTCGTCGCCGTCCTGCTCGGCTTCGTCAACAGCCACTGGCAGCTCTACGGGGTCCGCCTGCTGCTCGGCGCGGCCGAAGCTGGCTTCACCCCCGGTGTCATCTATTACCTCTCGCTGTGGTATCCGGCCCGCGAGCGGGGGCGTGCGATGTCGTTCTTCTATATCGGCGCGGCCCTTGCCTCGGTCATCGGCCTGCCGGTCTCCGGGCTGCTGATGAAGCTCGACGGCGTGGGAAACATTGCCGGATGGCGCTGGCTGTTCATGATCGAGGGCCTGCCGGCCGTTCTGCTTGGTGCGCTGGTCCTGGTCTGTCTGCCGGACAGCCCGGCCACGGGCACGTTCCTGTCTCCCGAGGAAAAGACATGGCTGGCCAGGACGCTTGCGGCCGACCATGCCCAGCAGGGCCCGGAGCATTCCCACGACTGGCGCCCGGCCCTGCGCAGCGGGCGGGTATGGGCCCTGGCCATGGTATGGCTGTTGCAGGCATTCGGCACGATCGGCGTCACGTTGTTCATGCCGCTCCTGATCAAGAGCATGTCGGGCGGCGACACGCTTCTGGTCGGCCTGCTCTCGGCTCTGCCGTTCCTGCTGGCCTGCATCCTGATGTACGCCAACGGCCGTCATTCCGATCATACCGGCGAACGCGCGCTGCATCTGGGCCTGCCACTTCTCCTGTCCGGCCTGCTGCTGGCGGGCAGCATCCTGGTGGCACGGACAGGCGCATCCGTCGCCGCGTATGGGCTGCTGATCGCGGCCGTGGGGCTGAACTGGGCCGCCACGCCCGTCTTCTGGGCCGCTACCGCCGGCCAGCTTTCCGGCGCGGCATCGGCCGCCGGCATCGGGCTGATCAATGCCATGGCGCAGTTCGCCGGCATGGGCCTGCCCCCCTGATCGGCCGGATCAGGGATGCAACCGGCAGCTACGACTCCGGCATGCTGCTGATCGCCGCCGCCCTGGCTACCGGCGGCCTGGTGGGCCTGAAAGCCGCCGGCCGGCCACGCCACCCGACGCCCACACCAGTGTCCCCCATCATGGAACAGAGGGTCCGCTCATGAAGATCACCAAACTCACCACTTTCATCGTGCCGCCGCGCTGGTGCTTTCTGAAGATCGAAACCGATGAAGGCATTTCCGGCTGGGGCGAGCCGGTGCTGGAAGGGCGCGCCCATACCGTCGCCGCCGCTGTCGACGAATTGTCCGATTACCTCATCGGCCGCGATCCATTCCTGATCGAGGATCATTGGACGGTGATGTATCGCGGCGGCTTCTATCGCGGCGGTGGCCAGCATATGAGCGCCATCGCCGGCATCGACCAGGCTCTGTGGGACATCAAGGGCCGCGCTCTGGGCGTGCCAGTGCATCAATTGCTCGGCGGCAAGCTGCGCGACCGCATCCGCGTCTATTCCTGGATCGGCGGCGATCGGCCGGCCGACACGGCGGCGATGGCGCGGGACGTCGGCAGCCGCGGTTTTACGGCCGTGAAGATGAACGGCACGGAGGAAATGCAGTTCGTCGACAGCCACGCCAAGGTGGACGCGGTGCTTGCCCGCGTCCAGGCCATCCGCGAGGCAATGGGGCCGGATTTCGGGATCGGGGTCGATTTCCACGGCCGCGTCCACCGGCCGATGGCCAAGATCCTGGCCCGCGAACTGGACCCGTTCCGCCTGATGTTCATCGAGGAACCGGTCCTGAGCGAACATGCCGAGGCCCTGGAAGAGATCACCCGCCACTGCTCCACGCCCATCGCATTGGGCGAGCGCCTGTATTCCCGCTGGGACTTCAAGAAGATCCTGGCCGACGGCCATGTGGACATCATCCAGCCGGACCCCTCCCACGCCGGCGGCATCACCGAAACGCGCAAGATCGCCAACATGGCGGAAGCCTACGATGTCGCGCTGGCGCTGCACTGTCCGCTCGGCCCCATCGCCCTGGCGGCCAACCTGCAACTCGATGCCGTCTGCTACAATGCCTTTATCCAGGAACAGTCGCTGGGCATTCATTACAATCGTGGCAACGACCTGCTGGACTACATCACCAATCCCGAAATCTTCGCCTACAAGGACGGCCACGTCGCCATCCCCGACGCGCCGGGCCTGGGGGTGGAAATCAACGAGGATTATGTGCGTGCGCGGGCGGCCGACGGGCATCGCTGGCGCAACCCGGTCTGGCGCCACGCGGACGGCAGCTTCGCGGAGTGGTGACAGCCGCACGGCATTGGACAGGTGGGCCGGCTATCCCGGCGCACCTGTCCCATCATGCTCTCAGAACCCGCAGGACACCCGACCGCCGATGAAACGCGGTGAACCGGGAATGTAGAGATACGTCGTCGTCGCCTGTCCGCCGGAGGTAAAATACTGCCGGTTCAGGATGTTCGACGCATAGACCGTCACCTGCCAGCGATCCGACGCCGGTCGCAGCGTGACATGCGCGCCCAGCAGAAAATAGGGCGGCAGGCGATAGAAGCCCGTCCCGCCCGGCGTCATGGCCTGCGCGCCGCGATAGACCCAGTTAGGCCCGAACTCGACCGCGTAATCGTGGCTGACGGCCTGGCGCCAGTCGAGTTGCCCGTTCAGCGTCAGTTTCGGCTGCCCGTTATCCACGCCCGAAAAATTATCGTTGATCGCCTTCCACTCGCCCGTCCGCGCATAGTAGGCGTTGGTCTTCGCGCGATTGACGGTGGGGAAATTCTGGAAATTCCCGCGCTGCCAGCCGATATTCTGGGTAACGAACACATGGCGGACCGGATGCAGGTCGATCGTGCCCTCGAAGCCCCAGCTTTCTGATTTCGGCACATTGGTCAACTGGCTCAACGGCCCGTAATTCGGGATCAGGATCGTGCCGAGAATCTGCTGATTGTGAAAATCGTTGTAGAACGCAGCAGCGTTGACCCGCAGCACGTTGGGAATCGGGTCGCTCTTCAGCCCCAGTTCATAGGTCAGCACGGTTTCAGGCCTGAAAGGGTCGAGCTGCGCCTGGACCTGCGTGTTATTGGCGGTGAAGCCCCCCGCTTTGAAGCCCTTGCTCATCTTGTAATAGAGCAGGACATTCTTCGTCGCCTGCCACGACACCCCCACCTGCCCGGCAAACTGCGCCGCCGCCGTGTTCTCGCCGTGGAAATTCAGCGTGCGCCCGCCATAGATCCGCGACGTCAGTCCGGTAATCCCCCGGTCGTCGATTTCATGCAGCAGCCCCACAAACAGCGTCACATTGCGCGGCAGCCGATAGCTGACATGGCCGAACTGCGACGTGGCCTCCTGATTCAACCCGAAGGTGGAGACCTGCATATAGCCGCGGGCCGGCAGGTAATCCGTATAGTCGAACGGAAAGGCCTGATTCATCCGCGAACGCTGGTAATAGGCGCCGACCACCCATTGCAGCCTGTCGCCGCCACGGCTGTTCGCCAGCCGCACTTCCTGCGTAAAGCTGTTGGCCGCGATGGTGCGATAGGCATCCGCCTGGGCCGCCGCCGTCGCATCCTGGTCGGTGAACTCGGCTTCGCGCTCGGTCTCGAAGGCGCTGATCGCCGTCACGGTCACTGGGCCGAAATCATGCGCGATATGCAAGTCCGCGCCCCAGAACCAGTTATTCTCGCTGGGCTTCAACCCGTGCCGGCGCCCGATCACATCGGTAAAGGCGTCCTTCGCCGACCATTCCGTCTGCGTCCAGCCCAGATGCGGGATAGGCGCCGAGCCGATCAGGCGGGCGACGGGCACACCGCCCACCACCTCGCTCTGGTCGCGCACCACATGGCCCGAGAACATCACCGTCGTCCGTGCGTCGGGGGTCCATTTCAGCTTGGCCCGCAGCGCCCAGCTATCGGCATCGCCCAGATGCGCGCCGTTCAGCGGATTGGTCTGCCATCCGCCCCCCTGACGCACCTGCCCCGCAAGGCGGAAGCTCAGGCCATGCGCGATCGGCCCCGAGACATAGGCATCGCTGCGGCTGCGGGCGTAGGAGGCAATGTCCTCGCTCGCGCCATAATGGAACGTATCGGTGGGGTCGTTCGTCCGCAGCTTCACCTCACCGCCGGTGGTCGACTGGCCATGCTCGGTGCCCACCGGGCCGGGGGTAACGGTCACATCCGCCATGTCGAACATCAGCCCCGAAGCCATGGTCGAATAGGGGAAGGCCACGTCGTCCACATAGGTCACGACCGGCCCCATATTGTTCTGGGTAAAGTCGTTGAAGCCCAGGCCACGCAGATAGAAATTGGTCGAAGCCGTGCCGTTGATGGTCTGCACCGTCAGGTTCGGCGCCACATATTCCAGCCCGCGCAGATCCACGACCCCGCGCTCGGTCAACCGCTCCGCCGTCAGGCGCGTATCGGCGTCCGGCAGATGCTGGGCGGCGCCATGGGTGAAGGCGCGCCGAATCCCGCTGACCTCGACGGCCTCGGGCGCCGTCGGCGCGGGTAGGGGTTGCCTCGCGGCTATGACAGGCTTGCGGCCGCTCTCCGGCATCGCGGCCGCCTCGACAGGCGCAGCCTGCGCGGATGTGGCAGAAAGGAGCGCCACCACGCATGCCCCGATGGAAACGCCCGAGGCCCACAGCGATCCGCCAACCCGAAACCTGCTGGTGCGTGTGATCATGCGGCGCCTCGGCATATAAAATTGAACATCTGCATATGGTGCGGGCTATGACCGATCAGGCGGAGCAGGGCAACAGCCATTCCGCCCCCATGCGGACATTCGCCAGCCACCACCTCAGGCGGCGAAAACCATCACGCCCTTCTCCGGATGAGCCCGATAATACGCCAGCCTCGAATCCAGAGACCCAACATGCACTTCCAGCCTGTGCCCGTCAGGATCGAGAAAATACGTCGAATCCCCCTCGCTCCGGTTCTGCCGCCACAGCGTGCATGAAGCACGCAGCCGCTCCGCCAATACGGGATAATCCTCATCGGATACGCTGAAAGCGATATGCGTGTAATCCGGCCGGGGCCTCTGCCCTCTTTCATCCTCACGGGCCAGGCAGAGCCATAGCGAACCGGCTTCGAGATAGGCACCATCAGGCCATTGCGCGCGGAGCACGCAGCCAAGCATGTCGCGATAGAAGGCCATGGAACGATCCAGATCCGTCACCGCAAGGGTAATATGATTCAGTCCGCTGATTGCCGGGGCCATGGTTCGTCCTGTTGCGGGGTCTTCATCGAAGCATCAGCTTAACGGCCCCACAGGAACCCCGCATCTCAATCCGCAGCGTGCGCGGTTCTGCCCCCCGTCATGCCGCGCACCCCCGGCACGGCGACACATCCGGCCACCAGCAGGGCCGTCAGCGCGACGCCGCCGGAGATGTCGAGCCCGTGCGCCGCATGCCCCATGGCCACCATGGCGAGGACCAGATTGGCGGCGGCCGTACCCAGCAGCAGGACCGGCGCCCCCAGCCGGGCCGTCAGACAGAACGCGCCCAGCACGCAGGCCAGGAAGACTGCATAATAGACCCAGGACAACACGGCATAAGACAGCGCCCCGGACGACAGCGCAGCGACAGCGAGCACGACGGCCACCCCGATCATGCATCCCGTGGTGCAGCCCAGCGTCAGGCGCGACAGGATCCATGTACCGCGCGTGTCCGTGACAATACCCGTCCGGCGTTCGGACCGCCGCCGGGCCATGATCCACAGCCGGTTGCCCGTGTAGAACAGGAACGCCCCGCCGAACCCGAGCACCAGATACCCGAAGCGCACGGGCGCCCCGCCATAACTGCCGAAATGCAGCGAGAAGAACGCGGTCACGGTCGCAAAACCGTTCGACTGCCGGCCGGGAAGGTAGTCCGCCGAAATCACCCGACCCGTATAGGGATCGAGCCCGGCAAAGCCGCTGACCGGCCCCCTCAGGCCGAAACGCGCATCATGCCCGGCAACGCGCAGCGTCAGCTTCCGGCTGCCCGGCCCCATCGGCCGCATGGCGTAATCGAGCGTATCGGGCACGAATCCCGGCGCCTGCCGCGCCAGCGCCGCGACCAGTTCAACCGGAGCCAGAGGCGCTACCGCGTGGGGTGTGCCTGCTTCCGGCCCACGCGCCATCCGCGCGACATGCTGCACTCTGTCCTGATGGAAAAGATGCCCCTGAACGGCGAAGATCTGTTCGTGGAAAGCGAAAACGACAGACGTGACCGCCATGACGATGTGAAAGGGCAGCGAAAAGAACCCGAACAGATTATGCAGGTCGAGCCACGCACGCGCCTTCCCGCCCTCCAGCCGTACCGCAAACAGCGTGCGCGTCAGCGCCGGCAGAAACGCGATCACCCCAGACACCAGGGCCACCGCATAGACCAGCGCGACCACTCCCATGATCGGCATCGCCACATCATGCGGCAGCGGCAGGCCGATTTTCTGATGCAGTTCGTCGATGAAATGCGCTGCCTCGGAGGGCGCCTGCGTCATCGTCACCACGCCCCCGTCCGGTGCCAGAGCCGCCGCGACACTGACGGCCGGCCCATGCCCATGGCCGCCGCCGCCCTTGGGCCAGATCAGCCGCCCCGCTTGCGTCGCATCGGGCGCCAGAACGACCGTATAATGCGCGCGTGCCTCGGGAAACGCGGCAAAGGTCTTTTCCATCAGCTCCGGCGTCCGGTCGAGCGGCACCGGCGCGGGCAGGCCCGCCGGCGGCGTCAGCCACGCCTGAATCGGCTGCTCGAACATGCTGATGGCACCGGCATAAAAAGCGATGAAGAGAAACAGCCCCGCGAGAATCCCCGCCCAGCTATGAACCTCGCGATAAACCGCGACGATATCGGAACGGATCTTCATGGAAACACGCTCTTCAGAAGGGCGAACAGCAGCCAGAACGCCACGGCCCCGCCCCCCAGCACACCCCAGGCCCGGCTCCCGGAGCGAAACAGGAAACAGGCGGACAGGATCACCGCCCAAAGCAGTCCGGCCAACCACAGCAGCAACTGCGCGGACAGCGTCATCGGGCTGCCCGTCGTGTGGCACAGCCCCCCGACCACGGCCATGACCCCGAGGGCCAGCGCGCAGCCCGGCACGATCCCGGCCGCCAGTTTGGCCACCCACTGGCGATTATCCAGGCGCGCGCGCCTCATCGCCGCATCCCCTGCTGCCTGTAGAACGCGGTCGCCGCCGGCACGATGCTCCAGACCGCCATCAGCAACAGCACGACCATGAAAACAGCCGTCGCCGGTCCCCGGACCTGCAACAGGCTGGCCAGCGCCACGCAGGCCGCGACGGCCGCACCCATCAGGCACGGCCCCGCTGCAGGCCGGACAACCAGCAGGCGCTGGTGCCGCGATGCGAGATAGGACAGCAGCCCGCACAGAACCGACGCCCCACTTCCCACCGCGAGGAAGAAGACCGAAGCCGTCACCAGCGATATTCCAGACGCATGGTCAGGCTGCGTCCCTGCCCGTAATAGCAGGCCGACACGGCGGTGCAGGTCGCGACGAACCGCTTGTTGGCGATATTGCGCATATTGACCGAGAACGACAGCCCGTCATAACGCGGATGCGCGGCGCCGAAATCGTAACGCAGGAACATGTCGAACAACGTATAGCCCGGAATCGACAGCGTATTCGCCGTGTCGCCATAGCTGTGGCCGGTATAGCGGACACCACCCCCGACACCCGCGCCACGGAACATGCCCGAACGCACGCGCTGGTCCACGAACAGCGATGCCATCCATTTCGGCGCCTGTGGCAGATAATTGCCGACCTGCAAAGCCGTGTTCGATTTCGTGACCTTGGCATCGCTGCGGGTACCGGTAAAGATCACCGTCATGTCCCACGGCAGGGTGGCGCGGCCTTCCAGTTCCAGCCCCCGGACGCGGCCTTCGCTGGTCTGCACCAGACAGGTCGTCGTGCCGCATTGTTCCCCACCGGGGGAAACCGTCGTCATGTTCTGCTGGGTGATCTGGTAACCACCAAACGTCACATAGATGGATTTGCCATACTGATAGCGCAGCCCGGCCTCGTACTGGTCGCCGGTCGTCGGCTTGAACGGCTTGCCGTCCAGCGAGGTGGACGGGTCGGACACCAGCGGCAGGAACGAGGTCGCGTAGCTGAAATAAGGCGCCAGCCCGAAATCCAGCAGATAAACCGCCCCCGCACGCCAGGTAAATTTATTGGAATCCGTGACATAGCGTTTCTTGGTCAGGATGTTGAGCGTATCGTCCTCCGCCCAGTCCTGCCGCCCGCCGATCGTCACCCGCAACCGCTCATATTTGAGCTGGTCCTGAAAATACACGCCCTTCTGGGTCGACTTCGTCGCACTATAGACCTGCGGGCTCAACGCGCTCCCATAGCCCGCCGACCCGCGCGAGACCGGATCGAAGATATCGAGCATGGGCAATACCAGCGCCGAATTCACCAGATCGCGCGAGCTCTCCCAACTGGTATAGAAATAGTCCGTCCCCGCCAGCAGCGTATGCTGCACGGGGCCGGTGCTGACATGCCCCTCGACCTGGGTATCCATCGCAACGCCCTGCGAGCGGCCCCGCCCTTCCACCGCACGGCGGTTGACCGTTTCCCCAGGCACACACCCCCTGAGCGTGGGCGGGCAAGCCGCCAGCGTGTCACCGGAGAGCACCGTCGCGCGATAGAGATTGTCGAGATAGGTATAGCGCAGATTGTTCCGCACCGTCAGGAAGCGGCTGAAACGGTGTTCGAGAAACGAACCGGCCAATGCCTGGGTACGGTCGAACGTGTCCCAGTCCGGCTCACCGATATTCGCATCATTGGCGATACGGCGTCCTTTCGACGCAACAAGGGTGCCCGTCTTCGGTAGGAACTGGAACGTGGACCCACCGGCATCGCGCTGATACTGCCCCAGCAGCGTCCAGGACGAGTGCGGCGCGAATTTCCAGGTCAGGCTGGGCGACACGTAATAGCGCCCGATCGACACGTCATTCACCTGTGTCCCGCCATAGCGCGCCACCGCCACGATGCGCCCCGACACGGCTCCGTCCTTGGTCAGCTTGCCCGACACGTCGCCCGAAGCCTGCCCCTGCCAGTTCCCCAGATCGGTAAAGCCCGCGCTCTGCAGGAAGAACTCGCCATGGCTCTGCTCGGTCGGCCGCTTGGTCGTCAGATTGACGATGCCCCCCGGTGCCGTCTGCCCGTATAGAGCACCCGACGGCCCCTTGAGCACTTCGATCTGCTGCAACGCGAACGGATCGAACGATGTCCGCGTCCACTGCCCGCCGGATGGCAGGCGCAATCCATCGACGAAATTGTTGTTCGAGGAAAATCCACCAGCACCGAAACCGCGCACCGATACTTCATCGACACGGCTGTCGATACCGCTCGGCTCAGCCTGCACGCCGGCAGTATAGGCCAGCGCATCCGCCACGGTCGGCGAGGCCCGCAATTCGATTTCCTCGCGACTGACGATGGAAATGGTCTGCGGAGATTCGATGATCGGCGTCCGCGTCTTGGTCGAAGACGTGGCGTGCGACAGCCCTGTCGCGGTCACCACAATCACTTCCTCCTTGCCGCCCTTGCCATCCGGCTTTCCTTTCGCCGTCTTGTCCTGAACGACATCCGGTTCCGGCGCGGCCGCCACAGCCGGCACGCCAAACGACGCCATGAGCACAACGGGGGCGGCAATGCCCGCCAAACGAACTGACTGTCTCATCGGCCCCTTTCCGCGACTGAAACCATGCAGCGGGGCTTTTATGCAATTGCGACTTATTGTCAATAAAAGAGCGTGAACGTTAACATTTTGATACTTTTGTCATGATGCGACACGGAAACCTTCCAATATCCATCTGTAAAGAAAGAATTTTTCAAAAACAGAAGGAGCGGTGCCGGGTCTTGCCCTCACCTCCCTTCACCGAATCATCTGCTGGTTTCAGCGCAGACTGCGCCGGAAAAACACGACCCGTTCGGTTTCGAAAAATCCCAATGCCTCGTGCATCGCGTGGCTGTCCTTATTGACGGCATCCGCATCGGACGCGATTTCTGCACATCCGAGCCCGCGCGCCCATGCCACGACCTGCTCGATCAAAAGGCGCGCCACCCCATTCAGCCGCCTGTCCGGCAACACATACAGGCCCTCGACAAAGGCGACGGGCGAGGTCGTGCATCCATTCACATAATCATGCCGCAGCGCCGCCTCCGCGAAGCCACACACTTCCCCTCCGGCAACGGCCAGAAAGGCCACCTGATCGGCATCAGGTGATGCCAGGGCCCGTTCGATCTGCTCCCGATGCTCTGCAACGGTCTCCGACGGCCACAACGCCAGCCGCAGGGCCGCATAAGCTCCGATATGGCCTGCGGACACCGACATGATTTCCATCATCCGTCCTTCCATCGTCCTGCGCGCACCGGGCAAGCAGAATCCGCCCCAAGGCGCGCTCAAATGAAGCGCTCCCCCGGCATGGCGGTCACACCGTCGGAAGCACGCCCCCTGTCAGCCCCCGAGCGCGCGCGTGAGCTCGTCCGGGTCCATGCTGCTGCTCTGCGCCGCCGTGGGAAAGGCGCCCGACTGCACATCGCCCACATAGGCCCGCAGAGCGTCCTCGATCGCCGTGCCGATATCACCATAGCGCTTTGCATGGCGCGGCGATTTGCCCGGAAACAGGCCCAGCAGATCGTGCCACACCTGCACCTGCCCGTCGCATCCCGCCCCGGCACCGATGCCGATCACCGGAATCCGCAGCCGCTGCGTCACGGCCGCCGCCAGCGGTGCCGGCACCAGTTCCAGCACCAGGGCGAACGCCCCGGCATCCTGCAAGGCCAGCGCGTCCTCCACCAGCCGCCGTGCTGCCTCCGCCTGCCGCGCCTGCACGCGCAGGCCCAACGTATGCTGTGCCTGCGGCGTCAGGCCCAGATGGCCCATCACCGGCACGCCCAGTTCGGTCAGCCGCCGCACCGTCGGGGCGATGGACACCCCGCCTTCCAGCTTCAGCGCCTGCACCCCGGCCTCCTGCATCACCCGCCGGGCGGAGGCGATGGCGTCGGCCTCGGTCGCATAGGTCAGGAACGGCAGGTCGGCCACCACCAGCGCCCGGCTGCTGCCACGCACCACGGCACGGGCATGGCGGATCATGTCATCCAGCGTCACCGGCAGGGTGTTTTCTGCCCCATGGACCACCATCCCCAGCGAGTCCCCCACCAGCAGCATCGGCACCTGCGCCCGTTCAGCCAGCGCGGCGGATGGGTGATCGTACGCCGTCAGCATGGCGATCCGCTGCCCGGCTTCCTTCATGGCGTGGATGTCGAAAATGGTGATACGCATGATACGATCCATGAAATTTGTTGGTTTATGAAAGGACGATCAGGAAACGAGAGAAACCGGTCGCCGCATGGCGCACCGCCGCGCCGCCGGCAGGCCATGCGCCACTTCCGCCGCCAGAACGTCCCGCAGACGCGGCGTCAGCGCCACGTCGGGCAGGATCGCGAAACCGGTGCGCGCATAGAACGGCGCATTCCACGCCACGTCCCGAAACGTCGTCAGGGTCACAGCCGCCATCGCCTGCGCCGCCGCATAAGCAGCGGCGTGCTCCAGCAACGCCCGGCCCAGTCCCCGGCCCTGATGCGCGGGCGCCACCGACATCTCCCACACATGCAGCACCGCCCGGCCGGCATCCGCGCCATTCCCATCCTCGCCAGCCATACGGGCGGACAGAAAGCCGGCAACAGCCTCGCCCTCTACCGCAACCCAGCATGTTCCAGCCGCGATGGCCGCCAGATGCGCCTCCGCCGGCATCACGCCGTCATCCGCGATCCAGGCCAGATCCGGGATGGTGCGAAACAGCGTGCCCGATGCTTCTTCCACCGCCGGCAACAGCGCGGCCTCATCCGGCCGGGCCGGCCTGATCTGCCAGTCACCATGCATCTGCCATTCTCCCAGTCCCGATGTCGCGTTTTTCATGACGCCGTGCATGGAACGGACCCGCCATGCGGTCAATCCACCAATGGCCGGTCTGGAAATCCAGGCTGGCGGCGATCAGCCGCGCATTTCCGCGCAGTCTTCTCACGGTGCCACCATGTGATACGGCACCACCCCGCGCTCTTCGCTGCCTGCGTCGATGCCGAAGCCGGTGGCCGGGATCGCCCGATGGCGGCAGTCGGTGCGGATACAGGCCCGACAGCCCGGCCCGATCGGGATCACCATCCGGTCGTCCGTCAGGTCCAGCCCCGCCGAATAGACCAGTTCCGGCGCATGCGACACCGCACACCCCAACACGATCGCCACCAGGCGCGGCCGGTCGAAATAGGAAACCGGGGAATGCCCCACCGTCCGCGCAACGCTGATATAGACGGCCTCATCAGTGGTGCGCGACATCTGGACATGCAGCTTGCCCGGCGCCGAAAAACATTCGAACACATTCCATTGTGCGCACAGCCCACCGAACCGCGCGCGGCTGAAGCGGGTGGCGCTGTAGCTCTTCAGCACGTTGCCGGCGATATCTGTTTTAATGAAATAGAACGGAATCCCCTCTGCCCCCGGCCGCTGCATGGTGGAAAGCCGATGGCACACCTGCTCGAAACTCACCCCGAACTGACGTTGCAACAGATCCAGGTCGTGCCGCGTCTGCCGCGCGGCCCGGCGAAACCGCTCATAAGGCAGCAGTAGCGCCCCGGCGAAATAATTGCTCATCCCCACGGTAGCCAGCGCCCGCGCATCGGCGCTGCCCAGCCCCGAGCGACGCACCGGCCGGGCCAGAACCTGCCCGTAATCCAGCCGACCGATCACCTGCGCCAGCCAGAATGCGCTGCTCTCGGGCGGCACGCCCCCGGTCAGCGACAGCCGACGCGCGCGCCGGTCGAACCGCCACATCACCCCTTCCCGGTCCAGCGCGGCATCGGTCACGATCCGGATGTCGTGCCGGTCGCGCAGATAACGCCCCAGCATCTCGGCCGGGCCGCCCTCGTCCAGCCGTGCGGTCTCGTACAGCCCTTCCGCCGCACGGTCGATCTCGTCGAAATAATTCCGTTCCGCCTGCACCCAGTCGCCCACCGTGTCATACGACCCGGTGCCCGGCTGCGGCGTGGGCGTCGCGGCGCCAGCCTCCCCCCGCTCCTCCCGCAATGTGCGAAAGGCGCGATAGAGCGTCACGAACTGGTCGCACAGCCACGGCGCACCCCGCACCGCATCCTGCAACTGCCGTGGATAGGGCATGGTACTGAACAGCGGGTCCCCAAGGATCTCGCGCAATACCTGCATGCGCTGGACATCGCCACTGTCGCTGAACCAGGTGGGCTCGACGCCGAACAGCGTGCAAAGTTTTAACAGAATGCCGGGCGTCAAAGGGCGCTGATCGTTCTCGATCTGATTGAGATAGCTCGCCGAAAGACCCAACGCCGTCGCCAACCCCTGCTGCGATTGACCATTTCTGGTGCGCAAATCACGGATTCTCGACCCAGCGAATATCTTCTCGCCCGCCATCGCCACCTTCGCATCCTTTGCAAAACGACCACCCGACCGTGGCACCATTTCGCCCGGATCGCCATTCCCGAATGCGCGAGAACGGCCATACTCCGCAGCAAGGCCCCCAAAGAGGAACCCGACCATGCGGCATTACGACATCACCGTTCACCCCGAGAGCGACCGGCTGGCGCGCAACGCGCAACTGGCCTGGCAGATCGCCGAGGTCGCCGCCGACCCGGTCGCCATTGTCCCAGACGTCACCGAGATGATCATCAATCGCGTGATCGACAATGCATCGGTCGCCATCGCCTCGGTCAACCGCCACACGGTAGTCAGCGCCCGCGCCGAAGCCCTGGCCCATGCCAGACCCGGCGGCGCCACCCTGTTCGGCTGCGGGCCGGACGTCCGCGTCCACGCCGAATGGGCCGCCTGGGCCAACGGCACGGCGGTGCGCGAGCTGGATTATCACGACACCTTCCTGGCCGCCGAATACTCCCACCCCGGCGACAACATCCCCGCCATTCTCGCCGTGGCCCAGCAATGCGGCCGCACGGGCGCCGAACTGGTGCGCGGCATCGCCACCGGCTACGAAATCCAGATCGACCTGGTGCGCGCGATCTGCCTGCACAAGCACAAGATCGACCACGTCGCCCATCTCGGCCCCTCGGTCGCGGCCGGCATCGGCACCCTGCTGGGCCTGCCCACCGAGACCATCTACCAGTCGATCCAGCACGCCCTGCACGTCACCACCGCCACCCGCCAAAGCCGCAAGGGCGAGATTTCCTCGTGGAAAGCCTACGCCCCCTCCCACGCCGGCAAGATGGCCGTCGAAGCCGTGGACCGCGCCATGCTGGGCGAAACCTCCCCCAGCCCGATCTATGAAGGCGAAGACGGCGTGATCGCCTGGATGCTGGACGGCAAAGATGCCCATTACCGCGTCGCCCTGCCCGAGGCAGGCGAAGCCAAGCGCGCGATCCTGGACAGCTACACCAAGGAACATTCGGCGGAATATCAAAGCCAGGCCCTGATCGACCTCGCCTTCCGCCTGGGCGCCGAGGTCAAAGCGTCCGGCCGCATCTGGGACGACGTGAAGGACATCCTGATCGAAACCAGCCACCACACCCATTACGTGATCGGCACCGGCTCCAACGACCCGCAGAAATTCGACCCCACGGCCTCGCGCGAGACGCTGGACCACTCGATCATGTATATCGTCGCGGTCGCCCTACAGGACGGCGCCTGGCACCATGTGCGGTCCTACCTGCCCAAGCGCGCGCAACGGGAAGACACGGTGCGTCTGTGGCGCAAGATCCACACGGTGGAAGACCCGAAATGGACCGCCCGCTATCACGCCGACGACCCGGCGGTGAAAGCCTTCGGCGGCCGCATCATCATCACCTTCCATGACGGCACGAAGCTGGACGGCGAACTGGCGGTGGCCAACGCCCACCCGCTGGGCGCGACCCCATGGACCCGGCCCGACTACATCCGGAAATTCCGTGTCCTGACCGAAGGCATCCTCGCCCCGGCCGAAATCGAACGCTTCCTGGACGTCGCCCAGAACCTGCCCACCCTGCGCGCCGACGCGTTACGCCACCTCGAAATCACCCTTCCGCCGCAGTCCCTGAAAGCCACCGACAAGACGGGAATCTTCAACTTCCCAACAGACTGACCCACCCCCTCAACGATCAGGGGTGAAGGGGACGACTGTCCCCTTCCGGGTGCAGGGCAGCGCCCTGCGAAAAGGCACAAAAAGGAGACGTGACATGACCCAAGCGTCCAAGCCCAAGAAATCGGTCGCCCTCTCCGGCATCACCGCCGGCGAAACGGCACTCAGCTCCGTCGGCCATGCCGGCAACGATCTGCATTATCGCGGCTACGACATCAAGGACCTCGCGGAATCCTGTGAGTTCGAAGAAGTCGCCCACCTGCTGATTCACGGTCACCTGCCCGACGCCGCCGAACTGGCGGAATACAAGGAGCGCCTGCGCGCCATGCGCGGCCTGCCCGTCCGCCTGCGCCGCCTGCTGGAGGACATTCCGGCCGCCGCCCACCCGATGGACGTCATGCGCACCGGCGTGTCCGCCCTGGGCTGCATCCTGCCCGAACGACGCGACATGAACCCGGTCGGTGCGCGCGAAATCGCGGACCGGCTGCTCGCCTCGATGGGTTCGGTGCTGCTGTACTGGTATCATTTCTCGACCAACGGCAAACGCATCGACGTCGAGACCGACGACGAGACCATCGGCGGCCATTTCCTGCACATGCTGCACGGCCACGCCCCCCCGGCCGAGTGGGTCAGTGCCATGCACGCCTCGCTGATCCTGTACGCGGAGCATGAATTCAACGCCTCGACCTTCGCCTGCCGCGTGGTGGCCGGCACGGGGTCGGACATGTATTCCGCCGTCACCGCCGGCATCGGCGCGCTGCGCGGTTCCCGCCACGGCGGCGCCAACGAGGTGGCGCTGGAAATCCAGCAGCGGTACCAGACACCCGACGAAGCCCAGGCCGATATCCTGCGCCGGCTGGAAAACCGCGAGGTCGTAATCGGCTTCGGCCATCCGGTCTACACCATCGCCGATCCGCGCAACGCCGTGATCAAGCAATGGGCGGAACGCCTCTCGGCCCGCAGCGGCGCCATGCGCCTCTACAATGTCGCCGAACGGGTAGAGCGCGTGATGGCCGAGCGACGGAACATGTTCGCCAATCTCGACTGGTTCAGCGCCGTTTCCTACAACATGATGCGCATCCCCACCGCCATGTTCACGCCGATCTTCGTCATCGCGCGCCTGACCGGCTGGAGCGCCCACGTCATCGAACAGCGCGAGAACGGCAAGATCATCCGCCCCTCGGCGGACTATATCGGGCCCGACAAGCGGCCCTTCACCCCCCTGCACCAGCGCGGCGGCATGGAGAAGGCAGCATGATTTACCTGACAGGCGGCGCCACCGATGGCGAAACGGCAGGCCGGCGCTTCCGCGCCCTGCTCGATGCGCCCGGCATCCTGCAACTGCCCGGCGCCCATAACGGACAGGCCGCGCTCCAGGCCAAGGACGCCGGCTTCAGCGCGCTCTATCTCTCGGGCGCGGCCATGACGGCCAGCATGGGCCTGCCCGATCTGGGCATCATCACCATCGACCAGGTGACGTTCTTCATCCGCCAGATCGTCAACGCCACCGGCCTGCCCCTGCTGGTCGATGGCGACACCGGCTATGGCGAGGTGCTCAACGTCATGAACATGGTCCGCACCTTCGAGGATGCCGGCGCCGGCGCCGTGCATCTGGAAGACCAGATCCTGCCCAAGAAATGTGGCCATCTGAACAACAAGAAGCTCGCCACTCCGCACGACATGGCCATGAAAGTCGGCGCTGCCCGCAAGGCCGCGCGCGATCTGGTCGTCATCGCCCGCACCGACGCAGCGGCTAGCGAAGGGATCGACGGCGCCGTCGCGCGCGCCAAACTCTACATCGAAGCCGGCGCCGACGCGATTTTCCCCGAGGCCCTCACCACTGCCGAGATGTTCCGCGAATTCGCCCGCCGCATGCCCGGCGTCAAGCTGCTGGCCAACATGACCGAATTCGGCCGCACGCCCTTCTTCACCGCAAGCGAATTCGAGGAAATGGGCTACAGCATGATCATCTGGCCCGTCAGTTCGCTACGCGTGGCCAACAAGGCGCAGGAAGACCTCTACACCACCCTACGCCGCGACGGCAGCACCGAGGCCATGCTGCCCCATATGCAAACCCGCGAAGCCCTCTACCGAACCCTGCGCTATCACGAATACGAGGCACTGGATCAGTCAATTGTGGAAACGGTTCTGCCCAAGGTCGGCGAGCCGGCGTAAAGAACCCGATCGTCAAATCCCGCGACACACCGGAAGGGGATGGTATCCCCTTCCCTCGCCGCCCGTTACGGCGCGCAGCCCGTCACCGCATCGACGCATCGGCCGGCCCCCTGCGCAAGATGGTCGCTCCCGCCGCATCATGCGGCAATGTCGCGCCATATGCCTGCGCATATCGCGCGGCGAAAGCCGCCCGTTCCAGCCTTTCGCAATAATCGAGATACCGGATCAACGCCCGTTCCGCACGCGGCGTCCGTCCATAGAGCCGTCTGTAATGTTGCCAGAGAACCATCACATTCACCGACCACGCATCGTAAGCGTGTTCGGCGACCCGTTGACGGATCGCCGGAGGCAGCACGTCAAACGCCTCCCAGTCATCCCCATCGTATCGCCGCCACACCTCATGCCGCAGCGTCCGCTCATTGCCTGCAACCGGTAGAATCCCAGCCTCAGTGCCACCTGCGGACAACACGGAAACCCCAGCTCTTTCGTCCATCACAGCGGCCGCCCATTCCGTTCTGTTCGGCCTAGCCTATATCGTATATTATAACATAACAATATGGCGCATTTCGGAGGGTCACCACCCTCCACCCGCCTCGATCACGCCCCTTCCTCTTCCAACCCCGCACACGCCACTTCCCGCCCGGAAAAATAGACAGGCCGACGCACTGCCTCGTCGACATTCAGGCCGAACACGTCAGGGCGGGCATAATGACCGGCAACGTCCAGATCGTATTTTCCCCTGATCACATCATCCATGTCGATATCGGCGGCGATGATGGCTTCTCGATCATAAACAGGTCCGGCCACGATCTCCCCCAATGGATTGACGATCACGCTCCCTCCCCGAATCAGCACGGTTTGCGGATCGTTCCCCTGATGGCAGTCATAATCCGCCGGTGCATCGGCACGGGTCATGTACTGGCATGCACTCAGCACGAACGTCCGCCCTTCATAGGCGATATGCCGCATCGAGGCCTGCCAGATCTCGCGCTCGTCCACCGTGGGCGCGCACCAGAGGCTGATCCTCTTCGCATACATGCTCTGCCGCAGGTCCGGCATGTAATTTTCCCAACAGATCGCAGCACCGATCCGCCCCAGAACCGTCTCGAAGACAGGGATCGTGGACCCGTCACCCTGCCCCCAGATCAGCCGTTCGCTGCCGGTGGGCATCAGCTTGCGGTGCTTGCCAAGAAGCGCACCATCCGGCCCGAAGAAAAGGGCGGTACAATAGAGCGTCGCCCCATCCCGTTCGATCACGCCGACGACGAGATGCGCCTTCATCCGGGCCGCAAAAGAACCGATGCGTGCAGTCTCTACACCCGGCACGGTAATGGCCGCCTTCCAGTAACGCAGGTACTCGTCCCGCCCGGCCGGAAAGCGGCTCCCCACCACGGCCCCGAACGTCAGTCCCTTGGGATAACCACCGATGTAGGCTTCGGGAAAGACCGCCAGTTCAACACCTTGCGCCCCGGCCTCCGCGCAATGCGCTTCCATCCGCTCCAGCGTGCGGGGCGTATCGAACAGACTCGTCCCTGCCTGGATAACGGCAACACGGTGCTGGCTCATGCATGGTCTCCCTTTGTACCGGCCAGATACGGTGAGCTTTCCTGCACAATCGAGCAAACGGAAACAGAGCCGCACGTCCGACGTTAACCAATGCGTTGCCACCTCCGGCCTCTCACCCGAGAGCCTGATCGAAAATGCGCCCTGGTGGCGATCCGACGCACGTTTCCTGCGCTTCGCGGCGGGCGGCCATCAAGGCCGCTCCGCTCCGATGCTCGGACACACACGCCGGACGCGGCCCTGACGGGCCGCTCTCGCTCACCAGACCGCATTTTCAGTCAGGCTCTGAGATCGCATTGCGCCGTCACAGGAAGTGCCCCATGCCGAAACCCGTTCTCGTCGTCGGTGCCGGCCCTGTCGGTCTCACCATGGCCGCCGAACTCGCACGCTATCATGTGCCCGTCAGGATCATCGACCAATCGCAGGGGCGTACCGACAAATCCAGGGCACTCGCGGTCTGGCCGCGCACTCTCGAATGTCTCGCCGCCAGCGGCTGCCTCGACGCCTTTCTGGCCACCGGCCTCAGAGCAGACGCCATCGGCATCCACACCGGCAGCCGACGCATCGGCCGCATCGCGTTCGATCAGATCGCCTCACCCTTCAACCTGCTGCTGGTCATTCCGCAATCGGAAACCGAACGCCTGCTGGAAACACACCTCGCCTCCCTAGGTGGAAAAGTCGAACGGAGCACCGAACTCACGGCCTTTACCGATACTCCGGAGGGCGTCATCTGCCGCGTACGGCATGCTTCCGGAGAGAACGAGGAAATCGACGCAAGCTGGCTCATCGGCTGCGACGGCGCCCATTCCTTCGTCCGCCGAACCCTCGGGATGGCGTTCGAGGGCGATACCCTCTCGACCGGCTTTCTCATCGCCGACGTCCATCTCACCGGCTTCGCCATTCCACCGAACGAACTGGCGATCTTCTGGCACCCGGACGGCGCGTTGATGGTCTTTCCCATCTCGCCCGGGCGTTATCGCATCATCGCCGATATCGGCACGATTTCAGGGCAGCCGCCCAATCTGGGGCAGGTGCAATCCATTATGGACCGGCGCGGGCCGGGCGGCGTCACCCTCTCCGATCCGGCCTGGCTGTCGCATTTCGGGGTCAATGAACGCACGGTGCGGGACTATCGCGCAGACCGGGTGTTTCTCGCGGGAGATGCCGCGCACATCCATAGCCCCGCGGGTGGGCAGGGCATGAATACAGGCATGCAGGATGCCTTCAATCTCGCCTGGAAACTGGCACTCGTCGAACAGGGCAAGGCCAATCCCGCCCTGCTCGACAGCTACAGTCGCGAACGTAGCCCGGTCGCCCGCCAGATCCTTGCCGAGTCCGGCCGCCTGACCCGACTGGTTCTGCTCAGAAACCCTCTGGCGCAACGTCTGCGTGGCTTTCTCGCGCACAGGATGCTCGGATTTCCGGAAGTGCAGCGCGCCATCGTGAACAGGCTGTCCGGAATCGCGATCGCCTATCCCGACAGTCCGCTCAACGCTGGCTCCGCCCAAGGCTTGCGCGGCCCGTCTCCAGGCCAACGCTTCATGCCCGACCTCCCCATCGCGGTCCGCGATGCAGCCAGATTCACCCTATGGGCTACAGACGATACCGAGGCACGCACGCTGATCGGCCGCTACCCTTCCCTGCTGGACCCTCACCTCCGCGCGCCACCGGACGGAAAGGGCTCCTGGCTGGTGCGACCCGATGGCTACGTCGCCGCAACATCCCGCGCTGGAAAATGGTCGCCCATCGAAGCGGCCCTGTCGAAGATCGTGGCCAAAACAGCCCACCCCCCGAAAACGTAAGATCCTGTCAGAAAATACACGCCGGCGGCGATCCGTGTTGCGAACGGTCTCCGATCAGGTCCGTCCCCTGCGCGGCGGCTCCTCACCGGTCACACGATGCCAGTATTCATCGGCCCGCTTCTCGAACGTCGCCGCATCGCGGGCATCGCTCTGATAAAGCGTCCCCTTCGCGATCGGCGCATAAACCTGCTCCACCCAGCCGCGCGGGTCGTCATGGGGAAAGCGGTATCCGACATGGCCGAGCGATGCCGCTCCCTTGTAATGGGCATCGCGCAGATGCAGCGGCACCGCAGCAGGCGGATTGTTCGCCACATACTGCATGGCGGTTGAAATCCCCCGGCACGCCGAGCCCGATTTGGGCGCCCGCGCCACGTGCAGCGCCGCATGCGCCAGCACGATCTGCGCCTCGGGATACCCGATCTTCTCCACCGCCTGCATCGCCGCCACAGCGGTCTGGAGCGCGGTATTGTCGGCCAGCCCCACATCCTCCGACGCATGGATCATGATCCGCCGTGCGATATAGCGTGGGTCTTCACCGCCATGGATCAGGCGCGCCAGCCAGTACAGCGTGGCATCCGGGTCGGAGCCGCGCATGGATTTCACGAAGGCCGAGACGACATCATAATGCGCATCGCCCGACCGGTCGTGATTGACCGGCGCCGCCGCATAGGCCTCATCCAGCATGGCATCGCTGATCATGACCGCCCGCGCCTCATGCCCCACCGCCAGGCTCTCCAGCGTCGTCAGCGCCCGGCGCGCGTCGCCCCCCGAACGGCCGGCGATCCGACGGATCTGCTCCCCCGTCAGTCCGATCTCCAAGCCCTCGGCGCGCAGATGGCCGATGCCACGCCGCACCACCTGCTCCATCTCTTCAAGACTCAGCGGCTCCAGCTTCAGGATCGTCGAGCGCGAGACCAGCGCCGGGGTCAGCACATGATACGGGTTGCCGGTGGTGGCCCCAATGAAGTCGGCCGTGCCTTCCTCGCAGATCGCCAGCAGGTCATCGGTCTGGGTTGCCGTGAAACGCTGCACTTCATCGACGAAGATCAGCAGCGGCACCATCCGGGCCTCATCCGCCAGCTTGCGGATGTCCGAAACACCGCTGCGCGTCGCATGCAGCGGACGAAAGCGCTTGCCGAGCATGTTCCCCACCGCCCGCGCGATCGAGGTCTTACCCACGCCCGGCGATCCGTAAAGGATGACGCTGCCCAGCGCCCCGCCGGCAATCCGCCGGCGCAGGATGGACCCCGGCGCGATCGCCGCCGACTGCCCGATCACGTCATCCAGCGTCGCCGGGCGCAACTGCGCGGCCAACGGCGTCCGCCCCAGCGGCGCCCCACTGTCAAAAAGATCGCTCATCGCTCACCCCCGAGGCCGAATTGCCCGGAACACCGTGGGCGCGCCACGCCTAATCATCCAACCGCACCGAACGCCCCCGCTTGATACCCGCCCGATGGGCCTTGCCATCCAGCCGGCGCTGGCGCGCGGCCCGACCAGGCCGCGTGGCCACGCGAAAGGCGGGGCGATGCGCGGCCTCGCGAATCAGCTCGGCCAGTCGTTCGATGGCATCCTCGCGATTGCGCACCTGCGTGCGAAACCGCCGGGCCGTGATCACGATCACCCCATCCCGCGTGGCACGACTGCCCGCAACCTCCAGCAGTCGGGCCCGCACCCGTTCGGGCAGCGAGGGCGAGCGCGCGGCGTCAAACCGCAACTGCGCCGCCGTGGCTACCTTGTTGACGTTCTGCCCGCCAGGGCCGGATGCAAGGATGTAGCTGACCTCCAGCTCGGTCTCGGCCAGCGACAGCCCGGGAAGGATCGGGATTGCCATGGCGCGCGACATAGCATGTTTCGCACCGACGCGCGCACCAATCCCCGCCCTGCCGCAGACTGCGTCCGCCCACATCGCGTCAGACCCTCGGGGGGGGACGCCAGCCGATAGCGCCCCACCTCCGCCACGATCCAGATGATGAACATGCTGGAACTTCCCGGCGCCTGTGCCTCCGTTCATGGAACCCACCGGCCTGCAACCCCTCCCACCGTGGCAACGGCGAGAATGTCGAAAGATGAAATCACATAGAATCACGGCGTCTTGCGGCAATGTGATTTACAGACACAGCGACGCATCGCACGAATATCACACATTATTGTCCACCCCTTGCGCATGGTCCTGCATGAAACATCTTTCATCTTGATATGCGAAATTTGCATAAATGACTTTCATTCCGTTAGGATGCCCATCAAATGATTCCAGAGGAGGGTGAGCGATGCACAATATGATGGCGCTGACAGGCGACGCCGCGATCTTCGTGCTGCTGCCCTGGCTGCTGTGGCGCCTGACGCAACGGGCCCTCCCCATCGCGGTCCTGCCCATCCTCATCGGCATCCTGCTGGCGGTCTGGCACGTCCCCGTCGGCAAGCTGGGCCTCCCCTCTCTTTACGGCGACAATATCGGCTGGGTCGCCGTGCTGATCCTGGCCTTCACCGCCGGGCTGGAGATGTGGCAGCACCCCGGCGAGGAAGAAGGCGCGGCACACCGGCTGCCGCCGCAACCCCTTGGCCGCCTGCTCACCAGCGCGCTGATCGCGCTGGGCGGTCCGTTCCTGATCGGCTCCTTTCTGGCGTATGAATTCTTCCTGCCCATGCCGGGCTGGCACGCCCCGCATGCCGCGTCCTGGATCGCCGCGGCGTCCATCGGGCTCTGCATGGCCGTCAGCGCACTGCCGGTCCTCATCGGCGTGGTGCGCGAACTCGAACCCGCCCAGCGCCCGCTGGGTCAGCTGGCACTCAAGCTTGCCGTAGTGGATGACGCGGCCCTCTGGATCGGCCTTGCGGCCCTTCAGTTCGCCGCCAGGGGCAGCGCGGCCCTCCATGGCTGGACCATCCTGGAATTCGTCGCGGTCGGGCTGCTCGTCGGCCTGGCAGGAGCCGGAAACTGGGCCTCCCGCCATTTCAGGAACCCGCCCGCCTGGGTGATCTGGACTGCGGTGCCGATCTATCTCGCGGCCGGCTCCTGGGCCAGCAAGCAACTGGGGCTGCACGAACTGATCGGGGCCTATTTCGCGGGCGCGATCATGCCGCCAAGCTGGGTGCGCCGCCTCCCGGTCGAATGGGCCGGCACCTTCGCCCTGATCTGGCTGGCGCCGATGTTCTTCGGCCATAGCGGCCTGCATATCGACGGCGACGCCCTCACCTGGCCGTCCATCCTGGCATCGCTGGCACTCGTGGCCATCTCGATCGTGACCAAGATCGCCGCCATCTATATCTGCCCCCCGGCGGCGGGCCTGACGCGCCGGCAGACACTCAGCGTCGGCGCCCTGCTGCAATGCAAGGGCCTGATGGAAATCGTCGCCGCGACCATCCTGCACCAGCAGGGCATGCTTTCCGAATTCGCCTTTGCCTCGCTGGTGGTGCTGGCGGTGATTTCGACCACGCTGACCGGCCCGATGTTCCGCGCCTTCGCCCCCAAGCCGCGCGCGAGAACATCACCTCGACTGCCGACAGGCGCGCTGACGGTCAATTCCTGAACCGAAGCGCGCCATCTCCCTCACGTTTGCCGCCGTCAGGGCCTGTCAGGACATCGGCGGCGGCGATGTGTCGGCCGACGGCAGGGGAATGAATTCGTCATGGTCCGCCTCGGGCAGTTTCATCCGCCCGGCCTTCCAGTCCTCGGCAGCCTGCGCCAGTCGCTCCTTCGAGGAACTGACGAAATTCCAGAACAGGAACCGTTCCCCAACCGGTTCGCCCCCCAGCACCATAGCAGTCGTGGGGGCCAGGGCCTGGAAAGATGAGGCCCCGGCCCCCAGCACCAGCATCCGCCCCGCCTCATACCGCTCGCCGTCGATCTCGATTGCCCCGGTGGCGATATAAAGCGCCCGCTCCGGATAGGCGGTCGGAATTTCCGCCCGCGCTCCGGCCGCGAGTTCAAGATGCGCATAGAACAGCGGCGAATGCGTCCGCGCCGCGGCAGTCAGCCCATAGGCCTGCCCCGCAATAAGCTGCCCCCGCACGCCGGCCGCATCCCATTGCGGCAGATCGTCTCCTTCGTGATGCGAGAAGGAGGGCGCGGCCTCCTCGTCCCCCTTCGGCAGCGCAACCCACGCCTGGATGCCATGCAGATGGTCGCCCACCGCACGCGCCTTCTCGAACCGCTCGCTATGCGTGATCCC
Source organism: Gluconacetobacter liquefaciens (assembly GCF_003350405.1). Classification (GTDB taxonomy): domain Bacteria; phylum Pseudomonadota; class Alphaproteobacteria; order Acetobacterales; family Acetobacteraceae; genus Gluconacetobacter; species Gluconacetobacter liquefaciens. The sequence goes on along the minus strand of NZ_QQAW01000005.1, from coordinate 8,421 downwards.
GCTGCCGGCCGTCATCCAGTTGACCTCCTGGGGGCGGATCGCCTGCTCCGACCCCAGGCTGTCGCGATGCACCACTTCCCCCGAAAACAGGTACGTGACGGTGGAAAGCCCGATATGCGGATGCGGCCGCACATCGAGGCTGCGATCGACCCCCGCCGCAATATCCATCGGCCCCATATGGTCGAAAAAGATAAAAGGCCCGACCATCCGTCGCCGCGCGAAGGGCAGGATGCGCCCCACTTCCAGCCCGCCGCCCAGACTGCGGCGACGCTGTTCGATCATCATCTCGATCATGGTTCAGTGTCTCCTTCGACTTCGCGACCGGACCGGCAGCACCCGCCCGGTCAGGCGGCGATCCCGCCGAAACGTCCGTTGTTGAAATCCTCGATTGCCTGGCGGATCTCTTCCTGCGTGTTCATCACGAAGGGGCCATAGCCGGCGATCGGTTCGTTCAAGGGCTGTCCGGTCAGGACAAGAAAGCTGGCCGCCTCCGTCGCCTGCAACGTCACCTCGGTGCCCTCCCGGCTGAGCAGAGCGAACTGCGCGCTCACCAGTTCCGTGCCGCCATTCACGATCAGGCGTCCTTCCAGCGAGACGATCGCCGTGCTGTGCCCGACCGGCAGGTCAAGCGTCACCTGCGCGCCCGAATGCAGCGTGCCGTCCCACACATTCAACGGCGAGAACACCCGTGCCGGTCCATGCCCCGTCCCGTAATCCCCCGCGATGACGCGCAGCGTTCCTGCACCATCGGGCAGAGAAACAACCGGAATATCGGCGGCGCGCAACGTCTGGTAGGCCGCCGGCGCCCCCTTGTCCGCGGCCGGCAGGTTCACCCACAACTGCACCATGCGAAATGCACCGCCCGTGCGCGCATAGGCGGTTGAATGGAATTCCTCATGCTGGATACCGTTCCCCGCCGTCATCCACTGCACATCGCCCGGCCCGATCACACCGCCGCCACCCGAGGAATCGCGGTGCTCGACCTCGCCGTCATAGACGATGGTCACCGTCTCGAACCCCTTGTGCGGATGCTCGCCCACACCGCGCCGCGCCTCCGTGGGGTCAAACGTATAAGGCCCGGCATAATCAAGCAGCAGGAACGGGCTCAGATGCGCGCCGAAATCGCTGTAGGAAAACAGGGAACGGACAGGAAAACCGTCCCCCACCCAATGGCCGCGATCATTTCCGTAGCGGCCGAGAATCGTCTTCTGCATTGCCATGCTCCCGATCGACGGGGCTCCGACAGCGACGCCCCTGCATGACGGCAAGATGGGCCGTTCCCTCCATCGCACAAAGATTGCCCCATCGAACGGTGCGTCCTATTCATGAGACAATGAAGGACCTCAACGATCTCTATTATTTCGTACAGGTCGTCCGCCACGGCGGCTTCACGCGCGCCGCGCAGGCCACCGGCCTCCAGAAATCCCTCCTCAGCCGCCGGGTCCGGCTGCTGGAAGAACGGCTGGATACCGTGCTGCTCCAGCGATCCTCCCGCCATTTCTCGGTGACCGAGGCTGGGCGTGGCTTCTACGAACGGTGCGTGGTCGTCCTGGAAGAGGCAGACGCCGCAGAACAATCGGTCGCCCGGCATCATGCCGAACCGTGCGGCATCATCCGCCTCAGTTGCCCGGTCTCTCTCCTGACCATCCAGTTCGGTGCGCTGCTGGCCCGGTTCATCATGCGCTATCCCGCCGTCACGCTCAGTCTCGAAAGCACGAACCGGCGGGTGGATCTGCTGGAAGACCGGTTCGATCTCGCCATCCGGGTGCGCTTCCCGCCGCTGCAATCGGAAAACCTCATCATGCGCGTGCTCGACACCAGCACGCAGTGCCTGGTTGCCGCCCCCTCATTGATCGCAGCCCCCCTGGCCTCCCCGGCGGACCTGAACACACTGCCAAGCCTCGATTTCAACACCCCGCCCGCCAGCCATTCCTGGCTTCTCGAAAGCGCGGACGGTCAGACGGCAACGATCTTCCACACGCCCCGCCTCGCCACCGACGACATGGCCGTCCTGCGTGAAGCCGCTCTGGCGGGCGCCGGCATCGTCCAGCTTCCGACCATGATGGTCTGGCGCGATATCAAGGAGGGCCGCCTGCTCCAGGCCCTGCCCGACTGGCGGCCGCGCGCGGGCATCGTGCACGCCGTCTTTCCTTCCCGCCGAGGACTTTCCCCCGCCGTGCGCGCGCTGATTGATTTTCTGGCAGCAGAATGTGCGGCCCAGCGGCGGGATGCGTCAAATGTTCTGGAAACCTGACAAGCCAAACCGTTACAGGCGCTCGCGGGACCATTGATAGCGGACGATTGTAACAGGCCAATGCTCATGCGGAAATTCGCCGATATTTCGCAGCCCTTGCTTCTCATAGAAGCGCCGGGCCACACCATTCGCCACACTGGTGCGAAGCCAGAACCCCTCGGGCATCTCCCGTTTGGCGACATCGAGCAGGAGGCTCCCGATGCCCTCCCCCTTCCGCGCCGGGGCCACAAAAAGCTGCCGCAGCCAGGATGCCTCCGGCTCGAACGCCAAAAACCCTGCGATTCCGGATTCATCACACGCAACATGGACACGCCACGCCCGCTTCCATTCCGCTTCGAGGCGCTCACGATATTCCGCCAGGTCCGACACGAAGTCGCCTTCGATGCCGATAGAAAGCGTGCTCTCACGCCAAAGCCGCGCGACAGCATCAATGTCGTCGCTGCGGAGCGCACGCACGGGACAGGTCATCATTGGCTTACACGCTCATGTTTTCGTTCGCCGAACCCGAAGACGTGTTGGTTTCACGATGATATCCCTGATATCCTCATACGCCCTTCCGAACCCCATACCCGCATATCGAATATGATCTCCGCGTCTTCGTCGTCTTTTTTATCAGGGAATTTTACCCGCTCCCCCCCGATGCGTATCGCGGCGAACAGATAATGCTCAACGGGAAAAGGCACTTATTTGCCGTTATCGTGCTCTGCGCCCTGCCCGCCGGATGTACGGATGACGATCAGGGCAAGGGCGACCTGCATACAGCCGTCTCCCGGTGTTTTGCCCGCTACCCGTTCAGGAAGGGCACCGCCTACGACCGGTTCACCTGCATCACCAACGCCCATCTCAGATATGGCCCGGGCGCCGTCGGCACCAATTACGACCTGATTTCACAGGTCGATCTCGCTTCCCTGCGCATCGGCCTGGATGTCGATGCCGGCACGTTGAGCGTCCCGGAAGCCGAGAAGGAACTGCATTGGGTCACGACCAAGGCCCAGACCCAGGCCATCGAGCGGATCAATCCCAACCCGGCGGCAACCATGCCACCCCACCGCAGCGCGACAGGATCGGCACGATAACCCACGCGGGCGGTCCGGCATTCCCGGCCGGGCCGCCGTTACGAACAGTCGCGCAGCCTACCGCGTAGTCTTCACTGCGGCGTCTTCACTGCGTCCGGGGCACGATCACCGGGTCGGACGATTTCTTATCCGGATTGGCAACGACCGTTCCCGATTGCGAGGAATAGGTAGCGGAAGTCGACTGGTTCGGCGTGGTCGGCGGATGGAAGGCCGAAACCGGGCCGAAGATGCCACCGGCGGAACTCTTCATCGTGCCTTCCGGCTGGCGGGCACATCCACGGGTGATGATGGAGCAGATTCCGTCCGTTCCCACCAGTTCGTCGTTATCGCCGGCATAATGCACGTCCGACACCCGATCATGGTCCAGGCGGATCACGGCCGTGCAGGTCGTCCCGCCGCCGCCGCCGAACTGCGCGATCGTCGTGGCGATATCGCCCACCGGAATCAATGTGGAACCACCATAGCTCGGCTGCGGATGCGTCCCGGAATAGATGAAGATCTGGGTCGTATCATTGAGCTGCTTGGTGGCGGACGGCAGTCCCGCACAGGCCTGGAGGTCATAGGACGTCATGCCGATCATGGTGATCTGCGCCTTGTGAGCCGCCCGGGAATCCATATATCCGCACCCGCTCAGCCCGAGAGAGAGTGAAGAAACCGCGAGCAGACACAGAGTGCGACAGTTCATTCCTGGATTATCCCCACAATCAATCGGTCCACGCCCGGCACGGCGCATCTATCGCATGAACCTAGTGCGCTCTTTCCGGTCGATGCAAGGCCCAAGCCGAGCACAAAATGTCGCTTTTTCAATGAAACGCATTGTTACAGGCATTGTGGCCATCTCATGACGGCCCGATCACCGAATATCTTGACGAAAAGGATTACGTCTTTACTTCGCCATTGCCTTCCACGTCCCGCACTATCATCATGGTACCTATCGTCAGCAAGGAGGACGTCCGTCACGGATCTGGAGGCCAGACCGGCCAGTCCTCCGCAACGGCGCCTTCGAAACACCGTCCGGCCTCACCGGCCTTCACGCAGAACCGCAACGGACATCCAAGGAGAATCTGCCGCTCATGTCGCTCAAGCCGCTTATGCCGCTCCTGTCTCGCCACACATCGCGTGCCCTGCCTCCGCTCACGGCAGCCCTTCTCGCCCTTGGTGCCTGCACGGCCGGCCAGCCCCCCGTGCCGCCCCTGCCCCCCCCTGCAACAGGCCCCCACCCTCACGATCGCCGACACGGATCTCGTGCAGAAACTCAACGAAATGGACCTGACCCGGATCGCCCTGGCCAAAATCGCCCAGACCAACGCCGCCCGCAGCGACATCGCCACTCTCGGCGCGACCATGGTCAAGGACCTGACCGGCAATCAGGACAAGCTGGCGAAGCTGGTATCAGCCCACGCCATCACCCTGGCTCCCAAGCCGTCCGCCGCAAACCAGAAGATCATCGACCGGATGCAGCACCTCCATGGCGCCTCGTTCGACCGCGCCTACATACGCTACCTGTGGCGCGACGACGCCAGAATGAAACCCATCCTCGAAAGCGGAATTGCCGGTTCCAAGAACGCCGACCTGACCAAACTCGCCACCGACACCCAAACCCTGCTCGCCGCCTACGAAGCACAGCTCAAATAAGCCTCCGTCAGCGGCAGACGGGCGCTGGCGACCAGACCGCGCCAGCGCTCCGTGCCCCCGATGCCCGATGCCTCGTCGGGGTTCGCCCGCGTCGGGCCGTCAGGAATTATTCAGCCGGGCCGTCGGACGTTGCCCATTCCTGCCGCAACAGTCTCATAATCGCAGCATCATCGACATCCGTAACGATCACGACGGCGCCTTCTCCATGAAAGCGCGCGGCGATGGCACGGCCTACCCCTCGTGCGGAGCCTGTGACGACACACGTTTTATTCGGCAGTTTTTGCATATCATTCTCGAAAATGGAGTTCAGTCGCGGCCCCCCCGCCAGACACTGATGTCCCGCCTCAGCAGTGACTCTGGAGAACTCCTGAAAAACCAAGTGCATGTCGCCTTCCCTCGATTGGCAACATGCACGCTTCATCACCCCCAAAACTCAGCGAGATGCAGGCGGCGAGCCCCCTGCCGAGGCGCCGGGCAGAGCCACGCTCTCCGGCACACCTTCCTCCGCCTCCGCCGGCCCCGAAGGCGCTGGAATCAGTTCCACACTCTGCGCCGGCCGCGCCAGCCGGATGCCCTCGCTGGCAAAGCGCTGCACCAGCAGCCGGTTGAACGCCCGCTGTACCGGCCAGCGCGACGCATCGGTGCAGACGATCTGGCCAAGCAGCGTCACGGCCTGCGAGGACACCGCGTTCACACCCCAATATTGCAGGTCACTCAGCATGCCGGGTGCCAGATCGGGGTCCTTGCGCATGCCCAGCACGATCTCCGCCAGCACGGCGGCGGCCCGATCGATATCCTGATCCGGCGCAATATCGACGCTGACGGCGGCATTGCCCAGCCCGCGATTGATGTTGGTAACGGTAGAGACCGCGCTGAACGGAATGATATGCACCGACCCATCGCTCGCACGCAGCCGCAGGGTACGGATCGACAGCGTCTCCACCGTGCCGGACAGGCCGCCGGCGGTCACCGAGTCCCCCACCTCCATCGCGTTTTCCAGCAGCAGGAAGATGCCGGTGATGAAATCCTGGACCAGTTTCTGCGACCCGAACCCGACGGCCACACCAAGGATTCCCGCCCCGGCCAGCAGCGGCGCGATATCGATCCCGATCTGGCTGAGCACGGTCATCAGCACCACGATGCTCAGACAGACCAGCAGGACCGTGCGCAGGATCGGCGACAGCGTGCGCAGGCGCATCGCCCGCCCCGGCTGCGCACTGCTGGTATAGCGCCCGATCTGCCGGTCCAGCGCGGCGTTGACATATTCCCAAACGACGATGCCGATCGCCAGCGCCACCAGCACCGTGGCGGTCGCCGAAGCCAGCCGGCGCCCCACCTTGCCGTCATCGAACCACGCGAAGGCCGGCACGCCCCATGCCTGCAACAGCGTCACGGCCCCGGCAATCCCCAGGACCCACGCCAGCGCCTGACGCACATAGGGATAATAACGCGCGCCACGCCGGGCCACGCCGGCTGCGGCGCCCCCGGCCTCCTGGCCGGGCCGGAATGTACGGTCCAGCAGCCCGAACAGCAGAATCGCCAGTGCCCGGAACACGATCAGCACCCCGAGCGCGATGGCGCACAATTGCCAGATCCGCATATAGCCACCGGGAAGATCGGCCGCCGACACCAGCCACAACGCCGCATCGAGAACCAGCGCGAAGATCCACCACCGGTCGGCCAGCCCGTCGAACAGCCCATGCCCCAGCCGCCAGCGCATCACGCCTGACGGCTGCAGCATGGCCGCGACCGGGCGCCGCATCCTCAGGATCAATCCCGCCACCAGCAGATGTTCCGCCAGCAGGATCACCAGCCCGATCGCATCCTGTCCCGGTTCCGACAGCCCCAGCAGCCCACCGACATCAGCCAGGCACAGGGCCGCGACAGGCAGCACGATCAGCGCAGTCGTCCAGGCCGTCAGACTGCGCGCCATGTCGTCACCCAGCGGCAGCGGCCGCAGATGCGGCAGCCGTGGCGAAAGCAGAGCGGCGAGGAAAACGATCGCCGCATGGCCGATCGCGTACGCATTGATGACCATCATCATGATCTGCGCCGCCGGCAGGGCCGCATCCTCATCCCCGGCCAGGACATTGGCCATCAGCGTAGCGACCCCGAGGAAAGCGGCCACCGGCACCAGTTCCAGCACCAGGCGCAATACGACCCATGGCAGCAGCCGCAATTGCCGCAGCAGACGCGCCGCGCGCCAGCGGCTCGTAGCTTCCTGCACGCGCACCCGATCGGCGCTGGCCCCGTCACCGTCAGGCGCCACGCTCCCACCTGGCGGCAGGGCCGTCGCCGCATGCTCCGATTCGACCATCGGCTCGGCGATCGGCTCGGCCACCGGCAGAGGCAGCCGCGTCGCCAGCATTCTGTCGATCCGAACCAGATAGCGATGCAGCAGCATGGCCAGCCCGCGCTCGACAGCCAGCCCGATCAACATCACCAGCCCCAGCCGCCACGCCAGGGCCACCAGACCGTCGCGCTGGGCACCGGGGGCCATCATCCGCTCCCCCCAGATGCCCACACTGCGCAGATCGCTGAACAACGCGCCGAAATGGCGCACATGCTGGATAATCGCGCCGGCCATGCCACCCAGCCCATGCAGTGCCACGGCGCCGAGACTACCCGGCGCCAGTGCGATCGGCGCAGGCTTATCCGCCGTGGCCGCTGGCGGTGGCGCGCTGGCCGCCTTTGCTGCCGCATCTGTCTTTCTGTCGGCGACCTCTGGCGGCAACGCCTGCAAAGCACGCAGATCCTGCAAAAAGGCCGCACGTCGTTGTGGATCGCCCAAAGTATCCAGCAGATGCTGCAATTGGGCACGATCCGGTGCCACAGCCCCCTGCGCCGGAGGCACGCGATCCTGCGCCTGTGCCATCGGCACCAGCGCCAGCCGCGGCACGATGCCCGAAAGCAGCACGACCACCATCAACGCAAGGGCGACACACAGGCGGGCAAAAGAAAGACGAACGCCAAAAAAGGGAGCAAGGCGAGGCGTGGCAGAAACGTCGACGGGCATGAATCCTCCGGCTGAGGGAATCTGGCGGACAGGAATGGACCGACGACGAAAGAAGGCTTTATGCGCCGGGCGCGCGGTTGCAAACGCATGAGACAGCAGGAAAGTTCGCCACACCCCCGGCATCACGCCCGGTCACTCGAATGACGCGCATCTGCACATGAGGGCCGGACAATTAAGGCGATCGCCCGGCGTGACATTTCCACACGCCGGAGCACGCCTACCGAACCACACGAGTCCAAATAAAAAAACCGGGGCCGAAGCCCCGGTTTTCCACATGATTTGGAGTGCAGGCTCGGCCTGTTCCGTCACAACGATGGCGCGAATGCCGCCCGAGCGACTTGATCTAAGTGACTGTTTGAAAAGTCATAGAACGGTCTGAAACCCTGAGGCGGCGTATGCCGACTTGGGCAGGTTTACCTATATGAGGGTAATTTCTGCCC